>WLWZ01000003.1 GCA_012103315.1 Alphaproteobacteria bacterium
CTACGAAGACGTTCCGATGTCGCTCCGCCCCTATCAGGAGCCCCTACCCCCTTATTGGTATGGCTCATCAAACACCGTTGGCGCGGAGTGGGCGGGCGAACAGGGAATGCATTTCACCTCTAACGGCCCGATTCCACAGGCCAAAGAGAATATCGATGCCTATGTCGCTGCCTTAAAGAAACGCGGTGGCCCGGCCCAGCCAAAGAGCGAGTTCCCCGGCGGTGCTGCCATCGGCCAACTACGGCACATCGTTGTCGCGGACACCGACGAAGAAGCCCGAAAACTCGCTAAGCCAGCGCTTGAGCATCACATCGGCAACCTCAACTGGCTACGGATGCGCCACGGCGATACTGAGTTTACCAAGCGACTCAACGTGCATCGCGGCGCTTCCTATGAAAGCTGGGAAGAGATGGAAATGGTTATCGCGGGCAGCCCAGAAACGGTTATCGCCGAGATTACCCGACAGTCGGAAATCCTCGGGATTAACTATTTACTGGCCTATCTGTTCTTTGGTTCAATGACGCTAAAACAGGCCATGCGATCCTTCACCCTGTTCCGAGACAAGGTCATGCCAAATCTCGCTGACCTTTAGGCCGCTATTTCTTCCACTTTGATTCCGGGCGCGGCAATTCTTCGCCATCTAGAAATACGGCGTCGACGTTCTCATTAAAGAAACAAATCAAGTCTTTAATTCGAGGGCATTCGGGCAAGGTTTCACGGTAACACCAAGCAATATCTTCATATGTTGTACCGTTGATCATCGCGGAGAAATAACTGGCACGTCCCTTATAGGGGCAAACGGATGTTGTTTCCGTTGGGGTTAGAATTTCCATCTTCACATCGGATTCTGGGATGTAAAACCGCAAGGGGTGATTGCCTTCAAACGCGAACATCGCATTGGTCGTCTCTGCCACAACCTCACCGCCCAAAACAACCTTCACCGGTCGGTGCGACGGAACGGTATCAAGACGCTTTTTCGGATCTCGGGCATGGCCAAATATCTGCTCGTCCTCTTCCCACCACTCGTCCATCTTGTTCCAGTAAAACGCAACATAGTCCTTAATGCCCAACATTTCGTCATAAGGATTTCGATAGGCCCACATGACATTCTCTTCAGTACGGTCCCCGATTGATAACGTCCAATAAGAGGCATCTCCTTTATAACCGCAATGCGTGGTGTGATCGGTGGACGCAAACAAATCCATTCGTACATCGCCCATGGGGAAATAGAGAGCCGGCACACGGCCACCTTCCCGCATCAGCATGACATCGGTGGAATCGACGATCACTTCACCATTGAACTTAATACGAATACGTCGCGGACTGGGCTCAAACTCCAGAACTTTATCCGGATTTTTAGCAAACCCTGGTGCTTTACCAGGCCCGGTTGCGTTTGATGGTGCCGTTCCATCCATGTCGACCTCCTCGATTACAACAAAATAGCTGCGCTGTTTTCATATACCCCGTAAGCATCCTTCGACGGAACGCAGCAAAGAGCGCATACTGCATTTAATGGCATCCTACAGAAAACAATCCCAAAAGTCCGGCGAGTTACTTCTCGATGCGATCATTAGGCTCATCTACAGAGTCGGATTTCGCGTGATCGTCAAATTACGGCGCTTTGGATATCCTAAAAGGCCCGGCGTTGCTGTCGTCATCTGGTTTGGAGGAAAGGTTTTGGCAGTTCAGCACTCCTATATTCAGGATTGGGGATTACCAGGCGGCTCCATCGACACTGGAGAAGAACCCAAGCAAGCCGCCGTCCGGGAAATGAAGGAAGAGCTGGGGCTAGACCTCAATGCCGATGACCTGCTTCGCTGCGGCAACCTCAAGAACACTGAGGTTTTTAGAATAGACCTAACAACGGCACCCAATATCCAAGTCGATAATCGTGAGATCGTAGAAGCCTTTTTCATTGATCCCGAAGAACTCATTGCCAGGGTCTCCCGCTATGCCGATATTCTTCGAACGCCAACTAAACCAAGTTAGGCAGGGATTTCCAGCGCGCCAAAGCCTGCTAAAATGGGACCAACAATGAGCAGGAGCATGTTCCGATGAAGTTTGGTGTTGGCCAATCGGTACCAAGAACAGAAGACCCACGATTTTTGACTGGTCGCGGAACCTATATCGACGATATCAATCCTCCCCACTTGGCTCATGCTGCCATTGTTTATGCGCAAGTACCTAGCGCCACGATCAAATCGATAGACACGCGTGACGCAGAAACAGCGACAGGCGTGATTGCGATCCTTACCGGCGTAGACGCGGCTGAGGATGATTTAGGTGGCATTCCGACAGTCTATTTGCCACAAATGATGGGGCTATCCGCGGGCTATCGTACCGAACAGCCGGTAATCGCTCAGGATCAAGTGCGGTTTGTGGGCGAGCGGATCGCGCTCGTTATTGCCGAAACTGAAGCTCAAGCGCGCGACGCTGCCGCCTTAATAACCGCCGAATTTGACATTCTCGAAGCCGTAACGACCGCGGAAGCAGCGATCGCGGATGGTGCCCCGCTGGTTTACGACGACGCCCCCGGCAATATCGCTACAGATATCCATTACGGCGATGAAGCCGAAAGTGATGCCGCCTTTCAGAACGCAGCCTATGTCGTGGACGTATCCATCAGCAACAACCGGCTCGCCTGCGTTTCCATAGAGACCCGCGGTTGCATTGGCGATTATAACCCCGCTGATGATCGCTATACGCTGCACAACAGTTGTCAGGGACAACACAACACACGCACAGCGATTGCCCAGTCCGTGCTTAAAATCCCGGAATCGCGGCTCCGTGTTATTTCAAAGGATGTCGGCGGCGGTTTCGGCATGAAAGGTGCCACCTATCCCGAAGATGCGTTGGTTCTGTGGGCATCAAAACGTGTCGGGCGTCCGGTCAAATGGATCGGTGACCGTTCCGAAGCAATGCTTGCGGACAATCAAGGCCGGGACCAAGTATTGGAAGGCACTCTTGCCCTCGATAAAGACGGGAAGTTTCTCGCAATGCGCTGGCGTGCCCTGCAAAACGCTGGCGCCTATATTCCGGGGTCTGGCTATATCCCCCTTGTTTTCTCTCTCCGAATTGCGACCTCAGTTTACCACCTACCAACTGTTGATATCGCAAGCCGTCACGTCTTTACGAATACAACGCCAACGTCAGCGTATCGCGGGGCAGGACGGCCAGAAGGCATCTATGCGATTGAGAGGTTAACAGACAAAGCCGCACTCGCCACCGGGATCGACCGTGTAGAATTACGACGGCGCAACATGATTTCACCCGACGCCCTGCCCTACACGACCCACACCAAGTTCATATATGACTCCGGCGACTTTGCAGGGGTCTTGGACAAATGTGTGACACTCGCAGACTGGAATGGGTTTGCCGCTAGAAAATCAGACAGCGAAGCTAAAGGATTTAAGCGCGGTATTGGAATTTCCTACTACATAGATGATTGCGGAAATTTTAATGAAAGCGTTGATATCCGCTTCGACCCCAGCGGTTCCTGCACAATTTTTTCCGGCACCTTCAATCACGGGCAAGGCCATGAAACCGTCTATCCCCAGATGCTATCTGACTGGTTAAGCATCCCGTTTGACACCGTTCAGCTGGAACAAGGCGACACAGCGAGCGTGGCTTCAGGCCGGGGAACCGTTGCGTCCCGAAGCACGGTCTTGGCAGGTAGCGCCATGCGTTACGCCGCAGATGCCGTTATTGAAAATGGTAAAAAATTTGCAGCCCATTTCATGGAAGCAGATGCCAGCGATATTGAGTTTGCCGATGGCGTCTTCACTATTGCCGGGACTGACCGTTCAATGCCCATCACTGACGTTGCGATGGCGTCATTTCGACCAGCAGGCATCCCTCAGGAGCTCGGCGTTGGCCTTACAGGCACCGGTGCCTATGCCGCAGTGCAACCAAGCTTCCCGAACGGGTGCCATATCTGCGAAGTCGAGATTGATCCCGAAACGGGCTCCGTTCGCCTCGATAAATATGCGGTGGTCGATGATATCGGCGTGGTTATCAACCCAATGCTTGCTGACGGACAAATTCATGGCGGTATTGCCCAAGGTGTTGGACAGGCTCTAACAGAAGATGTCGTCTTTGATGACGATTCTGGACAGTTAATGACCGGTTCGCTTTTGGATTACGCCATGCCTTTCGCTGATACTTTACCCTCCTTTGACATGGAATTTCACGAAGTACCCTGCCAATCCAACCCCATTGGCGTGAAAGGCGCTGGCGAAGGTGGCACGGTAGGGGCAACTCCCGCGGTGATTAGCGCTATCCTAGATGCGTTAGGCCCGTTGGGGGTCACAGACATCAAAATGCCCGCGACTGCCCAACGCATCTGGAAAGCCATCGAAAAAGCGCGGCACCCCTAGCGTTTTCCGATTTGGTCCGGTACAAACGCGCAACCTTAGAACCGAAATTGCGGAGAATTAAATGGCTGACATAAAGCTTACCATGGCGATGAACCGATATGACCATGTTCAAGACATGGCAACCGGTCATGTAAAGCCTGAAGGCATTGACCTAACTGTCATCAACCATGGCCCCGAAGAAATCTTCCATCGCTTCTTATTTAGTCAGGAATGGGAAATCTCCGAAATTTCAATGGGCATGAGTACCTCTTGGATTTCCCGCGGCGACGCACCTTTTGTCCTGATCCCAATCTTCCCATCGCGCGTTTTCCGCCATTCCTCAATTTATATGCTCAAGGACGGCCCCATCAAATCTGCTGCCGACCTCAAGGGTAAACGCATCGGCGTCCCCGAATGGGGTCAGACCGCTGGGATTTATACGCGTGGCTGGATGGAACATACCGCTGGTGTTCCCCTCAGCAGCGCGACGTGGTTCCAATCGGGCATTAACGATCCGGGCCGCCAGGAGGCGTCTCAACTGAACCTACCCGATGATATCGACCTGACAATTGTTACGGACCGGTCGCTGATGCAGATGATGTTCGATGGCGATCTCGATTGTGCCTTTTCTGCGCGTCCCCCGAATGAATTTAACGCCGGTGATCCAAGGGTCGTTCAGCTCTACCCGAATTACCGTGAAGAAGAAGAAAAATATTTCAACGAGACCGGCATCTTCCCAATCATGCACACGGTCGCTGTTCGGCGCGATGTGTTTGAAAAAGAACCATGGGTCGCCTTAAACCTGATGACCGCATTTGAAGAAGCCAAGGCGCGTAGTTTCGAGCGCATCGCCAATTTCACAGTGTCTCAATTTCCTGTCGCATGGAACTATTACGACGGACTCGAGAGCAATCATAAAATGTTCGGTGAAGAGCAATGGCCTTATGGCATCGACTCAAACCGTACAACGCTGGAAGCCTTCCTGCAGTTTGGCTTTGAGCAAGGCACATTGCACAAGAAGCTCGAAGTCGAAGACCTATTCCCCGAAGAAGTCCGTCACCATTTCAAACTCTAGGGGTTAGCCGTAACGGTCAGCGCTGGGCCTAGGCCCGGTTCTGGCCGGGCAATTTTCCTTTCAAACGCAGCACGTACGAGATAACTTCCGCGACCGCCTTATAGTGCTCGGTAGGAATTTCATCGCCGATCTCAACGGTGGCATGCAACGCCCTGGCCAATGGCGGATTCTCCATTATCGGAATGCCATTCTCCTCTGCGATTTCACGAATTTTAAAGGCGACATGATCCGCACCTTTTGCCAGAACGGATGGTGCCGCCATCGTGTCCAGGTCATATTTTAATGCTACCGCAAAATGGGTCGGGTTGGTCACGACGACGGAAGCTTCAGGGACAGATTGCATCATACGTTGTTGAGCACGTTCGCGGCGAATCTGACGTAAGCGACCGCGAATTTGCGGATCGCCTTCTGATTGCTTCATCTCGTCCTTAATATCCTGGCGCGACATCCGCATTTGCTTGGTGTGCTGCACCCGTTGCACCAGAAAATCGAGCAACGCGATAACCGAGATAATTGCCAGAACGCCGATCATCAACCGGACAACCAGCTCATGCATTTTTCCCATCGACGCCGGGAGCGCCATGAGCGGCATTTGTTCGAGGCCAACGAAATCATCCCACAGCACTGCGATAGCGACACATGCGACGATGGCGAGTTTAAAAACGCCCTTGGCAAATTCGAGAAACGACTTCACTGAAAACAGACGCTTAATGCCGCTCTTCAAGGAAATCTTTTCCAGCTTTGGCTTAATCGACTCCGGCGCAAAAATAAAACCATTCTGGACAAGGCCAGCACCGAGCGCAGCGAAGATCAGCAATATCATTACTGGGGCTAAGGCCGTAACGACCTCCAAAACAGTGTCAGCCAAGACTCCGCTAAAACCACCCGCACCGATGGGAATTGAATGTGGCTGTTCAAGAAACTTCACAAAAACTCCGCTGAGATCGGTCATGAGGGTCGGTAGCAGCAGCGCAACAAAAGCCGTGCTGGCGAGAATCATGAACCAGTGATTGACCTCACGAGATGTAGCGACTTGCCCTTTATCACGGGCGTCATCCAACTTTTTCTGAGTTGGCTCTTCAGTTTTTTGCGATTTATCTTGGGAATCTTCAGACATGATTTATCCTGCGAGCAAGATCCCCTGAAATTTCCCTTGAAAAGAATCAAGAAACCACATCATGCCAGCCGACAACGAAACGGCCATAACCATAAAAGCGAGTCCGATTTGAATTGGGATAGCGATGAAAAAGACCTGGACCTGAGGCATTAACCTGGCGAGTAAACCCAGCCCAAGATAGAACAACATGCCCATCACAATTAGCGGCGACGCAATTTGCATGGCTAACAGAAAACTGTCGCTGAGGGTTCTGATCGCCGTTTCCGCAAAATCGCCGATCGGCAGAGGTTCTCCGGGCTGAAATACCTGATATGAATCAGCAACCGCCATCAGCATCATGTGATGCAGGTCGCTCATAAAGATCAAAAAGACGCCAAGGATATTGAAGAACGTCCCAACCAAGGAGCCTTGCGTCGAGTTAACCGGATCAAATTGCTGAGCATTCGCCAAACTGCTTTGAAACCCCATGATCGTTCCGGCAGTGTGAAGGGCGGCGATCATGATCCGTGTAAGCCCGCCAAGAAACAGACCGATTGCCATCTCTCGCCCCAAAATTGTGAGCATGCCCATGGGACCATCAGGCAGCGCTGGAATTGAGGAATTTACGGCCGGTGTAATGACAATGGTAATCGCAAAAGCCAGAACGAGTCTGACCCGGGCGCTGACGAATACCTCGCCAAAGCCCGGCAACAGCATCATCACAGCCCCTACCCTGGCGAATACAAACGCCAGGGCAAAGACGTCTCCTGTGACAAGGTTTTGAAACACGCGCCGCTAACCCAACGCGATTATCCGGTCGAATAAACCCTGTGTAAACGTCGTCATGGAGGTCAGCATAAAGGGCATGAACACAAGCAAAGATATGAATATCACCAAAATTTTGGGAACAAATGCCAGTGTCATTTCCTGAATTTGTGTCAGTGCTTGAAACAGCGAAATGCTGAGACCGACAATTAGGGCAATCAACATCACGGGGGCACTGATCTTCAACATGACGATCAATGCATCTCGCGATATTTCAATAATATCGACAGCGTTCATTTTGGTCTTTTCGCTTCCCCGCTTAAAACCCCATAGAGGCAGGACTTCCTAAATTGGCATGCTGATAATGTCTTGATAGGACTGAATGACGCGATCCCGGATCGACAAAGCGGTCTGCAATGTAACCTCGGCATTGGTAACAGCGGTCACGACTTCGCGGAGATCTGCAGTGCCCGCTACAGCTTTCGCACTCATCGCCTCACTGTGACGACCTGTTTCGATAGCGCCTTTCATAGCATCACCGAGCATGTCAGAAAAATTCTTGGTTGGATCTCCTACCCGCGGCTCCATCCCCGAGACAGAACCAACTTTGCCCAATTTAGCGTAGGCTGACGCAGCTGCGCCTACATTAGCGACCATTGATTTCTCCTATTCGAAAGAACATCGATTATCGGCCCAGCAATCCAATTGTTTTATGAATCATCGATTTCGATACTTCGATAATCCTCAGATTGGCTTGGTAAGACCGCTGTGCTTCGCGCATATCCATCATTTCAATCAGTGAATTGACGTTCGGCATTTTTAGATAACCGTCCTTATCGGCGGCTGGGTGCCCAGGATCGTACTGTTTCCTAAACTCCGCCTTATCGACATCGAAATTCCGAATTTTTACAAGCTTGGTGCCTAACTCGTTGTCGAGGACGTTGTGAAAGTTAACAATCTGTCGGCGATACGGATCACCACCCTTTTGGGAAGCCATTGAATCGGCGTTCGCGAGATTCTCGGCGATAACTTTTAATCGAACGCCCTGCACCTTCATGCCCGCCGCCGATATCTTGATTGATTTCATTAAATCCATGGCCGAACTCCTACTCTACCGATCACGCCCAATTGCTTGTTTGAGCATCTGGACGTGCTTCCGATACAAGTTGGTCGCAAGTGAGTGTGCACCCCGCGTTTCTGAGACCTTCATCAACTGCTCTTCTAACACCACAGCGTTGCCGCCAAGTGCAGACTCGTAAGTGTCCTTGGCAACTTCATGGCGATAAGGTCCTTTAACGTGCCGCGGTGCGATGTGAGAACCACTCGTTTGCGTCATCGTCATCGACGCTTGTGGAGTTTCCAACATTCTTTGAAAACTTTTCTTGCTAAGGTCTTTCGGCTTGAAACCCGGCGTATCCGAGTTCGCAATGTTATGCGCCAGAATATTTTGGCGCTGCGTAAGCCAACCCATACGCCGGTTGATCAACGAAAATATCGGTGTTTTGTTAAGATCCATCGCGTCCCTACGCCCTAATCACCTGGAAACCTGTTACGCGGTACTGTCGGCCAATCGCACCGGAAACGTTAAATGTGATCAGCCGGATTTTAGATAAATTTGATTATCAGGTGCCGTTGTAAAGAAATTGTAAACACACTTAGTTTTATCTGGTGGCGTCGGGTCGGACGTAGTTTACGTCGCAAGCGGCACAGGTAGTGGCGAGGCCAATATGCTTTATCTAACACGCAAAGTCGGTGAGTCTGTCGTTATAAACGATAACATCGAGGTAACAGTCGTCGAAGTTCGCGGACGATCGATCAAGCTGGGATTTGAATTCCCGCCTGAAATATCGGTATTGCGGCGCGAGCTCTTCGATAAAATTCAGGAAGAAAACCGTGCTGCTGCCTCAACAACAGCAGACTTCCTCGAAGTCCAAAGCAAAAGCGAAGACTAACGCACTTCCTTCAGTCTTTTTTAACCATGATTTGCGACCGTCCTAATGAACAATTAATGGACGAATAAGACCTATGACCGAGGTTGCGGAGCTGACCAAAGAATTTGAACAGGCTTCTGGCCTGATCAATGCGTTTCGGGACCATGCCGCGCAAGGAAATGGCCTCGATTTGTCTGATCTCGACGCCAAAATTCAGGTTCTTTGCGAAAATATCAGCAAGCTTCCGCGGGACAACAGGCCGATTTTTAAATCGAAATTGATCTCCCTCACCGACGATCTGGACCGACTGATAACGACGCTCACCAAGCAACATCAGGAGATATCCGAAAGTCTACAGGGTGTTACATCCCGGCAACGGGCCGTTTCCGCCTATGGCTCAGCGGAGTCGACATCATCAGATAGAAAGAAATAGATGGAATTGGAGGTCTCAACCTATTTCCGCTTCCTCTTGGCATTGATCTTTGTCCTCGCCTTAATCGGCTTACTGGCCTGGGTCGCCCGTCGGTACGGCGCTTTACGTGGAACCGTACGGCCAGTTGCAGGAGAACGACGACTGGAGGTCGTTGAAATTGCACCAGTTGACTCCAAACGGCGACTTTTGCTTTTACGCCGCGACGATACCGAACACCTAATCTTGATAAGCCCGACCAGTGAACTCGTTGTTGAAATGGGTATCACGCCATCACCGGAATCAGTGGACACCGCTCGCTCCCAACTAGCTAAGGATCCTTCAGTATGAGTGAACGGCTCGGCATTTGGGGATTAGGTGGGGTCATTATAGTAGGCTTGCTTATTTTCGGTGGACCTGCCTCGGCCCAAAGCATGTCTTTTGATTTAGGAGACGGCGCCTCGGCAACCGGTCGGATCGTTCAGATCATTGCGTTGATTACGGTGCTTTCTTTAGCACCATCGATCCTTGTCATGGTGACATCGTTCACCCGGATTATTGTCGTACTTTCATTTTTGCGGAATGCACTTGGTGTCCAGCAAACGCCACCAAATGCTGTCCTTATCAGCTTAGCGTTGTTCCTTACGGCATTTGTTATGGCGCCGACGCTTGAACAATCTTACAAGGCTGGAATCGCGCCGCTTCTGGCCAACGAAATCAACGAAGAAGAGGCCTTTAACCGCAGCGTCAAGCCGGTCCATGGTTTTATGATGAACCATGTTAGGGAACAGGACCTGAAGCTGTTCCTCGAAATTTCAAAAGCACCGCCAACAGAAACCGCCGACAAGACACCACTCCGATCTCTGATACCCGCCTTCATGATTAGTGAATTGCGGCGTGCCTTTGAAATTGGATTTCTCATATTTGTACCGTTTCTGGTTATCGACATGGTCGTCGCATCAGTCCTGATGTCTATGGGTATGATGATGCTACCGCCGATTATGATCTCGCTGCCTTTCAAGCTGATCTTCTTTGTCCTTGTTGATGGCTGGTATTTGGTTGCCGGCTCGCTGATCCGAAGCTACGGCGGCGGCTAGACCACTCAAAACAGATCTTTGTACGCGAACGTTGGCTCCACCCCTTGGGCCCGTTCCGCTTGTTTGATATCGTCCTTCCAGGAAATCCAGGGAGAGACAGATGCTTATCATCAACAATGAAATTGTCGCTGACGTACTTGAAATGGCGGATTGTATCCGCGTCCAGGAAGAAGCTTTTAAAAAGCTCCCAACCGGGGGGGCGATCCATCGCCCAAGAATTGACATGTATATGCCAGCAGAACGAGAAGATGGATATTTCCGCTGGGGCACCATGGAAGGTGCTAATGACGGGTTCTTTGCAATCCGGATGAAATCCGACGTGATGTATTGGCCGGAAGATGAAAGCGGGAACTGGACCGAAGAAAAATACTGTCGCGAACCCGGAACCTATTGTGGCGTTGTCCTATTAATTAACACGAATAACGGTGAGCCACTCGCCTTTATTAATGACGGCCATATTCAGCATATGCGGGTTGGTGGTGGCGCCGGAATCGGGGTCAAATATTTGTCACGGGAAGATTCTCACATCGTGGGAATGCTTGGATCTGGTGGTATGGCAAGAACATTTCTCGACGCATTTGCCAGCGTTCGGGATATCCAACAGTGCAAAATTTACAGTCCGACGGCAGCCCACCGCGAGGAATATGCGGCTGAAATGAACGAGAAAATGCCGTTTGAGGTCATCGCGGTCGACACCCCAAAAGAAGCCGTTTCTGGTTGCGATATTTTGTCGACCTGCACAGATTCGATGGTCCCTGTCTATGATCCTGACTGGATTGAACCTGGAATGCATGTCACCAATTTGGGTCGGCGCGAAATTAGCGATGCCGTCATGGACAAATTCGATGTCGTCATTCGTCAGGGAACCGCTGGCCTACAAATGAAACAAACCGAGCGCTTTCAGGCGGAGCGCGGCCTTAGTCCGGCTGCCTTTATCGGCGGGACCACCGAAGAAATGAAACGGATTCCTGAGAAGAACCCTAACCCAGGGTTTGGCGGCGACGATCCTGAGTTTAATGATCGCGGTAAGGGCGGAGACAAGCCTGATTTTGCCGCCTTGATTGCCGATCCATCGTTAGGCCGTACCAGCCGGGATCAGGTGACATTCTATCGGAATGTCGGAAATCAAGGCCTCCAATTCTCGTCCGTCGGCGGACATGTCTACAAGACCTGTATCGAACGCAAGATAGGTATGGAAATCCCAACCGAATGGTTCTTACAGGACATTCGCGACTAATTGAAAAGGCCGTTTAGAATACTTAGTTTGCAGCTGCCGTTTGCTGTCGCGATGGCGTTGCCGGTTTCCCGCTCACCGACTTGAGGAAATCTCGAAAGGTATCAAGTTCCGCTGCTCGACGGGCGAGTGTCGCAAAATCCGTTATGGTCTGCTTTGCGCCTCCTGCCACCGCTTTAAAGGCGGTCGCCCGGTGTGATTTCTCCATCGCCTTACCAAACCGCTCGCGAAGAAAATCCATTCCCCCTGTATTCCCAGCCAAACCTAGGGCTACACTGCGCCGCAACAAAATCTCAACCTCTGGCTTTTGGAGTTTTTCAGAGGAAAAACCGCTAGAGATCAGCGCTAACGTTCGAGCAGCTTCAAACCATCGACCTGCACGCCAGTAAATCTGAGCGCGCACCCCATCAAATCTGGCCGAAAAATCATTTTCTACGACTTTTAGGGCCTCATCATAGCGCTTCGCACGCATAAGAGATTCTGATCGCAATAATCGGCGTCGTTCCCCGAGTTCGTTCGGGAGCTGCTCGCCGGAACTCGCGTCAAGTGCCGCAAGTGCATCCAGCGGTTTGTTATTAGACAAGCGAATAGAAGCCAGCCTGGCGCCCACCGTCGCGCGTTTTTTACCCTTGAGTCGGAATTTTATTTGATGGTCGAGTAAAGCGCTGGCGTCATCCAACAAATCAACAGCCATCAACCTATTGGCCAGCTTCCGAATCATGAGATCGCCATCTGCACCGCTCGGCGTCAACTCGCGGAACTCATTAAACAGTCCCAATGCGACAATCGGCTCTAAACGATCAGCCTTACCCTCTAGATAAAACTGGCGAAAAAGTGCCCGCATTTGGAGGGTAATCCGTCTGGCACCCTTAATATCTTTATATAAGGTGGCCGCCTGTCTCAGCGTTACCAACGCGTCTCGTAAATTATGCTCAAGTGCATAGAGTTCACCCAAGCGTTGTAGTAAATCATACTCGAAGACACTGTTGCGCCAGCCAAATTTTAGCCTTTCAAGCCGATTGATAGCCTCCGGCCTTTTTATAGACCCAAATTTTAACTGGGCATTTACCGCGGCGTATTCAGCCTTGGTTCTACTTGGTCGATCACCGCGCTGCGCAACGGCTTTCCAAAGCTGGATCGCCTTATCCATTTTTTTCCGCTGGTGGAGCAGATGCCCCTTCAGGAATGCCAGCTGATCGAGCTGCCCTTTTGTTGCAGGAAGCGTTTCGATTATGCCCAACCTAGTGGCAGCGATTGACGTTTTCCCAACCGACAAAGCCGCTTCCGCTGACAAAAGGCCAAAATGTACAGCCATTCGGGATGGCAAGGTCGTAATCAGAGTATCAGTGTCCGAGAACAGTTTTTCCGCGCCCACCCAATTGCCACGTGCGGCCGCAATCGCCGCACGCCACGGATAAAGCTCTCGTATGCCGGCGAAAGTCGGATGCGCCAGATCTGCGTCCGCCTCGTCATAGTGACGAATGAAGTAATTTGCGACGCCGCGAAGGGCCCGAATTCCGGGATCCTTGATAAGAGATGGATCAGACCGAAGTAACGCCGACAAAACGCCCAAGGTTTCTGATCCCATCTCATGTGATGCGTAGAACCGAGCCAACCCCAACCTCGCGGCGTTGCGCTGTACCCCCTTGGGACGCGTGACATAGCGTAATAGCTCATGCTCTATTTTTTGGAACGCCGTAACTGGACCATACCGCCAACCAGCAAAATCGAGGAGTCGCGTCGTTCTATCCTGGGTACGCTTAACGACCATTTTGTCGAAATCAGGGGAAATCGTTAGGCCCCCTTTGCGAAACACCACAACCCCTTTCGGCGTAATGCGCACTCGAACATCTTCGCTCAAAGGTTTTATAGCCAGCCCTTGCTGACTTTTCAGAAGTTCAAATTCTGGGAATTTACGATTAACTCTTATTCCAACGCCGGCGCTTCGGATCGGAATCGCGTAGGCACCATCACCCACGGATTTATCTTTAACGACCATTATCCGACGGGCCTCTTTGGTCTTCACGAGAAGTTCTGTACCGCGCCCCGTCTCCCGTTGAACAACCAGCTTGAGTTCCTGACGCAAACGCTTGCGTCCAGGTCCTGCTTCAACAATCCAGTTTGTTCCCTCGCGGCGCACCGACGCATGCAAATCGGCACCAAAAGGCAAATAAACGCGAACGTCAGCCTCACCTATTTTTTGTTCTACTTTTCGAAATAAGGCACTTCCGATTACCTTGATCGCTCCAAGATCGATCCGGGCAGCACGATCAAAGCTAATCCACAAGGAACCAGCCCGTTGAAAGACTGACGCCGCCACAGGGACGCGCCAATTAAACCGAATTGCTGTCTCCGTACCACGTCGCGCAGCATCAACACTAACCAACGCTAGCGCTCTAGGACGCGCCTTCTTTTTCCGACTTTTCCGTTCAGAAGCGCGGCGTTTCTTTATTTCTCTGGATCCGGCTGTCGCCACTGTCTTTGTTGCTGGCCGACGCCCTGTCCCTGGCGCAACAACGTCGAAAACAATCGCGGCACCATTGTGGAAATATCTCAACTGCGAGTCTGCAGCAACAACCAGCGAAAGCTCCAGACCACGCCGATTAGAGCGGGAAATCGCTGCGCTAATTTGGCTTGGTAACTGACGGCGTAATTCTCCGATATTGAATTTGGCTGCAGCGTTAAACTGAATAGCAACAGCGCGGCCTTTTCTATCCACCGTAAATCCGACTTTCTTGGGCCAATCGAATATAAGGCGGCCATAATTCTTAAAATATCCAGCCCGAACCTTCAGCGTATTTTTCAAATTTAACGGTGACACCGATTTTACGACCTTTTGATTGGCGTTTCGGCGGTTCGCTTTGGGTCCAAGGCGTATCGGTCTTACAGGGTGCGCGGTTCGCTTCTTGTTTTTTGCGGAAATGCGTGCCGCTTTTTTATCTGAATACAGATCAACAATAACGCGGGTACCGGCAACAGACGTACGAGCCGCAAATTGTTCAAGAAGCGGCGCGACAATTGTTCTCCCATCAGATGCTGTACGAATATCTGTGACATAGTCCCGAAGAACCTGTGTCACACGACCAAATGATGGCTCGATGGGCTTGTTAAATCGAATAATCAGGGTTCGATTTCTAACTTTTGCAGAATGCTGCACAGCAACCGGCCAATCAAACACCAGGCGACCATAATCAGGATGTACGCCTGCTCGAACCGAAACAGCCTCAGCCAATGCCGTTGAAGCATTTAACCCGATCACCGTTGCCAAGACGAATGTCCAGAACCAAGTGAACCGAGTCAGTTTTATTTCATGATACTGCCAGGTCATCGGCGATCCTCGCGCACCGGTCTTATGACCAGGTCAACTCGTCTCGCTAACTGCAACTGGCGTGACCGAGATTTGATTGAGCGAAGATCTCCGAACCGGCTATCGCCAAGTCCAAATGCCCCCATCCGTCTCTCGTAACCGGCAGACTTCATCATGCCAGCGATCGCTTCAGCACGCGCTAAAGACAGTTCCCAGTTAGACTCAAATATATGACCAGAAACCGGAGACGGATCAGTATGCCCATAAATATCAACGCGGTTCGAAACATTTCGAAGAAGATTGGCTATCGCTGCAATCCGATTTCTAGAAGCGGGTATTGGGTCAGCTTGACCAGGTGCAAACAACAGATCAGCTGGAAAACTTACAAAGAGCCGGTTCTCTCGTTGTTGCAACATGACACCAGCAAGTGCCGGTTCGGTCTTGCGCAAGGCACGAAACAAGGTCTCCAGATATGATAGAGCGGCGCCTTTTTGCCGATTAAGAGTTTTTGCATTCTGTTCCGCGGTGGGCTTCGCCGACTCCAAAGTTTGCTCGACCTGAAGGCTTTGCGACAAGCTATCAACTAATGCTTGCCAGTTTCCATTCTCGATTCTTTGCGTAGAGTACAGCATTACAAAAAAGGCCAGCAGAAGAGCGATAACGTCGGCAAAAGTTACGAGCCAGGCCGGGCCACCTGATTCCTTTATCGCTAAATTTTGTTGGTCCCACCTCATCAGTTCGCCTGCGTATCAAACGTCAACGGCGTTTCCTGACGAGGATTCACATAAAATCGCAGAAGAACCTCACCGGGCGCATCTTGTTCAATCCCAGCAATAACGTTGCGTTGGGGTATTCCTGCATTTTCAAATACGCTCGCCATATAGGCTGACCGCGCGACCGCAAGATCGTCATGCCTTGCAATTCCATTCAAAATTTCAACGTCATACCGCACACCTGAAGGCGGCGTAATCAAAGTATGGGCTACTCGATCAATTAGGGGACGGCGCAGTGGATCGATTGCGGCCCGACCAGATAGGAAGATCGAAGCACTTGGTACGGAGATCTCTAAAACGCGGCCCGGCCTAATGACGGTTACCTTGGCCAAGGAAAGTTCAGTCCGAACCAACTTTCCAATTTTCGATAAAAGGGCTGCATCAGCGATTACATTTCCCAAGCTTGACGTAAGAAGCTTCGATTTGTCAGCCAACGTACCGCGTGAGGTAAACGTAGAGTTCAAGCTGCCGGCGACAGCTTTTGATCGAGCCTCGTCGACCCTCGCAATGCTGTTCAAGACAACGAAAAAAGCGAGCAGAAGCAGATAGAGACTTAAAACCTGTAGAAGTAATGGATTGAGCGGTTTTTCCCGCTGCTTACTGTTCCTGCCTTAGCCAAGATTTTCGAACAAAGAGTCGATGTCATCCTGACTAATGGCATTTTCAGGGAGCTGAGGTCCTTCCAACAACTCTCCGTCAGCAACGGCATCCTGCCGTTTTTCTGCGCGTTCTTTTTCACGTTCTTCACGACGTGCCTCACGGGAACTTGGGTCGGTCTCACCAAAAGCACCTAGCAAGTCATCTATCTTTTCTTCAATTTCACGCAAGGCACCGACAACTTTGCTAATGCGTTGTCCTGTGATGTCTTGAAAACTACAGGCCTCATAAATTTGTGTAGTTGCCGCAACAATTTTTTCGGCCATCTCGCCACCGACCGCATCACCAACTTCCTCAATCTGTTCTGCGGCTTCCATGATTGAATTGGTTGCTTGCTCTGTCGCGTGAACAATCGCGTCAAGTTCTACACTCGCGGCAGGCAAGTGTTCGTCCGAGATTTCGTCTGGTCGTAAATCGAGAATTTCGCGTTTCGTGCTTTGAATAAACGAAGCAAGGCTCTCAAGGTCTTCTCGCACGGAAACGTCAATGGACGGAATGTCTCGGTTCATCCCTTCAATTATCGAGTTTACAACACCGAGTATTTCTTTTGCACCGGCACGCTGAATATCTCCTGTTTGGATACCTGTAATTTCGGTATCGAGATCTTTTTCGGCGTTGTTTGACGACATTGTATTATTCTCGCGCTAGACGGCATAAGGAAGGGATTGCTGGTTTAACGATGTAATTGGAAACACCCGCTTCTTTCGCGATGACGACGTTTTCCGTTTTGCTCTCCGCCGTTACCATGATGAAGGGCAGCTTCTTCATATTCTCGTCTGCACGAACCTCGCGTAGAAGCTCAATTCCTGTCATGGGCTCCATATTCCAGTCGGAGATAACAAGCTTAAACTCGCTTTCCCGTAACTTTTGCAAAGCCGCCGTACCATCGGTTGCCTCCTCGACATTGTCGAATCCAAGCTGTTTAAGCAGGTTTCGGATAATCCTCAGCATGGTCTTGTAGTCATCCACGATTAGGATAGGCATATTTTTATCGACGGCCATTTAACTCTCCATCGGCTCGTTAATTAACGGGCAGGTTGAACCAAATAATCTAGAAGAAAGATAGACATAGGGAGTTAATGGAGCGTTAAATCTGGAACGCTCTTTCCTCTAATTAGCTCTTTTTTTGTTCTGATCTATTTTTGGAAGTGCTCGCCGTTGGGTTAGCTCTGCAGTTAGCAACTTCGCTTTCCCCGGAGTCATTTTAGCCATAATTGGAGCAGTCCTGGCTTCCTTCATACGTTCGACGACATCGAGAAGAATTGCCATATCGAGCTCTTCAAAAATTCTGGCAGCATCTCCTGGTTTCATTTTCTCGTAGATTTTGACGATGCTTTTCATCTTTTTTTCTTTTTCTTTCTCGTGCTTCGTCAGCAAATTCGAGATGGTCTCTTGCATTAATTTCAGTTTGTCCAACTTGGCGTTGATACGCTTTTCTGTCGCCATCAGAAGACGTTCCCGCGTATCTAACTTTTGCTCTTGAGCGTTGAGCTCTGCCCGGCGATCAACAAGCTTTTGCAGAATTTCCAACTCTGAATCTGTTACAAGACCGGGTTCGAACCGGCCTATCTGATCGCCACCCGTTTTCTTTGGCGTAATAATTTTGTCATCAGATTTTTGTTCATTTTCAGTAGCCGCGTCCTTTTTTTCTTGCGCGATTGCAACTGAAGGAGAAAACACGCTACCTGCGCCATCCCATAAGGACCCCAGTTTAAGTGACAGCGTAAACGTCAGAACTAAAATTAAAACGGGCAGTAGCCGAATTCGCGACAGCACAGTATTACGCCTCCGTCCTTGCTAAACGTATTGCATCTAACACCGCCAACTCAGCCTGTTTTCGGTCCTCAGACTGTACTTCTACCGGCGGCTGATCAGTTAGCTCGGCGACATCATCACCACCCATCCGTGAAACATCGAATTCTCTATGAAATGAATCTTGTCGTGCAGCACTTTCTTGACTCAGGGGCTCACTATTATCGTCCGGCGAAAAAAAAGCAGGCGCTGAAACGTTTATAGATGCTCGAACACCTTCAGCTTCAGCGATAGCGGCCCGCAATGAACTTTCAGCTGCCAGTCCCGCCGACTTCAAACGGGATACAGAAGCCTCCGCGCGCTGCGACGCTGCGTCGAAGCTCGCTGTCATTTCTTTTAAGTCTGCGTCCTGAGATCGGATGGCCGCCAGCCGCTTATTCAATATGATGCGATAAATGATTAAAACGGTCATCAAGACAGCAAGACCAGCTTCAAAGACGATTGTATAAACTGACATTAATCCTCCGACCGAGATTTGCCCTGCCGGGGCGCTTTATCGTCAACCTTTATCGCGATTTTGTTTTCCTTCCGGCCCATAGTGCCAACGAATAAAGGTGAGGTACCACATCTCAACGTTACCGGTGACTCTGGGCCCGCATTCAATAGGATTTGACTTCCAACCTCGAGATTCAAAGCCTTATGTAGAGATACTTCAACTTGATCCAGAACTGCTTCTATTTCGATATGGGTTTGCCATAGCTGATTGGCCAAATGAGTTTCCCAAATAGAATCGCGACCAAACTTCTCGCCGAGGAACATCTGAAGCAATAACTCACGAACAGGCTCTAACGTCGCATAAGGGATACAAAGCTCAATCTTGCCGCCTCGGTCTTCCATATCAACTCTAAGTTTTGCGAGAATGACCGCATTGGCGGGGCGCGCGATGGTCGCGAAACGAGGATTTGTTTCCAACCGGTCAAAACGAAATGTAACTGGCGACAATGGGTCAAACGCAGCACTAAGGTCATTCAGAATGACATGAACCATTCTCTCGACAAGACTTCGTTCAATTGTCGTATAAGGGCGACCTTCAATACGGATGGGAGAAGCACCACGGCGACCTCCGAGCAAAACATCAACAATCGAATAAATCAGAGAGCTATCGACGGTAAGAAGTCCGAAATTGTCCCATTCCTCCGCTTTGAAAACACCAAGCATCGCTGGCAAAGGTATGGAATTCAGGTAGTCGCCAAATCGGAGTGACGTAATGTTATCAAGGGACACTTCAACGTTATCGGATGTAAAATTGCGGAGACTCGTCGATAGCATTCGTACGAGACGGTCAAAGACAACCTCCAACATGGGCAGTCGTTCATACGACACCAGCGCACTGTTAACGATCGCCAGAATGCCGGATTTATTCGCGTCGTCATCGTCATCATCCCGGAAACCGAGAAGGCTATCAATTTCGTCCTGATTGAGAATGCGCGTGGGCTGAACTGTCGGTGGGCCGTATATGTCTTGCTTTAGGGCCCCTTCTTCATCCATTGAGGCCCATTCGGACGCAATATCACCATCTGCGTCGCCATCATCTTCATCAGCCATTGCAGCCCATTCAGCCGCAAGCCGATCGTCCTCGCTCATTTCCTCTTCGGGAATCTCAGTATCTTCAGTCATCGCCGTTGAATCCGATATTTGGGAGCCAGATCAAATGTCTTATTGAATCAACATCTCTTTGAAGAGCACGTCCTTTACCTCGACCGGTCGAACTGCAACGTTTACCCGCGCGACCAGCTCCTCTCGAAGCCGGTAGACGCCTGCGCTACCCCGGAGATCTTCAACCCGAAGCTCGCGCAGATAAACTTGAAAGTTATCGACGATTCTTGGGCTCAACTTTTTAAGTTCAGGAATAACCGCTTCATCCGTGAGCTCGAGACTAACCTGCATCTTTAAAAAGTTCTGACGACGGCCCGTGCCGTTGAGATTGACCAACATTTCGGGCAGGTCAAAGAATACTGTTTGAATCGGCTTCGGCTTAGCGGTCTTTGTTTCGGCCTTTGCGGCTTCTTCATCACCGCCACCCAGCATGCCCGTCATCATCAAGCCACCGCCAATGCCTCCCAGTAGAAGAATGGGAAGCACGATGAATAAAACGATCTTTTTGCCAGTGAGGCCTTTCTTTGGTGCATCAATATCATCATCGATATCTATTTCTGCATCCATTTCTGCATCATCCGCATCAGCCACGGTCACTCTCCTCGTACATCGTTGATTGGCAGGACATGACGAAAAGGTAAAGCATGAGGGTTAAGAACTGATTTAGGTCCGTGCACTCTAGACGGAACGGTAAATCCTGCCGGGTAATCCCTGCCATGGAGAGACACAATCGTCACCTCACACATGTGTCATGCACACTAAGTAATTGTTTTTATTTAATTCTTTAAATGGCACGAAATATGCATCCATAGAGTGATCGCAAAATCTGCGACCGGTTATGACAGACAGAAGAGCACCCGCTAATGGAAAATGGCTTACTTGTTGCCCTCTCTCGCCAAACGGTAATGGAAAGGCAGATGGAAACGATCGCGAACAATATCGCGAACTCCTCTACGCCTGGATACAAAGGCGAACAGATGTTGTTCGTAGAATATTTGGCGCAAACGGATTCAGGGGACACTGTTTCCTATGTCCAGGATATAGCTGTCGTACGAGACTATAGTGAGGGCGAATTCGTCAAAACGGGAAACACTTTCGACATTGCTATACATGGCAAAGGCTATTTCGTCGTCGATACACCAGATGGCAATGCTTATACGCGAAATGGGCATTTTATGCTCAACGAAAAGGGCCAGCTAGCGACCACGGGTGGGCACACCGTGCTCAACGACAAAGGAACACCAATTACAATCACCGCGGAAGACGGTGCAATTGAAGTGTCCGCCGATGGGACCATAAGTGGTAAGACCGGCGACAAAGGGCGCTTCAATATCGTGACATTTGAAAACGAGGAATCGCTACAAAAAGCCTCGGAATCTCTCTTTAAAACCGATGAACCTTCAAAACCGGCCCTAAAACCTAAAATTTTACAGGGAATGATCGAGAGTTCCAATGTGCAGCCTATTGTTGAGGTCACAAATATGATCTCGGCAATGCGGAGTTATGAATCATCGCAACAGTATGTCAAAGGCGATGACAGTTTACTGCGTGAGGCCATACAGAGCCTCACCGAGCAACCCCAATAAACCAATTATCTTCAGCTAAAGAGTAAGTAAGCCATGAGATCCCTAAATATCGCCGCAACCGGCATGTTGGCCCAACAGCTTAATGTGGAAGTAATTTCCAATAATATTGCCAACATGAATACGACTGGCTTCAAACGTCAGCGCGCTGAATTTCAAGACTTGCTATACCAAGATGAACGCCGCGTCGGATCATCTTCGTCTGATACCGGCACTATTGTCCCTGCCGGTGTTCAGATTGGTGTGGGTGTAAAAACAGCCGCCGTTTATCGTATCACGGAGCAAGGCAACCTGATCTCCACCGACAATACTTATGACGTCGCCATCCAGGGTAAGGGCTTCTTCAAAGTTACTCTGCCGAGCGGGGAAACCGCCTATACACGCGCCGGCTCATTTCAGCTGAGTCCTGACGGCACTATCGTCACAACCGATGGCTATGCTGTCAGCCCCGGTCTCACAATACCTGCGAACGCAATTAATGTGACGATTAACCCAAGCGGCGAGGTTCTCGCCCAGATACAAGGCACAATCGCTCCGCAAAATGTCGGACAACTAACACTATCAAATTTCGCCAATGAAGCTGGGATGGATCCGCTGGGCGACAACTTGTTGCTCGAAACGCCCGCATCAGGAGCACCGGTCGACGGAACACCAGGTTCCGCAGGCTATGGGACTCTTATCCAAGGGTTTGTCGAAACGTCAAACGTCAATGTCGTGCAAGAAATTACAAACCTCATTACCGCGCAGCGGGCTTATGAGATGAATTCCCGCGTCATCGAAGCTTCCGACCAGATGATGCAAACCTTGAACCAAATCAGGTAAGAAATAATGTTTAGCCGTTTTCGATCTTACGCAATCGCATTCTTCATCGTCGGGGCCATTGTCGAGACGACCACAGCCGCCACGTTGCGGAATGCAGTGTCCGTTGACCGAGACGTCATTCGGCTTAGTGATCTATTCATTGACGCTGGGAAACACAGTAAAACCGTCATCGCCAATGCTCCGGCACCAGGTCGAAGCGAAACATTTGGTGCCCGCCAACTACAAAACATCGCCCGCCGCGCAGGTCTCGACTGGTATCCAGAGAGTCGCTACGACCGCACCGTCGTGCGCCGTCCAGGTGATCTCATCGCGACAGATGAGATTATTTCGAGATTAGAGAAAACACTTCGTCAATCGGGCTTGCCAAAAAGCCAACGGATCAAACTTTCCAAGAAAGACCTTTCTATATATGTCGCACGAGGGGCACAAAGCGATATTCGAATTTCCAGCCCTAAATTTAATATCAAAACCGGCACTTTTTCTGCAGCCATTGAAATTCCTAGAGGCAAACGGGGTATCGAGCGCTTGCAGGTCACAGGACGTACTTTCAGTGTCGTCAATGTTCCCGTTTTCGCGCGTCGTCTTCAAAGAAACGACATTATCCGTAAAGCCGACCTTGATTTCATTGAACTCCCGCAAAGCGCTGTAGGACGCAATGCCTTGCTGGATACGAGAGACATCGTTGGCAAAACACCTAAACGGCTCATTCAAACTGGCAAGCAAATTCGGAATGGCGATTTAAAACCGCCAACGGTCGTGAAAAAGGGATCACTCGTTACCATCGTTCTACGTACCAAAAAAATGTTGATTACTGCCCGCGGCCGCGCAATTGACGATGGGGCCAAAGGAGAAGTCGTTCGTGTTCAAAATACACGCAGCAGAAAAACCATTGAAGCGACAGTCGCGGGCCCGAGCAGAGTCACAATCGGACTTTTG
Source organism: Alphaproteobacteria bacterium (assembly GCA_012103315.1). Taxonomy (GTDB): domain Bacteria; phylum Pseudomonadota; class Alphaproteobacteria; order MPNO01; family UBA2964; genus UBA2964. The sequence goes on from WLWZ01000003.1 coordinate 23,449, forward strand.
GGCGGCATACTTTAAGGACAAATACATGTTTCGGTTCTGCAATTCAGTCTTTATGTCGACAAAACTTGGTGTGGGATTTGCCGTGATTGCATCCCGGGCCTTACGCGGCTGCAACATGTTTACCCGCCTTGCAGAGGTTGGGCACGAACCAAGATTGACCCAGATTCAAAATCCCACCCATGCGCCCCAATACGCCCCGGTTTCAATGCCGATGCCACAAATTACCCAACGAAAAAGAGCACCAAATTCATTGTGGCGCCATGGCGCACGCGCGTTCTTTAAAGATCAGCGCGCTGCCCAGATTGGCGATCTATTAACGGTAACCATATCGATCTCAGACAGTGCCAAAATCAACAATAAAACAACGCGAGCAAGAACCAATAACGAGGACGCCTCTGCAAATGCGCTTCTTGGGTATGAAACGAGCTTAAGCCGTATCCTACCGGAAACCGTCAATGCCGGTAACCTGATTGACCTCGATAGCAAGTCAACGAATGAGGGCGAAGGGACGATCAATCGCGACGAGACAATTGAATTAAAACTGGCGGCGATCGTTACCCAGAAATTACCCAATGGTAACTTTGTTATTTTGGGCCGACAGGAAGTTCGTGTGAATTTCGAAGTTCGGCAGCTCCAGATCGCAGGCGTCGTACGACCCGAAGATATTGCCGCAGATAATACGATTTCTTACGAAAAAATTGCTGAAGCCCGAATTTCCTATGGCGGCAAAGGCCATATTTCAGATGTTCAACAACCGCGCTATGGGAACCAGATACTGGATGTCGTCTTCCCGTTCTAAACGGGTGACAGAAACCAGTTAGAAAGAATTCCAGCGACGTTTATTCGTCACGATAAATTCGTTCCATTCGCTCATGTCGTTCCTGAGCCTCAAGACTTAATGTCGCGATCGGTCGAGCTTCGAGACGCCTTAGCCCAATCGGCTCACCGGTTTCTTCGCAATAGCCATACTCACCATCTTCGATCCGGTTTAGGGCTTCGTCTATTTTTTGTACTAATTTGCGTTCCCGATCTCGCGTACGCAATTCGACGGCCCTATCAGTTTCCGCTGATGCCCGGTCTGCGATGTCGGGGGCCTGCAGCGAATCTTCCTGAAGACTTTGAAGGGTTTGACTGGTTTCTCGGAGAAGCTCACCTCGCCACTGCATTAAACGCAGCCGAAAGTACTCACGCTGCTTCGCATTCATGAAAGGCTCTTTCTCTGATGGCCTGTAATTTTTAGGTAGTTTCGGTGGCATGTCACCTCCAGACGCTCAGAATTCGGCGCGGAGTATATGAACCGGTTCTCCGGACTTCAAGTGCCATGAAGAAATTTACGAAATTAACCTAAACGCTTGATGAGCAACCATTTTCTATGCCATGCGCCCAAGTTTTGCCAATTCAACAGCGGCGCGGAGCTCTATCTCGCCCAAAATTTCCTGTAATTGCGGGTCCGCAAGATGTTCTTGCTGCGTTTTGACCATCGCCAGGATCCGATTGAGTTTCTCTTCAGGAAATGACCCGATGAGCAAGCCATGACGTAACTCATCGAGTTCTTCGAGGAGGTCTTCGCCATGTTTAATAGCGCGTTGCCGTTCCTGAAGCGGGTCATTTACCTCCTGAACGCTGAGTAAAGAGGATAACGCTGCAACACCGCCGGCAGATTGCGCCGCAACCACAGGCGTATTATCGGAAATTTCCTTCGAAAACCCGGTTGATATTGATCCGGCCCGGTCACGGCGGCGCGTGGGCGTCACTCCAATCGGACCTGTATTGCCAACCTTCATCTTAAGCAACCTGTGGTGCCGTTCATCGTTAAGCTGCATCGGGTTTGGTTAAAATCTTCTTAATCTATCATGGTGACCAAATCATTCTGCCCAGTCGGCAATCATTGCCGATCTCAGTGGCCAACTTTTCCGGCCCATGATCTGCTAATTTCCACAAAAAACTATAACCTATTGAAATTACGTCGTAATTAAGAGTGTGGCCGGTTGGCACGCTTTTCGCATGGAGAAACGCGGACAACCACGACGTAGATGTAAATGTTAAGCAAAAATTTCAGTTTCAAGTTGGTCAAAGCGCTCCGTAGCCGCGCCCGCAGTGCCTCTGCCCCACTTCTTTGGGGTAGCGTCCTTGCGGCTCTTCTCATGAGTGTGACGGTCCATTCGCCTGCATCCGCAACATCCCGGATCAAAGATATTATCGATTTTGAGGGTATTCGGGACAACTTGCTCGTCGGCTATGGGCTGGTTGTTGGCTTGAATGGGACTGGCGACGACCTGACGAATTCCGCCTTCACAAAACAGAGTCTGGTCGGAATGCTGGAACGGCTTGGGGTCAACACACGAGACGTCACTCTTAAGACTAAGAATGTAGCGGCCGTTATGGTTACAGCGACCTTGCCCTCATTCTCTAGACAGGGAACTCGGATAGACGTTTCCGTATCCGCCCTGGGTGATGCCTCCAGCCTCCTCGGCGGCACGCTCTTAGTAACACCCATGATCGGCGCCGATGGAGAAGTTTATGCAGTGGCGCAGGGACAAACCGCAATCGGTGGGTTTTCCGCATCCGGCAAAGCGGCATCGGTAACCAAAAATATTCCGACAAGCGGTCGCATTGCCAATGGCGCCATCGTCGAGCGTGAAATTTCTTTCGACATGCGAAAACTCAAAAAAGCCCGCCTGTCACTGCGAAACCCCGACCTAACAACAGCTCGGCGTGTAGTTTCGGCAATTAATCGTTTTCTAAAACGCCAAGCTGCAGAAACCACTGACCCAGGCACTATTATGCTCTCCGTACCAAAGAAGTACCCCGGCGGCGTAATCGCATTGATGACTGATATTGAGCAAATCCGCGTCGCGCCAGATCAGTTGGCGCGAGTCGTGGTCGACGAGCAGAACGGTATCATCGTAATCGGAGAAAACGTTCGAATAAGCACGTTGGCCATCGCGCAGGGCAATCTCACAATCAAAGTCACCGAAGCACCACAGGTCTCTCAACCAAACGCTTTCGCAAGTGCTGGAACCACGCAAAACGTTGATCGTACCGGCATCGATATTTCGGAAGAAAAAAACAGTCTTGCGATGTTGCCAACTGGCGTCAGCCTTCAAGAACTCGTCAATGGGCTAAATACGCTCGGCGTAGGTCCACGCGATATGATCAGCATTCTTCAAACGATCAAAGCATCTGGCGCTCTCCAGGCAGAAATTCAGGTGCTCTGATGATGGATACATCCCTGGCAACTGCCCTTACAGCCCAACGTACAGCCGCAGCCGTCACTCCAAGACTGCCGGTAAAAGGCAATGCTGAAGAAGTTGAGAAAGCTGCCAAAGAATTTGAAGCCGTATTCCTCACGCAGATGCTCGAAACCATGTTCGAGGGTATCGGCACAGACGGCGTATTTGGTGGTGGATATGGGGAGGACGTATTCCGTCCCCTCATGCTGCAGGAATACGGAAAAGTTTTAGCTAAATCTGGCGGAATTGGAATTGCGGATGCCGTCGGCCGCGAATTAATGCGCATGCAGGAGACGTCATAATGACTGGACCAATCAACAACCAAGTTGAAGCACTCATTCGGGTCACAAGCCGTCTGATCGGTGTCTTAAACAGCGAAGTAGAAATGCTACGGGCCATGCAGGTCAATGAGATTGAAAACCTGCAGGGAGAAAAAAAGGACCTAACGATCCTGTATGAAGAAACAATTCGTTCTCTCGCCGCGCAACCTGAAGCTCTTGCAGCTCTGGAACCCGCCCTGCGCATGGAATTGTCGGAATTGGCAGGCCGCTTCGACATAGCCCTTGCTGAAAATGCTCGCGCCCTCAACGCAGTTCGGGATTCTCATGACCGATTACTGAAGGCGATTGTCGATGCTGTGTCGGAGAACCGAGCAAAGGAAAAGGGCTACACGCGTGATGGCAAGCTCGGTGACCAGCACAAAGGACGGTCAACTCAGTCGCTTTCTCTTTCTGTCGACCGCCAACTCTAAGACCTAGCACGCAACACAAATCAGTACTGAACGATGTCACTCAATATCGCCCTTCTCAACGCCATCAGTGGATTGCAAGTCAATTCGCGGGCCTTGGATGTAACCGCACAAAACGTCTCGAACGTAAATACCGAGGGTTATTCACGAAAAACCATCCATCAACAGGCTGTCGTTGTTGCCGGACAAGGGGCGGGCGTTGAAATTGCTGCAATAACGCGGACCGTAAATGAGTTCATGGTCAAGGAATTGCGGGGTTCCGTAACGGAGCTTGGCGATGCCCAGGTCCGTAGCGATTTCTATGCGCGAATGCAGGACCTCTTCGGCTCACTCAGCTCAGACACGTCGCCGTCCCTCGCCATTGCGGATCTAGCAACTAAGTTTCAAGCACTAGCCGATACACCAGAGAACGTTTCTTTGAGAACAGATGTTGTCGAACGGGCGCGCCTTCTCGTCGAACAATTCGTCGATATGGCGGAACAGATTGAAGCACTACGCGTTGAAGTAGATCGCGAAATTCAAGACGACATCACTTCCGTCAACACACAGCTAACTCTCATTCAAGAACTCAATATTCAAATCGCGGAAGGCACAGCGCTGGGCCAAGGCGTCTCCGAGCTCCAGGATCAACGGGATATTGCTTTGAGCAAAGTCGCTGAAGTGATGGACATTCAACAATTCACCCGCGGCAATGGCGAAATTGTAGTCCTCACAAAATTGGGGCGCCCTCTCGTTGATCGGATTGCATCAACCCTCAGCCATAAGTCTGTATCGTCAATCAACCCATTGACCACTCACACGAGCGGCGCCATCGACGGAATCTCGTTGGGTGGCGTTGACATCACGAATGAGATTTCATCTGGGCGCGTTGCCGGGCTTGTCGCCATGCGCGACACTTTATTGCCAAACCTGCATTCACAAATGCAGGAATTAGTCGGGGCGTTGCACAACGAGATCAATGCCCTGCACAACCAGGGCACTGCCCACCCCGGACTAGCCACTGCCACCGGAACCCGAACCCTGGCATCGACAGATACCCCGGTTTGGACCGGCACATTCCGGGTCGCCGTCAATGATAGCACTGGTACGATTGTTGAATTGCTCGACATCAATTTGGCAACCACAACAACAATCGGAAATCTGGTGACAGCAATTGACGGCATGACCAATGCGTCGGCCAGCTTAAATGCCTCAGGAAAACTGGTTGTTACGGCTGCAGGTGCAAACAGCGTAGCCTTCAATGAAATGAGCAGCGTTGTCACCGTGGGCAGCGAAACCAAGGGTGCCTCTCAATTTTTAGGCCTCAACGATTTTTTCACAAGCGCGACGGAATATGATGATTATCAAACGTCGTTTCTGTCGAGCAATACCGCCTCACTGGGTATCGCGGGATCATTGACATTTCATCAAGCGAGCTTCGGCACCACGGCTATTGCCTACACAACCGGCAACTCATTGAATGATCTTGCGACGGCCATCAACGCCGACGCAACACTGTCTACTGCAGGAATTTTCGCGTCTGTCATCGCCGACGGCACCGGTTACCGATTGCGAATTAATGATAATGGGGCAGATAATTTTTATGTTACTGACAGTTCAACCTTTGTCAGCTCGCGGAACCTAAAACCACGCGATTCCGGTATCGTTAGTCAAATTGGCGTTCGGTCCGATATCGTGTCCGATCCTTCCAACATCTCTCGCGGAACCCTGAGTAGTTCGTTGACAGCTGTTGCCACGGATTCGGGGGTCGCTGTCGGTGATAAAACGGCGGTACAAGCGATGGCGAACCAATTCAACGCTAAATTAGATTTTGATGCGACGAATTTGCTCGCAGCCAGTTCCGCAACGCTCTCTCAATATGCCAGCGAAATTCTGTCACTGAACGCAGCACAAGCAAACTCGGCCAACGACACGCGGGATGCCAGACAAATTCTTGTTGATAGCCTAAGAGAGAAAACGTCGGCGATCAGCGGCGTCAATCTTGATGAAGAAATGTCATTGATGATCGTGTTGGAAAACGCCTATGCGGCATCTGCACGAGTTGTGTCCGCTACGCAGGAAATGTTCGACCTCTTAACGCAGATGGTGAGATAGGAGCCATAACATGACCCGTGTCGCCAATTTCGCTCAGCACGAACGCAATCTTGCACATATTCTGAACGCGCAGGAGAGACTGAATACAGGCCAAATTCAGATTTCAAGCGGCAAGAAAGCCGAACAATTCTCGGGAATTGCCAGAGACGCACGTCGCCTCGTCAATGTTGAAACCTCGCTCGTCCGTACCCAGCAATATATGTCCAATAACGACCTTACTGAACAACGGCTCCAGAATATGGAGACAAACGTCGCGCAAATCTTTGACGTTATCAGCGAGTACAAGACACTTCTGATTAACGCCCTCAACGCAGACAACGGCGCAGATTTGGCAATGCCAATACAAGCACAGGCAATGCTCGACGAAATCACGGCCTTACTCAATGTCGAAGATGATGGACGGTTTCTATTTTCTGGAACATTGACGGACACACAGCCGATCGATCAAACCGGCCTGCCAGGAAGTTACACCCTACCAACCTCAGACGGCGACGCGAGTGGTTATTTTGCGGGTAATAGCACCAAACTAACACTCCAGGCCGATGAGAATTTCACTGTGACTTATGGCGTAACGGCTGATGAAGTCGGCTTCGAACAGGCCATTCGGAGCATGCATATGATCGTGATCGGTCCCCCGAATGACCGGTCAACGCTGGAAGACGCGCTCACCGTTGTGGGCAACGCTATTGATTCAGTTTCCGATATTCGGACGAGAATTGGCGCGTCACGATCCGCCATCGAAAACGTCAACACCAGATTGTCGGACTTTGTTTTGTTTTCCGAGAAAACGATTGGCGAACTTGAGAACACCGATATCACGCGCGTGATAACCGAGATGAACTCAGACCAAGTTGCCGTCGAGGCGTCATTCGCTGTCATCGCGCGACTGGCGAATCTTAGCCTTACACAATTCCTTCGTTAGTTAATTCGTAGAGCACTGAGTGGAGTAAATGTCATGACACCCCCAACCGTAGCAGTTCAGACACGAAACGAGCCAAGCAATCCACCTATTCAAGACCCGGCAAACATGCCAACGCTTGAATCGGAGTCAGACGCCGTCACCGTCGAGACTCGTTTTGGTCAGATGGAATTCAACCAAAACAGCATGGTCACAATGCCAAGGGGATTGCTGGGCTATGCTAACTATCGGGAATTTGGACTAGCCGCTATGCCAGATCCAAAACTCGGACAGTTTATGGTTCTCCAAAGTCTAACAGACGCCGAATTATCCTTTGTCGTCGCACCTCTAAATCCAGACGGAGAGACAATTGAACTGAGCGACATCAGTGATGCCTGCGAAACCCTTTCAATTGACCCGATAAAAAGCGCGACCTTGCTTGTTGTCTCTACCCGTCGGATCGGCAATGTCACGCAAATATCGGTCAATCTACGCGCACCAATCATTGTAGATACACAGGCTCAACAAGCTTGGCAGCATGTTCTCCCCAACAGCCGATATCCAGTCCGACAGGTCATCGCGTCGGCAAATCATGATGAAGATTAAGGCTGAATTAACCCTAATGACCAACAATCCCAACCGAAGGCAGACGGGCGTTATCTTCGTCTGCGGGGGAGTTAGAGAAAATGATAAATCCTTCTGAACTCAGTACTGTCATTTTGTGTGGTGGCCTAGGCACCCGTTTGCGCGAGGAAACAGAGTTCAAGCCGAAGCCAATGGTGGAAATCGGCGGACGGCCAATCCTATGGCACATCATGAAACATTATCGCCACTATCTGATCCGCAATTTCGTTCTATGCATAGGATACAAGGGTGATGCCATTCGAGATTACTTCCTGAACTATCCGATCTACAATTCTGATTTCGCGATCGATTTTGCTTCAGGTGATGTAGAGACCCTTGCCAGCAGCTGCGAGGAAGATTGGCGTGTCGTACTCGCCGATACGGGTCGGGAAACGCTCACCGGATCACGCATTAAACAGACCCTGCGTTATATCGATCATGATGTCTTTTTTGCAACCTATGGCGACGGTGTAGCTGACATCGATATAGATCGGCTTTACGCGCATCACCGGGCATCCGGACGATTGGCAACAGTAACGGCCGTGAGGCCATCTTCGCGATTCGGAGAACTGTCGATCGACAATAATCTAGTCACCCAGTTCCGTGAAAAGCCTCAAGTTGCCGAGGGCTGGATCAATGGCGGTTTCTTCGTATTTGACCGACGCGCATTTGATCTCGTGCGGCCGTCGGATGACGTCACTCTGGAAGAGGCCGTTCTCGAACGGTTAGCCGCCGAAGGGCAATTATCCGTCTACAAGCATCACGGGTTTTGGCAATCGATGGATACCTTCCGCGAGATGACCCTTTTGAATGACATGTGGGATAGCGGCAAAGCCCCCTGGAGTATTTGGCAAGAATGCAGACTAACGGCTTAGACCTCGCATTTTGGCGTAATCGTCGGGTATTCATCACCGGACATACCGGGTTTATGGGCTCCTGGCTGAGCCTTTGGCTGCACCAACTCGGCGCAGAGGTAGCAGGATACGCCTTATCACCGCCAACACAGCCGAGCCTGTTCGATGTTCTCGGCCTTGAAAACCACATGGTTTCGACAATCGGTGACATTCAAAACTTGCCGCAACTGCGCGCGTCCATGAATGAGTTCGCCCCCGACATTGTTTTTCATTTAGCTGCCCAGCCAATCGTGAGCAAAGGATATATCGACCCTGTCGGAACCTTTGGCACCAATATCATGGGCACAGTGAACTTACTGCAATCTATGCGTACGGCCCCCAGCATCAAGACAGCGCTGATCGTTACAACTGACAAGGTATACGAAAATCAGGAATGGGCATGGGGATACCGCGAAAGCGATCCGCTCGGCGGCCATGAGCCTTATGGCGCAAGCAAGGCCTGCGCAGAACTTGCTGCAAACGCCTTTCGGCATAGCTATTTCTCAGAAGACGAACAAGTTGGCATTGCAACCATCCGCGCCGGAAACATCATCGGTGGCGGTGACTGGGCGACAAACCGTATTATTCCGGACGCTATCCGAGCATTCTCCAACGGCAATCCGTTATCGATCCGTAATCCCGCCGCGACGCGCCCTTGGCAACATGTTCTGGAACCATTGCGTGGCTATATGCAATTGGCGCAAAGCCTTCACCTAGATCCCGAAAATTTCGATGGACCATGGAACTTCGGCCCCTCTGAAGAGGATAGTGCACCGGTTTCGGTAGTCGCTGAGGAAATGACAACTCTCTGGGGCGGCGGGGCCAGTTGGAATTCTGCAATGGCACCTGCCGACATGGAAGGTACAAAAGAATCGCAAAGGTTAACTCTGAGTAGCAGTAAAGCTCATGAAATACTTGGGTGGCGACCGGTTTGGGGGTTGCAACGTGCGCTCTCCTCTACTGTCGCCTGGTATAAGGCCTATTTAGATCGTCAGAACATGGTTGATTTTTCGCTGGAACAAATAGCCCTTGCAGACGGAGCCAACTGAGATGGCGACAGCAATTCAGGAATCTAGAAAACGGCAAACACCCTCGACACACTCGATGCATGCGACACCTTGCCGATTCTGCGGCACACCGCTGGAACAAAGTTTTATCGATCTCGGCGTACAACCGCCATCGAACAGCTATCTGCGGGCCAGCGAATTAAACTGTTCCGAACATTTCCATCCGCTCCATGCTTATGTCTGCACCAAGTGTTTTTTAGTTCAACTTGAGCAGTTTGAGTCGCCGGAAGAAATATTTAGCGACTACGCATACTTTTCGTCCTATTCCGAAAGCTGGCTAAAACACGCAAAGAATTATTGCCAGATGGTCTCAGACCGGTTCGGCCTTAACGGACAACACCAAGTGATCGAAGTCGCAAGCAATGACGGCTACCTGTTGCAGTATTTTACAGCAAGAGGAATACCTGTCCTGGGCGTAGAACCAGCCGCCAATGTTGCACGTGTCGCCGAACAAAAGGGAGTGAAAACCAGGGTTGGGTTTTTTGGTCGCGCTACAGCGCGACAACTCGTGGAGGACGGCTACGCCGCTGACCTTCTCATTGGCAATAACGTATTGGCGCACGTTCCCGATTTAAACGACTTTGTTGCGGCCTTGCGGATGACTCTTAAACCGGATGGTGTCATTACCATGGAGTTTCCCCATTTGCTCCGGCTCATGAGGGATTGCCAGTTTGATACAATTTACCACGAGCATTTTTCTTATTTTTCACTGTCCGCTGCCGAGCGGGTATTCCATGCACATGGTATGCGTTTATTCGACGTCGATGAACTACCGACGCATGGCGGTTCACTACGAATTTATGGCTGTCACCTCGAAGGACCACACCCGCTAGACACTCGCGTGGCAGAGCTAAAGCGACGCGAGGAGGATGCCGGCCTCAACAAAATCGGTACTTATGAGGGGTTTGGCGAACGGGTTCGGGTCGTAAAACGAAACCTGCTTTCCTTCCTGATTTCCGCAAAGAATGAAGGTAAAAATGTTGTCGCTTACGGCGCGGCTGCAAAGGGCAATACGCTTCTCAACTTCTGCGGCATCGGGCCCGACATGATTGATTACGTCGTCGACGCTAATCCGCACAAACAAGGGCTTTATTTGCCCGGCACACGCATACCCATTGCAACGCCAGACAAAATTGCGAGCACCCGCCCTGACTATGTTTTGATCCTACCGTGGAATCTGAAACACGAGATCATGGAGATGAATGCAAACGTCAAAGATTGGGGCGGCCAGTTTGTCTTACCAATTCCCGATGTTGAGATCGTTGGATGATCTTCCACTACACAGAAATAGAAGGTGCTTTTGTCGTAGAACCTGAACGACACGAAGACAATCGCGGTTGGTTTGCGCGCACTTATTGCCAAAAGCATTTTGAGGAAATGGGATTGGCAACGGAATTCTCGCAATGCAGTGCCTCTTTCAATCAACATCGCGGAACTTTACGTGGACTTCATTTTCAGAAGGCGCCCTTTGGTGAAGCGAAGCTCGTTAGATGCGTACAGGGCGCAGTCTTCGATGTCGCTGTCGATATTCGACCAGACTCAAATACATTTGGCGCATGGACGGGGATCGAACTTAGCGCTGCAAATGTGAAATCGCTCTATATCCCAGATGGTTGTGCGCACGGTTTCCAGACACTGACCCATGACACCGAATTGTTTTACCAGATCGATATTCCATACCAGCCTGACTATTCTTGCGGCCTTCGGCACGACGATCCAGAAATCGGAATTGATTGGCCGATCGATTACCCAACATTGTCGGAACGCGACAAAACGTTGCCACTACTCGCGGAGCTTACGGGAGACCATTCCCACGTCCAAAACGGTGAAAACAGGCCGAATATAGCTGCTGCAAGCTAAGTTTCTCATGGTTAACGAAATACCAACGGTTGGGAGGCATTCTAAACCGATAAACCGGTAGAAAAGCACTCTATGCGTAACAACACAGCCGAAATAGTCGACATTGCCGCCCAACGGGCGAGTAATATCTCTCGGCTGAAGCGCTTCTATTCAGAAATGATATTGATTCGTACCGTTGAACAAACCCTACTGGACCTGTTTTCCGAAGGATTGCTGCGCGGCACCGTTCACACTTGTCTCGGTCAAGAAGCGAGCGCAGCGGGCGTGATCAACGCCCTCGACAAAGATCGCGATATCGTATGTTCGAACCATCGTGGCCATGGGCATTACCTCGCCTATTGCGCCGACGTCGAAGGTCTGATCGCAGAAGTTATGGGGCTTCCCCAAGGTGTTTGCGGTGGAATTGGCGGTAGCCAACATCTCCATCGGAAGAATTTCTACTCCAACGGCATCCTCGGCGGCATGTCTCCTATCGCAACCGGGTTTGCGACAGCGGAGAAGTCGAAGAATAGCGGCGCGGTCACGGTCGTGTTCCACGGCGACGGCGCGATGGCAGAAGGCGCCATATACGAGTCGTTCAATCTCGCAGCATTGTGGCAACTACCGATACTGTTCGCTGTTGAAAGCAACAAGTACGCGCAATCAACGCGGATTGAGAGCGAGATCGCTGGATCATTCCTTGGGCGTGCCGAGGCCTTTGGCCTAACGGCTGCCGAAGTCGACGGTAATGATGTTCTTGCCGTCAATGACGCAGCTACGGAGATCGTTTCAAACATCCGGACTGGCAAGGGCCCCGCAATGCTAGTCCTCGACACATACCGGATGGGCCCTCATAGCAAAGGTGATGACGATCGAAATCCCCAAGAAATAGAATCACATCGCGATAATTGCCCGATTACCCGTACACGCACTCAACTCGATGCTGATTGGTGCGACGAGACCAAACTCGCAGCAACAGCAAAAGTTGATGCCGTTGTTAATACGCTAAAGGCGAGTAGAGGGCGAACGGACTGACAATGACGACGTATCTCGCCAGCCTGCAAACAAGTTTGCACAACGCCTTTGAAGCCGATGCCCGAGTTGTCTTATTGGGAGAGGATGTCCTCGATCCCTATGGCGGCGCCTTTAAAGTTTCAAAGGGCTTGAGCACTGACTTCCCCAACCGGGTCATGACCACCCCCATTTCCGAAGGCGCTATCACCGGTGTTGCCGCAGGCATGGCAATGCGTGGCATGAAACCCGTTGTCGAGATTATGTTTGGTGACTTTCTAACATTGTGCGCCGACCAAATCGTCAACCACATCGCCAAGTTCCGCGGTATGTTCAATGATCAGGTGCGGGTTCCGTGCGTGATAAGAACACCAATGGGGGGCGGTCGCGGTTATGGTGCGACCCATTCACAAAGCCTAGAAAAAATGTTTCTCGGCACACCGGAAATTCGGATTGTTGCCCCCAGCCACGCTCACGACCCCGGCGAAATGCTTGCCAAGGCGGTTCTTCAGGCCGAAGAACCAATTTTGTTTCTTGAAAATAAGCTGCTCTATCCGATGTCACTTGCGGAATCTGAAGGCGCTATCAACGTTGAGTATTGGGACAAGGAAAGCGGCTATCCAACCGCCATCGTCCGGAACCATTCGTTGACCGCAGCTGATGTAACCGTTGTCTCCTACGGGGGCATGTCTCGTGTGATTCTGCCGTTGTTGGAAGAACTCGCCGAAGAAGAAATTTCCGTCACCGCAGCATTTCCAGGAAGTCTCCAACCTCTTCCAATCGATAGTTTAATCATGGCTGCATCGGAAAGCGGCCGCGTCGTTATTGCAGAAGAAGGAACCGAGGCCTTCGGTTGGGGAAGCGAAGTATCCGCCTTACTCGGTGAGCACCTGTATGGCAAACTTGAGGCTCCGATTGTTCGCCTTGCAGCGAAATCCCGGGTCATACCTGCCGCAGAAGCTGGCGAGGAAGACGCGCTCGTACAAGCCACTAATATCGAAGATGCCATTATGGGGCTGCTGGTATGAGCGGCTTAATCCTTACCCCTACTGTAACGGCCAATGAAGATACCCTCATTCTTTCGCAGTGGTACAAGGATGACGGCGCCTTCGTCCGAAAGGGTGAAGTTCTCTGTGGTGTGGAAACCAGCAAAGCAACGGTCGATATCGAAGCTGATCAAGACGGTTACTTATCGCGCCTGACAGATATCGGCGCTACGACAAAGGTCGGCACGGCCATCGCAGCCATAACAGACTCAGTCAATGACGATGTTCAAGCTCTCATCGACGGGCCAGCAGCTGAGACCGACACGAAGAAAAAATGGACCAAGAAGGCCGCTATCGTTGCTAAACGGCTAAACATCGACATAGAAAAACTTTCCGAAAGATCACCAAGCACAACGATTACCGAAGCCGATGTCCTCGCCGCTCAGGACATATCTGCTGAACAGACCCAGCCGGCTGCACCAACAGTGCAGTCCACGGCACCTACTCAAGAAACCCAAGACATCTTTGAAAGTGCATACCCCAACAACCAGCCTGAACGGGTACTCCTGCTCGGCGGTGGCGCTGGCGCCGGGGCCATGAGTGTCGATGTCTTGGCTCGGACACACAAACAACGTGCCGTTGGCATTCTCGACGGAAACGCGGCAACGCACGGCAAAACCGTTGGTGGTGTTTCCGTTATAGGAACCCTTGATTTAGTTGAGGAGCTCTGGGGCGAAGGCGCCTTTGACGCGGCAGTTATCCTGTTTACCCAAGATGTCGACGAACGGGCAGAAGTATACAACGAGCTGAGACGCAAGGGTGTTCGTTTTACGAATATCATCGATCCAACCGTCGATATTCGCGGTGGCACGACCTTTGGCGAGGGTAACCTCATCATGGCCAATGCGTTTTTCTCGACAGCCGTTACAGTTGGCAACAATTGTTTCTTTGCCAGCCATTGCGTGATCGAACATCACAGCAAAATTGGCAATCACTGCGCGTTTGGTCCGCGGACGACAACTTCCGGTGCCGTTGTCGTTGGCGACCGAGTGAAGACCGGCATGTCAGTCTCTATCGAGCCCTATATTACCGTCGGCGCAAATTCGTTAATCGCTTCGGGAAGTATGATCACCAGTGATGTTCCCGAAAACTCGCTGATTAAATCGAAACAAACCCACAACGTTCAAGCCAAACAGGGCACGAAATGAGCAGTGTTCTGAAATCAGTCGAGACATCCCACTCAGTTGGCAAAGCGCCACATGGGCAACAGCTCAGCGCCACCCGCCGAACGATGCTCGACGAGATGGGATACGTCCATATCCCGGGATTCTTCGACGTCGGAGATGAGTTGCAGCCGATTATCGATGACATCGCACGTTGTGGCGAACGCATATGCGATGAATTTGACTTTTACGATGCCAGCTACATTGAAGCCTTGGGTCAGGAACAGCGATCCACACTCTACAATCTGCTGCGCTATCTGCCGTCCCTCACCCGACTGACCTCCTCAGAAACACTTTTGGACAGTTCAAGGCGTGCAGGCATGGAGTTCCCGATGGTTCTTCGGTCCTACAACATCCGAATGGACACACCGAACCGAGATGAGTTTCTGTTTCACTGGCATCAGGACATCACCTATTTGCTTGGCTCTGCCAACACCCTCACCTATTGGATTCCATTGGTCGAGGTCGATGAGAACAACGGCAGCGTGGAAGTTGTGCCTGGTAGCCATCGGCAAGGCATACGCCCCTTTCGATATACCGGCGAAAAGGCGCTCGCGAGGGATACTGTCCTTTCGCCATCCGACGCGCGGTTAATAGAAGAGCCCGAAACAGCTGGGGTCACAATCACAGCCAAACCCGGTGACCTTGTTCTCTTTTCCCAGTTTCTTCTGCATAGGAGTACACCCAACCGATCTCGTCAAACCCGGTGGACAGTCCAGATCCGCCATGCCGATGCTTTCGATCAAAATTTCATCGATGCCGGTTATCCATGCGGCGATGCAACCAACATTTTCCATACCGATTTGTTTGGTCATTTTTCAGCCGAGGAAAAATGATGCTCACAGCCGAACAACATATCAATAACTACGCCAATAGCATGTTTCGGTTTGAACGGCTGAATGACGCGTGGATCGATTCATGCGCAGCATACCTACAGTATGTCTTTGGTGATCGCTTGCTGGGCAAAACTGTCGTGGATTACGCATTTGGTCGCGGCAATTGGTCCCTGGCCTTCCTTAAAGCCGGGGCGAGCAAAGTCATCGCAATCGATGCAGCAACGGATAACGTTGCGCGGTTCTCCAGATATTGTCGACAGAATGGGATTGCCGATATTGAAGTCATCGAGGGCAACGTACTGTCTGCTCCAATAAACGCCGATGCCGACATCGTTTGGCTATATGGCATCCTACATCACGTCGAACCTGCCGCTTTATTCTTGAAACATATAACTGCGCTGGCACCGCGTGATGACGCGTTGTTCTATGTCTATGCATATAATCGAGACTCTTTACGCGAATTTGTTGTCAATGCGTGCCGCCGTGTCTGTCAATATGACAACGAACAAGATTTTCGTACCGATGCCCCTTACCTCACACGTGCCGCTCGACTACGCGGACGCGATGATCTAACTGCGCCACATATCGACTGGTATCGATCTAGTGATCTTGCTGAATTGCTCGCGAGCAACGGCTTATATGCCACCGTACGTCACGATGGATTTGAGAAATTTAACAACAGCTTTTGTTGCGATGAATTTCAACCGCATCAATGGCTGTGCCAGCGGGGCGAAGCCGGAAAAATTTCCGTTCTCGACGCAAAACGACGTTATGAAGATGATGTCAATGTTCTTAAATCTATGTGGCAGTCAATCGTCACTGCGGGTATCGCAGAGCCTGACCTTCAGAAAATTGGGCTCGGTCTGTTTAACGCCCATTTCGCGGCGCTAGAGAATACTGCCACGTCAGAGGGCGCCGTCATCGAGGACTTTCAATTCCTCCTCTACGTTCTGATATCTCATGACGTTGAGCTGGATAATCAGTCGCCGGCATCCCGCTACACAACACTGGCGCTTGCGTCTCTCAACGGCAATCCAACTGATCAAATTGCAGCAGCTAGCGATGACACGCTTGTCGCTCACCATCTGCGCACCAACCGCATTCGTTTGTAGGAAAAAGATGCTTAGGAGTTCGAGACTATGATCGTACTAGGGCTGCATAAGGACCCCTGGCACAATTCCGGGGCCACGATCATTCGCGATGATGGTGACGGACCTCAATTCGCCTATATTTCTGAGGAACGGATGGATCGGGTCAAGGACTCTCGTTCGTTTCCGGAATGCTCCACCCGAGCCTGTATGGAGGAGCTCGGTATTGAGGGTATCGAAGAGATTGATCTCATCGTCCTTGATTATATTCTAAATGGTGACGACTGGCGGCAGGATTATCACCAAGCCAAATCCCGCACTGATGTTTTTCTCGCAGATGTTCCGGCCAGCAAAGTAAGAACTGTCAACCATCACCTGTGTCATGCCTTCTCAACCTTTTACTCTTCATCCTTTGAAGATGCTGCTGTTCTTGTCATCGATGGACGCGGCTCGGATCATGAAACGCAGAGCCTCTTTCACGGCACTAAAGACGGCCTGGAACTCGTTGAGACTACTGACGCGATCGGAATCGGGCTTCTCTACGCAGCGGTTACAAATGTCATTGGGTTTGGCCTCCTTCAGGAAGGCAAGACTATGGGGCTTGCTCCCTATGGCGATGGCGTCGGTTCACAAATATTCGATTTTAAGGGTGAATTTGACGGCATACGAACGGATTACAGCGCCGTCTGCGCGGAAGGGAAGAATGAGTTCAAGGTCCCTTTCAAGGCCATCAGCAACGATGAAGAACAAGCCCGCGCCGCGTTCGAGGTTCAGGAAGAATGCGAACGTGCCATGCTCCATTTAGCTGAATATGCCAAAGCCCGAACCGGTAGCGATTACCTTTGTATTTCCGGCGGTGTTGGACTGAATTCGGTCTCTAATTACAAATGCCTGCAGGCAAACATTTTCAAAGACGTTTTCATTAATCCAGCAGCATCAGATACGGGCATCCCGCTTGGTGCCGCTCTTTATGGTTACCACCAGCTGTGCGGTCAGCCAAAAACCTATGACACGATTTCACCCTTCCTCGGCCCGTCTTATTCAGAGGATCGAATTGAAACTGCGATCAAAGCAGCTGACGGTTTCGAATGGATTCGGAACGGAATTGATCACGCCAGCGAAATGCTCGCGAAGAACCAGATTGTCGGCTGTTTCCAGGGACGGTCCGAAATGGGCCCACGGGCTCTCGGTAATCGTAGCATCTTAATGAGTCCCATCGATCCCAAGAATAAGGACACGCTCAATAGCCGTGTCAAACATCGTGAGGCGTTTCGACCATTTGCACCTGCCATTCTAGAGGAGCGGGTAGCAGAGTACTTCGAGATCGATCGTCCCAGCCCCTATATGCTTTTTGTGCCGACCGTCGTTCCTGACAAACGCGATATCATTCCAGCGGTCACCCATGTTGACGGAACTGCTCGGGTTCAAACTGTTACCAAAGAACGCAATCCGCATTTCCGTCGTCTGGTTGAATCCTTCGAGGCCCAGACCGGCGTACCGGTTCTCCTAAACACATCGTTTAACGATAACGGCGAACCAATTGTAGAGACCCCTGAAGACGCCATCCGCTGTTTCCTCAAAACCGATATCGATGCGCTTCTTATTGGCGATCACCTCCTGATCAAGGCGGCCTAGGTACAGTAGGGTGGCAAGCGAAACCTTCACCATATTCGGCGCGACCGGCTTTATTGGCTCAGCTCTTGCAAACCGCCTCAAAGCAGAAGGACATTGTGTTCAAACGCCAGCACGAGATACCCCAATCGAAAGCAAACCGATGGGCCATATTATCTATGCGATTGGACTGACAGCTGATTTCAGAACCCGCCCGTTCGAAACAATCGACGCCCATATTGGTCGGCTCCAGGAGATTCTCTCTTCGGCAACTTTCGACTCGTTTTTGTATTTATCTTCCACGCGCGTATATGCGCGGGCTTCGGACGGACAAGAAGACACATCAATCCCGACCGACACGTCTGATCCAAGCGATCTCTACAACCTGTCAAAGCTTACGGGCGAGTCACTCTGTCTCAACTGCGGCCCAGCCACACGCATAGCGAGGCTTTCTAACGTCTTCGGTGCGGCAATGATGGAAACACCAAGTTTTCTATCGAGTGTCATAGGCGAAGCATTAGCGCAAAATCACATCACTCTTCACAGCAACCCGGCCTCCGCCAAAGATTATGTCGCCATCGATGATGTCATAACGGCACTTATTCATATTGCCCTAAATGGCAGCGACCGAATTTATAATGTCGGTTCTGGCGCCAATGTCACACACGGTGAAATTCTTGACCGCATCGCCGCGCTGACAGGGGCCACCTGGTCTGTGGACGAGAAAGCCAACGCCATCGAATTTCCGGTAATTTCAACTCAAAAACTGTCAGAGTCTGTTAACGCATTCGGGGCAAAATGGTCCCCACAAAGCGTTATCGACGAACTCCCCGACCTTATTGCCGAGACGCAACGATATATCGAACCAGCCAAAGGTGCTGTCGCATGACACAAGCAGAAACGATTACGATCGACCCAACAAACGACATGGTTATTCTCAAAAATGGTGATGCCGAAACACAGCTCGCCATGGATTCCGCGGAGGCGTTCTCCGCCGTCAGTAAAGCCTGGTTGCGCTGCGGGTGGGACACCAAATATGTTTATAGCTTCAGCTGGTTGGGACGACCGATGATCCAGTTGCCGGAAGATATGATCCGGCTTCAGGAGGTTATCTATCAGGTCAAACCTGACGTGATCATCGAAACCGGCATTGCTCATGGTGGTTCTCTTATTTTTCACGCTTCACTTTGTCAGGCGATGGGGAAAGGGCGCGTTGTTGGTGTCGACATTGAGATACGACCTCATAATCGTGAGGCGATCACCAGCCACGAACTTCACAAGTACATAACCATGTACGAAGGCAGCTCAATCGATCCAGACGTCGTGAGTAAAGTTCGGAATGAAGTCAAAGATAATGACCGTGTTCTCATAATTCTCGATTCAAATCACACCAAGGAACATGTCTTGGGCGAAATCGAAGCCTATGCGCCCCTCGTCTCCAAAAACTCATACGTCATTGCCTGTGACGGCATCATGGCCGAAGTAAAGGGCGCGCCACGCACTGAAGAAGATTGGGACTGGAACAACCCAGTGACCGCAGCAAAAGAATTTGCAGCCAACAGTGACGACTTCATCCTTGAAGAGCCGGTATTCCCATTCAATGAGGGGGTGGTCTCTGAGCGCGTAACTTACTGGCCCAGCGCCTATCTCAAGAAGATTAGCTAGGCCTCTAGCGTAGACAGTGGTCGCTCGCGACCTTGACCATTAGCTCACTAAAGTTCCGACCAAACTCTTCGGCTTTGCCGAGCGGAGAATCCTTCACCATATTCCGTAAATTACGCCGCAGTTCCACGAGCCTGCCATGGTTCTGTGCGAGTTCTATGGCAACATCGATGTAAGCTTCGTCAGTTTCGACACACAAATCACGCAATCCCAAATCACAAAGATGGCTATAGGTCAGCCGCTGATGCACGCTAGGCCCATATTTCGTCACGATGGGAACCCCCATCCAGAGAGCGTCACAGCTCGTTGTCCCCCCTGTGAGCGGGAAACTATCCAACGTTAAATCAATCTCATTATAAAACGAGAAGTGAGACAATCCGCTTTCCCGGTTATTGGTAAAGGTCAACCTATCCCTTGTAACGCCCTGTGCTTCAAACTCCCTAACGATGTTCTCAACCACGAGCTGTTCTCGATATTCAGGATGAGCAAAAAGGTAACGAGCGTCAGGCAATTGCTTTAGAACTTTTGCCCAAAGCGCGATGGCCTCACGGGTAAATTTATACGGGTTATTCAATGTGCCGATGGTGACATAACCATTGCGGTGTACCGGCGGGTTTTCAATGGTTGGTATCGCCTCAAAAGGATCATAACAAACCCAACTTCCGGGCATGATCAGTGGCTTTTCGATGAGCCAGTCTGATTCTGCAGGTGCCACGTCTTCATCAAGCAAGACGTAATCCATTGCCGCCATGCCCCGGGTAAAGGGGTAGCCAAGCCAACAAACCTGCACCGGTGCCGGACGATGCGCCATGACAGAAAACTGGCTATCCGCCGTGAAGCCGTTGAGTTCAAAAAGGATATCAATTTCATCATCGCGAATAATTTGTGCCGCTTCCTTGTAATCACCAGTACCGGTAATCCGAAATTCTTTGACCAGCCCTCGAATACGACTCTGAATGTCGTCGTCTTCGGCTGCCTTCGGGGAGTAACAATAAATTTCAATCTGAGACCGGTCGTAATTTTCAAATAGCGGCAAGACAAAACGGGCAACGGAGTGCCGCCGAAGGTCAGACGACACAAACCCCACCCGTATCGAGCCAGATCTATTACTCAAGTCAATGACGGCTGCGTCCTTAACCTCAGCCCCTCGGGTGATCTTATCGCCCCAGCGGCAATGCATATCTGCAAGCTCACCAATCTTCTCCGGCGTATCTGCCCAAGTGAGCAATTCCAGAAAAACACCAGCCCATTTTGAGAGGTCATAGTCTTCCACCTCCGAAAGAGAAATCGGTAGATTCTCGATATCGTCAAAAGCGCAGGCAGCCCGGAACACGGTATAGGGCTTCATAAACATCGATGGTCGGAAATCCTTCATTCGGGCCACATCGTGCGCCAGCGCCGTTGCCTCACCGAGCTCATCCAATGCCGCCAAGACCAATGACAAATCCAGACTGGCAGCCAGATAGTACGGCGACCCTTTCCTAATTTTCCGAAGGAGTTCGATAGCTTCATCCAAATTTTTCTGAATCAAAAAGCAGCGTGCCAACTCTATGCAGGACGCGTCGCTGCCCTCACCTGTTGCGAGGATATTCCGCAACACCATTTCCGCGGCCTCGAGTCGACCCGCTTTGAGTAAGGCTGCGCCAAAGTCATGATGCAATGTGACATCAGTTGGTCTTTCCCGAGCAAGCTCGTCATAAAGCGCCAACGCCTCTTCGAACTTACCATTATTGAAGAGGGCGCCCGCAAGATGCTGCGGATCCTCCCACCGGTCGGCCGGATGGGTCAGCGCCTCATCGAATAGGGCACGCGCTTCGTCGAATTTCTCAAGACACTGCAGAACGGTACCCAGATTGTTAAGAGTCTCTGGCTTATCGGGCTCTAACTCGAGAGCGCGCCTATAGTGACCTTCCGCCTCCACAAAATTTTCAACATGCTCAAGAGCGTAGGCAAGATTGTTGTGCGTGGTCGCGTCGCCTTCTGACAGAGACAAAAATCGCGAATACCAGTCTACTGCCTCCGTAAACTGCCCGTGATCGAGATAAAGCTCTGCGAGTCTCTTTAAAAACCGGGGTTCGTCAGGCTTCAATTTGTGGGCGATCTCGAAACTTTTTTGTGCGCTACGGACGTCACCGATCCGAGCAGAAATTGCCGCCAGGTTTGCATGCGCATCAACGAAGCGTGGATTTAACTTTACCGCACGCTTAAAACTGTTGGCCGCTTCCTTTAGATCATCAATTGCGGTTTGGGCCGCGCCCAAGTTCGAGTACGCATCAGGGTTTTTCGGATTCTTCTTGAGAGATCGTTTGATGAGATCGACGGCCTTGGCATGTTCGCCACCCTGGTGATGCACGACACCCAATAGATGCAACGCATCAGGCTGCGTCGGCTGGTGTGCAAGAACCTTCTCGTAACATTGTGCCGCAAGCGCCAAATTGCCCGACTGATGATACTGAACACCCTGTTGAAGAGTCTGCCCTAGACCAGTTTGGTTTTGACCTGGCCCACCAGCCGCATTTCTTACTGTCATTCGGCTCTACCTCTATCCGTTGGAGCTACTATCCATCACGAACGAAGCCCGTGACGTTCAACCAACATTTCCATTTTCTTCTGAAACGCTTGGACATAATCCTGGGTCCGGCAAATAGCCGAGCCTTGAAGGCCTGAAGGCAATTCACGCCTTAAAAATACTAGCGTTTCGGGATCATTTGCTAATTCAACGGCGATGCGGACATAATCCTCATCATTGTCGGCACAAAGTTCCTGCAGATTAAGATTGACCATGTGACTGTATCCGAGCCGCTGATGAATGCTTGGACCATATTTCGTCACTACCGGAATACCCATCCACAGAGTCTCGCATGTGGTGGTCCCTCCGGTGAGAGGAAACGTATCCAGTGAAACATCGAACTCATCGTAGAAAGAGAGGTGAGAGAACTCTGTCTTCCGATTATTCACAAAGAATAATCTTTCTGCTCCAACGTCGTGTTTCGCAAATTCATCACTAAGATTCTGGCGAATAATGGCCGAGTCAGCCTCCGGGCGAACATAAAGAAACCGAGAACCAGGCACCTCTTTCAAAACCCTCGCCCACAGAGCGATGGTCCCCTTAGTCAGCTTATAGGGGCTATTTTGCGATCCGAAAGTCACAAAACCATTGCGCTCCATAGGGGGACGTTCGCTAATGGGCTCAGCAGAAAACTCGTCAAAGGCGACCCAACTCTCCGGCATTTCCAGTACAGCCTCTGACGTCCAATTAGCATTTTCTGGTTTTACGTGCGGATCCAGTAATATGTAATCCATCGCCTCCAGCCCGGTCGTGAAAGGAAAGCCAAGCCAAAATATTTGAATTGGCGCTGGTTTATAGGCAAGTGCCTTTAGGCGGCTATCATTAGTAAAGCCATTCAGTTCGAACAGGATATCAATTTCGTCTTCCCGAATGCTGGCTGCAAATTCTCGGTCATTAGTGGTCGACAAAACTTTGAAATCGGCGACTTTTGATTTGATCTGCAACTGAATTTCATCTTCTGGATACTAAATGGGCGCATAACAAAATATTTCGATTTTATCTCGGTCGTACTGCTCAATGATCGGAAGAACAAATTTTGCAACTGCATGATCACGCAAATCTGATGAAACAAACCCGAGCCTGATGCGGCCAGTCCGCTCTGTATTAGATATTTTCGGCAAGGGGTCTTGGCCCACATGCGCGGCAACCTTTTTCCCCCAGCGCTTATGGGCCGAGACCAACTTCCCGATCCGTTCAGGCGTATCCGCTCGAACCAGAAACTCCAGAAAGTTTAGGGACATGTCCCGGTCCGGATTGGCCTCAATAATTTCCCAGATGTCCCCAAATTCCTCGACGCCGTCATAGTCACACTGGCCGAGAAATACTTTCTGCGGCAGTGCAAACATCACCGGCTCAAAACCTTGCCGAAGGACCAACCCTTTTGCATAGACATAAGCTTCGTCGAGGCGTTTCTGAGTACCTAATACGGCACAAATATTTACATAGGCAGGCACATAATCTGAATCGAGCTCGATCGCCTTTTTGAACTGCGTAACAGCGGCAT
The DNA here is from genome assembly GCA_012103315.1 of Alphaproteobacteria bacterium. Lineage (GTDB taxonomy): Bacteria > Pseudomonadota > Alphaproteobacteria > MPNO01 > UBA2964 > UBA2964. The sequence continues at coordinate 47,335 of WLWZ01000003.1, forward strand.
CGTAATGACGGAACTTCATAAGTTCGCAGCCATAATTGTTGTGCGGTGCCGGCCACGAAGGGGTTACGTCTATCGCTTTCAGAAATGCTTCTTCGGCATCCCCGAACTGCCCCAAGCGAGACAATGCCACGCCTAAATCGTTGTAGAATTCTGATCCTTCTGGATCTTCCGCAACCAGTTTGGAATAGATATCAACTGCTTCTGCGATATCTCCATTCGTCATAAACTCTTCAGCCATTTTGGCCAAAGTCGTCTGACCAGGCTGCAATATCGAGACCTTTTTGCCTTCGATGCCCAACCGTTGCATGGTGCTTGCGGCAATATCATTCTTTGCGAACGACAATACGTCCTCAACCAGCTCTTCTTCGCGGCTCATCCTGTGGCCCCCTTCAACCGCCGCAAATTTGCACTACCGCAAACCATGCTGTTCAACCAAACCCAACATTAAATCCTGGAAATGCCGTGCGAAATCTTCGGAGCGGCAGAGCGCTGACTCCCTCAACGCGCCTCGTAATTCACTGCGTAAGAAAGCAAGCGCATCAGGGTCTTCGGCCAAGCCCACCGCCGTTTTGACGTAATCGTCGTCCGTCTCGACGCACAACTCCTGCAACCCGGCATTCGTCAAGTGACTATAGCTCAAACGTTGATGCATGCTGGGTCCGACCTTTGTGACAACGGGAACCCCCATCCACAAGGTGTCGCATGTCGTCGTCCCGCCTGTCAGCGGAAAGGTATCCAACGAGATATCAATTTCGTCATAGTAGGATAGGTGTGAAAGACCGGTCTTGCGATTATTCACCAGAAAGAGCCGCTCCGGGCCAATGCCGTGCTTACCGAACTCCTGGGTCAGATTCTGGCAAAGCGCAAGGGAATCTGCCTCCGGACGAACATATAGAAATCGGGAGTTTGGTACCTTGTTCATAACCTGACACCACAGGGCAATGGTTTCACGTGTCAGTTTGTAAGGGTTATTTAGGGTGCCAAACGTCACAAAGCCATTGCGCTCCATTGGCGGTCGTTCGGAAATTGGCTCCTCATCAAAACTACCGAAGCAAACCCAGCATTCCGGCATCAAAAGAGGCTTTTCGACCATCCAATCAGGATTAGTCGGTGCGACATGCGGGTCGAGTATAATATAATCGATCTCTCCAATACCGGTCGTAAAGGGATAGCCCAGCCAATAAATTTGTATAGGAGCAGGCTTAAACGCGAGGACCTTTAATTTAGTGTCCCGTGTGAACCCATTCAGTTCGAACAGAATATCAATTTCATCTGCGCGAATGACTTCAGCAATCTCCAAATCGCTGTGGTTCGACATGATACGAAATTCGGAGACCAACTCCTTGATTTGGGCTTGAACTTTATCGTCTCTAGCTTCCATCGGTGCGTAGCAGAAAATCTCAAATTTCTCGTGATCGTAATTCTCCAAAATTGGTAGAACAAACTTCGCAACCGAATGATGTCGAAGATCTGACGACATTATACCAAGGCGAATTTTTTTGTTCTTGGACGGCAACGATACCGGCGGCAGGGGCTCACCCATAACCCGATACTTTAAATCCTCGCCCCATTTCCGATGCAGCCCCGTAAGCCTGGTGGTTTTTTCTTCGGTATCCGCAAGAACGAGCATTGCAAGAAAGTTAGCCGAATAATCGGCGGCATTAGTTTGCTCGACGTTCTCCCAAGGATCACCGAGAGCCTCCATTGCATCGAAGTCACATACCGCCCGAAAGACCTTGTGGGGATTCGAAAACATTTCCGGCCGGTAAGCCGAGTTCAGCGTCGTTGCCTGCGCATACACATAGGCTTCTTCCAAACGCTGCTCGTTGGCCAATGCCAAACAAATATTGATATGGGGTTCGATATAGGTTGGCGCGAATTGAATAGCCTTTTTAAAATGATCAATTGCTTCGATGCGGCGGCCCTGATTGAGAAGGTTACTCCCCAGGTTATTGAAGGCTTCGGAGAATTCCGGATCGATTTCTATTGCCTTTTCAAAGGCTTGTTCGGCATTGGAAAGCTGGCCAGCAACCGAGAGGGCCACCGCATAATCGTTATATAGCTTAGCGTTGTCAGGCTGTTTGGCGATCAGCTGGTCATAAATTGGCAAGGCCCTATCAACCTCGCGCCGATTCACATATGTACCCGCAAGATTTGAGAGATCTTCCCATTTTTCGGGGTCTATCTCGAGGGCAAGATTAAAATAGGCATCAGCCTCTTCGTGATGGCCGAGGCGGCCGAGCACACTACCGAGATTATTGTTAATTTCAGGCGAGGTGGGGCAAAGCGTGGCAGCTTTGCGATACCACTCCGCCGATTCCTCAAGCTTACCCATACGTTCAAAGGCATAGCCCAGGTTATTGCTAACCTCGCCGTCTTCGTCTTCAACTACTACCAGAAATTTTGTGAACCAATTAATAGCAGCAGTGAAATCTTCAATCTCTATAAAAAGGTCACCCAATCTTTTGACAAATTTTGGTTCGGTCGGCGCGATTTCATGCGCAAGCTTGTAGGCTTCTATTGCTTCCTCGCGTTTGCCTTGTTCGATCAACACCGCAGCCAAATTGGAATGGGCCTCTGGTAAGTCCGACTTGAGCTCGGCAGCACGCCGAAAGCTGGCTTCGGCTTCCGGAAGATTTTCCATCGCATGATAAGCAGCGCCCAAATTACTGTAAGCGTCCGCAAAATCAGGAAGACCTTCTATGGCCCGTGATATGAGGGTGATCGCTTCCGTAGAATTACCCTTCTGATGTTGCAAAACACCCATGAAGTGCAAAGCGTGCGGATGATCAGGAACCATATCCAGCGCACGATGATAGCCGTCTTCGGCAGCGGTTAGGTCGCCTGACTTATGAACTTCAATCGCCTTTGAGAGAATACTAACAAGAGTTTGATCAAACGCGCTCTCATCTGGCGCCGGGACATCTTCGTTGGCACGTCCTGCCAGATATTCCGATTTGGTCGCCATTTATTGTTCCCCATTTCCACAGACCAGGTCGAGTCTCCTACGGAGACCCAAGTGGCTGTGTAGGTTGACCAATTATGGTTGATATTCCCTTAACCTCTCGACTTCTCAGGGAGCGGTTTTCACAAGTGCGCACACTTACAATCGGCAAGAATTTCCACTGGACGGAATTTCCGCTGGGCCAAATGTGCCGCAGGTGCCGCCACTAACAATTTTACGAATCACCAACCCATTGATTTCATTACCTCTTTTATTTGGCATCTTTCTTGCAAAGGTTTGCGTGCAACGAAACCGAAGGTCCGTTGCATGAACCGCCTTTTGGAACCGCTGCTTGCTTGGGTAAGCAGTCGGCAACGTAAAGAATGAGCGTCTAAAACATGCCTCTGAATATTATCTCGAACTTTGCCTCCCACATCGCACAACGCAATTTGGCTATTTCTGATAGCGCCGCGACAACATCATTGGCCAAGCTGTCTTCTGGCAGCCGCGTTGTTTCGGCAAAAGATGATGCCGCATCGATGGCAGTAGGCTCTCGTTTGGCTGCTGAGGTCGTCGGACTTAAACAGGCGTCCGTTAATGCTGGTCAGGCCATTTCGATGTTGCAGATCGCGGATGGTGCGATGTCCAAGATCAATGACATTATGATCCGCCTGAAATCGCTGTCAGTGCAAGCGGGCTCTGGACAGTTATCCGGCACCGAACGGGCTATGCTGGACACGGAATACCAAGCCTTGGTCTCAGAAGTTGATCGAATTTCAAACGATACCGACTTCGCCGGGACACAGCTCGTTGATGGTGCAATTTCTGTCGACCGATCATCAGCAACGGCTTTCGAAACCGCTGATGGCGTCCAGGACATCATTTTTCGAGGTGATACAAGCACAGCGGGCGATGCAACAATCGCCTCAAGCGCCGCCGGCACCTTCTCGGTTACCTTAGGTACAGATGTTTTCACGGGCTCTATCCCATCTGATACGAATGATGGGTCCTCTATGTCCACCGGTACTGTGGTCACTCTCACCAATACCAGTAGCAGTAATAAAGTCGACCTGGTCCTCAACACGGCCTATGACGTCGATCTGACTAAAGCCGATGGCACACTGGATCTTAGCGGTTCCAGCACCACCTCCTTTAGCTTCAAAGTTGGAACGGGAACCAGTAGCACTGCGGACGAGATACTGGTTACTATTAGCTCCGTTAGCTCATCCGCCCTCAGTATCGGAACAACATCAATAACCTCTAAAGCCGACGCAGATATTGCATCTGTTGCTATCAGCAATGCTATTGATGACATCCAGACCGCTCGCGCCGATGTCGGTGCCAACCAGAACCGGCTCGAATTCGCTGCAGCAAATATCGCGACGGCCACGGAGAACACCGAGGCAGCGAGATCTCAGCTTCTTGATCTCGATGTCGCTTCTGAGATGAGTAACTTTACGAGCAAGCAGATTTTGATGCAGGCAGGCGTATCTATGTTGGCTCAGGCCAACCAGCTGCCGCAGAACCTCATGCAGTTATTCCAGTAGGTATTTTGGGCATGACCTTTTCTTGGTCCACCTCCCCGCACCGGCAGCGATCCCGGCAAAATTTTCCGTCCCCCGGACAAATTTGCCGGGCATTTTCTACAATATCGGCAGGAACTGCCGTCGACAGCGTTAGCCGTTGGTTAAGATTGCTTCCAAGCTATTGAATTTATTGAGAACGAATATCTGGCATGAGACTTGCATTTAAATCCTCGTCCCGAGAATTCTCTGGGACAAAAAATGGGAAAGAAAACCTTTCCTGCCAGGTGACAGGAAGTCGCCTGAACATTCCAAGTAGGAGGAAACTATGCCTTTAAATATCGTTTCAAACTTTGCATCCAATATCGCCCAGCGTAACTTGGGCATGTCCGATGCGGCAGCAACTTCTTCGCTCGCCAAGCTGTCCTCCGGTAGCCGGGTTGTGTCTGCTAAAGATGATGCAGCCTCACTTGCTATTGGTTCACGGTTGAACGCTGAAGTAGTTGGCCTGAAGCAGGCTGCGGTTAATGCTGGCCAAGCCAGCTCAATGCTGCAGATTGCCGATGGTGCCATGGCGAAGACGAATGACATCCTGGTTCGGATGAAGTCGCTTTCCGTTCAGGCTGGTTCGGGTCAGCTATCCGCCACCGAGCGGGCCATGCTGGACACCGAGTACCAAGCGTTGGTTTCGGAAGTTGATCGTATCTCGAACGATACGGACTTCGCCGGAACATCACTGGTTAATGGTGCTATTACGTCTACTACTACAGCGACGAACTCGGCGTTTGATGTTGCCGACGGCGTTCAGGACATCGTTTTCCGTGGTGATACCAGTACTTCAGGTGATGCCACTATCGCCTATGACGGAGGGGGTAACTTCTCTGTCACAGTTGGTTCTGACGTCTTCACCGGGTCGATCTCTTCTGACACCAATGATGGTTCAGCCATGTCGACGGGTACCGTTGTCACGCTGACTAATACTGGATCTACCAATAAGGTCGATATCGTCCTCAACACGGCATTTGACGTTGACGGGACCACCGGTACGACTGAGTCACTGGCCTTAGCCGGCTCGAGCACCACCAGCTTTACGTTTAAAGTTGGTACGGGCACGAGCAGCACAGCAGATGATATCTCTGTATCGGTCAACAGTGTCTCTGCCTCTGCCTTGAGCATCGGCAGCACAAGCGTAACCACGGAAGCCAATGCGGATGCCGCATCGGTGGCAATCAGTAACGCCATTGATGACGTCCAGACGTATCGTGCGACCATTGGTGCAAACCAAAACCGTCTCGAATTTGCTGCGGCAAATATCGCAACGGCAACGGAGAACACCGAGGCAGCGAGATCTCAGCTTCTTGATCTCGATGTCGCTTCTGAGATGAGTAACTTTACGAGTAAGCAGATTCTTATCCAGGCAGGCGTATCTATGTTGGCTCAGGCCAACCAGCTGCCGCAGAATCTTATGCGTCTATTCAACTAATAGACGTTTGAAGTCCGGAGAGGAGCGAAAGCTCCTCTCCAACTTCAACCTAAAAAAGAAAAGGGAAGAGACAGGGAACTGAGACTAAGAGGAAGAAGAGAGTTTAGTTGTAGAGAGTAGTATAGTGATTGAAGGTCTAAATCTTGATAATTTGACGGTCGACGAAAGCGGCCGTGTTTCCTTTTCTGGCCTATCTTCAGGCATCGATCTCCAGGGGACAGTCGATGCAATTATTCCCGCACGCCGTATTCCGATCGACACGTTGGAGACCCGCGTTGCCAGCAACGAATCTCAGATTGCTGCACTTGAAGATTTGCAGGTCACACTCGAAACCCTGAGAACATCATTATCCAGCCTTTATGGTGCCGTAAGCTTTGGCAGTACAAATGACATCTTTTCTGGCAAGCAAGTCTTCGCATCTTCAGCCCGAATTGATGGCGCCGCGCCTTCTGCCGCAGGGAATTTACTTGGAGTAACGGTCGGAAATGACGCCGCTGTCGGCAATCACACTGTTGAGGTATTGCAAGTCGCCAAGGCCCACAAAATCAGCTCTGATAACATTGCAAGTGCAACCGCTTCATTAGGGTTCGGCGCCGGTGACGAGTTCACAATTTCCAGCGACAGAACCAAAACCAATTTCGAGTCGGCCATATTTTCAAGCGGCAGCGATACAATCGGCTCTTCCGGAACTCTTACCTTCGTCGATGAAACCGGGACAACTATCGGCACTGTTGCATATACTTCAACGGACACATTAGACGACTTTGCCAGCTCAATATCAGCAAATGTTACTGGCGTAACCGGCACAGTCGAATCCGCATCAGGCGGATTTCGCCTCGACCTGACTTCTGCGACGGAGTTTCGGTTCTCGGAAAGCGGCGCCGGTACTGCGCTTACCGACTTTGAACTCGGTGTTCGTAAAGTCGGCGTTTCCGCGACGACCACCCTTCTCGATCTACGAGATCTGATCAATCAAGCCAATACCGGTAGCAATGCAACCGGCATCAATGCCAGCGTTGTCACTGTTAGCGCAACCGAGAGCTATCTCGTGATGACTGCCGAAGACACCGGCGTAACGATGAGTTTGGGCGAAACGACGGGGACTCCAATGCAGACCGTCGGCCTACTCACAGCAGGAAGTGCTATCAAGAACACTCTGCAAACTCCGCAGAGCGCCCAGGTTTACGCTGATGGTATTCTCGATCAAACAAACACAATTTATGAAACAAGCTTCCAGACTGCCTCAACCGTTCAGATCGGTTCCGCTGGCACCCTAACCTTTACACGGGACAGCGATTCCGGCGCACTTGGAACAGTCAACTACCTCGCCACAGACAGTCTCAGTGATCTCGCCGCGTCGATCACCGCCAACATCACAGATGTCACGGCATCCGTTGTGACAGAAGGGGCTGGCGTCAGACTTGAAATAACAGCGACCAGCGGCACCTCCATCACCGAGACTGCCAGCGGTACCGCAATAGAAGACCTGGGTATTAACAACAAGCGCCGCGCGATTGAACGCAGCAGCAATACAATTGATGACCTATTCACAGGCGTAACATTGAGCCTCTTCGCTGCTGAAGCGGGCACCGTCATTTCGCTCGATATCGAGCAGGATCTGTCGCAGGTTAAAAACCAGATCGTTACTTTCGTCGACTCCTATAATGCAGTTCGGCAATTCATCAATAGTCACCGTTTGGTTGACGAAAATACCGGTACGGCGGACGAAGAATCAGGTGTCTTGTTTAGCTCGACTGCCTTATCCGAGGTCGGTCGCGCCCTATCGCTAATCGTTGGACAAGGTGCCACCGGCGTCGACCAGAACTTTACCGTTTTGTCACAAATTGGTGTGGATTTCGTTGACCGGTCAGCCTCCGACCCGCTCCTTGCTGAGAACCTTGAAATTAACGAAACGACCCTTGATGCCGTCTTGTTATCCAATCCAGATGACGTTTGAAAGATGTTTAACTTCGATTTTACATCGGGGGATTCTCGTGTCACGCTTCTCGGATTCAATGGCAATACCACCTACGATGCCAGCGGTTATACGCTCAACCTAAAGCCCGGCGCTGGCGACAATATGCTGCAGTACAGCGAAGAAGCGGACAACGCGTACTATACGCAAACACTCATGACGGTAAGCGCAAATTCCTCTGCCGCCCCAGATTCCACGACCACCGCTGACGGCCTAATTGCCTCCGCAGGAGCGGGTCCACACACGTTGAGCAGCAGTACAGTCAGCGTTACCGCCGGAGAATCCTATGTCCTGTCAGCTTATGTGAAAAAGGGCGACGTCAATGAAGTCCGCCTCGGCCTCTCAGGAGCCGGTGCACCATCCAATGCCTATGCAGACTTCAACATCAATACCGGTGCACTCGATAGCCACGGGACCGGCGCCGACACTACAACGATTGAAGATGCTGGCAACGGTTTCTACCGGGTAAGCGTGACCGTAACCGCAGATACAACAGGTACAGCTACATTCGACATTACCCCAAAAGACACCACGAATGGTGTCGGGTTTACGGGCGACGGGTCCACAGTAAACACTCACGTCTGGGGTATGCAGGTTAACGAACCTGCAACGGACACAACGGAAATCACAGCCTTTACAAACACGCGTGCGACCATCAATACCGATGTCGCCGCGACCACAGCCCCGGACGGAACATCAACCGCAGACGCCATTGTTTCAGACGCAACAAACAATACTCATCTGATCGAAAGTAATCCGTCGATCACGGTTACAGCAGGCGACTCGTACACATTCACCACGTACGCCAAAGCTGGAGCTCGAGACAAAGTGCAGATCGGAATGGGTGGAACTAATTTCGGCTCCAACGCACTGGCAGAATTTGATCTCAACCTGGGCACCACAACATCTACAGGTGCAGATCTCGCATCCGCAACAATCGAAGACGCTGGCAGTGGCTGGTATCGGATTAGTGTCACGGCAACAGCAAATTCTGGCGGAACAACACCATTTGAAATTTATCCGGTAGATGCAGCCGGGAGCACTTTTACCGGAGACGGTTCAACCGAAGACACATTTTTTTGGGAACCCCACGTTCTTGATAACAGTGATGCGGTAGCCGGCAACTACGTGCCAACGACGAGCGCTGCTGTTTCCGGCGGGGCCGCAACGGCAAACATCAATGGAACAGCAAACGGTGCTGATGATGCCAGCGCGTCGATCTCTGGAAATTCAATAACGGTCAATACCGGCAGTGCACAGGGTCTACAGTTGTTTTTCAGTGGACTGGATTTTACGAGTTCAATTCAGCTCGATTTTACCATCGGCATCGCCGCCCAGATGTTTTTTGAAATAGATGATTTGCTCAACACCACTACCGGTATCGTAGATGGGGAAATAGATCAGCTCACCGATCAAAACGTCGTCAATAATGAACGCATCATTGAAATGGAAGCGCGGTTAGACATCCAACGTCAAAGCCTGCTCGAACGCTATATCGCTATGGAAACTGCTCTTGCGCAGGCAAACAATATTATCGAGAGCATAACGGCATCTACTACAGCTCTTCTTAACTCTCAGAGTGGATAATAGTTGGTGAAAAACTCAAGTAATAAGTCAGGAGGAGAAATCCGATGAATGCGGATATCTCAAAATATCTAACTCAGGAAGTGATGACAGCGTCGCCGGCGAAACTGGTGAGTATGCTCTATGACAAAGCTGTTATGTCCCTCAAAGAGGCCATAGTGGCGATTGAAGCCAACGATATCGAAGCCCGTTGGAAAGCAAATGCTCGCGCGATTGAGATCATTTCTCATATGTGGTCGACGTTGGATATCGAGAAAGGCGGCGAAATAGCCTCCAACCTCAACGATTTGTTCTCCTTTATGCTAGCGCGGCTACCTGAAATTGACATCCATAATGACCCCGAGCCGGCGCGCGAAGTCATTGTCCTGCTTGAACCATTGCAGCAGCCTTGGCGAGAACTCGCTCGTCAACAGGCCGGTGGTCAGAATTCATCAGCTGATACAGCGCCGGGCTCCGCAGAAATCACCCGCCTGCCAACCTCTTTATCAGCATAAATAAAGAAGATATTTCAACGAACCCCGCCCCTGGCGGGGTTTTTTGTATCTTGGTTCCAAAACTCGGCACGAAACGTGCTCTGCCCGGCATAAATTTCCAGTTCAACCACGCAGATATTTCCGCTGCGATGCCAATTTCCAGCGAGTTTTGTAAATTTCTCAATATAAACAGATACTTACAAAACTTTGGCCAATTGGCATCGTTCTTGCAAATTCGTTGGCATAGGTAGGGCGCAATGCGCGTCCGTTCCTGGCGCCAGTGAGTATTGTGTCGGAGCGCTCAAAAAGGAATTGAGTAACACGAGAAAAGGTAGTGACCGCAGCGAACAAGAAGACTGATCGATCAAAGACCAGCTTCACGAATCAGACGGTCCAGAAGGAGATTTTAATATGGCGCTCAATGTAATTTCAAACTTTGCCGCAAATGTAGCACATCGGAACCTATCCGAGTCCGATATGGAACTAACAGAATCACTGGCAAAGCTGTCATCCGGTACACGCGTTGTATCCGCAAAAGACGATGCCGCTTCAATGGCCATCGGTTCACGGCTGATGTCCGAGGTGGTCGCCCTTCGTCAGGCACAGGTAAATGCCGGGCAAGCCGTGTCCATGTTGCAAGTCGCAGATGGTGCAATGTCACGAACCCATGACATCTTAATGCGGATGAAAGCCTTGTCAGTTCAAGCTGGTTCCGGCCAATTGTCCGGCACAGAGCGCGGAATGCTAGACACTGAGTATCAGGCTCTTGTTTCAGAAATCGACCGCCTTGCCGCCGATACCGAATTTAACGGCAGCCAAGTCGTTAATGGCGCGATTGGCGTAGACCGGTCGTCAGCCACCGCTTTCGAAGTCGCTGATGGTGTTCAAGACATCGTCTTCAAAGGCGACCACGCCACCTCCGGAGACGCGACAATAGCCTACGCCGCCAGCGGGTCCTTTTCAGTAACGGTCGGATCTGACGTGTTCACCGGTTCAATTGCCTCAAACACCAATGATGGTTCGGCGATGTCAACAGGCACCGTCGTAACGCTAAGCAATTCTGGGTCGACCAATACGATCGATCTGGTGTTGAACACGGCCTACGATGTTGATCTGACAAAAGGTAATGGCACACTCGACCTAAGCGGTTCTTCGACAACGACCTTTACATACAAAGTCGGAACTGGAACGAGCCCAACGGCAGACGAGATAGCCGTAACGCTGAATAGCGTTAGTGCCTCAGCTCTCGGCCTTTCGTCTACCAATGTGACATCGAAAACTCAATCAGATGCCGCATCGGTCGCGATCAGCGTTGCAGTGGATACCCTCAACGATGCCCGAGCCAATCTCGGCGCGGCGCAAAACCGACTGGAATTCGCTGCCGCGAATATAGCTACCACTCTGGAAAATACCGAAGCGGCCAGAAGTAACTTGCTCGATTTGGATATCGCTTCTGAGATGAGCCAGTTCACGAGCAAACAAATTCTTGTTCAGGCCGGCGTCGCGATGCTTGCCCAGGCGAACCAGTCGCCACAGGTGTTACTTCAGCTCCTCCAGTAGTCCAAACCCTAATCCCAACATTGTCCCAGGCTTTCACACCGTCACCTTGCAAGACAGCAAAAAGCCGAAGAAAAGGAAACGAAAACATGTACACAGACATCAACCTCGAAGAAATCGAAGAAGTTAACGCAGCTTTCCCCAGCCACCTAATTGTCGTTCTTTATGATGAGGCAATCGCCAGCTTGATGGCTTCCATCCAAGCGATCGGTGACGGAGATATCGAGGCTCGCTTCAATGCAACATCCCATACAGCAGAAGTAATCTCGCAGCTTTATCTCGCTCTTGATATGGAGACGGGCGGGGAAATCGCTGAGAATCTCGGCGCGATTTACAATCACATTATTACGCAACTTCCTCGGATCAACTTTGCAAATGATCAACAGGTCGCAGAGCAGGCCATCAAACTCCTACGCCCGATTCGCGATTCATGGTTCGAATTGGATGAACGCATTCGCAGTACAGTTGAGAATGCAGAAGCCGAAGACATGGCAGATGTCGCCGCAGCTCTCGTTGCCAAAGAAGCAATGGCCGCGCAGCCCACTCTTTAAGATTTCTACGAGCTTTGTTTCAAGGGGCGCCAACGGGCGCCCCTTTTTACATGTTGGTTTCAAAGAGACCCACCGGAGAAAGCGGCATAAACATCCTTCCGAATTTTAATACGGCAGTAATTGCCCGTACTTTACGGCAAAAGATACCAGCTCAAATCCCATCCAGCTCACAGAAATATATATGCGTCATAACCGATTGAAATAACTGAGTAATTTTTCAACCACTGACAATCGCAACTGGCCCAAAAATTGCATCTGTATATATAGCGATCAGTACATCGCCCAGTATTAGTAAGTAGTAGTAGTAAGTATGCGAACCGATCCAACGATATCCCTGAAAGCCCCTGCGGCGGCAAAGTTGCCGACAGAACGCGGCGACCGCAATGATGGTTTCGCAAACATGCTGAATAGCGCTGATCATGCCGCGGCACGTTCAGCTCGGGATGATAAATCTGATAAGCAGAATGTTTCTTACAGTGAGCGCCCCAATGCGGTGAATACTCCCAAAAGAACAGAAGCCCTCCACGACGAACGCCCAACCGATACTCCGGAAACAAATACCGCAGACCGGCTTCCCCAAACTTCTGACGAGAAAGTCTCGGTGCCAGTAGATGAGCAACTCATCGACGCAATAGGGACCCCTGGATTTACCGTACCGCAAGAACTCCAAACCCCGACTTATCAAGTGGCAATCGATGGAAAGCAATGGGCAACTGAAGACACCCAAATCAGTATGCCACCGGCGACCTCCACCTCTGGGGAGGAGTTAGATGTTACACCGATTGCAAGCGGCACTTCCGGCGACGGCAGCAGCGACGCAGGCTTGGTTATGACAGCATCAGAGCCATCGACCAAAACACCTACTTCTGCAGCCCCGATGGAAATAGCGACACAACAGTCAGCGCCTCCTCCCCCGACAGCAACAGCGCCTGCCTCTGCGAGCGACGCCTCCAAGACTATAGTGACTGGCACGCCAATCGCCGCAATTGCAATGCAACGCCCCGTCGATCCCAGCCTATTGTCGGAAATTGACTCGGGTGACATTGATACAGATGCAACTGAAGCGAAAACTTCTATAGCTGGAACTGGCCAAAGACGCTCGGAAACCACATTCAATCTGATAGACAAGGCAGCACCAATTGTAGTGACCGGTGAAACCGAAACAGAGTTTGCATCAACAGCATTCTCACGTTCCGGATCGGCATCAGTCACGACGCCAGATTCGCCTGTCGCAATAATTACACCACACGGAAACGACTTATCGGCAACACGCAGTGAAAACATCGCATCACCTCCAGGGACACCTAGTGCCGTCAACACGCAGATATCCACCGCGAACAGCTTTGTTAGCGAATTGAAATTCGCGACTGATATTTCCGCAACGACCGAGACTGTGTCTACACGGCTTCCGCCTGCCCCAGCCACACATCAGGTTGCTATTCAAATCAGCCGGGCAGTGCAGGACGGAAATGATCGCTTCACGCTTGAACTGAAACCTGCAGACCTCGGCCGGGTAGCCGTCAAAATGGAGGTCGGGCACGACGGCAGGGTCATCGCTGTCATCCAGGCAGAACGAAGTGACACGTTGGAACTCCTACAGCGCGATGCCCGTGCTCTTGAACGTGCGTTGCAAGAAGCAGGACTTCGTACCGACTCCGGCAGCTTGAGCTTTAGCCTTCAGGGCGAAGGAGCCGACGGTCAAACATCCGATGAGGATGGGGTGTCCGCCAAAGACTCCAATTTTTTAGTGCAGGAAGACCTGGTCGAAGACCAGAACTCAGCACCAGCCCACGCCTCAGTTTTGAATGACTCAGGCATTGATATTCATGTTTAAACCAGGATTAAACCCATGGAAGTAGCAAGCGCAACATCAACGACAAGCCAGACCGCCGCTGATCTAGCAGGAGCGAAGCTTGCCGATAACTTCGACACGTTTCTACAGCTGTTAACAACGCAGCTACAAAATCAGGACCCCTTGGACCCACAAGACTCGGCAGAATTTGTAAACCAGCTGGTTCAATTTAGTGAAGTGGAGCAGTCGATCGCATCCAATAAATCGCTGGAACAGCTGCTCGATCTACAAACAACAACTCAAGGGACCGCAGCCCTAAATTATATAGGCCAGACTGTTGAAGCGTCCGGTGCTACTGCGCCTCTTCAGGGAAACCGTGCGCAATTCTCGTATACGTTGCCCGACAACACAGAGACAACAAATCTCATTATTTCCGACGAAAACGGCAGTGTCGTGTTCTCAACATCCGGGGAAACCGACACCGGCCAACATGATTTTGTGTGGGATGGCAATGATAGTAACGGCACGCAGCTACCGGAAGGCGCCTACACCCTCACCGTAAGTGCGCAAAATTCTGATGGCGATCCGGTAACCGCAACAACATCGGTTTCAGGCCTTGTAACTGGCGTTGAGACCGGTGACGCCGGTGCCCTGCTTTCCCTTGGCCTTGTCAAAATCCCACTAACGAATGTCATTTCCGTTCAACAACAGGAAGAAAGCTAGACCACACCTTCCCAAACCAGATTCCAAATTTTGTAACAGTAGTTCTCACCAGTACCTAGTTGTAAGGAGTTAAGTAATGAGCCTTTACGGAGCAATGTTTTCCGGCGTATCCGGCCTCAACGCACAGAGCCAGGCGCTTGGAATGATTTCCGACAATATTTCGAACGTAAACACTGTCGGCTATAAGAACGCCCATGCGTCATTCTCGACGTTGGTTACTCGACAAACCGGCAACACGTATGCTCCGGGTGGCGTACGTTCCGCACCGGTTTATTCGATTGATCGCCAAGGGTTGCTTCAAGCATCTGAGGACAATACTGATCTCGCGATTTCGGGACAGGGGTTCTTCGTCATGACCGAGGCAGCCACGCCTACCGCGAGTGACACTCGATTTTATTCTCGGGCCGGCGAATTTGCGGCAGACTCAGAAGGCTTCCTACGTGCACCGACAGGTTTCTATCTGCAAGGCTGGAGAACCGATCTTTCGGGGACGCCAACAGCCTCAAACACGTCACTTCTAACAGGATTAGAGTCAATTCGGGTCAATAGCGTTTCTGGAAGTGCCAGCCCTACTAGTACAGTTGACTTAGGTCTTAATTTGCCAGCATCAGCAACAACCGGCGCGACAGAATCTACAAACACCACAGTCTTTGACTCTCTAGGCGTTTCCCACACTGTTGCCCTTACCTGGACGAAACAGGCGGCTGCCAACACTTGGGTGGTCACGGCCGCTGCAACAGATGCAGGCAGTGTCGAAGAGGGGACCGTGGGATCAGGTACTGCCTATAGCGTAACGGTTGTTTTCAATGGTGACGGTACGCCCGCCAGCTTTGACGGTGGCGCCACACCACCCGTTTTAGCGTTGGGCACCTGGAGCTCTGGAGCAAGCAATAGTCTCATCACCCCGAATCTGGGGACTCAAAATGTGGCAGACGGCGTCACACAATTTTCTAGTACCTACAGCGTTTCCTTTAACAACCAAGACGGTACACAGTTCGGTAACTTCTTCGGCGTGAAAGTCGATGAAGACGGCATTGTAACCGCTCTATTCGATAACGGCGAAACCCAGAAGATATACAAAATTCCGATTGCGACGTTCCCTAACCCGAACGGTTTAGGCACCAAAACCGGAACGGCTTTTACCCAGAGCGAAAAATCTGGTGATTTCTTCCTACGATCTCCCGGAGAAGGTAATGCCGGCACAATCGTGCCGTCAGCCCTTGAATCTTCGACGTCGGATATAGCGACCGAATTCACGAGTTTGATCATTACTCAACGGGCCTACGCGGCAAAAACAAGAATTATTACCACTGCCGATGAAATGCTCAGCGAGTTGATCGCGATAAAACGATAGGAATAACCGGTAGTTAGAAAAATAGGGCGGGAATCGCTCGCCCTATTTGGGATCGTAACCTCCCTTTTACCGTCTTCCTTAGCCCTTTTTTAAAGGCCTTTCGGTACATTGTTTGAACGATTGATGGAGAGTTTCGGGTGGCTAGTAATTTAAATCACGAATCACAGGTCAACGCAGGTCGTTCCGTCATGGGACCCGCCGGCCAACAGATTACGATCGACGATTTACCGTCGCCAGACACAAAGCGTTGGGTCGTCCGTCGCAAAGCAGAAGTCGTAGCGGCGGTTCGTTCAGGTTTGATTTCCCTCGAGGATGCCTGCAATCGTTACAAGCTTTCTGTCGAAGAATTTGCGTCCTGGCAGAGCCTCGTCGACAAATACGGTGTACGAGGTTTACGGGCGACAAGGGTCCAGGATTACCGACACATCACCCGTTCATAACGGACCAACAATTCAAACCGGCAAATATTACCCCCAAACCGGCAAAAAATTCCCCGTAGTTAACGGCTTATTCACCGTGCCGTCATATGGTCATCCAATCAGGTTGAGGCGAACCACTCTTTTCGGGCCTCATTAGTAGTTGGCGGGAGACCATTAACTTGCAGAGTATTGCTCAAACGTTGCGAAATCTTGGCACAGTACGCCTTGTCGCAATGGGCGGTGTCGCAATGGGCATCGTAATTTTTTTCGTATTCTTGTCAGCCCGTCTAAACACGGCCGACATGTCACTGCTATATGCTGATCTCGATACCGGTGATAGTGCGAAGATTATCTCAAAACTGGAAACTCTTGGGGTTCCATTCGATCTGAGGGCCGATGGTCGACAAATTTTAGTTCCTTCAGACCGTGTTCTGCGATTACGAATGTCGATGGCCGAAGAAGGGCTGCCCAATGGCGGCTCAATCGGGTACGAAATATTCGATAAAAGCGAGTCGTTTGGCACAACCAATTTCGTTCAAAATGTAAATCTCGTCCGAGCCCTCGAAGGTGAACTGGCACGGACCGTTCGGACAATGGGACAAGTTACGGAGGCACGTGTCCATCTCGTTCTTCCGAAACGCCAACTCTTTAGCCGGAAGCGCCAGGAACCCAGCGCGTCGATCGTCATAAAAACAAGAGGGCCCAAAAAACTCGACAAGGTTCAGGTCCTGTCTATTCAGCATTTGGTCGCGTCTGCGGTCCCAGAGCTCAAAATTTCACGTATTTCAGTCATAGATCATCGCGGGCGCCTCCTGGCACGAGCTGGCTCGCCGGATGAACGCGGCATTGTTGGGGCGTCGGACAATGATGAAGTTCAGAGGGATCAGGAAGAACGTATGGTCCGCGCGATCGAAGAGCTACTTGAGCAGTCTGTCGGTATTGGCAGAGTTCGGGCGCAAGTTACCGCGCAAATGAATTTCGACCGCATTACAACGAACTCCGAAACCTATGATCCCGAAGGTCAAGTTGTTCGATCCACACAAAATGTAGAAGAGAAGGCTAACAGCCTGGATCAACGCAGCGGCGCGGGCGTGACGGTTTCCAACAACTTACCTGATGCTAAAGATAGCAAAGCTCAAAACAAGGACAACACGACCAACCAATCCTCACGTGTCGAAGAAACCGTAAACTTCGAGATATCCAAAACCGTGAAGAGTCATGTTCGAGAAATGGGAATAGTCAAACGACTCTCGATTGCCGTACTCGTCGACGGCACCTACAGCATCGATAAAGACGACAAACGCATATACAAACCGCGGAGCAAAAAAGAGCTAAACGACCTCAGTACGCTAGTACGGTCCGCTGTCGGCGTGAACGAAAAACGGGGCGACACGCTGCGCGTCGTCAATATGCGCTTCGTAAACGCTGCAGAAAACGACATAGATACACTTGAGCCGCTATTTGGCCTTACAAAATCAGACTATTTCCGCATCGCAGAAATTTTTGTCCTCGCCGCAGTCGGTATTCTGGTCATTTTGCTTGTTGTACGTCCCCTAATATCGAGAACATTAGAGGCGCTTCCAAACGCGCTGGCTGCCGCGACCGAACAAAACCTTTTAGCTGATCAGAGCGCAGACTCCGCCGCATTGTCTGGCCCCGCAGAAACAGGTGTAAGTTCACTTCCCGGTGAGGGGGAGGAAGACGATTTAATCGATGTGGCGTCTGTCGACGGCAAGGTACGCGCCTCCGCCCTTAAAAAAATCGAAGAGATCGTTGAGCGTCACCCCGAAGAAACGGTCGGGATCATACGGCATTGGATGAGTGAGGACAGCTAATGGCGCGCGAAGATTACAGAGGCCTGGAAGGGGCGCATAAAGCTTCTATCCTGATGCTCTCGGTCGGCGAAGAGATGGCGATGCGCCTATTCTCCATGCTTGATGACGACGAAATCAAGGAAATCTCGACGGCGATGTCCAGCCTCGGCAAGGTCGATGCTGATATGGTCGAACGCCTTTTCGTCGAATTTACGGAGAGTTTCTCGTCAACCGGTTCCCTCACTGGACCCTATGAAAGCACCGAACGCCTCCTGATGAAAGCGATGCCTCGTGACCGGGTTGATACCATCATGGAGGAGATCCGGGGTCCCGCTGGTCGAACCATGTGGGACAAGCTTGGCAACGTGAATGAGGAAGTTCTCGCAAGTTATCTTAAAAATGAATACCCGCAGACCGTTGCCGTGGTTCTCTCAAAAATTCGAGCTGATCATGCTGCGCGCGTCCTTGAAATGTTGCCCGACGATTTTGCTATGGAAGTCGTCATGCGCATGTTGCGGATGGAAGTCGTCCAAAAAGAAGTTCTTGAGGGTGTTGAGAAAACACTCCGCACAGAATTCATGAGCAACTTAGCTCGAACAAATCGACGGGACGCTCATGAAATGATGGCAGAGATTTTCAACAATCTTGAACGTCAAAACGAAGAAAAATTTCTCGATGCACTCGAGGAACGCAGTCGGGATGCATCCGAAAAAATCAAAGCGCTCATGTTTACGTTCGAAGATCTTGGAAAACTGGATCCCAGTGGCGTACAGACCCTTATTCGAAGCGTCGACAATGCCAAGATGGGCATTGCCCTCAAAGGAGCATCGGAAGAACTCCGCGACCTATTCTTCTCCAATATGTCAGAACGTGGCGCCAAAATTCTTCGTGAAGACATGGAAACCATGGGTCCTGTGCGTCTCAAAGATGTCGATGAGGCACAGTCTCATTTGGTGAATACCGCAAAGGATCTCTCGGGTAAGGGCGAAATTGTGATTTCAGATAATAGCGGCGAGGACGAACTCGTCTATTAGACGGCGCAAAGATATGACTGAAGCCACAACAAAATTCAGGTTTGAAAACGCCTTTGACGCTGTCTTAGACATCGAAGACCACCTACCGGACGAGCAACCCGTTCTGCCAACATTTTCCGAGCAGGAACTCGAAGCAGCAAAACAAGCCGCCCGGGAGGAAGGCTATCAGTCCGGCATGGCGGATGCCCAAGCATCGATTGAACAAGCAACCGCCGAAACCTTCGAACGCACAGTCGATAGTTTCGCTGCTTTTACCCCAACATATGCGTCCGTCGTCGAGAAGGCACAACAAGACGTGACAGAGATTGCGGAAGCTGTAATTCGCAAGGTCGTCGAAGCAACATTGCTCGAAGGTTCGCTTAATACGGTTATTGCCGTCATTTCCGACCTGCTGCCTAAGTTGTTGGAAGAGCCTCGCCTGGTGATCCGGCTCCATCCGGAAAATCTTGATGCTCTGCAACAACAGATGAACGAGCTGAAAGGCCAAAGTGGGTATTCAGGCGACGTCATTTTATTAGCCGAGGCCGATTTGGCCCCGTCAGATTGTCGTATTGAGTGGGCAGATGGCGGCGCGGAGCGCGAAACCCACAACTTGTGGGCAGAAATAGATACAGCGCTGGAACGGTATAAATCAGGGATTAATTATCCGTCCTCGGATCCCGACACTGTAGAGGACGTTACGACGCCAGAGGAGATATCAAATGGCTGATGAAGAAGAAGCGGAAATCGCTGTTGAGGAAGCGACGTCAGATGATGACATGACCGCAGCGATGGAAGAAATGTCAGATGACAATGAGATACCGGTCGATAGCGATGAAACCCTGGATCTTAGCGACCTTCCGGCAGAAATAGGTGGTGACGGGGAAAATCTGCTCTCTGAGGAAGAAGTCATGGAGCCGATGCGGAATGGCAAGGACCTCGAAGCCGTCTACGACATACCGGTGCAACTTTCCGCGGTTCTCGGAAAATCGCAGATGCAGGTCAGTCAACTACTCAAACTTGGCCGCGGTGCTGTCGTCGAGCTTGATCGTAAGGTCGGCGAAGCCATCGACATTTATGTCAACAATCGCCTTGTCGCGCGGGGTGAGGTCGTTGTTGTCGAAGAGCGGCTCGGCGTAACGATGACGGAGATCATTAAATCAGAGCGACTAAGTTAAGGGTTGATAATGGCTAGAGCACAAGCAAGTAAATCCGTCGCCAATGAATATTTAAGGCAAATAACGAAACCGCGTTCGCGATTTGATCTCGCTACTATCTTAGGGCTGATCGCAGGATTTGGGCTAATCGTCGCCGCGATGTATTTTGGTGGATCCGCGACAGCTTTTATCGAAACCCCGGCAATTCTGATTGTCGTTGGCGGCACTTTTGGGGTCACCACGATTTGTTTCTCGCTCGGTGAAATGGGCCGATTGCCTAAAATTGCCTTCAAAGCGCTATTTCATGCTGTACCGGATGCCGGGAAAACTGCCCTGCATATGCTGCGATTGGCGGAGCTATCGCGGAAGCGTGGCATTCTTGGGCTCGACCAAATTCTTGAAGACTTTAACGACGAGCCTTTTATGCATAAGGCCGTGACAATGGCAGTCGATGGAATTCCAGTAGAAGAAATTCATGCGGTTTTGCAACGTGAAATCAATCAAACCGCAGATCGCCACGCCAGAAGCGCAAACATCCTTCGTAAAGCGGCAGAAATAGCGCCCGCAATGGGGTTAATCGGAACGCTCATCGGGTTGGTTCAAATGCTCGGCAACCTAGATGACCCCGCATCGATTGGTCCAGGGTTGGCAGTGGCCCTCCTCACGACATTCTATGGCGCGGTTCTCGCCAATATGGTGTTTGCGCCGATGGCCACAAAGCTTGAACGCAATACAGCGGAAGAAATGCTTGTCGCCAATGTATGTATGTTGGCCGCCGAGTCGGTCTGTCGGAAAGAAAATCCCCGCCGACTCGAAATGTTACTGAACGCCATGCTGCCGCCAGCCAAACGTATTCAGTATTTTAATTGATTGCTGTCGAAAGGAAGTCTGCGTCATGCGACTACTTATTATCGGATCTCTGAATGGTCAAATTGGCGCTGCAAGCCAGATCGCGATCGCCCGCGGAGCGACTGTTTCCCACACTGAAGACATAGAGTCTGCGATGCAGACATTAAGGTCTGGCCAGGGCGCGGACATGATCATGGCCGATGCCAGTTTGGATATCGCCACCCTCATCTCGGGTCTCACGTTGGAGAGAATTAATGTCCCCGTCGTTGGGTGCGGTATCGGAAATGATGCTTCTGAAGCGGTTAGAGCCATTAAGGCAGGTGCCAAAGAATATATACCATTGCCACCCGATGCTGAATTGATCGCTGCTGTTCTAGAAGCGGTGACAGAAGAGAGTACCGAGATCATTTATCGTGATCCGAAAATGTCAGAAGTGCTCAAGCTTGCCGCCCAGGTAGCACCGAGCGAGGCCAGTATTCTTGTTACCGGGGAATCCGGTACTGGTAAGGAGCTGATGGCACGGCTGGTTCATCAAAAAAGTCGCCGGGCAAAGAAAAGCTTTATTTCAGTTAACTGTGCCGCAATTCCTGAAAACCTTCTGGAATCGGAGCTGTTCGGTCATGAAAAGGGCGCTTTTACAGGCGCTATCGCCCGCAGAGTCGGTAAATTTGAAGAAGCCAATGGCGGGACACTCTTGCTGGATGAAATTAGTGAGATGGATCCACGGCTGCAGGCAAAATTACTGCGCGCTATTCAAGAGCGGGAAATAGACCGCGTTGGTGGCGGCGATCCGATCCAAGTTGATATCCGATTGATCGCGACGTCTAACCGAAACTTAGAGGATGAGGTCCGAAAGGGCACATTTCGAGAGGACCTCTTGTTCCGCCTCAATGTCATTAGCCTCGCTATGCCGCCCCTCAGAGAACGTCCGCTGGACATTGAAATTTTGTCCAAACATTTTTTGAAGAAATACGCTGAAGTAAACGGGGTCCCGTTCAAACCGCTCTCAATCGATGCCAAACAAAAACTGTCGGGGCACGATTGGCGGGGCAATGTGCGCGAGTTAGAAAATACCATGCATCGTGCCGTATTGCTTGCTCAAGGCGAAGAAATTGATCCTCAAGCTATTATCCTGTCCAACTCAATTCGGGATGAGCAAGCAGCTGCGCCTGACGCGCAAAGTGAGTCGGTTGAGCCTGTTTCGGATGGGGAAACCCGAACCGACGTTCGTTCACTCGTCGGACGCAAAATGTCTGACGTCGAGCGCGATTTAATCATCGACACCGTATATCACTGTCTGGGAAACCGAACCCATGCAGCAAACATTCTCGGCATTTCCATCCGTACGTTACGCAACAAGCTCAAGCAATATTCTCAATCCGGCGTGTCTGTTCCCATGCCAAATGAATTTGACCGGGCTCAGCTATAGATCCGAACCAGCCCCTACTCTTGAGCACACAAGACAGATTTATTCAGGTACGGAAACAGGATGGCTGAACCAGAGCTAGCGACCGACGCTACGTCAATTAGTCCAGATGCAATAAATGGCGAGAGTAATGCGCCGCTTTTTGGTGGACTTATCAAGACGCTGTTTCGCGGAGATATTGCTCTCGCCCTCGGCGTTGTCCTAATTCTTGTTATCCTGATTCTGCCAATGCCCAAATGGATGTTGGATTTTGCCCTAGCAGCATCTATCACGTTTTCAGCCCTCATCCTGATGACCGCGATGTTCATCGGAAAACCGCTTGAATTCAGTTCATTTCCAACTGTTTTGTTAATCGCTACCGTCTCGCGTCTCGCTCTAAATTTAGCATCGACCCGGCTTACCCTTTCTCATGGACATGAGGGGACCGGCGCCGCTGGACACGTTATTGAAGCTTTTGGCAATTTCGTTATGGGTGGCAATTTCGTCATCGGTATTATCATTTTTGCCATCCTGGTTCTCGTTAACTTCGTCGTGATTACCAAAGGCTCAGGACGTATCGCCGAGGTCGCTGCCCGATTTAGTCTAGACGCTATGCCGGGAAAACAAATGGCGATCGACGCTGATTTATCGGCCGGCTTGATCGACGAAGGGGAAGCCAAGGCGCGACGTAAGGAACTGGAAGACGAGACGACATTCTTTGGTTCAATGGACGGTGCAGCCAAGTTTGTCCGCGGTGACGCCATCGCAGGCCTAATCATTACCTTTATCAATGTCGTCGGTGGCATCATCATTGGCACGGCTCAAGAAGGGCTGACCCTCGCCGAAGCTTCCAAATCATATACTTTATTGACGGTCGGAGACGGGCTCGTTTCGCAGATTCCCGCCATTATTGTCTCAGTCGCTGCTGGTATGCTCGTATCCAAAGCGGGGATTGTTGGCTCCGTTGACAAAGCTGTCCTTGGTCAACTCGGTGGCTACCCAACAGCGCTCGGTCTTGTCTCCTTTCTCATGACGGGTTTGGCTATCCTGCCGGGCATTCCAATGCTCCCCTTCCTAGGCCTCGCCGGCATCAGTGGTGGCATGGCCTGGTATTTACGAAAACAGGAACCCGAAGTCGTGGAAGATGCCCCCGAGCAAGGCGTGATATCGGACGACGACCCCGAAGCAGCGGAAGCAGCAATTAGCTCGGCCCTGCAAATGGATGAAGTTCGCGTGGAGTTGGGATATGGCCTCCTGCCATTGGTAAATAGCGAAGCAGGCGCCGGATTAACCCAGCAAATTCGCGGTTTACGGCGACAACTCGCAAACGAGGTTGGCTTTGTCATGCCCTCCGTCCGTATTCAAGATAATATGCAGCTCGAGGCGAACAGTTACGTCATTCGTATTAAAGAGATCGAGTCGGCCCGCGGAGAACTCCGACCTCAAATGCTTTTGGTCATGGATCCTCGAGGTGAGGCCATTGACCTTCCGGGGGAAGCGACGACAGAACCAACCTTTGGTTTACCCGCAATGTGGGTCGGCGAAGATCAGCGAGAAGAGGCGACTTTCCGTGGCTGTACAGTTGTTGAACCCTCGACCGTGGTGACAACCCACTTAACGGAAGTAATCAAAGACAACATGGCAGACCTGCTCAGCTATGCAGAAGCGCAGAAATTACTAGATGAACTAGCGCCGGAGCATAAGAAGCTGGTCGAAGATATTGTGCCATCACAAATATCTGTAAGCACAATTCAGCGCGTTTTGAAAAATTTACTGCGGGAACGGGTCGGCATCAGAGACCTCAGCACCATCCTTGAAGGGATTGCGGAGGCATGCACTTTCTCCCAAAGCCCCACAATGATCACCGAACATGTCCGTACTAGGCTCTCCCGGCAAATCAGCAACATAGCCGCTGGCGATGGTGGATATGTTCCACTTGTGACGATGTCACCTGAATGGGAACAAGCCTTCGCAGATGCAATTATTGGCCAGGGTGACGAAGCTCAAATTTCTATGCCGCCAAGCAAATTACAGGAGTTTATTGCGCAGGTGCGTGAGACATTTGATCGCTTCGCTATGCTTGGAGAATCTCCTGCTCTTCTCACCAGCCCGGCTATTCGACCCTTCGTGCGCTCTATCGTAGAACGGTTCCGGCCGCCAACGACAGTCATGTCACAGAATGAGGTTCACCCGCGCGTTAAGATTAAAACGCTAGGCCAGATATAAATTTCCAAAGGACTGAATTGGCCGCTGTTCAGAGCACGCCTATACGAGGCCGGCTGACTTACGACGATGAATAGATAATCCCAGTTCGTTTTCCGCATTAGATTGTCGTCTCTGCGTATGCTGACGTTCCTGGCTCAGCCTTCGCTCTTCGATAATCTCAAATCGTTTCAATTCACGAAAAGCCTCAGCGATTGTGCCCCGTATAGCGGCAATCGCGGACTCCACTTCTGAACGCGAATGTTCGAGTGTTTTCCGACGTTCTATTGTTGCCTGAATATAGTCACCCAACATATGACCCGTTTCAAGGTTCGCAGCGGCCGCAGAAGATTCACGCTCCGCACTATTGTGAAGCTCGGCGATCTCGTTGGTGAAACCGTTCGCCACCGCTTCGAGAGCAGATAGTTTTTTTTGCTCTTCCTCCATTTTCGCCTTATGCATGCGAATGAGTGTCTGCATCCCCTTCACGTTGTTTCCCCATTAACTATTTCAGCTAGCATTTCAAACCCCATCGGAATGTCCGTCTGTTCTTCCTTCGTTTGAGAAAGGAAGGCTTCCAATTGATCGCGATAGTAAATTGCTTCATCAGTCGCTGGATCAGAACCTGCTTGATAAGCACCAAGTCGGATCATTTCGGCCATATCTTCATATCGAGACACCATCGATCTCACCCTCGTAATCAGCGCCGTCTCTTCAGGCGAATTACAGTCGGGCATGGTCCGCGAAACGCTTCTTAAAATGTTGATTGCAGGGTAGCGCCCGCGCTCAGCAATAGCCCGCTCCAGAACAATATGGCCATCGAGGATTGATCGAACCGCATCGGCAATCGGCTCATCGTGGTCATCACCTTCTACCAAAACACTAAACAATCCCGTGATCGTGCCTTCGCCTTCTCCGGGACCAGCACGTTCAAGCAACTTGGGGAGTTCGGCAAACACAGTCGGGGTATAACCCTTATTAGCTGGTGGCTCGCCCATAGAAAGACCAATTTCGCGTTGGGCCATGGCCACACGCGTAATACTGTCAATCATGCATAAAACATCAGCATCTTGATCTCGAAAAAACTCAGCAATTGCCAATGTCATATCTGCCGCTTGACGTCGCATAAGAGCTGATTCATCCGATGTCGCAACGAATACTACGCTTCGTGCGAGCCCTTCTGGGCCGAGATCATTATGCAAGAACTCCTGCACTTCTCGTCCCCGTTCACCAACCAAGCCGATGACATTCACGTCTGCGGATGTGAAACGTGCGACCATCGACTGCATAACCGATTTACCGACACCTGATGCCGCGAAAACGCCCATGCGTTGGCCGCGACAACACGTAACAAATGTGTTCAGGGCACGAATACCAAGATCGATCTTGCCACCCACCCGTTTCCGTCGGTGGGCTGGCGGCGGCTTAACCCGCAAAGGCTGGGGGATCATACCCTGCGGCAGCGGTCCCTTGCCATCGATCGGCTCACCGAGGGCGTTAACAACGCGACCAAGCCAGGATCGATGAGGCCGAATAGTCGGCCGGCCGGACAGTCGGTACACCTTGCAACCGAGACCAACACCTTCAAGAGGTTGAAAGGGCATCATTAACGCATTGCCGTCCCGAAAACCTGTGATTTCACATAAGATTTTACGGTCATCACGCGCGATGACAGAGCAAAGATCGCCAATAGAGAATGTCTCAGACATTCCCCCAACCTCGATCATCATGCCGAGTACAGCTGTTACACGACCGTAAATTCGGACATCAGAAATTTCAGAAATTTCATTAACGAGTGCTTTTAACGCAGACACAAAGATGTTTTCCAGTTGTCTTTAAGAGGTGAGGTAGATTTTTCTTTTTAAAACAGTGATTTAGTTCACAATCACTGATAAGAACATCATCCAGGATGGAAGTTTAAGAACAGTAAAAAAAAGACTGGGCAACGTGATCGGTATACGATTTGTTAACCATCACGGTGCAAACTTAGGTTAACGTTAATAAACGCTCGCTCGACAAAAGGGGTAATAAATGCGCGTCTTACTGGTTGAGGACGATACTGCGACAGCAAAGTCCGTAGAAATGATGCTAAAAGCCGAGGGTTATGTGTGTGATTGCACGGACCTTGGTGAAGATGGGTTGGAAATCGGGAAATTGTACGATTACGACCTAATTATTCTGGATCTCATGTTACCGGATATTGATGGCTACGAGGTTCTGCGCCGTCTACGGTCTGCAAAAGTGAGAACGCCAATTCTTATTCTTTCTGGCCTGAGCGAACCGGATCAAAAAGTGAAGGGTTTAGGTTTCGGGGCAGACGATTATCTGACGAAACCTTTTGACAAAGGTGAGTTGATCGCGCGTATCCAAGCAGTCGTTCGGCGGTCTAAAGGTTTCTCTGAATCGGTCATTAAAACGGGCAAACTAGCCGTTAATCTCGATACGCGAACTGTTGAAGTAAAT
Source organism: Alphaproteobacteria bacterium (assembly GCA_012103315.1). Lineage (GTDB taxonomy): Bacteria > Pseudomonadota > Alphaproteobacteria > MPNO01 > UBA2964 > UBA2964. Next base: position 74,616 of record WLWZ01000003.1, read on the forward strand.
GGTCAGCCACTTCACCTGACCGGCAAAGAATATGGAATTCTTGAACTCCTCTCTCCGCAAAGGGACAACGCTGACTAAGGAAATGTTTCTTAATCATCTCTATGGCGGCATGGACGAACCAGAACTCAAAATAATTGATGTCTTCGTATGCAAATTGCGGAAAAAACTTTCTGGTGCTACCGGCGGCGACAATTACATCGAGACTGTTTGGGGACGTGGATATGTCCTTCGCGATCCACCGGCAAGCGCTGGTGACATAGATATCGAGGAAGACATTATCGAACCGGTATCTGCTACCGCTTAGGTCTTCGACGATAGCAAGGACAAAATAAAACGCCGCGGCATCAACCGCGGCGTTTTTATTGCATAAAAATGCTCAAGATTTGATCAGGCGATCTTAGCAATAGGAGTCGGAATTACCGCCGCTGGAGCAGGGGCATCTGAGCACGTATAAACCCCTCGTTCACCTGGCACCGTTTTAAAAGCATCAGAGACCCCAACAACTGTCTCAGCACCACCAAGAAAAAGAAAACCGTCTTCCGGCATCTGCCGTCTCATGCGCCCTAACACTTCGCCTTTCGTTTCCGCATCAAAATAGATGAGAACATTTCGGCAAAATACGATGTCAAATCGTCCCAAAGCATTGAGATTAGACAACAAGTTCAACGGCTGGAATGAGATCATGCTGCGCAAGCTCTCATCGATCTTCCATTGTTCTCCAACCTGTTCAAAATATTTCACAAGCAATTCAATTGGCATGCCTCGCTGCGCCTCAAATTGCGTATACAAACCCTCTTTCGCCTTATCTAAGATTTCCGTCGAAAGATCAGTCGCGACAATTTCAAAATCCAGGCCTTGCAGCAGCTCCGGATTTTCTTTTAGCACCATCGCAATGGTATAAGGCTCTTGCCCACTGGAACAGGCGGCACTCCATATCCGAATTTTAGAAGCACCACCGGCTTTCCTAGCACTAGAGATCACCGGCATTACCGCCGATTTAAGGCTCTCAAACGGTTTAACATCCCGAAAGAAGAATGATTCATTAGTCGTCATCGCCTCAATGACTTCTTTGTTGAGGTCGGGGTCGCGTTTGCTGCGCACTACGCCAATCAACTCGTCCAGGTCGGCCAACCCTCTCTTCCGCGCAACGGGCACAAGTCGGCTCTCAACCAGATAGGTTTTTTCTTCTGTCAGCACCAAGCCTGATTCAGTTTTCAGATAGGCGCAGAGAAACTCAAAGTCTTCCTTTTTCACGCGACTTACCTTCCACACAATGCAGCAATTCGTGCTGCGATTTGATCAACTGGCAACACATCGCTGCACAGGCCTGCTGTTGCTACGGCGCCGGGCATACCCCACACAACACTCGTAGCCTCGTCTTGCGATATCAGACCACCACCGGCATCAACCACCACACGACTACCTTCGAGTCCGTCATGCCCCATACCTGTCAATATGACTGACAAGAGCTTTTGACCAAACACTTGGGCCAAGCTCCGGAACATCGGATCAACCGCTGGTCGGCAAAAATTTTCTGGCGGGTCCTGGCTAAGGCGTATGACTGGCTCAACCGCTGAGCCTTCGACAATCATATGGAAATTGCCCGGTGCGATATAAATTCTGTTGGGCTGGACGATTTCACCGTCTTCGGCTTCACGCGCGTCTCTATCCGCCGCTTTCGAAATATGTTGTGCAAGAATACCAGTAAAAGTCGCCGGCATATGTTGCGAAATGAGAATTGGCAGATCAAAGCTAGACGGCAAGCTGCTAATCACAGTCATCAAAGCCTGCGGACCACCAGTAGAACTACCAATTCCCACGATAGTCGGCGGTAACGTTGGCGGCGTACGAGTTTCAAAACTCGTTGAATTCGTTGGTACTACAATGTCAGTCGTCGGTCTCATAGGCTGCCGAGGGTCATCTGATCCCGTTCGTTTTGCGGCTCCAAGACCCTTAACTTTTTCAATCAATTCACGCTTAAAATCTTCGGCGGAATGTAAATCTGCAGACGTCGTAGGCTTCGCAACATAATCGGCAGCCCCGATCGACAATGCCTTCAGGCTGACGTCTGCGTTCGCGAGGGTAAGTGTTGATGCCATCACGATTTTTACAGATGGATCGACCTCCAGCAATTTTGGCAAAGCCGTTAGGCCGTCCATAACCGGCATTTCAATATCAAGTACGATTACATCAGCAGGCTCGCGCGCCAGTGTTTCAACAGCGATAGCACCATTGCCGGCGGAAGAAACAATTTTTATCCCTGGGTCGGATTCAAGTGCCCGGCGAAAGTAGCCGCGAATCACCGCCGAATCATCGACAACCATTACCCGACACACATCTGCCTCGACTCGGTTTTCGGAACGATCACTTAGTGACGACATTAAAGGATACCTACCTGTGCAAATTTCGTTTGGATGATGTCACTATCAAATGGCTTCATGATGTACTCATTAGCACCAGCTTTAATTGCTTCGGTAATATGGGCCATATCATTTTCTGTTGTGCAAAATACGACCTTCGGACTATCTCCCCCCGCCGTAATTCTTAATTCTTTCAAAAACTCAATTCCATTCATAACCGGCATGTTCCAGTCGAGCAGAATAGCATCAGGCTTTTGACCCTTGCAGCTATCAAGCGCTTGTTGACCATCTACGGCTTCACTTATTTCGAAACCAAGCTCTTCCAAAATTTTACGTGCGACCATTCGCACAACTTTGGAATCGTCGACAATAAGACAAGATTTCATATCGTGATCCTCCGCCCTTCCTGCATTTTTCTATTAGGCCGCAACCGGGGCCCCGCCATAATCCAACAAACTGTCATCGTCGATCACAACCAGGACGCCTTCTTCCAATCGGTAAACACCCTCAGAAAACTGGCGCCATGTAGAATCAAGCGTCGCGGGATTGGGTTCAAATTTGTCGGCTGGCAAGCGGAGAACTTCTCCAACGGAATCAACCGCCAGACTATAGAGCTCATTTCGCCGCTCGACGACGACACTCATACCGTCTTCGCCTTCGGGTCTGTCTTCAACACCGAGGCGGCGACGCAAGTCGATGGCCGTGACAATCTTTCCCCTCAAATTCAGGAGACCTGCTACCTCAGATGATGCCAGGGGAACGCGTGCAATTTTTTGTGGTCCTAAAACATCATGGACTTTTAGAACATCGATACCACAAAGCTGTTCCCCGACCATTATGGTCACAAATTCCCGTGTCTCGACGGTCGTATCATTTCCCGCATCGTTCATGCTGCACCTCGAACTATCGCTAATGTGTGGGATAGAGAGTCGAGCAACGCCTCCCTATCAAGTTTGACGATGTAATCCCGGAAACCAACGTTGCGGCCCTTCTCCAGATCGGCTCTCGTAGAGAAAGATGAGAGCGCCACTAGAGGGGTGTCTGTCCAGGGCCCGTTCGTTCGGATCTCGTTTGCGAGTTCGAACCCGTTCATACCCGGCATCTCAATGTCGCTCACAATGACATCGAAATCGCGACCAGCATCCCTTAATGACAAGGCTGCCTCACCGCCCTCAACAGCGGTAACCTCATATCCTGCGACGGATAGTAACGGCGTCAATAAATTACGGAAGAAAGGGCTGTCATCGACTAACAGTACTTTGTTACTAGGCCGGTCTCCTCCCACTGTCGTAGGGTTTCCGTGAGCGCTAAACCAATCTCCAAACGCCTTCTCGAGGTAGTAAGCTGTGTCGATAACATCAATTGCCTTGCTACCAATCACCGCGGTCCCAAGCACACCCGTACGAGCAGAGGCCAACTCGATATCAAGGCGGTCCTCTACGATATCGACAATTTCATCGACCATAAGACCCATGCTTTGTTCGCCATCAGCGAAAACAACTACCTGCTGCCGGCCTTCTACTGCCCGCTCAAATCCATCAGAGACCTCAATAAGGGGCATCAATCGACCGCGATATTGAACAACCGGAACACCATCATTTTCTTCGATTGTCTCGACGTCGATTTCTTCCAGACGCGCGACAAGCGCAAAAGGAACTGCCCGACTTTCTTCATTACCGGCTTTGAAGACAAGAATTGCAGAACGTTCTGCAGCAGCCAGCTCCTGCGCGCGACGGGCGTCCTCGTCAATTGCAGCAGCTTCACTTTGCATGGATTCACCCATCGCTTCAGCGATACCGTTAGGATCGAGAATCATAATCACGCTACCGTCACCGAGAATGGTATTGCCGGAAAAAATTGAAATTTCCCGGAGCACAGGGGTAACTGGTTTGACGACAATTTCTTCAGATTCAAAAACCTGATCAACGATGACGCCAAAACTGGAAACACCGGATCTCAGGATAACAATGAATGTTTCCTCGCCCGCCACATCATCGCCGTCAGACTACTCGACCGCTTCTTCATCAATGATTTTCTCAGCTTTCTTCAATCCGAGAACTTCATTCAAATCGACGAGAGGCAACAAGGTATCCCGAAGTCTCAACACCGGCGTGTCATTGACTTGCTCTATTCTATGTTCTGATTCATCCGACACCCTTACCAACTCATCAACACTAAGCTGTGGAACGGCAAACCGTTCTCCACCGGATTCAACAATCAGCGCTGAGACGATTGCTAGCGTGAGCGGAATTTTAACGACAAAAGTCGATCCAACACCGGGTTCGGATTGTAGTTCGACATTGCCGCCAATTTTCTCAATATTCGTGCGCACGACATCCATTCCGACGCCACGCCCCGAGACATTCGTCACCTTCTCAGCGGTCGAGAATCCAGCCTTGAAAATGAATTGCATAATTTGTTTAGGCGACATCGCATCTAACTCAGCCGCAGACGCCAACTCATTCGCGATCGCTTTTTCACGCACCTTTTCTATGGCGATACCGCGTCCATCATCCTGAATTTTAATAATGATGTGACCGCCTTCATGATAGGCATTCAGCACTACCTTTCCGGTCTCCGGCTTTCCGGCTGCAACACGATCCGCAGGTTGTTCTATCCCATGATCACCAGAGTTCCGGATCATATGTGTCAGTGGATCCTTGATCATTTCGAGGACTTGTCGGTCTAACTCAGTATCTGCACCTAGCATTTCGAGCTCGATTTTCTTATCGAGTTCTAGGGACAGATCGCGCACAATCCTCGGAATCTTGCTCCATGCGTTGCCGATCGGCTGCATCCGGGTCTTCATAACGCCTTCCTGAAGGTCAGTCGTAATCAGGCTAAGGCGTTGTAATGGCGTCGAAATTTCGCTGTCTTCATACTTGCGAACCATCTGTAAGAGCTGGTTTCGTGACAAAACAAGTTCCGACACCATGGTCATCAAGTTTTCCAGCATGTCGACATTAACACGCACGGATTGAACAACGGCGACCGCTTCTTTTTGCGCGGCATCGGGCTCTTCAGCTTTTTGTTTTGCCGCTGCTGCTGCCGCGGCGGCGGCCTTGGCTTCCATCTCTGCTTTACACAGCAACGTATCTCGGATTCCATCAAATGCTGCAACGACCGCTGTTGCCAAAGCACCATCAATCTCTAATTCATTCAGAGCTGTTTGTAGGCAAGCGACCATTTTGTCGAAATGCGGATCGGATAGGCCTTGTCCAGCTAAAGGTCGGAACTCCTCCTGGATATCACCTGTATACTTGTCCCGCCCGCCCAGAACCGATGTGAAATACTCAACCATTTTGGCTTGGAAAATCATCATCTCCAGCCCGTCGAAGAACGGTGTGAGTTCGTCGTCCTTCAGAAGATGTCGGAACAAAGTCTCAATGCTGGCATCCACCATCGAGATGCCACCAAGTTGGTTCACTAACGGTTCCCCAGAAACTTCGGCTGCTTCCGGTATTAACTCAGTAGTTTCTACTGGCGACTGTGCGACAGATTCCTCTTCAGCAGGAGCTTCTTCTACTACAGTTTCCATTGGAGCCGCAGCCGCCGGAGGTGGCGCGGCGCCTTCTGCCATGGCGTTCAATCGGGAAATTAAATCGGCATCATCACCATCAGGTTCCGCCTGTGTTTCCTCTAATGCCGCCATGAGCGACTTAATACGGTCGAGGGATTCAAAAATCAGGGTTACCGCTTCTGGCGTAACCGGCAATTCACCATCTCGAAACTTACCGAGAATGTTTTCACCTGAATGGGCGACAGACTCTAGACGGGGCAACCCCAAGAAGCCGCATGTGCCTTTGATAGTATGGACAAGTCTAAAAATACTAGAAAGCAGCTCTGGATCATTTGGCTCTTGTTCGAGACGCACGACCTCGACGTCAAGTTCTTCAAGGCTTTCATTCGTTTCCGTCAAAAATTCGCTTAAAAGATCGTCCATCTGTCCGCCTGCAGTATTGCCGCAAAAAAAGTCCCCGCACCCCGATTAGGGGTCAGTCAAATGGATTTTCAGGGAAATTGCTTAAAAAGCCGTAAAGTGTCGAAATCTCTATGCTCGCCGAATCCGATAAATCGGTTTCGGCCCTGTGCTTCAACCTTAACGGGAGGATATGGCTCTAGAGTGGCAATTCTACATTCAGGGAAACGCTGTCAGGTGTTTCAGTTACAATGAGCTTTCCCCCAGCGGACTTGCACAACCACGCCGTAAAATAGCCCTGTACAGAACGGGCTGTTAGGGAATCGATCTCAATTTCAGGCTTCAGCGCCTCTGCCACTTCAGGACGAAGCCCCGTGCCTGCACCGCTCGCTATTGCGGTAATAATAATCGCGTCAGATTTTTGAATCTCTATAGCCAAATTCCCGCGATTTGGAAGCGTTTCCAGAGCCAGAAACGCCAAATTCAGATAAACCTTAACGCCGATCCTACCCAAAGGCTCGTCACTGCTCGGCAAATTAGCGTTAATTTTATCGTCTTCAATTATCCCATCTACAAGATCAGATGTTTCTTTAAGGGATAACGCATCGGCATTTTCACCCCCAAGCCCATAAGCAATTCGGAAAAACATCAGACGGGCTGCTGCTTGCTTAATACTGAAGGACAGGAGCGACATGACCCCCTCATCGATCCCACCAGACTCGTCCTCCAGCAACTCCAAACCATTGCTGACTGCGGCAGTTGGGCTAATTAAGTCATGACAGAGTCTCGAACAAAGCAGTTCGGAAACACGCTGCGGAAAATCATGTGACATAATCTTTCACTCCTTTACTCACCGTCTATAACTCATCAAGACGCTACAACGAGTATGGCAACACAATAAAATTTCGATACTCTGCCCAAAACTTCTCACCGGAAACCGCGATGAATGAAGAATTTGTACCTGGCGTCCTTGTACGTCATCCCAACCGTGATGACTGGGGCCTCGGCCAAGTCCAGTCTGCGATCGGAAACCGAATTACTGTCAATTTTGAGCACCAGGGTAAAGAGTTGATTAACAGCGACGTCATCTCCATGATCTTAATAGTGGAAGATCATGGACAATAATGGCCAAATTGTGGGTTTATCTGGAATAATTGCGTCGTAGCCGTTAACAACTAGCTTACAGAATGCAATGCGTAACGCTCCGCAAAGTTAGGTAAGAACATAAAATATGTCCGATACAAAATCTGTGAAAAGACATTCCCACCCGGGACGTGGTGGACGTGGCGCTCCGCACCCCAAAGGACGTCAGCTTAATACAGATGCTCAAGATCAGGTTGTCGCTCTTCTCGGTGAACTACCCCGCAATCGAGATATGCTCATCGAACACCTAAATTTAATTCAAGATAAATATGGATGCCTGTCTGCGGACCATCTCGTCGCCCTTGCTGACGAAATGAAAATGGCGCTAACAGAGGTTTTTGAGGTCGCTACCTTTTATGCCCACTTCGATGTCGTAACAGATGAAGCAAACCATCCCCCACCGGTGACGATCCGCGTGTGCGACAGCGTCACATGCGAAATGCTGGGCGCCGAGCAATTGATCGCTACTCTTTCAAAAAATGCTAGTGCCGACATCCGCGTTTTGCGAGCGCCGTGCATGGGGGCCTGCGACAAGGCACCTGCTGTCGCCATCGGACATACGCAAATAGCCCCGGCCACCTCGGAAACCACGTTGGCGGTCGCGGCAAATGGAGCACTACATGGGAGTTTGCCGGATTATGTGAACTTCGAGTCATACGAAAAAGATGGAGGGTATGGGTTATTCCGCGAGTGCCTGGCCAATTCCCGGACACCAGATGAATTAATTGAAATACTTAATGATTCCGGGCTGCGGGGTTTAGGCGGCGCAGGATTCCCGACAGGGCGCAAATGGACATTTGTCCGGGCGGAAACCGGCCCGCGGCTGATGGCTGTGAATGCCGATGAAGGAGAACCAGGCACCTTTAAGGATCGCTGGTTTCTGGAGCGCGACCCACACCGTTTTCTCGAGGGCATGCTAATTGGGGCCTGGGCTGTCGACGCGGAAGATATCTATATTTACCTGCGCGACGAATATCCGGAAGTTCGAGAAATCCTACTCAAGGAAATACCTAAGTTAGAAGCAGCCGGGCTTATTGAGCCTGGTCATGTTCATCTCCGTCGTGGAGCCGGGGCATATATATGCGGTGAAGAATCCGCGATGTTGGAATCAATAGAAGGCAAACGCGGCCTTCCACGCCATAAACCTCCTTTCCCCGCGCAAGTTGGCTTGTTTGGCCGACCCACTCTGATTCATAACGTCGAAACGCTCTACTGGATTCGAGACCTTGTTCAGAAAGGCGCCGACTGGTTCACCGAGAAGGGTCGTAACGGATCAAAAGGTTTGCGAACATTTTCTGTTTCAGGACGGGTAAATGAACCCGGCGTTAAAATCGCCGATGCGGGCATCACGGTTCGCGAGCTTATCGATGAATATTGCGGCGGCATGCAAGATGGCCACACCTTTAAGGGCTATCTCCCTGGCGGGGCCTCTGGTGGCATTCTGCCGGCTAGTATGGATAGTGAGCCACTGGATTTTGGCACCCTCGAACAATATGGCTGTCTGATAGGATCAGCCGCTGTCATCATTTTATCAGAAGAAGATTCCACTGGTGATGTTGCGCTTAATCTCCTGAAGTTCTTCGAAGATGAAAGTTGTGGTCAGTGCACACCATGCCGAAATGGGTGTGAAAAGGCGGTGCAGCTTTTAGAGCAACCGACATGGGACAAACCTTTGTTGGCAGAGCTGTCAGAAGCAATGCAAGATGCTTCAATTTGCGGCCTAGGTCAGGCTGCAACCAACGGGCTGAACTCCGTCTTTAAGTATTTTCCCGATGATGTGAAATAGGGCTGACTGCTGCAGCTTGATGACTGATTTAATCAACGGACCTGATTGGCACCCCAAGAAACCAAATACCCGACCGCCGCCGCTGAGCTGTGACACACATGCGCATCTATACGGCCCGTTCACCCGCTTTCCAATTGATCCAATTAAAGGAGACGGGCCCGATACCAGTTACAAACAATATAAGGACATGCTCGATGTTCTGGGTATCGAGCGCGCTGTCCTCGTTCAGGCACGGGATTACGGCGGCATCGACCCCGTAACCGTCGATGCGATTGAAAAATCAGCGGGCCGTATCCGAGGCGTTGCAGCAATGCCTCGAGAGGCGCTTGAAGATCATCTCGATTTTCTAATTTCCAAAAACTTTTGTGGAATCCGACTTTCAACCTTTTCTCCCGGTGCTGTCCGCCTCGACCATCTGGAATCAATTGCACCCTTAATTGATGAGCTCGGATGGGCGATTTTACTCCATCTCTCAGATATCGAAGAGGTGATCGATCTTGCACCACGAGTCCGGATGCAGTCGGCTAATATTTTGTTTGATCATCTGGGCAGGGTCCGTGGTCCTGACACACTCCAAAGCCCCGGCTTTCAGACGCTCCTCACTTTGCTAAAAGAAACAGACAATTGTTGGGTAAAGATTTGCAGCTGGTATCGGCTTTCCGCAGACGGCTCGCCATATGACGATATGACCCCCTATGCCCACGCATTGATAATGGCCCGTCCGGACCGGATTGTTTGGGGCAGCAACTGGCCGCACCCTAACTCAACAGCGGCTATTCCCAATGACGGAAATTTGTTGGATCAATTTATGGATTGGGCCGGCAACGAGAATACGCAGCGACAAATTCTGGTCGACAACCCAACACGACTATTTGGATTTGAAAGCACCGATTAATTCAGGAGTTTTCTCTTGAGGCCCGGCCAGTTGCGATCACCCTTGCGTATGCGTCCAGGAATGTCCTTGGACCATAGCTGACGTACCGATTTCGAGTAGTTGAGATACAACTTCCCATCTACGATTGACCACGCCTCAGGGTCGATAGAAGCGGTGTATCCCTCACTGACAGCGTAGGCGCAAAACCCGCCATATTGCGGCTCATACTTTTCCGGCGCTGCTTTAAATCGTTCGAGATTCTCAGCACTGGCAAACCGCCAAGTCGCGCCTTTCCATTTGAAGGAAAATTTACCGGAGCCTTTCACTGGTTTTTGCATAGCAAGATAGGCGACGGGGTCGACACCTTCGATAGCGACGCCCGTCCAGCCGGATTTGTTGAAATAGCTTGCCGCACCGGCGGGGGAAACAGGGAGTAAAACAAGCGCCAAGAAGACGGTTATGACTGATGTAAAGTTGCGTTTCATCGATGCTCTCCTCATCACATGTCTCAGGTATAGAGTCGTTCGCCTTCCATGCCTTTGTAGAGTTCAGCAACATACTCTCCATACCCATTGAACAGCTGTGTTGCGACCCGGCCAGATTTTCCCAAAACGCGTTCAGTCGCCTGGCTCCAACGGCGGTGTGACACCTTCGGATTTACATTTGCCCAGAAACCATATTCTGCCGAATTTACTTTTTCCCAAAATGTGAGTGGCTTTTTCTCGGTAAAGGTAAAATGGGCAATCGATTTGACTGATTTAAAGCCGTATTTCCACGGAACTGCTAATCGCAGTGGTGCGCCATTTTGCTTAGGGATCGGCTTGCCATATAAGCCGGTCGCCATAAAGGCGAGCTCATTTGTTGCCTCGGCAATTGTCAGCCCCTCGCGGTACGGCCATGGATACCAGCTTTGATTCTGACCAGATGCCACTTTCGGGTTATGGAAGGTATCCATTTGTAAGAATTTAGCAGAACCAAGTGGTTTTGCGAGATCCACCAGAGCTTTCAAGGCAAAACCAGACCACGGCACTGCCATCGACCAGGCTTCAACGCAACGGAATCTGTAGAGCCGTTCTTCCAACGGCATTTTCTTGAGAAGTTCATCAATGCCAAGAGTAATTGGTTTCTCGACGAGCCCATCAATTTTCACTTCCCATGGCCGCAACGGCAACATCTGTGACGCCCGCCAAATGTTCTTATGGGACCCAAATTCGTAGAAGTTATTATAGGTTGTCGCGAGCTTTTCTATTGTTTCTGGCCGATCCAGCTTATACCGGGTATTCCGCTTCACGGGATACAATGGGGCACTTGGGTCCTTTTCATAAACCACTGGCGTATCGTCTTCACAGCCGGCCAGCAATGGTGCGGCACCTGCGATTACCCCACCAACACCCATGACCTTTAACAGAGCGCGACGATCTCGATAGACACCCTCCGGTGTAATCTCTGATTCTTTTATTTCCCAGTCACGGTGCTGACGGATCGGCATGACATTAGACCTTATATTCCCACTCTAAGAGAACATGGCATCCCTCCACCGTTTCACCAATAACGTTTTCGCGAGCGAAAGTGCGATAGTCATCAACACATCAATTGACCCTGTGCCTAACGGAAACTAGGTTGGGGCCTTAGTTTGTTTCAGGCAGATATCATGGCGGATAAGATCGAATTTACTCTCGACGGGAAAACCGTAACGGCGGACCCAGATGAGACAATCTGGCAAGTCGCAGAACGGGTTGGCACCGAGATACCTCACCTATGTTATGCGCCCGAACCGGGATATCGACCGGATGGTAATTGTCGCGCCTGCATGGTCGAAATCGAAGGCGAACGCGTCTTGGCCGCATCATGCATTCGCACGCCCACCGCTGGCATGGCTGTCACCACGGCCAGCGAGCGCGCCAAAAAAGCCCGCAAAATGGTTTTCGAATTGCTGGTCGCCGACCAGCCTGACCGAAGCACCCATCACGACAATGATTCTCGGTTTTGGCGCTGGGCTGACAAGATTGGTATTGAGACGAGCCGCTTCCCAGCGAAAGAAACGCCGAGTGCTGACCCAAGCCATCCCGCAATGGCTGTCAATCTGGATGCCTGTATTAACTGTACGCTGTGCGTCCGCGCCTGCCGCGAGGTTCAGGTCAATGACGTCATCGGCATGGCACAACGCGGATCAGAAGCAAAGATTGTCTTCGACCTAGACGATCCGATGGGCGACAGCACCTGTGTCGCTTGCGGCGAATGTGTACAGGCGTGCCCGACAGGCGCATTACTACCTAAATCAGTAACTGCTGGAGACCAGTCTGGGCGCATACAGGCCGACCGCAAAGTGGATTCCGTCTGCCCCTATTGCGGCGTTGGTTGCCAACTGACGTACCATTTAAAAGACGACAAACTCTTATATGTAACCGGCCGCGAAGGACCAGCGAACGAAAACCGACTCTGTGTGAAAGGCCGCTTCGGATTTGATTATGCTCACCATGCGCACCGCTTAACGGTCCCGTTGATCCGCAAGGATGATGCGCCCAAGAATGCAGCAGAAGATATCGATCCGGCCAATCCGCTAACCCATTTCCGCGAAGCCAGCTGGGAAGAAGCCCTCGAGCGCGCTGCTGGTGGATTGCGCCAAATTCGTGATGACCACGGTGGCGGGGCATTGGCCGGGTTTGGATCAGCGAAAGGATCAAACGAAGAAGCATACCTGTTCCAAAAACTCGTTCGCACCGGGTTTGGCACGAACAATGTCGATCATTGCACAAGACTGTGCCACGCCTCATCGGTAGCCGCTCTCATGGAATGTATCGGTTCGGGCGCGGTCACTGCGCCGTTTACGGCTGTCCGAGATGCCGAAGTCATTGTCGTCATTGGCGCCAACCCAACGGAAAATCATCCGGTCGCAGCGACTTTTTTTAAGCAGGCAGTTAAGGACGGCAAGACCCTCATTGTCATGGACCCACGGGGTCAGGCGTTAAAACGTCATGCGACGCACATGCTGCAGTTCAAGCCAGGCGGCGATGTCTCCATGCTCAACGCGATCATGCATGTGATCGTCGACGAAGAACTCTACGACGAACAATACATCCAAGCGCATACAGATGGCTTTGAGGAGTTAAAGAAGCATCTCGCCGAATTTCCACCCGAAAAAATGGCGGAGGTTTGCGGTATCGATGCCGAAACATTACGCACCGTCGCTCGAACCTATGCAACGTCAAATGCCTCAATCATCTTTTGGGGGATGGGCGTCTCGCAACACATCCACGGCACAGACAATGCGCGTTGCCTCATCGATCTTTCTTTGATGACCGGCCAGGTTGGTCGCCCAGGGACAGGACTTCATCCCTTACGCGGGCAAAACAATGTTCAAGGCGCCTCCGATGCCGGGTTGGTGCCAATGTTCTACCCAGATTATCAGCTTGTAACCGAAGAAGACATTCAGTCCAAATTTGAAAAGTTCTGGGACACAGAGCTTGACCCAGAACGGGGCCTGACCGTCGTTGAAATTATGGAAGAAGTTCACGCCGGCAATATTCGCGGCATGTATGTCATGGGTGAAAACCCGGCAATGTCGGACCCAGATGCTCAGCATGCCCGCGAGGCCCTCGCCAAACTGGAGACACTGGTCGTTCAAGACATATTTCTGACTGAGACTGCCTACCATGCGGATGTTGTTTTACCAGCTTCAGCCTGGCCCGAGAAAGACGGCACAGTCACAAACACCAACCGTCAAGTACAGATGGGGCGAAAGGCGCTACCCCTTCAGGGCGATACCCAGCAAGATTGGTGGATCATTCAGGAAATGGCACGCGGGTTAGGTCTCGACTGGCAGTACACGCATCCCAGCGAAGTCTTTACTGAAATGGCCGAGGTCATGCCGTCAATGCAAAACATCACCTGGGATCGTGTTGAGCAGGAGAGCGCGGTGACTTATCCGTGCGACGGCCCCGATGTCCCCGGAAACGAGATCGTTTTTGGTGACGGCTTTCCCACAGATTCTAGCCACGCAAAAATGGTCGCCGCCGATTTTATTCCTCCGGCCGAATTGCCGGATGACGAGTATCCGATGGTGTTAACCACCGGGCGTCAGCTAGAGCATTGGCATACGGGAGCGATTACACGCCGCGCCAGCGTTCTTGATGCACTCGAACCAGAAGCTGTTGCCTGTTTGAATAACAGAGATATGCGCGACATGGGTGTCAGGCCCGGGGAAATGGTTCGAGTCGCAACCCGTCGCGGCGTCTTGGAATTAAAGGCGCGGGTTGATCGTGCTGTTCCGCAGGGGGTTGTGTTTATTCCGTTCTGCTATGCGGAGGCACCGGCAAACTTCCTGACCAACCCTCAACTCGATCCGTTTGGTAAGATCCCTGAATTCAAATTCTGTGCCGCTAAGGTCGAAAGCGCCCGAGCTGCAGCAGCCGAGTAAACACCGCTATTTTCTTTTGGCGGCCGGCTTAAGAAGTTGCGCAAAATTAGAAATTTCCTGCCGAACAGCTTTTCCTGCCTTGTCTTCCATAGAACGGTAACGCGTCAGGGCATCGAACCCTGCTGTGGTGACCTGCGCACCACCGCCACCCGACCCACCAGCATTGGTGATAACCAGCGGTGATTTGAAATCACCGTTCATTGCTTCGATAAGTTTCCAGGCACGCCGGTAGGACATTCCCATTTCGCGCGCTGCCCCGGTAATAGACCCGGTTCGGTCAACGGCTTCCAAAAGAGCAACTTTGCCAGGGCCCAAGGCTATAGCGGCGCCAAGCAATATCCTCAGGGTTGGTGTTTCTTCACGGACCTTCGTCATAACACGATCAAACTACCTCGAGGCCGCATCCGTCAAGATAACCTCTTCTGCGATGGCAAGATCTTCTGGTCGATTTACATTGAGGAAAGGATCAACGGGATCTGTCGACCAATTTGCACGAACCAAACGATGGCGCGCCGTCCAGATGTCCACCTTGCGAATATCCATTTCAACCAGGGATGTTCGAAGGTCCTCCGCCAATTCGATTGGCCAAAGTCCAAAGACGGGCTGGTCTCGGCCATTTGAAGTCCCACAGGCGAGATCTCCTTTTTCGTTCCGAACAGCGTCATATAGCCGGGAAACGAGATCATTGGGGGCGAAAGGCGCATCGCAGGCAAAACTGGCCATCCACTGACACTTCGGTCGATTGTCACGAACCCACTCCATGCCCGTGAGGATACCAGCAAGTGGACCCGCAAAACCGTCAACGACATCACCGACAACAGGTAAATTATAGTCCTCGAAGCGGCTTGGATCGCCGTTAGCATTGAGGATCAAGTGATCAACCTGCGGACGGGCGCAATCGATAACACGCATAAGTAATGTCTTTCCCACAAGAGCTCTTAAACACTTGTCACCACCGCCCATTCGCCGTGATTGGCCGCCAGCCAGCAATAGACCACAAACACTTCCGTCAATCGGCATCTGCAAAATACTCCTGCGCCGCTGCAATCTCGATGGGGGATTCTCCAATGATGCTTTCAATCAGTTGGCGCCCAACCGCGTCTACGTTGGAGAAGTCAGAATTGATTATAAGGTCGTGGTCGAAATCTCCTGGATTAATGCCTTGAATATTTTCAGGCTGATCTTGCATCATCTCTTCAGCCCGGGCCTTTAACATGGCTTCAATCAACGTTAGATAATCGATATCAAAACCGTCTAGAGCCAATGCAAAATAGAACTGCGTACGCAAAACCTCTGCAAGCGCCACAGGCCCAATAGCAGCGGCATTGTTAAGCGCGACGAACCGATCTACAGCAATGCCATGATCCACCACCAGGCCGCTCTCATCCCGCAATGGCTGCTGCAACGAAAGAATCCGCGTTAAGTGCTGATCGAAACGTGTGATCAAATGACCAGACTGTCCGACATAGGCGATTGTTCGCCCACCCTCATAGAGCTTTGCTCGAAGATAGATGCCAGCCTGATTATGGAATTCGACAGCGTCCGGATCCGTTGGAAAATTCCCCGATTGGATTGGTCCACGCCAACAGAGGTTTAATTCCATGCCAGGCCACCCTACTCCGCGTCTTTGGTGGATGTTGCCTTACGTTGAACACCGGTCGGCTCGTCATCGACATCACCAAGCTTTGCATCAAAATTTATACGACTCTCACCCGCAAGCGCTAAAAATCGTTTGCCACGGGCTCGACCAATCAAGGTGAGGTTCGCCTGACGAGCCAGCTCAACGCCCCAGGCTGTAAACCCAGACCGAGAAATGAGAATAGGAATTTCCATTTGGACAGTCTTAATGACCATCTCGCTAGTAAGACGACCCGTCGTATAAAACATTTTCCCGGCAGGTTTGATCCCATTGAGAAACATATAGCCAGCTATCTTATCTACGGCATTATGTCGGCCAACATCTTCCATATAAATCAGCGGGGTCCCCCGCTCACACAAGACACAACCGTGGATAGCCCCTGCCTCGAGGTACAGGCTCGGGGTCGTGTTGATTTTTTTTGATAAGGTGTAGAGCCAAGAAGTCTTCAGTTCAGCGGTCGGATCGAGCGCAATGTCCTCAAACTTCTCCATTACGTCACCAAAAACGGTGCCAACAGCACACCCCGAGGTCCGCGTCTTTTTCTTTAATTTTTGTTCATAATCGGTTTCACGTTCCGTCCTGACAACAACCGTTTCTACTTCGGCATCATAATCAATGGCCGTAACGGCATCGTCTTGCTGCACCATATTCTGGTTCAACAAAAACCCTACCGCGAGACAATCAGGGTAATCACCAATAGTCATCATCGTGACGATTTCTTGATCATTGAGATACAATGTCAGGGGCCGTTCGACAGTGACCGTTGTATCGATCGATCGGCCGTCATGATCGACACCACTGACCCGTTCGGTGAGTCTGATGTCTTTGGGATCGGGCGAGATCAAGTAATCAGTCATTGATTATATATGTACCGTCATCCTTTTGCGGGCAACACAAATGCTAGCAATCAATTCCACTGTAAGGTATTTAGTATTAGTCGCTGTTTGATCTGAAACGCACAAATCAAGCAGTTGTATGGGTTAGTCGAACGGTTAGGGCTGCAGCATTTTAAAATTCAGCTGCATCCAAACCTGGGAGTGAATAGTGTGGATGGGCAATCTAAGGGGCGCCCCGGCAAAACACGAAGCGGTATAACGGGCGCATCGGTCACGCCTGAAGACAAACCCACGCTTTATAACCTTGCCGAACAAAAGGACCGAGAGGTCAAAGCCTCGGAGCTGCTTTCTGGGATACGACCTCCCGTTACCGACCCAACGAAAACTGACACGACCCCGCACGACGGGAGCTTTCTTTCCTCTGCGCTCATCGAACGTCTTCCACCGATGTACCACGCGGATCGAGATGGGCATTTCGTCTTCCGCAACAGCGAATTTAACCACATTGCGCAAGCGACTTTCCCTGAATTTCAAAGCCAAGAAAGACGAGAACAACCAAGCCCTCTTGCTCCATTCGAGTTGCGCGAAATTTTCGACCGCCTCAATGCTGGCGAAGACGTCATCAAGCTCCGCCAAAGTGCTGAAATCAACGGATCAACCAGACATTTTCGATCGACCCATTTCAGGATCCTAGAGGGTGATGAGTTAGTTGGTTATGGCGGCATCTATACTGATGTAACGCTTGAAGCCGAAGCGGTAATGCAATCCGCGCGGTCCGAGGCTCGTTTTCAAGATGTCATTCGATCAGCTTCGGATTGGGTGTGGGAGACAGATCACAATCTAAATCTAACTTATGTATCTAATCGAATCGCGGAAGCACTCGAAACGCCACCGGTGGAATTAAATGGCCGTCATCTTTTCTCCATCGGCGAATTTGAGGAAAGCCTGGAGAACGGTCCAGCGCGACCAGATCTCGCAGCTGCCCTTATGCCATTCCGAGGACGCATATTCCTGATGCCCGACAAACATCGTCGGATTCGTCGCATTTCGATGACTGGCGTCCCAGTGTTTGACGAACTGTCCGGCAGTTTCAATGGATATCGCGGCACCGGCACCGATGTAACACGTCAATATGAAATAGAATTGCGGGCGCGTAAGACACAGGAAGTTCTGGAATCCAGCCTCAAGGAACTTCGTGAACGAAACCTGGAACTCGACCGAGCCTTGCAGGAAGCAAGATCGGCAGCACGTGCGAAGACTGAATTTCTTGGAAAAATGAGCCACGAACTACGGACACCACTAAATGCCATAATTGGCTTTTCCGAAATGTCCATTCAGCAAGCATTTGGCTCTCTAAATGCCAGATATCTCAGTTATTTCCGTGATATCCATGGTGCCGCGTATCACCTGCTCAATATCATCAACGACATCCTCGATGCCGTTAATATCGATTCGTCGAAGATTAGCGTCGCACCACGAGCAATCTGTCTTGCAGACGTCGTTACACAAGCCAAGTCCATTGTCGCCGTCCGAGCGGAACAAAATGAGATTGACCTCAGCGCGGTGGACATTTCACGCGAATGGGCAGTTTTGGCAGAC
Source organism: Alphaproteobacteria bacterium (assembly GCA_012103315.1). Classification (GTDB taxonomy): domain Bacteria; phylum Pseudomonadota; class Alphaproteobacteria; order MPNO01; family UBA2964; genus UBA2964. Next base: position 93,189 of record WLWZ01000003.1, read on the forward strand.
CCTGGCAGAACTCGACAGATCCTGGTCAACCTACTGAATAATGCCATCAAATTCACCAATTCAGGCGGGTCCGTTGGTATCGATGTGAACGCAACCGACGCAGATTCCATCGCCTTTACGGTATGGGATACAGGCATCGGCATTGCGGAAGACCAGCATCAGCAAATCTTCGAGAGTTTTCACCAAGTTGACTCAAACATATTGAGTACCCCTACGGAGGGGACCGGGCTCGGGCTGACAATCTCTAGGCAGCTCGCTCAGCTCATGAATGGAGAGATATCGGTCGATAGCGCACCTGACCGTGGTGCTCGGTTCACCGTCAGCCTGCCCAAGGCAAATAGTCGCGATGTTGCCGACCAAAGCGTCGGTAACTACTCTTAAATTTGTCGTAAACAGCCTGCCCCTTTTTCTTTTGCACGGATAGTGCTATATTCCACGGTATATAGCGCTACGGCGATCATTGCCTTAGGCAGCGAAGGAAATTCGATGGACGGACCTCTTATCGACCCGCACGGACGGGCTGTAACTTACTTACGAGTATCCGTTACAGATCGTTGCGATTTTCGCTGCGTTTACTGCATGTCCGAGGATATGACCTTCCTCCCCAAAAAGGATGTTCTAACTCTCGAAGAACTTGAAACAATTTGTTCCTCCTTCGTATCACGCGGGGTAACGAAACTCCGCATGACAGGCGGGGAACCACTCGTGCGACGCGATGTTATGTGGTTGTTCCGTAAGCTATCCCGGCATCTGGGAACCGGCGCACTCGAAGAGCTCACTTTAACAACGAATGGTAGCCAATTAGACCGGTTCTCTGACGAACTAGCAGATATCGGTGTCCGCCGGATCAATGTATCGCTCGACACCCTCGACGATGACAAATTTGCAAAAATTACCCGCTGGGGTCGCCTGGAAAAGGTGAAAGCTGGCCTTACAGCGGCAAAACGGGCAGGTATTGCCATCAAAATCAATGCTGTAGCCCTTCGCGGCGTCAATGACGACGAGTTCGATACACTGGTCCAATGGTGCGGCGATGAAGGGTTTGATCTCACCTTTATCGAAGTAATGCCGATGGGCGAAATCGGCGAAGAAGCGCGGCTTGACCAATACATGCCGCTTTCCATGGTACGCGCGAAACTCAACGAAAAGTGGACTCTCGACGACATCGATTATTCAACGGGTGGACCAGCGCGCTACGTCAAAGTTAAAGAGACTGGCGGCCGTATTGGATTTATTACGCCACTTACGCATAATTTTTGTGAAAGTTGCAATCGTGTTCGGCTCACTTGTACCGGGACATTGTATATGTGTCTGGGACAGGAAGACGCCGCGGATTTGCGGGCTGCAGTTCGAAAAGAAGACAATGGCGCTGCTTTAATGGATGCCATTGATGAAGCGATCGGACGCAAGCCTAAGGGTCACGATTTCATCATCGATCGTCGGCGCCGGGACCCGTCAGTTTCACGCCACATGAGCGTTACTGGCGGCTGAACGCCTCCTGTCATGGTCACCAACCCAAACTCATATGCTGCACGTGATTCTGCAGCACTGCTGCACCCTTATACCAATGCTATCGCCAACGAAAATGACGGGTCACTCGTTATAGCACGTGGCAATGGCGTTTATGTGACCGACGACACTGGAAAAGACTATATCGAGGGAATGTCGGGGCTTTGGTGTACGGCGCTTGGTTTCGGTAATGAGCGCCTCGCGGAGGCAGCAGCACGGCAGATCCGTGACCTATCGTTTTATCATGGGTTCAATCAGAAAAGTCACACGCCGCAAATCGAGCTTGCTGAACGCTTGTTAGCCATAGCACCCCATTCGATGTCCAAAGTGTTTTTTGCCAACTCCGGCTCAGAGGCCAATGACACGGCGTTCAAACTGGTCTGGTATCGCAGCAACGCGATTGGCAAACCTGAAAAGAAAAAAATCATTGGGCGCGTCAAAGGATATCACGGTGTAACTGTCGCCGCCGCCAGCGCCACCGGCACGCCGATCAACCATCAGGCGTTTGATTTGCCGATAGATGGGTTCCTGCATACTGATTGTCCGCATTACGCTCGAGAGGCGGAACCAGGTGAAAGTGAAGAACAATATTCAGAACGCTGTGCCAGCAATCTCAATACCCTCATCGAACAGGAAGGGCCGGAAACAGTCGCGGCCTTTATTGCCGAACCTGTCATGGGCGCCGGCGGTGTTCTGATTCCACCCGCTGGCTATTTCGAGAAAATCCAAGTTGTACTCGACAGGCATGATGTCCTCATGATTGCCGACGAAGTTATTTGCGGGTTCGGTCGCACCGGGAATATGTGGGGCAGTGAAACCTATAATATCAAACCAGATATCATCACCTGCGCTAAGGCGCTGTCATCGGGATATATTCCGATCTCCGCTATTCTGATCAATGACGCGGTGTATCAGCCTATTGCTGAACAAAGTGCGGAGATTGGCGCCTTAGGTCATGGATTCACCTATTCAGGGCACCCGGTCGCGGCGGCTGTCGCTTTGGAAACGCTCGATATTTATGAAGAGCTAGATCTAGTCACGATGGTTCAGGAAAAGGCACCATTCCTGCAGAACGGTATTAGAGCTTTTGCAGATCATCCATTGGTGGGCGACACCGATGGCGTTGGGCTGCTCGCTGTTGCGGAGCTGGTCGCCAACAAGCAAACCGGAGAGTCTTTTCCTGCAGAAAGACGTGTCGGGCCATATCTTTTGGACTGTACTCTCAATCATGGGCTCATTGTCCGAGCCCTCGGTGACCGAATCGCATTTTCGCCACCATTAGTAATTAACCAATCGGAGATTGCAGAAATGTTCGATCGGTTCGGAAAAGCACTCGATGATACAGCGAAATGGTTGAAAACTGGGATATAAGTAGGGTTTGGGCATTCTGTAAACGAAACGTTAACCAGCCTCGTAACAACAATGTGAGAGGAGGAATCTTAACTTTTCGGGGGAATAGAGGCCTTGTATTATCTGTTAGAACAGTCGGGCGACTGTAACAGGAAGAACGGTATGGATTACGAAGGTTTTTTCAGCGACGCAATTGATAAGCTTAAATCCGAAGGCAACTACCGGATATTTGCTGAGTTGGAACGCCACGTTGGCGATTTTCCACATGCCACCCGGCACGCGGGAGATGACACCGACGAGATCACCGTTTGGTGCAGCAACGATTATCTTGGAATGGGCCAGCATCCCGACGTTTTAAACGCCATGAAAGACACCGTCGATATGGTAGGTGCAGGTTCCGGTGGCACACGCAATATTTCGGGAACTACACATCAACACGTTGTTCTCGAACGAGAGCTATCCGAGTTGCACAAGAAGGAATCCGCGCTCCTTTTCACGTCAGGCTACGTAGCCAATGATGCAGCGCTATCGACGCTGGCTGGAAATATGCCGGGCTGTGTCCTTTTATCAGACGAGTATAATCATGCATCAATGATCGCAGGTGTCCGTCATAGCGGGGCCGAGAAACGTATTTTCAAACATAATGACGTCGAGGACCTGGAACGCTTGCTCTCAGATATAGAGCCCCATCGTCCAAAAATTATCGTGTTCGAATCCGTCTACTCTATGGACGGAGATATTTCTCCGATCGGTGAGATTTGTGACCTCGCCGATAAATACGGTGCGATGACTTATATCGACGAGGTCCATGCAGTCGGCATGTACGGTCCACGCGGTGGTGGCGTCGCTGAACGCGACGGCCAAATGGATCGGATTACAGTGGTACAGGGCACGCTTGCCAAAGCCTTTGGAGTCATCGGCGGCTATATCGCGGCGTCACAAAAACTTATCGATTTCGTTCGTTCAAATGCCAGCGGCTTTATTTTCACGACCTCCCTGCCGCCCGCGGTGGCAGCAGCTGCCGCAGCCAGCGTGCGTCATGTCCGTGACAATGGCCAGGAAAAGCGCGAACTCCACCAGGAACGTGCTGCGACCCTCAAACGACTACTGGCTGATGCCGGCTTGCCGGTGATGCCATCGGTCTCGCATATCGTCCCGATCATGGTTGGCGACCCAGTTCTGTGTAAACAGGTCACCGACGATCTCATGGATCGCTATGGGATTTACGTTCAGCCGATTAATTATCCGACAGTGCCAAAGGGAACCGAACGGCTACGATTAACGCCGTCGCCTATTCATAGCGACGACGATATGGACCGGTTGGTAAAAGCGCTCACAGAGATTTGGAGCCGATTAGAGCTTAAGTGGGCAGCGTAAACCCGGTCCTGCCGGATATATTACCCGCAGGCTTGCGGCTGGTATTTTGTGGCAGCGCCGCCGGAACAGTTTCAGCACAGAGACAGGCTTACTATGCCGGCCCCGGGAACAAATTCTGGCCAACGCTGTTTGAAACAGGTCTAACACCAAGATTATTTTCTCCTGAAGAATATCAACTGCTGCCTAACTACGGGATCGGCTTCACCGATATGGCGAAAAATGTCTTTGGTAGCGATGCCTCTTTGCCAAAAGATGCTGACGACCCTGAACGCGTGTACCAAGTGGTAAAAAAAGCAGATCCAAAGATTTTAGCTTTTGTCGGAAAACGTTCTGCCCAAGTATTTTTCAAAGCCCATTTTGGCTTAAAGAATATGGAATACGGGATTCAGCAGCAAACAGTGGGGAGTACAAAAGTATTCGTGCTCCCCTCACCTTCCGGCCTCGCCGTACGCTATTGGACAATTACACCCTGGCAAGCCTTGGCAGCTCACCTGGAATAGAGCTATTCGATCAGAAAATCTGCTTCCACTTCGATCGCCACGTTAAATGGCATCGACGAGACCCCGGCGACGGTGCGGGCATGCGCACCAATTTCCTGGCCAAACACATCCACCATCAATTCCGACGCACCATTTACGACGGCCGCTACTTCGGCAAGGTCAGGGATAACGTTCACATACCCTTTAAGTTTCGCGACCTTTACGACACGGTCGAGATCACCGTCGAGGGCCATTTTGGCATGCGCGATCACGTTAAGGGCACAAAGCCGCGCAGCCTCGACCCCTTGCTCAATAGTAAAGTCACGCCCCACCTTGCCAATGAAAGGCATATCGCCGTTCCACTGGGGTACTTGCCCCGACACATATAAGAAAGAACCAGCTATATTTGATCCTTTGATCTTAGCGACCTTTGGCGCCAGAGCTTCCGGCAATTCAATTCCTAATTCCTTGAGCCGTGCCTCAACTACTCCCGACATCTCAATGTTCCTCGTTTCTAAATCGTTACTCCCAATCTCATAATCATGCGCCAACAGGCGCTAGTGATCCAGCACTGGTATTTCTGTTATGGTGTCTTATGGCTTCGTCAAAAGACTTTCGCGATCAAATGCTCGGACGGCTCCTGCCGTTTGGACCCGTTCTGTCGCGTTCAATGTTCGGGGGCTTTGGTTTCTACATAGACGGAATCATGTTTGCCCTTATTGCCTATGACCACATTTACTTCAAAGTAGACGATGGAAATCGGCAGGAATATCTCGATGCCGGGACAGGGCCATTTACTTATGAAGGAAAAAAGAAGCCCGTTCTGATGTCTTATTTTCTGGTTCCGCCAGATGTTTTAGATGACCCCATTGAGTTGGCTGACTGGGCAGGGCGTGCCCTCGAAGCGGCAAAGCGTTCAAAGAAAGAAAAACCCAAGGGAAAACGGACGGGGCGAAGGTCATGACCGCCCCTGTGAAACGGTCAATCGTGGTGGCTGGGCACCAAACCAGTATTTCCTTGGAAAAACCTTTTTGGGAGGCATTGGCCGGATTGGCCAAATCCCGCGACATGTCTCTCAACAAGCTGGTTACCGAAATCGACCGCCACCGAGAAGGCAATTTGTCTTCAACGTTGCGGGTTTATGTCCTCAAAAGCCTGCAAGAACAAAACAAATAGGCTTTTCTATCGCCTATTTAGCAGGTCAAACACACCAGGAATGAGATCTTCCAAACGCGGTTTCTTACGCTGTTGTTGTTGCTGCTGATTGTCGACAGGGGCAGATTGCGTGTTCGGGCGACGCTGTCCCGGAAAGACCTTTCGGATCAGTGATCCAACACCACGTTGCAACAAGAACGATTGCAGATCCTTAAAGTCGAAAAACCGCCGTGGATTATCAATGGGCCCAACAGCACGCATTTTAAAAGCGGGGGCTTTGGGATGTTCGATCAAACGAAACTGGCTGCCAAAATCCATATGCCATTTAGGTAGATTGGCGTATCCCGTGGCTCGGCCTTCGGCAGCGTCAGCCCTGAGCAATACGTCATTTGATTGCGCGATCCCTTTATTGATTTTAAAAGTCGCGTCCAATGTTGAAAAGCGTGACTGACCGCCCTGCATCGATGACAAAAAGAGCGACAGGATATCGATGACACCATCAATGTTTTTCAAACGATCACTCACGGCCTTCAGATCAAAGCCCGAAATGATTCCATTTCGGGAAGAGAGTTTCCCGGCGCCATTTAGATTACGCACCAATGCCAAGGGGCTACTGCCGGCGCCCCTGATACTCAGATCAAAATCAGTGATGCCCCCTTTGATATCGAACGTACCGGTCTGAAACAGCGCTTTGCCGACATTCGCTTTCGAAATTACCACCCGTCCATCCATTCTAGGCGTGCGCCGCGCGTCAAAATTACCGTTCAATAAAAACGTCCCATCAAACATCTTGCCGGCAATCTTCTTGATCGTGAGAAGTTTGTTTGCAAGCGTCGCATTGATCGTCGGGGTATCCACCTTAAATTGACGATAGAGCAATGATTTAGCGGCGATGGAAATATCCGCGTCGAGCAAGCCAAGAGGTCCCGTATCAATACGTTTCGAAGAATAGTGAGATTGCGATTCCACAGAACGTGACCGACGAATTCTCGCACTACGGCGTTGCGACGGAGTTCCGCGCCCCGCTTTGCTACGTACGGGCGAAACAGAACTACGTGTTCGTTTCGGCGGCAAGAATGGATTTAGGTCAAGCCGTTTTGCATTCAAAACCGCAGTCAATTTTGGACGTGCTTTTCTGGTATCAAGATTCCCAGTTCCGCTGAGCACCATTGCGCCTGCGCCAATAGAGAAATTACCGAGGCTGTAATTTTGATTTTGGCCGCTTAGTTCTGCTTTGATTGCAAGAGGCCCTAATGCTCCGCCAGCTGGTCGGTACTCTGGTACAAAGTGCCGAACGAAACTTCGGACCGAGGGATGCGATGCCGTGACATTCAATGCAAAAGCAGGGGTACCGATAAGACCCCGAGCCGTCCCTATCGCCGCAAGTTTCCCGCCTGCTGCCGTGAGTTTTAAATTCGCAGCCAACTTGGACAAATCGCCATTAACCCCCAAATTCAAGCCAAAGGGGCCAAGTTGTCGTGCTACGGGGTCTCCACCAAACATTCGCAGCAATTGCGAAAATTTTCGGTGTTTCACAGTAACTGTGGCATTGATTTTTGGTTTCGTCTCAAAGTTTGAAATCGTTCCTTTCAAAGACGAACTCGCCCCAGCTGCGGCGAACGACATATCCAAATCTACCCGATCCGCCCCCGCATCCGCTTTGCCGCGCAACCGTAGCGCCCCCAGTTTTTTGGCGTTTGGCGGGGGCGTGATGCCCGCTAACCGCAATGGCCCAGAAATATCGCGTGCGTCTGCGGAAACTGTTCCGCTAAAGGTTGGTAGCCCGGCAAGATTGCTGACCCTTCCTGCTATGGATGCGCGCATGCCACCTACATTGCGCACCGATGCGTTTTTAATTTTCAAAACGCCAGCCGCAAGCGTGCCCTCAAACCGCAACCCGCGAACAGGAGTCTTCTTTACAATCAAACGATCCATTTGCATGTTTACGTTAGCGTCAAAATTCGTCAGCGCTGCCAACGGAGCGGAAGTGCCTGCCCCTTTCTTATCAACCTTCTTCACGCCTGATCTCTTCACCGAAGGTTTCGACGCCGAGGTAGATTTCTGGGCCTGTTTTGCTATTCGGTTTGTTGGCAATTGATAAGCGTCGACGTCGAAATTATCGATGCGAATACTCGCACCAAAAGCCAGCCGCTTCCGTAGAGCCAGGGTTACTGCGCCATCGATATTCGTCGTATCTATTCCGACTTTTGCATTTAAAACTTGCAGCTGCTGATCATCACCGCGGATTGATGCAGAAAGCGAAAACTTACGGAGTCGATCTTGAGGAACAGCAGCGACATCAGTCCCCAGCCACGTTAAAAGCGCTCGCAAATTATCAGCCCGCGCCGCGATCGTTGCCTGATAGTTTGCTCTTCCCTTATATGAAGACAAAACACCAGTCACATTCGATTCACCGCCGCCGGGCAATAAAATCTTTGCTTTCGTCACCTGTAGAGAATTTTTTGCAAGACGCGCCGAAAGCTCGACGCCCCGTATGTTGCGTTTGTTATAGGTGATTGCGTCAATTGTCAGGTCAGCGAACCCATCCAAATCCGGCAACACAAATACCGAGCCCGTTTGTGGTGATTTCGCCTTTTTCAGAGAACTGGGAGTACTGGTTTTTATAGAATTACCTGACGTACCGGTCTTCTTTTTAGAGACCCCTTTTTCTTTTACCCTAGGCTTTAAAAGGGAATCGAGATCAATCCGGGTCACCGCTAATTTGCCGGTTATTTTAGGTCGCTTGTCAAAAGCAATATCTACATTTCCAGCCGCTCGCGTTCCTCCCACCTCGATATCAATACCGGATATTGCCCCACCTTTCTCAGACCCTTTCATATTAGCTCTCAACAGGAAGGGGTGCTGTAAAGCATCTGGGAGATCCGTGCCTCCAGAAAAAGACATGATCGCTCCCCGCAAATCCTTACCGCGCAGGTTGATTTTGCCGGTAAATCGCGGCGATGCCCCAATCGCAACTACACTGCCATTGATTTGAGCTTGAACACCCGTCTTGGGCAGCTCAATCGCCAACGAAATAGGAGCCGCTGTTGTCGGTTTAAGTTCTCCGATAGCCGCCTCGATATTAGCTTTCAGATTCCTAACGGTCATGTTCCCGCGGAGATCAAAAGGCCCATTGAGTGAACCAGCACTCAATCGCCACGATACGTTTTCCAATCGTTCCTCTGTTCCGGCCGCAGTATCTCGCCATAGAATGGCGCCATTTTGAATACGAACATTGTCCAGCTGCACAGCCGTCGCGGTATGCGAGGCTCTGGCAACATTGCTCAGCTGCAACTTTTTATCAGCAGATTTTTTTCCAGACGGCGCGAACTCCCAATTCGCGCGACCATCGGCAAGACGTTCCAGCAAAATCATTGGCTTAATTAGCAAGACTGAGGCGACCTCAATCCGTCCCTGCAACATTGGCAAAACCCGGATTTGAATATCCAGAGCGTCTAACTTAATCATGTCGGGCAAGGATCCGCCTTTTACATTGGCAAATCGAACATTTTTCACGCGCAAACGTGGTGCAGGAAGGATCGTGAGATCAAGGTCACCAACAATCGTAAGATTTCGTCCAGTTGCCTGTCTTACCTGTTGTTGGATCTCACTTTTATAGCTGTTCCAGTCGACAAAACTTGGCACGACAATAGCCGCGCCAATGACCAAGACGACCAACATACCTATGCCGATTAAAAATTTGCGCATTGCTCAAATTACTACTGTGGACCGGTTATTCTGACTTAATCAGTTCCGGTTCAGATCGCAAGCGCGAACAAAGTTGAAAACATGCAATCTCAATACATAAAGGGAGTATTTAATCGCTCGATTGTAATATTTTACCAGGATTCATGAGGTTCAACGGATCAAGTGCCTGTTTCAGGGTCCGCATGACCGCCAACGCCTCGCCAAACTCTAATTCCAGGCAGTGTTGTTTGCCGATCCCGACACCATGTTCGCCAGTACAGGTCCCGTCCATTGCAATAGCGCGGCTTACCATACGATCATTAATTTTTTGAGCTTCCGCAAATTCCTGAGGTCGGTCTGGGTCCAGCAAAAAAATGACGTGAAAATTTCCATCACCAACATGCCCCACCATCGTTGCCATCAAGGATGAGGCTTCGATATCAGATCGTGTTTCTTCAATGCACTCGGCCAATCCGGATATGGGCACACAAACATCAGTCGACCACGCTTTGGCACCTGGCTTAAGTGCAAGGGCGGCATAAAGAGCATCATGGCGGGCCTGCCATAGTTTATTACGGTCTTCAGTCTTATCAGCCCAGCGGAAGTTTCCACCACCAAAATCAGCGGCGATCTCCTGAACGGTTGTCGCTTGTTCTTGAACACTCACTGCCGATCCATGAAACTCAAAGAACAATGTCGGAACCGGGTCATAGTCGAGTGAGGAATATTGAATGCAAGCCTGCATCTGAGCAGCATCCAATAGCTCTACTCGCGCAACAGGAATACCCGACTGTATCGTCAGCATGCAGCACCTGACTGCGTCCTCGATGGACGGAAATCCACAAACCGCTGCTGAAATTGCTTCGGGAACACCATATAGGCGCACGGTCACTTCTGTAATGACACCAAGCGTCCCTTCCGCGCCAACGAACATCCGGGTTAGATCATACCCGGCAGCAGATTTTCGGGCCCGTCTGCCCGATTGAATTAACCGGCCATCCGCCAGAACGGCTTTTACATTCAACACATTCTCGCGCATCGTACCGTACCGGACAGCGTTGGTTCCTGAAGCCCGTGTCGATGCCATACCGCCAAGCGTTGCATCTGCGCCGGGATCGATTGGAAAAAACAATCCTGTATCTCGGAGATGGCCATTCAGCTGCTTTCGCGTTACGCCCGCTTCAACCGTCACATCGAGATCATCGGCATTGACCTGAATGATCTGGTTCATTCCAGTCATGTCGATGCAAACACCACCTCGGATGGCCCCGATACCGCCTTCAAGAGACGTACCCGCCCCGAAAGGAATGATCGGCACGCGATCTTCAGCGCACAGCCGTACGATTGTTGAGACTTCCTCGCTGCTGTCAGGAAACACAACAATATCTGGGGGTGCCGTTGGGTGGTGTGACTCGTCCTTGCCATGATGTGCGCGAACCGCATCAGCAACCGAAACACGGTCACCTAAAAGCGTTCGTAATTCCTGAAGCAAAGAGTCAGACACAGCTTAGTCGTCAGCCAGTTGATATTTGCAGCGCGCACCGTTATCTACGATTCGTCCCATCGTTGGGCTGGCGAAATGAGCCGGCAGTAGAAGCGTATCGGTGTCAGCGTGCTTCTGCACAAAATCAGTTCGGCTAGCACGGGACATTTCCGCATCAACGCAAAAACGACTGTTCCATTCTGGATACGCAATCTGAATAGGGTGGTGTAAAATGTCGCCCGACATAACAACGTGTTGATCATTGGCCTTCAGATCGATGCAGACATGGCCCGGTGAGTGGCCGTGTGTCGGATCCAACGTAAACCGATCATCTATCGAGAAATCGGAATCAACGAGGGCTACCTGACCAGCCGCCATGACGGGCAAAACAGAATCAACAAAACACCCATCTTGTGAACCTTGACCGCCGCTTTCTTTGCCAACATTTCCCCAATGTTCATATTCGTTTTTGTGAAACACATATTTGGCATTTGGAAACGTCGGTACCCAGTGACCATTCTCGAGTCGTGTATTCCAACCGACATGATCGGCGTGGAGATGCGTGCATAACACGTAATCTACTTCTTCCGGATGGACACCTGCGGCAATAAGCTGGTCCAACCATGTCGACTCTAGATGATGCCAGGCAGGAGACGACGGGCGCTCTTTTTCTGCACCGACGCAGGCGTCAACCAGGACCGTATGATGCGGCGTCCTGACCACGTAACTTTGGATGGCCCGAAAATAGGTATTCGCGGCGACATCCCAAAAATGCGGGAGGAGCCAATCCATCTCGCCTTCAAAACCTTCCATGGTTGCGTCAGGAAAGAAAACGTTTGGAGCATAGCCAGGCCCTTCTACTTCGATCAGGCGATCTATCGTGACATCACCAAAGGTTGCTTGTCTCATTCTTGTCCCCTTGAGCCGCAGCTAATCGAACATTGCGATGCAATCAATCTCTACATTCACACCAGCCCGGTGTGGCCTGCCACCGACACAAGTCCGGGTTACCTTTTCTCCCTGCATGTATTCGGTGAAGGCAATATTAAATTGCTGGAAGTCAGCTTCATCGCGCAAACAAACACGCATATTGACGACGTTGGCGAATGTCGCACCAGCCGCACTGAGCACACCTTCAAGATTTTTAAGGGTTTGGCGGGTTTGCTCCTGAATATCGTCGGAGACAACTTCCCGTGTTTCAGGATCAAGCGCCGCCTGTCCGGACAGGAACAACATATTGCCCCAACGAATACCCTGCGCCAGCGGCGACGGCGTGGATTTATCTGTAAAGCCAGTAGTTGGCGTGGTCGCGGATGTAATAATTTCTTTAGGCATCGTTCCTCGACCTAATCATTTTCAAACGGGTTGGGCATGACGTGCCCGCAGCTATCGCATGTGCGCCGTTCTTCAGACCCGAAAAAATTTTGGTAGGCTGCAGAAACCGGATCGCTTCGATAGTCACTGACAACAAACTGCTCTTCATGCAAAAGGTGATCGCACTCAGGACAGAACCACTGGAATCGGTCAATTTCTCCTTCTCGGCGCTGACGTTCAATAACCAACAAAAAGGCATCTGGTGGAAAACGGGGCGAATGCGGAACACCGGCAGCCGTATAGATGCAACAGCCTTCCTTTAGAACGGTAATTTCTTCTTTACCTTCTGGTGTACGGTAGTGAAGGTTCATCTCGCCCTTTATCATGTACATGAGCTCATCAGCAGGATCGATATGAAACTCACTGCGATATTCACGCCCGCGCGCGACGGAGGCTAAAGACTCCGGCTGCTGCCAGAGCACCTTCACCCGATTACCGGTTTCGACAAGCTCGGTGGCGATTGCATTTAAATCCCCGATTGGCATTGGCAGCATTTTCTATTTCCCTATTATTCGCTACGATTATATCCGTGTAGACTCCGAAGTGATATCCGCAACAAACATATGCCCCGGGGCATGGGTAATGGCTAATGGTGGCTTCGCATTGACGATGGCTTCTTGTGGCGTCACGCCACAAGGCCAGAAAACCGGCACCTGCCCCTTTGTCATTGTTACTGGCTGACCGAATTCTGGTCTCGCAACATCCTTTATGCCAAGCGCGGCCGGATCGCCTATATGAATGGGGGCACCATGCGCCATCGGGTAGTGTTTCGTGACGTCCACCGCGCGATCAGCTTCATCTGGTGTAAATGGTCGCATGGATACGACCATCGTTCCGTTAAACCGGCCCGCTGGCGCGCAGGGCACAGTTGTCCGGTACATCGGCACAAATCCCGTTTCAGCAATATGCGGCAAGAGCAGCCCCTCCTTCATCAAAGCATCCTCAGCGACAAACGAGCAGCCCAACAAAAATGTCACGAGATCGTCACACCACAGTTCTGAAATGTCCGTAGCGTCAGCTATGGCTTTCCCTTCTCGAAAAACACGATAACGGGGCAAGTCAGTTCGAACATCTGCCAGTGGCGCAATCTGCTCAGGCTCAAATCCACCGGGAGTCAAAACTTCTAGCACCGGACAGGGCTGCGGATTTTTGTCACAAAACTGCTGAAACTCATCTGCATAATCGGAAGGCAAGATAACCATATTCGCCTGAACAAATCCGGGGGCATGACCAGACGTAGGGCCATCAAATGATCCGTCACGGCAGCCTGACCGTAATTTATTGGGGGTAAGAGGCATAAATTCAGACATTGAGCTTTAGGCTTACCGTAAAGAACGAATAACCGGAACCATCTCGTTTGAAATATGATTTTGCTATCGTTAACGTTTTTCACACGACTACCCGTAAAAATTGTCTCCCCGAAGAACAATTGAGACAATTCATAGATGGTCAGCGCGGCACCCCTAGCCTGTGAGCCAAAACTAGCGCCCGACAATCCGGACGTCACCAATCTGCGTGCGCGTTTATCCGGTACCAACATTAACGAGAAAACCCTACTCGCAACGGACTATCTCAACCATTTCAATGAACTTGTCATGGTGCTTGATTTAATACCGGATATGCCAGACTGCCTCGAAGACGCTCGCGCCTGGTTACCCAAAAGCTATGAAGAGCACTTCGCAGATAGTCAGTTTTCTGACGCTTCGCTAGCAATCGAGGCATATGGGGTTGCGCCGCCCGAATACAAAGTGCCGTTTGAAACGACGGTTGAACGCCTAAATCGTTATATACCAAGGTTTCTCGACCGTATTGAGGACGCCATAAAAAGTGGCGATACAGAATTTTTAACCCACGAAACATCGACGGCCTCGCAAACACTGCAAAAATTGATGGATGTCGTCAGCGCCCTCATCAATGGCGAACGACCGACGATGGATCAAGAATCTGTCGACGCGCTCCTGGAAATCTAGTCGGTCAAATTTTTGCCATCTACCGGTTGTTTATTGTTGTACCGTGCCAGCAGTGATAACGTCTTACCCCTATGAAATGGGTTCGCAGAGTCACCAGTCTTTTACTAATTTTAATGCTTGGTCCCGTCGCAGTAGCGACCGGGGGAGACGAAAACGTGGCTGGTGATTGGCGAACTGCAACCCGTCAGAGTAGCGGCCTCGCTCCCAAAGTTGATACAACGCCGGAAGCCGTCGTACAGGTATATGCAGCGCGCGCCTTTTCATGGCGCGGTGCCTTTGCTGTCCACACTTGGATATCCGTCAAACCTGAAAATGCGAAAGAGTACACGGTTTACGAAGTGATGGGCTGGTACGCCTTTGGTGGCGGCAGTGCCCTACAAATTCACAACGATGAAACAGATCGATATTGGTTTGGTGCTCGGCCAGAACTCTTGACGGACTTACGAGGCGCAAAAGCAGCCAAAGCAATCAAGGATATTAGGATAGCGGTCAAAGCCTACCCTTATGCGGGTACCTATACGACGTGGCCAGGTCCTAACAGCAATACCTTTACGGCTTTTGTGACGCGACGCGTTCCCGAACTTTCCGTCGATTTACCACCGACAGCAATCGGCAAAGACTACTTACCGGGTGGTTCAATTTTCGGCAAAGCGCCAAGCGGCGGCGGCGCGCAATTTTCAATTTTTGGTGCTCTTGGCATCCTGGTATCGAAAGACGAGGGAATCGAATTCAATATTCTCGGTCTCTCATTCGGTATCGACCCTGGCGATTTGGCGATCCGACTACCTGGCGTCGGCAAGATCGGATTACGGTAAGCGGCAAGAAAATGGCAATTTGGGGAAAAGTATTAGGTGGCGCAGCGGGCCTCATGATGGGTGGGCCACTTGGCGCTTTGCTGGGAGGGATAGCCGGCCACGCTTATGACCGCATCAAGGGTGATCAAGAAGATGGCGCAGAGCCCAGCCTTGCAAAACAAACCACCTTTGCTATCGGCGTCATCGTTCTCTCTGCAAAAATGGCAAAAGCAGATGGCGCCGTCACACGGGATGAAGTTGATGCTTTCAAACAGATATTTCATATCCCGACGGATGAAATCAAAAATGTTGGCAGGGTCTTCGATCAGGCTCGAAAAGACTCCCGCGGCTTCGAGCCTTATGCCAAACAAATAGCCAAACTATTCCGCGACAATCCGGCAGTACTTGAAGAGCTCCTTGGTGGGTTGTTTCACATAGCGAAAGCCGATGGTGTTGCTCATCCAGATGAAATCAACTTTCTCAGAAAATGTTCAGACATATTCGGCTTTGATGAGGCGACATTTGACCGAATGCGGGTTGCTCATATGGGGGCCGCAATGGACGACCCCTATGCCATTCTCGGTGTAACCAGAGACATGAGTGACTCTGAAATTAGAAAAGCATGGCGTGAGCTTGCGAGAGAACATCATCCAGACACGTTGGTTGCCCAGGGGATGCCAGAAGATTTTATTGAAATTGCCACTGAAAAGATCGCCGCCATCAATGCTGCCTATGACGAAATTTCAAAACAACGCGGCATGAAGTGAAACCGGTCGATATAATCCTGGTTCTAACCGTGGTGACGATCTGGGGCGGCAACTTCATCGCCATGCGCACCGGGGCGCTGGCCATTCCACCATACTTTCTTCTCGGCCTTCGTCTCGCCGTCGCGGCGCTGGCGCTGGTCTGGTTCGCAAAGTCGCCACGCGGCATGGTCCTGCCGCTGATGGGTATCGCCTTCACGATGTGTATCCTGCATTTCGGTTTGGGTCTGGTTGGCCTTCAATATGTCGAAGCCGGAACCGGTGCGCTCGCGATGCAGGCGTCAGTTCCCTTTGCCGCTCTGCTCGCCTGGATTTTCTTCCGCGAGACATTTGGCTGGCGCCGTATTCTTGGAGTTATTTTCGCCTTCGTCGGCATTACGGTTATCTCGGGCGTGCCGCAACTCGAAGGTCGCATCGAAATGTTTCTGGTGATGGTAGTTTCCGCATTATTTTTCTCAGTGGCGACCATCCAGATTAGGCACCTCGGAAAAGTAGACTTTATGTCAGTTAACGCCTGGGTTTGTATTTTCAGTACCCCCATGGCCTTTGCCGTTTCGTTTATGTTTGAACAAAACCAATGGGCGTCAACGACATCTGCATCGACGCCAGCGTTATTGGGCATTCTTTATATGGGGTTGATCGCCAGCGTGTTCGGCCAAGGTCTTTGGTATCGATTGCTGCCGCGCTATCAAACCAATCAGGTCATGCCCTTTACACTCCTGGTTCCTCTCTTAGGAATTATCTTCGGTATTCTATTCCTAGATGAAAACCTGAACTGGCAACTTGTGCTGGGCGGATTGATCACCATCGCTGGCGTTGCCATAATTGTCCTGCGGGGTCCAAAATCAGTTACTGCGGAATCATCCCTCGCGAAGGATGGGAGCAACGAAAGATGAAAATTCTGCAGCGCCCTTCCCAAAATTTCGGTGACCGTGGGCAGGGTAGCTCGATAGACAAGCTGATCCTTCATTATACTGGGATGAAATCTGGCGAAGACTCCCTCGCTCGAATGTGTGGCAGCACTTCAGAGGTTAGTGCGCATTATTTTGTAGATGAAGACGGGACCATCACCCAACTGGTAGACGAAGATAAACGTGCATGGCATGCCGGTGTTAGCTATTGGGCGGGCGAAACCGATATCAACGGATCGTCAATTGGAATTGAACTACAGAATCCCGGCCACGAATGGGGCTATCGCGATTTTCCGGAAGAGCAAATTGAAGCTCTCGCCGAACTCGCCGCTGACATTTTGATCCGCCACGCCATACCGGCAAAAAATGTTTTAGGGCATTCCGACGTTGCTCCTGAACGTAAACAGGACCCTGGCGAACTCTTCCCGTGGCAGCGGCTTGCCACAAGGAATATTGGCTATTGGCCATCAGCCAACTTAGAAGAGAATCCCGGTCCGGCGTTTGACACACCTAACGAAGAGCTTCGCGGACTGCTATCGAAGCGAGGATATAACCCCGAAACGTCCTTGGTCGACGTTGTAACAGCCTTTCAACGGCGCTATCGACCAGCAAATATCGACGGCAAGGCTGATTCCGAAACAGTCCAGCTAATCACTGCTTGTGCGAAGATAGCTTGACCCGTCGCCGATGCGGCGGCACATTTTGGCCGCCAGACGGTCGGATGGTTGCCTTTCGCATCAGGGAAACCTGCGGAGGGAGGAAAGTCCGGGCTCCACGGAAACACGGTGCCGGGTAACGCCCGGCGGGGGCGACCCCAGGGAAAGTGCCACAGAAAGTAAACCGCCTGCTCGCCTTTGGGCTTTGCGGGTAAGGGTGAAAGGGTGCGGTAAGAGCGCACCGCGCCGCCGGTAACGGTGGTGGCAGGGTAAACCACACCGGGAGCAAGACCGAATAGGGGTGACATTTGGATTTCGATCCAAGGGCATGTTTTCGTGCTGTCGCCCGGGTGGGTCGCGCGAGGCGTCCGGTAACGGGCGTCCCAGATGAATAGCCATCTCCTGCGCAAGCAGGGACAGAACCCGGCTTACAGACCGTCTGGCCTTTTTGATTTCGGGGATCGTTCACGCATTATTAACAAATGTGAACGGCTTCTCCATCGATAACCTATTGAATTTAAAAAGGTTAATCCTCAGGCGTTGAACCGGTGCCTAAACCTGGCGGATTTCATGAAAAAGCCCGAAATCCCACCAAAAATCGCCGCATTGGCTAGTTAACTTCGATAATTGGCACCCGTTGATACGGTCTGAAGCTTCAGGTCCAAGCCTACGAACCCGGAAAAGTGCCGTTTTTACCAAGAATAAAGTCGGACAATGGCAGCAGTTCCCATTGACAAACCATGAAATCCCATGATAACCCATTAATTCCCATATTTGAAATAATGGGAAAAGCTGAGTTCGGACGCTTCTTCAGGGGTAGAAGCGCCACAGGTTTTGGAACGGGGGTTTAAGGTGACGTCTTTCTTGTCCACATTTGTGAACAAGGTCGACCGCAAGGGCCGAGTATCGGTCCCGGCACCGTTTCGTGCCGCCCTATCAGAAGCTTCCTACCAGGGTGTTATCGCTTATCCATCCCTCGCCGATTCTGCAATCGATGCGTTTGGTCGGGCAATGCTGGAGGATTTAAATCAACGTCGCCTCGATAAAACCATGGCAGACGGCGAATTCGAGCAGGCTCTGCTCGGCACTGACAATATGATCGATACCATCATGGCCATGGCTCATGAATTGCCGTTCGATGGCGAAGGGCGGATTCTATTACCAACTTTGCTGGCAGAAGCAGCCGGTATAACGGACCGGGCCGCTTTCGTTGGGCGCGGAACGCGTTTTCAAATTTGGGCCCCTGAAACCTTCGAGAAACATCAACTAGATGCCGTAACATCGCTCCGCACAAGACTGCGCGAGAACGGGAACGGCACATGATGGGCGGGGGCCACCGTCCCGTCCTCCTAGAAGCGGTTGTCGCCGCTATAAACCCGCGCGCACAAGCAATTTATGTCGACGGCACCTTTGGTGGCGGCGGTTATAGTAGCGGTCTTCTTGACGCCGCCAAGTGCACCGTCTGGGGCATCGACCGGGATCCTGAAGCCTGCGCCCGTGGCGCCACCGTGGCGCAAGAATTCGATGGTCGCCTTTTAACGGTCCATGGGTGCTTCGGCGACATGGATCGCCTGCTCAACGACCATAACGTGCCCAATGTCGACGGCGTTATGCTCGACCTAGGTGTCTCTTCATTTCAAATTGATGATCCCGAGCGCGGATTTTCGTTTCGATTTGATGGCCCCTTAGATATGCGTATGTCTCATGACGGGCCAACCGTTGCAGACATCGTCAATGACACTGAACAGACCGAACTCGCAGACATCATCTACAAATATGGTGAGGAACGCCGCTCGCGGCGTATTGCCCGTGCCATTGTGGAAGCTCGATCCAATACCCCGATCAGCCGCACCTTAGAACTCGCCGACATTGTTCGTGACTGTTATCCCCCTGCAAAACCAGGCACAAAAGCGATTGATCCAGCAACCCGTACATTTCAAGCGCTGCGTATTTATATCAATGATGAGCTTGGAGAGTTGCGGCGTGGGCTAAACGCCGCAGAAAACTTGCTTTCGGCTGGTGGGCGGTTAGCGGTGGTCAGCTTCCATTCGCTGGAAGATCGCATTGTAAAGACGTTTCTCCGGGACCGGTCAGGTGGTGCATCGCGTGGATCACGTCACGCGCCGCAAGACGTGTCGGCAGCACAACCTGCAACTTTCACCGAACTCCATCGCCGCGCAATCCGCCCCGACGACGCTGAAACATCAGAAAATCCTCGGGCACGCTCAGCGCGGCTTCGTACTGCTGAACGCACAGGCGCGGCGCCCTGGTCATTGCAACCCGAAGATATCGGAGGGGCAGCATGATTAAGGCCGCGACATTGTTCTGGATGTTCCTAGCGACCGCAGCGGGTATCGGGCTGTTTGTCCTCAAATACGAAGTAAAATCGATGGAAGGACAGCTGGCCACCATCCACAGCAAAACGCTGGAAAATCTCGAGGCGGTTCATGTTCTGAAAGCTGAATGGAGTTACCTTAATCAACCAGCGCGTCTTGAGGACTTAGGGCGTCGCCTTCTGAGCTTGAAACCCGTAAAGGCTTCGCAGACAGTCGATATCGAAGATATCCCATTTCGACCAGTAGGTGCCCGTGGCGGCCAGGCCGCAAACTCCAGTCTAACCAATCCTAATCCCCCGGCGGCCGATCAGGTCCCCCCCCTGTTCGCCAAAATTAGGCGTAAACAATGATCGGCCGCCAACCTCTTTTCCCAAAAAAACGGCGGCGCGAGCCGCCAGTACCGCCGCGTGTTGAAACCGGCCGTAGCAGGCTTTTGATCACCGGCGCGTTGTTCTCCGCTGCATTCTTGGTTGTAACTGGCCGCTTGATCGGCGTTACGATGTTTGTCGAGAAAAGCCAACCACAATACTCACGTACCGTTGGCAAGGCCGCTCTCAAGACAGGGCGGGCAAATATTGTTGACCGCAACGGCAATTTGCTGGCCACGAGTCTTAAGACTGCATCGCTCTATGCCAACCCTCGTGTCATGTTGGATACACGGGAAGCCGTCAACAAACTCGCTAGTGTTCTGCCAGACCTCAACCGCAGACAAATTCACAAAAAACTGAGCCAAGATCTCAGCTTTATTTGGTTACGGCGCCACCTCACCCCGCGCCAAAAATACGAAGTCAACAAGCTCGGGATCCCTGGGCTCGACTTCCGTGATGAGGAACGCCGGGTATATCCGTCGGCAGCCCTCGCTTCACATATTCTCGGACATACCGATATCGACAATCGTGGCCTCGCCGGTGTCGAACGTCACTTCGACGACAATCTTCGAAAAAACAATACGCCCCTTAAACTCTCGATCGATGTCCGCGTTCAGCATGCCATGCGTAAGGAGCTCGCCGAGGCGGTTCAGGAGTTCCGAGGCGTTGGTGCCGCCGGCATCGTTATGGATGTCCGCAATGGCGAGGTCGTTAGTATCGTTTCACTGCCTGACTTTGATCCAAATCTTCCTTCAGACATCGAACCCGACACGCGGTTCAACCGAGCCACACTTGGTGTCTATGAAATGGGCTCTACTTTTAAAATCTTTACCACTGCGATGGCATTGGATGCTGGCCGAGTTTCGATGCGTGGTGGTTACGATGCAACACACCCTATTCGCGTTTCACGCTTCGTCATTCGCGACTACCACGCTAAACGGCGGTGGCTCTCGGTTCCCGAGATTTTCATGTATTCGTCCAATATCGGGTCCGTCAAGATGGCACTTGATGTCGGCGTCGTTGAGCAACGCGCTTTTCTTCAAAAGATCGGCGTCCTACATCCCTCACCTGTTGAGATTTCCGAAATTGGTGCGCCGCTGATCCCGGGTCGCTGGCGCGAAATCAACGCCATGACAATTTCATTTGGCCACGGTCTATCCATTAGTCCGATGCAGCTGGTCGCGGGTGTCGGTGCGATGATCAACGGCGGAATTTATCACGCCCCAACATTTATTAAGAAACGAGTAGGGTCGAAGACGAGCGGTCGCCGGGTTATTTCTGCAAAAACATCTGAACGCGTCAGACGATTACTCCGTCTCGTCGTTGCCAAGGGCACAGGCCGAAAAGCCGCAGCCGAAGGCTATCTCGTAGGCGGCAAGACTGGCACTGCTGAAAAAGTGGTCGGGCGTCGTTACAAGAAAAAGGCGTTGATGTCGTCCTTTGTCGGAGCGTTCCCCATGGACGCACCACGCTATGTGGTCTTCGCCATGATCGACGAACCAAGCGGCACCAAGAAAACCTTTGGATATGCGACAGGCGGATGGGTAGCAGCGCCCGTCGTCGGAAAAGTAATTGCTCGCATCGCGCCCATGCTTGGTGTTCGAGCCGTAGATGAGAAAGCGCCAGAAATAGAGCGCGAGATGGCGATAGACATCGTCACAAAAAAAGAAGGGAAGCGTCGCCTTGCGTCTTTCTGACCTCGCAGGAGCAGACATGAGAGCTCACTCCACCAGCCTGGACCCTGACATTGCGGGTCTGACGGCAGATTCTCGTGCCGTAAAACCCGGCTACCTCTTTGCAGCACTACCTGGCTCCCAATCTGATGGCCGCGACTTTATCACCGATGCGCTAGCACGCGGCGCGGCAGCCATCCTTGCTCCGACAGGCACAGACCTCCCACCACAAGCCAACGAAATTCCGGTAATCGATGTCGATAATCCTCGTCGAAGTCTTTCACTATTCGCAGGCCGCTACTTCGGCTCTCAACCGCGTATCGCCGCAGCTGTAACCGGCACGAACGGTAAGACATCGGTCGCCTGGTTTACCCATCACATATGGAAGCGCCTCGGCTATCGAGCAGCCGCTGTTGGTACGCTCGGCGTTACAACCGCGGAAACAGATAGTGGACGCGGAGCTGGATTAACAACAGCCGATCCAGTCACACTACATCGTGAATTAAAAGCCTTGGCCGACGACGGTGTTGGGCACATCGTCCTCGAAGCTTCAAGTCATGGGCTGGAACAGTCACGGCTCGATGGTGTTCATCTCGCAGCGGGGGCTTTCACCAACCTGTCCCGTGACCATCTGGATCATCACGGAACGATGGATAATTACCGGGCTGCGAAGCTGCGCTTGTTTGATAGTGTTTTACCAGACGATGCCACCGCCGTATTGAACGCAGATTCTGACGATTTTCCGATTTTCTCGTCAATTGCGAGAGCAAGGGGACTGCGCATTATAGGCTATGGCCGCGCTGCCGCCGAAATCCGTATCGAACGGATCGAAGCAAAGCCTGACGGCCAGCTTTTATCGATAAAGGTGTTGGACAAACATTATGAAGTTGACCTCGCTCTTCCCGGCGTATTTCAGGCTAGAAATGCCCTTTGCGCCCTCGGACTCGCAATCGCATGTGGAGACGACGTAGATGATGTCATCGCGTTGTTGCCCGAACTAGAGAGCCCCCCCGGGCGTCTCGAACTCATCGGCCATACACCCAACGGCGCACCCATATATGTTGATTATGCCCATACTCCTGATGCCCTTGGCACCTTGTTGGCGGCTCTTCGTCCTCATACGGCAGGGAAACTAAGTATTGTCTTCGGCTGCGGTGGCGATAGAGACAGGGGCAAACGCCCCCAAATGGGCGCGATCGCGCGTGATCTGGCGGATAGAATATACATCACCGATGATAATCCGCGGAGCGAAGACGCCACAACGATCCGCTCAGAAATCATAGCAAGCTGCCCGGATGCCGCTGAAATCAGCGATAGAGCAGAAGCCATTCACCAAGCGGCCTCTGATCTTGCGCCTAATGATGTTCTGGTCATTGCCGGCAAAGGCCATGAAACCGGACAGATTATCGGTGATCAAATATTGCCATTTGAAGACGGCGCGATCACCCGAGCGGTCATCGACTCAATGGGAGACCGGGATCGATGACGGATATTTTGTGGACCAGAGATTCTGTATGCGCGGCCACTGACGGCCAAGGCAGCATTGACTGGTCTGCTACCGGCGTTTCTATTGACAGCCGAACCGTAGAAAAAGATGACCTCTTCATCGCCCTCAAGGGGCCACGCGTCGATGGCCATGATCATGTCGTTCAGGCCCTTGCGGACGGTGCTGCAGCAGCCCTGATTGACCACCGACCCAACGGGCTTCCCGATAACGCGCCCGTTATTGAAGTCGCCGATACCATGACCGCCCTCAATGATCTCGGCAAAACCGGGCGTGCTCGAAGTACTGCTAAGATCATTGCGGTTACAGGCAGCGTTGGCAAAACAGGCACCAAAGACGCCCTTCGTAATGCATTGATGTTGCAGGGGAAAACAAGCGCCAGTGCCCATAGTTACAATAATCATTGGGGCGTTCCACTCTCTTTGGCTCGACTCCCTGCGGATGCCGATTACGGCGTCTTTGAAGTTGGTATGAATCATGCTGGCGAGATCACGCCGCTTTCTAAGATGATCCGGCCAGACGTGTCCATCATTACAACCGTTGAGCCCGCCCATATTGAATTTTTCGATTCAATTGAAGCCATAGCAGATGCCAAAGCCGAAATTTTTGCCGGCATGAATGACGGCACTGCGATCTTGAATCGCGACAATCCGCTTTATGTCAGAATTGCCAAAGGGGCCAGATCGCCCAACGTTGCGCGAACATTGTCGTTCGGTGAAAATCCCGAAGCCGATGCGCGTCTAATCACACGCGTCGCCGATAGTTCGGGCAACAATGTCGAGGCCGTTATTTGCGGACGTCGGATTGGTTACCGCCTGGGGTTGCCCGGGCAACACCTTGTTCAGAACAGCCTCGCCGTTTTAGCGGCTATTTGTGCGGTCGATGCCGATGTTGCCGCCGCCGCAAAAACCCTAAGCGAGCTGACACCAATCGCGGGACGCGGGGCGCGGCGGATCATTAACGTAACCGATGGCAGCTTCACGATCATCGACGAAAGTTATAACGCCAATCCAGCATCCATGCGGGCCGCGATGGAAACGCTGGCGGCTATGCGACCCGAGCCCTGCGCCAAACGGATCGCAGTTCTCGGAGACATGCGCGAATTAGGTAAAAACTCTCACGACTATCACGTCGCGCTCGCCGACACGCTGGTCAAAAACGGCATCGATAAGGTTTTCGCTTGTGGCAGTCAGATGGCAGCCATGTTCGAGACCCTACCCGACGAAATGAGAGGCGGCTTTCGGGATTCAGCCGAGCTGCTTGGAGAGACTGTCGCCACTCGGGTCAAAGCCGGCGACATCGTCACTGTAAAGGGCTCCCTCGCAAGCGGCATGAAAACGGTTGTCGACCAATTAAGTGCATTGCAAATCAACACCGTCCCAAAACCGGGACCGGCATTAAACGGGGCCGTGTAGGCATGCTGTATAATTTTCTCTTTCCGCTCGCCGATGATTTTGGATTTTTCAATCTATTCCAATATCTGACGTTCCGAACTGGTGGCGCCGTCCTTACCGCCTTGCTTATCAGTTTTCTATTCGGTGGCCCGCTAATCCGCTGGCTCAAGAGCCAACAGGGCGAAGGTCAGCCAATCCGAGAAGATGGTCCCGAAAGCCACCCCCTGACAAAAAAGGGAACGCCAACAATGGGCGGACTCTTGATCCTCATTGCCGTCAGCACCGCCACTTTACTCTGGGCTGATCTCAGCAATCGATATGTATGGGCCGTCCTTATTGTGACCCTTGGTTTCGGCGCTATCGGCTTTATCGACGATTATCTAAAATTATCCAAACGGTCCTCCGATGGGCTGCCCGGAAAAATCAAGCTCGTTGCTGAAATTCTCATCGCCGGCTCGGTCGCCTGGTGGATTTCAGAAATCACGCTAGACCCCCTTGCCACGGGCCTCGCCGTTCCATTCTTTAAAAACCTGCTGATCGATCTTGGCTGGTTCTTTATACCGTTTGCTGTCCTGGTCATGGTCGGCGCTTCAAATGCGGTCAACCTAACAGATGGTCTCGATGGCTTAGCCATCGTCCCTGCAATGATCGTTGCAGGTTGTCTCGCACTAATAACCTATATCGTCGGCAATCAGGTATTCTCTACATATCTGCAGGTGCACAACATCCCAGGTGCCGGTGAACTCACAGTGTTTTGTGGCGCACTGGTAGGTGCCAGCCTCGGCTTTCTATGGTTCAACGCACCACCTGCGATGGTCTTTATGGGTGATACCGGCTCGCTATCTGTCGGCGGCGCCATTGGGACGGTCAGCGTCATCAGCAAGCATGAACTGGTTCTCGCGATCATTGGCGGACTTTTCGTCCTGGAGACAATCTCCGTGATTGTTCAGGTCGCCTCCTTCAAATTGACCGGACGCCGCGTCTTTCGCATGGCGCCGTTGCATCACCATTTCGAGAAAAAGGGCTGGAAAGAGCCGACCATTGTCATCCGGTTTTGGATCATTGCAATGATCCTGGCGCTGATCGGTCTTTCCACATTGAAATTACGATGAGGGGCGCGTGATCGAGATACAATCCCGCCGCGAACAAAAAATCGCTCTCTTCGGCCTTGGCGCTTCAGGCCTTGCGACGGCACACGCCTTGTCAGCAAGCGGTGCGAACGTTCTCGCGTGGGATGACAACGACGATCAACGCAGTGCCGCCCAGAACGACAGCATCTCATTATGCGACCTCAATGCACAGGATTTCACTGAACTCGACGCCCTGATTCTTGCCCCGGGCGTTCCCCTAACACACAAGCCACATCCAATTGCGCAAAAGGCGAAAGCCGCAAATTGCCCGATCCTCGGTGATATCGAGTTACTGATAGAGTCCTGTCCGACGACACAATTCATCGGAATCACGGGGACAAACGGTAAATCGACAACGACCGCCCTAATTGGCCACATGCTGGCTACCGCTGGGATAAAATCACAGATAGGCGGGAATTTAGGGCCACCAGCACTGGGTTTCGAAATGCCCGCAAAGGACGAAGTCATTGTCCTCGAGCTGTCATCCTATCAACTCGATCTAACACAAGATGCTACGTTTGATATTGCGGTATTTCTAAATGTTAGCGCAGACCATCTCGACCGCCATGGCGATATGGATGGCTATATCAAAGCCAAGCGACGAATATTCCGGGACAAGGTAAACCCAATAGGACCACAGATTGCGATCATCGGTGTCGACGACGACAACGGTCGTTCTCTCCATCAAGAATTTTCGCAACGCTCAGGATGGAAAGCGATTGCCATCGCGATGTCGGACACTTTGGACGACGGTTTCTATGCCAATAACGGCATTCTCTATGAAGCTATCGCCGGTAACTCCAAAGCGATCTGCGATCTTTCCCACTCAAATAACTTGCCCGGCGACCACAATTGGCAAAATGCCGCAGCCGCAGCTGCTGTCGGACATGTACTCGAATTAAGTGGCAACAAAATTGCCCAGGCGATTAAAAGTTATCCCGGTCTACCGCATCGCACAGAAAATCTTGGCAGCATCAAGGGCGTTACCTTTGTAAATGACAGTAAGGCCACGAATGGCGAAGCAGCCGCACGGGCGCTGGCCTGTTACAAAAATATCTTCTGGATTGCAGGCGGACGGGCGAAAGATAACGGCCTGGCAGTAATCCGTCCGTTTTTACCCAATATCCAGCACACCTTTTTGATTGGTGAAGCTGGACCAGCGTTTGAAGCCGAACTTGCTGGTGCAGTACCGGTGACGCAATGTGAAGATCTGAAAACCGCCACTAAAGAGGCATTCCGCGTCGCGATTGATCACGGAACCAATCCGAAAACAGTTCTGCTGTCACCTGCCTGCGCTTCTTTCGATCAATGGAAGAATTTCGAGGCTCGTGGTGATGCCTTTAAATCGTTCGTTACTGACCTCGCAGAGGTCAACCAATGACCGCGTTTACCCGCACAGATACATCTCTGTTAGGTCGCTGGTGGTGGACCATTGATCACTGGACACTCGCCGCAATCGCCCTGCTCATCGGCTTCGGCATAATGATGACAATGGCGGCGAGTCCGCCTGTCGCAGATCGACTAGGGTTTGACTCCTTCCACTTTGTCCGACGGCAACTATTCTACCTGCCCATAGCCATAGCCGCGCTAATCGGTGTTTCACTGATGTCACCACGTGGCATAAGGCGGTTTGCAACAGGGTTGTTTGTTCTCAGTCTCATTTTGCTCATCGCGACCTTCTTCTTTGGTACCGAGATCAAAGGCGCGCGCCGCTGGATCAATCTTGCAGGCCTCTCTCTGCAACCATCCGAATTCATTAAACCGACCTTCGCCGTCGTCACCGCCTGGCTCTTTGCCATGCGGGGGGACAATGGCAAAGAAGTCGGTCGAACCGCCGCCATCGTTCTCTACGGGCTGGTGGTAAGCCTACTCCTGCTCCAACCGGATTTTGGTATGACGGTTGTCGTGTCAGCTGTTTGGTTCACTCAGTTTTTCCTTGCCGGCCTCCCGATGCTCTGGGTCGCCGCTTTCATTGCTATCGGTATTGGCGGTGCCGTTGGCGCTTATTTCTTGCTGCCGCATGTCGCCAGTCGTGTCGATAGATTCATCGACCCATCATCCGGCGATAGCTATCAAGTCATGCGATCTATGGAAGCTTTTATGAATGGTGGGGTTCTTGGACGCGGCCCCGGCGAAGGCTCAGTCAAAACTGTCCTGCCAGACGCCCACACCGACTTTATATTCGCAGTAGCCGCCGAAGAATTTGGCATGATTGCGTGCCTAATCATCGTCGGGCTTTTCGCGTTCATCGTTCTTCGCGGATTCTCACGCGTTATCAAAGAAACCAACTTCTTCATTTTGCTGGCGGTGACAGGGTTATTGGTTCAATTCGGCTTGCAATCTCTCGTCAACATGGCATCGACCCTTCATCTCATGCCGACTAAGGGTATGACCCTTCCCTTTATTAGCTACGGCGGATCATCTCTTGTTTCCATAGCACTCTGTGTCGGTATGGCGCTTTCACTGACGCGCCGTCGCGTTGGACAGGAGGCGGGTTTATGAACGCCTCTGCGCTCCTGAAACAACCTATTGTCCTCGCCGCTGGCGGCACTGGCGGTCATGTATATCCCGCATTGGCGTTGGCAGAGGTTTTGGGATCACGAAACTGGCCAATTGCATTTGTCACCGATAACCGGGGGACCGCTTTTGGAGAACCTAGATCAGGCACAGAAATTCACCATATCAAGGCGGCGAGCCTTGGCGGCGGCGCTTGCAGCAAACTCAAGGGGCTCACGCAGTTAGGCGTTGGTTTGCTGCAAGCGCGCGCCATCCTCAAACGCTTGAATCCAGCGGCGTCAGTTGGTTTCGGTGGCTACCCGTCAGTACCAACAATGTGTGCTGCCACCCAAATCGGTACCCCAACTATTATCCACGAACAAAATGCCGTCCTCGGTCGCGCGAACCGCTTGTTAGCACCACGAGTCGGAACGATTGCAACATCTTTTGATCAAGTATCCGGCGTCCCGCCGCAAGCCAGTCAGAAAGCTGTCCTAACCGGCAATCCGGTTCGTACCGCGATTTCACAGATTGGCGAAACACCGTATCCAACCCTGACGGAATCCGATCAGCTCAACCTGCTCATCTTTGGTGGCAGCCAAGGGGCGCGAGTCCTGAGCGAGGTCATACCCAGGGCTCTTGCGTCGCTTTCTCATGATGAGAAATCTCGTCTTCACATTACGCAACAATGTCGAGCTGAAGATCTTGAGGATGTTAAAGCTGCCTATGAACAGGCCGGCATCTCGGCGACACTAGCGACCTTCTTTGATGATATGCCTGAACGCCTGACCAAGGCGCACTTGGTTATCGCTCGCGCCGGCGCTTCTACAATTTCAGAACTTATGGCGGCAGGACGGCCAGCAATACTCATTCCCTACCCTCACGCCACCGATGACCATCAAACCGCGAATGCAAGCCGTGTTGCTGCCGCTGGTGCCAGCTGGTGCGTACCTGAGCCCACCTTTACGACCGACTTTGTTGCTGGCGAGCTCCATCGTTTCCTGCAGCAACCGCAAACTCTGGTAGAAGCTGCCGCTAAGACGAAGCGACTTCGCAAGGCCGACGCCGCGGAACGTCTCGCCGATGCAGTCGAAGCCAACATAGACCTCACCGAACGTGGGGAGGCCGCATGAGAACCCTTCCCCTCTCTATCGGAAATATCCATTTCTGCGGCATCGGCGGTATCGGCATGAGTGGTATCGCGGAAGTTCTGCACAATCTCGGCTACTCAGTCCAAGGCAGCGACATCGCCGAGAATCCCAACGTCGCGCGCCTTACTGAAATGGGCATCCCGGTTTCGATTGGACAAAGCGGTGACAATCTCGGTGACGCAACCGTTATCGTAGTCTCATCGGCGATCCAACCCGATAATCCAGAATTAATGGCTGCCCGACAACGCCATATACCCGTCGTTCGGCGGGCTGAAATGCTTGCTGAATTGATGCGCCTTAAATGGGCCATCGCTGTTGGTGGAACCCATGGCAAAACGACGACGACCTCTTTGATCGCTGCCATGCTTGATACGGCTGGGACGGACCCCACTGTCATCAATGGCGGGATTATAAACGCCTACGGCACAAATGCGCGCCTCGGTGAAGGTGAATGGGTTGTCGTTGAGGCCGACGAATCCGATGGCACGTTTATAAAGTTGCCTGCCACTATTGCGGTCGTGACCAATATCGATCCCGAGCATCTGGACTTCTACGGATCTTTTGACGAAGTCCGGAAGGCATTTGTTACCTTTGTCTCAAATATCCCATTCTATGGGCTTGCGGTCCTTTGTATCGATCATCCCGAAGTACAAGCGCTAATTCCGCAAGTCCCAGATCGCAAAATCATTACCTACGGCTTTAACGCGCAGGCAGACATCCGTGCCGAACAGCTAACAACCAGCGAAAACCGCACTGAGTTCGACATCATCTTTTCCGGTCGTTCAGCAATGGCAGGAACGCGCCTAGATAGAGTTTCTTTGCCAATGGTCGGCAAGCACAATGTCCAGAACGCACTTGCCGCTGTGGCGATTGCGCAAGAGATGGATACGCCAGCGGAAACAATTCGCGAAGGACTCGCAGCATTTTCTGGTGTCAAACGTCGTTTCACTGTTACTGGCAAAAGCAGCGGGGTTACGGTCGTTGACGATTACGGTCACCATCCGGTCGAGATCAGTGCAGTTCTCGCTGCAGCCCGCGCGAGTGCTCGAGGCCGCGTCATCGCAGTGGTCCAACCTCATCGTTATTCAAGGTTGAAA
This sequence comes from Alphaproteobacteria bacterium, assembly GCA_012103315.1. GTDB lineage: Bacteria > Pseudomonadota > Alphaproteobacteria > MPNO01 > UBA2964 > UBA2964. Next base: position 123,847 of record WLWZ01000003.1, read on the forward strand.
GATTTATTTGAAGATTTTTGTACTTGTTTCAATGACGCTGACACGGTCGTTGTAGCGGATGTCTATCCCGCTGGCGAAAAACCCATAAAGGGCTTTGATCGAGAAGGCCTGATCGAAGGGTTGCGAGCTCACGGTCACCGCGATGTCATGGCATTAGAGAGTCCCGAGTCTCTTCCCCCCCTCATTGCAGACATCATGTTAGATGGTGACATGGTCATTTGCCTCGGCGCCGGGAATATCACAGCTTGGGCCAATGATTTACCGGATGCACTTGAAGCCCTCTCGAGCCAAGCAGATGTAAGACGGGAGGCCGGAACATGATGGCCGCCCAAAATCTGGATCACCTCATTGATCAGCTTCCCAAAGTTCGGGGCACGTTAACGGCTAACGCACCCATCGCGCGGCTGACCTGGTTTCGCGTTGGTGGCAATGCCGAAGTATTGTTTGATCCGGCTGATCAAGACGACCTTCAGTCTTTTCTTACAGCATTGCCACTCGATATCCCCGTTACCATTCTCGGCGGCGCTTCCAACCTCATTATCCGTGATGGCGGAATTTCTGGAGTTACAATCAGGCTAGGCAGGGCATTCACGGATGTCGCCGTAGACGGGTCCGTGGTAACCGCTAGTGCCGCAGCAATGGATATCACGGTGTCCCGCAAGGCTCGGAACAGCGAAATTGGCGGACTCGAGTTCCTAAGCGGCATACCCGGATCGATAGGCGGCGCTGTGCGAATGAATGCTGGCGCCTATGAAACTGAAATCAATGATGTCCTGATCGAAGCGACGGCAATTGACCGTCAAGGCAATCTCCACCGAAAGACACCGGCCGAACTTGGCTATACATATCGTCACTGCGATGCGCCGGAAGATTGGATATTCCTCTCTGCACAACTCCAAGGCCAGCTGGGCAACGCAGACGCTATTTCGACGCGGATGGAAGAAATCGCCTCCGCGAGAGAAAACTCTCAGCCAATTAGAGAGCGTACCGGTGGCAGTACTTTCAAGAATCCTGACGACCACAAGGCTTGGCAACTCATCGACAAAGCAGGTTGCCGCGGATTACAGCGTGGCGGTGCCCAGGTTTCAAATACTCATTGCAATTTCCTGATTAATACCGGGACAGCCACAGCTGCTGATCTGGAAGGTTTGGGCGAAGAAGTCCGCCGTCGGGTCGAGGATGAAACCGGCATTAAACTCGAATGGGAAATCAAACGAATTGGCGCCCTTCCAACAGTCGGAGGCGCATCATGAGTAAGCGTGTCGCAGTTCTCCTTGGTGGTATTTCGTCTGAGCGCGACGTTTCACTTGTTTCAGGTACAGCCGTGGCAGGTGCCCTACGCGACAAGGGTTATAACGTCGTTGAGATAGACGTCAGCGACGATATTACAGCAATTATCAACGCCCTTAATCCAGCACCTGACGCCGTATTTAACGCGCTTCATGGTCGTTACGGGGAAGACGGTTGCATGCAAGGCATGCTCGATCTGTTGAATATCCCCTATACCCATTCTGGTGTTCTCTCTTCTGCCTTGGCAATGGATAAACCCGTGGCCAAACGATTATTCGAAGAAGCGGGCATCCCCTGCGCCGAACACGTTATCGCCAGCCGCGAAGAGGTTCTGGCGGGTCATGTCATGGAGCCACCTTATGTGATGAAGCCCCTCAATGAGGGGTCAAGCGTCGGTGTCCAAATTGTAAGTGATGAGGCAAGCCGCGCAGCGATGACGGATACCCAATGGACATTTGGCAACAAAGTCATGGTGGAAAAATATATCCCCGGTCGAGAGATCACCGTTGCCGTTATGGGCGATCAAGCATTGGGCGTCACCGAACTTAGGACCGATGACGGTTTCTATGACTATGAGGCTAAGTATACGGAAGGCAGGACAACTCACATAGTTCCCGCCCCACTGCCTCCACCAATTTATAAGGCCGCCATGGCGCATGCCCGCGCCGCGCACGAAACCCTTGGGTGCCGGGGCGTAACGCGCGCCGACTTACGCTATGACGACACTCAGTCAGATCCCGGATCCTTGATAATGCTCGAAATCAACACTCAACCCGGGATGACACCTTTATCTTTGGTTCCTGAACAAGCTGCTCATGCTGGTATCGAATTTGGCGACCTGGTTTCCTGGATGGTGGAGAACGCCGCATGCAGAAGCTAATGGAAACGCTCCATAAAGCCCGGTACCCGGACACCGGCTCCGGAAAGAAAAAATCTCCGCGTTCCACACGGAAAAAGCCTGCCCCCAAATGGGTTCGGCCAACGACAAAAGGAGGAGTGGTCCTCGCAGTTGCCGCTATAGCAATCGGTGGCCCAACTTGGCTATGGCAGAGCGGCACGATTAGCCGAGGACTAGATGCCCTGTGGCAGCAAACTGTAACGCAAACCGCTGAACTCGGTCTCAAAGTGGACAAAGTAACTTTGCGGGGCCGTCATTACGCTACACGTCGCGATGTCATCCGCGCCGTCCGGTTAAAACGGGGCGATCCGTTATTGGGCTTTAATATGGATCGTCTCCGGGATCGCTTGATTAAGCTGCCATGGGTTCGCGAGGCCGTCATCAAACGACATTGGCCAGATACAGTCGACATTCAAATCACTGAGCGAGAGCCGATGGTGCTCTTGCAGAAAAAACGGCGCCTGTACCTGATGGATATAGATGGCGTCACCATCACTTCAAGAGGACTGGGACGCTTCCACAACCTCCTCATCATCGTCGGGAAAGGTGCCCCCAAAGCGACGCCGACGCTACTCGCTATGATCGCCAGCGAGCCAGCCCTCGCGCGGAACGTCACCTCTGCCACACTCATTGGGAAACGGCGTTGGAATTTAAAATTCAAAAGCGGCATCAAAGTCAGACTCCCGGAACAGGACCCGCATAAGGCTTGGCAACGGCTAGCCCGCCTAAACGCCAAACATCGTCTGTTAGCCCGTGATGTCCGAATGATCGACATGCGGTTACCCAACAGGCTCTTGATTCGCCCCGGTGTTCTCGGCTCGCAAACGACGCGCGTCAAAGGGCAAAGGACATAACGATGGTTGGTACTTTGACAAACCTAAAGGGAGGGTCGCCCTGTGAATAAGGCAAGGACCGGGTTAATAGCGGCTCTTGATATCGGCAGCTCAAAAATATGCTGTCTGCTGGCCCAACCGCTGGCTAATGGCGGCGTTCGCATCATCGGCACCGGGCATCATGCATCAAAGGGGGTACGCGGCGGCGCGGTTATCGATATGGACGCCGCGCAAAACGCCACTCTAACCGCTGTTAGCGCGGCGGAAGAATTAGCTGGCGAACGAATTAGGGAGGTCGTTGTAAATGTCTCAGGCGGCAACCTTTCTTCCGAAACATACAACGTCGAGTTGGCAATATCAGGCCGGGAAATAAATGAAGCCGATATGCGCAAGGCGTTAGCGCAGGGCAATAGCATCCAGCACGATGCAGATCGCGAGATCCTGCACTGCCTCCCTGTCGGCTATTCGCTCGATGCCATGCGCGGCATTCGTGACCCACGCGGGATGTTTGCTGAAACACTGGGCGTCGACATCAACGCTATCTCAGCACGCACAGCGACACTTAGAAACCTTGCTAATTGCCTCGGTCGCTGTCATCTCGATATTGAGATTGCTGTTGCTGCACCCTATGCGTCAGGTCTGGCTTGTCTCGTCGAAGATGAAGTTGATCTAGGGGTCACCATCGTGGATATGGGCGGTGGTACGACCACCATTGCCGTATTCTATGATGGTGAAGTTATCCACGCCGATTCAATCCCGGTTGGTGGACAACACGTAACCAGCGACATTGCTCGCGGCCTCTCAACGTCACTATCCCACGCCGAACGGATGAAAACCCTGTATGGCAGTGCGATTCCGTCGCCGTCAGACGAGCGAGAACTTATCGACGTTCCGCTCATTGGCGAAGAAAGCACCAATCAGCCAAATCATGTTCCCCGGTCGCTGCTCAACGGCATTATCCGCCCCCGCATGGAGGAAACTTTCGAACTCGTGCGCAGCCGCCTAGAGGTAGCGGGTATGGATCGGGTTTCTGGCCGCAGACTTGTCCTTACCGGTGGTGCCAGCCAATTGCAGGGCACCCGTGAGCTCGCAACGCTTGTTCTTGAAAAACAAGTTCGTATGGGCCGCCCGATGCGAATTAACGGTCTCGCTGAAGCCACCAGCGGACCCGCCTTTTCAACCTGTGCAGGTCTGGTGCGATTTGCTGCGGAACGCTATGCCGATGTCCGCGACCAACTCGATGCTATCCCAACCGGTGTAGGCGGACGATTTACCCGCATCAGCCACTGGCTAAGAGAGAACTTCTAATGACTCCACTTAACTCTATTACTTCACCACCACCAACCACTGTTCGTCGCGACGGCGTCGCGGCATTTCCCTGTAACAGCCCACTGTATGTATGGAGGCTCGTATGACCATCAACTTCACAACTCCCGAAACAGACGACCATTTAAAACCCCGCATCACTGTCGTTGGATGTGGTGGCGCTGGCGGTAATGCCGTCAATAACATGATCAGCAAACAGCTTGAAGGTGTTGAATTCGTCGTCGCGAATACCGATGCTCAAGCACTTGCTCAATCTTTGGCAGATCGCCGTGTCCAGCTTGGCAGAGCCATTACTCACGGGCTCGGGGCCGGATCCCGTCCTGATATGGGTCGCGCTGCTGCAGAAGAAGCCATGGAAGACATCGGCCAAATCCTAAACGGTTCACACATGGTCTTTATCGCCGCTGGTATGGGCGGCGGCACCGGAACCGGTGCAGCACCTGTCATTGCCCGACTTGCCCGTGAACAGGGCATGCTGACCGTCGGCGTGGTTACTAAACCGTTCCAGTTCGAAGGATCGAACCGAATGCGGATTGCTGATGCTGGTATTGAGGAGATGCAGCAATTCGTTGACACACTCATCGTCATTCCAAACCAAAACCTGTTCCGGATCGCCAATGAGAAGACGACCTTTGCAGATGCCTTTGCAATGGCTGACGACGTTCTTCACTCTGGCGTTCGCGGGGTCACTGACCTAATGGTCGTTCCCGGCCTCATTAACCTCGATTTCGCCGATATCCGCAGCGTCATGTCCGAAATGGGTAAAGCCATGATGGGCACTGGTGAAGCCGACGGTGAAGAACGCGCCCGCCTTGCTGCCGAAGCAGCAATATCCAATCCACTATTGGATGATGTGTCGATGAAGGGTGCACGCGGTGTCCTCATCAATATTACGGGCGGGCCCGACATGACCCTGTTTGAGGTCGATGAAGCCGCTAATCGAATTGGCGAAGAGGTAGATGCCGATGCCAACATTATCTTTGGTTCCGCACTCGACCCATCTCTGGAAGGCAAGATTCGCGTGTCGGTCGTTGCAACTGGTATCGATATCGATGTCGCGGCCCGGCCCCGGCCGGTCCTCAAGGTCTATAGTGATCCCGTCGCATCGAAATCCGTTTCCACGAGTGCTCCTATCCCGATGACATCTACGGCTATGGACATTCCGACGGGCGCCCCTGCGGCAACCGCAATGGGGTCTGCTGCAACAGCGACAGCGCTCAAGATGCCAGAGGCTGCACTTGAATTGGACGAAACACCGATTCGAGAAGGCTCGCTGGAAGTTCAAGAAGAGCCTATTCAAACTGACATCGTATCGCTGGTGAAAAAGGAAGAAGTAGCTGAGATCACCAATGATGTGGACGCCGAAACCATAAAAGAAGCCGAAATCAGTGAGACCGTGGCCGAGCAAACGGATGAGTCCTTTATTCCACCAGCACCTGCTGAGCCTGCCAAAGCCACTCCGGCCAAAACCGTGGCGTCAGCTGATCCCTTTCGGGAAGCAGAAATGCTTAATGCCGCTCCTGTTCCAGAGAAAAAACGCGGACCAGGCATTTTTCAAAGAATGACTGGTACAAGCTGGGCCAAAAAAGATATTCCAATAACTTCCGAAGAACCCCAAACGGCAAGCAGCAGTCCGGTTTCTCCTCCCAAACCAGTGGAACAATCAATCGAAGAAGAGCCCGTCAAGGCTGTAGAAACTGAAGTTCCGAAGGTGGAAATCACAGAACAATTGCCGGAAACAACCTCGGTAGAAATCCCGGAACCTGCTCCCGAGGCCATCATTGAGACCAAAACGCAGATCGAAGCTGACATGGAAACTGAACCCAAACCCGAACCAACTGTGGCACCTCCTGTGGCCGAAAAGCCAGTTACTGAAACACAACCCAGGTTAAGAGGTGTTGAGCCCCAGGAAAGACTGCCAAATTCACAAAGTGAAGAGGATTTACTGGAAATTCCAGCATTCCTTAGACGACAAGCTAACTAGAAACGCTAAGCACCGTAACATTCTGTAACAATTGTTGATTTGAGGGCTCCGGAGGAAGTTGGTAAACAACCTCCGGAGCCTTTTTAATGCTCTAATTTAGCCGACGATGTGCCGATTTACTGACGATGGATGTTAAGGTTAACAAACATCAGGTTTTTCGAGCGCAGCATAAGGAAATAACTGGTGCCTGACGTAGTAAATTCGTGTGAATCTGTATCTACCGCCCGCCCTCTTTCTAAGGTGGTGCTACAAAAATCCTTGAAATCTTCTATTGGCTGCACCGGCATTGGCCTCCATTCCGGCAAAAAAGTGACCATGTCATTGAATCCCGCGGCCGCGGACACTGGTATTGTTTTTCACCGTACAGACCTAGAGGGCGATGATCGTGTCATTCCCGCACGTTGGGACTTTGTTGTCGACACACGCATGGCCACAACGATCGGCAACCAATCTGGCGCGTGCGTTTCAACCATCGAACATCTTATGGCAGCGCTTGCCGGTTGTGGAATCGATAATGCGATTATCGAAATCGACGGTGCAGAAGTCCCGGTTATGGATGGCAGCGCAGCACCTTTTATTTTCCTAGTTGAATGCGCTGGCATGATCGAACAACACGCGCCACGTAAAGCGATCAAAATCGAGCGCCCCGTTAAAGCCGGCGACTCCGATAAATTTATTAAAGCCGGCGACTCCGATAAATTTATTTCAGCAACCCCTGATGACTCTTTTTCTGTAGCTTTTGAAATTGATTTTGAAGATACCGCCGTTGCCCGGCAACAATTAAGCATGCGGCTGGTTAATGGTACCTTCAAAACTGAAATTGCCCGGGCACGAACTTTTGGTTTTGTTCACGAAGTCGATGCCCTGCGCAAAGCGGGCCTGGCCCTTGGCGGTTCCCTGGATAATGCGGTTGTGATAAGCGGCGATACCATTTTGAACGGTGACGGCCTCCGATATGACGACGAGTTCGTTCGTCACAAGATTTTGGATTGCGTCGGCGACCTGTACCTCGCGGGCGCACCTATTATAGGGCAGATTGATGCGCTTCGGTCAGGACATGCGCTCAACAATCTATTCCTGACTTCTTTGTTCTCTGACGATGCATCCTGGTCCTATGTCGAGATGTCAGACGCCTCAGTTCCTGGGGTCTCGCATAATTGGGATCAAGAGTCAGCTTTAGCGATCGCTTGACGTCACGTTTAAGCATTTCGCTGAACTTCATCTATTGTTTCTTCCCCGTATAGCGACAACTGCCTGCCCCGTGATATAAATCAGTTTCGATCATGGCTAGTTGATCTATAATGTCCTGATCACCACCTCAAAAGAGTCACTGGTGACAAGGTATGGAAAACCGCGCAACAGGGATGAAAATGCGCCAGTTCAGATATGTAAGCGTTTTACTTGTATTAATTTCTGTCGCGGCATGTAGCTCCGACGAAAAGACGCCTTATGTCGAGCGTCCGGTAAATGCTCTTTATAACCGCGCGGTCAATGCATTGCAGGCTGGCGCCTATCAAGATGCTGCCCGATTTTTTGAAGAAGTTGAACGACAACACCCTTATTCTGTTTGGGCAACCAAAGCACAGCTAATGGCTGCATATTCTAATTATGAGGCTAGTAAATATGATGACGCGATCATCGGATTAGATCGTTTTATCCAGCTGCACCCAGGGAATCGCGATACTCCATATGCCTACTATTTAAAGGGGTTAACCTTTTACGAGCAAATCACCGACGTGAGCCGGGATCAGCTCGGAACAGAGAAAGCTCTTAAAGCCTTGCGAGAGGTTATCCGGCGATACCCGAGATCGAAATATGCTCGTGACGCCAGACTCAAGATCGACTTAACCCGGGATCATTTAGCCGGCAAAGAAATGTCAATCGGACGTTTCTACCTCCGTAAAAAGGAATATATCGCTGCCATCAACCGATTCAGAAGTGTCATAGATAACTATCAAACGACGACGCATATACCCGAAGCGCTCCATCGTGTTGCTGAGGCCTATGAGGCGATCGGTATGACGGATGAAGCCAAGAAAGCTGCATCGGTTCTCGGCCATAACTACCCCGGCAGTGAATGGTACATTGACAGCTACTCGCTTATGACCGGCAAAGATGTCCGTGAACCCAAAGAGAAAAAAGGGTTTTTTGCCCGCACCTGGAATCGGATTTTTTAAAGTCGAATGCTCGCCTCCGTCACGATCCGCGACATCGTCCTGATCGATAAAGTCGACGTTTCATTCGATACAGGTTTATGCGCTTTGACCGGCGAAACCGGCGCTGGTAAATCAATCCTGTTAGATGCTCTTGGCCTCGCACTTGGGATGCGTGCCAATGCTGGTTTGGTTCGAACAACCGGCGACAGCGGAGTCGATTCCGCACGCGCTTCCGTGTCGGCATCATTTGATCTTGTCGCCGATGATCCCGTTTTCTCTCTCCTCTCAGAGCATGACATCACCCCTCCAGAACCTGGAGAACCTCTCATATTACGGCGGAATCTCGACAAAGATGGTAGAGGACGCGCGTTCATCAATGACCAGCCCGTGAGCGTCGCGCTTTTAAGACAGGCAGGTGAATCTCTCGTTGAAATCGAAGGACAGTTCGCCAGCCACGGCCTCATGGACCAGGCAACACACAGAGAATCTCTGGATGGCTTTGCAAATTTAAAAACTGCCTGCGTTGAGGTCTCCGACCTCTATCGAGCGTGGCGCGATGCCGAAACAGCCCTCTCTGATGCAGTAGCAGCTTTAGAACAGAATCGTGCCGACGAAGAATATTTACGTCACGCTCTAGCAGAGTTAGCAGAATTGGATCCCCAGCCCGGAGAAGAAACCGAACTCGCCGAGGCACGTGCCCTTCTAATGAACGGCGAACGCCTCGTCGCAGCAATGGCATCGGCGGAAAAATCTTTGTCAAACGGCGACGGGGTTGAAGATAGGCTTGCAGCAGCGCAACGTGTCCTTGCCCATGAGGTCGAAGCAGCGGCGGGCAGGCTTGATGCGGTAATGGATGCACTTGCGATTGCCAATGATGCAGTCGCCGATGCAGAAGCGCTCCTACATCGTGTCATGGTGGATGCCGAACCAGATCCCGCTAAACTAGAATTCTGCGAGGAACGCCTGTTTGCAATCCGCGCAATGGCAAGAAAACACAATCTTTCAGTCGAGGAACTACCCACCTTACGAGCTAATCTTCAGCTAAAACTCGCCCAGATCGACGATGCAGGAGGATTGCTCGAAAAACTCCAGATAGAACGAGACCGGGCATACGAAAACTACAAATCCAAAGCAGAAGACCTTAGTCAAAAACGGCTGAAGGCAGCAATTAGGCTCGACAAAGCCGTCGCTGTCGAACTGCCCCCGCTAAAACTCGAAAAAGCGACCTTTACGACCCGTGTCGAGACGGTAGATGAGAAAGACTGGGGACCCACCGGTATAGATCGCATCCATTTTGAGGTGACCACGAACCCGGGTGCACCGTCGGGTCCACTTGCCCGGATTGCATCGGGCGGTGAACTAGCTCGTTTCCTACTCGCCCTGAAAGTTGTCCTTCACCAGTCCAATGCCATACCGACATTGATATTTGACGAAGTCGACTCTGGCATTGGCGGGGCGGTCGCAGCGGCCGTCGGAGAGCGGTTGGCGAAACTTGCGGAAAGTGTCCAGGTATTGGCAATTACCCATTCACCACAGGTTGCTTCCTGCGCCATGCGGCATCTACAAATCGCAAAGTCAGAGAATAAAGGTGTCGTCACAACCAACGTGTCACAACTTTCCGAAGATGATCGACAGGAAGAAATCGCCCGCATGCTCGCCGGAACACATATAACAGATGAGGCGCGCGCCGCTGCCGCCAGCCTGATGTCACAGGAAAGCGCGTGACCGAAACTAATGTAAAGAGCGCCATATGAGCAGTGAAAGATCAGCGACCGCTGTCGACCAGCTAACACCAGAGCAGGCGGAACAAGAATTAGCTCAGCTGGCAAGCGAAATCGCCGAACATGATCTCTCCTATCATCAAAACGATGCTCCAACTATTTCAGATGCTGATTACGATGCCCTTAGGCGCCGCAATCAAGATATCGAAGCGCGTTTTCCAAATCTCGTGCGTGCAGACACTCCATCTGAAAAAGTAGGCGCGACTGCTTCTTCGGGATTCGCAAAAGTCCAACATGCTGTGCCAATGCTATCGCTGGGAAATGCTTTCAACGACGAGGATGTCCATGACTTTTTCGGTCGAGTTCGACGTTTTCTAGGATTAGAAGATGAAGAACAGATCGACGTGGTGGCGGAACCCAAGATAGATGGCCTTTCAATTTCCCTGCGATATGAAAACGGCAAGTTCGTCATGGCCGCGACCCGTGGGGATGGACAAGAGGGGGAAAATGTCACCGCAAACGTGGCGACAATGGATGAGATATCCGAAACGATTGCCGCTGCGGTTCCAGATGTCATCGAAGTACGAGGTGAAGTCTATCTAGGACATGCCGCCTTTCAGGCGATCAATGAGCAGCGAGAACGAGACGATGAGGCGACCTTTGCCAACCCCCGCAACGCAGCAGCTGGATCTTTGCGCCAGCTCGACAGCACGATAACGGCGCAACGTCCGCTACAGATGTTCGCCTATGCATGGGGCGAACTCGCTGAACCCGTAGCGGAAACACAGTGGGAGTTTCTCCAGGCATTAAAGCGATGGGGATTTCCGGTTAATCCATTGGCGCGTATCTGCAACAATGCAGAAGTCGCTGTAGCCTATCATCAAGAGATTTCAGAGCTTCGTGCTGATCTCGATTACGATATCGACGGCATCGTCTACAAGGTTAATCGGCTCGACTGGCAACAACGGCTCGGATTCGTTAGTCGGGCACCCCGGTGGGCAATCGCTCATAAGTTTCCAGCGGAGAAAGCTCAAACTGTTCTGCAGGAAATCACGATCCAAGTTGGCAGAACAGGAGCCCTGACCCCCGTTGCAAATCTCGCTCCGATTACCGTTGGAGGCGTTGTCGTTAGTCGCGCAACGCTCCATAACGCCGACGAAATTGAACGAAAAGGAATACGAGAAGGAGACACCGTTATCATACAACGGGCGGGAGACGTGATCCCGCAAGTGGTTGAGGTCCTACAGGACAAAAGACCCGATGACAGCAAGCCCTTCCTGTTTCCAAACCACTGCCCAGAATGCGGCAGCCTCGCTGTTAGGGAACCTGATGAAGCGGTAATCCGGTGCACCGGTGGCCTAATTTGCCCGGCACAGAAGCTGGAGAGACTTAAACATTTTGTCAGTCGACAGGCGTTCGATATCGACGGGCTCGGTGGCAAGCACATCGATGCCTTCCAGGCAGAAGGATTGGTCAACACGCCCGGTGATATATTCCGATTGCGTGAAAACCATGAACAATTGCGGAAGCGTGAAGGCTGGGGCGACAAATCAGTGGATAATCTGCTCGCCTCAATCGAACAACGACGAACCATCCCGTTAGAACGGTTTATATATGCCCTCGGCATCCGGCAAGTCGGACAGGCCACGGGGCGACAGCTTGCCCTTCATTACGGATCACTCGTTGCCTGGATATCTGCAATGCAGCAGGCGACCAGCGAACGCCAGAACACCCCCGATGAATTTAAGAAGGCAGAGTTGGTAGGAGATGCCTTTAGCGGCCTTTGCGACATCGACGGTATTGGCATCAGTATGGCAGACGATATTGTCCAGTTTGTCGGAGAACCACAAAATGTAGCGGTGATCGAAGATCTCGCAGCCTCACTCTATGTTGAGGACGCAGCACAACCAGACACCAGTTCCTCAGAAATTGCCGGCAAAACGGTCGTCTTTACAGGTACGCTGGAGACAATAAGCCGAGCGGAAGCAAAGGCGACAGCGGAAGCGCTTGGTGCGAAGGTAACAGGGTCTGTGTCTAAGAAAACTGATTTTGTTGTAATTGGCGCTGACCCAGGGTCTAAAGCAACCAAAGCTAAAGATTTAGGTGTTCCAGTCCTGAGCGAAGAAGACTGGCAAACTTTAATCGGCGGCTAGTTTTTCGGCAGGAACCTTAAACCGAACCACGTCAGCGGAATCGCTGCTACCATCCATATCACGCAGATGGCCGCAATAAATTCAATTGTAACCCCAACATCAATTAATTGGCCGAAGAAAACAGGGGAAACCGCAGTTCCAAAGACAGAGACCCCGGACACCAAACCGCGTATCGCACCAAGATGCCGAACACCATAGGCTTCGGCCCAAAAAGCACTAACAACCGAGCGGTGCAGCCCACTTGTTATGCCCGACAAGACAAACCATACCAAAACTGCGATCGGATGTGTTGAGACCACAAGCGCTAAAATACCAAACGCCATCGGCAACAGATACCAAGTGATCATTCGACGCGCGGTGTATCGGTCAATCAATGGACCGGAAACAACGCCAGTTACGACGCTAACAATTGCGAAGACAGCGAAACACGCTGCAAACCACGTAACATCCCAACTCTTGACTTCAATCATGTGTATTTGATGAAACATCAAGCCAGTCATCAACATACCAGGTGCAATAACATTACTCATGACCATATAGAATGTTGGGTGATGAAGAGCCTCCCGCAGAGTCCATTGCCGAGCACTTGCAGGGCCCGCTTCCGTGCCCTTGGATTTCACGCTGAGATCGTTCAAACGGCCTAATAACGTTTCGTGCCGCGCCTGATGATCCCGAAGCAAGATCAGAACAGCGGGGACCATCACCACAAGCAATATGATTGCAAACCAAGCCCAGGCACCCCGCCAACCTGAATATGCAATCAAGACAACAACAAGTGACGGCAAAAATATCTGCCCCGCCGCATGCCCCAAATTGGCGATACTTAAAGCTTTACCGCGCCCCTCATCAAAATAGCGTGCCATCGCGGTTTGGGATGTGTGACCCATCAGGCCTTGGCCGCAAAGCCGCAATCCGAAAAACGCTATAAATAGGAAGGCGACCCCTCGCCCCCCTGCCAACAAGGCACAGGCGACGGCGAGACCAATAACAACAAAGAAACTGTATAAGCGAAGATCTATGTCATCCATTTTTCGCCCGGCCCAAATTAGACAGGCGGCGCTTGCCAGGGTCGCCAGTGAAAAAATCAGCCCAAGTTCACCATGGCTTAGTTGATAGTCATTCCGGATTTCCGCGCCAAACAACGCAATGAAGTAGGTTTGCCCGAAACTCGAAAGGAGAGCGAGCAGGAACCCATAAAACAGGAATTCGGCATTCCGACCGATAAAGGAAAAATAGCTACGCAATGATCTAGATCAAATTTGGTCTGCTGGCGACAAAGGTTGCGTTGCTTCCAAAAGCCAAGCCGCTGTTTTCTGATCGACCAATGGCCCAATCGTTGCCTGGACACGGGCATGATACCCATTCAACCAATCGATCTCATCTGTCGTCATAATTGAGGCATCGACCAACGCAAGATCAATGGGAGCAAGTGTTAGGGCTTCAAACTGAAGCATTTCGCGGCTGTCATCACCCGGTTCATCGATAGGAGCCGCGCGAACAACTTCGAGATTTTCTATCCGAATACCGAAGGCCCCTTCTTTATAGTAGCCAGGCTCATTCGAGACGATCATCCCTGGCTGCAAGGGAACATCTGCGGAGCGTTTGGCGATACGATGCGGGCCTTCGTGAACGCCCAGATATGCGCCCACCCCGTGTCCTGTACCATGCTCAAAGTCCAACCCGACATCCCACAAGGGTTGGCGTGCCAACGAATCCAACTGCCCCCCGCTGGTGCCAACAGGAAAGCGGGCCGTTGCGATCCCAGCATGTCCTTTTAAAACGCGTGTAAATCGATCCCGCATTTCCTCTGTCGGTGGCCCAATAGCCACTGTTCTCGTCACATCAGTCGTTCCGTCGAGATACTGGGCGCCAGAATCAACGAGAAAAAGAGATCCGAGGTCTAACTTCCGATTGGTCTCAGGTGTCACGCGATAATGCACGACGGCGCCGTTAGGCCCAGCGCCTGAAATTGTATCAAACGAGAGGCCTCTATATTTCTCGCCGCCTACCCGGAAACCTAGCAGCTTATCCACAGCTGATAGCTCATCTACATCACCAGTCCGCCCCGCTTCAGACAACCATGCAAGAAATGAACAGAGCGCCGCCCCATCACGAATATGAGCATTACGAACGCCCTGAATCTCTACCGTGTTTTTGCAAGCCTTGGGTAATACGCATGGATCATCTTTCGCGATGATTTCCGCGCCAACTGCTTCGAGGTGATTGCTTACCCAGACCGGCGCTGTCGACGGCGCAATAAGAACTGCTGCATTTGCCGCACCCAAAGTCGCCAAGGCGACCCCAAACTCGTCCACTGGACGCAAAGAGATATTCTCGCCAAATGTGTCCAAGGCGGCCGACGTCACCTTGCGCGCATCTACAAACCATTCGACAGATTCAGCCGCACTCAAAATAGCAAAACCGAGGGCAACAGGTGTGTTGGGCAAATCTCCACCGCGAATATTCAGGAGCCAGGCGATCGAATCTGGTGCCGTTAGAACCGCGGCCTTAGCCCCAGACCCTCTAATCGTCGCCGCCACCTCTGCGAGCTTCTCTTCGGTGGAACGTCCAGCAATTTCCACGGGGTGCGGATACACCGGCGCCAGGGGCGCCGGTGGTTGATCATCCCATGCTGCATCAAGAGGGTTTGCCTCAATCTGAACCAGCTCTATCTGCGCGACGCGACACTTTGTTTCGAGTTGTGTGACACCCGTTTTTGTATGAAGCCAGGGGTCGTAGCCAATTCGTGATCCTGCCGAGGCATTCTTCACAATCCAACTGCCAGGGGGATCATCGGAAATACTACAGAATTCATAAATTGAGGGGTCAGCTTGTTCGCGGACCTGCAATGTATAGCGTCCATCCACAAACAGGGCCGCTTTATCTTTAAGAACCACCGCGATGCCAGCAGAACCAGTAAAATCAGACAACCAGGCTAGTCGTTGCGCACGCTTAGGCGGAAATTCGGACTGATGCTCGTCTGATAACGGCACCAGAAAACCGTCCAACTCCTGGTTTAATAGTTCACCCCGCAACGCTGCAATACGTTCAGCGGGTAGCAAGTCGATCTCTTTCACTGCGTTTTTGCAGGACGTCATAAGGGCCCTTAGCGCTTTACGTAGGTCATCAGATGCATCCGTTGCGACCAATGCCACCCAGCTATCCGGATCAACATTTTCCGGCGCCGCTAGCTGCCCATCAATAAGTAAACGCAACCCGTCAACGTCCACCGAGGACCCATGCGCCTGTAACAGCGCTTCAAGAGCGTCGTCGCTGTCATTTTCTGCATTAACCATAATAAATTGCGTTTTCCGGGATTGATGCTGAGCTTTACGAGCCAAATCCGTCAAAACTTAACGAGTTTGATCGAATTCTTTGTACCAGTGTAACCATTTATAAAACAAGAACTGGCATAAAACCGACGTTATTTTTGCAATTGCTCTTCCAGGTAGGGAGAAAGAAAATGTCAAATAGATTAGAAACCCAATATCGGTTACCATTCATTGCCGATCCCGAATATGCCATTCAGACAAGCAGCAACTTCGAGGCCGGACGTGCTGGTGCGCGCAATCTCGAAAATTTCGCCACTGGTATATCTAAGAGCGTGAAAACTATCCGAACGTTCACCCGCTGGACATCCCGGACCATCGGTTTGGCTCTATGGATGAAGAACCTGTGGGCGCTGAGCGATGAGGAACTCGCCCAACATGGCCTCTTCCGCGACAACATTGGCAACTTATTTGTAAAAGCATGCCGTAGCTGAAATTGCGATTACCTCAGATAGTTACCATGCCACTACCGAATCTTTAGAACCAGCGTCGTCCACTCGTCGATCTCAAGACGATCCAAGACGGTGAGGCCTGCCGCCTCGTGCGCTGCGATAACGTCGCCAGCTTGATCATTTAAGATACCAGACAGAATGACACGCCCCGTTAATGACACCTGTTTGGCGGTGTCTGCTGCTGCTCCGATAAGAGGCCCAGCCAATATATTGGCAATCACGAGATCAAATGGGCTCGTCGCGTTGATCTCGGGCGCCGAATAAAAATCGCTCTCAAAAACATTCACCATACTTGTACAAAAGTTTTTCCGAACGTTCTCAGACGCCGTCCGAATCGCCGACGGGTCGTTATCACAAGCCAATATTTCTGTATCAGGCCACAGTTTGCTCACACCTATCGCCAGAATGGCCGAACCACAGCCAACATCAATCGCGTTGCGGACCTGATGGCCGCCCGCGACAAGGCCTTCGAGTATCCTCAGGCATCCCTCTGTCGTTTGATGCTCGCCGGTCCCAAATGCCAAACCAGCATTTAACGCGATCGGCATTCTGTCTGTGGGAAGTTCACCTGTGTAATGATCAGGGAAAATAAAGAATCTACCGATCGTCACGGGAGGTGTTCGTGCCTGATATTGGGCAACCCAATCAACGCTCGCGACGCTTTCGATGTTGATTTTCGGCGCTGTAACGCCAGCGGCTAGCGCACCAACCAGCAACCGGGATTCAAGCTCTGAACTGTCCGGCTGAACAGAACAATAGCCAACAACCCGCCGTCCATCGTCCCCCGCATCTTCATCCATACTGATGCCATCGACAAACGGCTCCAAAATAGCCTCGAACACTGGAAGATGATCTTTCTCAACAATATAGAAAACGATCTGCCAGCTATCAGACGGATCAATTTCCATGAGTCAGGCTGGCTCCACGAAGCTATCCATCACCTTTTTGGCCCCAGCTTTCTCGAACTCGATTTCGAGCTTATTGCCATCGATAGAGGTCACTTTCCCATAGCCAAATTTTTGATGGAAGACCCGCACACCGCACTCAATACCACCCTCTGACGGCAAACTTTCAACTACTTTCGCCCGACCATCAATAACACCTGCTTCTTTGCGCCCCCCACGCGATGCCTGCATGCGTTGAAATCCTGGGCCACGACCCGCAGCCGTCCATTCTGACGCAGCATCATCCTCAAATCCGGATGTCGCCGGGTAGCTGCCGTAAAGCCCCGCATCTGTTACGGCCTCGACATGATCGGAAGGTAATTCCTCGACGAAACGTGACGGTATCGATGCCTGCCATTGGTTATAGATCCGCCGGTTCGCCGCGAAACTGACATGAGCCTGTTGCCGCGCCCTTGTGAGACCGACATAGGCGAGTCGACGTTCCTCCTCCAAGGCCGGAGCACCACCTTCATCCATTGTCCGTTGATTGGGGAACACACCCTCTTCCCAGCCCGGGAGAAATACTGTGTCAAACTCAAGCCCTTTGGCGGCGTGTAATGTCATCAGGCTAACCATTTCACCGCCATCGGCCTGACCTGCCTCCATCACCAGGCTTACATGTTCTAGAAATCCAGAGAGGTTTTCAAATTCTTCGAGAGCGCTGACAAGCTCGCGCAAATTCTCCAAACGGCCGGGCGCCTCAGGGGATTTATCATTCTGCCACATCTCAGTGTAACCAGATTCATCAAGCACGGTCTCCACCAACTCGACCTGGTCAACTGTTTCCGCAAGTCCGGTCCAGCGATCAAAATCATTTAGGAGCGCCGTAATCGCCCGTCGCGCTTGTGGCCTTAACTCATCGGTTCCAGCCAACCGGCGTGCAGCCTCCGTGAGTGAAATCGATTGCGCTCGCGATAGGTGGTTGATGGCCTGCATAGTGGCCGCCCCAATCCCACGGCGCGGAACGTTAATGATCCGCTCGAACGCCAGTCCATCATCCGGCTGATTAATTACGCGCATATAGGCGATGGCATCGCGAATTTCGTGACGCTCGTAAAACCGTGGTCCGCCAATCACACGGTAAGGAATCCCAACAGTGATGAAGCGCTCTTCAAACTCCCGCATCTGGAAACTGGCGCGTACCAGAACGGCGATTTGATCCAGAGAGTGACCCTTCACCTGAAGAGCTTCGATTTCATCGGTAATATTACGAGCTTCCGCTTCGCCATCCCAGACACCTCGCACCGTAATCTTGTCGCCAGTGTCGCGCTCCGTCCAAAGCGTTTTGCCCAGACGACCCGAATTGTGGGCAATGAGAGCAGACGCCGCAGCAAGGATTTCCGGCGTCGAACGATAATTTTGCTCTAAGCGAAAGACCGCCGCTCCTGGAAAATCCTCCTCAAACCTCAGAATGTTGCCGATTTCCGCACCACGCCAGCTATAGATCGACTGGTCATCATCTCCAACGCAGCAGATGTTCCGATTGGTTTGCGCCAGCAGCCGAAGCCAAAGATATTGCGCAACGTTGGTGTCCTGATACTCATCAACCAGCACGTATTTAAAGCGCCGCTGATATTCAGCCAAAATCATCTCATCACTGGTAAACAGCGTAAGATTATGGAGCAACAGATCGCCGAAATCGCAGGCGTTGAGAGTTACCAAACGCTGTTGATATTCCTTGTAGAGCGCCAAAGCCTTGCCACCAGCGAATTCTCCGACCTCAGACGTGGAAACCTTTTCAGGGACCAGCCCCCGATCCTTCCAACGCTGAATAATCGCCAAGAGTGCTCGCGCAGGCCATTTACTGTGGTCGATATCATTGGCTTCCAAAATTTGCTTTAGAAGCCGTAGCTGGTCATCGGAATCCAGAATTGTGAAATTGGATTTAAGGCCTATCAATTCAGCATGACGCCGCAATATTCGCGCCGCAATCGCATGAAAGGTCCCAATCCATAGATCTTCCGCAACCGGACCAACCAACCCAGCGACACGTTCACGCATTTCGCGCGCCGCTTTATTGGTAAAGGTCACGGCCAATATCTGCCCGGGAAATGCCTTACGTGTCACGAGGATATGAGCGAGACGCGTTATCAGCACCCGCGTTTTACCAGTTCCGGCTCCCGCGAGGACCAGAACAGGCCCTTCTACAGCTTCCACAGCGCCGCGTTGCACAGGGTTCAACGTCGCAAGATAAGGCGGTACCGTTTGCGGTGCTGTTTGCGAGGCAGTGTCCTGCGGAGTTGGTTCAGCAATATCAGACATGAGAACTTGCACTATATCAGTGAGTGATAGGTCGGGGCGATTGCCGAATCGCGCTTTTTGATTCGATTCAGTGGATATTTGGTCGTGTAATTGTGATTACAGGCCCCTGGATAGCCATTGCCCCGGAAACCGAACACGCTATATCGTCTCTAAACGCCGGAAAGGGAGGCAGACATCATGCCCAACGTCGCATTTCATGGATCACACGACCGCTTTGCTCGTGTGCTGAGAAAAGCGCTAGGGGCTCTAGTCGGGATCGGACTTGTTTTCACCTCCGCCCAGACTGTCTCTGCTCAGGCGGGATTCACCGTCGATGGCGTTTTAGACGCTGTTGTTCAGGTTATCTCAAAAGTGCCAGCGGAAGCCCGGACCGCCCGGTCCCTCGGGACGAACCGAGACGGCAGCGGTGTTATTATTGATTCTAACGGGCTCGTTTTGACAATCGGATACGCCATTCTTGAGGCGGAAAGCACGGAAATCGTCCTTTCTAACGGCGAAAAGGTCTCAGCCCGAGCTGTCGCATATGATCACGCATCTGGATTTGGACTCCTGCGGGCCAATAAGAAGTTGACCGTCAAACCCGTCGAATTAGGCAGTTCAGACAAGCTTTCGGTGAGGGACCCTATCCTCATGGTCAGCCATGGCGGTCGCAAAGCCGCTCTGCCAGGTCTCGTCGTATCACGGCGACCATTTGCGGGCACCTGGGAGTATATGCTTGAGAACGCTATTTATACCGCGCCACCCCACCCGGCATTTGGCGGAGCCGCACTATTTTCTGCAAAGGGAAAATTGGTTGGTATCGGCTCTCTCATTGTCGGCGATGCCGTAGAACCCGGTCACGCGACGCCGGGCAATATGTTTATTCCGATTGATCAACTCAAACCGATCCTCGGTGATTTGCTAGAAAAGGGTCGTGCCGCCGGTCCCCATCGCCCTTGGCTCGGGCTTTATCCTCAAGAAATTCTAGGCCGCATCTTTGTCTCCCGTATTGCCAACGGCGGCCCAGCTCAAACAGCTGGCGTCAAACAAGGCGATCTTGTTGTTGGCATTGGAGGAACACCGGTCACCAGCTTGATTGAGTATTATCGCCGGATATGGAAGTTAGGAAATGCTGGTGTGTCAGTGCCACTCGATATCCTGCAGGGCGCAAAAGTACGGTCGATATCCGTAAAATCCAGCGATCGTTATAAGTGGCTCAAGCTCGAACACAGCTATTAGACTAGAGCGCGCCGTGTTCTTCTTCGCGCGCGCGCACAATGGCGTTGTTGTAGGCGAGCATAACCTCAACTTCATGAACGACGCCGACCATCTGCATGCTATCCGTGTCTTCAACCACGGCGACATGTTCCTCATGAACATCTTCCATGAGTTTAATCGCCACCTCTAGATCAGTCTCACGTGTTAGGACGGGCGGATCAGACCGCGTCACATCGGCAGCATTGATTAGGCCGTCCAGCGAAGGGTCGTATGCCGCTTCTGCGACATCTGACAGACCAATCGTCCCAACCAGGGCACCCTCCTCATCTAAGACAAATAGCTGAGCATTGGGTGCTTTGTGGAGTTTTTCGCGGAGTTCGGCGATCTGCGTATCACGCGTGACAATCGTATAGGTTGTCGTCATAACATCGCCAATATGAACTTCGGCGAGAAATCCTGCCTCTCTACCCCGATTGAGATTGACGCCTCTCCTTTGAAGCTGCCACGCAAAGAACGAGCCACCGAATGCCTGCTGAGTAATCACTGACGCGATGACCACCGCCACCATCACCGCAATGATAAAGGAATAATTGTTTGCCCCGGTCAGTTCAAAAACGATCAATATCGTCGAAAGTGGCGCGCCCAACACAGCACCAGCGACCGCCCCCATACCAACCAAAGTATAGGCGCTATGTCCGGAAGACAGATGCGGAAACGCCTCCGTGGCAATGATGCCAAATGCACCACCCAACATAGCACCAAGAAAGAGTGACGGACTAAAGACACCACCTGCGAAACCTGACCCCAAACTAATCGCCACCGCCGCCATCTTTGCGACCAGCAGCGCTAACAATAGCCCCAGAGCGAATTGTTCTTTCATTGCCGCATCGGTCGCCCCATACCCAACGCCCAAGACTTGCGGAAACGCTAACGCAATAAGGCCGATAAGGAGCCCGCCAACGGCAGGATGCACCCAGCGCGGAAGCGGCATCTTATTGGACATTTCCTGCGCAAAAATAATGCTTTTCATCAAAATGATGGCAACCAAGGCGCTGACCACGCCGAGCAGCGCAAAGGCCGGAAATTCAAGATAAGAAACTATTGAATGGCTCGGGGCAACAAAGGCTGAGAAGTCCCCGAAATGGCCGCGTGAAATGATTGTCCCGGTTACCGACGCTAACGCAATCGGCGCCAATGCCGACAAAGCGTAATGCCCGATGATGACTTCAAGCGCGAAGATCGTCCCGGCGATAGGCGCGTTAAACGACGCGGAGATGGCCGCAGCGGCACCACACCCTAAAAGATTGATAGTGATCGTACGGCTTACGCCAAGTCTGCGTGAAATCCAGGACGACAAACCCGCTCCCAGATGGACAACGGGCCCTTCCCTGCCAACCGAGCCGCCAACACCAATCGATGCAGCACTAACAACGGCTGCACCGAGGGTCGATCTAATATCCATTCTTCCCGAATGAAGTGTGATGCCTTCCATGACATCAGCGACACCGCGTGGACGGCCACCCGGCATAAAGAAATGGATAAATAAGCCAATAAAGAGACCACCAATTGTTGGGACAGCGATGATCTGCCAGGCCGGGAGGTGCTGTGCATGGGTATAGAGGGTTTCTGCAAAGGTCCCGAACGAGAGCCCTTGCACTAATCGATAGAGATATCCAAATCCGATCGCGCCATAGGCGGCGACAGCGCCCATAATAATCGCAAGTACCAGCAACACGAGCTGATCATTGCGCAGGAACCGGCGCATCTCTTCTAATATGCGTCCTCGTGACTCACCACGACTGGACAACAAGCTCACTACACACTCCAGCGTTCGACCGTTCGCATTCTACGCCACCTCTAGGCTAGCCCGCAGAATCATAGCGGAAAAGCGCAAACTTTCCGTTATAGAAATGCCTCTACGAATCCTAAGTTCACGGAATGAAATTTCCCTAAATATTTAGCGGCCAACCGTGGCCGTAATCCGACCGCCGGCATTTGAGGAAATACTCGCGAGGAACAACGAACTGGCGCCTATACAGCACTCTCTGAAATACGCTGGAAACAGCACCCAAGTCGCTCGTCACTTTCTCGCCTCGACTAGAGCGATCTTAGTTTTGGAACTTTGATCACCCGTCCCAAATTCTTGATGTTGGGTAAGGGATTGTGTGCATCGAGGAGACCGGCAAGAGGTTCAAGCTTCTCAACAGGCATTGGCGCCACACGTCGAGTAGAGAGATCAACGTGTAACGACAGGAACTCACACGTCGCTGCAAGATATCCATCAGCTACATGATACATCTCGTGATAGTGATGCAGGCGCTTGTCATCAAATCCAACAAGCCGTGTTTCGCAACGAACTTCATCTCCTTCGACCACTTCCCTGTTATAGGTAATATGATGTTCAACGGCGAATGTACTGCCCGCTGTCGCCTCACGATAATCCCTGCCCAAACCGATATAGGTGAAGAAGGCATCAACCGCGTGGTCAAACACCAGCGTGTAATACGCGACGTTCATATGCCGGTTATAATCAGTCCATTCTGGCAGGATAGTCTCCTGCCATAGTTTTAAAGGTGCGCTATGTATCACGCAGCTACCGTCTCAACCTTTTGCCAATCCAATGCGGCACTGCACCATGATATCCAAGACTTTGAAGGGGTCTTCGATTCGCGGAAATGTTGGTACGCCTTTTGGCTCCAGGAAGGCCTTGGCCGCTGCATTACTATTCTCGTCCCCGGAAAAGGAAACGTAGATCGGTTTGTCGGGAAAGCGTTTCTTCTGATCGACGATAAAGTCCAGTTTCATCTCACCCAGCTCATCCGCAAGGATCAGAATTGTCGCTACTGAATCAACGTTTGGATCTTCTAACAACGCGGTCATTGCCTCGCGCCAGGCAAATTCCATCCCATGGACTGTTGCAGAGGGAAAAATATCAACTGGATTAGTAATATTGATAAAGGGTGGGCTGATTTCCTCAAGCCTCGCCTGCGTCTTCGCGGTTATCTTCGAAAATTTAAGGCCGGTCCTCAGATTACAAATGTCTGAAATGTGAACGATAAACGCGCCAGATGGCGAAACGAAGCCAACGCGATTGCCTGCGGGAACTGGCATCATCGCCGCTGCCTTTGCCGCCGTGAACAAATGCGTAAATTCATCGATACGAACGATGCCAGCCTGTTTGAGTGCGCCATCAAGAATATTGTCGTCAGACCCAAGTGACGCCGTATGAGACATCGCTGCCTTGGCACCGTCTTCAGTTGCCCCACCTTTGAGCATGACGACAGGCTTCTTTTTTGTGACCTTGCGAGCTATTTCCAGGAACTTTTGTGATCGATGTAAACTCTCAAGATAGACAAATATCGCACCGGTCTCCGGATCGTCGGTGAGAAATTCCAACACATCGGCCTCGTCAATATCAACCGCATTGCCGAGGCCGATACAGCGCGCAACGCCATAATGTTCACCAGACATGATTGAGCGCATCATAGCGCCTGTGAAATTACCGGTTTGCGCGATATAGGAGATCGGACCTTTTGGAATGTCCCCCAACGGAAAAAAGCTGGAGGTGAAGTTCGCAGGTGTTGAAATATGTCCGGCCGTATTCGGACCCAACACTCGAACGCCTGTCCGCTTAATTACTTCTTTGAGCTCGGCTTGGAGGTCTTCACCAGCATGATCCACCTCGGCGAAGCCGCCCGCGGCCAAAACAACAGACTGGATACCGCGTTCGGCACAATCAGTAATGGCTTGTGGCGTTTGCGCCGCCGGCAGCATTACGATGCCCATATCAACGCCTTTGGGCAGGGCAGAGATGGTTTCAGAAACCGGGAAACCACAAATCTCTCCGCCGCGTGGATTTACCGGGTGAATCTTTCCTTTAAAGCCATTGGCAACGAGATTTTCAATAACAGTACGACCGGGTTTACCCGGTGTGGCCGAAGCCCCCACTACTGCGACCGAACGGGGGGCGAAGAAAGAACTAAGTTTGGATTTGGACACGAAAGACCTATTTCAAAAAATTGCGGCAGAGCATAGCGAAGTCGCCGCCGCCACGATAGGCTAATCGCTTATACTGGCCAATATGTTAGGTGAAACAATGTCATATGAAGTCGTAACACTCGACATCCAGGGAAGCGCCATGGATTGTCTGGTCTTTCAGCCAGAAGGCAACGGCCCATTTCCGGGGGTTGTCGTCGCACAGCATATCCCAAATGCCCATGACGGGCTCGAAGCGGATCCATTCACCATCGATATCGGCGACAAATTTGTCGCGAAGGGCTATGCCTGTGTAATTCCTTTTATTTTCCACTGGTGGCCCGCTGGTACTGATCTTGCCATCAAGCGGGAGGAATGGGATGACGCAAAGACGGTTGCCGACCTCGACGCGGCCTATGGAGTTCTTGCCAGCCTCGATGGCATAGATACGAACCGTCTGGCGATTATGGGTCATTGCTGGGGTGGTCGGATGTCCTGGCTCGGCGCTTGCCACAACCCGAACTACAAGGTCCTCGGCACTCTTTATGGTGGGCGCATAAAAATAGGCATGGGCGATGGCAACCCGGCTCCTATCGATCTTGTTGGCAATATGGGCTGCGCCGTCATCGGTGTCTTTGGCAAGGAAGATCAAAACCCCTCTCAGGAAGATGTTGCTGATCTTGATGCAGCGTTGACAGCGGCGGGAATCGATCACGAATTCCATAGCTATGACGGGGCTGGCCACGGTTTTCAGGATTTCGTATCGGAAGACCGTTACCGCCCGGAAGCGACAGAGGATTCATGGGCGAAATTGTTCGCATATTTCGACGCCAGGCTGCAGTAGCACGGCGGCGACGGTTGGCTTGACGTTAAACAGCCGTCGGTCATAATAATTGCACTTGTTCCCAGGGGAGCCTCGCTAGGAGGCTGAGATCCCGCCAGTACTGTATTTAAAACTAGTACAACGCGGAGACCCTTCGAACCTGATCCGGGTTATGCCGGCGTAGGGAAAGGGAAGTCGTATTGTTTACACCCCCCACCCCTGCATATTGGTAGCCGGAGTCAGTCCGTCGTTTGTTTTTGAGGATGATATTCCGTGACCGAGGCGCAAATTGTTGAGGCCCTACTCGATTTCATCGCGACAGATGGTGCCAGCGACGATGAGTTTAATGCGCTCGCTTTGCAGATATTTGCCTATCAGTTTGAAAACAACGCCCCATATCAGCGTTTTTGCCGTCAACGCGAAAGAACGCCGCGCACGGCTCAAAACTGGCGAGATATTCCTGCCGTTCCTATCAATGGCTATAAAGACCTAACGCTCAGCTGTTGCGACCCTAAAAATGCTGAACGCACCTTTATGACCAGCGGCACGACCAAGGATGGCGTCCGCGGCAAATGTCATCATCCGACCCTGTCGGTCTATGACACTTCGATGGTCACAGCGTTCCGACAACGCTTTATGCAGGAACATAACAAGTTGCGTATGGGCATATTGTTTCCGACCGAAGAGACAATGCCAAACTCATCCTTGGCGCATTATCTCGCTTTAGCGCTCAGCGAATTTGGAACAGAAGGGAGCTGTTACTTGCTTAGCGAGAACGGTTTAGATAGTGATTTGCTGTTCGCTGAGTTAGACCGTGCCGAAAAGACCGGCGAACCCTATGCTCTACTTGGAGCAAGTTTCAGCTTTGTCCACGTTATGGATGAGATGGAACGGCTCGGTAAAATCGTGTCTCTACCAGAAGGCAGTAGAATACTCGATACCGGCGGTTTTAAAGGTCAGTCCCGCGAATTAGAGCTCAACGCGTTTTATGATCTGCTTGAATCCCGCTTAGGCGTTCCACGGAAGCAATGTATCAACATGTATGGTATGACCGAACTCAGCACGGAGTTTTATGACTGGGGAAATCCCACCTGCCCGTCAGTTAAATCCGGCCCTCACTGGATTCGAAGCCAGATCGTTAATCCACTGACCGGCGAAGAACTCCCCAAAGGAGACAAAGGCGTTCTGGCTCATTGTGATCTCGCCCATTTCAATTGTGTCTCATCGATCCTGACCGAAGATGCGGGGATCGAGGTTGATAATGGGTTTCTGTTGCTCGGGCGCGCAGAAGGAGCCGAAGCCAAAGGCTGTTCGATGGCTGTTGACGAATTCCTGAAAGCGGCACAGGGATAGAAAGATGGAACTGAAAGCAGGATATCTCCCCGGGATCAAAGCCGATAACGTCGACTGGCAAACCCTGACATATGACCGGGGCGGACAGGCGATAGACGTATCGGTTCCGCTGCTCAGTGAGGAGCAGATGAAAGACCTATCTGCGCGTATCAAGGAGGCAAGCCAGCAATATTTAAAATCTTTAACGGTTTCCGACATTACTGCGACAATTGATGCAGCCGTCGCGAGACTGTTGGATCGCAAAGATACTTATCGACAGCAATCGGAAGAGTATCTGCCGCTGATCACTGGATATGACGCCGAGATGATCCGGCTGGGGCTTACCGGCTATCTCAAAAACTTCCGCCAGCCCGAGCTACGTCGGTTCATCGCCGAAGATTTTATGAATCCAAAAATTCTCGATGAATTCCAGCCATTGCCCAAAGGTGGCTATGGCAAGGCGTACGGACCCGATCTGATCGCACATATATGGGCCGGAAATGTTCCCGGCCTTCCATTGTGGAGCCTGATTTCGGGCTTGCTGGTCAAAGCAGGGAATATTGGCAAGGTCGCAAGCGCTGAGCCCCTCATGGCAAGCTGGTTTGCACGGCTGATCGCAGAGATAGACCCGGAGCTAGGCAAATGCCTCGCTGTTGTGTGGTGGAAAGGCGGCGACGTTGACCAGGAACAGGCTCTGCTCAACCAGGCTGATCTCGTCGTAGCGTATGGCAACAATGATACGCTACAACAAATTCGCGACCGTACGCCAATAACCACGCGCTGCCTGACATACAGTCACAAGGTCAGCTTCGGCATGATATCAAGAGCCGCGCTCGATACGGGCAAGGCCTGGGAAGTCGCACACCAAGCCGCCTATGACATTGTCCGATACGATCAGCAGGGCTGTTACTCACCGCATGTTTTCTTTATCGAGCAAGGCGGCGCGGTCACGCCTCAGGAATTTGCACAATTTATTGCAAATGAGCTCGATTGTTTTGAGGAGAAATTTCCACGTCGTGCCCTGACAATTGAAGAGGCCGGCGACGTCGCAGCCTGGCGACAATCTGAGGAGATGAAATCCTTTTCAGAGGGAAACGCCGCCATTATGAGCGGTGCCAGTGGGGCCTGGATTGTCGCCTATTCAGAAGCCGAAGAGGATTTAGTGCCATCCGGATTAAACCGGACCGCCAAAATTATTGCTGTCAATCAACTCGATGACGTACCCGCCCGCATCGCGCCGTATAAAGCCTTCCTACAAACAGTTGGGATCGCAGGCCCACCAGAAGAGCTCCATCGGCTGGCTGGTTTGCTTGGAGCCGTCGGCGTCACGCGGATTAGCGCGCTTGAACATATGACCTCTCCAGAAGCCGGTTGGCACCATGATGGTCGCTTCAATCTACTCGACCTTGTAACGATGACAGAGGTCGAGCGATCTGCGGAGACTGCTGCCGAGGCTTATTCGAACTATGTTGACTAAAAATAATTATAGGCACGTCATTATATCGACACTTCAACGCCATAAAGTCTCTTTACGATGAGCGTTAGAATTTGGATTGGACCCAATGAATTTTGACGGAAAAATAATCGTCGTTACTGGATCTAGCCGTGGCATTGGGGCCGCTATTGCCAAAGCATTTGCTAGCGAGGGAGCAACTGTCATCGTCAATTATGTCCAGAATGCTTCAGCGGCAAATGGCATAGTTACGGCCTGTAAAGAGGCAGGCGGCGACGCAATAGCTATTCAGGCAGATGTAACATCTGGTGAACAAATCCAGGCTCTGGTCGATCAAACGCTAATGGATTTCGCCAAAATAGATGTCGTCGTCAATAATGCTTTCAAGCCTTACACTTTCGACCCCGACAACCGTAAACAGTTCGCAGATCTCGACTGGCAGGACTATCAAGGCCAGCTCGATGGCGCACTGTTCTCAACCTACACGATGTGTCAGACGGTACTGCCCGCCCTCAAGAAACGGACGCAGGGCAGCATCATTAACATCGCGAGCGACCTGGTTGCGCGGCCAACAATTCCCTATCACGATTACACAACCGCGAAATCAGCACTCATTGGCTTCAGCCGTAATCTTGCGGCAGAGCTTGGTCCGCTTGGTATTCGCGTAAATTGTGTTGCGCCGGGATTAGTTTATCCTACCGACGCAAGTCGCCAGACAAAGGAGCGCATCAAAGAAATGATTATTGCGCAAACACCGATGCGCCGGATCGCCTCACCCGAAGATGTCACTGGCCCCGTCATGTTTCTTGCCTCAGATTGGAGCCGATTTATGACCGGTCAAACACTATACGTAGATGGCGGCTTGGTGATGAAATGAGAAATACGGCCAAAGTCATCGCTCCGCTTGTACTGTTGTTAGGCTTTCAAGCGGCCACCTCGCCAGCAAGCGCCTATTGCATCGTCAATGAATGGAAAAGAACCCTTCATGTAAAGCTCAAGACACACAATCCGTTGGGAAATTTTCACCGAATGATCAAGCCCAATGAAGAGGCATGTTGCGAATGGTTCGACCGAAGCTGCAATCCTAGCGCGTCCCGCAACGGAAAACTTATTTTCGACATTCGAAGTAAGTCAAAGAAACCTCGGGAATTTTACTGTTCCACCAGTCTGCAAAAACGGGTATCGGGAGTCGGCGGCGGCAAAATAACTGTGCGGGATAACATCGCGCAAATTGGTGGGTTGGAATGTGATAGCCGCGACTATCTCGCTCGGCCGGTAGACCGAACCTTGCCAACGAATAACTATGGCGTTCCAATATTCAAAGTGCCTGACCAGGTATCTCCGCCAACAGAAAAGGAAATTCCCGACGCCAAATAATATGCAGGCAGTCTTGCGGCGGGAACCTTAGCGATTATAGCCCAAATTAGGCGATAACCAGCGCTCCATCTCGGTAAGATCAGTGTTCTTGCGTTTTGCGTAGTCTGCAACTTGATCCTGGTTGATCTTGCCGACACCAAAATAATGTGATTCTGGATTCCAGAAATACCACCCCGAAACCGCCGCACCAGGATGCATCGCAAAAGATTCCGTTAAAGTAATCCCCAACCGATCCGCATCGAGCAGGCTGAATAACGTCCCTTTTTCGGTATGATCAGGACAGGCTGGATAACCTGGCGCGGGGCGAATGCCCTGATAGCGCTCCTGGATCATGTCTTCATTTTCAATAGTCTCGTCCCGGGCATAGCCCCAATATTCTTTGCGGACCCGCTCATGGAGACGTTCTGCAAACGCTTCCGCCAAACGATCTGCTAACGCCTTGACCATGATTGCACTGTAATCGTCATTGTCGGCTTCGTACTGTTCCGCAAGAGAGTCGGCCCCAAAGATGGCAACTGAGAATCCGCCAAACCAGTCAGCTATACCGGTTTCCTTCGGCGCAACGAAATCAGCGAGCGCGTAATGCGGCCGGCCGGCAGACTTCTTACCCTGCTGCCGCAATGTGTGGACTGTCGCCAATATCTCAGCGCGTTTCACGTCATCATAAAGCACGATGTCATCGCCATCCGCATTGGCCGGCCAGAAACCGATCATACCGCGAGCCGTAAGTAGGCCTTCCGAGACGATTTTATCCAGCATCTGACGTCCATCGGCGAACAGACTGCGCGCCGCCTCGCCAACAACGTCATCTTCCAGAATACGTGGATATGCGCCGTGAAGTTCCCAGGCGTGGAAGAAGGGAGTCCAGTCAATTCGAGGCACCAACTCATCCAAAGGATAATCTTCAAAGTCCCAGGTTCCGATAAGGCGAGGTCGTGGCGGCAAAACTTCCGTCCAGTCGATTACAAACTTATTAGCCCTGGCTTCCTCGATCGAAACACCCCGTGCGCCATCATCGGCACCTTCGTAGCGGGCCCGTACCGTCTCATAATCTTTATGCACTTCTTGAACAAATGGATCGCGGCCCTCCTCGGATGTTAGTGCTGAAACAACACCGACACTGCGCGATGCATCCAACACGTGAACCACTGGCGCCTGATAGGCAGGTTCAATTTTTACCGCTGTGTGGACTTTGGACGTTGTCGCACCGCCGATTAGTAACGGTAAATCAAGGCCTTGGCGTTCCATTTCAGATGCAACATGCACCATCTCATCGAGTGAGGGCGTGATGAGCCCAGAAAGACCGATGACGTCTGCTTTCTCCTCAATCGCGGTATCAAGAATTTTCTGAGCGGGCACCATGACACCGAGGTCTATCACCTCGTAATTGTTGCACTGCATCACGACACCAACAATGTTCTTGCCGATGTCATGCACATCACCCTTTACGGTAGCCATGACGACCTTGCCTTTGGCCTGATGTGCCATTCCCGATTTTTCTTTTTCTTCTTCGATATAGGGTATCAGATGACCAACCGCCTGTTTCATAACACGGGCGCTTTTAACAACCTGTGGCAAAAACATCTTGCCCGCGCCAAACAGATCTCCCACGACGTTCATACCGTCCATCAATGGCCCTTCAATTACCTCAATAGGACGATCAAACGCCAAACGAGCTTCCTCGGTATCGTCAATAATGTAAGCGTTGATTCCGGCAACTAAAGAATGGCTCAATCGTTCAGCGACAGGAGCTTCGCGCCAGGAGAGATCCTCCTCTTTTTTTGCACCACCACCAACAAACTGATCTGCAACCTCCAGTAACCGTTCGGTCGCATCATCACGACGATTTAGAATGACGTCTTCCACGCGTTCGCGAAGATCATCTGGAATATCAGCGTAGACCGCCAACTGTCCGGCGTTGACGATACCCATCGTCATGCCAGCTTCTACCGCATAATACAGAAACACCGAGTGCATCGCGCGGCGAACAGGCTCGTTACCGCGGAACGAGAACGATATATTGCTGAGCCCACCTGAGACCTGCACGTGGGGAAGCTGTGCACGGATATTTCTGGTCGCTTCAATAAAATCGACAGCATAGTTGTTATGTTCCTCGATACCTGTCGCGACAGCAAATATATTCGGATCAAAAATTATATCTTCTGGCGGAAATCCAACCTGATTTACCAAAACATCGTAGGCGCGCGCACAAATTTCTAATTTTCGTTCTTCGGTGTCGGCCTGACCTTCTTCGTCAAAAGCCATCACAATAACGGCCGCACCATACCGCCGCACCAACTTCGCCTGCTCAACGAACGACGCCTCTCCTTCTTTCATGCTGATCGAATTGACGATTGGCTTGCCTTGCACACATTTAAGACCGGCTTCAATGACCGACCATTTGGATGAATCAATCATCACGGGCACACGACTGATGTCGGGCTCAGCGGCAATTAGATTCAAAAACGTCACCATTGCCGCTTCGGAATCCAACAATCCTTCGTCCATATTGACGTCAACGATCTGAGCGCCATTCTCGACCTGTTGCAGGGCAACTTCAGTCGCTGTTTGGTAATCGTTTTCCTTAATCAACTTTGCGAAGCGGGCCGATCCGGTGACGTTTGTACGTTCGCCAACATTTACGAACAGCGATTCAGGGCCGATATTCTGGGGTTCCAACCCCGAAAGGCGTAGTTGTCGGTCAATTTCAGGAACCTTGCGGGGCGGCAAGCCCTCTACGACATCCGCGATTGCTTTGATATGATCCGGCGTCGTCCCACAGCAACCTCCAACCATATTCAGGAAACCTGACTGCGCAAATTCGCCAAGGGTTTCCGCCATCATCTCCGGCGTTTCATCATACCCACCAAATGCATTAGGCAAGCCAGCATTGGGATGACACGAGACAAAGGTATCCGCAATGCGCGAAAGCTCTTCGACATAGGGTCGCAAATCCTTCGGACCCAACGCACAATTCAAGCCAATCGAAATTGGTTTCGCATGGCGGATCGAGTTCCAAAAGCCTTCAGTAGTTTGCCCTGTTAGGGTCCTACCGCTCTGATCAGTGATGGTGCCGGAAATCATCACAGGCACTTCGAAAGCCAAATCTTCCACGACACTATCGATAGCAAATAACGCTGCTTTGCAATTCAGTGTATCGAAAACTGTTTCGACCAGAATCACATCGGCACCGCCTTCGA
The DNA here is from genome assembly GCA_012103315.1 of Alphaproteobacteria bacterium. Lineage (GTDB taxonomy): Bacteria > Pseudomonadota > Alphaproteobacteria > MPNO01 > UBA2964 > UBA2964. The sequence goes on from WLWZ01000003.1 coordinate 156,552, forward strand.
GCAGGCCAAGCACGGCTTCCGAATATGTCTCAACTAATTCATCGAATTTAACATTACGAAAGCCTGGGTCATTTACATCGGGGGAAATGGAGGCAGTTCGGTTGGTCGGACCGAGGACCCCTGCAACAAATCGAGGTCGAGTTTCATCGCAAGCTGTCACCGCATCTGCTGCTTCACGGGCGAGACGAGCGCCATCACGGTTCAAATCGAAAACCGCGTCTTCCATCATGTAATCGGCCTGTGCGACCCGGGTCGATGAAAAAGTATTGGTCTCAAGCACGTCTACACCGGCATTGAGATATGCCGTATGGAGATCTCTGATGAGATCGGGCTGAGTCAGGATTAGCAGATCGTTATTGCCCTTTACGGGGCATCGATGATCCGCGAACCGATCACCGCGAAAGGCCACTTCATCGAGCTCGTGATCCTGGATCATCGTCCCCATCGCACCGTCAATGATGACAATACGGTTATCAAGCTGGTCCTTGAACTGACGAATCCGCTCCGCACGGACCGTGGGATCCAGCGCACCGGGGATTGCTTCGGCGGTATTGGCCGTTTCTTTTAACATCGTGGTACTTGAACTATTCATGCCGAAGCATCCTTCGCTTCAGGCGATAAATTCTGGGGCCGCAAACCAAGAATATGGGCGATGGCAAAGGTTAGGTCCGCCCTATTGAGGGTATAAAAATGAAATTCCGTAACACCTTGAGCGTGCAGCTGACGACATTGCTCCGCCGCAACAGTCGCCGCGACGAGCCGCCGGGATTCCGGATCGTCGTCAAGACCATCAAACAGTTCACCCATCCAGTCGGGCACGTTTGTTCCAGACATTTTGCTGAACCTCACTACTTGAGCAAAGTTCTGAACTGGGAGAATTCCCGGAACAACCGGCGCGTCTATCCCTGCACCGCGCACGCGGTCCATAAACCGCAAAAAGGGTTCTGCGCCGAAGAAATACTGGGTAATAGCGCGATCGGCACCTGCATCAAGCTTCCGCTTTAAATTTTCGATATCTGAGTCGATGCTTTCTGCCTGCGGATGACCTTCTGGGTATGCCGCCACGCTAATATCAAAATCCGCAATCTTCTTGAGTCCTGCGACAAGATCAACGGCATAGGCGTAGCCGTCAGGATGTGGTTGATAGCCGGCTTCGGCGTCAGGTGGATCACCTCGTAGCGCCACGATATTGCGAACGCCCGCTTCCCAGTATTCACGAGCGACGGCATCAACTTCATCCTTCGTCGCATTTACACACGTCAGATGCGCCGCGGGTATGAGGCTCGTTTCTTTAAGGATACGGACAACGGTGGCATGGGTTCTCTCCCGTGTCGAACCTCCGGCCCCATAGGTAACCGATACGAACCGCGGCTGTAACGGCTCCAGCCGTTGTATTGATGACCAAAGGGTTTCCGCCATTTTTTCCGTATTTGGCGGAAAAAACTCAAAGGAAACCTTCAGATCACGGGGCGCGCCTGCCGGAAATGGTAATTCAGCCGAAATGGTTTTCGGTACACTAGACATGGTTAGTTTGCCTGCTCTCTGGTCTCATGAACTTCGGTATACTGGTATATCGGAGACCGTTTGGCTGACCATAGGGTCACCGTTAGGGGATCTCCCTTTAAGTGATTTGTGGGCTCCGCAATCAAGCCAGCTTGCGTGAACCAGCTTAGAATCTCACTATCTTCAAAGCCTAATCGCAAATGTGCATGGTCTTCCCGCAAAGTTTCGAGGTTGTGCGGAGAAAAATCCGCAACCACCAAAACACCATCGGGGCGCAAAACTCTTGCTGCTTCCGAAATTACCCGTGCCGGATTCTCTGAATAATGCAGAACCTGGTGAACAATCACCCCATCAACAGCTTCATCTTCTAGTGAGAGACGGTACATATCACCGAGCCTGACGTGACAATGACGAATGCCCATTGTCTCGAGGTTAGCCCGCGCGACCGCTAGCATATCGCGTGAGGTATCGATGCCTACACCGCGATCAACCCGGTCAGCAAAGAGTTGCAGCATACGTCCGGTTCCCGTTCCAATATCAAGGAGATCGGCCAAATGCTCTGGAAAACACTCCAAAAGAGCCTTTTCAACATCACTTTCCTGAACATGCAGGGAGCGCACGCTATCCCACTCTTCAGCGTTAGCGCGGAAATACTCGGCAGCTGATGATGCCCTCTGGGCTTTAATTTCATCAAGCCTTTCGCGATCTTGCTCTGTTTGCTGATCATCCGTCGGCAATAGATTGATCAATTGTCGGGCGATCCGCCCCTCTTCTCGGGAATCGTCTGACAATCGATAAAATACCCAACTGCCCTCGCGATACCGATCAAGAAGGCCAGCATCGCACAACAATTTTAGATGACGTGACACTCGCGGCTGGCTTTGGCCCAAAATACCGGTGAGGTCGCTTACATTCATATCGCTGGCGGCACATAGAGCAAGCAAACGTAACCTTGTTGGCTCCGCCGCTCCTCTTAAACATGCGAGAAATCTATCCATTGGTGTGATCCACCCGCCAAAATTGCTGGATTGTACGTCTAACAGACATTGACTAAAGAAATATTAATATATAAGGATATAGTTATATGTCAATGTACAATCATACAACAGAGCGGCCAATGTTGACGAAATTTATACGATCTGCATGCTCTATGGGTGATCAGACCGTTGACAGGGATAGGGGGTACCGCGATACCATCTGCGGTAGATCAAGTTCGATATCCTGGATTTAAATTTTTAGCGTGAGATGATCCCGATGCGACCCAAGCTGATCCACCACCGATATTATATTTTTGTTACCCTCCTGGCCGCCTGCCTGACCTATTCACAGTTTTCTATCGCTGCGAATAGCCCGGATGATTTCATTCGCACCGTTGGCAAGAGCGCGATCGACTCCCTGACGGATAAATCGATTTCGCAAGACGAACGAGAAAATCGCTTTCGCAAGATTCTGCAGGCCAAGTTTCAACTGAAATTGCTCGCACGTTTCACTCTCGGACGCTTTTGGCGCCGGGCAAGCGAAGCGCAGCAAAAGGAGTATACCAGGCTTTTTGAAGATTTTATTGTCAAAGCCTATGCTGCCCGATTTGCTGACTATAACGGCGAGAACTTTGTTGTTGGTAAGATCCGCAATATTAACGAGCGTGACAATCTGGTTCAGTCAGAGGTCGTTCTCACTGACGGCCGTAAAATTCCCGTCCATTGGCGGGTCCGAAACGGCGAGAAATTTAAAATCGTCGACGTCTTGGTAGAGGGCGTAAGCATGGCCATTACCCAACGCGATGAGTTTTCGGCAATCATCAGTCAGAATGGTGGCAAGATTGACGGGTTACTAGCCGCACTCCGCAAGAAAACGGGGAAATAGAGTCTTAAAACTCTACCGGACGTTTAGTTTCTGGTTAGAGGTCTGTATTTAATGCGATGCGGTTGTGCGGCAGCATCGCCGAGACGCCGCTTCCGGTCTGCCTCATAATCTTCGTAGTTCCCTTCGAACCACTCTACGTGGCTATCACCTTCAAACGCCATGATGTGGGTCGCGATACGATCGAGAAACCATCGATCATGACTGATAACTACGGAACAACCGGCGAAGCCAAGCAACGCCTCCTCCAGCGCGCGCAACGTATCGACATCAAGGTCATTGGTCGGCTCATCAAGCAATATAACGTTCGCTCCCGACTTCAGCATTTTCGCGAGATGAACTCGATTTCTTTCACCACCTGATAACTGCCCAACCTTTTTCTGCTGATCCGGGCCGCGGAAATTGAACGACCCAACATAGGCACGGCTCTGAACCTTGCGTTTACCAAGCTCGACCTCAGCCTCCCCCTCAGAAATTTCTTCCCAAACGGTGCTGTCATCGTTGAGCGAATCCCGCGACTGGTCGACATAGCCGAGTTTAACACTGTCCCCGACGCGCAGTTCTCCACTATCAGGTGTTTCAGTTCCGGTGATCATCCGAAACAGCGTCGTCTTACCGGCGCCATTTGCCCCAATGACGCCGACGATACCACCGGGCGGGAGCTTGAAATTCAAGGCTTCGACCAACAGCCGGTCATCATAACCCTTCGCTACGTCATTCGCTTCGATAACCAGGTTACCGAGCCGTTCCCCCGCCGGGATGACAATCTGTGCACCGCTAGAGGCCGCATCAGCAGACTGAGCAAGCAACTCTTCATAAGATGCAAGCCGTGCTTTACTCTTGGCCTGTCGTGCTCGTGAGCTGGACCGCACCCACTCCAGCTCCTTGGCGAGCGTCTTCTGGCGCGCACCTTCTTCGCGCTCCTCCTGCGCCAAACGCGCCGCTTTCTGCTCTAACCAAGATGAGTAATTTCCTTCAAATGGGAGGGCTCGACCTCGATCCAGCTCTAAAATCCAGCCTGCAACGTTGTCCAGGAAATAACGATCATGCGTAACCGCAACAACCGTTCCCGGATAATCATCCAGGAAGCGTTCTAGCCAAGCCACGGATTCCGCATCGAGATGGTTGGTCGGCTCATCGAGCAGCAACATATCGGGTTTTTGAAGCAACAAACGACAGAGCGCAACGCGGCGGCGTTCACCACCCGATAGTTTCGTCACATCCGCGTCGCCCGCTGGACACCGCAATGCATCCATGGCGATTTCAACGGTTCGTTCAAGTTCCCAACCATCTACCGCTTCAATTTTTTCCTGAAGATCCGCCTGTTCCTCGATAAGGGCGTTCATCTCATCATCTTCAAAAGGCTCGGCAAACTTGTTACTAACCTCCTCAAAGCGCTGCAACAGCGCGTGGGTTTCCTGCATGCCTTCAAGAACATTTCCAAAGACATCCTTGTCAGGATCTAGGTCCGGCTCCTGTGACAAATAACCTACCGACGTTCCTTCTGCTGCCCAAGCTTCACCAGTATATTCGGTATCAAGCCCTGCCATGATTTTCAGAACTGTCGATTTACCGGCGCCATTCACCCCAAGCACCCCGATCTTTGCTCCAGGCAAAAATGCCAACGTCACGTTCTTTACAATTTCTCGGCCGCCAGGATAAACCTTGGACAGGTCCTGCATCACATAGATGTAATTATTAGATGCCATTAACGGGCTCCGATTGCGTATTGGGGTTGCGCGGTTCTATCCAAATCGTGAGCCGCTGGCAATGGTCAGCTTTCCTGCCAGTTTCCTCTTTCCTAGAACGATGTCGCGGTACGCTGGACGGCAACGCAGGGCCTATGCAAAACTCCATCACATGAAAACAGACATTTCTTTCGCGATTGACCGTTACGACCGTCACTTTCCCTTTTTCGACGGTACACTCGACATCCCAAGCTCGTTCAATCTGACCGTTTTCCAGGCAGGCGAAACCAGCGCCCAGCGCGATGGCGCGCACCGTCATAAACGTATGCTGCAAGACGGCGAATTTGACGCCGCAGAAGTTTCGTTTTCGTCATTTATTATGGCGAAGGCACGCGGTTTACCGTTTACAGCCATTCCGGCATTTCCGAGACGTTTGTTCAGCCAAACGCAAATGTATGTCGCAACTGAATCAAGCATTACCGAACCGGGGGCACTGGCCGGCAAACGCATCGGATTACAAAGTTTTCAGACAACTCTTGCTGTCCTTGCCAAAGGTGATCTCGCCCATGAATACGGCGTCGATCTAAAATCGGTAACATGGGTAACGCGTGCGAACGAAACCGTCGCTTTTGAGCCCAAACCTGGCTGGAATATCGAGTATGTTGCGGCCGATGCTGACTTGGGTGTCATGTTGGCTGACGGCGATATAGATGCGCTGTTTTTCTCACGCGCGCCATCCACTTTGGAAACAGGTGCGGCTCGCCGGCTTTTCCCCGACCCAAAAGCGGCCTGTGCTGAGTTTTTTGGTCGCAACAGATTTTTCCCAATTATGCATGTGATCGCCCTCAAAGATGAGGTGATTGCAGCACACACCGATTTGCCGCAGCAATTGCTCGATCTCTATGGACAGGCCAAGTCCATTGCAGAAACATATATGGATGACCCAGGCTGGTCGCAGCTATCGTGGGCGAGAATGGCACGTGAAGAACAAGCCAAATTAATAGGTGCCGATGCTTGGCCAGCCGGGCTTGCGGCCAATCACGCAAACATAGAACGCTTTATTGGATACTCCTTTGCTCAGGAACTGATTGATCGACGACTCGATCCCGAAGAGCTGTTTCACAACAGTGTTCTGCAGAGCTAGCGACCGCCCTCATGTGCAGATGGCTTGCCTATAGCGGACCGTCTATCTTTCTCGACAGGGTCCTGTTGAAGCCTGAAAATTCGTTGATCCGGCAATCACTACAAGCTCGCGAGAGTCGTTCGGTGACGAGTGGTGACGGGTTCGGAGTGGGTTGGTATCGGCATCATGATAGGCCCGGCCTGTTTCGCGATATCCACCCCGCCTGGAACGACGAAAATCTCCGTAGTCTCGCAGAACAAATTCAAGCCAGGACTTTCCTCGCTCACGTTAGAGCTTCAACCGGGACGCCAACATCGCGCTCAAACTGTCACCCGTTCCGGTACGGCAACTATCTCTTTATGCATAACGGGCAGATTGGTGAATTTGAAAAAATCCGCCGAGATCTCTTGATCGCAGTACGTCCGGATTTATTTACAAACATTAAGGGGGCGACCGATAGCGAGCTGTTCTTTCATCTGTTGTTGGGCAATAAATTGGAGGACGATGTCCCGACTGCCTTTGCTCAGACGATCAAAACCGTCGAAGATGCCCGAATAGCAAACAACGTAACGGAGCCGTTCCTGCTCACCGCGGCATTGTGTGATGGTGAAACGATCTATGCCATTCGCTACGCCAGCAATAATCAGCCAGCTACACTCTATTATGGGAGTGAGGTTCCCTTATCAGAAATTACCAACGGAGCTGAAGAGCCCGATGAGAAAGCGATTCTGATCCTCTCGGAGCCCCTAGACGATATCCGCGATAACTGGACCGAAGTTCCACAAAATAGCATCGTTGTCGCCGCGGAAAACCGCGCCTATGTCCTGCCCTTACCAGTCGCCAAATAAATTTACTTAGATTACGCCGCGTTCGCGGAAACTAGCGATGGTCGCAGCGTCGTACCCCGTATCACCGAGAACATCATCCGTGTCTTCGCCGCATTCCGGCGTCGCACTACGAATAGCGGGATCGGATCCGCTCATCTGAAATGGCTGCCCGACAACTTTCATATTGCCGCGCTTAGGATGCTCGAAACTGCGGGCGATACCAAGATGTTTGACCTGCGGGTCGGCAAAGGTTTCGTCCACCTTGTAAATTGGGCCACACGGCACACCTTTTTCGTTTAGTAGATCGACTAATTCAGCGCTGGTTTTTGTTACCGTATAGACCGCAATATCCACGTTTAACTGATCACGATGTGCCAGCCGATCTGCGGCTGTTGTATAATCAGGATTGTCGAACATTACTTTGGCCTCTAAACCGTCGCACAAGCGACTCCACATCTGCTGCCCACCCGCAGCGATATTGATGTGACCATCCTTAGTCTCGAATACACCGGTCGGCGTCGATTTTGGATGGTTATTCCCAGCCTGCTCTGGCACATCATCCTCAATCAAATAACGAGCCATCTGGAAATCCATCAGCGCGATTTGTGATTCCAGAAGCGACGTGTGAACCCATTGCCCCTCACCAGTTTCTTCACGCTGCAACAAAGCGATGAGGATCGCTGTCGCGCAATTCATTCCGCACGTCAGATCGGAAATAGCAGTCCCAGCGCGAACGGGGCCCTGTCCAGGCAAACCTGTAACAGACATAAACCCGCCCATCCCCTGGGCAATCTGATCAACACCGGGACGTCCGGCATAGGGTCCGTCCTGACCAAAGCCTGAAATGCTACCGAGAATAATCCCGGGGTTAATGGCTTTCAGCGAGTCATAGTCAATTCCCAGCCGGTGTTTAACATCGGGCCTGTAATTTTCGACGACGACGTCTGCATCCTCGACCATCTTGTAAAAGATCGCTTTTCCATCTTCCTCTTTGAGGTTGAGCGTCATGGAGCGTTTGTTGCGGTGCAAATTCTGGAAATCTGCGGAGTCCCGACTGCCCGTGTAACCATCGTCCTGGCCTGGCTTTGGGGGCATTTCGACCTTGATGACGTCAGCACCCCAATCGGCCAATACCTTCACACAAGTTGGACCGGAGCGCACCCGCGTCAAATCCAGAACCTTAAAACGGGCGAGAGGCAGAGAACTATTGGCCATTTTGATACTCCTATTCGGGTGGTCTGGCGATTATATGTTTGAGACCGGACAATACATGACATGCACTGGCCCCGAAAGCATTCAGGCTACCGCAGTCTAGCCCACTGTCCCGCTCCTCCAAACAGTGCTAAGTCACTGAAATGAGTGCCCGTCTTCCACAACACCGTTTCATCTTCATTACCCTGGTCGCGATAACGTTTATCTCGCCGCTGGCCAACCACATGTTCATCCCAGCAATGCCTCTGGTTAAGCAGGAGTTCCAAATCGGCGACGAGCTCGCCTTTGCAACTCTCTCACTCACCATGATGACCATGGCATTTACCAGCATTGTCTATGGCGGCATTTCCGATGAATGGGGTCGCAAGAGAGTTCTGTTGAGTGGTCTCGCCCTCTATACCATCGGCGCAGAGATTTGCTGGTTTGCGCCAAACATCGAAATGCTGCTCGGCGGCCGTATGTTACAGGGTGCTGGCGCTGGTTGCGGCATCGTTCTCGCCCGAGCCATTGCTCGGGATGTTTATGGCATGGAAAAGATATCTGCGGTTATTGCCAACCTAACCGCCGCTTATGTCCTCGGGCCACTTCTAGCACCCGTCATCGGCTCTTATCTCGTTGGCTGGGAAGGCTGGCGGTTCCTGTTTATTCCGATTTCAGTTATCGGGCTGGTCCTCATTGGAATTGTTTATTTCGGCCTGCCAGAAACGCACGCTCCCGTTCGAGAAAAACCACCCTTTTCCGTTATCGTACGCAATATCCTCAGAAACTATTTTCAACTGCTTAAAGTACCTCGTTTTGCCGCCTATGCGCTAATGCCGGGATGTCTCTCAGGCGTTTTCTTCGCCAACGCGGCAGCCTCCGCTTTTTTGGCAATAGAAACGCTAGGAATATCAACAAGAGACTTTGGGCATTGGTTTTTATGGATGCCCGCCGGATTCATGCTGGGCAATCTTATCTCAGGGCAAATAGGCAATCGCCTATCTATCGGAATGATGACCATCGGCGGTGCGAGTTTATGTCTCCTCATTGTCGCGTTCCAATGGTTTTGGAATGCAACAGCCGGGCTCTCTATCGGCGGCATAATGATCCCAGGGGCCATGCTGGGAATCGCTCAAGGCATGTGCATGCCCTATGCCCAGACCGGGGCCATGCGCGTTAATCCAGCGCTCGCAGGAAGCGCTTCTGGCGCCGTTGTCTTTAGCCAGCTTTTCCTGGCAGGGGCCGCCGAACAATCTGTTGGGTTTCTATCAGACGGAACGCTTATCCCGGTCCTGTATGTCATGTTTGGTTTTTCGTGCGTAGCTTTGACCGCAGCGATCTTTGCAGAGATATCGCGGGCACGGAACGAACCTGCTGCTTGAGGCACTTATGCGGGGATTGGGACGTCCAGCGGCGTATTGAGTTCAACCCCCTCTAATTCCACCCCACTAATAATACCTTGATATTCCGACATGATCGGCCGCCCTTGCTCGTCGCGAAGCCAGAGACGCAACAAGTGACGACGCTTCTCGGGCTCCGGCCAGTCTTCAAAGCCACGGCGCGAATGCAGCATGACATGGTTATGTAAAATTTGGATATCACCCTCACGAAACTCCATATCGAACGACAGGCTTTCTACCGTCGCCTTAAAGTAATCCAACGCTTCATGCTGCTTTTCGGTGTAGTCCGGCACGCCTTCCAGGCCCTGCGACTTATAAATCTGGGTACTAACCCCGCGAACACAGATATGACCGTCATCAAAACTGAAAACCGGCATCAAATAATACGGCCCTAGCCCCGGCGGAATCTCGCCGATCCGCGACCAGTAGAAATCCTTACAGAGCTCCGCAACGAGATCAGGTCGCTCGGCCAGCATCTTGTTATAAAGCGACACAGAGCTCGCGATCCGGCTTTCCCCACCCGATTTTGAGGTCCGTAAACACAGCAAAGCGACATAGTCACAGCGGTCGGCATGGAAACCCATCTGTGCGTTAGATAGATAGCCCCGCGTGTTCTTATCCGAATAGTCACCGCCGACATCTTTGACATGGCCTAATAAATGCCCTTGCCCATTTTGCGAAACTGCCCGCCCGAGATGCGCGCCAATGCCCCAAAAGGCGATTGCGGATTGCTCTTGGGTCATATTCATCACCGGCACGCCCCGGATCAGCACAAAGCCGCGGCCATTTAAAAATTCATCCCGAATACCGGCGAGATCATTAGCAAAGCCGCCCAGTTTGAAGTCACTTTTGCGAATATCTTTGATATCCACTCCGCCTTTCTCGATGCCTGCAACAGCAGCGGCAATCTGATCGCACTCGCTCCCCGAGAGTTCGTATATCCAGTCATCTTTTGCGGCGAGTTCCTCTGGCATCCATGCTGCAGGATCAACAGCAGGTTCCATTGCAACAGCGGGTTGGCGATCACGGTCGGCGCGTGGCGCATAGGGCATTAAGCAGCCTCCTCGGCATCTAGCGGGGCGCGCGGGATATAACCATCCAATACAACGCCTCTTAAATTTTGTCTTACAGCATCCGATAGCGGCCGCAAATCTTCGTTTTCGATCCACAATCGGTATAGATGACGTTTTTGGTCCGGGTCATCCCAATCCTCATAGGGACGTCGCGAATGCAATGTGACATGGCTATTCAGTATCTGCAGATCGCCTTGCTGGAATGGCAAGTCCGCCGCTAAACTCGGCACTAACTCCTGAAATAGGTCTACAGCTTCATTGCGGAGCGCGCTCCACTGCTCTGCACCCGGCAATTCCTGCGCCTTGCGGGCGTGGGTCGAGGCACCTTTGGCACTGAAACGACCCTCTCTAAACGAAAAAACAGGCAATTTGTACCAAGGGTCTTCGCCCGGCGAATATTCGCCATGTTTGGTCCAGTAAAATTCTTCACACAAATCTGCAACCAGTTCAGGTCGACGCTTAAGCATTTCATTATAGAGAGACACCGAGCTTGCAACACGGCTCTCACCGCCTGACTTCGCTGGTTTCACGCACAGCAGCGCCACGATGTCGCAAGGATCAGCGTGGAACGTCATCGCTGCATTGGTCTGGTAGCCACGAACCATCGGGTCCTTGTAATCCTTGCCGAGGTCTTTCACGTGACCCAACACATGGCCTTCCGGGTTCTGGGAAAGTGCTCTTCCAAAATATGTACCTACACCCCAAAGAACTGCCGCGGTTTCTTCACGGCTAATCTCGCCCACCGGCAGCCCGCGCATTTGCACAAAACCGCGACCGTTCTTCAACTCATCATAGATTTCTGCAAAGGTTTCTTCTGTCTTGGGCTAAACAAAATCTTCTTTACCGACCTGAATGAGATTCTTTCCGCCCGTAGCAATTGCACGCGCGGCGGTCAGAATTTCATCAATCTCATTGGCCGCAAAGCGATAGACCCAGCTTTCACTGTTTTCCATCTCAGTGGCGTCCCACGCAGCGGGATCGATAACCGGCCTCAGTTTTTCAGCGGGTTCACGCGTACGGTTTGCAACCATGGCAAAACCTCATGAGATAAACGAACTCGAGAATTATGCCACAAAATTAGCCGGTGACTAGCCGCTAGCTATCCTGCTTTTTTTCGCGCGGTGGAAATCCGCGTAAGCCAGACTGACGCCAGAAAGATGATGGTGCCGCCGACCCAAGTCCATATATCTGGAATTTCAGCAAAAAATAGGTAGCCAAACAGGGCTGCCCAAATCAATCGCGTAAAGTTAAAGGGCAACACCACCGTTGCGTCTGCGAGTGCCATGGACCGGTTAAACGCTCGCTGGATAACCGTGCCTAGATAACCCAGAGCAACCATCCAAAGTACGTCCTGCCAACTCGGCTGAACCCAAACGATAATCGCTGGAATTAAGCCAAGCACCGTATGGGAAACAAACAGCCAGGCGGCAACGGTATCCGATGAGTCGTGCTTAAGAAGGCCTTTGATCAGCATCGCCACCGCCGAACCAGCAATAACGGACGCCACGGCAAGCAATAGACCGGGGTTGAAATCAGCCATGCCCGGTCGAATAACGATGAGGGCCCCTCCGAATCCGGCCAGTGTAGCCAACCACTGCCACAGGTTGGTTTTTTCCCGAAAAAACAATACGGCAAGAATGGCCGCGACAATCGGCATCATAAAGGTAATCGCCGATACATCCGCGACTGGCGCAACTGCCAATGCGCCAAACAAGAACCAAACATTGGCCGCCGAAAACAGCCCGCGCACAGCATGCATTCCAAAATGGCTGGTGCGCATTGCACTGAGTCCCACACGCATTAACCAGGGAATCATAAAGACGAGCGCAAACACATTGCGACCAAGCGCAACCTCAAATACCGGCAAATGCTGTGTGAGGTGATGTGCAATGCCGATCGATGCCGCATAAGCAAACGCACTCAATGTCATCCACCAGGCAGCCTGAACGACCACCGGCAACGCATTAAACCGATCGGAGAAAATTTTAAGAGACGCCATGCGGGCCGTTATAAGGTGTTTCAGGTCTGCAAGAAATGGTTACAGCGACACGTTTACCCGCGGAACCCCTTTGTCCTTTGGGTCAAAAGCTGAACGGCATTCTGATACCCGTCCCCGAACAGACTTTCCCTGCTTTAAAAGATATGTCCGGATCGCCCTGGTTCGTGCCACAGCAAGTTTTGAAAGACTCGGCAGTGCCGCTTTGCGCAGCGCAGCTCCTTCCAGCGGAAATAGTTGAGGTTTGATCGCTGGTTTACCCAGCGCAGGCTTCTTATTCTTTGACGCTGCTACCCGTTGCTTAAATTCCTGTGACGCAAAGTGCGCAAGATCGTCAGCGGTCGTGCGCCCGCAAACACGAACGCCCAATTTCGGTCGTTTGTCCAAAAGCTCCGCAAGACTTGCTGCATACTTCACTGCTTCCGGTCCGAGTTTTGATGCTCCGGCGGCAAAAGGAATTGGCTTAAAGGTAACGCCGGAATTCCCGGCGGAGCTCAGCATTGCCGCGAATGCTGTCGGCGGAAACAGGGACTTAAGGGCTCCGCCTATCGCCTGGCCGATGGCATCACTGAGATCAAATGCCGGCTTCGCCACGGTTCCCCCAACGGGGATCGTCAGGTTAATAGCTTTATTAGAATCCTGCAGCAGCCCTACGGCAGTCTGCACGGGCATCCCCACCTGGCCAGAAAGCTTTTTCTCGGCCTCGGCGGAGAGCGGCGTGAATTTGAGGTCCTTCATGTTGATCTTAATACTGGAATCAAGTGCCGCCGCTTTGGATTTACCCGATGCCGTTACATTGAGTTGGCCACTTTCGAGATTCAACCCCAACAACTTCGCAGCGTATGAAGAAAAACGCGGTAGTTCGAGACCACCTAGCTTCGCTTTAAGATCAAAGTCTGGTTTTGCACCAAACGGCGTGGCCCAACCTGACACATCAATGCCAGTAAATTCATTCAACTTGGCACTAAAACGCAGATCACTACGTCGTGCCGGGTCTCCACTATCAATGCTGCTAATTTCGAGCGTTTCAATACCGACCTTGGTCTCAATCGCCGGCAACACAGAGCTATCCTTAAACCCGATGCGAGCCTTATCAGTGAGTTTGAATTGTTCGATCTTTATTTTTGGCGCCGGTGACGTGGCCTGTGGGGATGGCGTTGATTTAACCCCCTTGGAAACACCCGCACTTGATGCATCCTCACCGATGTTCAAGATTTTCTCCGTTGCATCGACCTGCAAACCCGAAACGAACAGGTTTCCAACTTGGAAATGTAATTTCTGATCAGCGGAAAGACTGTTTACTGCGACCTTTTGGATTTTCGTCATCATCAATTTTCCGCCGTCAACGGACAGCGCCGTTTTATCGACAGCAATCGCCATTTTTGTCTGCCACGCCGGTTCCTTGCCAGAAAGCGTTGCATCAAGCGATTTGATATCGACGGACAAATTTCCAATCGTTGCATCGATAGCGTGCCGATCAGTAATTTTGCCCTTAGTGCCTGCTATATTGGCCGTGCCTGCCGCTTTTACGGACATGCTATCCTGAGCACCGGAAATATTCAGCGCAGAGAGAGCCAAGGTCACTGCATCAACGTTAAGTTTCTGTGGTTCAACAATCTCGACATCTTGAACCTTAACTGTCGGAACGACATCGATTTTGATCGTATTGCCCGGCCCCGTTGCTGCCTTCAACCCGACCAAGGAAACCGATAGATTTCCAGCCGAAATAGGGGGCTTGTCCTTAGCCGCTGCTCTTAACTTCGACACGTTCACCGATATGTTCCCGGCGACTGTCTGTTTCTGGTCAGATGACAAACCGACCTTGAGATCAAACTCCGTCCGCAACGACGACGCGGCGATAGATTCTTTTTCAATCCTTTCTATGTCGACACCGGAGACATCAATCCCACCTTTAATAGATGTTTCAACCCGACCATCATCGAATAGAGCCGCATTTATTCCAAATTTACCGCTCATCTCACCCGCGCGTCTCGTAAATCCAAGCTGGCCAGTAAACTTTTCAATTTTTTCAATTGCGGCTTTGCTTATTCCTGCTTTCATCGCCACCGTTATGCGATTGGCAAATGGCCGCGCTTCGCCCTGCGCCCGAATACCGATATCGTTTATACGACCAACAAGATTGAATTTCCCTGGGTTATTTGGCTCCCAGGTCCGGAATCCATTCAGCGACAAGCGCTCCACATCAATAATCGCTTCGCCTTTACCGGCTTGAATAAAGGTTAACTTGCTGTCTCTAAGTTCAAGCTTTTCCAGTGCAGCATGCCAACGCTCATCCTCGGGGTCCGCTTTCGTTTCAGCATTGGGATCATCCGCCGGGATCTGGGCAAGAACTCCATTCAATGAAATTTTACCCTTAGCGCTTCTTGTGACACGTATATCGACGCCCTCGATAATAATGGAATCTACGACCGCCCGCCGCGACAACAGGTTCCACAATCGCAATTTAAGACCAAACTTCTTGATTTGGCCGGGTTTGGCATCAGCCTTTCGAACACTTACCGGGCCGAACAAAACCTCCTGATTCCACATATCAACAATGATGGTTCCCACCCCTTCATGGGCGATTCCCAACTTGTCGAGTTCATCCGCAACAATGTAACGCGCCGCAAAGCGCGGCCCAATAAATATAGCCGCGCACAAAACTGCTATTACGAGAATAATGCCACCTGACCACCATAAGCCGCGGCGACCGCGCTTTGAGGAGGCTCCTTCAGGCGTCGTATCGGGCGTTGCGGCGCGATCAACCATAAGAATTAACCCAATTTACCATTCGCCGGTATTTGGCATAGACGCCCAGGGCTCTGTCGACGGTAACGCATCACCACGTTGGAGCAATTCGACCGATATACCGTCCGGTGACCGAATAAAGGCCATGTGTCCGTCCCGTGGCGGTCGGCTAATAGTGACGCCGCCATCCATCATGCGCTGACAAATCTCGTAAATATCGTCTACACGATAAGCAAGATGCCCAAAGTTCCGCCCGCCATCATAATCTTCTGGATCCCAGTTATGGGTTAGTTCCACGGTGGGGCGGCGGGTTTCCTTGGCAGCTTCTGCATCGCCCGGCGCAGCCAAAAAGATGAGGGTAAATCGACCCTTCTCACTATCTTTGCGGCTGACTTCTACCAACCCAAGTAAGTTGCAGTAAAAATTCAGTGACGCGTCAATGTCGCGAACGCGGACCATGGTGTGCAGATATTCCATTTGCGGGTTCTCCGGTAGGGCTGGCTGGTTTCTCGCACTATACAAAACCTTTGAGCGCGTTGCACCAAGGCAGACAATTACATCCGTGCCTTGAGAATCAGGAACGGCTTCTCCACGAGGTAATGAATGACCAATGCCGCCATCAGCGACAGAACGGCAAACATCGCAACGAAGGAAAAAACTCTGAACCACCCATCGTCAATGCCAATGGGATTAGAGGCACGTGGATGAGATAAAGTGGATAGGAGATACGTGACAAGAAGAACAGGCTATCACTTTTTAAGGGCTGACCTGCCCCCGCGCCGTGCAGGACACCAAACAAAACAGCGCTAAACCCAACAGCGATCAATGTCGGCTGAAAAACTTTATCAAAAAGCGTGATGCTTCCAAGAAGGTTCTCAACAGCCAGTAACCCACCGATAACAAGACAGCCCGCCCCGAAAACAAGGTGTGGTCGCCAGCCCGTTTTTAACCAGGTAAGGGCGGCAGGGTCACGGTATACCGTTGCGCATAATACGCCGAGCACGAGACCATCCATTGTCAAATGAAATGGACTTCGAAAGACGGGAAAAAACGGCTGATAACTGTTGATTTCCGGGTGTTTCGCGGCCACCAAACTTCGTAATACCAAACCCAAAACGACGAGCGATAGCAGGAATATTGCGCGCTGATTTGGAGTTTTTAGCGCACCGATTATTAAAATTAAAAATGGGGCCAGCAGATAAAACTTTTCCTCTACACCGAGCGACCAAAAAGACACCACAATGTTGGCAGGGAGGTAATCCTGTAGAAACATCAAGTGATATCCCACACGAAAGCCAAGATGTTCCTCGGCTATTCGGTAACCGGGGATCAAGCCTGCCACCACAATAAACATGACAAATAGATAGGCCGGGACAATCCGTAGGGCACGCTTGCTCAAGTAAGGCCGCCACCCAAATTGGCCTGCATCGCGGTCTTTCGTGTTCATGATGTGATGGGCAATCAAAAAGCCACTCAGGACGAAAAATAAATCAACACCGATCCAACCATTCATAAAGATTGTCGCCGCATCCCAGCCAAACATTGGCAGGATAGGCTCACCCTGTCCCTGAAACGGTAATGTCGCATGGCGCAGGAGCACCAACAGAACAGCAATGCCCCGCAATCCATCCAAGGCGGAGATCGCCCCGACGCTCCGTTCGAAACGGAAATAGCTCGTTTGCGACACCGGGACTGGAAGGGATGTCATGAATGGGCCCTACGGCGCCAAATCACTGCATCTACAATATAATGATGGAAATTGATTGTCTGATAGAGCAGCAACAGCACGGGCAGGCCAACAACGCCGAAAGAAACCGCAGCAGTGTCAACGCCCCGCAATCCAACATAAAACACCGTCGCTATACCAAAGCAAACCAACAGATATCGCCACAGATTAGAACTCTGGCACAACGTCGACCATCCTAATGCAGACCGATCAACCCCGTCGCTGTAACGCCGATTATTCATCAACCACACGAACAGAATGTATTGCGCATTATGCCAAATATTCAGAACCAGCCAGCCATAGGTGACGTCGTCGACCAGCAGATAGCCAATAAAGAATATTGTATGGTGACTAGTGATATAGAGGGTGTGGGCAAAAACGTTTCCGCCACGGCGCCAGGTTCGATATCGGCATACACACCACCAACACAGTGCTCCAATCGCACATAGTCCAACCAAATCAACCAAGATGCCCGATACAGGCAGCGTTTTAAACGACATCCCCAGAAACAACTCGGGAGCTTGCCAGGACCTATGGAGGATTCCCCATAGTGGCGGCAGATAAAATGCGAGTTTGGCCGCCCCTTCACTTTCACCAGTCGGCTCTGCGGATCGAAGGTAGGCCTGATTGATGCCCCAACTTTGGCGGATATAGTGAAACCACTGCCAATAAAAATAGACCGTCCCAACGATCCAAATTCCCGCGGTCATCGCAGCACCCAAGGTGAATGCCAAAACGATTGGCGGCAAGCCATAGAGCAGAAACCGGTATTGCGCACGGTCCTCAATAGTGAAACACAATCGCGTAAAGGTCGAAACAACGTGATGCTGACCAAGTAACCAAAGATCTAGTAATAGGATCGGAGCAAATAAGCGCGGTTCATTGATCACCACCGCTCCTGTGCCGATCGCGAGCATTGTTGTGCCAACGATAAAGTTCAAATCAAACTGCGCGTTACGGAGCCACCCAATAGAGGGCGCCGCCATCGATACCGCGATTGTCATCCTATTTCTCCCTGGCCGGCCGGTTGAGAGCCATCACAGAAATACAGACGCGCCCGCTTCTGCGGTGTCATCGTCCGGAAGGAGACAATGCATTTAAAAGTGTAAAAGCTTGTTTAGAGGTTCTGGTTAAGAGGCCTTAACCGTGATCAAGGTACTTGGCTCTTTTCATGCTCCATCACAGCTAACCGCATCGCATCACGCCGTGAGAAAACGAACAAGGCAACGACCGCTGAGATTGCGACACCTGCCAACATCGGCCAGGTGAAGCCCCAATACCCTGACAGACCACCCATGAGCAATGCTCCGACGGCAGGGCCCGATCGGTTGAGCAACCCCCAAAGCGACATGACGCGGCCTCGTAGATCACCGCGTACTGAGCCCTGGACGGTAACTTGACCGGCTATGTTCACACCGACCTGCGCCGTGCTCAGAAAAACCGTACAGATAAGGGCAAACCAGAAATTGGACGTTGAGACAAAGAGAGCCAGGAAAACCAACGAGCCAAAGACGGAAGCCAAATAGGCATTTAGGATAGCCATCTGATTTCTCAGACTACCGACCAATAAAGAAGCTATTACGGCACCAACGCCTGCAGCGGCAACCAACAATGGAACGCCTTCTTTAGGGTCGTATCCAAACACGGTTTCTGAGAGACCCGGGAGCAGCTCCATATAGGCACGCAGCAACAGAGACGCAAATATCATATTCAGGAAGAGATATTTAATTACTGGATGCGCTGCAGCGTATCGTAGCCCTTCAACGAGGTGACTCCGCATGGACCGGCCCGCCGCCGCTTTTCGGTCCGGATTGACCAACGTGACGGCAAACAAGGCAACACAAAAAACCAAGTTCGCCGCAGCATTAACGGCGAAGACCCCCCCAACCTCCCAATATTCAATAATTGGCAAGACAACAAGAGCAGGGCCTAACGTACGGCCCAAATTGAACAATATTGAATGGCTCGCTATGGTGGATGACAAATCTTCACGCGGCACGAGATTAGGGGCAATCGACATTCTTACCGGCGTCCAGAACCCCGTACAGATGCCATGCAACACGGCAAACCCGGTCAGCATCCAAATATCGATGAGCCCTGCAAAGGTCATCACAGCGAGGATACCAGTTACAGCCATCATCGCGAACTGAACGATCTTCGCCATCATCAACCGGTCGTGACGATCTACCAGGGCACCGGCTATGGGTGAGATCAGAATACCTGGTCCCGCTTCAGCGATCGCGATAACGCCGAGCCACCAGCCTGATTTCGTCAGCTGCCAGGCCAGAAGGCTTAGCCCAATCCGGTAAAACCAAACGCCCGCACCGGCCAACCATCCGGCTGCCTCGACAATCGCGAAATCGCGATGACGGAAGGCACGAAAAGCGCTCTTGGTCATGATCGTGTCGATTAAGGGTCGGAACATAAACGGGCTTTTCCTTCTCGGGCGCCGCGGCTGTGCTATAGAGTATCGCGGAGTATGAACCGTCGATAGGGCTGTTCGACGAACGAGTAATGATTTCGGAGGCGACGCTGAAGAAAGCAGTATTTTTTGACCGGGACGGCACCCTCAACGTCGACACGGGCTATGTCCATAACTGGGCTAACTTTGTCTGGATTCCGGGCGCTCGCGAAGCGATCAAACTCGTCAACGAACAGGATTATCTGGTTTTCGTTGTTACCAACCAGTCTGGTATCGGCCGTGGCTATTACAACGTGGATGCCGTGCACGCGCTGCACGACCGGATGAACGCTGACTTAGCAGAAATAGCGGCACAAATTGACGGGTTTGAGTACTGCCCACATCACCCTGAGGAAGCCGAACCGAAATACTTAAAGGCTTGCGATTGCCGCAAACCGGCTCCCGGCATGATCCTGAAATTGCTTGAGGAATGGCAAATTGACCCCGCTCAGAGCCTGATGATTGGTGACAATGATACTGATGTCGCGGCAGCAATAGCGGCAAAAGTACAGGGGCATCTTTTCTCGGGCGGAAATCTTCACGACTTTATAGCGCCACTTTTGCAGCCTACAGCTTAAGTCAAATATCTAATCGTTGCGGTCACGCCGATATAGGCACCCAGCAAAACAAGAGCGATCAGGAACACCCGTCGAAATAATTCTTCAGACATGCGCTGGCGAATTCGCTGACCAAACGTCATACCCAATATCGCCGGTATAAGCCCTGCACCCGATAACACGCCAAGTTCCATTGTCAGAAGCGCATTGCTCTGCAGTGAAATAGCGACGCCAACGGTCGACAGGGTAAAAAGTATGCCCATCGCCTGGATTAACTCATCGCGCTTAAGTCCCAGTGCCTGGAGATACAGCACGCCAGGAAAGGCAAATGACCCAGTCATCCCAGTAAATATCCCATTTATGAATCCGATAGCCGGACCAGCCCAGCCCTCCTGACCGGAGCCAACGGTCATTCGATAATTCGCAAGGCCAGAAGCGCCATAAAGGACCAGTAGAATCCCAAGGAGCGCCGACAGCAATGCCAGATCAACATGCACTAACGCCTGCCCACCGACCCAAACAGCACCGAACGCCAAGAGAAAAAATATCGGCAGCCGCTTTAAAATCGCGACACCATTGCCACCAACCACAGCTTGCCAAACATTCGTGACGAAGGAAGGCACCAACATCAGCGCCATCGCCGTTGGCAAATCCAACAATGCGGTGAGCAAGGCGAGGCTGACCGCAGGCAATCCCATGCCGACGACACCTTTTACAGTCCCTGCGAGGAGAAACGTAACGACAATCGCCGTCAGGGTGAAAGGATCAGCCACACTGGCAACCGATTATGCGGCCTTGGCAAACTCCGCCTGAATTTCTTTTTCGAACGCCAGCAATTTCTGAACGCTGGGACGGGTTTCCATCCGATCAAAATGTGCCTGACAGTTCTTGAATGGCGAGAGGTCGAGTTCAAACTGCCCCGCGCGGCGGAAACACCAATAAAAATTGGTATCGGGTGCCGTAAACCGGTCGAAGAAATACTCTTTACCGTCGAGCAAGTCTTCAGCGATCTGGAAACACTCAAAGACATGCTCCGCCGCGTGGTTACGAATGTTCTCTTCAGTACCAGCGATATCACACACCTTCGGCGGGCCATTGATGACGCGCAAATATGGGTGAATACCAGATGAACACCAAGAAACCAGCGAGACCGCCTGCAATTCATCCCACGGGTCTTCTGGCAACAGATTTGCTTCTGGAAATGTGCGCGCGATCCATTGTTGGATTGCGACGTTCTCGGTCATTTTTTGCCCATCGACGACAAGCAACGGGACCTTATGCTTAGGATTAATCGCCCGATATTCAGCCGACATATGCTGCTGTTTACGGAAGTTGAGCGGCACCGCTTCAAACGCAGCACCAGCTTCGGTCAAAGTGATATAAGGCGCCAACGCGCAGGTAATCGGCGCGTAATAAAGTTGGATGTCCATTTGCATCTCCAAGGTGAATTATTGGCTAAACTATAGACCGAATAAGCCGAAACACCAGTCGGCTACTATTTCGGAATAAAGATAAAGTTCTTAACGTAGCTACCCGCCGCGCCGCGTTCAGCATTGATCTGGTGTTCTTCCAGCGACAAGCGACTGATATTCGAGAACACGCCATCAATCAGGGCAAACCCGTCATAATCGAGTGCTTTCATCATATCAAATACATCACTGACACCTTCACCGGCATGGGTGAATTCGTTTTCAACAAAAAGGTTGGGACGGTCCCGAGCGAGCGTTTCCTGCGCCCCTTCAAGGACGGATTTTTCATGCCCTTCGACATCAATCTTGATGAAGCCGATGTCCTTATAGTCCAGATCATCGATCCGACTACCCGGCACTTTGACGACACGGCCCTCGCCTTCATCATATTCGATGCTGGCACCATTGCTCGACCAGCCTTTACGCCCTTTCGGCACCACCAACTCGGCTTCACCTGTCTTATCTGACAGAGCCATTTGCATCACGGTGACGTTCTTATCAACGACATAGCGCAAAACCCGGAGCGGGATTGGATTAGGCTCAAAGGCATAAACATGCGGTGAATAGCGCGACAGAAAATAGGTAAATAGGCCAAGATTAGCACCGACATCCAGACAGATCCGTTTGGGGTCGACAATAAATTTCAACAACCCCATTTCAGGGTCGATCTTGCGCATGTATTTGTGAGACCGATGTCGATAATAGCCTCGAAAAGGCACATAGCGAAACTTGATATCAAGACGGATATCGTTGACCAGGTCGCGAAAGTTTTCCCGGGGAAGTGTGCTCATAGCCACCCGCAACTCTAAAGTTATTTTCCAATGTAACGTCTAACATGGAACGTCGAGTCATGGCAGCGAGCAGTTTTCGGCAGCTGACAATTCAGCCTCACGGTTGATGCAAAGCTGCGGACAGGCTATCAACAGCCCGCGAGACAAAAGATTAGACAATTCATTTAGGAGAAATCTTATGGCCCAGGCCGAAGCGAGACATATTCTGGTTGATACTGAAGAGCTTTGTGAAGAGCTCAAAACGAAAATTGCTGGCGGCGCGGATTTCGCTGACCTTGCAAAAGAGCATTCTTCCTGCCCATCTGGCGCCAGCGGTGGCGACCTTGGTTCGTTTGGCCCTGGTCAGATGGTTCCTGAATTTGATCAGGTCGTGTTTAGCGCGCCGGTCAATGAAGTTCAGGGGCCGGTTCAAACCCAGTTTGGCTATCACCTGCTTGAAGTAACCAGCCGTACCGACTGATTATCTCTATAAGAATTTTATCGCGGGGGCGGCTATAGGTCGTACCCCGCCATCAGGTCATCAACGACGCTATCAAGCTCCTCCCATCCAGCGAGCTGATAGCTATAGAGATCCATAATAAAGCTCGGCCCAGCATAGAACTTCTCATAGAGCATATGCCGCCCAGCGAATTCCGTTCCCAAAATATCCCAGGCAAGTCGAAACAACTTCATCCGGTCTTTTGCGCTCTGATCAGGTAACGACCAGTACGCTTCGAACTTCTTGTTAAGCTCAGCGTCTTCCATCACGGAAGCATCTGCCGGCATCTGAATCGGCCCACCGCCCATCAATTCACGAACGATGTCGCAAATCGCTGAGTGGTTATTGGTGCACCAATGCAAGGCGGCATACATAAAACGCCGATTGATCGTGACGTACCCACCCGGCATGTCTTCACAATCGAAAATCTGTCCACGCACCATGCCTTCAAGGGTTGCGAGCTGCGCCGCCAGATTTCCCAAAGTGCTTTGTACCGCTGGGATGGCGCCTGCTTTATTGGAGTCCGTCAGCTTGTGCGCGATTGCGACGATGAGACGCAGTTTTTCGGCAAAGCGAATATTGGCCTGATGATTGGCCAGAGAATGGCCAGGTGTTCTGAAATAAATCTCCCGAGTCATCGCGATATTATTGTGCAAAAACACGCGATCCCACGGCACTTTGACATTTTCAAACAGGATCGCCGCATCGGTTTCGTCATAGCGCGCCGAAAGAGGCATATCAAATTCGCTGGTTGCCGTCGCCTCATAGGGCTTACGGGACCAGATCGACACGCCATCGGCGTTCAGCGGCACCGCCGCGGTAATCGTTTCTGCCTCATTGCCTGGTGGCACCGGTTGCAGATTGCCGACCCAAGTCTCATGGCAGTAGATCGACCCCGTCCCGATCATTTTAAGACCGTTAATCGTCACGCCTTCATCGTCTTCGGCCACCACCCGCAATGTCGGTGAAATAGCACCAGATTCCGCCATCTCGTCACCGGCACGACGCGAACCCTGCGGATTAGTGACCGCATGCGACATAAACAGGTCTTCCCGGCGGGCCTTACGGTAATAGGCATCGAGATGATCGCCAGACCCTTCGCGTAATTCGTTAAACAGCTCAGGCTGAGTCGCGAGGCCAGTCAGATAGCTCGGGAAATTATCGGGGGAGCGCCCCATAAATCCGTGCGTCCACTCAGCAATCCGGCGATGCGTTTCATATCGTTTCTCGAGATCGTCGCGGCTTTTGGGTTTTAGAAAGTAAGTCGAGAACTCTTCACCATCTTCCTCACTGACCATAACGTCGCGGTTTTCTGGGGCCGCCTTACGGTCATAGATCATGGCGATCGATTCAGCGCCCCTGGCAAAGGCAGAGTGGCTGGTGACATCAGTAACCAGCTCTTTGCCAATATAGACCCGCCGACCATCGCGGATACTCTCTAGATACTCTTTACCGGTTAACATTCTTATCGCCTCACATAGTCGTCAGGATTGCACGCACCGGCGCGCCATCAGCGCCGGCAATCTTCATCGGTAGACAGGTTAGATTATAGGACCCTGGCGCAATTTCGCGAAGATCCAGTCCCTCAACAATTATAACTTCTGCCCCAAGGAGCAAAAGATGCGTCGTAGAGACAGCATCCGCGAATAATTGTATCGACAAATAATCGATCCCGATTAATCCAATACCCCGATCCACGACCCATTGCGCGGCATCAGCGGTTAATGCAGTGAAGTCCTCGTGGAAGGGATGATTGGGCGTGTCCCATAGCGCTGAATTGTCAGTCTTGAGCAGCAACCGTTTCGTGCCATCCGGAATATTCAATGCTTCAAGGTGCCCAGGCATAATTTCCATAACACCCGGCACTTCACCAACCACGCAAGGCCCAACCAATAGATCGAGATCAAGCTCCTCTACCGGTTTACCGCCTTCAATAAAATGACAAGGCGCATCGAGATGCGTGCCAAAATGCACACCTGTATCCAGCCGTGTCACGTTACAGCGATAGCCACATTCCTGGCTTTTCATCAGGGTCATATTTGGCGCCGGGTCGCCGGGCCAGAGCGGCAAATCGGTGCGAAACGCTACCGTAATATCCTTAATCTCAGTCATTCCCCAAATTCCTCTCGCCGGACAATTGCGCAGACAGGGTTCGCCCGGCTATTGTGCCGCAAACCTAACACAGGAGAAACTGATGTCGCAGGGGACAACAGAAAAACTTGCCGATTTCGCTTCATCTTTAAACCTGAGCGATATTCCCACTGATGTAAAAAGTTCTACGATTGCCCTGCTCGCCGATGCGCTCGCCTGCGCCCTCGCCGGTCACCAAGGCGAAGAAACCAACCAATTTCACGCCATGGCGACAGCGCTGGGTCAGTCCCAAGAAAGCAGCATCATCGGTGGCAAGCATATGTCACTGGCTGGTGCGACAATGATGAATGGTTATCTTATCACCGCTGTCACAATGTGCGATGTCCATCGCGCGACACTTACGCATATTACCCCAGAAGTCGTTCCCCCTGCCCTCGCAATCGCGGAGCGCGATGATCTTTCAGGCGCTGCATTGCTCGCTTCACTTGCCGCAGGATTTGAGGTCACCACCCGGGTCGGTATTGGTCTCGATTATCCTAAATTTCGACGCAACGGCTGGCATGGACCAGGTGTCATCGGGCCCTTCGGCTCTGCCGCTGCGGTGGGCAGCCTGCGCGGCTTCAATACCGACACTATGGCACGCGCCTTTGGCCTTGCGGGCAGTCAGTCGGCCGGAACCTTTGCCGCCTGGGGCACACCAACGGTGAAATTCCATCAATGCCGCGCCGCCCTGTCCGGCCTTATGGCCGCGCTCCTAGCGGAGCAAGGTTTCGTCGCAACCAAGGAATTCCTGACAACCGAAGATGGCGGACTTTACAACACCTATGCTGAAGGCGGGCTGCCGGACGCTGTGACCGGCGATCTTGGAGATCGTTGGGAACTCCAACGCATCGCCTTACGAATGTGGCCCTCCGCAACGGCCTTGCAGGAGGTTATTACCTCACTGTTCAACGTCGTACAGGAACATGAGGTAGCTTTTGAAGATGTCGCAAAAGTTCGTCTGCGGCTAAGCCAAACGCCCTACAAAATGCATGGTGGGTTTTCGACCTATGATGCCAAGTTTGAAGCGCTGCTGTCAGCGCATTATGTGGCGGGAATCTATCTCAAAGATCGCAAGGTAACCCTCGACCAGTTCGAGCCAGAATATTACGACAATCCGATCCTACGGGATTTCGCGGCCAATAAGGTTGAGATTATCGCCGATGACAGTCTCGGAAATGGTCAAGCCATCGCCGAGGTTGATACCAATGATGGCAACACCGTCAGTGCGCGCTGCGACTACCCACTCGGTGCGCCGGAAAATCCACTTTCACCGGATCAACTGGAAGAAAAATTGCGGATTTGCGCCGGATACTGCTTGCCTGACGGCAAGATCGATGAACTCGCGACTACGATCAACGACATCGAGAATGTCAGTTCGGTGCGTGAGCTGATGACGATGATGCGAAGTGCCTGACCAGACCCCCTATTCGGGGAAGAACTGATTGGAGGGACGCGGCAAACCCATATTCTCGCGCAGCGTCTTGCCATCATATTCCTTCCGGAACAGCCCACGGTCTTGCAACACCGGCACCAGACGATCAACAAAATCGTCGATCCCTTCCGGCACATAAGGGAACTGGATGGTGAAACCATCACTGCCGCCGGTCATCAACCATTCTTCCATTTGGTCAGCAACTTCATTAGCGGTGCCCATTAGACATAGGCTCGAATGTCCACCAAGGCGTTGTGCGAGCTGGCGAACGGTTAGATTGTCTTCCTTGGCGGCGCGAATAGCGCGTTCGCGACTGCTCTGCCCAGCTTCAGTTTCGGGAATGTTATCTGGCAGCGGCCCATCCTGGTCAAATTTGGAGGCATCGACCCCCAGGGCAATAGAAAGTGCCGCGATTGCGCTTTCATAATGAACCAGACTATCGAGCTTCATCCGCTTCGCCCGAGCTTCTTCCTGAGAATCTGCGATGATCACCATGCAGGCTGGGAGAATTTTCATATGATCGGGATTACGCCCGACCGCCTTCATCCGACCTTTGACATCGGCATAAAACGTCTGACCCGCCTCAAGGTTACTTTGCGCGGTAAATACCGCTTCAGCCGTCTCAGCAGCGAGTTGCCGTCCGGCATTGGAGGCCCCGGCCTGCACGATTACGGGATGACCCTGAATGGGACGGCCAATATTGAGCGGCCCACGGACTTTCAAATATTTACCTTCATGATTGAGGACATGCATTTTCTCAGGATCAAAGAATACGCCACTTTCCTGATCACGGGTAAAGGCGTCATCGGCCCAGCTATCCCACAATCCTGTCACCACGTCATAGAACTCACGCGCCCGGTTGTAGCGTTCGTCATGTTCCATCTGGTCATCACGACCAAAATTCATCGAGGCATTGGGATTTGAGGTCGTCACCACGTTCCACCCAGCGCGACCACCACTGATATGATCCAGTGACGCAAACCGCCGCGCGACATGATAGGGCTCGTCGTAAGTGGTCGAGCCGGTCGCAACCAGCCCGATATTTTCCGTCAACATTGCCAGAGCGGGTAACAATGTCATCGGCTCGAAAGATGTCGGCGTTGAGGAACGTTTGAGGGCGTCCATCGGCATATTCAGCACTGCCAAGTGATCCGCCATAAAGAATGCATCAAACTTGCCGCGCTCGAGCTTCTGCGTGAACTCAACAATGTGCTTAAAGTTAAAGTTGGCATCGGCATAAGCACCGGGATAGCGCCAGGCACCGGCATGGATGGTTACCGGCCGCATAAAGGCCCCCAAATGGAGCTTTCGATCTTCGCTCATTGGTATTTCTTCTTTCTCGGCCTACCAACAGGACAAAAGGCAGGGCAGCTAATTCATTTGTACAGAAGGTAGTACCACACGCCCTAGAAGGCTAGACCCCGTGCTCCCGTTGACATACAGGAAAGTTGAAGACACATTTTGCTGATGGCAGATAAAAAGCCCGAAATACTGGTCATAGGCGGCGGAATAGGCGGCCTTACCCTCGCCCTATCTCTTCATAAACGTGGCATTCCATGCCAAGTCTTTGAGGCAGCTACGGAATTCAAACCACTGGGTGTTGGTATCAACATGATGCCGCATGCCATTCGGGTTCTGACATCTCTTGGCCTGCAGCCAACATTGGAAAACTATGGTGTCGCGGCCAAGGAGTTCACCTTTTTTAACCGCCATGGCCAGTTCATCTTGGCCGAACCGTGCGGCCTGCATGCAGGGTATGAATACCCGCATTTCTCAATCCATCGCGGCGATCTTCACAAAGTACTCTACGACGCCGTTATAGAACGGCTCGGGCCTGAAGCCGTCCATCTCGGCCATCGCTGTACAGGAGTCGATCAGAATAGCGATAGCGTCACCGCCCGATTTGAAGGAACTGGACCAAAGACCGGGTCAATCGCGATCGCGGTTGACGGATTTCATTCCGCTGTGCGGCGGCAATACTACCCTAATGAAGGTGCCCCGCATTTTGGTGGCATCAATATGTGGCGCGGCGTCACTCGTCGGAAACCGTTCCTGAGCGCCGCCAGCGTTACCCGTATTGGCACTGTCGCGCGTGGCAAGATGACGATCTATCCAATCCGTAACTTCAAGGATGGCACCCAGCTCATCAACTGGAGTACTGAACAGCCTCGGGATGACCACAAACTTAACGACTGGGCGACACCGGGCAGGATTGAAGACTTCATTGAACCATTCCGGAACTGGGATTTTGACTGGCTCGATGTGCCGGCCCTGATCGCCGGCGCTGAGTTTATTCTCGAGTATCCAATGGTGGACCGTGACCCCGTCAACAAATGGACCCACGGTCGCGTGACACTCCTCGGCGATGCCGCCCACCCGATGTATCCGCGTGGCGGCAATGGTGGTGCACAGGCCATCCTCGATGCGGAAGTGATCTCAAGACTTCTCGACGAAATGGATGACCCCGCAGCGGCCCTGCATGCCTATGAAGACGAGCGTCTGGACGTAACCAACAATATCGTACTGACCAACCGGGCCCAGCCACCAGATGTCATCATTGAAAAGGTCGAAGAGCTTACCGGTGGCGAGCCGTTTGAAAAGCTGGAGGACATCATCGACCCTGCCCAGCTGGTCGCTATATCGGAAAGCTATAAAAACACCGCAGGGTATAGTCTTGAGAAGGTTGGCGGAGCCAGATAATGCCTAAAAGTCCCGACTGCCGTATTGTCTATGTTTCCCACCCTGCAAGCGGGCTAGCGCGGTCTAATTTTCCACTCGAATGTCATGTTGAGGACGGCAAGATCGTTCGGTCTCTTCCGTTCTATATTCCTGACGACGTCCAGCTTTATGAAATAGAGACCACTGAGCGCGGCAACTACTCCCGCCCCCGCAAAGAAGTTCAGATGCCATTGGCGTTTGCTGCCAAGCAGCGCGTACACAGCAACACTCGCGTGAAGTACCCTCTACTCCGAGATGGATGGGATTCCGACAACCCCAATGCGGCGGGGAGGGGCAGCGATAGTTTCTCGCCAATCAGCTGGGACAAAGCGCTCGACATCATTGTCGCGCAGATAGAGAAAATTCACGACAAGTATGGCTCGATGGAGCCTGTACTCGTCCAAGCCGATGGCCACGGCCAGAGCGGCTATCTGCAATCGCTGCATTTCTGGGGCCATTACCTGTTCGACATGCTCCGTGAGCATAAGGGCTGGGGTTGGTGGACCCAACAAGTGCGCAATCCCGATAGCTGGGAAGGCTATTACTGGGGCGCCAAACATGTCTGGGGCTTCGATGACACACTCGGCGAGCCCTATCAAGACGCCGTCTGGGACGATGTGCTCGAACATTCCGAAATGGTCATCTTTTCCGGCAATGATCCGGAAGCCACCGGCTTTGGCATGTCAGGCTCAGTGGCTCTGGAAATGCCGAAATGGCTCAAGAAGGCAGGCATCAAAATCGTCGCCATCGCGCCCGATCTTAACCATGCGGCAGCGGTTCACGCCGACACCTGGATACCGATTAAACCCAATACAGACGCCGCGCTATATCTTGCCATTGCGCATGTGTGGATCGCCGAAGGCACCTACGACAAATCCTATATCGACACCCATACGGTAGGATTTGAGGCGTTAAAAGCGCATGTGGCCGGCAAGGACGACAGCATAGAGAAAACACCGAAATGGGCCTCCAGGGTCACTGGCATTCCGGTGCCGACTATTAAGGCCCTGGCGCGGGAATGGGCGGCCAAGAAAACGACCGTTTCGGTTTACTTCGGTGGCCCCAAGATACGCGGCACGCTCTCTCACCTGACCGCCCGGATGGAAGCCTACGTGCTGGCGATGCAGGGGTTTGGCAGCCCTGGGCGTCAGTTCCTGCGCACCGGTGCACCGTCATTTTACAAAAAATCACTAGCCCAGGTGCCACGCTACCCAGAGGTTGATTTTCACGGCCTCGCTTTTAGCCCGATGATTGAATACGCGATCGGGCACGGTCCCAAATCGCCGGTCTTTATCCCCCGCACGCTAGCGGCAGAGGCTATCCAGCAACGCAAAATTAGCTGGAAAAGCACCACGGCTGCGCTCGCCAAGGCCGAAGACCAGTTTGAGAGCTATCGCTATCCACCGACCGATGATCATCCCGGTATCCGTATGGTGTGGAACGAGAATGGCAGCCAGCCAGGCAGCTGGGGTCACGGCAATAACTGGCTGGAAGCATTACGCAGCGACAATCTCGATTTTGTTGTCGGCGTTCACCCGTGGCTGGAAAACGATCTGACCTATTCCGATCTCATCCTCCCTGCGCAGACCAACTATGAGCATGAAGACCTTGTCGTCGTACAGCGCAGTGACATTCTGGCCCTATTCTATCAAGAAGCCGCAATTGAGCCTGTTGGCGAATCCAAAAGCGATTATGAAATCCATCGGATGGTTGGCCAACGGCTGGGGCTGGATGATGCCTTCCCACCTGCCGATGATTGGCTCAAGAAATCCTATGAAGGCACGCTTGCGTTCACTCGAGATGAGCTGTCTTGGGAAGATTTCAAGAAGCAGAAACACGTCATCTATGACTGCCCGACCTGGGAAGAATGGGTCGAGATCAAGAAGGAACAAGGCTATAGCGAGCATACTGGCGGACAGCATTGGTTCTGGAATAAAGCCGATGGGTTGCAGACACCCAGCGGCAAGATCGAGTTTGTTTCCGAACGTATCGCCAAGCTGGACCCTGACAGTGTCGAGCGCCCGCCGCTCGCCAAATGGATTGCCCATTCGGAACAGGCAGATTCAGAGAAGGCCAAAACCTATCCACTCACCGTGATGACCAACCATCCGAAATATCGCTTTCACGTTCAGGGTGACGATATCGAATGGATCCGCGAACTCGGTAAGATGCGTGGCGAAGACGGTGCTTTTTACGAACCTTGCTGGGTACATCCCGATGACGCTGCGGAGCGCAACATAATACAGGGTGACATCATTATGGCGCATAATGATCGCGGTGCGATCCTGTTTGGCGCGGTGATCACGGAACGAATTATTCCCGGCGCGCTCTCTATCGACCATGGGGCCAAGATTGATTTTGTTCTACTGGATAACCGCAAGGTAGATCGCGGCGGCTGCATCAATTTGATTGCACCGACCGTGCAGGAAAAATATGAAAAAGGGGCGGAAATCGCGATCCCCGAAATGAATATCAGTGGTTTTCTGGTTGAGGTCGAAAAGATCGATCCTTCGCGGATCGAGCCAGGTATTGGTATGAATTACGATGAATTGGTCCGCGGCAGAAAATCCGGAGACGCCGCATGAGCCAGAAAAATTTCCTCATCGATGTCGACAAATGCACGGGTTGCAATCTATGTGTCGTCGCCTGCAAGGATGAGCATGTCGATAGCAGCTATACCCCGTGGACAAAGCCGCAACCCGAAGGCGGTCAATTCTGGATGAACGTCAAGCCGGTCGAGCGCGGCACCATCCCCCGGGTTCGAATGAACTTCCTGCCAACCATGTGCCAGCATTGCGAAGACGCCCCCTGCATTTCCTCCTGCCCTGAAGAGGCAATCAAGACACGCGAGGACGGTCTGGTGTGGATTGATGCAGAACTGTGTACAGGATGCGGCGATTGCCAGCCCGCCTGCCCCTACGATGTGATCTATAAGAACGACGATCTCAACATTGCCCAAAAATGCACTGGCTGCGCCCATCGAGTAGATGAAGGCGATCTACCGCGCTGTGTTGATGTCTGCCCGCATGAGGCTATTTCGTTCGGCGACGACTTGGACACGGCAGAGCTCCTACACCCTGAGTTCGACGCAAAGCCCCGCGTCTATTGGAAAGGCCTTCCCAAACCCTGGGTCACCGGCATGGTGGTCGATAGTAACAAGGATGAGGTCGTTATCCGTGCCACAGTCACCGCGACGGACCTCAAAGACGGCACCTCGATTAACACAAGTTCTGATGAATTTGGGGAATTCTGGCTAAAAGACCTGACACCCGATCATGAATACCGCATCGAGATCTGCCACGCGGTCTTCGAAAACTATTCAGATACCGTGACCACCACCAGCGACTGTGAATTGGGCACAATAGCGTTGAGGACCAAATCAAACAGGTAGCAGTTACAAAACTGCGCGTTCAACCAGTTTCTTGATACTCAGCCCTTGGACGATGATGGAAAACAAGACCACGCCATAGGTAATGCTGAGGATCGTCGCTTTGTATTCAACCTCCGGCAGAGACAATGCCAGTGCCACCGCGATGCCGCCGCGCAGACCACTCCATATCAAGACAAGCACGGCGCCCTTTTTGAAGTTTTGCCAGCGCGCCAGAATGGCCAATGGTACGGAAACACTCAGTGCCCGAGCAGCGAGGACAACCGGAATAGCGATCAGCGCAAACCACAAATGTTCAAAACTGTCGGCAATGACCAGAACCTCGAGGCCAATCAGCAGGAACAGAACCGAATTCAGGATTTCATCCATCAATGTCCAGAACTGTTCGACCCCTTCACGGGTGTGATCACTCATCGCGTATTTCACGCCATGATTACCAATGAACAGACCAGCAATTACCATCGCGATAGGCCCGCTAAGATGGAGAAACAGAGCCAACGAATAGGTGACCATGACCAGTGCCAAGGTAATCAAGACTTCGAGGCTAATCTCGTTGATGCCATGCATCGCGCGATATCCGATATACCCCGCAGCAAATCCCAACACGGCACCACCCACAGCTTCGGTGAAAAATAACTTGGCGATTGTGACAGCATCCATATCACTGGACTGTCCGGCACTGCCGACCGCGATGGCGACAACAACGGTGAAGACCACCACGCCAATCCCGTCATTAAACAAAGACTCGCCCGCCATCGTCGCTTTCAGAGTATCCGGCACTTTCACCGTTTTAAACAGACCGAGTACCGCAACGGGATCAGTTGGGCTGATTAACGCACCAAAGACCAACGCCCAGATAAAGGGAAAATTGACCCCCGCCATGCCGAAGACAAACCACATGGCACCGCCGATCAGGAAGGTCGACATCATCGTTCCAATGCAGGCCATCGTCGTGATCGTCCAGCGCCGGGCTTTCAGTGCCGACATGTCCGCATGCAGCGCACCGGCAAACAGCATGAAACTCAACATGCCATGCATCAACGTCTCGTTGAAATCGATCTTTCGCAGAATCCCGGTGACATCCCGGCCTATATTCAACGCCGGGCTGATCAAATCAGCGACGATTATAATAAGAGAGGCCACGAGGGCGATCACCACCAGACCAATGGTATGTGGTAGGTGCAAATAACGGTGATTCAAATAGCCAAAGAAAGCCGAGAGACCGACCAAAATTGCGGCAATAGTGAAAATGCTCATTTGTTAAAAGGCTTGGTTAAAATCATGGTTAGGTGTAATCGAGAGCCTATATTACCGGATTCTACGAAGCGTTTTAATTACCCATTCAGGCATCATTCGCCTCGCACAGATTTTTACTACAGATTTTCTGTCTGATGCTGCCGATTCCGACAACCGTTTTTGCAAGTGATCGAGCTGTTGTTGAACATTTATCGTGGGTCCAACATCAACCTGTTTGCCGTTATGGGTATTATCTTTGCGCCGAAACAGCCCCCAGATCTCCCCTTCTGCGCCAAAGATTTCCGCGACAAGACCTGCTTTTTCACAGATTTGAAGAAATGTCGTTGAGTTAAAATAATAAAGGTGTACCGGACGAAAGAAATCCGTCCGCATTCGAGTTCCCTTGGGAATACGCATACAGTTTGGCACGACAATGTAGGCATACCCATTATTCGACAAAGATTTTTCAATTTTCTTTAGTGCATCCATCGGGTCAAGCATGTGTTCGAGCGTATGTCGAAAAATGATCAGATCGAAACCCGAGTTATCAATCTTAGCAGGCCAACTCTCTGAGACGTTGGTAGCAATAACCTCCACGCCGTACGAAGATTCGAGATGTTCTCTATCTCTCGGTGAGTGCTCGATTGCGGTCATGCTAATTCCAGGAAACCGTTTCTGGAGCATTTCGAACCCCCACCCTCTACCAGCACCTATATCAAGAACCGATTTAATGACGTTCGGATAGCTGTCGCCAATTCGCGACCACATAATGTCGGCTCTCCGGCTACTCCGTCGTTCAATTTTCTCATCATCGGAATCTTCGCCGTAAACACCTGAAAACCATTGGTCATTGATCGCGGCATATTCTGCTGCCACAGGATGCGGTGACACAGATACCAGACCGCAGCTATTACAAACTACAACGGGCCAATTCACCGTTGGGATGCGGGGGGCCCGCATAGATGTCAAAGACGTATGCTCACGGTTGTCACAAACGACGCATGGGGTAAAGGTAGGCATGCGTCAGTTCTGCCACATAAAAGTCGATTCAGCACAAAAAATTCGTTATCGCAGTGCTTATATATTACGCAACCTCGATCAGAATTTCTGTTAACTCGTCGGGCATTTCAACCATGATGTCATGATGGCAGGGCAAATCAAACAATCGCCAAGAAGGATCTGACTTGCGCGCTTCGTAGCTGGCGACGAAAGCCGGATTATTGTACCCCCTCGATAGAATAAACGACTTCATGGGCACCCGATCACGGGCACCGGTGAGCCGTATCGGTTGCAGTGACACCCCGATAGGCTGTGGCGTCAGCTTGGAGTCTACCCAGGCAAGGTCGTCGCCTGTGAGGCCATACTGCGCCGCCGATCCAGCAATACGCGAATGCTCACCTGCGGCCAATGCCCTCTCAACAGCCTCTTTAGAACCCGGTGATTGTGTGTCAGTACCCTGGTCACCATCCTCCGGCATGAAGGCGTCCAGATAAACGATTGAGGTAATCTCATCTGGCACCTGTTCCACTACACCAGAGATCACCCAACCTCCATAAGAATGCCCGCAAAGTACGACGTCCGTAAGCTCTTCCCATTTTATTACATTGACGACATCTGTAATGTGGGTATCGAGATTTACATCGGCACTCATTAGATGTGAGCGCTCACCGACGCCGGTCAAGGTTGGTGTAAAGACCTTATGTCCCAAAGCGCGGAGACGATCCGCCACCCGTACCCAGCACCATCCCCCATGGGCAGTGCCATGTACGAGAACAAACGTTTTTGAATCAGTACTCATTGCGTTTTCAAAACCCGCTTTCCCTAATCAGGACGGCAGCGACCGATTGCCAGGCGCGGTCTATAAGCCGCGTCGCCGGCCCATCCAAGATTACCCAGCCACGTCTAACCTGTTTCGGGGCGCCGTCTGCCCGATCAATTTTCAAGATCATTCGGTAAACAGGTGTGTCAGGGCTAAGATCCCCTGCTGGCCCAGTACGCACCTCAATATCACCACCATGCTCGCTGGAAAGCGCGAGACGCTCAAAACGGTGCGTTGCGGTGGTGTCGATTGCTGTGACGGTCACCGGTGAGGGATCGCCAGTATCCGCCTCGACATAGAATTTTCCCTTTGTCCCTACTAGCACACGATTGAGATCTGCAGCACCAAGATAGGCCTCAATCAAGGCCGGACCATCGGCAACAATGATCGCAAGTCGATCATCCTTGCCAACCCAACGTCCGGCAATCATGCCATCGCCTACCTCCGCGACAACACCCTCAACGGATGAAACGATAGTGAGTCGCGACAGCTCTCGAATATGGCCATCCCGTTCTGCCAACGATTTAGCAAGTCTTTCCCGCAAAACGCCACCGCGTTCCCGCAACTCAGTTTGAGTACGCTCGCGTTGAATCTGCAGTTGTAACGTTTTTATGCGACGTTCTGCCTGAATCGTCAGAAAATTTAAATCAGGCGCTGATAATGAAACGACAGGCATTCCGGCAGAAACCCGATCACCAACCGAAACAGAGAGCTGCGTTAATCTGGATTCAAAGGGTGGATAGACCGCCTGAGTGTGACGCGCCAGCAACAGGGCAGGCGCTTGAATGGTCGTGTTCCACGGCACCACTGCGAGAACACATAGCCCACCTAATATGAGTAAAGTGATGACAAGATTGAAATTCAGTCGAAACAAGGTACGGCGCTCCCACCAACGGCGAAACTCTCGCCAGATCGGTAACATGATAAAAAATATGATCTCCGCCGCCATCAAAAAGATGCCAAGCGCCTTAAACACCATGTAGTACACGAGAACGGCGATACCAATAAACAGGATGAGCCGATATAGCCAAGTTCCCCAGGCATAGAAAATCAGGAAACCTCGAAGACGATCCGGTAAGACTTCAGGACAAGCTTCCTTGAATCCGAACAGCGTTTTTCGGAGTCGCCATCGTGCAAGCGCGAAACTGCGATCTTGTAAATTCTCAATACCCAATGCATCCGATAGTAGGTAATACCCGTCAAACCGCATAAACGGATTGAGGTTTACCGCGAGGGTCGCGATCCAGGTGACAGCGGCCAGTGCAAAGACCGCGCCTTGAATCTGTCCAGGTGGCAGCAGCAGCCACAAATTCAGGGCAAACGCCGCTAGCATCAGTTCAGCTGCCATACCGGCACCACCGATTTCCAGCCGCGCCCGCCGATTGGTCAACTTCCAGGCTTCAGATGTATCAGTGTAAAGCACGGGCCACAAAACCATTAGGGCAATGCCCATCGACGGAACACGTAGGCCATGCTTCGCCGCCACTAATCCATGACCGAGCTCGTGCAGAATCTTGGCAAAGATGATCGCCGCGCCATAGAGGACCGCGCCCTCTCCCGTCACGAATTCTGGTGCTGAACTGATAAAGGCGTCCCATTGGCGCAGAACCATTATGCCGCCAAATAACGCGAAAATTATTGTCCAGTTCAGTGCGGCGCGCGTCATCAACAGCCGTGCGACGGGCATTAGTGCCTTTAGCAGAGTATCGGGTCGCAATAAATGCAGACGAATGAACAGATAGTTATGGAGCAACCACGTTGTCCAATGGCGTTTCAGAGCCTGTAACGCCCCGCGCCAGGCCCCTTTGCCCTGCTCACCTGTCAGCAACAGGAGTCCGCTCATGCTGAGAAATTCACGAACTGCAATAACATCCTGATCACTGATTTTTGCCGCGGTCTCACGGGTAATTTGTTCGACGATTAATTCTACCGACCGTAAACGCCAACGCCGTAAGATTTCAAACTCTACCCAGCCAATTCGAAAAAACTTATTTCGCGCACGATCCTGAAGAACCCAGGACGGCGAACCATCCGCTAGTCTCGCTGCCGGATGAATGTCGACATCCTCACGCAATGGCGGCAGTGGCGGGATCGCGGTCGGTGTTTCTCCTGCTTGAGAGATATCCCCAAGAATTGACCCTGCTTCCGTGGCCATTTCCTGGAGCCCTGCTAGAAACCAACAGTGCGGCGAAGCGCAGCGATCGGCCGGCGCATGATAAAGAGGAACAACGATACCTTTTCGCCATATACTTTCGCTGTCCCCTGCAATCCGATACGCGGAATTGATGCATTATCAACAAGTTTTGCCTTAACCCGATAGGCCAGCACTTTGGTCGAAGTTAGCTCGGCTTCATAAGCCGCCCGTACCAACTCTGCCTTCACCGGGTTCAACGGATCAGTATCAAGAAACAGAAGCACCTCGGCCCCAGGTTTAAGACTAATCGCATCATTCACCGGCACCCACACAGTCAACTCCAGTGCTGTTGGGTCAGCGATTGCCATGACCTTTTCCCCGAGCCGCATTGGTTTTCCAAGCCAATCACTCGGATCCGCATATATCGCAATACCAGAGCGTCCTGCAGTTACCACCGCACGTTTCAAGAGCTCCTGTGAATAGTTGAGCTCCGCCTGTTTTTGAGCGACTTCCGCCGCAAGAAGGGCGACTTCAGCTTTTGACCGTGGATCACTAAACGCCTTTTGGCGGGCTCGCTGGAAGTCAGCCTGCGCAACGGCAACGGCTTTTTCTGCAACACTGGCTCGATTGCGTAACGACGTCCGATCAAAAGTAATTAACGCCGCCCCTTCTTTGACGGGATCATTAGGCTTTACATGAAGGGTTTCGATGACGCCATCGATTGGTGCCGTCACAACGAGTGGCTCAAGCGGGGTAATTTCTGCAGGTGCTAACGCGGATTGCCGAATTGGCATAAACATCGCCGCCCCGACCAAAATGAGGGCTGTCAATGATACCCATCTGCCGCGGGATCTGCCGTTCGCGGGGCGTCGTCCGCACCCCCGTGGGTCAAGAGCCCACCATGCAAACCCGTACGCGTCAGAGAGACGACGGATCAAGTTGACGTCGCCATCGGCAAAGGGTTCGGGGCGTAACAGAATTACCCCAGCATCAACACTGCCGTCACGGGGTTTAAATGGGCACCAAATCACATGACCAGGAGTCCATTCTTCCCACTCAGCCGCCACTTTCTTGGGAAGAGATGCTGGGTCGATTACATGTGGCGTCGCTGGATTTTCTGTTTTGAGCAATGCGCCAACAAGACGATTAGCCCAGACGACAAACGGTGCCCGTGGATCGGGAACGGGAACACCTGAAATAGCGGAGACTTTGGGCCCACGCGCTCCACCCCGTGTCCAAACGATAGCTTGTTCATAGGGCAGAAGCCGATGGGTTTCGTTGGCGGCTATAAACTGGATTTCATCACGATCAGCGACATCGCGTAAATCCGCTTCGATCTGCAGTAACGATGCAAGCCGTACCAGACGAGGATCGGAAGCTTCTTCCGTACCAGCAGCTACGTTTGGATCCGCCGTCAAAGCTTAATTTCCTGGGAAAACCGCGACGCCGCTCATTCCCGGTTTTAGGGATGTCAAATCACCGAGGAGGCCGGCCGTAATTTCAATTGACTGGCTAACCGGATCAACACGAGAGCCAATGGTTCGGATTTGTGCTGAATAGGAACGGTTTAGTTCTTCAATGCGAATATCCAGCTTTCGACCAACCTTTATCCAACCGAGCCAACGAGATGGCACAATCACCCGGGCATCAAGATCCCGTTCATCAAGAATTTCAATCAACGGTGTTCCCGGCGTAACACTCTCATGGGCATTAACCATGCGGCTCACCACTCTGCCAGCGAAAGGCGCCCGAATGGAGCACTCATGTAGTACCGCCAATACTTCTTCCAAAGCAGCACGAGCTTTCAGCTGTTCTGCTCGAGCCAGTTCGAGTTGGAGCAATGACCCAGATTGCAATTTGCTGAGCTGCGTGCGGTTTTCATATGTCTTGGTCGCTGCCAACAAAGAGGCTTGCGCTTTGCGGCGCTGCGCTCTATGCGCTTGACAATCAAAGTTCACCAACCGCTCGCCCTTTTTGAAAGCAACGCCCGGTTCAGGCCCTATCGACAGAATGCGAGCAGTAATTCGGCTGGAAAGTTTAGCCTCACGGCGTGGCACAACCAATGCCCGAACCTCATTCTGACTAGCAGTTCGTGCTAAATTACGGGGTTCCGGCGATTTTGCCGTCTGAGCAGATGCACCTACCGCCGACGCAACGACCGCAAGAGTAATCAGCGCGAGACGGATTACCGGCTTCATTGCAGTCGGATAGTTACCGGTAAATTCCACAATTCAGGATCATCAGCCAGCGTATCCTGCGTGCGTTGGACCGCATGGGACGGCGTCACGCTACCCGATATCTGTCGTGGGGGAGTGCCAGCCTTCGGGCTAAAGATAAACATCCCTTTTCGAGGTAGTGCGGGTTGCTTATATGAAACACTCAATGCTGCATTAGGCGTTTCGTCATGAAATTCTGGATCGGCTTCGACAGGAAGTTCAGGCGGTAAGCTGGCGAGACCGTAGAGTTCGTTCCGACGTAAATTATCATCCGCCGACACAACTTGTGCCAAGCCAAACAAGTCCGTGGCTTCTTGTTCAAGCGGCAGTGGATCACGACCAATAGCGTTGTATATCCGGCCAAAAGTGTTCTGCACTTCTGAATAGGAGAAATACAATTTGATCAGCGACAGCGCCCGGTTCGACGACCGCCGAATAAGTTCCAGCTCGTCGGTCATGTTGGCGGTGTTGAGATCCTTGCTCAGCTTGAGAATTCGAGAATCAACCGCTTCGAGTTCGGTAATAAAGCGATGCTTTTGGGCGGCAAGCCGATATTGATGATAGGCAATTCGAACCTGCGCCATAATCGCCATAGTCAGCGCATACCGGCGAGCCCGTGAGACGCTGAGCTGCGCCTTGGCGACATCGATTTCCGCCGGTCCCTGGAACAGGCGGATAAGATTGTAACTTAGCCGAACGTTATATTCGGCCCATTCATTGTTAAACAAATAGCTATTACTATCTGTCGCAAACGCCCCTTCGAATTCGAGCCGTGGGAACATTTTGAAATAGGCTTTGCGAACTTCCGTCGAGTGAATTCGGTCTATGTAATGTTCTTCCCGCAGTTCAGGACGATCAATCAGGGCCTTTTTCTCTAAGTCCTTAATTCTGGCCGTAAAGACCGGCGGGCGGCGGACGTCATACCTAGGCAGTTTTAGAGTGTATTTCTCGCCAGGGCGGAGATTCATCAGGGCCGCGAGTTTCGCTTTTGCAACGCCGAGTTCTTTTCTGGCATCGGTCAATTCTTCAAGACGCTCCAACAATTCGCGCTGGAAGGTCAATGCTTCCATCGTCGGCTGCAGACGTTTCTGTTCCAATTCACGCGACCGATCAATCGCCGAACGAACTCGAACAATTAGGCGATCTACTTCTGGCAGGAAGCTTTGTGCACTAACCGCCCGCCAATAGGCGTTGCGCACGTCGAGCATAATATTGTCGAGCACACGGCGAACCCGCTCGCGCGCGATCAATATCTGGTCAGAACTTTGCTGCGCTCGAGCGTAAGCTACACCGAAATCCAACACGTTCCACACTGCCGATAAACGGCCGGTAATACGGTCCCGATCCTGTGACGTCGATGCTTCGAGAGATTGTTCCCCGGTTAGAAGAGACGTGCTGGTTGAACCGCTGGGGTTGGTTCGACCCGAATATCCCGATTGTCCGACGATGCGGGGCAGCATGTCATACCGTGCGAGACGGAATTCACCGGCGGCAAAGGCCTGTTCGACGATTTTGAGACGATGATCAAGATTATAGCGAACGGCGCGGGCGACGACCTCGCCAAAATCCATGGCGCCGGCAACCGGCTCCTGATCCGTAAACATCATTTTCAGATCGGATTGAGCATTCGATTTACGCTCAGCATCCGTATGCGGCTCAGTATAAACCGAACACCCTGCAACAAATGCAACAAGCGGCAGCAGGAGAGCAGCCTTCGCCGTCCTGCGCGCATGCAGTCTAAAACTGTTCGTTACCATTGACCCCTATGAGACCCCTTAATCTTGCCCGCTAGGTCGTACTCTAGCCCAAATTCAATTAATTAAACCTTATAGTTAACGCACACATAGCATTTCACGGTGCTAATGCCCAGCAAAGTTTACGACACCCCTTAGGCGGCTTGCGCTACCAATTCCGCGGGTGCGGCGCCAACTGGCGTCAGCGATGCCAACAGATTATCGCGACGGTCATCAAACGCATTCGCTTCGGTGTCGAGCTGTGCCGTCAAACCAAGCACACCCTGCAAATCAAACGCAACTGCCTCTGAGTTAGCAGGTTGCTGGTTTTCACCCTCAAGGCTGGTCAGTTGGCCATCGCCAATTTGCTGCTGTGGATTGCCGTCAACATCTCGTTCGAGATTATTCTCTGGCGGGGCCCATTGTTGGCCTGAATCGTTGGGCTGGCCCTCGACACCGCCATTCTCAAACAGGAAGAACCTCTCATTCGGACGTGGCGGCTGGTTTTCGTCGCCAACCTGGCGCTGTAGACCACCATCAAGCCCTAGATAGAAGCGCTCTTCCTCAGGACTAAGGAGCTGCCCATCAGGCCGGGTAACAGGCCCGATATCGCCGAAGAGACCACCAAAACCATCGTTATTACCTTCCTGGAGCCGTTCGACCTGGCCATTTGGACCAATGCCAAAGCGTTCCTGAGGTCCAGCGTTGCTGCCCGACGTCGGCGCCAGATTATCAAATGCCGTATTGATACTATTTAGATCGGCAGGGCCCGTAGAATTCTGGGCACCTAGGCCATCGTTCGTAGTGTTTCTAGCATCCGAGGGTTGAATCTGACCATCTGCCCCGAGGGAGAAGACCTGCTGTGCGCTGTCATTTGTTTGCTGCGGCGCGAACGTATCGCCAGTATTCAGGAAAAAACTTTCCTGAGCCGGATTTAGAATCTGACCGTTGTCTCCAGTAGGGCCACCAGGATTACCGCCTGCGCCTGGCGTAAGAGCATTGAGTACAGCACCGATATTGCCGGAGCTCGTGCGCTCACCCTGTGGGTTCAAATTACGGTGATCCCCTAAACCGCCAGTCCCAAAGGTCGCATCATTGATGTTGGCATCCTGATTACCGGTCACGGCATTTTGCAGCGAGAAACCCGCACCGGTACCAATACCGGACTTCACATCAGTTGTGTTGCCATCATATTGCGCCAAGATTGAACTATCACGCCCATTAACCGCATGGCCAACGTGCAGGCCAATCGTCCCATAGTCGGGCACAGGGTTGGACAAATCTCGCGGCGCATCATTATGGAAATTCGAAGCGCTATCGCCATTCGGCCGGAAAATGTCTGGCTCGATCTCTTCGGGCGTGTCATCAGTAACCGGTGGCGTTGCAGGCGGGTCAGGGGTAGGTGTGGGATTCGGACCCGGCGTTGGTGGTGGCCCGGGTGGTGTCGGAGGAATTACTGTGGTATCCGACGTTGCCAAGAAGTCCAACCGCAGATCTGTTAAACCGTTCGTTGTGGCAAAGGTCATTCTCAGAGAAGTGATCTCCGTAAAGTCGGCAGCGCCAGCGCCACCTGCCTTAGCGGTAAACGCTCCATACAGCGCCGCAAACGCGGTCGCAGTTCCGCTAGCTACAGGACCACCAGCAACAAGTACTGGGCCTGGCAGAGTAACACCGGGCGTAGCAAGAGTCAGCTCGGAAATCCGTCCCCCTGAAGACGTAACTTCCAACGTCAAATTATTGGTGAAGTCAGAATTAGTTATATTGAAGA
Organism: Alphaproteobacteria bacterium; assembly: GCA_012103315.1. GTDB lineage: Bacteria > Pseudomonadota > Alphaproteobacteria > MPNO01 > UBA2964 > UBA2964. The sequence goes on from WLWZ01000003.1 coordinate 200,020, forward strand.
GAAATCGGTCATGCACACCGCTATTTGCGCCATCGAAAGTAAAATCTGTCCCCGCAAATCCGCCTGTACCAACCCCATCATACAGGATTTCAACGGTCGCTTGAGAACCAACGCCATTACCGAAAGATACTTCCCCAGGGTTAGTAGCGGAGTCAACTTCAAAGGTAGAGGCTGTACCAGCAGTTGCTGTGATAGTAATTTCGCGCTCTGTTCCGAAAATAGATGCGTCGTTAACGGCGCTCGTTAACGGCGTCCCAGCAGTTCCTGGGTCTGTGTCGACAAGCTGATTGGCATCATATGTATCGATCGTTATTAGGGCACCGCCGAATGCGGCCATTGAGGTAGCGGTAATTGTATCAGCGGCCTCAATTATCCCCGTGGTATGCTCCAGTACCCAGTCGCCGCCCTGATCGGCGGCACCTGTAATATCGGTTGACGCGGCGATGTCAGCACCAGACAGCTGCGCAAGCTCCGCCACAAGCGCTTCGCCAGTGCTCCCACCTGCAATATTACAGCCGTAAAACAAAATATCGGCGCTGTCACTCAGCGCATCACCCCAGCTCGCGATCTGTGAGGCATAGGCACCAATCGTATCATTTGAAAGAACGGCATTCCCAAGGGTCGCCGTACCATCGTTACCATGTGACAGGATATGAATCGCATCAATACCTGTGCGGCCTTCAAGAGCAGCGGATATCTGTGAAATACCGTCGCTATTGGCGTCCAGAACAATAACCTCGACACCATTTGGCAAACCAGCAATCAATGCCTCATAATTTTCAACACCGGCATCAACGAATGCGATTTCCGTGACCGAACTACCGCTATTTTCAGAATTATCTTCTGCGGGCGCGAGGCTATCGACAAGAGTCTGCGTCTCACTTTGTTGTTCACCGTCTGCTGAGGATGCGTCTGGCACAGAGGCAACAGCGTCTACGACTGTCACCGCCGCGGCACCATCAAGCATAAAGCGCGGTTCAAGGGCGCGAGCGAAAAGAACCCGGCCAGTTGAATTTTCGAGAATTGCTGGTGTATCTGAAACTTTGGTCACGATATGCGCCTTCTCTATAGAAAATGAGACGAACTAATTCTTCGTTCAAACATACGCAAGAACTGTGCCAAACTACAAAGTCAATAGAATCAACTGTTTATACCATAGGTCACGGCCAGATGTAAAGGATTGAGACAATTGTATGGGAAGATTGTCGAAAATTTGACCCGTTTTTTTCAATGGCGTTATGAGGTGTTTTTAAAGAAAGCTGTTTCATATTGACGATTAAAAAAAAGCGCCGAAAAGGCGCTGTATTCTGCAGTAGATTGAGACTGAATTTTACGCTTTTTTCAGAAGCCGGCGCCGGTAGCGCGCCATCACGAGAATACCTAGACCTAACATCATCAACGTTTGAGGTTCGGACACTGCGGGTGGTGGGTCAGGTGGCGGCGTTGACGTCGGCGGAGGCGGAGGTGGGGACGATAATAATGCAGTGGTGTCAGAAGTAACTAAGTAATCGAGATGTAAGTCGGTTGCGGGTGAAACTGTGGTCATTGTCAATTTAAGAGATTCCAAGGCAGAGAAATCCGCCGCGCCGGTACCGCCTGCCTTTGGCAGAAAACTGGCAAAATTAATGGCAAAGGCGGTGCTCGAGAAGACGAATGACGGCATGGCAATATCTACTTCTGAGACTGCACCGCCAGCAGACGTAACCTCCATAGTCAAATTGGTAGAAAAATCTGCAAAATCAACACTGAATAGGAAACGGTCATGAGCACCGCCTTCTGTAAAATCCGTGGGAGCAAAACCGCTAGTTCCCACAGCATCATAAACAATCTCTACTGAAGCTTGAGACCCAACACTGTTTTCGAAGGTAGCGAAGCCGGGGCTAGTCGCCGGGTTTACCGAAAACGTTGAGTTTGCGCCCGACAGGGCTACGATCGATATCTCGCGCTCAGCACCAAAAATGCTGGTTACATCATTCGCAATTGACAATGATGGCGTTCCCGTCGTCGCGGGGTCGGTATCAACTGCCTGATTGAAGTCAAACGTGTCGATAGTCAGAGCATTGGTGTTCAAGCTCCAAAACAAAACAAACGCTACTACAGCATTAGAAACTAGCTTCGTCACTTGCATTCACACCCTGTCAATCACTCTAATATTTTGAACGATGCAACAAAGAAATACAACCTTTGAAAGGCATCAAATAACTAGATAAAAATCAACATTAGATACAAAAAAAGCGCCTAAAAGGCGCTGGTTTGTATCCTAAATTGAAGCTAAGTATTACGCTGTTTTCAGAAGACGCCGCCGGTAACCAGCCATTCCAATCAGCGCAAGACTGAAAATCGCCATGGTCCCTGGTTCTGAAACTTCAGGCGGAATTTCTGTTACATCTGCTGTTGATAAAAAGTCGAGCCTAAGATCTGTCAAGGCGACTGTCGTATCAAAGGTCATTTTGAGCGATTCAATTGCCGAAAAGTCAGCGGCACCGGATGCCCCGGCCTGGGTCGTAAAAGAGCTGTACAGAATACCAAACGGAATATCACCAAAAGCGGGCGCCGGCGTCCCAATTGAAACTTCAGACACAGCACCACCGGCTGACGTCACTTCCATGGTCAAATTCATGGTAAAGTCGGCGAACTTAACATTAAACAGGAAACGGTCATCAGCACCCCCAGACGTAAAATCCGTGGCTGCAAATCCGCCAGTACCAACGCCATCATAAAGGATTTCGACAGATGACTGACTGCCAACACCATTTGCAAATGATATTTGCCCGGGGTTAGTCCCAGAATTGACCGTCACTGAAGAGGCGGTGCCAGAAATTGGCGTAATTGAAATCTCACGCTCTGTACCCAAAATACTCCCATCACTAACCGACGAGGACGAAGCACCGCCTGAAGTATTCAAACCTTGAAACGCGTCATAAGAATCAATCGTAAGCGCGGAAGCACCGCTGGTCATCGCCACAAAGGCGATTGCTGCTACTATCGGAGTGAACTTACGAGACAAGACTTTTACCTAGTTGGGGGTTAATAACGTTGAATTATGAACGTTTATTCAAACGTCGGCGATAACCTGCAAGCCCAATCAAACCTAGACCAAGGAACGCCAAAGCTGAAGGCTCAGGGATCGTAATATCAGGAACGGTATTTGACGTTCCAAAGAAATCAATTTGTAAATCTTCAGCGCCATTAGCTGTCGTGAAGGTGAATGAAATTTGAGTTACGTCAGTAAAGTCAGCCCCACTACCCGCAGTCGTTGTGAAGCTTGAATATAATAGATCGAGGTTGGTTGCGGCGCCAACAAAGAAAAATCCCGGATCGGTAATTTGCGAAGACCCACCAACACTATCCGTAACATCGACTTGAATGGCAATCTGAAAATCAGACTGCAACCCAACTATCCGAATGCCATCGTCCCCACCAGCCGTGAAATCCGTCGATGCAAATCCACTACCCGTACCGTCATAGAGGACTGTCGTGATTGAGTTACCAGCATCACCATCAATAACCATCGTGCCGAGCTGTCCTGGATTATTAACCCGATAAACAGTACCGCTGCCGCCTACTTGATCGACGGTAACAGTTCTATCGCCACCAAGAATAGTTCCACCTGCGATGGTTTCCGTAAACGGGGAACCGGGCGAAACACCAGATATGGTTTGCGTATCATCAAACGTATCGATGATGGCCGCATTTGCACTGCCGCTCGCCAAAAGCGCTACTGCTGCGACTGCACCTAAAAATCCGTACTTCATGGTCTTGTTCCTAAAAACAAAATATTCTGCCCACTATCGTGCAAGAGCTGTGCCAACTAACCAGTTTCTTTGTTTTTCAATCACTTACAAATACTATCTACGAGTTAGATTCAAAAACTGTAAAGAATCCCGACATTAACCAAAGCGTTCTGTAATCATTCTGTGACTCTCTGTAACAGAGTCCTCTCTCAATCTGCTGTTCGTAACCTACAGAGCGCTGAAAGTCAAGGAATCTGCGGCTCCGGGAGAGTCTGAGTGACCACACAATCAAAAAGGGCACCGACCGTTGCCAGCCGATGCCCTGAATTTCTATAAGCGTTCGCGTTAGACGGACATTTTAGACAGAGGTGCGTTCCTTACCAGGATCAGAGCGCAGCGCGTCTGCCAACGCCACCATATATTTCTCATCCGGCTCCAGAACCGAGGCAACCGACCGCACATGATGATGATTGGGGTCAACACCCGGTGGGGTCGTGCCGTTCTTCTGGTGCTCCGTTACTGCCTTACGCAGCATATTACGGGCCATGATGATGCCGTTATCGGTGGACACCAGGTTTTCACGGGTCCGGTCACAGATAGGGCCCATGGATTCCTGCAGACTAGCATCCTGCATGGCGATACCCTTAATGCCGGAGAAGTAAGTGCCGTCTTTCTGGGCTTCCCGGTCCATCAAATAGTCATTGTCACGGTTTTGTTTGGGAATGAATGTCCCCGGGACATATTCGTTATGAATGCCATGACCGTCTTTAAGGTCCTGTACTTCCTTGTCCGACAAGGCCCGCGTAGGATGGTAGTCATAGCTCCACGCCCAGCAGTTTTCATCGTCAATCGGTACCCAGAAATGGCCATGCTGTGGGTGATCGGCACGCGGCGGGATCATCGTAAAGGTTGGCAAGACATATTGGGTAATACGCCAGTAAAAGCGCCCTTCTTCAGCATTCCGGCGGGCTCCAACACAGAGACCGCCTTCTGTCGGCTCAACCTCAAAAATCGGCTTGAAATCATTGAGATTATACTCGTTACCCTTGGAGCCCTTAAACAACGGATCGGTATTCAGACCGGTGCCGTGCAGGAACGACACATGGCTTGAATCGATGCCACCCTCCATAGCCTGCAGCCAATTGGAATATTGCAGACGTTTGGAAGAGAATGTCTGTTCTGAGGCCACCGTACAGAATTCCCATTCGGGTTCTGGCGGGCGATTTTCCGGATCCCCCATATGGGTCCACAGGATGTCGCCGACCTTAATTAGCGGGTAGCTCTGCAGCTTTATCGACTGGCAATAGCCGCTTTCCGCTGGCTCGGAGGGGACTTCAACGCATTGGCCGGTATGATCATATTTCCAGCCATGATAGGGGCAGCGGATACCGTTTTCCTCAACGCGACCAAACCACAGCGAAACACGGCGATGGGCGCAGAATTCCTCGACCAGGCCGTAATTGCCGTCGGTGTCACGGAACGCGACCATTGGCTCACCCAGCAGCTTGACGCGGACCGGTGGGCAATCATTTTCGGGAAGCTCACTGGCCAACAGAGCTGGCATCCAATACTCGCGAAATAGATCGCCCATTGGTGTGCCTTTATCAGTCTGCGTCAGTAGTTCATTCACTTCCTTGCGAAGCATCGGTCGTCTCCTTGTATTCCACGTCTACTGAACCCCAAAGCGGGTTTTGGCCCGTTCAGGGGTTTCGTATATTAATATTTGCGCCAGCAAATGGTATCAGATGGCGCGGAAACTATAGGAAGCAAGCTTTCTCGTCAATCGACCGTCGTGTTATGGGCACACCACGATAGAACCAGCTTGAGCGCTATGATATACAGCCGAAACGACATCTGAGAGACGAAAAAATGCCAACGATTGACGCAGACGGGATCGAAACACGCTACGAGGTAATGGGCGATGGCCCGGCCATCCTGATGTATTCACCCGGTGGCTTTGATGCCCGGGTCGAGCAGTGGACAAATCTCGGCGTCTACAAACGGATCAAACTGCTCGATTATCTGCCACAGAAATATAAATGCGTCGTGTTTGACCGGCGCGAAAATGGCCAGTCCGGCGGTCGCGTTGAACGGATCACCTGGAATCATTTCGTCCGTCAGGGTGCCGGGTTGCTGGATGCCCTAAACATCGACAAAGCCCATATTATGGGCGGCTGCATGGGGTGTGCACCGGTCGCGGCGTTTGGTGTGGCGCATCCGGAACGGACGCTCTCAATGGTGCATTATTGGCCGGTCGGTGGCGCAAAATACCGGATCAGCAGCCATCAACGGTTCGCCCAGCATCTGACCTTTATCGAAGAAAACGGCCTGCAGGCGGTCGTCGATCTCGTCCACAGCCATGACAAGAATTTTTCCGGCGACCCACGTGGCGGACCCTGGGGCCAGCCGATCCGAAATTCAGCAGATTTCGCTAAATTGTACGCCGCACTCGATCAAGCGCAGTATCTGCTGACCGTCTCGGCGATGTATCGCGGCCTGTTTGATCGTGACACCGCCCCCGGCGCTGAGCCAGAAGACCTCCTGAACCTCGACATTCCAACGCTTGTCGTACCGGGCGCCGACGATTTCCACGCCACATCGGCAGCGCGCTATCTGGAAGAATGTATCAACGGCTCAGAGTACTGGGATATGCCGGTCGATGAGCAGACCGAGGCGAACGCACCGCAGCGTGTCATTGATTTTCTCGACAGCGTGACTGCCTAACAGCAATCGCCTTCGCCGGTATCTTCAAGCGATGGCAACAGCCATTTAATCGGCACATCGCGGTCGGTCACCTCGGCAACTTTTGTAAAGACCTTCAGGCGATATCTGATCTCGTCTTTCCAGAAGATCATATTAGTCTCAATTGGTGGAAAGCCGGGCTTGGTTCCGGGGTCTTCGGACACCAGAATGATCTCATCTCGATCAACATCAAACCGTTCGCGCAAAATTGCTTCGACGCGGGAAATGTCTGCTAAATTATCGGTTGCCGAGGCAAGCCGTCTAAACATTGAGCGACACCTAAACCTATCCGGGTAGGCCGTACGGAGGGCCGGTTTCGGTGGGGTTTTATATGAAAAACTTCCTCCCACCTTGCTTGCAGACTGCCGCTTTGATAGTTCTTAGTCAACTTCATCCAAAGGAGATTACAGCGTGGTAGAAAAAGTAAACGCAGCGGTCCGAGTTGCGCCTCAGGTAACGGAATTCCGGGAATATGATATGCCGGATATCCCGCCAGAAGCAGCTCTTCTGAAGGTAGAAGTCGCAGGTATTTGCGGCACCGATGTGAAATTCTATTCCAAACCTCCTTTCGAAGGCCCTGTCATCATGGGGCATGAAAATATCGGCTATATCGCTAAAGCTGGTAAGATTTTCCAGGAACGCCGCGGCCTTAAAGAAGGCGATATGGTTTTTGCCGAACATTATGTCGGCTGTATGGATTGCGAATGGTGCCACAAGGGCGAATATCGCCTCTGCATGTTTACAGACTGGCGCAGGTTTCCCGAAGGCCTCCGCTTTGGCTATACGCTGGCGGAACGCGCACCTCATCTGTTTGGCGGGTTCGCAGAATATATGTACCTACCGTGGAATTCGGTGCTCCACAAAGTCCCGGACGGGCTTTCAGCAGAACATGCTGGTGTCGTAACCCCAATGGCCAATGGCATTCAGTGGGCACTGTTTGATTGCGGTGTCGGCTACGACAGTAAGGTGCTGATCCAGGGCCCCGGCCAGCAAGGTCTGTGCAACACCATCGCATCCAAAACAGCCGGCGCCTCACTGATCGTGGTTACCGGGACCAGCAAAGACACCAAGCGTTTGCAAGTTGCCAAGAACCTCGGTGCCGATGTCGTGATCAACGTCGAAGAGGAAGACCCCCTCGAAAAGATCATGGAAGTCACCGGTGGCGAAGGCATGGATGTTTCGCTCGATTGTACGGCGGGCGCCGGCACCATCCCGGTACTGCTCGGGATCGAAGCGATGAAGCGCAAGGGCGGCACGTTGCAAATTCAGGGTGAAGATGTGCCTGATTTTCCGAATTTCCCATTGGGTAAGATTGGCAACAAGTACATCACCGTCAAAGCGGCGCGCGGCCATAACTTCGAAAGTTGTGAGCTGGCCCTGAAGCAGCTGAACTCTGATCGCTATGACATCAGCCAGATCACCACGCACAAATACAGCCTCAAGGATACGCATGACGCGATCAATGCCGTTGGCGGCAGCGGCGATGTCATTCACGTCTCCATGATGCCGTGGGATTAACAAGGGGCTGATTTAAGTAGTGGCGGTAGCTTCTGGCGCATCTGATACAAGGATCCCTGTCACCGTTCTGACGGGATTTCTTGGTGCCGGAAAAACCACCCTGCTCAACCGGATACTGTCTGATCTTTCAGAGCAGCAGTTCGCGGTCATCGTCAATGAGTTCGGTGATATCGGTATCGATGGCGACCTGATCGAAACCGGTGATGAAGAGCTGATCGAACTCAACAGCGGCTGCATCTGTTGCGTGGTTCGCGGCGATTTAATCCGAACGCTGCGCTCCTTACTTAAGGAAAAGCCCGATCTCGACGGCATCATTATAGAGACCACAGGGCTGGCCAATCCGAGCCCGGTCATTCAGACGATGGTGATAGATCAAGTGATTGGCGCGCAATGCCAGTTGGACTCAGTACTGTGTGTTGTCGATGCGGTGCACATTCTTGATCAACTCAAAACCAACGAAGACGCAGCAGACCAAATTGCCTTTAGCGATCATATCGTTTTGAACAAAATTAATGATGCGTCAGCGAGCATCCTGGAAATTGAACAACAGCTGCAGCGGATTAATCCCTTCGCGCCAATTAGCTGTACCAACCGGTCCGATATTCCCGCTGGTAGGGTATTGCACCGGCATAGCTTTGATCTCGAACGGGTGGAGACACAGCTGCCACCCGAAACCGATGAGCACGATCATGGGCACGACCACCACATCGATCGCAGTGGCATTACCAGCGTTTCCCTTACCACTAACGAACCGCTCGATCCCGATAGGTTAGAAGAATGGCTGCAAGAACTCCTGTCGCGCCGTGGGAACGACATCTTGAGAACCAAAGGCGTGATGTCGATTGATGGCGAAGATCGCAAGCTCGTCCTGCAAGCCGTCAATATGATGATCGAAGGTGATTTCGCTGGCACGTGGGATGCAGAGACCCGCCAATCACGAATGGTCTTTATTGGCCGCAACCTTATATCAGATGAGCTGCGCAATGGATTTCTGGGCTGCCGTGCAACGGTCACCGCCTAAATATTCGTCTCACATAAAAAAGAGGGTGAAAATTGCGGGAATTCCCGCTATCACCTCGACATAAATTATCGTCACTGTAGAGCTAGATTGAGGCCGTAATGACTGATGCCGCTACCCTGACCTTGTGCAAGAAATCCGACGTGTCCGAAGATGAGGGCTACAAGGTTGAAAAAGATGATCTTTCCGTCGCTGTGTTCCATGTCGAAGGCGAGTTCTTTGTCATGGACGATCTTTGCACCCATGGGCCAGGGTCAATGTCGCAGGGGTTTTTGGAAGGCCACATTATCGAGTGCGATTTTCACGCCGGCTGTTTTGACATCCGTACTGGTGAGGTTACCGCCCCACCCTGCATGGTACCGATGCGAACCTTTAAGGTGGTCGACGACGCTGAAAATGTCGTGATCGAACTACCCCAAGAATAAAGCAACAATCGACCAGGCACAAAAAAACGGGAAGCAAGCCATGACCAGAATACCACCCCTCAGCCGCGATAAAATGGATGATAACCAAGGCGCAATTTACGACAGGATTGTCGGCGACAATGGTCGCGTCGGATTTGGGCCAGCAATTGGCTATGCTTACTCGGGCCCGGTATGGGATCTACACAATGTCTCCAGTGCCTTTCTGCTCAATAGTCCTATCACCAACGCTCAGGTTCGCATCGTATCGCTGATGACAGTAAAGCATTGGAATGCGTCTTATCCGTGGAGTGCTCAATCCAAAACTGCGATGGGTGCAGGTCTTTCGAAAGAAATCATCGAAGCCATTAACGACGGCACGCAGCCCAATTTTGATAATGATGACGATGCTGCCGTCTATGCTGTGACCAAAGAACTTCTCGACACCGGCAATTTGTCTGATGAAGGTTTCAAGGCCGCCGAAGCAGCACTCGGCAACCAGCGTGTCATTACCATCGTCCATACCATCGGCCATTTCTGCACAACCGCGATGATGGCCAACGTGGTTGGGTGTGTTCCCGCAGAAGACGCGGTCTCGACTCTCAAGGCGTAGACTAGGCAGAGTTTAGCAAGCCGCTTAAACTGGTACTGCGCTGCGACCCCAATCTTAACTAAATAATCGTAGCGCGTGCCTTTGGGAGGACGCGATGCTGACGATCGATTCCGATGCGCATGTCATTGAAAATATGGCAACCTGGCGCTTTCTTGAGGAAAGCGAACAGGCGTTCATGCCCTCGATTGTGCAGCGCACCGCCGGCAATGAAGCGCGGAACGTTGCCGGCAATATCAAACGAAATTATTGGGTGGTGAACCGCCGCATCCACGATAAGGATGAAAACCTGGCGCATGACGTCCCGGAAGAGTCTCGCGAGATGCGCGATGTACAAGCACGGATCGCCCACATGGATGAGCTTGAGATTGACATCCAGGTGCTGTTCCCGACTTTAATGCTGCGCCCTATCGCGGACCGTGCACCGCTCGAGTTTGCCCTGTGCCGTAGCTACAACCGCTGGCTTGCTGAAATTTGGAAACAGGGAAATGGCCGCCTGCGATGGGTCGCCGCGCCACCGATCATGTCGCTCGACAAAGCGCGGGCGGAGATGGAGTTTGCCAAAGAGAATGGCGCCTGCGGTATTTTCATGCGCGGATTGGAAAATGAGCGGGCGCTCTCTGATCCGTATTTTTATCCACTCTATGAAATTGCCGGTGACCTCGATTTGCCGATCTCAATCCATCTCGGTAATGGCAGTTACACGATCCATGACTTTTATGACCACGACACGACATTCTCCAAATTCAAACTACCGACCATTGCCGCATTCCATTCTCTCATTATGCATGAAACACCCACCAGGTTCCCTAAGGTACGCTGGGCAATCATTGAAGCGAGCGCGAACTGGTTACCCTTTATTTTGCATGACCTACGCCAGCGATTTGACCGCCGGGGCAAGGAGCTGCCAGATGACGTTCTCGGCGAAAACAATATCTATGTGACCTGCGAGGTTATGGATGACCTGCCTCACGTCCTGGCCGCAGCGGGCAGCGACAATATAGTCATCGGTACCGATTACGGTCATTCGGATTCCGCGACGGAGATCGAGGCATTACGCCTATTGCGTGACAAGGAAGGGGTCGGCCCAGAGGTGGTCAAAAAGATTTTGTCCCATAACCCAGCCCGCCTGTACGGCCTCGCGTAAAATATCCAGGTGCCGAAGCTCATCGACGAATACGACTACATCATCGTTGGCGCAGGATCGGCAGGGTGCGTGCTCGCCTATCGCCTCGGCGAGGACAAGAACATCTCAATCCTTGTGCTGGAAGCCGGTGGCCAAGACCACGACCCGCTAATCCATATTCCGCTTGGCATGGGACGAATGCACGACAAACGCAGCCATGACTGGGGCTATGACTTCGAGCCAGAACCTTCGACGGGCCATCGCACAATTGATGCGATGAGGGGTAAGGTGATTGGCGGCTCAACGGCGATTAACAACATGTCGCACGTCCGGGGCAACCCCGGCGATTATGATCGTTGGGCAGCAAAAGGCCTCACCAACTGGTCCTATGCGAACGCCCTACCCTACTTCCGTCGGACGGAAAGCTGGGCGCGGGGCGAAGATCAATGGCGTGGCGGCAATGGCCCCCTTTCAGTGGTACCAGCCTCTGCCAAAGACCCGCTGCTTGAAGCCTTTATCGAGGCGGGTTCGCATTGCAGCCTGCCCTATAACGAAGATTATAACGGCCTCCAGCAGGACGGCATGGGGCGCGGTCAGTTCACCATCAAACAAGGGCGACGTCACACTGCCGCCGATGCCTTTCTCAGACCCGCCATGGCGCGAGGCAACGTGAAGCTCATTCTTAAAGCGCATGCCACAAAGATCACACTGGATGGAATCAAAGCGCACGGCATTGAATACTGGCATCAGGGAAAATTTGTCACGGCACTGGCCCGCCGAGAGGTCATTCTGTCGGGTGGTGCGATCAATTCACCACAGCTCTTGATGCTGTCGGGAATTGGTCCCGCCGACCACCTAAAGGAAAATGAGATTACGCCGCTCATTGACCTCCCCGGCGTTGGTAGCAATCTGCAGGACCATATGAGTGTTCCGGTTTCCGGAACACGGCCTGAGCCAGGATTATTTCAGAAAGAATTACGCTTCGACCGTATGGCCGTGAGCATGGCGCGGGCGCATCTGTTCGGCGCCGGCCCTGCGACGATGCTCCCGGGTGGGCTACATGGCTATTTGCGGATCAATCCCGAATTCGGCGTGCCAGACATCCAGCTCATGTTCCGGGCTGTATCTTCACAGCCCCGTCTGTGGTTTCCGGGCATCCGCAAACCCGTACCGGATATCTGTGGTGTTCGCGTGAATCTGCTACACCCGAAAAGTCGAGGACAAGTACGGCTACGGTCGGCCAATCCGCTGGACAAACTCCGCCTCCAGGGCGGCTTTTTAACAAACCCCGACGACATCCAAACGTTACGCAAAGGCGTTAATTTTGCCCGTGACATGCTGGCGCGAAAATCACTTGATCAGTATCGCGGCATTGAAACCGTCCCAGGCCCCAAAGTGAAAACCGAGACTGAAATGGAAGACTGGATTCGTCGATCCGCCGTGACCGTCCATCACCCTGCCGGGACCTGCGCCATGGGTAAAGATGCCAATGCCGTGGTCGATGATGAATTGCGGGTCAAGGGTGTCGACGCGCTCCGCGTGGTCGATGCGTCGGTGGCACCAGATTTGGTTTCCGGCAACATCAATGCCTGTGTTTTGATGATTGCGGAAAAGGCCAGCGACATCATTCGGGGGAAAGCGGCGCTAACCGCCCAAACCATTTAGTCGTTAAAGTTCTCTCGCATTGTCGAACCGCTATATTCTTTCTTGGAAAGCCCGCGCCGTTGTAGTTCGGGCACAACATGGTCGACGAACTCTTTGATATTTTCCGTCGCATGATACCCGCGACCGAGAATAAAACCGCCATTGGCACCGGTTTCAAAGTGCATCATCTCTAACTTATCAACGATCTCTTTTGGCGTGCCCTCGGCTGTCATAATGCGTTTTGTCATATAGTCCCGGCCAAGTTCGCGAACCGTCATCTTCGGTTCCGTGGTTTTGACAATCTCTTCAAACGTGCCGAGATTGCCATTCACCGCTTTCACTTGATCGGCAAAATCCGCCAAGGTCATATCAAGTTCAGCGGTCGCAAAATCTACGCCAAACCATTGCGACATTTCGATCAGCCCTGCCTCTGGGGGAATCGCATCCAGGTACGCCTTCTCTTTGGCTTTTGCTTCTGATTGAGACTCAGCGACCTGCACCCGCACCGACCACAAGATCCCGAGGTCGCGCGGCTTACGGCCAAACTTTGCCAGCCTCTCATCAATGGCGGTGCGATGTTGTTTCATACTCTCGACCGTCCGTCGCGTATTGAACTGTAGATCGGCATATTTTGTCGCAAGGTCCATACCTGGCCCTGACTGGCTTGCCTGAATGATCAACGGGCGTTGCTGCGGTGATGGCAAAGCGGGCAACGGCCCCCGGACGTTAAAGTAATCGCCTTTGAAATCGATCCGATGGACTTTCTCTGGGTCAACAAACACACCATTTTCGCGATCCATAACCAGCGCATCCGGTTCAACGCTATCCCAAAGCTCATTGGTGACTTGCAGAAACTCATCCGCCCGACGATAGCGTTCGTCGTGATCCATCATCTCCTCGAAACCCCAATTCGCGGCTTCGCCTTTGTAGGCAGAGGTCACCGCATTCCAGGCGATCCGTCCCTTGGTGACATGATCCAGCGCATTGAAAGTCCGCGCGCAATGGAAGGGATGGTGATAGGTCGTCGACATGGTGAGGGCATAGCCGACACCTTCGGTCATCCGCGCCAGAATGGGAATCATTGCCGTCATATCGTGGCGCGGCCATTTCACGCCATTGCGCACGACAGCATCATGGTTGCCGCCGTAATCTTCAGAGGTGCCACCGGTGTCACCAAAGAACAGCAGGTCAAATCGGCCGCGTTCTGCGATCTTAGCGATGTCTTCGTAAAACTCTGAGCTGCTGTAATAAGGATAGCCAACCCAGGAGCCCGGCATACGCCACAGAAAATCTGTATGGAGAAACGACAGGTCGGCTGCTAGATGGATCGTTTCGCGCTCTGACATTTCTGTCTCCTACTCGTCCCGTTGTGACTCGTCTTTCTGTGAATGCGCCGTTCCCATTTCAGGTGTCGCCTTAATCAGACCCCAGATATAGGCAGGCGACAAGGGTAGTTCATTCGGCTGCACGCCAAATAACGAGAGTGCCGAGGCAACAGCATTGGCCATCAGACCACCACAGGGCAGTGTGCCGCCTTCACCAGCCCCCTTCACACCAAGCGGATTAACTGGCGACGGTTTTTCTTCAAGCATGATAGCGCGGATATTCGGGAAGTTCATGGATTGTGGCACCAGATAGTCAGCCAGCGTCCCGGTCACAACCTGCGCGTTCTCGTCATAGATCATATGTTCGAGGAACGCACCACCGAGTCCTTGGACTATTCCGCCAATCGCCTGCCCCTGAAGGGTTAGTGGATTCACGATCCGGCCAACATCTTCAACCACCAACAGATCGATCAGCTCAACCTGCCCAGTATTGGCGTCAACCGTCACATGTGCTGCGGCGGAACCATAGGCATAGGTGTGTTTGTGATTATGGAAGGTCTCTTCAATCTCGGATACATCGTCCGCCAACTCTCCGAAAGAAACAGATTGGCCATCTTTCGCTTTCACCACGCCATCAACGATCTCGACAGCATCGACGGAACAGCCAAGTCGGACCGCCGCAGCTTCCCGTATGTGTTCGCCCAGCTTTTCCACCGCCAGCAAAATGGCTGAGCCGCCCATAACCGTCGATCGTGAATGATAGGAACCAAACCCTTCGCTGACATAAGTCGTTGAGCCGTGAAACAATTTCACCCGTTCAATCGGTAACTCCAGCGCGTCGGCCGCGATTTGTGTCAAGACCGTCAACACGCCCTGACCAACAGAGGTCGAGCCAACGAATACATGGACCGAACCATCGGACTGAAGCGCTACTTTGGCATTCTCGCGGGGGCCGGCTCCACCGCCTTCGGTGAAGCATCCAATCGCTAGCCCGTGATACACCCCGTCGATCAACTGCCCTCGAAGGTTTTCTTTTTCCGACCAGCCAAATTCCTTGAGGCAATGATCCAGCGTCATTAGATAGTCGCCACTGTCAAATTCTTCCTCACGCTCCACAGGTCGAATGGTCGCAATCGAATACGGCATCTCGGATTCGATCACCAGATTGCGGCGACGGAATTCTACCTGATCAATGCCGAGGTCCCCGGCAACAATATCAAAAAACCTTTCTCGAAAATAATCGCTCTCAAAGCGGCCTGGCCCCCGGTAGGTGCCAATTGGTGCCTTGTTGGTGAGCATGGCGTGTGACTGGATATCAACATGAGGTACCCGATATGGGCCTGACATAAACTGAGCGACATTGCGTGGGCTAATCGGACCATTGGTCCGGTAATATGCTCCGGCATCAACCCAGACCTCGCCCCGCAGACCAAGGATTTTGCCGTCTGAGGTACAGGCAATTTCAAGATCGCAATCCATCTCGCGGGCGTGCCCCATCGTCAACAAATGCTCACGCCTGTCCTCAATCCATTTTACCGGTCGACCAGTAAGGCGCGATGCAAAGGGAATAAGGAAGTCTTCCGTGAAAAACTCACCCCGGGCACCGAAACCACCCCCGACGTCGCTTTCGATCATGTCGATAGAATCTTCTGATACGCCCATCATTGTGGAGAGTATTTTACGGTTCGCGAACGGTACCTTGGCGGCACCTTCGACCGTCAGCCGTTCAGCGTCCTTGTCCCAATCGGCAAGAATACCGCGTGGCTCCATCGGCAGGGCGAGATGACGTTGGGTCGCAAACTGTTCGCGCCTCACATAGTCAGCGGTCTTAAATACTGCATCGCAATCACCCTTGGTCGCATGATAATTGATCGCTTCATTGCTACCCCAATCACCGAACAGCAATGAATTTCCCATCACCGCATCAAGACGATTGGCAACAGCTTCCAATGGTTCAATCTCAAGGTTAATCGCTGACAGGGCATCTTCCGCCCGGCCCGGACTATCGGCCAGTACGACAGCAACAGCCTCTCCGACATAGCGAACTTTATCACGCGCAATAGCCGGCTGGCCCAACGGATCTAGCTCCGCCATCGGCATAAGCCGCAGCGGCACCAGCGGAATGTCATCGCCCATATCCGCCGCCGTGATCACGGCATGAATACCCGGCATCTTCTCGGCCGCTGATGTATCGATTGATTTAATCAGCCCGTGTGCGATGGGGCTCCGCAGGATAACTGCGTGGAGCAGATTCTCGCGGGTAATATCATCGACAAACCGTCCGCGCCCTGGCAGCAGTCGCAAATCTTCAAGCCGCTTAACCGGACTCCCGACATAGGCGTTGCGGATCTGATCGTCAGGGCTCATTACCGATTCTTTCTGACCCTATTTTACCGTTACGGAAATTCAAATTGGCCTGTTTCATCTGACGATTTCTTCATACGCAATTCTTGGACAATCGTCCTTGTCACCCATGGTATGGGGATTTTAGGGCGAAATCCACTGGTGACACTGGGTATTAGGACGTCATGACAAAAGATCGGAACAACAATAGTTATTTAGACTCCCTACTGAAGGCCTGCCGGTGTAGCATCATAGACTTTCCCGCTGATATCGGGGCTGATCAGCAACTTAAAACGAAGGAATTTTAGGTGCCCGACAAAGACGCCACCGGTGCCCGCCACCGAATAATTAGAACTAGGGAGATTACCGATGAAACTATCAAAAATACTTTCCGGCCTCGGCAGAACATCTGCCCGAACCGGAGCACTCGCACTCGTTGCCGCAACGGCCATCACTGCATCCGCTCAAGCACAAACCAAGGTTCGCGTGACACTCGATTGGGTTCCGCAATCGACCCATGGCCCAACGTTCATTGCCCAGTATGAAGGCTATTTCAAAGCTGAAGGTCTCGACGTCACCATCGCACCCGGCAAAGGCTCCGCCGATGCGGTACGTAAGCTCGTCGCTGGCACTCATGATATCGGCTGGCCTGACATCAATGCCCTGATCGAGTTCAATTCCAAGAACCCTGGCAAGGCGATCAAAACGATCATGATGCTTTATGAGCAACCCCCATTTTCGATTTGCGCGCTATCGAAATCCGGTCTCAAAAACCCGAAACAATTGGTCGGCAAAACACTCGGCGCACCGGTGTTTGATGCGAGCTACAAACTGTTCCCCGCTTTCGCTGCTGCAGTTGGCATCGACCCCAACGCGGTCAAAAAGAAGAACATGAACCCACGCTTGCGTGAGCCCATGTTGATCCGGGGCGACGTTGATGCGATCTCCGGTCACTTGTTCTCGACCCTTCTCGCGGTTAAAGCCGCCGGTTTAAAGGAATCAGATGTCGATTGCTTCCTCTATGGCAATCACGGCATGGAATCCTACGCTAATGGTATCGCGGTATCACCGGCATTCGCCAAGAAGCACCCAGAAGCAGTTAAAGGCTTCATCCGGGCGACCTACAAGGCGGCGCGTGACATGGTCCTACGGCCCAAGATGGCAATTGCTGCTGTGAAAAAATTCCAGCCGCTGGTCCAGAATGCGATCGAAGCGGATCGTCTACGGATCGCCCTCGATTGCTGCATCCTGACGCCAAACGTCAAGAAAAACGGCTATGGCAGTGTCGATATGGGACGGCTGCAACGCTCGATCAATCAGGCTGCGGCTGCCTATAAGCTGAAGAACATTCCTAAAGCTGCAGACATGTTCGATGCTTCCTTCTTGCCAGCTAAGGCAGACCGCTTCATCCACAAATAGGCGGATAACAACTAAGAAAAGGTGCGGGGCACGTTCAGGCGTGCCCCGCCATATTTTGAATGGCTTTTATAGAAATTGAAGACGTCGACCTCGTCTATCGCAATAGCTTTGGTCATGAGGTTTCTGACGGCACGCTGGCGCTTTCTGGTACCAACCTGACAATGGAACGGGGCGAGTTTATTGCCCTTGTCGGCCCAAGCGGTTGCGGCAAATCAACCTTGCTCAAAGTTGTGTCCGGATTGATCCGGGCCAATAAAGGCAAGGTAACAGTAGCTGGTGAAACAGTAACCGACCCGCTCAAAATTGTCGGCATGGCATTTCAGAACGCCTCGCTCTTACCTTGGCGTTCAACCCGAGAAAACGTGTTGCTGCCGATGGAAATCGTCGAGCCGCACCGCCAGCGCTTCCGGTCCGAAAAAGCCCATTACGAAGAATTGGCCGATAAGTTGCTAGCAACGGTCGGTCTCGAAGGGTTCGGAGACCGCGCGCCGTGGCAGCTTTCCGGTGGTATGCAGCAACGTGCACAATTATGCCGAGCTTTAGTTCATGAACCAGACCTACTGCTGCTTGATGAGCCGTTTGGCGCGCTCGATGCCTTTACCCGCGAAGAGCTTTGGGACGTCCTGCAGGCGCTCTACAACGACCGGAAATGCACCGTCATGCTGGTCACTCATGACCTCCGTGAAGCGGTCTATTTAGCAGACACCGTCTATGTGATGAGCGCGCGACCAGGCAAGGTAATCCTCGACAAAAAGATTGATATGCCGCGCCCGCGCAAGCTCGAAGACCTTTATAGCCGCGATATCGCAGACCTTATTCAGGAACTGCGGCACCACATCAATGTCGCCAGAACAGACGACTAGGACGCTGATATGAAAAACATATGGCTCGAACGCCTGTCCCCGTGGATCCTGACAATTGTATTGATCATTCTCTGGGAACTCATCGTTAAAGGCTTTGGCATTGCCCGCATTGTCATGCCGTCGGCGAGTGAATCCTTTTATGCGATCTGGGAATTCCGCGACGGATTGCTCAACAGCTCATTGACCACCCTCTACGCCACTATCATTGGCTTTGGCATCGCTGTGGTTTTCGGAGTCCTGATGGGTGTTGCGATTGGGATATCGCGCCCCGTCTATGTCACCGTATACCCGCTCATGGTCGCGTTTAACGCGATACCCAAAGTGGTGGTCGTGCCGATCCTCGTCCTATGGATTGGTGCCGGGCTGCAAACCTCCGCCGTCACCGCATTTATACTGTGTTTCTTCCCGATTGTGGTGAACATGGCAGTCGGGTTGGCGACCATTGAACCGGAGCTTAAAGATGTTCTGCGGGCGTTAGGCGCCAAAGAGCGCGATATCGTCATCAAGGTCGGTATACCGCGTTCGCTGCCTTATTTGTTTGCCTCGCTAAAGATCGCTATCACATTGGCTTTTGTCGGTGCGGTGATTGCAGAAACCGTTGCAGGCGCAGAGGGCATCGGCAATCTAATGCTGGTCGCCAGTTCCAACTTCAATACACCGCTGATGTTCGCCGGCATTATCGTGATAGCCGCCATGGCGACCGGGATGTACGGCATCTTCGCAATGCTCGATTCCCGCTTCACAGGCTGGGCGACACGCGGCAGCATGAACTTCGCAACGGCTGGTGGCTAATCAACGATAAGGCAGGTCAGCCAAGCTTATCGAGGACCCAATCGATTTGGTAAGCGACCACCTGCGTCCAATTATCAACGCTGCAATGACCCGATCCACCGGTCTCATCGTCGAACAGGCGTAAGGTTTTATCGGCGACCGGGATTTCATCGAACAGACGTTGGGCCGATGACGCTGGCACCATGTGATCACGAGCTCCGTGGGTGACCAGCATTGGACAGGTAATGTTCTCCAGTTTTCCTTCCAGATTAAAGTCTGAGAGATAGGCGCGCGCCTCTTCGTCCGATTTTGTGCCAGTGATCCATTGCAACTGACCATGTAGGGGTGGGTATGGGTCATAGAGATCCGCGAGTACATCATAGAGCGCGCCCCAAACCACACAGGCCTTGATCCGATGTTCGAAACTCACGGCCCGTGGTGCGTAATACCCCACCATTGAACCGCCGATCAGCCCTATCCGGTCATGATCTACATCGTCGCGGCCATGCAAGTAATCCACTGCTGCGGTGAAGACACGTTCATAGTCGGGGATGGTTGGAATGTTATGAACTCGGATCGATTTCCCCTGCCCCGGACCGTTAAACAGCAACACCCCAGCACCGCGGGCCGTCATTTCCTGTGCACCGCGAAACAGCTGTTCTTCGGGCAACGCATCCGCTCCGGTTGGGAAAATGATCACCGGTGCAGGCGTTCCACGCGCTGACGTACGTGGTGGCAGAAACAGACCTTCTAACTCATAACCATCAAACGGAATCGCAATACGTTCGTAAGGATGCGGTTGGAGATCAATGCCGGTATAGAAACAATCAATACAGCGTTCATACATTGGCAGCTTGCGAGGGTTCTTGCCCGACAGCACTCGCTCGGCAGAACGATAATAGGTAAAGGCGCGCCAATAGGCATTGCCCGCCGTAACATCGTGGCCAGCATCCTTGGCCTCATCAGCTATTGCCTTGACCCGATCACCGAGATCATAGAACGCGTCGTACCAGTCTTCAGAATTGCCGGCTCGAATCTTCCGCGCCGCATAAAACAGCTCATTGGTGTCAGCGCCGCCCTGCACGGCTTCATAAAACAACCATACGAGATGAAATGAAAAAACAACGGATTCGCGTTGATCATCAGCCCAGTACTGGAACATCAAAATCCCCCTGCTCTATTGGTCGGCACGTTTAAGCCGATGCTTCGATAGGGAGAGAATGCCTGTTATTAGACGACGCGAACAGGGTAAGAGGCGCTAAAATGACCTAGTTTAGTATGTCCACAACTGACCCCGTTAGGACATGTTTATATCGGTCAGGTGCGTAACCCCATAGCCAGTATCATCAGCTATGTCAGACCGAGCATATCGCTGACGTTCAGAGCGCCCATGCCACCATCGATGGGGATATCGACACCGCGAAGCCATTGGCTGCCTGGTCCCGCTAAAAACAGGACCACTTTTGCGACATCTTCCGCGCTGGCGGGACGACCAACCCGAGCAATATTCCGCGTCGCCTGTTCGCCAAATGCCGCCAGAAAATCGTCTAGAATACCTGTAGCCACCGCGCCCGGACTCACCGTATTAGCGCGAATGCCTCGGGCGACGTGCGTTTCTGTCTCAGCGAGAGTCCAGGCGACGATGGCCTCTTTCGAGAGGTTGTAGGCCCGAATAGAGTTGATCTCGTTCTCGGCGCAAAACACATGGGTGTCGGTGTCGTCACCCAACGCCAGAAGGGATTTAACCTGTTCAATATTGTCGCGCCAAAAAGCGCCGGCACGAGAGGCGACATTGACGATGGTGGCGCCATCCACCAGCTGGTCCATCAACGCGTTCGTGAAGTGCCGCGTTCCAATAAAATTGACGGCGAGTATCCGTCCTTCAAGACCATCCCGGGGTGGTAAACCCGCCACGTTGCACAGGATGTCGATATTCCCATCAATGGCCTTGGCGGCGGTCTCGATTGATTTGGGATCCGAGAGGTCGAGCTCAATAAAGCGATCAACATTGTCCTGCGTTTCGACAATATCGAGACCTGTCACTGTAGCGCCTGCCGCCGAAATCATTTTGGCAACTTCGGCACCAATACCACTAGCAACACCGGTTACAATGGCGTGTTTACCTCTCATTGTGTCCCTCGCTCAAATTGGTCATCGTCAATGTTCTCCATAGAGTTAGGGTGTGGAGTTTCCCCGGGGTGGTTCAAATTTAGAGAAGAACTCCGTAACAATTCCACGATCGCCCTCCACGGCAACCTGCCCGAGATCAATCGCATCTTCAAAACCGGTGCCACCGGCCGCCCATGCCTCTAAGAAGTCGCGATGAAACTTGATCGAGACGTCACAATCTTCCGGCCTTTTTGATTGGAGCGTACAGGTTCCATTGTCGATTTCGAGTGCACAGGTTTCATAAGAACCTTCTGACACAAACCCGACAGTAAGGCGCCTGTCTTCGCATCGCTCGGCAACCAATCGGTTGGACATCGTCTGCAGAATTTCACCAGCCGATTTTTTGTCTTGGGAGTTGGTTTGATGGTTCTCGTTTGAGCTGGAATCACCAAGCTCTGCCCTGATTGCCTCTAACCATGGGTCAACGCCAAAATCCCAAGGACCCATCCCGCCTTTGTAGGCAATCCGTCCGTCGGCACTGACTATGTATAGCCGTTCGGGCCAGGCGCGGTAGAGTCCTTCCGCCTGGTCCGTCATATCGTCCAGCAACATGAGAAAGGAAAAATTATAACGCAACATGCAGGCGGCCGCGACCTCGGCTCGTTCGTCGCTGCTGGTCGGTTGATCGTAAAAAACTTTGTCTTGCAAGTTTCGGCCCACTTGATCGCCATCACCCGGATGGGCTTCTCGTATGTAGACGCACACAAATTGCATCTTGTCGGCGTACTGTTCGGCAATTTCGTTGAGGCGCACGGCCTCGTCACGAAATGGCGGTCAGGTATAGGACCCGAAGATGAGACCGACAGGTTTTCCGGCTAACGATGAAAGAGACACCATATCACCGGTCTGTTTTCCTGTTGGGCTGAGGCTCTCCAGAGTGAGATCCGGTGCAATATCGCCAACATTGGGTGCATCCTTTTCCCGCTCGAAACGTCCGGCGATGAATTCGCGCAATTCGTCCCGCGTGAACCCGCGAAGCTTCAATTCTTCCTCAGTATGCCAAGCCAAAATTTGCTCAGCTTTTTCGGGTAAAGGGGTGCTCATTCTTGATCTCCTTCATTTTTGACACGATGTCAAAATCTCTGGTCGAAAATTGTGCGCGACTAGAACGTGTCGATCAACTGGCCGATCCCGCCCGTGCCGTCCTGCGGCACGTCAGGTCACCCTGCTCGTCAGCAATTATGCGGAAGGGTAAAGGTCGGCTGAAATTGCATCCGCTGCAATTTGCAATCTGTCCAGAAAGCGCTCCGCGAAGCCCTCATACTCCATGTGGTTGCGAGTCCACATCAGAGTAAGCGCCCCCAGGACTTCGTTATCCCCTTGATGCACGGGAACGGCGATCGCGTTGAGTTTGTCGTCCGGCGCACTTTCTCCCAAATAACCCGGACGCCGAAATCCGTAACCAGCTTCACGCATGAGAACCAATTCATGCTCAAGTTTTTCCAACGTCAATCCAAAGCGGCTGGGGCCAAATACGGGGTCTTTCCGGGCTTTTTTATAAATCTGGCTCAAATTTTTTGCATCCAGCCCCATAAGATATGCACATCCGCCGGCGGAGCCGAATATGTTGACCTCTAGATCGACCCTTCCGCCATGAACATGAAAGGGGCTAAGCACCCGAGTGGATTCCACAACCCGCATCGTCGCCCCATCCTTCATATGAAGGTCTGACGGCCAACCGACTTCTTCCGTCAGAGCCTGCATGTGTGGTGACGCTGCTTCGACCATCGCTGCAGCGACTGGCGAGGCTTCAGCGCTGGATATCATGGGAAGGGCTATGTTGATGCGGTAAAGGCGGTCATTGAGTCCTTGTCGGACCAGTCTGCGTTTGACCAATGTTGCTAGAAGCCGACGCAATGTCGATTTTGGTAGTTCGGTCAATTGGTGCAATTGGTGTAGTGAACACGCTCCATGGCCTCCCAACGCTTCAAGCACAGAAATTCCCCGGTCTAATGAACGGTTTTCTAATTGGCGGGTCATAATTCACTGTGCCGCAGAGCGGCACGGAGTTCAATAGGAGTTGGGGTACTGCTCGATTGCACTCAAAATCAAAATCGCTTGAATACGAGTACGTACCGACCACACCCTAGCGCCGCTTGATGCTGGGACAAACGGATCCGTTCTTTACTACGCTGGAGGCATACAATGTCCGTTGAACTACCCGAGAAGTTTGAGAACGTCGTACTGAATGCTGACGAAAAGTGGCTTGAAACCCGCGGGATGACGCGAGATCAGCTGCGCGCATTTATTGAAAAGCGGGTCATTAGAGATAGAGAGCTCTCGCCAAATATTGGTGACGATGCCCCGGATCTAGCGCTAGAGCGCCTCAATGCAAATGGCAGCCGATCCGGCGAAACAGTGAAGCTATCCTCGTACTTCGGAAAACCGGTTGGCTTGATATTCGGGTCCTACACCTGACCGCCATTTCGCGACGGGGCCGTGCGCCTTGATGAAATGGCAAAAAACCTTGGCGATGATGTGCAGCTCCTCGGAATTTATATTCGTGAGGCGCATGCTGAAGGCGAAGATCAGGTTCCTAGAAACTTGGACGAAGGCGTCGTCTTTGCCCAGCCGGAATCGGAAGACGAACGGGCAGAAGTCGCGTCCGCATGTATGCTTCGCTACAATTTTTCGTTCCCAATGCTGCTCGATGGCATGGATAACGATGCGGAGGAGAAATACATCTCCTGGCCTGACAGACTCTACCTAATCGACCGCGATGGCAAAGTCGCCTTTAAGAGTGGGTTAGGCCCGTTTTATTTTGATGTCGACGAGTTCGAAGAGGCGATCCGTCGGAACCTTCAGGCTTGAGGGCCGGCGCCCACAAAGCTTGGGTCAATAACATCGGCGTTGCTGCCGACAAAATCAGACCGTTTATAAGGGCGGTCGTGCGGTGTCAGGTGAGGTATCGAAGAGCCGATAAAGACGATACCCGGAGCTGATAACGCCATGAGGGAGGCGTAGTGCGACAGGTCGACATTCCGGAGAAGGTGGTCCAGCTCATTGGATTTGTGATGGCGATCGTCGCGATCTACACCGTCACCTTTGGGGTTATCGACGAGATCTATCAGCGTTCGATTACTGTCGACGCATCGGTGGTTCTGACCGTATTTGTGTTCCCTTTGGCCCGCATTCATTTGCCGAAGAACGGCTCGGCGCGGGTTTGCCTTTGGGGTATCGATGCCCTGCTAATCGGTTTGATGGCTTTGTCAATCTACTGGTTCGCGTCGGTCTATGATGAGCTTGAAAGCGGTCTCTATGATTTTTTGCCCAATGACATCCTGATCGGCTCTGGCGGGTTACTCGCGGTTCTCGAATTAACCCGACGCTCATTCGGGTGGCCGCTCGCATCGCTTGCGGTCCTTTGCATTATCTATGCACTCTTTGGTGAAGACTTGCCCTGGATATTTGCCCATGCGGGTTACGATCTTGAAGCGGTAATGCGAACGGTCTGGTACTCGTTCGATGGTGTCTTTGGTTTCATTGTCATCACAGTCATTGCGCTGATTTTCATATTTATTATCTTCGGGGCGGTGCTCGAAGCGACCGGCGCTGGTGCTGTACTGCTCCGCATTGCGGTCAGTGCTACCGGCGGTCTGCGTGGCGGCCCGGCGCATGCTGCGATCGCTGCGAGCGGTTTCTTCGGTACAATTTCAGGCAGTGTTTCAGCGAATGTGGTCGGAACCGGTGTGTTCACCATTCCGATGATCAAGGAGCGCGGCTTCCGGAGTTCATTTGCTGGCGGAGTGGAAGCGGCGGCTTCGTCGGGAGGACAATTCATGCCACCAGTGATGGGCGCCGTGGCCTTTGTCATGGCCGACGTGACGGGAATTCCGTACCTGGTGATCATCGTCGCTGCTTTGGTTCCGGCGCTATTTTATTACGGCAGTCTGTTTGCGGCCGTGTGGGTTGAGGCCGCACGAAATGGTATCGAGGCGATCCCACGGGCTGAACGGCAGTCAATCTCCCGCGAAGACTGGAAATTGTCATTGATGTTCGTGATCCCAATCCTCGTGATTATAGGCGTTCTGATCGCGGGTCGGTCACCAGCTATGGCAGGGTTGTGGGCTACTGTGATCGGTGCTGGACTCGGGTTGATGAACGCTGAAGTGCGTAAGCGGCCGCAGGTATTTCTCGACGCGCTCGCCAAGGGTGGCGAACAGTGCGGCCGTATCATGGTCGCAGTTGCTGCCATTGGCATTATCATTGGCGTGATGAACCTCACCGGCCTAGGGATTAGGTTCTCAAACATGGTCCTCTCCTTCGCTGGTGCAAATTTATTCTTCGCCATGCTTCTCGTGGCGCTGGCGAGCATGATTTTGGGCATGGGGCTGCCGACCATTCCGGCCTATCTGATTATTGTGCTGATCATGGGCGAAGCGATGGAAAATCTCGGCGTACCCAAGATTTTGGTGCACTTGTTCGTATTATATTACGGCGTGCTTTCGGCTATCACCCCGCCGGTCGCTATCGCCGCCTATGCCGCGGCACCCATTGCGCAATCGAATCCCATGACCACGGCACTGCAGGCTCTCAAGCTTTCATTTGTCGGTTTCATTGTGCCCTTCGTCTTTATCTACAACCCATCACTTTCGCTGGTGGTTGGATTTGAGGTCGGTCCCTTTGTGTGGGTAGTCGCACGCCTGGCGCTGGCGATCTGGCTGATGACCACGGCGCTTGGGGGTGTTGATCGCGCGCCGTTGCCAATGTGGTCCCGCATCTTGCGCACAGCGCTCGGCATATGCGTGCTTCTCACTTTCATCGAGATCCAAATTGCCGCCGCAGTCGCTGGCTTGGCCCTCTTGTATGTCGAGAGCCGACGGACCAAAGCCATTAAGGGGGGAGTATGATTTGCTATTTCGAACAAGAATTTCACCTAAACCCGATGTCGTCGAAAGGGCGCATCAGCTGTAAATGCAACATGACTAAGCCTTACAAAGGAGAAACATTATGACCAAGTTAAAATTTGTCGCCGGTACGGTTGTAGCGCTCAGTACCATTGCGTGGAGTGGGGCGCAGGCGAAAGACTTCTATAAGATGTCGACGATTACTTTGCCGAGTGCTTTTGCAATCAACACCACCTTTGCCAAGATAATACAAAAGTATCATCCGGAAATTGAGATCCAGGTTAACGCCACGGGCAAAGCGCCGCGGCATGCACTGGATGCAGCGCGCGGTAAGACTGACTTTCTGATGGGTGCACCGGCTTTGCATCACTTGATGTCCAAAGGCAAAAAGATGTTCGCCAAAGTCAAAAATGCCAAAAAGCTGGCGCATAATTTGCGGGCGGTCTTCAACTATCGCATCGGCTTCTATCAGTTCGGTGTTTTTGAGAGCTCCGGTATCAAGTCCCTGGCCGACCTCAAGGGTAAGCGTGTCTTCCTTGGGCCGCCGGCGGGGGTCCAAACTATTGTTGCCGGAAGCTTCGTCAAAGCCATCACTGGCCTTGTGCCCGGCAAGGATTATAAAGTCGTTAAGCTTGGATTTTCGCCTGCGATGCAAGCGTTCCAGGATCGCCAACTTGACGTTCTGGTCGCGACCAGCAACCCGCCAGCGGCGAACTTCGTGCAAGCGGCGCTGACCAACAAGATCCGTTTTCTTGGAGCAAGCGACGCCGATTGGAAGACACCGGCGATGAAGAAACTCATGCGGGTTCCGGGACGCACGAGCGGTCAGTTCGCGGCGGATGCCTATGGTAAGAACCAGGCAAACACAAAGCCTGTTCAGACCATTGCGGCCTGGGTTGGCCTCGTGACCCGTAAGGATATCCCCGATGATGTCATCTACAAGATGACCAAGACATTTTGGGAACACATTGATGAAATGTACGGCGTCGCAACTTGGGCTAAAGAAGCACTCAATTTGAAGAGCGCATTCAGTCAGATGAACATGAAGTTGCACCCCGGGGCGCTTCGCTACTACAAGGAAATTGGCCTGAAGATTCCGCGTAAAGTGATGTAGAGATCACCCAGGAGGATTCGCCGGAACCTGAATATTGGGTTCCGGCGTCTCTTGTGCGCGGCAGGTGATTATTGGGGAGCTATAGGACATGAAGCCTGTAGAAAAACTCAGGGCTCATAGCGCCGAATTTGAGAAGACGGTATTCGATGTTGGCGACGGTGTTTATACGGCTGTCGGCTATGCTGCATCCAACAGTTCCATGATTATCGGTGATGATGGAATCATTATCATCGATACAACAGAGAGCACGGGGGCCGCATCTAATATCTTCGCCGAGTTTCGCAAAATTACCGACAAACCGGTTCGCGCCATCATCTATACCCATGGGCACCGGGATCACATATCAGGGGCCAGTGTTTTTGCCAAAGGTGGTGAGCCAGATATTTATGCCCGCGCTAATCTGACAATCGAGCTGGCTGAAGGGGGCGACCGCCCCTACCCAACAAATTTGATGATTGCTCGGACCAAACGGCAATTTGGCATCGGGTTGGAATTTGACACCGAACGTATCAACCTCGGGTTGGGTCCTGGCGACCGGCCCATGGAAGGTTTGGGGCAAGGCTTCCTTCAACCGACTAACTGGGTTGAAGGAGAACGGCTTGACGTTGACATTTGTGGTGTGCCTCTTTCTCTAATCGCTGCACCCGGCGAAACAGAAGACCACCTCGTGGTCTGGCGGGAGAAAGACCGTATTCTTTTCAGCGGTGATAATTACTACAAATCTTTTCCCAATCTCTATGCAATCCGCGGCACCAAATACCGTGATTTCGACGTCTGGGCTGACACCCTGGACACACTGATCGCTCTTGATCCGGCAACGGTAGTGCCCGGCCATTCGAAACCACTGACGGAGGCGTCTTCAATTGCGTCGGTTCTAGCGGATTATCGGGATGCCATTCGGCATATCGTAGCCAAATGCGCCGAAGGAATGGATTTGGGCCTAACCCCGGATGAACTTGTCGACTATGTGCGGTTGCCAAAAGAGTTGGCTGATCGACCCTTTCTTCAGGAATATTACGGCACAGTCGAATGGGCGGTGCGCGCTTATTTTTCGGGGACTGTTGGCTGGTTCGACGGCAACCCAACTAACCTTTTTCCGCTTGCTCCTAACGACGAAGCTAGGCGGATCGCCGATCTGGCGGGTGGACCTGAATCCCTGGCCTCAACAATGGAAAAGGCCGTCAACGATGGCGAACATCAATGGGCCTTGGAGTTGGCCGATCGAGTAGCTCTCCTGGATGGATATAAGGACCGAGCCACAAAGGCGAAGAAGACGACATTGCTTGCCCTCGCCGAAAATCAGGTGAACGCCAACGCGCGCAACTATTATATTAGTGTTGCTAAGGAACTTGGTTGACCTGCATAGACGTTCCGATCAATTCAATCCTGAGCTACAGGTTGGCTAGGCATCGCTTCCGTTTATAGCTATTAACGGAAGTGAGCCCCGGACGATGCGGTGTCCGCTACTTGCCAGTTGCAGATATTTTTTGCTGCAAGATTGATCAGGGTTCGATATCGCTGGCGTCAAGAAGAATGGGGTCGCCATGCGGCGTTCTGTCCGCTGCCCGGCGCCATGCATCCTGATATCTGCTGAGCGTGGAACCATCTGTCATACCCTTGTCGGCAACAATTTTTTCCAACGCCGAGAGCCAATGCAGGTAATAGGTTTCCCCAGTGTCAGGATCGCCCGCGTCTTGAGCGCGATTGATTTCAGCGACGAGCGCCACGGTCCATTCTTGCCAGGTAAACAGTCCTTGCTCGAAAAGCCGGAGCGTCATCGCAAATGCTTGTGCTTCCCAGGGCTCTTTGAAGACCGGTCCCTCAGCGTCGCGCGGTATACTTGGGACGGCCGCAAGGGCCTGGCGCGCGGCGTCGGTGGTGCCGTCGTTCATGCTGGTTCCAGATAGGGTTCGAACGCCTCTATCGAGACATCTACCGATGGGTCGCTGTCCTCACCCCACAGCACTGAACCGGGAAACACCACGGTATACAACCATTGTGGATCTTCACCCGCGCCGGTCGCAACGGAGTCGGGATATACATGACAACCGCGAACGGCTTCAACCACGCCGATTTTGTCACGGGCATATCGCGGCAATCTGGTGTGGGTATCGGGATTGATGTTCAGCGTTCTGACCTGATCCCCAGCCTTAAATTGGGGTGAGGTGGCGGTGTCCCGTTCAAAATTACCGCGGGTTAAATTGTTAGCATCATCGACCTCAAAAATTCGATTGGGCCGATCATTGGTCCGGAGCGACCGCCCGGCTTCTAACTCATCAGCCCCGGCTAGATTATGCTCTTGAACACGGCGCTCAAGACCGAGCAGCCATCTCTGGTAATAGGTTGCGCTGACATAGACGGATGGCGGCAAAGCCTCCTGTGCGGCGCGCCCCTCATCGATGGTCCACAGACGCAACGGCCCCATCGCCCGATTCATGGCATAAACGCGGCTTTCCCATTTTTCGTGAAAAACCGGCTCATCGGCTTCCTGCTCGACGGCGCCGAAACCGTGCATGCCGCCCATGTCATGTATGGCGTTGGTCATGCGACATCCTCTGGGTTCAGCGCCAGGCCGGTGCCCACCATGCTGTTCCGTGTGACAAGCGCGGCAAGCTGTTCCTCGCTCCAGCCTTCGGTCCCCTCAGGTCGCATAGGGACCACCATAAATCTGGTTTCGGCGGTCGAATCCCACACCCGGATTTTCGTCTCATCAGGCAAGGTGACATCGAATTCAGAAAGAACTTTCCGGGGCTCAATCACCGCCCGTGAGCGATAAGGCGCAGATTTGTACCACGCGGGCGGCAGCCCCAGCACTTCCCATGGGTAGCAGGAGCAGAGCGTGCAGACGACCATGTGGTGGGTCTCGTCTGTGTTCTCGATGGCGATAAGATGGCTGCCAACTGGGCTGACATTGCCCATCGAATTGACTGCCTTGGTCGCATCCTCAATGAGATCCTTTTTGAATTCAGGGTCATTCCATGCCCGAGCAACCACCTGCGCACCGATGTGGGGGCCAATACGGGTTTCATAGGCTTCGACAATGGCATCCAGTGCGGCAGAATCGACATAACCCTTCTCCGAGAGAACGGTTTCAAGGGACCGTACTCGAAGCTGCATATCCGATAATTCCGAGCCATGTGCATGATCGTGTGAATGATCGTGAGAATGGTCGTGTGAGCGATCGTCGTCTGATGTCATGATGGTACCACTTTCAGTCACCTTGGAAGAAAATCTCAATAGAGCTCAGTCTTGAGCCGTTCAGCGTACTTCTCGTTATAATCCTTGGCAAAGGCCGCATCCTTGCCATCACGGGCGGCAACAAAATCGCCTTGCGTCGGCGCACCGTTCGAAGTTGCTGGTGCTTCCCACAGCTTTGCCCGTGCGAAGGCCTTAGGGCAGTGATTAAAGGCCTCAATTACCGAGATTACCATGACAACACGCGGCGGCTTGCCACGCACCTCGAACCGTTTCAACAGGTCAGGGTCCGTGCTGATGGTCGCATTGCCATTGACCCGATAGGTCTCGTTTGATCCTGGCGCCATAAAGATGATGCCGACCTGCGGATTGGAAAGAAGGTTCTTCATGCCATCGATGCGATTGTTGCCTGGCCGATCAGGGATCAGCAGCGTGCGGTCATCGAGCAGCTGCACGAAACCCGGCGCATCGCCCTTCGGCGAACAATCAATGCCCTTACCATCCGATGTCGCGAGGATCAGGAAGGGTGACACCGCGATAAAGGCCCGCCCTACTTCGGTAACGTGGTCGGTTTCCTTATTGACGGCAGCGGGTTGCGGCTTGGCATAGATCCGATCAAGATCTTCCAGTGATGTAACAGTATGCAGATCGGTCCTGTCGATGGTGTCCATGCTCAGCGGCTCCTTCGGGGGATTGTGGAACGCCCAGTATACAATGAGCCGGTATTAACTCCAATCTTCGCTATATCGCCAATAATTCAGTGGTTTGGTGGTCTCTCTAGCAGGAAATTAGTGGTAGTGGACGCAGTCTCTCGCGAACTCGTCCCTGCGGTAAATACACTAATCATCAAGGAAAATGCCGGGAACTTACAGATAAAAGCTCTTTTCGACGGTCCAGCTTAAATCATCTCTAATGAGAACAAGGTTTTCGCCGACGATGTGCGTATTAAACTTCCAGTGGTTTGCTTCTAACGACTTAAAGACTTGGGCGGTTGTGCCTTCCGCATCGGCGTCAGGGCACTCCATAATGATGACCTTTACTTTGCCAACCCAAGTCTCACAGCTATCATCAAAGAGGTATCTTTCACTACCTTCAATGTCGCATTTCAAAATGTCAATTTCGTGAATTCCGTGTTCGATAATGATATTTTCGAGTGAGACACCCAAAACGTCATAAGCCTCACCTTCTTTCGCTTCCAAAAACCGAAAGCTCTCATTGTTACTCGTTGGGTTATAGGATTTGAGTTTCGCTGACTTATTATGAAGTGCTGCCAATGTTGGCTTTGTATTATTGTCGCTCCCAATGTTCATTTTTAATACTTCGAAATTTTGTTCATTCCCTTCGATAGCAATTATTTTAGCATCTGGGTGAAAGTGCCGGAATCGAAGCATTTCCGTTCCTATATTTGCGCCGGCATCAATTATCGTTTTAATTTTATCGGAGCTCGAACCTTCGTTTATTTTTACGCCGCCAATGTAAAAATGGGTCAAAGCACCATGATCATTCTTACCTCTGTAGTAAAAACTCCTATCGAGCTTTCTTATATGAACCCTTCTTAAATCTGATTTACCGCCTATCTTCCAAAAGATTACTTTCCACGTACCGATGAAACCAATGTTAGCGATCGAAATCATGCAACGGGCTGATGTTTCAAACATCCGGGCCAATGTTTTTACGAATAGTTCCAACAACTTTTTACCTAACTTTATTAGTGTGGGCTCCTAACAGAACAGAGACTTTTAAGTTTCCCAACGATACGCATACGAAAAGGTTAGTCGTAGGAAAACTCACTCTTACACATCATTGAACATCTAACATAGATTGAACCAGATATAAGGCTAAATTCGGTACGTTGGTTGGACGTGACAACCCTAGATGTCAACAATTTCGCCTCACCCATAGTTTGTCCGGGAAAATAGCCAACAGAAACGAATGCATTCCGCGCCGGAGGATTTTCTCCCTCTGGGGGATATTTTATTTCATCCGCGTTGGGTTGGCGGGCGGCCGGCGTTTATAGCTCCCTCCGGGGGGGGGTTCAATAAAAAATGGTGGGCCCGGAGGGCAATCATTTTAACCTGCTGTTTCAGGCGAAGAGCGTGAAACCCGTAAGACCGCCAGAAGCAATACCCTGATTCTATAAAGAAAATCAATCCAAACTGGTCTTCATTGGTTCGCAGAATATGGGTACGGCGATTGGAGTGACTCACTAGACACTTATCCCGCAAAGCGTACCGAGCCACCCTCTTCAGAGGGTGCTTTTATACCAAGGTCAAAATCGTGAAGCGAGGCCTAGCCTTGAAACACGGTAGATCAAAAAACTGCGCCAGTAAGCGTTGGGCTGAATTGAAATTGTCATTAGACGACAAACTTTGACCCAACTCAAAGTAGATCGACTAAAGTTCATTTCATCCAGGAATAGAAATGTGTTGTTCAAATGATTAAATATTTGTTATAAAGGGCGAGTATTTCACGAAAAACTAAACTTGGAGAAGAAGAATCATGGCTTGCCCCAGAATGTCTGATTTCAGTGCTTGGATCAATTTGATGCCCCCCGGCCCGAGCCAATTGATCGTCGTGGGCAAAGTTGTGACGAATGGCGGCAACTTGCAGCCCAAACTGACTGAGCGGGTGCCGCCGGGGATCAATCCGGTTATCCTTATGCTGGACCTGACAATCGAAAAGACGGGCAATGTCGGGACCGAAGACGTTGCACCACGCGATGTTCGATTCGAAAGGCCAGCCGAACAAGGCCAATACGAAACGGTCGAGATTTACTTCGAAGGCGAGCTCTGCCAGTCATTGGACGTCGGCGAAACTCATTGATCTGCACCCAGCTGTAAGGCTTAGGCGCCTGACCGATTAAGGAGATTGAGCGAACAAGGCTGCGGCAGAACTTGCAAGCTGCATCTACAGCGTGATCGGTAGCACCCTTCGTGGATGGGGGAACACTTAATGAGAGTTGAGATAGAGTTTACCAAAACGTCGGCGGATGGGCGCACATTCCTATCGTGCACCCTGCCGAAGCGAGCGTCCGTCTGCTAGACATACCCACCCCGCATCCGCAGAGCGTCAGAGTTCAGCTCAGCAGTCGCTCCGCGCCAGGGGCGGCGCGCTCGTATTCTCGAATGCGTGGGACATTGCGGGCTAGGATACGATCGGACTCGACATGCCACTCGATGGTTCGCCGGTCAGCGTGTGGATCGCGGGCAAGTTCGACTGCTGACGGGCCGTTGCAGCCCCACTGATGGGGTGCAGGTTAAGATGGTGGTGGACGCAGTCTCTCGCGAACTCGTCTCTGCGGTTATTTCACTGATCATCAAGGAAATTACAGGGAATAAAAACGAAATCGAACAAAAAACATAGAATTTTTTTGCCGACAAAGCCAAGTAATATCACCCTTTAAGCCTTTATTTCCCAAAACATCGAACAGGGAAATTTCGAGCCATATCTGCGAAGACTTATAGATAAACAGGGAGAATATTCGTGGTATCACGTCCAGTTCGCGGCGATCGTTGTATTCAAATCCGTCAGGTTCTGACCCGAGAAAGTGTCGCTCAATTCTGTATCTCCGACTGCGGGCGCAGAGAACGATGCCATCGCGTTCACCAAATTTTGGACGTCCGCCGCAACGAGATCAGACCCGTCAGACACTTCAAAATCGAGACGATTATCGGTGCCGACATACCAGGCTTTAACTCGCATGTGATCGTCTGTCCCAATAATCTTGACGAGCAAGTCATCGCCACTTTGCTGGAACCAGAGCTGGTCTTCATCAATGCCGGTCGCAAATGCCACCTTATCGTTAGAAGAAGACTCACCGGTGTTATAGATGAGATCACCAGCGCTCCCACGATCAAATTCGTAAGTATCATCTCCGGTGCCACCATAAAGGTAGTCTGTACTATCACCGCCAATCAGCGTGTCATTATCGTTACCTCCATAGAGCCAGTTAATACCGCCCTCGCCGTAAAGTGTGTCGTTGCCGTTTGAGCCGTGGAGCGTATCGTTGCCATCACCGCCATGAACTTCATCGTCCCCGGCTTCTGCCCAGAACAAGTTGGCGCCGGCATCTCCATAGAGTGTGTCTGCATGCAAGGTGCCGCGCAGATTTTCAATGTTTGCGTAGGTATCACCCTGCGCTTCACCCGTCCCCGCTACTGTGCCTGAGAGATCGACCGTTATACCGGCGCTCTGGTCATAATAAGACACCCAATCAACGCCAGTGCCACCATCAAGCGTATCCGCTCCGGCACCGCCATACAGCCAGTCATCCCCGGCTTCGCCATTTAGGGTGTCGTTGTCAGCACCGCCATAAATGACATCGTCGTCATTGCCACCATAAACCAGGTCTGCTCCGGCATCGCCATGAATGGTATCGGCCCCGTCCTCACCGACAAGTAAATCATTGTCGTCGCCACCGTGGATCATGTCATTGCCAGCACCACCCCTAAGGTGATCTGCACCGCCGCGGCCAGTCAGCGTATCGTCACCGCCATGGCCGTACAGGCTGTTGCCGCCATCATCACCATAAAAAGTATCTCCGTAATTGGTCCCCTCAATGTTTTCAATACCGGTGAAGCTGTCACCTGCACCGTTACCGGAACCACTGCCAGCGCCACCATTGACAAGATCTGCGGTGACACCGCCGGTCTCACCCGTATCGAAATACCGGACGGCATCAGACCCGTTTCCACCAATGAAGCTATCCGCGCCAGTTGAGCCGAAGAAGACGTCATTACCATCGCCACCGTCCAGCATGTCATCGCCGGTACCCGCGTGCAGATAGTCGTTGCCATCTTCACCATACAGCGTGTC
Source organism: Alphaproteobacteria bacterium (assembly GCA_012103315.1). Classification (GTDB taxonomy): domain Bacteria; phylum Pseudomonadota; class Alphaproteobacteria; order MPNO01; family UBA2964; genus UBA2964. Next base: position 235,674 of record WLWZ01000003.1, read on the forward strand.
ATTCCCACCATTTCCATAGAGCGTGTCGTTACCCGCACCGCCCCAGACTGTATTGTCCCCGTCAAGCACGACGATGAAATCATTAAAATCAGAACCTATTATGTTCTCAATGGAGCCATAGCTATCTCCCTGAGCGTCACCCGTATTCTGACTGACGTTCTGCAAGTTCACCGTAACATCGCTGCTTGCTCCAGCATAAGACGCCGTATCAATACCAGCGCCGCCATCCAAGGCATCTGCACCCGCACCACCAATCAGCGTGTCATTGTCGTTACCACCAAACAACAGATCCGCGCCAGCACCACCGGTCAGAGTGTCATCACCATCCTGGCCATGGAGTGAATCGTTACCTGCATCACCATTCAGGGTATCCGCACCGGCATGGGCGTAAATTGTATCATTGTCGTCGCCACCCGAGAGCACGTCATCGCCGTTGCCACCTTCAAGCAAATCAGCGCCCGCTCCACCATCCACAATATCGTCACCGTCACCGCCGTGAAGAGTATCCGCACCAGCTCCGCCATCGATCGTATCGTTGTCCCATTCGCCATACAGGAAGTCATCACCGGCACCGCCATACATAAGGTCATCACCAACACGACCCCAAATGGCGCTTCCGGATGCGCTCGCTGTCAGCGTATCGGCAAAGTTACTGCCGTAGAAATTCTCGATACTGACATAAGTGTCGCCCGCTGCCTCGCCGGTATTCAGTGAAAGATTAGAGAGATTTAACGTGACCGCAGCACCAGCATATTTGTAGCTTGCCCAATCCACACCGGCGCCACCGTCAAGCAAATCAGCACCGAGACCGCCACGCAGCGTATCATCGCCATCACCACCATAAAGTTGATCATTACCATCACCGCCCCATAGAGAGTCATTATCGGCATGTCCGTTCAGGATATCGTTGCCACTATCACCAAAGAGCGAGTCATTACCATCATGGCCACTGATTGTGTCGTTGCCTTCTCCACCGTAAACGGTGTCATTACCCGCATTGCCCCAGACCGTATCGTCACCATTCCCAACATAAATGGTGTCATCACCACCTAGGCCATCGATGATGTTGGCGTTTATATCGCCATACAGAATGTCGGCGTGGTCTGACCCGCGGAGGTTCTCAATGCTGGTAAAGGTGTCACCCGCCGCGTCACCGGTGTTCGCTGAGGCATTGCCAAGATCTACCGTCAGGCCCGTTAGAGCATCGCTATAGCTCGCCCAATCCGTACCGGCACCACCATCCAGCGCATCCGCACCAGTACCGCCATAAAGGGTATCATCGCCATCCCCACCATCAAGCGTATCGTCGTCATCAAGGCCATAGAGTTGATCGTGACCGGCACCACCATAGAGCGTGTCATCGCCAGCATGGCCCCATAATATGTCGTTACCCGCATCACCATAGAGCGTGTCATTACCATCATGACCACTGACCGTATCATCACCATCATCGCCATGAACGATATCATCACCGCCATTACCCCATACTGAGTCATTACCGGCACCGCCATAGACCGTGTCATTACCGGAACCACCATCGACGGTGTTGGCGTTCGCATCGCCATACAGAATGTCGTTGTGGCCCGACCCGCGGAGGTTCTCAATGCTAGTGTAAGTGTCACCCACCGCCTCGCCAGTGTTCGCTGAGGCATTGCCAAGATCTACCGTCAGGCCCGTTGAAGAAAATTGGTAACTCGCCCAGTCGGAGCCCAGACCACCATTCAATATATCAGCACCGGTGCCGCCATAGAGATAGTCATCCCCATCTTCACCGGAGAGCGTGTCGTCACCAGCATCACCATGCAGCTGGTCATTACCCGTACCGCCCAAAAGCGAGTCGTTGTCGTAACCACCATAGAGTGCGTCGTGGCCGTCAGCGCCGCGAAGGTCATCTGCCCCGGCACTACCAAAGAGCGTATCGTTACCGACGTCACCCCACAGGTAATCATCGCCTTCATTACCAGTCAGGGTGTCATTGCCGGCACCACCATAAAGCTCATTGTTGTTGGCATCACCGCGCAACGTATCGTCGTAAGACGAGCCCTCAAGGTTTTCGATACTGGTGTAGACGTCGCCTGCAGCAAACCCCGTATTATTTGCAACATTGCTGAGATCTGCTGTTAGACCCGCTGTGGCATCGATGTAGACCGCCCGATCATTACCAGCACCGCCATCCAGATAGTCGGCACCATCACCGCCCAGCAGGCGGTCATCGCCATCACCGGCATGCAGTGTGTCATTGCCGCCTTTACTCTCCAGCCAGTCATCTCCGCCAATGCCATAGATCGTGTTCGCATTCCCATCACCGATCAGGATATCGTCATGCGCCGAACCATGCAGATGTTCTATACCTGAGTAGGTGTCACCAGCAGCTTCACCGGTATTGTTGGCACTGTTGCTGAGGTCAGCAGTAACACCCGCGGCAGTGCCGGAATAATTGGCTGTGTCATCGCCAGCGCCACCAATAAGCGTGTCAGCCCCAGCGCCGCCGTTCAGCGTGTCATCACCGTCAATGCCAAACAGGTAATCATTGCCGTCGTCGCCGTTAATGGTATCAGCACCAGAGCCACCATTCAGTGAGTCATTACCGGCACCACCACTGACTGTGTCATCACCAATGTAGCCATAGATAGTGTTGTCATTCGCATCGCCGGTCAGCGTATCGTCATGCGACGAGCCATGCAGATTTTCGATATTTGTATAGCTATCACCTGCGGCATCGCCGGTATTGCTACTCGCATTGCCGAGGTTTGCCGTTACACCTGCCGCCGCATGTTGATAGTCGGCAACGTCATTACCGGCACCACCATCCATAGCGTCGGCACCCGCTCCACCGCGCAGAGTATCGTTACCCCCGTCGCCATAGAGCGTGTCATCACCCGCATTGCCATAGAGGAAGTCGTTGCCGTCTTCGCCGTGGATGACATTCGTTCCACCATCACCGATCAGCGTATCGGCATGGTTTGAACCCCAGATATCTTCGATGCTGACATAGGTGTCGCCTGCGGCCTCGCCTAAATTGTTCGCGCTATTGCTAAGGTCCGCCGTGACACCCGCTGAAGCATTCCAGTAAGACACCGAGTCCGTACCGGCACCGCCATCGAGCAGATCAGCGCCCAAACCACCATTTAGAAGGTCATTACCATCAGCGCCATAAAGGTTATCCGCACCGTCATAGCCTTTGAGAATATCGTCTCCACCGAGACCGGAGAGCCAATTGATTTGGGCATCACCATGCAGCGCATCAGCGAACTGAGAGCCCTCCAGGCTGTCGATGCTAATATAGGTGTCACCTATAGCTTCGCCTGTGTTGTTGGCTGTATTCGCGAGGTCAACTGTGACGCCGATTGTTGAGTCGACATAACTCGCATAATCGCTGCCACTGCCGCCATCCAGCGTATCCGCTCCGGCACCACCAACGAGCACGTCAACATCGTCACCACCATTTAAGGTGTCATTGCCGAGACCACCGTAAAGCTTATCCCAACCTGCACCGCCATTGAGCGTGTCATCACCCTCTTGGCTGTAAATATAATTAACGCCAGCATCACCGGTTAATGTGTCTGCAAACGCTGAACCCTCAAGATGCTCGATGCTGATGAGGACATCACCCGATGCGTCACCGCCGCTGGTTTGTGCACCCGCTATCGTCAGATCAACTGTGACCCCAGCGGTCGAGTTGAGATAACGCGCCCAGTCACTTCCAGCGCCACCATCGAGGGTATCACCACCGGCACCACCATCGAGAACATCAGCGCCGCTGCCGCCCGTCAGCACATTGACGTTGGCATCGCCATACAGAACATCGTTGTGATCTGAACCGGTTAGATTGTTGATGGAAATATAACTATCACCAAATGCCGTACCGGCGTTCAGATTGTGATTTGATAGATTGGCCGTGGCACCTGCCGCAGCACCCGCATACGACACCGTGTCATTACCAGCGCCGCCACTGAGCGTATCGTTACCCACCCCGCCAATCAGCGTATCATCACCATTGTCGCCATATAGGAAGTCATTGCCATCGCCGCCAACGAGCCAGTCATCACCGTTGAAACCCCAGAGTTCATTGTCTCCAGCATCGCCTGTCAGCGTATCCCCAAACTGCGAACCGTAAAAACCCTCGATGCTGATATAGGTATCTCCGACTGCTTCTCCTGTTTGCAATCCGCCGATCATCAAGGTGGTTACAATACCAGTTGTCGCATACAGGTATGAGGCGATATCCGTACCGGCGCCGCCGTCGAGAGTGTCATTACCGGCGCCACCGATAAGTGTGTCATCACCGCCTTTACCAGTAAGTGTGTTGTCACCAGTATTGCCGGTCAGGACGTTAGCGAGATCATTGCCCGCCGCCGTGATGTTCGCGCTTCCCGTCAGGGTGAGGTTTTCAACATGCAGCCCGCCGCCACTACCAATGCCATAGGTTACGGAACTCAGGATCGTGTCGGTACCTTCACCGACATTTTCGTTGACGAAGTCCGACGTACTATCGACATAATAAATGTCGTTGCCCGCACCGCCCCACATAACGTCACCGCCGACGCCACCATCCAGCGTATCGTTGCCGTCACCACCGTACAGTGTGTCGCTACCATCTTCGCCATAAACAAAGTCGTCACCGATATTGCCTTCAAGATGATCATCACCAGCACCACCATGGATGGTGTCATTACCACCCCAACCCCAAACAGTATTGGCACCGGCATCACCGGTGATCGTGTCGCCAAACTGCGAGCCTTCGATGTTCTCGATACTGACATAGCTGTCACCGGCACCATCGCCGGTATTGTTGGAGGCCTGTGCCAGATCAATCGTCAGACCTGCACTCGCACCGTAATACTTCGCCCAGTCAGAACCGTCACCGCCGTGTAAATGATCACCACCGGCACCACCTTCAAGACGGTCATCGTGATTGCCGCCATAGAGATAATCATTACCACCATCACCGTAGAGCGTGTCATTGCCGTCTGAGCCATGAATGGTGTCAGCACCATCGCGGCCATGAACCTCATCATCACCGGATTCCGCCCAGAATAGATTGGCACCGGCATCACCCCACAAGATATCCCCATGGAGAGAACCACGCAGATTTTCGATACTGACATAGCTGTCGCCCGCAGCATCACCGGTATTGCTGGAGGCCTGTGATAGGTCAACCGTCAGGCCAGCACTCGCACCGTAATACTCAGCCCAGTCCGTGCCGTCGCCGCCATTTAAATGATCGGCGCCATCACCGCCCTCGAGACGGTCGTCGTGATTACCGCCATAGAGATAGTCATTCCCCTCATCGCCGTACAACTTGTCATCGCCATCCGAGCCATGAAGCGTATCAGCACCGTCCCGGCCATGAACTTCGTCATCACCAGATTCTGCCCAGAATAGATTGCCTAAATCATCGCCCCACAGGATATCGTTATGGAGAGAACCACGCAGGTTTTCTATATCGATATAGTTGTCGCCGAAGGCCTCACCGGTGCCAGTTACCTGCTCCGATAGATCGGCTGTAACCCCGACGATCTGATCGTAATAGGATGCCCAGTCAATACCATCTCCACCGTTCAGATAATCGTTTCCCGCGCCGCCAAACAGGGTATCTGACCCGGCACCACCGTAGATCCAGTCCCGTAATGCGCCACCATAGAGTTTGTCATCGCCGCCATCGCCATAGAGCGTATCCTGGCCGTCTTCACCATAAATCTGGTCATTGCCGTCGCGACCCCAGATATGGTTATTCACGGTGTTGCCGGTCAGGACATCGTCGAAGTCTGATCCCGCAAGATTCTCAACATTGGCATAGGTATCGCCAGCGGCGTCATTGGTGTTCAGCGCCGCATTCGCGAAGTTAGCCACAACGCCGACAGTCGAGTAAGCATAGCTCACCTGATCGGTGCCATCTCCGCCATCGATGCTATCGGCACCGCCTTCACCAAACATAATGTCGTCGCCAGCGCCACCGATCAGCGTATCATCGCCGTCACCGGCATACAGCCAGTCACGCGCATCACCGCCATCGAGAATGTCATTCCCGGCACCACCGTAGAGATTGTCGGTCCCTGCCTCGCCGTAAAGGACGTCAGCGCCATCCGCGCCGCTGAGGGTATCGTCATCGTCACCACCATAAAGGGTATCATTCCCATCTTGCCCCGACAGGTTATCCTCACCGCTACCGCCGATCAGAAGATCATTCCCAGCACCACCGATAAGCGCATCATCACCACCATTGCCCCAAAGGGTATTGGCATTCCCGTCACCGGTGAGGGTATCGTTACCTGCTTCCGATCCAGCGAGGTTCTCTATCTCAGTGTAGGTGTCTCCAGACGCTTCACCGGCAGAGCCAGTGTTCGTAACAAGACTGGCCGTTACGGCACTGGCTGCATGGTAATAGTTAGCCGTGTCCGAGCCATCACCACCATCCAGCGTGTCTGCATCTAGCCCGCCATAGAGATGGTCATCCCCGTCGCCACCGAGCAAAGTATCGGTCCCGGCGTCGCCGTACAAAATATCATTACCACCTTCACCATACACGCCATCATCACCGGCACCGCCGCGAACGGTATCATTTCCTTCAACACCGTTAAGCAAGTCATTGCCAGCACCACCCGTGATGGTGTCATCGCCGTCATAGGCGTTTACTGTCATGCCGGTAGACCCGACTGTTATGACATCGTCTAGGTTAGAGCCAAACACGGATTCTATATTGGTATAGCTATCGCCTGCAGCATCCCCGGTGTTGTTCGCAGTGTTAGCAAAATCAACTGTAACGCCCTCTGTCGCGCTCAAGTAGGATGCCACATCAAACCCTGTGCCACCATCAAACGAGTCGGCACCCGCACCGCCATCAAGCGTATCGTTGTTATGGCCACCAATCAGCGTGTCATCACCGGCACCACCAACCAACGTATCAAGACCGGAACCGCCGTCGAGCGTGTCATCGCCGTCATTGCCTTCAAGGACATTGGCATTGCCATCGCCAGTCAGCGTGTCGTCAAAGGCCGACCCGGCAATATCTTCGATGCTGGCATAACTATCACCATCAGCATCGCCGCCATTATTGGAAACATTGGAAAGATCCGCGGTTACCGCCGCTGCAGCAAATTTGTAGGACGCCTTATCAGTTCCGGCGCCACCATCCAATGTGTCACCGCCAACCCCGCCGTCAAGAATGTCATCACCGTCGCCACCGATCAGTGTGTCGTCACCGAGAGCACCGACCAGACTGTTATTATTGATATCGCCCGTTAGCGTATCGGCGAAATCAGATCCAAGAAGGTTTTCAATGCTGACATAGCTGTCACCAGCGGCATCATTCGTATTCAACCCGCTATTCGCGAGGTTTGCGATTACACCAATTGTTGCCGAAACATAGGATGCCGTATCCGCGCCCAATCCACCATCCAATGTATCACCGCCGGCACCCCCTGACAGGGTATCGTCACCATCACCAGCATTCAGCGTATCGTCACCGTCACCGCCTAACAGGTTGTCATTGCCGTCACCGCCATCAAGAATGTCATCGCCCTTACCACCTGCGAGCGTATCTTCCCCGGCATTGCCTGTAAGCGTATCAACGCCGTCACCACCTAGCAGCGCATTATCACCCGCGTCGCCCGTAAGTGTATCCGCCTGATCCGACCCTCGAACGTTCTCGATATTGCTGAGTGTATCTAATCCTTGATCTGCACCGATGGTTTGCTGACCGGCGTTATTGAGGTCGACTGTGACACCGCCACCTGTCGCCAATGAGTAGTCAGCTGTGTCTACGCCATCGCCGCCATCAAGCGTATCGTCTCCGGCACCACCCGCCAATGTGTCAATGCCCTCAGAGCCAAACAAGTCGTCAGCGCCATCACCACCATCGAGCGTGTCATTTCCGACATCACCCCACAGGTAGTCATCACCGGCATTACCTATCAGCGTGTCATCACCCGCTTCGCCGTAGAGTTCATTGTTATTGGAATCACCCGTCAGTGTATCGTCGTAGAACGATCCCTGGAGATTCTCGATACTGGTATAACTGTCGCCTAAAGCGAAACCTGTATTATTAGCGCTGTTGCTGAGATCAGCTGTAAGACCTTCTGTTGCGTCAATATAAACCGCACGGTCACTTCCGGCACCACCATCGAGCACATCGGCACCTTCACCGCCTAACAAGCGGTCGTCGCCATCGTCCCCTACCAGAGTGTCATCACCCGCTTTGCCTTCTAACCAATCATCGCCAGCCTCACCATGGATGACGTTGGCATTGGCATCGCCGATGAATATATCGTCATGGATGGATCCCCAGATATCTTCGATGCTGGTATAGCTGTCGCCCGCTGCCTCACCTGTATTATTAGCGCTGTCGCTTAGGTCAGCCGTAACACCCGATGTCGCATACCAATAAGAGACGGAGTCTGTGCCGGCACCGCCATCGAGCGTATCTCCCCCCACGCCACCATTGAGAAGATCGTCACCGTCACCGCCAGTGAGCACGTTGTCATTGGCATCGCCGATAAGAATATCATCACCACTGCCGCCACTGAGGTTTTCGATACTCGTGTAGCTGTCACCCGCAGCCTCGCCTGTATTAACGGCCGCATTTGCGAGGCTTGCTTTGACGCCTGCCGTATCGTTTCCATAATCGGCGCGGTCCGTTCCGGCACCACCATCGAGCGTATCAGCCCCGGCGCCGCCTCGCAGGATGTTGTCGTTATCATCACCGGTCAGCGTATCGGCATGGTCCGATCCTTCGAGCCCTTCGATATTGCTATAAGTGTCGCCAGCCGCATCGCCTGTATTATTGGAATCGTCAGACAGATCAGCTGTTACGCCGGTCGACGCATCGGAATAAGAGGCCAGATCAGTCCCGTAACCGCCCTCGAGATCATCCGCGCCAGCCCCACCGATGAGCACGTCATCGCCAACACCGCCATCCAGCGTATCATCACCAGTACCGCCCTCAAGACGGTCATTGCCGGCACCACCGACAAGATCATCGTTGTCTGTACCACCCTGGAGGATGTCATCGCCTTCACCGCCATCCAGCTGGTCATCACCACCGCCACCGATCACCAAATCGTTGCCACCGCCAGCGGCGAAGATGCTGACATCCATGCCGCCCAACATCACATCATTGGTATCGCCGACTATATAACCGCCCAGTGCAGAAAGTGTTCCGCTGTTTTGGACATTATATTCGAGATCATCAAATTTAAGGAGCTCGATACCTTCAATCGTATCTGTCCCGCCTAAACCAACATCGTCAGTTACCGTTATTTCGGTGCCGGAATAATCAATCGTATAATCAAGGAAATTACCTGAGAACACCGCCGTATCGTGACCATCGCCACCGATCAGCGTGTCACTGCCGTCCCCGCCAATCAGCGTGTCATTGCCATCGCCACCATCGAGCGTATTGGCTTGATCATTACCGGTAATCTCATTGGCGAGTTCATTGCCAGCACCGCTCACCGCCGTCCCCGTCAGGGTGAGATTTTCGATGGATGTTGCTTCAGTCGATTGCAATCCACTAAAGCCTGTAGGTGGCGTTTCAGAGAAAGCAGATTGTCCGAAGTTGAACGCCGCAATATTTGTAGCACCAATATTGTAACCAGAGGCCGCGGGGACAATCTCATTGGCGATCCCCGTTGAAACCGCGCCAACTCCCGTTTCGGGATTGCCGTTGTTTAACCACGTGCCATTGCGCCCAATCCATAGATTGCCGTTATCATAGGCAAACATCACAACATCGCCGGTCGCCAATGAGGAGCCATAATCTATCCCCGAGACCCCGTTGCGATCCACCCTTAGACCGTCGGTTATGCCGATGCTATCAACACCCATGGCACCACCAGGATAGTCATTGACGTCAAAGACTTCGTCAGCGTGCATGACACCAAGTCTCAGCGTACCAGACCCTGTATAAGTTGCCGTGACCTCCCAATAGCTCTTATCTGTCGCGGTATGGGTAGCAACCACACCGTCGAGGTATGATGAACTCGTGCTTATATGGAGATCCTGGCCATTGTTTTGCAACAAACTGCCGTACACCAAAGACGCATTTGCCGCATCCAGTGTCGCGAACGGGCGGTTCGCCGCGGAAAGATCGAAATCGATCGAAGACTCGACCGTATCCGTACCTTTATCATCGGCTTCGATAACACAGTCATATTCGCTATCGACGATGTAAGTGTCGTCTCCGGCACCACCGCTCATTACGTCATCGCCAGCGCCGCCATCGATCAGATCATCGCCGAGCCGACCATCAATGGTGTCATTAACTGCGGTACCCTCTATATAGTCATGACCAGAATTTTTGGCGTAGGGTACATTGGCCGTCGATAGAGCATCAAAGCCACTAGGCGCAGAATACGAGAATCCTGTCTGACCAAAGTTGAAGGTAAGGTCTGTATCTGTTGTAGACGTGCTGGTGTAGGAACCAAGTGCCTCAAATGTACCGGTCAGCCCTGTATAGGCCGCATTCGTCGTATCGCCAGCTTCTATCTCTGCTGCTGTCGCACTACCTTGCCAAGCACCGTTCTTGGAGAACCAAATAGCGCCACTATCGAGATCAAGAGCAACACCGATAACATCGCCAGACCCATAACTGTCTCCGTAAGACGTCATCACCCCATCAGTGCGGACTGATCCTCCTGATAGGTAGCCATAGCCATACGCTTCTTCGAGCAACGACGTGCTCTTCATATCGCCGTCTGCCGAGATACCAATGCCAATACTGTCGGCACCGGAGTTCAGCGTATACTTAACTTCCCAGAACAGCTTGCCACTTGTTGCTCCGAGCGAGCTGCGGACATTACCGTTGTTCCCTCCGGTAAACGTCGCGACCAAATCATCACCCGATAATGTGGCGTTTACCTGATCCGATGCATCCAGTGTTGCGAGAGTATCCTGCGGATTATCAGCGATCTGGGTTGGGTCGCTGTTGACCGTCAGGTCGTTATCATTGCCCGAGACGTCATTGCCGAGATCGCTATCGTCGCTAAAGTCCAGACGGAACCCATTGCCGCCATAGGTCCCCTCATATGCCTTGCCAACCCAGTTGCCTGACCCGTCATCCTGACCAAACGCATCAGCCCCAACAGCTTCACCATCTATAAACTGTACATCAGAGAGTGAGCCTTCAGCATAATGCGCGCCTGCGGCTGTACGCCCCCCGACCGTGTGAAGGACGTTGCCATCATTGATGCCATACACCTGATCTGGGGCAACGTTTGGCGCCGTATCCCAATTCGTAATCCGGTCACCATTAACATAGAGCGCAACACGGTCATCCGCCGTTGCATTATCCGAATCCCATGCCAGAACCACATGATACCAGTCACTCGTCGAGTTAAAGGCATCCTGCGTAACAAAGATGTTCTCACTGCCATTGGTTAGGGTGAGCTTGTCATAGTTGGAAGATGACGAGTTCGACCCTGAAAAGGTCAGTCCAAGATAACTTTGTGACGACGTGCCATAAGAGGTGGTATCCGCAAAAAAGAGCGGTGTAGCAGGCGTGTTGCCACTAACCGCATCCCTCTTCACCCAGGTCGAGAAGGTCCAGGTCTTGCGGTTACCCGCTGTTGCCGGGTCTATACTCAGATAGTCATCTGTCCCATCAAGGTTCAGAGAGCTGCCGATCTCCAAATCAGCCGTCGTATCAACAGTTTCGGCGACACCAACCTTCACGCTGGCAGTAGAAGAAATGTTTCCATCCGTCACTATGAAATCAAAGCTGTCGGGCCCGGCGGAAGAACCCGCGGTGTAGTCGTAGCGCCCATCTTCATAGACTTTGATTGTCCCACCGCCAGCCAAGTCATCTTTTTCTTTCCAGGCGACGCCGTCGGTTACGCCAGAATCAGTGGAATTCTCTATGCTGTATACAAGATTGCCCTGTCCCCCCGACGCCGTCAGCTTCCAGCTTGCCGTACCACTGACCGAAACCTCGATAATGCTGTCGAATGCCGATGCGGGGCCACCAAGACTGAGGGTCTCAGTCGACCCGCTACCGGTAAATTCAAGCGTCTCGATACCGTTGAGCGTGTCAGAGCCATCGGCACCCGCATTTTTGTGCGTTACCGTGTATTGACGGCTCGCCGTATCATAGGAAATCGAATAGTCGTCTCGAGCACCAGTGTAGCGGGCGATATCACTGCCGCTGCCGCCGCTGAGCGTGTCATCACCGCCATTGCCGATGAGCAGATCGTCTCCGGCACCACCTTCGATTACATCATCGTTGGCACCACCGACAAGTGCGTCGCTGCCCTCTGAGAACGTTCCAGCAACATAGTCCCCGATATCTACCTGTAAATTAACAAGAGTACTGATCACAAGATCTGTATCGGTAATATTGAGTCTTATAGCAGGCGACTCGGTACCCATAGTAGCACCGGCGGTGTAGGTGTAGCGCCCATCCTCATAAACCCGGATTGTGCCATTCGCCGAGGTTGTGGTTTCGTAGTAATCGGTACCTGGCGTTAGATCGACATCATGCAATGAAAAGACCAAATTACGATCTTCTATGGGTGTTGCGTCCCCTGCCCAATCCATCAGCGGAGCGTTAGCAACGGCGCTGTATATTAAGTAGCTACCTACATCTGTGCCAATCCCGCCGGCAATCACGGGCATAGACCAATCGACGGAGCCGGAAACCGGAACAACAATTCTGACATTCCGGGCAGATATTGGGTCCGTTAAATCGACGGTTCCATCGTCAAACGACAAGGTCTCAATGTGATATAGGTTGTCGATGGCCCCTGATGCAGTATTTGTAACGCTCCACACATCTCCTGAGGGTGAATAGAGGATTTCATAATCGCCCTTGTTGCCCTGGTAGATGACCGTATCGTCACCGCCTTTGCCAAGGATCGAATTGTTACCGGAGCCGTTTACAAAAATATTATCAAGATCATTGCCCTGCACATTGACCGTTATAGTGTCCGCCAATGTGAAGTTTTCAACGTGTTCGCCCGCCGCATAATGGGAAGTAACGACGACAGTATCCGTGCCTTCACCGGCATTTTCGACAATGACATCATCCCAATTATCGACAACATATGTATCGTCGCCGACACCACCGGTCAGCGTATCGACCCCAGCACCACCATCGATGTAATCGTCGCCGAGTCCGCCATCGATGGTGTCGTCGTCTGCCGTGCCGAGCAGCACATCATTGCCATCACCAGGCGTTACAAACGCTGGGCCAGCCGGAACACCGTCTGTCGATTGTGTTATGGCGCTGCTCGCGCCCCAATCATTATTGTTCCCCGAAACGTCATTGCCCATATTGGCCGCATCGGCAAAATCAAGCGACAAAGCAAGGCCCGTGACATCTTCTGTAACCCACTCACCATTTACATCCTTGCCAAAGGCACCGGCACCGAGCGCCGTTGCCCCTTCGCGATACCGGACGAGACCCATATTTCCGACAAAATAACTTCCATTGCCGGCTGCTTCACCAATGTTAAAGTTAGTTGGCGGCCCATAGTTGAAATAATGCCAGGCATTCCCATTCCACACATCGGAAGCGAAGGACGTAACATCAGCGCCATTGACTGCGACTTTGATCCGATCACCCGCACTCGACTGCGCTGCATCATAGACCATATGGACGTTTAGCCATTCCGACGTGTCGGTATAAGTCGCCGACGTGGTTTTTTGCCATTGCGTCGTAAAGGTTCCGGAGACGTTCTCCTGCGCCTGGAACACTAATCGATTTGACGAGTCAAAATAGATCGAAGTGTGATTTAGGTAGATGCCGCTATTAATACCCGAAGAAAACAAGTACTGAGTGGAACCGGTCTGCCCCCGTTTAACCCAGAAATTGAGCTCTTTGACCGACCCACCGGTATAGGTTAATGGCCCCGCGGACATGGATGTGCCAGTAGCGCCGTTAAAATAGGCCGAAGATTCCGCTTCAGAAGGTTTTCCAACACCAACATCAATCGTTGCCGTTGAAGATCGGTCAAATTCATCCGTAACCTTGAAATCGAAACTATCTGGCCCAGCTGCCGTAATTGCCGTGGCATCGTAATCGTAAGTCCCATCTTCGTAGACCTTGATTGTCGCTCCGCCACTTGTCGTTGCTTGGTAATAATCGGGGCCGTTCGGATCGACAGTCTTGGTCACACCATCAATTGAGTAGGTTAGTGTTCCTTTGCCGTCATCCGCGGCAAGCTGCCAACTGGCAGAACCACCAATCGCCACTTCGACGATATTTTCGAGCGCAATTGGCGGCGGTGTCAGGTCTTGAGTGTCGCCACCAGCAAACTCCGCGATTTCAACGTCTGTTAGGATATCCGTGCCATCGTCGCCATCAGCAGCGTTGGTGTCAGTAATCGTCCATTGTTTAGTTTCTTCATTAAAGACGCGGTCGTAATCATCAATCGCGCCGCTATAGAAGGCTTTGTCCGCCGTTCCGGCACCACCATCCAGCGTATCATTACCTTCGCCCCCGGTGATCAAATCATCGCCATCACCGCCATCGATCAAATCAACACCAGACGTGCCGGACAAAATATCCTTACCGTCGGTGCCGCCGAATACATTCACATCGCCATCATTGAAGGAGAGAATTTCAACGCCGCTTAGCGTGTCGGTACCATCGCTGCCGACATTGTCCGTTACAGTAACGGTACCGTTCGCGGTAATAATATCGATGTCGTAGTCTTCACGATCTCCGTTAAAGACCGCTTTGTCAGCGTCACCAGCGCCACCCTTCAGCGTGTCGTCTTCCACGCCACCCTCAAGCGTGTCATTGCCGGCCCCGCCATCTAGAATATTGGCCCCGCTATCGCCGGTCAGGATATCGTCACCAACGGACCCGGTCAGATTTTCGATCGACGTATAGCTATCACCAACCGCGTCTCCCTGGTTGTTGTTAGTATCTACCAGGTCGGCTTCCACGAACCCTGAAGCACTTGCGTAGGACGCTGTATCAGATCCAGCACCGCCATCCAGCGTATCGCCGCCGGCACCACCAGTCAGGATATTGTCTTTGACATCGCCGGTGAGCGTGTCACCAGCACTACCGCCCGTCAGATTTTCAATACTGGTCAGCTTGTCGCCTTCGGCAACGCCATCAATCGTCACATTGTTCCCGAATGTGCCCGACAGATCGGCCTCGACACTAAGAGTTTCATCTTCATAGGAAGCGGTATCGTTGCCATCGCCGCCATCCAGCGTATCGCCGCCAGCACCACCAACCAGGACATCGTTACCGGCTTTGCCCTCTAGCACATCGGCGCCGTCCCCGCCGGCTAAACGGTTGGCAGATTCATTGCCCTTCAGCGTATCGGCTTGCCCGGTCCCAATGACATTTTCCACTGACAGGAAGCTGTCACTGCCAAATCCGCTGGCAACAGTTTGCAGATTATCGGTTTCGGGATCCAGACCGAGATCAATAGTAATTCCGTTGGTTGTTTCCGCAGAAAAATCAACCGTGTCACTACCAACGCCACCGATATAGGTATCGTTCCCATCGCCATCTTTTGCGACGAACGTGTCGTTGTCGGCGCCGCCATCAATGGTGTCATCGCCAGTGCCGCCATCAATCGTGTCGTCACCATCACCGCCGTTCAGGATATCAACTCCAACGCCACCATCGAGTGTGTTGTCGTTGTCGTCCCCCGTCAGCGTATCGTCACCGTCGGAGCCCGTGAGATTTTCGATGCTGCTGAAGCTATCGCCAGCCGCGTCACCGGTATTGTTAGCGATATTGCTCAGATCAACCGTTACGCCACTACCACTCGCGGCATAGCTAACAGTGTCATTTCCAGTTAGACCGACAAAAACATCGCCACCAGCAGTACCAAGTAGTGTGTCATCTGCCGAGGTTCCCTGGATCCACTGGCCACCCAAACTGCTGTCGAGCCCAATGGTCGAATTACTTCCGGGTTGCGGGGGCACCGCCAGCTTGGTGAGATCGAGCGTTTCTCCATTGCCACCGGAGGTATAGAACCGCAGCGTTTCAATGCGGTTGTAATCGTTAAACCAATCCTGGATGCGAACAACATCTGTCAGTTGATCAAATGTTTGATCGGGCTGCGCTGAATCAGCGACACCGATGAGAACATCGTCACCGGAAATCGCGATGCGAAGTTCCGAACGATCAATACCTGACCCAAACTCCAGAACATCGTTACCGGCATCTCCCTGGGCAGTTCGTTCGAGCGTGACTTGATGGCCGTAAGAGACGCTTTTCGTGCCGTGTTTCGTTTCACTATAGGTCACTGATTCTTCGTCATCTTCATAGTCCCCCCAAGTCAGATAGGAGAAATTGAAGTGTTCGGTAGGGTTATTGAACGATTGTTGATAGTTTTGCTGAAAACGGTAATCGTCATAAATTGTGTCGAAGCCATCGCCAATATTAAATTGGTATGTATCGTTGCCGGTGCCGCCTTCGATCCAGTCATTCCCCGCACCACCCCCGAGGATGTCATCGCCCGTTCCACCCGCTACAGAATCATGGCCCGCGCCACCATTTGCCACGGCAAATTCTGCGGTTAAATTGGTTGGGGCAATATCGGTGCCATCAGCCAACCTAATGAATTCGATTTTAGAATGACCGTTGAACCAATCCCGCAGTCGGATGACATCCGTCAGCTGCTCTATGCCGACATGCTGGTTAGAGTCACTACTCGCCTGAACCCCAACAATCAGATCGTTGCCAGAAACATCGAAAACGACATCACCTTGCAAAACGCCAGCACCAAGCTGCAGCGTGTCCGATCCACCATTGACCTGCTTTATCTCGGTCGCCGTATAGGTCCGCCCTATACTCTTTGTCTGGGATCCCGCAACACCATATTGAATGCCAGTTCCGTATCGGGTGTGGCTATCGCCGCCGTCATCATCTTCAATCTCCCACGACACCGTAACCACGGCATCATAGGTATAGTTGTATGTCGCACTGATATTGTAACCGATGCCTCGTTGGACCCCGCCTTCGGCATAGTCGAAGATCGTATCGGCGCCATCACCGCGATTGAATGAATAGGTGTCGCCGTTGGCGCCGCCTTCTAGCCGGTCATTCCCGGTGCCGCCGATGATCGAATCATCACCAGTACCGCCAAACAGGGCATCCTTACCGGCACCGCCATCCAGAACATCGTTGCCTCCCCCGCCCGACAATTGATTTCGATTGTCATCGCCAGTCAGACTGTCGCCATAGGAAGAACCCGCGAAGCTCTCTATCGAAATCAAAGTATCGCCGACGGCTTCACCGGCGTTGTTCGATTGATCAGACAAATCCACCGTGACGGCGCCTGCCGCTGAGGCATAAGAGATCGTGTCACGGCCACCGGCACCATCAAGCGTATCCGCACCGACACCACCGTCGAACGTATCATTCCCATCCCCACCAACAACATCGTCGTCAGCGGCGGTTCCAGTAAAGTTCAAGTTGATTGCAACGGCGTCGCCATTGGCATCTACAAAATTGACACGATTACTAACGTCCTTGAAATAGTCTCGGATAATCAAGCTGTCACTTGAAGAGAACGAAACTTTGAGATCCCAGGTCAAATGCTGAGAAACAGAGAGGTTTGTTAGGAGGCTATTATCATCCAACTTGACGATACCGGCCCCACCACTGTTTCTGATGATATCATGTCCAGAACCGGTTTCGATGACGTAGGTATCATCGCCATCGCCAAACATGACGTCGCTGCCGGCGCCACCATATATTGTGTCGGCACCGGCGCCTGCAAATAGATGATCGTCACCAGCGCCGCCCTGCAGCGTGTCATCACCCGCGCCACCGTCAATTCGGTTATTGCCTGATGACCCAGTGA
Organism: Alphaproteobacteria bacterium; assembly: GCA_012103315.1. Classification (GTDB taxonomy): domain Bacteria; phylum Pseudomonadota; class Alphaproteobacteria; order MPNO01; family UBA2964; genus UBA2964. The sequence continues at coordinate 253,448 of WLWZ01000003.1, forward strand.
GCGTGTCATCATACGCAGAGCCTACGACACTTTCGATTGATGACAGCGTATCGCCTTCCGCAAATCCACCGCTGGCTGTCGATGCTGCTAAGTCGACCGTTACTGCCGCATCAGAATCTGCAAAAGACGCAACATCGGTACCGCTGCCACCGCTAAGGATATCCGCACCCGCACCACCTTGAAGAACATCATCGCCGTCATCGCCATAAAGACGGTCTCGTCCTGTTCCGCCTTCAAGAACATCGCCATCGGCGCCGCCATACAGGACATCATCACCCTCATTCCCCATCAGGGCATCATCGCCACTGCCGCCGGTTAGGGTATCGCGGCCGTCGCCGCCTTCCAAAAGGTCGCCACCACCTGCACCGTCCAGCGTGTCATTCCCGCTGCCACCAACAATCACATCATCTGCGTCGCCGGCAGTTATGGTGTCATTGCCATCGCTGGCATTCATCACGAGGGCCGTTTCCGTCCAACTGAAAATATCCGCCAGATTGGTGCCAAAGCGCGTGACAATGCCGGATACATCCAGCGTCGTTCCATCCGCAAAAACGAAAGACTCGATCCGTTTATCGGAAGTTTGCCATCCAGTGATCGTTACTTGATCCGTCAAGGACCCAAAGGCCGTTTCGTCATCAGCATCACTGCGAACACCGACAACGATGTCGTGGTTACTGGACAGTTTAATGACGATATCTTCCGCCGCTATGTCGGGGCCAAAGAACAAGGTATCGGTGCCGCCGATATCATCGATGGTATCTAATCCGTCACCACGCCGTATCAGATAGCCGTCATCACCGTCCCCACCCCGCAGGATATCATCGCCCGTGTCACCAATAAGCAGATCATCGCCGTCGTTGCCCTCAAGCGTATCGTCGCCGCCGAGCCCAATAAGGGAGTCATCTTCCGAAGTCCCTGTTATCGTTTCACCCGTCGACGTGCCAACGAGAGACACCACCGGTTCCAGCGGCAGACCAGATGCCGTTTCAAAAGTTACCTTGTTTAGGTCGTCCAGCTCCCAATCTTTGATGGTCAGGCTGTCTTGACTTCCGACAATATTGACCAAGAGGTCATCACCATCGAGAACGAAATAAATGTCGTCACTGGCAACCGAACTATCGAATATAACACGGCCATTACCGGTGCTATCGGTTATCGAGTCAGTGCCGGAGCCGCGGCCGAAGCGATAGACGTCGCGACCACCGTTTCCACTGAAGTCCTCGTTGCCGTCGCCACCCTCAAACCAGTCATCGCCCGTCGTGCCAGCTGATGCTCCGTCACTCGTCAAGCCGCCTATATGTTCACCGTTCAACCGCATCGTGCGATCACTAAAGTAAAGCGCCTCCGCCGTCGTATAAGTCTGCGGGGCAATACGGCCGTCTTTATGAGTCAAGACAACTTGGGTATCACCAGAGACTATCGTGATATCAATCGTATAATCATCGGATGAACCCGGCAGATAAACCGAACCATTCGTGCTGTCGACATCGATAACCTGATCATCGAACTGAAGTTTCTCGACGTTTGTAAGCGTTTTAACCCCAAGAAGGCCGTCAGCGTGGGTCGCCAGTACATCAATGCCGGTTCCCAGAACACTGGGGCCAAGCATTTGAATGTGATAGTCCGCCAGATTGCCGCTCAGGATGACCGTGTCATCGCCAGCGCCACCATCGACGGTATCATCACCGGCACCGACCAGCATGATGTCGTCACCGCCTAAACCTTCTATAACGTCGTCGCCACCATCACCGGTCAGAGTGTCATTGCCACTGCCGCCATAGAGCCAGTTTCCGCCCCAATCGCCAAACAGAACAAAGGATCCGTTTTCCAGCTGAGGCGAGTTCACCAGGTGATTGAGATCGAGGACCGTTCCATCAACGAGAGTCAGCGTCTCGATCCGGTTCATTTCTTCAAACCAGTCCTTGATCCGCAGAACATCTTTCATTTGCGAAATATCGAGAGTCGGATTGGCAGCGTCTTCTACGCCGATGAGCAAATCATTGCCGGTGGCCCCAATACGAATATCACCGGCCGAAATTCCAGCTCCAAATGCAATTGTGTCATTGCCGGCGTCCGCTTGAACCGTCCGGTTTAGTGTGTGATTTCTGGAACCGGAGACCGTAACCGTTTTGTTGATTGTTTCAGTGTCGAAAACGTTGAAGTCGTTCCCTTCATCATCTGAATCACTCCAAACGTAATCGTTCTGATAGCTGTACCCCAGCTCTTTGGAATAATAGCCGGTTTCGGTATAGGTCTCATTGACACGGTGATCGTCGTAAATCGTGTCAAACCCGTCGCCGCGATTATATTGATAGGTATCATCGCCGACGCCACCTTCCAGCCAATCGCTGCCGGCGCCTCCCGCGAGTGTGTCGTCACCCTCGAGCCCTTCGATGGTATCATGCCCGGCGCCACCGTCGAGCGTATCGTCACCTGAGGTGCCCTGAACAAAATCTTGACCAGCGGTACCGGCGGAAACAGCGGCGCCCGCTACAGCAGAACTTAAAACGATTGTATCGCCATCTTGGTCAGCAACATCGAGTTTGAGCGTTTCAACCCGGCGATTGGAATTGAACCAGTCGCGCAACCGGATGATTTCAGAGACGGTTTCAAGTGCTGTGCTCGTGTCACCGACCGCCCGTATTCCAATCAGCAAATCATTGCCGGCGGATTCGAAAATAACTTCATCTCTAACGATGCCAACACCAAGTTGTAGGGTGTCCGATCCGGCGCCTATTTCTTTAATTTCAGACGCGGTATAGATCAGATCAGCGCTTGGTGATTGCGAACCTTCTTTTTCTGCGAGAACCCTGACGTAGTTGGTATCCCAGCCGCCTTCACCGTCTTCTACTTCATGTTCTTCGGTGGTTTCCACGGCGTATTTGTATTTAACCGTGGTGCCGACGCCATAGGTGATATTGCGATTGACCGTCCCTGTCGTGGTATCTTCGACAACGAGGCCGTCATCACCGCGGTTAAAGTGATAGGTGTCGTTACCCGCTTTGCCTTCGACAATATCGAACCCATCCCCAGCAGAACCAAAAACATCCGCACCGTCAGTACCCAACGTCTCGGCATGAGAGGGCGTCATATGGACATTGGTGCCATTATGGGTCTGGATGGAGACGGTTGCTTCGCTCCAGTTCGTGCCATCGTCAGAGACTTCATACGTAAAGGCATCATGTCCGACAAAGGTCGCGTGGGGCGTAAAATTAAAGCTGCCGTCTGAATTGATCACCAGCGTACCGTTGGCTGGATTGTCTTTTACTTGGTAAGTCAGAGACCCGGCCGCTGTGTCGAGGTCCCGCGCCTGCAATTGACCCGAAATCTGAGCAGCGCCCTTCGCAATGACAATCGACCCATCCAGCGCTGCAGCATCAAAGTCAGAGGCGCTTAGATCAATGGTCTCATCGGCAAATTCGAGGAACTCCATGCCGTTGACGATGGTGTCGATACCTTCCTGGCCGGTACCGTTCAAGGCATAGAGATCACGAACGATCGTATTTCCGTTGCCGTCATTGAGGATAATGTCGTAATCACCGATAAAGCCGTTAAAGACGGCGGTATCAGAACCCGCACCCCCATCGAGCGTATCGTTGCCACCGCGGCCTTCGAGGATATCATCTCCGTCACCGCCGATCAGTGTGTTGTCACCGTCATCGCCACGGATGGTGTCTCCGTGAGAAGACCCTTCAACCGTCTCGAAACCGCTAATGGTATCCGTACCACCATCGCCATCTTCCGCTGTGCCCGCCCGAAGGTCGACGTCAATGCCTGCAGCAGCTCCACTATAATCGAGGATATCGGTGCCGAGTCCGCCATCAAGCGTATCATCACCGGCACCACCCTTGATCCGGTCGTCACCATCATTGCCCAGCAGCTCATTATCGCCGTCATCGCCGGTCAGCGTGTCGCCTTCAACCGAACCCACGACATTTTCAAAATTGCTGATTGCATCGCCTTCAGCATCGCCACCGGAAACCGTATCGGTCGACAGATCGACAACGACCGCCTCCTCTGAGGACACATAGGAAACCGTATCGACACCGTCGCCGCCATCAAGGTCATCAGCGCCAACGCCGCCATCGATAAAGTCGTCGCCAGCGCCACCTTCAATCGTGTCGGCACCCGTGCCGCCAAGCAGCGCATCATCGCCGTCCTGGCCGCTCAGCTCGTCATCGCCAGCATCGCCAAAGAACGTGTCGGCACCATCGCCGCCGGTAATGATGTCGTGCCCCGCCGCGCCGCTGAACTCCTGGTCCTCATCGGTCGCGAGAGCGACAAAGACAGTTGCGCTATGCCAGTTCGTTCCGTCTGCGGAAACCTCCCAGCTATACTGGTTCTGAACCGGGGTTGCCGGTGGGGTGAATTCGAAATTGCCAAGTTCATCGATTGTGAACAACCCGTCCGCGGACGCACTTGGTGTCCCGGATACTGCGGTTGCTCCACCCACCGCGCGGTATTGAAGCGTTACCGGGGTCGCGCTGATATCTTCGGCTCTTACCTTGCCGGTCTGCAAAACGCCGCCCGCCGTCGGGTCGATATGTAGCCGCATGTGGTTGACGATCGGGTCGTGGGTGCTCTGTGACAGATCGATGGTGCGGTCGGCGAATTCGAGGAACTCGACATCAACGTCACCGGTCACATCATCCTTCAGGATATAATCCGTGCCCTCATCGCCATCTTCAATGGTCAGATCAGTAATCTTGATGGCGTCATGCGTGACGCTATCGATCTCAACCGTCGCATTGAAATCGATGCTGTAATTGCCAATAAAGCCGCTGTACTGCGCCGTATCACTGCCCTCGCCACCACCGATGATGTCATCCCCGGCGCCGCCAAACAGCGTATCGTCTTCGACTGTCCCTTCGATGGTTTCATCGAACGGCGTTTCATCTTCGGGCTCGGGATCGAATTCTTCCGAGGCGAAGAACTGATCGAGATTAACCAGGTTATCAGCGAACTGAATGCGTTCGACGCCGGTCAGCTTATCGGCACCTTCTGTCGCATGACTAACCGTGACAAACCCGTCTTCGATCTTGATCGTGTAATCGGCCTGATTTCCGGCATAGACGACCGTGTCTTCACCAAACCCGCCATCGATCTCGTCATCGCCGTCGCTGGCAATAATGCGATCATGACCGAACCCGCCATCCAGCTTGTCGATCCCATCACCGCCGGTGATGGTGTCTTCACCGGCCCCACCATCGATCTCGACATCGGTTGTCGTGGTGGTCGATGAGGCCCTCAGCGTGTCATCCCCGGCCCCGCCAATCGCTTTCTCAAAACCGGAATCGACAAGGTCGAATGAGACATCTTCGTCATCGGCAACAATGACCGTATCGGTCCCCGCGCCACCGGTAATGTCCGTCTGGCCGGAGGCGACATCAGCCGCATCAATGGTGATCGTGTCATCGCCGTCGCCACCCGAGATAACGTCGGTTCCATCGCCACCGGTCAGCACATCATCGCCCGCACCACCGGTTATCGTGTCATCGCCTTCACCGCCATCTAGCGTGTCGTCGCCTATATTGCCGGTAATGGAATCATCACCGAGTCCACCTTCGATAGCGATACCGTCGTCAGCCGTAATGACTCCCGTGCCGTCATCGTCATAGCTGTAGGTGTCGTCACCCTCACCACCAATGACCGCTTCAACACCAATCCCAAAAAGGTTGAGCGCCAGGTTCGACGAAACCTGTGACAGTTCCAGCGCATCGGTGCCAAGCCCGCCGCCAATGACGGTGCTCAGATCGCGTTGCAATCCGGTATCAAATAGATCGGCTTCGTCAGCGGCGATGATATCGTTACCGGCGCCGCCAAACAGCACGTCCGCGCCAGCCCCGCCATCGATGATGTCGTTACCACCACCGCCGGTGAGGATGTCATCGCCGGCATTGCCCTGCATGATGATGTTCTTGTCGCCAGTAGCGGCGATCTCGTCATCGCCGTCGCCACCCACCGCGACTGATGTCAACTCGGAATCGACCAGCTGCTCCAGCGCCTTGCCGGCCTCGGCCGTGATCAGCTGACGGCCTTGTTCGAAGGCTACCTGGCCGTTGGTGATATCACCGGCGACGTTCCCCGTGGCCCCCGCCCCGACGTCATCGAACGTTAGACCGACAGAATAGGCCTGGCCGAGATAATCGCTGTCATTACCAATCTGGAAGAACATGCTGCGTTCCGTAACGCGGTTGCCCTCAACAAACCCACCGGCATATTCATTGTTCAGACCAAACGCCGCGATGCCATAGCGATGCAGCATCTTGATTTCGCCAGAACCGGTTTTACCGTCGCCGTTGGTGTCGACCCAGACACGCAAATCGCTGAAATGGGTATCAGAACTATTGACTAATCCATCGAGATTGCTGTCAATATCACTAAGCGCTAGCCCTTCGCCACTATAGGTCGCGGCATCGAAGGCGCTGAATATTTCCGACGCGCCATTGATCTCGCCATCATCATTGCGGTCCCACACCAACACGCCATCGGTTGGCCCGACCCAGGCGGTTTGCTCAACATAATTGTCGCCATCGATATCTATTTGCGCGATGGAATCCGCCTGCGACACCAGCTGCAGCCCGTCATTATCGAGATCAAGAACGATGACATCCATGGTTGACGGCGCACCAAACGCCGCGTCGGCAAATTCATCTATGGCCGCTCCGTCATAGCGGTTGCCAACGAAATTGCCATTGGCCATCGCCTGCCCATAGCCCGGTCGGGTGAAATAATCATTTGCGTGCGCATCATCGAGGTCCAGCGCCTCCGCCCGGGCTTTATTCGCCTCCCATTCGGCCCGTGTGGCACCATCAGCGAAATCAAGATCACGGAAAAACAACGTTTCATTATCGGCGAAAACACCATACTTAGCAGCAACGACAAAATCTTCCTGCAGATTTTCCAACGCATTGGCGCCAAGATGGGTGCTGCGATACAGCGCGCGTTTCATAAAGACGTCGCCGCCTTCGATAGTCGTCCGCCGGAGGGTCTTAATGACCCCCTCATTCATCATCTGCGCATAGCTGCCAACATAGGTACTTTGTGTGGTGCGGAAGTCGTCGCGGTAATACCAGCCCCCCTCATGGGCGAAGTGGCCAAACTGGATAACACCGCCATAACTGTTGATTTGATAGGCCTTACCACCAATGGCATCGACGACAGCATTGCTGATATCTGAGGCCGTATCGGAAAATCCTTCAGCGACTCTGATGTCGAACCCATTATCGACCCCTTGAGAGGTCCGCACAAACCGCCCATTGCGGAGTTCCATATTACTGCCACCGGCAGGCCCAACCGACGGGCTAGGCCCGAATAAGCCACCTGCCGCGCTGCCACCAAAAGCTGCCAGGAAGAAACCCGCAATAAATGTAACGGGATTGGTCATAAGAGTTATACCAAGCTTCAAAAACACCGCAGTTGTCACCGTTACGGCAACAGTACTCCCAATCGACGCCCCTACCGGATTGCCGTCGAACAACGCAGCTGCAAGTTTGTTGCCGGCGAACGTGGCAAGTGCTGCGACTCCTGCACTTGCTAAATTCCCGCCAATATTTTTGCCAAAGTTCGATCCGAAATTTGTGGCAATCGAGCCAGTATTTTCGAAAGATGTAACTGCAGCATTGTAGGCGGTAGTACCGATGGTGCCACCGACGGTACCCAAAACGAGGTTACCAATTTCGCTGTCACCGAAGACAGCTTCGGAAAGCTCAGAAAACGCAAAGCTGCCAACGGCACCAGCGAGACCGGCGCCAACTTCATGAACGCTGAAATCACCGAACTTTTTATTGTCTGAGATATGAGAAAGACCCCTGCCCACATAACTGCCGAGCGCGCCCCCAATCGCAGGCAAGGCGATTTGGGCAGCAATATTATCCACGCCAAATTCACGCAATAGCTGACTGGTCAAAATCCGGCCAATTGAGCCTCCCAAAGCCGCCGCTGCATCCGAATTATTATGGACCCGCCAGCCATCGGCGACGTAGGTGTGCAACCCTTCGACCGTGATGTTGTAAACCGTCTCACGACCGGCCCATGGCAGGGTATATCCGTCCGGCGCTGGCTGGGTGTAATCGTATGGGTCGTAATGTGCGGTAGAATTACCGTTTAAAGTTGTGCCCGAAGGCGCAAAAAAGCCGGAAATCTGCGCGTCTGCGAGCCCTGTTGCGCCAGCCACCGCGCCGATCTGCGGCACTGGCTGAGCGGGTTTTTCATCCTCCGCGGCGACACCAAAACCAACCTCAAAGGCTGGCACACCAGAGGCGCCAAACATTGTCTGGTGCATCGCGAAAGATTCTGGCGACACGACCTCACCGGTCCGCGCGCGAATGGTCGCGCCATCCTCATTAACCAGGAAGCCATCGGCATTCAGCACCGCCCCGACCTGACGATATTCTTCATCAGGACACAGGAAGGCATGACCCGGCGTTACCGTCGTGCCATGCAAATCGATCACCGGCTGATCCGGCGTTACATGCGCCTGTGTAATGCGTGCAGGCTCCAGCGCAGCTGAGGCGTCTGAGAATGCAAGGACCGTATCGTTGAGTTTTAGATCGGCAATCCGGCGCGATGTGCCGCCAGGAATTTGCACGAGGGTATCAGGACCGAAGCAGAGTGGCTTTTCGAGAAGCGGGTTGAAGCCAACTTCACCGCTATCGTTAAACTCCTGTTTGATAGCTTCCAACCCATTGGCATCAATTTTTGTGGCAACAGGAGTAGCGGATGCCCTATCTGTTACATACCATTCCCCTTTAGAATTGGTACTTTCATGTACAAACTCAAAATCCTTTAGTGCGGTTTTGAATTTGAAATTTCTTCTTACTGTTCCGTCGGAAAGGCTAGTAATAGTAACTGACGTTTCCGTAAACTGATCAACATCAACCCCAAGGGCATTCGCAAATCCTTTCTCGATAAAATATCTTTCGACCAGTAGGGCAGACTTCGCTGCATCATTACTTGTTTTATAACTTTGATGCGCTATTTGGATCGCGGTAAAATCGATGGTATCGAATTTAACATCCAGATCTAATTGATCGTAATAAAAATTAGTAACATTCGATTGTATTCTTTGAACGAATGCTTCATCACCATTAAGACCACGAATTAGGCCAAAGCGAAAAATCCCGGACCCTAGGGGATCGACGTTACTCCCAAAATTATCATTTTGAGAACCACCTAAAGTGAAAGAATCCGTACCCGTATCTTGAGTTTTACCCTGTAGCCACTTTTGGGCCTTCCCGACAAAAAAATCTAATACTTTTGGTGCTATAGCCATTTTATATCTTCCAAGGGTCAGTCAAAAAACCAATCAAATAAAACAACAATAATATATCTAATAGAAATAAGTAGAAGCCATGCCAATAATGGAAAAACAAATATTGCTTCTACTCTAAGGTCATTTACTAGATACATTACAAACCCAAACAACAAACCAATAACCACAAACAACAAATCGCATGTTTTTTTGTCTATAAATCTTTTTTTCTTTTCTTTAACTCTCAAACCCCCAACTCCTTGAGGACTTCGTCTCTGCCACCAAATGGCGTAATGATGTCGACCATTACTTTGTGATCGCCTGATTTCCATTCAGCGGGCGACAGGCGTTTATTACCGGCCTCGATGCGCGCTTTCTGGCGGTCGCCGACCATTGCCCAGCTGGCATAGGCGACCGGGCGGCTGGTACCATCAGGGGCCGTCGCGTGCCATAGCTTGAACTGGCCAAACGCCACCGGCGGCATTACCCGCCATTCCATATCATTGATGAAATAGCCTTTGAGCTCGTCATCGCGCGCCATCAACCAGCCGACATGGCCGAGCACGCCAATATTGTCGAATTCCGGGGTATTATCTGCGGTTGTTTCTGGTTGTGCTGCTGTTTCTGCGCCGGCCTGTGGTGCCGCCTGTTCGGGTGCCGCCGCTGTTATGGTTTCTGCCGTTGTGGTTTCCGCTGCCGCCGTCTTTGCTGCTGTCTTTTTCTTAGCGGTCGCCTTACTCGCAGATGTCTTCTTGCGTGCTTTGTTGCCTTTTTTTGTCGCCACGTCTCACACTCCCTCTTGTCTGTCTTCGCACTCCCCAGCGCTTAACTTGAGTTCTTGCGGGCAGTCCGTTTACGTTTCTCCCAGCCTGTCGTTTTGCAACGAGACCCTTACCACTCAACCACCATGACGCCCTTGCCGTCGGGCGCTGGTTGCAACGTCTTGATGGTGCGACCCGCGAGAATCTTTTCTTTCAATTCCTTGACCGCTTCCTCGACACCCCCAAATGGCGCGATCAGATCAATCAACCACGCCTGCTCGCCGGAGTTCCAGTCATCCTCGGTGATGCTGGTAATATCGGTTTTGATACGCTCCTCGGCTTCTTCATTCATGAAAGCCCAGCTGGCAAACGCCACCGGCGCGTTCTCGCGCCGCCACAGGCGGAACTGCTGCAGCGCAATCGGCGGCACCAGCATCCAGTCCATATCCTGAAGCAGGAGGTGTTTATGGGCGCTCGACTGGGTCATCAGCCATAGCGCATTGCCGAGCACCGCGACCTTGTCAAACTTTGGCACGTTGGGATCAGCGCCTGTCGCCGCGGCATCAGCCTCGCCCTGCGGTGGTGCAACTGTTGCAGGATCAGGGGCCGTTCCGGTCTCCGTTTCCGCCATATACCGTGCGCCTGTGAACCGGCTACTCTCGCCTGTATGTCCCATCCTTACCATCGCTACTCCCTTTCTTTACGTCTATTGGGCCTCTTTTCACTTCTTTGTACGGTGGGCCTCCCCTGAGGAAAGACCCTTGCCGACCATACTAGGTTACGCCGTTACTGTTACGCCGTCTTGTTACACTGGGTTACCAACGCGTCACAATTTGATGCTCTTTTAGTCTTAATTACCAATAAGTTATGATAATTAAGACACATCTCACCCGTTCACCGACTCGCCCTATTCCTGGCGCTGCCGATGGTGGTCCACCTACCTGGCTGACATCGAATAAACCGATGCTAGAAAGATTCTGGATAGACTTGCAATAGGGTTGTTACAACTTTCTGTGGATAACTAGCGGTAGAATTCCCGTGCACACGATTGCAGGCACAAAAATATCCAAAAAAAATTTCATCCCTGCAAAATTGTTGCAGCCAAAAATCGAATTTTAGGAAATTTACGGACCCCGGATCGCAGTCCGGGGTGACACATCAACTTTATGATCCACCGTTACCCATCCTGTTTTCTCTATCGTTTAACTCTAACGCTCACGCATCGCTTCATCCTGATATTTGAGCAGCGGTGACAGAAAAAACTCGATCGCCCGGCGCTTACCGGTCTTGACCTCGACCGTCACCGACATGCCGGGTGCCAGCTTCACCCATCTATCTTTGACCAGAATGCGATTTTTCAACATCTCAATCCGGGCCGGGAAGATCAGCCCTTGTTTCTCGTCCTGCACCGAGTCTGCCGAGACATGCTTAACCTTTCCAGGAATCAGCCCAAATTTGGTAAACGGAAAGCTCTCGATTTTCAGGGAGGCTTCCTGGGCCGCCTGTACAAACCCGATATCCTTGTTGAGCACCATCGCTTCAACTTCGAGCTTGCTATCATCCGGCACTACAACCATCAACTGTTGCGCCGGTTGCACGACACCGCCCACCGTATGAACCGTGAGCTGCTGCACAATCCCTGCCACTGGCGCGCGCAACACCTGCCGCCGCAACCGTTCAGAGGCCTTTGTCAGCTCCTGGGTCAGGCCCGAGACCTGATGCATTGCTTCTGCCAGCTCGGTGTTGTTCTTGGCAACAAAGGCCGCAACACGTTCAGCGCGGCGACGTTTGAGGACCGAGATGGATTCCCGAACCTCGGCAATCTGGCGACGCTCAATCGCGAGATCACGCTTGCGCCCGACCAGCTGTTCCTGCAGCTCGGTCAATCGCAGTTTGGAGGCATATTCTTTCTTGGCGAGGTAGGCCCAGGCATCAACGCGCTTTTTCAGCAATGGCAGGGTATCGCGGAACTTGGCAATGCGGGCGCCGCTGGTCGCCAGCTCGGCTTTGCGCTGGCTGATCTCACTTTCGGTGGTGGCAATACCTTCGCGGTACTCACCCGCCTGCGCCACCATCAGCGCCCGGGTTGCCCGCACCATCAGAGGATCGATTTTTTCCGGTGCTTTAAAACCGCTGACCGGCGATGTTGGGTTGAGGATCAAGGCAGTCAGGCGTGCAACATCGAGGCGGGCAGACATCAGCTCGCGTTCGAGCCGGTCGCGATCCGCCCCGGTCTCCGTTGGATCAAGCGCGACCAGGACTTGGCCCTTCTCAACCCGCTGGCCTTCCTCGACATTAATAGATCGCACGACGCCGGCTTCAAGCGGCTGGATCTGTTTGATATGGCCACCCGGAATGCTCTTACCCTGCGCGACCGCCACCGTGTCGATCTCGCCAAACCACGCCCAGACGATAGCTGTGGTGAAGATCAGCGCGATGAAGATTGCAAACCAGCGTCCAACTGGCGACGCAGGCTTTTCCAACACCTCGACCGCCGCCGGTAGGAAATCGAGCTCATCGCCGACGCGCTTTATCGGCGGGTTGGCCTTTTCCTGTTTCTTGGCAGCGCGCCACACCGCAATACATTTGCCCAACAACCGAAACATCAGACCTCTCCGATCTGATGACGATTGAGGGCCGCATAGATCCCCCCCAGCTCGACCAGCTCATCATGGGTGCCGTCTTCTTCCAGACGACCCCGTTCAATCACCACAATCCGATCAGCATGGCGAACCGTCGATAGGCGATGGGCGATCATGAGCACGGTGCGGTCCTTACAAATATGCGCCATGTTCTCCTGGATGATGCGTTCGGATTCGTAATCAAGCGCACTCGTTGCCTCATCAAAGATCAAGATACGCGGATTGGAAATCAGGGCACGGGCAATGGCAACCCGCTGACGCTGGCCACCCGATAGCGAGGCGCCGCGCTCCCCTAATTCAGTGTCATACCCTTCCGGCAATTCGAGAATAAACTCGTGCGCCCCGGCGAGTTGCGCTGCTGCGACGACGCGTTCCATTGAAAGACCCGGATCGGACAGTGCGATATTGTCCTTCACCGATCGATTGAACAGCACGTTCTCCTGCAACACGACGCCGATCTGGCGCCGTAGCCAGGCGGGATCAACCATCGCCAGATCAATGCCATCAATCATCACCCGGCCATGTTCCGGCACATACAGCCGTTGCGCCAACTTGACCAAGGTCGACTTTCCGGAGCCCGAGCGCCCAACAATGCCGACCACCTGCCCGGCAGGAATATCCAGCGTGAGGTCAGCCAGCACCTCTGGCGTGTCAGGTCGATAGCGGAACGTGCAATGCTCATAGGTGATGCGGCCCTCAATCTTGGGTAATGCCGGGCGGTTGGGATTCTGGGCTGGTTCCGGTTCCACATTCAGCACATCACCCAGTCGATCCATCGAGATACGAAATTGCTGAAAATCCTGCCATAGTTGCGACAGGCGGATGATCGGCTGATTGACCTGGCCGGATAGCATATTGAACGCGACCAGCTGGCCAACGGTGAGGTCACCAGCAATCACAGCCTGGGCGCCAAACCACAGAACAAGTGCTGTAACGATCTTGTTGATCAGCTGTACGGCCTGACTGCCAAACGTGCCGAGCACGACTGCCCGGAACGACGCCCTGACATAGCCGGCCAGCTGTTCTTCCCAGCGCTGGCGCATCTGCGGCTCGACGGCCAAGGCTTTCAAGGTTTCGATCCCTGAGACGCTCTCGACCAGGAAAGCTTGATTAGCTGCACCGCGCTGAAACTTTTCTTCGATGCGTTTGCGCAAGCTCGGTGTAATACCAATAGACAAAGGGGCGTAGAACGGAAGCGACCCCAAGACGATATAGGTCAGCGTCGGACTGAAATAATACATCACCCCGAAGAACACAAAGGTGAAGAGGAGATCCATCACCACCGTCAGGGCCGAGCCTGTTATGAAGTTGCGAATATTTTCCAGTTCGCGGACGCGGGCTACCGTCTGGCCAATCTGCCGCGCTTCAAAATAGGCAATGGGCAGCGCCGTCAAATGGCGGAACAGACGCGCCCCAAGTTCGACATCAACGCGGCTGGTGGTGTGAGAGAAGATATAGGTTCGCAGCCCGCCCAGGATCACCTCAAACACGGTGATCAGCACCAGACCGATGACAAGCACATCAAGCGTTGTCAGCCCGCGATGCACCAGCACCTTGTCGATGATGACCTGAAAGAACAGCGGGGTAATGAGCCCAAACAATTGCAAAAAGAACGAAGCGATCAAGACCTCGCCAAACAGCTTACGAAACTTAACCACCGCGGGAATAAACCAGGTGATATCGAACTTGCGTTCCTCACTGGCGAGCATCGCCCGGCGCGTCGTGAATAAAGCCTTGCCGGTCCAGCGCTCCCACAGCTCTTCGTGGCTCAGCGTTTCTGGTGGTGACCCAGGCACTTGAATAAGCGCCTTTTCCTCACTGACCTGTGCGAGAACAAAGAACGATCCATCAGAAGCTTCAGCAATGGCTGGCAGCGTCGCCTTGGCGAGTCGCTTCGCTTTTACTGTTGATGACCGCGCTTTCAGGCCAACCTGTTTGGCGGCGCGTAGCAAACTGAGCATGTTGGCCTGGCTGTCACCTGGTGCATATTGGTGCATATTGGTGCTTGAGCTGCGACGGGTCGGCTGCCATTTTGTGAAATTGCAGCATCATTGCCAGACACAAAATACCTGTATCCGGACCTTGATCTGGTGCCGCGCCGTCGGGCGCAACTTCCTCCGTCTCATCCCCGCGGGGCATTTGCCGAGCCTCCCTAGGTCCGGTAATTCTCGCCAACCGGACTCGTTTATCGTGTGAACCTTAAAGGGAGATAAGAAGAGTTGTAAATCACTAAGAGGTTAACACTCGATGTTTTACACGTAATTTCTGTGGACTTCTCGCACCTCGCTATGGACCAGCAGGCGGCGGTCGTTTACCGCTCCCTTCGGGGGATATTTTATTTCATCCGCGTTGGGTTGGCGGGCGGCGGGCGTTTATAGCTCCCTCCGGGGAATTTTTTATTTTCAATAAAAATGGTGGGCCCGGCAGGACTCGAACCTGCAACCAGACCGTTATGAGCGGCCTGCTCTAACCAGTTGAGCTACAGGCCCACCGATGCGCCACCTCATCGTAAAGCGCGCATCCTTTTTTCGCCCACTCCCTGAGCCGGGTCAAGCAACCACTCAGGAGTTTGCCAAGAAAATGCCCTGAAATTGTCACACCGTCGCCAGACCGGCCTGCGATAGGAAAGACTCACCCGATCAAAGGACTTTCCATGGCGCCCCCAACGACCAGACCCGCCGCTAAACCAGCTTCAAAAATTGCGCCCATTCTGCGGCTGTTATCAGCGTTACGACCCCTCCCGCGCCCGCCAAATCCGCTGCTCAATTCAGGATTCGAGCCGGGCGCTTTGTATCGCCACATCACCGAGCGCAACATGACCGAGCTCGCCAGTGTGCTCGACACCAAGACCGATGAGTTCGGCATTCTCCATGTGCGGTTCCTGCTCGCCTATCAATATCAGCACCGGGTGATCGAGGCCGGCGAACGCACCCTGGCAATCGCGGTATTCAACAAGCGCTTCACGCTCTCTCCTTAGATCTCCCCCGCCATAGACCTGATGGGTCCTCTCCCGCTAGGCTAGCCGCAACAGCGAGAGAGAGTGAGATGACCGACACCAACACCGAGCAAGCGATAGACCTCGACAGCACCGATCTGTTTGATATCCAGCGCACCATGCGCGCCATGCGACGGCTCAAGCCCGATCCGGTGCCAGATGAATTGATCACCAAGATTCTCGAGGCCGGGCTGTGTGCCCCCAATGGCGGCAATGCCCAGAAATGGCGCTTCCTGGTTGTGAAGGATGCCGCGATCAAAAAATCCGTGCAGCCTTATTACAAGCGCGCCTATGACGAGGTGCAGAAACCGCGCCACGATGCCCAGGCGCCAAAGGAGCCCGGCCCGGCGCTTGACCAGCATCACCGCAATGAGGCGGCGATTGAATATCTCACCGATCATTTCCACGAAGCGCCGGTGTGGATCGTTGCCTGCGCCGAGGGTGCCAATTCAGCCAGCGCCGCCACCGGTGCCTCTGTGTTTCCCGCCGTGCAAAACATGTTGCTGGCGGCCCGCGCGCTGGGGCTCGGGGCAACACTCACCGCGCGTCATGTAACGTTTCGTGAGGAGGTTGAAAAGTTGCTCGGCCTGCCAGACAACGTTGGCTCGTTCGCCATCCTGCCCATCGGCTATCCGGTTGGAAAGTTTGGCCCGACCCGCCGCACGCCGGTCAGCGACGTTGCGTTCCTGGACAGTTTCGACCAACCCTGGCCGGGATGACTTGTAGTGGGAGACCTCCGCCACCTTCATAAGGGCACCGTGGCGCTGGAGCGCGCCTTTTGGACCTGGGCGATTGCCGGCGGGCTGATTGTCAATCTGCTGACCACCCTCGGTTTCCTGGCATTGACCAGCGCCGATCACACCATTGCCGCGCTCATCATCGGCTATGGACTCTCGATCCCCTATAACATCTGGGTCACCATCGGCGTTATCCGGTCCGCCGCTAATCCCGAGGCCGCCAAGAATGTCGCCTCCAACCACGCCCGCGCCTATGTCGCCATCACGATCCTCGGCGCGCTGATCCTGTCGCTTACATAGACCGTCGCTCACCGGGCACCCCGCAACTCCAACCCCTTCAACCCCGCTAGCGCCTCTTTCAGCGCCAGCACCTCCAGCGGGCAATCCGGCCAGTCATCCTCCCAGCAGATGATGACATCGCACTGTGCGGCATCATGCCGGTGATAGTGAAACGAGCGGCTGCGATATTCGAACTCAATCCGCACAGCCTCCCAGCGCGGCGGCTGCCCACCCTCCGCCTCGCGCACCAGCCGCTTGCCGGTGCAGTCCGGAAACGCTGCCGTCACACTATCGACCACATAGCCCAGCGCCGCCGCCATCATGCCAAACAGCATCACCACCCCCTGCTCATTGACCGGCGCATGCAACATACTCACGTCGCAACCTCGGGCCGCCGCAACCCCACCACCGCCATCTTCCCCGGCACCTATATTTAAAGCTTCACCACACACCCGCCCGCCGAGCGCCGGCCATGGCGGCAAAGGCACCTCGGCCTGACGCTGACGCCGCTTTTCCCGCCGCTGAATTTGCGCCTCTAACGCCGCGAGATAGGGAAAATCCGGATCGTGCACCACCACCCAGTCGCGAAAGGCAGACAGCGTCCCGCCCCAACTGCCCCAACGCCGCCGCGGAATATTATGACCCCACGGCACCAGGTGGCGCAGCTGGTGCCACGGGGTGATGCCGCCGGTGGCGATAAACCCATCGCGGATATCGGCCAGAATTTTCTCATCGGCCAGCCGTGCGGTCGGCGATGTCGGCACCAGCCCGGCAGCCCGGCACAAAGCGCCCCAGCTGTCATAATGCTTATAGATTTGATTGAGGCTAATGCCGGTCTCGACGCGAAAGCGCTCCAACGGCAGGCGAGACACACCGAGCTGCGCCGCCACGGCAGCCGCATCCGCCGCCAGAGACTCCGGCGTGATATCAGCATTAGGTGCCGACATGATCTAACTCCGTGAATTGGGGTTTTGCGAGGAAGAAGGCGTTAACGAGTAATCAACAACAGCCACACTATATTATTGCTATAGAAATATTTTATTGTTATTATCTCTATAGAGAGGATCGTAAAATGAACCTTCAAACTCCCAGCAATGCATCACGCCCTCAAAAAGGCGCTGTTTTAACCAAGGCAGTGTTGCAGGCCACTGTTAGGCTGGAGCTTTCCGCAAAGGCCCTAGCTGCAATCATTGGCGTCAGCGAAGCCACAGTTTCCCGTATGAGGCGGGCCGAATTTACACTGGAAGAAGGCACTAAACCTTTCGAACTGGCCGTCTTATTCATTCGGCTGTTTCGGTCGCTTGACGCCATCGTTGGCGGCGATCAAGCCGTCGCATGCTCATGGCTGCGCAATACGAATAATGTTTTAAATGGTCGGCCAATTGACCAGATACTCACTATTGCCGGGCTGACAGATGTCATCACCTATCTCGACAGCAGACGCGCTATCGTTTGAGCCCCAAAAATTCACCAGCGATGGCTGGCGCTTTGTCGAAGCGCAACACATCGTCTCAACCCAAAAACTTGTCGACACACCCGATGAGCAACAGCTCCTGGAAGAATTAATCGATGGCAGCAAGCCCGCTATCCCGGTATACTGCCAACATCTCGACTATCTCCTGTTCACGCCCTTCCGTTATGACGCGCCCTACCCCAGCGGATCACGATTCCGTCGCGCCGGGAGGACTCCCGGTATTTGGTATGGATCAGAAACACCCGAGACCGCAGCAGCAGAAATGGTCTTTTACCGCCTTCTGTTCTTTGCGGAATCGCCAGACACGCCACGACCAACAGACCCCGCGCAATACACGGCATTTTCAGCAGCGTTACACACGGAACACAGCATCGATCTGACAGCACCACCGCTCAATGCCCAGCAAAACGACTGGACTGACCCGATAAACTATGGCCCCTGCCAGACGCTCGCCGATCAGGCCCGCGCCGTAGAGATCGCGTTAATTCGTTATGACTCAGTAAGGGACCCAAAGGCCGGCAAAAACATCGCGGTGTTATCCTGCAGTGCTTTCGCCAAACCAGAACCGACGGACCGGCAGACATGGCGTATCCACCTCGGCACTTTCTCTGCCATCGCCACCCGCGAATTCCCGAAACTCACACTGGAATTCACACCAGATATGTTTGCCAACGACCCGCGCCTCAAACCGCAGACATAAAAATAGCCGCGAAAGCGAAAAGCTTTGCGATTGATTTAGGAATATTAGTCTAATAAGAAACTAAGGTCAACTGTTACGCACCAGTCTCAAATTCAGAAGTCCTCTACATCCGGATCATCGACCTCATCCTCCTCTTCATCATAAACACTCGAACGAGCGATTAACCCGTGAGATATTGCAGTTGGCTGGCGGGTTTCTATTCCGGGCTGCCCTAATTCGTGGGTCTCAAGTTGATAATGAACGCGATTTCGGTCAAATATTGTTACCTTTTTATCGATCAAATCTTCAAGTAGCCCTTTGCCAACCTCGAAGCTTTGGTATCCGTCCCACTTCCTCGACCGCCATTCCAGCTTCACGGGCCAAAAAGGGCCGTTATCATCTTCGTTTAGAAAGCGGTCGACCGCATACCCAAATACTTTTTTGTCCGCCAAACCGTTTGCTGCACAATTCAACAAAGCTACTATCGAAAGCGCGCCACAGTTATCAACGATAGTGCATGCAGAGTTATAGGGGATTTTTACTTTAAGTTGGATACACGCATATAGTGACCAACATATTTCACTGTCATTACCGAGCTTGCTATGGTGATCAAGGATTTCAGTAAGAATTCGGGACCAAGCTTCTAGATCGAAATTGCTACTGTACTCGTTGTGCCAAACGATTAGTTGTACCACATAGTCAATTGTATGGCCGAAGTGTACAGCACAACGCTTCAAAAATGGCTCAACTGCTTCCCAATGAAGAAGGGCAGCAGACCTAGAATCTAACACTCTTATAAAATACCTTAGAACACCGTCGTCGTTATCTTTAAGAGCCAATGAAAATACGTATTCAGACGCTGCACGTAATCGCTCTTCGACGTTCCATTTCGTATTCAGGGCATCTTCAACACGTTTAGTAATTTCAGTAGGCCACACGCTCGAAAATGAAAATTCGCTTGAAGAAATTCGAGTTTTCTCTTCATTAATGTCTAATTCAAACTCCCTGATAGCCTGACGGTATCGCCAAAGTGCTTTATCAGCGTCTTCCCGGGAGTTAGCACCGATCCAAACATCATCGACATGCCTTATAAATTGAAATTTTTGTTTTCCACATCGACGTCTAAAATCATGATCAATAGCGATCGACAATATTTCAGCAAAAACTCTTGAGACGTCGGGACCAACAGGAATCCCAATTGTTTGGCCATCCTGACTTTTTTGAATTGTAAAATCTGCGCGATTTAAAAACACTTTCTTCGAATTCTTATTCGTATCTTTCTTCGAATTTGGTTTGCCGTGAAATGCCCAAGGTAGCGTATGGGTATATATCGTATGATAAAATCGTGAGATGTCGACGTGGACTATAAATCGAAATTGGGACAATCGAGCTGCACGTGTCTTTTCAAGTTCTGAGTGTGATTTAATTTCAAGAGCACGCTTCCCATCTGGTGTATGGACAGGAATGGACAGACTATCTTTCGCGTTAGAAAA
Source organism: Alphaproteobacteria bacterium (assembly GCA_012103315.1). Classification (GTDB taxonomy): domain Bacteria; phylum Pseudomonadota; class Alphaproteobacteria; order MPNO01; family UBA2964; genus UBA2964. Next base: position 273,761 of record WLWZ01000003.1, read on the forward strand.
GACGTCTGAGATAACATCCCAATTCGTTTCGACAAACTTTGAAAGATCGTGAGCAGCAATTGGGTGAACAACGGAAAACTGGCGTCTCGTGCCACCCCGTTTAGATTGATTATAGGTCGCCGATTTTAATCGCGAACTCTTATCACTTAAATAGGCCTTACTTTCAGATTGTAAAAAGTAATCAGCGATCTTTTCAGTTGTGAACGGAGGAGGCAGGTCCGCTGGCAAACTACCTTTGCGTAGAAGGTCATCTTTTAAGGACATTCGGATGGGCCAACTGAATTGTACAAATTACAACACACTCTACCATAGATTAGTTAAATCTTGTCCGTATTTAAATCAACAAAAAGTCGGTTCAATTTGGTGTTTAAGCTGCATGGTTCATGAGCCTTTTGTAAATTTCGACATAATTTCCATATGTTCTCGTTCTTGCTTTAGTTCTTTTGCGAGGAGTTTAAAAACGCGTGAAAAAAAGACCCGTTCGCTAATAGCGCTTAGGTAACTTGCCCTTGGGTTGTATTCTTTTTCAGCTCCCGGGCCGAGCAAAGAGGCTGCTTCTTTCCGCACATAGTAAGCCGTAATTTCTTGGTTTTCTTTTAGATAAATAATTGCCGCTCGCCCATGACCATTTTTTCCAACTTCACTATCAGAAATTCGAATTTCGAGGACGCTTTGTAGGGCTACGTCGTCATGGAAGAGTAATATCAGTGCATCTCTCAAATTATCGGCCCCATAGAACGATGCCGAGGCTCCCCCGACTGGTAGTAAATCTAATAGGATCTTTGTTGTTATTCCCGCGTAACCAGGCCGATCACAAATCGTCGACATTATTCCAGCTACAATTTCTTGATCACTCAGGTGCTCTGCGCTCCTTCCTCTACTCTTTGGCAATAGGTTGAACTTTCTGAGCTCCTGAAATCTTTGCACAATATCAGTTGAGCTTTGTGGCACTGTGGTCCGCAAAAAGCCTTCCAATCGTTTTGCAATCATATCAGTGGCCTAGTTCTCTATTTCCATTAGGATTATTATATATTTCTAATTTAATTTTTCAATATGAAATAAGATTTTTGTTAACTTAGTGATTTCAACCTCTTACAAATAACAGCCAAGCCCATCGACCCTTTTCTTCGCAGGACGAATCGGCTGGTGTTACCTACACGTATTGCCAATTTTCATAGAACAAAAAAGTCAAAAAAGAATTTCTCTATCTCACCCAACGCAAAAGGGCCGGTCATTGACCGGCCCTTTCTAATTCGGCCCCGGATCGTAATCCGGGGTGACAATTGGATACCTGATCAAGTATCGAGGAAACTGCGGAGCAGGCGAGAGCGGCTCGGATGTTTGAGCTTGCGCAGCGCCTTGGCTTCGATCTGGCGGATACGTTCGCGGGTGACCGAGAATTGCTGGCCGACCTCTTCGAGCGTGTGATCGGTGTTCATGCCGATGCCAAACCGCATGCGGAGCACGCGTTCCTCACGCGGGGTGAGGCTGGCGAGCACGCGGGTCGTGGTCTCGCGCAGATTGCCCTGGATCGCGGCATCGAGCGGCTGCACCGCGTTTTTGTCCTCAATGAAATCACCGAGATGGCTGTCTTCTTCATCACCGATTGGCGTCTCAAGGGAGGTCGGCTCTTTGGCGATTTTGAGAACCTTGCGGACTTTCTCGAGCGGCATACCGAGCCGACCGGAAAGTTCCTCCGGGGTTGGTTCGCGGCCAATTTCATGGAGGATCTGACGGCTGGTACGGACCAGCTTGTTGATCGTCTCAATCATATGGACCGGGATACGGATGGTGCGCGCCTGATCGGCGATTGAGCGGGTGATCGCCTGACGAATCCACCAAGTCGCATAGGTCGAGAATTTATAACCGCGGCGATATTCAAACTTATCGACCGCCTTCATCAGCCCGATATTGCCTTCCTGGATCAGATCCAGGAATTGCAGGCCGCGGTTGGTGTATTTCTTGGCGATGGAGATCACCAGACGGAGGTTGGCCTCGACCATTTCTTTCTTGGCACGGGCGGCATCGCGTTCACCGCGCTGCACCTGTAACACCAAGGCGCGCAGCTCATCGGGCGGAATGCCAATATGATCAATCGCGGCACCGACCTCGGCCCGCATGGTTTTGATCTCTTCTTTATGTTTGGTGGTGAAATTCTTCCAGCCGGTTTCCTTCTTGCGCGCCATGGCAGCAGCCCAGCGGCTATCGAGCTCACGCCCGAAATAGTTCTCCAAGAACGCCGCGCGCTTGACCTTGGATTTCAACGCGAGGCGCAGCATCTTGCCTTCGGTGTTCACCATACGGCGGTTATTGTCATAGAGCTCATCGACCAGCACTTCGATCGAGGTGTTGTTGAAGCGCACGGTTTGCAGCATCTCAACCAGCTCTTCATTAAGCTTTTCAAGGCGACGTTCGGACGGACGTTTAAATTCCGGGCCGCCACGAATGGCGTCGAGCTTTTTGACGCGTAGCTTTTCGACCTTTTTAAAGTTTGACGAAATATCGGCGAAGGTTTTCATGACCTTGGGGCGCAGCGCCTCTTCCATCATGCTCAGCGACAGGTTGTTGCCTTCATCATCATCCTCGTCGTCGTCGGAATCGTCTTTTTTCTCTTCTTCCGGTTCCTCGACAACTTCGCCATTGGCCTGGGCAAGCCGGATGGCCGACATATCGACCTTTTCATTCGACGCGTTATAGGTCGCATCGAGATCGATGATATCGCGCAGCATCACCAGCTCATCCTTGAGCGCGTCATTCCAGCGGGCGATGGCACGTTGGGTCAACGGGCTGGAACATAGTCCGAGGATCATTTTCTCGCGGCCAGCCTCAATGCGTTTGGCAATCTCAATTTCGCCTTCACGCGATAGCAGCTCAACCGAGCCCATTTCGCGGAGATACATCCGTACCGGGTCATCGGTGCGACCGAGGTCTTCATCACCGGTTTTCTTGGTCGTCGAGGTCGTGGTGGTGGTCGCCGGCGCAGCCTCGTTATCATTTTGCGCGGTGCCTTCAACGGCGTCTTCGGATTCTTCATTCTCAACGACATTAATGCCGAGCTCGCTGAGCCGCGACATGGTGTCTTCGATCTGTTCTGACGAGACCTCTTCCGGAGGCAAGGCGGCGTTTAGATCATCATAAGTGACAAAGCCTTTTTCCTTGCCCGACTGGACAAGTTTTTTAACGGCGGCGCCGGTGGCGTCAATCAGCGGGGCATCTGTGCCCTCTGCTGCTGGGGCTTCCGCTTGTTCGGCTGGCTTCGCTTTGGTTTTAGTCGCCATGAGGGTCACGCGCTCCAATAAATTTAGGCTTCAAATTTCGGCTTGGCCAAGAGCCTTAACAATAGGTGGCCGTTTGTTCTCGATCTCGTCTCGAACTATTCTCAAATCTCAGTCTTGTATCTCTTCTCAAATCTCGATTTTTAAGACCGGACCTTCTTATAAAAATCGTCGCGTATCGGACTCAAAACAGTCTCCGCGCCAATTATGGTCAACAGTTTCTTAAAAATTTATTTCCAAATCCTTACCAGCCGGGTCAGCCGTCTTATCAATATTCTCACTTTGTGTCGCGTTTTGACTCACCGCTTCAGCTGTCTTTTGGTCGGTCTTTTGACCACCGCTTTGGCTCGTCTTATGGGGGGCGCTCCCGGTTACTGAGTCAGGATAATCCTTTTCTCGGTTCATCTGGTTCTGGTGGTGCGCCGTTACCATACACTCCTGTAGCCTCGACCAGTTCTCCTCCGTCGGATCGTCAGCATAGGCGCGCTCTGCCTCTGCCAATTCGGCCCGCCGGCCTTCTTCCCGTAAACCCTCCACCATCTCGGCAATACCCAGCCGAACGGCGACGATTTCCGCCTCTGCCCTCGCAAACCCCGCATGCGCTATCGCATCCGGCGCCAGAATTGCCTGCACTTGCACAGCAAAACCCGCCTCCTGGAGGTGGTTATTCACCGCGTCGGAGTCAAGGTCAGGCGTAGAGCCGTAAAGCAATAGAATTTCTTGCCGCAGTTTGTCAAGGTCAGGATCAAAAAAATCAAGCGTGCCAATGGTTTCGGCAAACTCGTCCATCAGCCCCCAATGGTTGATGAGGGCCGCCAATAATCCTTGTTCACGACGCCGGATAAGGGCCTCAGGGGCCGCCAGTGGCATCGGTGGCATGGCGGGGGTCGGATCATAGCGCTGATTGCCAAATCGGTTGCGCTGTTTGGGCAGAGGACGTCCGCGCGAATTTTGCGTGTTTGGGCCGCCAAATTTGGCCTGGCGTGACTGGTATTTGAGGTCTCGCACGCGGCCGCGGAAGGCATCGAGATATTGGAACTGGACCTTGTCATCGGCGATCGCCCGGGCGCGTTGTTCCAGGCGATATTCCAGCCCGGCCAGCCGTTCTGGTGAGTCAAACGTCTGATCGGCGGTTTCCATGTCCCAGATCACCCGATCCAGCGCGCGGGCATCCTGTAACAAGGCTTCCATCGCGCCAACGCCCTGGCTCTCAATCAGCGTATCCGGGTCTTCGCCGGTTGGCAGGGTCACAAAGCGCAGCGAGTGTCCGGGTTTGAGCATCGGCAGCGCCCGTTCAGCAGCCCGGTTGGCGGCGCGGATCCCGGCATTATCGCCATCGAAACACAGGATCGGTTCCGGCGTCATGCGCCACAGAAGCGTAATCTGGCTTTCCGTCATCGCCGTACCCAGCGGTGCCACTGCCGCCTTGATGCCAGCCCGGACCAAGGCAATGACATCCATATAGCCTTCCGCCACCACGACACGATTTTCATCCCGCGACGCCGGCCACGCATTGGCCAAGCCGTAGAGCACCTGGCCTTTATGAAACAATGGCGTATCCGGCGAGTTAAGATATTTCGGCTGGTTATCGCCCAAGGTTCGAGCGCCAAACGCAATCACCCTGCCCCGCCGATCCGTAATGGGAAACATCACGCGGCCGCGGAACCTGTCATATGACGACTGATCACGGCGGGACGGATCATCGGGCTTTATCAGGAGGCCACCTTCGATGAGCTGCGCTTCGGTAATCGTCTCGCCAAGCAATTTGGTCTTGATGCCGCTTCTGTTGTCTGGCGAAAAGCCGAGCCGGAAGTTGGCAATCGTCGCGTCATCCAGGCCACGGTCTTTGAGATATTTCAGACCCGCCTGCCCGGCTGGCGATCTGAGGCTTTGTTCGAAATAAACACAGGCTTCTTCCATTACCTGTAACAGGCTCGCCTGCCGCGCTGCGGTCTGGCGCTCCTCCGGCGTCATCTCCGGCACCGCCACCCCAGCCTCATCCGCTAACCGTTGCACGGCCTCCGGAAAGGACAGGTTCTCGGTCCGCATCACATAGCCAATGATGTCGCCATGCGCCCCGCATCCAAAGCAATGAAAAAAACCTTTCTCATCACTTACCGTGAAACTTGGAGTCTTTTCCGAGTGGAACGGACAGAGACCACTATGTTCGCGGCCTTTACGAGTCAGTTTGACATGTCGACCGATGAGGTCGGCAAGGCCGATGCGAGCTCGAAGTTCATCAAGAAATTGTGGCGGAAAAGCCATCCGGCGCCGGTCCCTGCATTCCGTAAAGCGTGAGCCCCATTCCACGCCTCAGCGTGGCGACAGTCAAGCGCCGCCTAGTCGTTCTTTCAGAACAGCGCTGGCCTTGCCAAAATCCATTGAGCCGGCATGGTGCTCGCGCAGATGCGCCATCATCCGGCCCATATCCTTGAGGCTTTCGGCGCCGAGATCATCAACTGCCGAATTAACAATCGTCGCGATCTCGTCTTCTGACAGTTGCTGCGGCAAGAACTCCTGAATGATCACGATCTCATCGGCTTCCTGCTTCGCCAGCTCAGGGCGATCACCCTGCTCATACATCTTGATGCTTTCCTGGCGCTGTTTGACCATGGTCTGCAGCACTTTCATAATCTCGTCATCAGAAATGCCATTCGAGTCGCCACCGCCGCCGCGCGCCGCGATATCACGATCCTTGATTGCTGCCAGGATGAGCCGCAGCGTCGAGACGCATTGCGGTTTCTTGGCCTTCATAGACGATTTTAAAGCCTGGCTAATGTCTTCGCGAAGCATATGAATGATGTCTGTGGTTTTCGGAAGGCGGCACCCTACAGGAATCAGCAACGGGAATCAACAAAGTGTTTTTTCATAAACTATTGATAAACAACATTATTTTAAGAAATTATGCCATTGACCCAAACTAATTCTTCCCGTATCTAACGCAGCAACCGCTATTTAAGGGCTCCAAATGCCATCGACCCCCGCTCAACCCGAAGGTGCCACCGGTGCTCTTGTGCTCGCTGATGGCAGTGTCTTCTGGGGCCACGGTATCGGCGCCACCGGATCAACGATTGGCGAGGTCTATTTCAACACCTCAATGACCGGCTATCAGGAAATCCTCACCGACCCTTCTTATGCCGGCCAGATCATTACCTTCACGTTTCCGCATATTGGTAATGTCGGCACCAACGACGAAGATGTTGAGACCATCACCCCGGCCGCTCGCGGACTGATCTTGCGGCGCGAGATCACCAGCCCCTCGAACTGGCGTGCCGCCAAGCCGCTCGATGACTGGCTTAAATCTCACAACATGGTGGGGCTCGCCGGGCTCGACACACGACAGTTGACCCGCCGTATTCGGGATAATGGCGCGCCGACCGGCGTGATCTACCACGCCGCTGACAAGAAATTCGATCTCGACGCGCTCACAAAACAGGCCACCGCCTGGCCTGGGCTCAATGGCATGGATCTCGCCGCAGAGGTATCGTGCCGCCAGCCCTATGACTGGACGCAAGCGCAATGGTCGCTGAATGCCGGTTACGTCGAACAGACTACCCCCAAACATCATGTCGTCGCGATTGATTACGGTGCCAAGCACAACATATTGCGCTGCCTCGCTGCTGCCGGCTGCGAAGTCTCCGTCGTGCCCGCCGATTGCAGCGCTGAGGACATCCTGGCGCGTAATCCAGATGGCATCTTTCTGTCGAATGGCCCTGGCGACCCCGCCGCAACCGGCGAATACGCCGTGCCAATCATTCAATCCCTGCTTGCCGCGGGCAAGCCGATCTTTGGGATCTGTCTTGGACACCAGCTTCTGTCCCGCGCCCTTGGGGCAGAGACCGAGAAAATGCATCTCGGCCATCGTGGCGCCAATCACCCAGTCAAAGATATTGAGACCGGCAAGGTCGAGATCACCAGCCAGAATCATGGCTTCGTGGTTAAGCGCGATAGTCTGCCCACCGGCGTCAGCGAAACCCATCACTCACTATTTGATGGCTCGGTCGAAGGCATTCGACTTGATGACAAACCGGTGTTCTCAGTGCAATACCACCCCGAGGCCTCCCCCGGCCCGCAGGACAGCCACTATCTGTTCGACCGCTTCGTCAAAATGATTGAGAAAAACAGCTGACGGCCATCGCTCTGCAAAGCCCTCTTTCTAACTAAAATATTACCGGTCATTCGGTTGGTGTCATGACCAATGCCGACATGTCTGCTGTTGGACCTATAGCCGACCTAAAGTCACAACGGCCCAATGTCTGCTAATAGCCAGAGGCGGACATCGAGCAATCTAGTAATCGAGCTTTCTCGGAGGGAAGATTGAGACTGTCGCCGAGGGCCGTTTCCCTCACGAAAGCTTCCTTTGGAACGGACCTTTGGCGCTTCAGGAACG
>WLWZ01000004.1 GCA_012103315.1 Alphaproteobacteria bacterium
CGCGTGCCTCCAAAATACGCGTTACCAATTGCGGATTGGACTCAGGGATAATCGCGCCACGAAGTCCGAGCTCATATATGTCGTCTCTGAGATCAACCATATCGAGAACATCGAGAGCCCGCCTGGTCAACGCATCATGGTCATCAGCGCCAGCGGCGGCGTAATCTATCCAGTCCGCTGCTGTATCATCTGTTGAGTTTCCGGACAGGGTCGCTTCACTGTCATGTTTGGCGCGGGCCGATTTTTCATCGTCAGAATAGTCTGGCGCTTCTAGCGGGCGATGCTTTAAGCCATAGGTCAAATTATCTCGCACCGACGTCGAGAAAATGTACGCTGTTGGACCGACATAGCCGAGCCGTCGACCCGTAACAGCTTCGGACAACTTGTCGAGCGGTGCGCCATCGACGGTCAGCGTGCCGCCAGTGGAAACGATCAGTCGCGCTAACAGCATGCCAAGCTGGTCTTTGCCGCTGCCCCCAGCACCGACAATTGCAACATGTTTACCTTGTGTCGTTTCGAAAGAGGCAGAGTCAATTAGGGCGTGGCCGGTTTCGTCTTCCAGCCGAATACCAGATGCGGAGAAATCTCCAGCAAGAGCTTCAACAGTGTCAGGCTCACTGATCTGCTGGTCTTCGTCCATCATTCCCATGGGTTCGAATTGCTCGATAACTTGATCATACTTAATCGCGGCATCGGCGCGCCGTTGATAAAAATTGAGCAGTTCTTTCCAGGGTGCTGCGAGGTCTTTGTTTGCGGCGAGAACAGCAACCAGCGTGCCAATACCAAGCTCACCCTGGATGACCAGATAACCACCGACCGAATAAAAGAAAAATGGCCCGAGATGGTTGACCGTATTGTTGATAAACTTGATCACAAACTTCCAAAGATAGGCTTTGTACCGAGTGAAAAAGATATCGTTCAGCCGATTGGAAAACTCCGCGAGTTCCAGACGGGCTGTGTTGTTTGAATGGACTTCCTGAACGCCCGACACTGTTTCGCCGATTCTTTCAGACAGGCCGCGGACCAATCGCACGCGTTTTTTATTCAGCAGGTTTACGCGACGCTGGAGCTTGGGAATAAAGTAGAACTGAAGCGGATAAAACATAATGGCGGCCAGAGCCAACCAAACGTTTTGCCAAAGCACGAACGCCAAAATCACGAGCAAGTAGCCGCCTTGAAAAATCGGCAGCGAATACGCCTCACCAAAAAAACCACCGAGTGGTTCTACTTCGGCATTGATCATCTGGATAATTTCGCCTTGCGAAACTTTCTTAAATGTCGGCTGCGGAAAACGCAGAACCCGCCCATATAGATCGTAGCGCAAACGGCGTAGCATCCGTTCCCCCGCGAGGCCGCGATAGATATTGATCACGTATTTAAAGCCCTGATTCACCAGGACAAGAATTAGAAAGACCCCGCAGGCCGCAAAGAGATAGGTGATCGAATCCATCTCGTAGCCAAACGTATCGACGTTAAAGGAAACGCCCTTTTTTGCCGCGGCGTCGCCAATATGATTGATGATTTGTTTTGGGACTTCATAAAACGCGTAAAGAAACGGAAACGACGCAATCGCCATAATGGTCAGCATAATTTGCTGGCGTTTGCTGTAGCGCAGAATATAGGCGTAGATGTTCTTTTCCACGTCGAGCGATCCTTTCCCCGTTATCTCTTTTGTACGCCAACGACAAAGCACCCGCAATCGCTGGTAACTTCGACATCACGTTCTATTTAGGAAGATCAACACAAACTGCTACCCGAATTTAGCCGTGATGTGCCATAGTGGCGCGGAAATTGTGCGACTTTGTTGCGCATAGCCAAACTTAAGTCACGGGATGACGCAGCGGGTATTAATATACAGTCACGATAGTTTCGGGCTCGGACATTTGCGCCGTTGCCGTGCAATCGCGCACGCCTTGGTCGAAACGCATCCAGATATGTCCGTACTAATCTTGTCGGGGTCGCCAATCATCGGCAGTTTTGATTTTCGCACACGCGTCGATTTTGTTCGGGTTCCAGGCGTCATTAAGCTGCGAAATGGAGAATATACTTCTCTCAGCCTTCATATGGACGTTGAAGAAACGCTAGCGTTGCGCGCAAGTATTATCCGCCATACCGCTGAAATCTTTAATCCCGACCTCTTTATCGTGGATAAAGAGCCTGGGGGATTACGCGGCGAAGTCCGTGAAACGCTAGAAATGCTCAATAAAAGGGGCGTTCCGGTGGTTCTGGGGTTACGAGACGTAATGGACGACCCGCCATCCCTGGCACGGGAATGGGAGCGCAAAAATGCTCTTCCCGTGGTCCGCGATCTCTATGATGAAATATGGGTTTATGGCCTGCCGCAGATTTGTAACCCGTTAGAAGAAATAGATTTACCGCAATCGGTCCATAGAAAGACTGTCTATACCGGCTATTTACCACGGGTCGACGAAGGCGCTACTAGACCATCTAGCCATGAGCCGCCAATTGATGGCCCCTATCTTCTGGTTACTGCCGGCGGTGGTGGTGACGGCGACGCCCTCGTTGACTGGGTTTTACGGGCCTATGAGCTTGACGATGATACACTTTTGCCCGCTTTGGTCGTCTTAGGACCCTTTATGCCCCCCGAGATGCAGGCTGGCTTCCTCGAACGCGTTCAACATTTGCCGAAAGTGGAAGCAATTACATTCGATCCGGGTGTCGAAGGCTTTATCAAGCAAGCCGCCGGTGTCGTCGCAATGGGCGGTTACAACACATTTTGCGAGATTCTCTCCTTTGATAAGCCCGCCCTGATCGTCCCACGCACGGTACCACGCCAGGAACAGCTTATTCGCTCACAACGAGCCGCCGAACTGGGCATGATCAAGTGTTTGGTCGATGATGGCAACCGAGACCCGCGCATGATGGCGACAGCATTACGGCATTTACCACAACAGACGAGACCATCGGATATTGTTGTGCCCGGCCTTCTGGACGGACTTGATAACGTTAACCGGCTCACGAACCGAATTCTGTCGAAACGCCCGCGGCGCCCCGTCGTATTGGCACGCCAGAACGGGTAGTGCCCCAGTGGGCAAGATCGCATTTGTCCTTAAGGGCTATCCTCGGCTGTCAGAGACCTTTATCGCTCAAGAAATTTTAGGCCTCGAAAAGACCGGATTAGACCTGCATTTATACTCATTGCGACACCCAACAGACGCAAGAAAACACCCAATCCACAAAGAGATCTCGGCTCCCGTTACCTATTTGCCAGAATATTTGTATCGCGAGCCGGTACGACTAATTAGGGCCTGGAAGTATGTCCGGGCACTACAGTCATACCAAAGCGTTTTCTCGTTATGGTTCAATGATTTAAAGAGAGATTTTACGCCCAACAGAATACGCCGCTTTGGACAAGCGGTAGTGCTTGCAGCTGAGCTTCCAGCAGAAATTACACACCTGCATGCCCATTTTCTGCACACACCAACGTCTGTAACCCGCTATACCGCACACCTACTTGGTATTCCCTGGTCGGTCTCCGCCCATGCCGTCGATATATGGACAACGCCCGACTGGGAAAAGCGTGAGAAGTTACAGGACTGCTCCTGGGCAACAAGCTGCTCTCAAATGGCCGTTGAGAATCTCCAAAGTTTAGCGCCAACACCGGAAAAAGTTACGCTAATTTATCATGGGCTTGATCTCGAGAGATTTCCCGCCACACCTCAAACAAAGTCTCTTCGCGATGGCACGCGGCCTGACGACCCAATCCAGATTGTTACGGTTGGCCGGGCTGTGGAGAAAAAGGGCCACGATGTCGTTATTGCTGCACTTTCTTCACTACCTAAAGAGCTTCATTGGCGATGGACCCATATCGGTGGCGGCGAATTGGTGACATCTCTGAAGAAACAGGCTACCGCAGCGGGCTTAAACGACCGAATAGAGTGGCGCGGCAGCCTTCCTCAGCAGGATGTCATAGACACCTATCAACGCGCGGATCTCTTTGTTTTAGCCAATCGTATTGCCGTTAATGGCGATCGGGACGGGCTGCCAAACGTGTTAATGGAGGCGCAGAGCCAAAAACTGGCCTGCATCGCCTCCAATGAAGCCGCTGTGCCGGAACTTATAGAAGACGGCGTTAATGGATACCTGGTAACGCCCGAAGAACCCCAATTGTTTGCCGAAAAAATTGCTTATTTGATCAAAGAGCCATTGAAACGCGTAAAAATGGGTGAAGCCGGGCGCAAGATCATCGAAGAACGTTTTTCTCACCTCAGCGGTATCGAGGCTTTGGCGCTAAAGTTTAGCGCCAAAATACCATCGAAAGCTGATTTTCGCGCCCCAAGCCCGCAAAAGGTAGCCATATAACACCAATGCGGGTCGCCTTTTATGCACCAATGAAACCGCCAACCTCGCCGAGACCATCCGGTGATCGCTTGATGGCACGGCTGATAATGGCTGCGCTCAAATACGCTGGCCATGATGTGTCTCTGGTCAGCAAATTTCGCAGTTGGAACGGGGAGGGCAGTCCTAAACATCAAAAAACCCTCGAAAAACGCGCCAAAAACATTATTAATCGGCTATCTGAGCAATATTCAACAGCCGATAAGGCGTCTAAACCCGAAATTTGGGTCACATACCACCTTTATTACAAGGCTCCTGACCTTATTGGGCCCCAAATATGTGATTTCCTGAATATTCCTTACGTTGTTGCCGAAGCATCACACGCGCCGAAACGGGCGACTGGGCAGTGGGCAAGCGGGCACACAACGGCAGAACAAGCCATTCGACGGGCCGATCACATAATTTCACTTAATCCCGTAGATACGCCCTGTATTACGCCTTTGCTCAAAAAATCGGCTTCCGTTACGCCATTAAAGCCCTTTCTGCCTATAAAACATTCCTTTTTGGGTGAAACCATATCAAATAACCGTCAAAAGCTGCTCCGGGCGAACGGCTTAGACCCCAATGTAACCACGCTTGCCACAGTCGCGATGATGCGCGAAGGGGATAAGAACGCGTCCTACCGGGTTTTGGCTGAGGCTCTAAAGCGTATTTCCGGCCTATCGTGGCAATTGTTGATAATTGGCGATGGCGCTACACGGCAGGCCGTTGAGCAGGACTTCAGCGTCCTAGGAACCGCCCGCATTAAGTTTTTGGGCGCTTTGTCTGGTAAGGATGTCGCTGCTGCAATATCTGCAGCGGATTTGTTTGTCTGGCCTGCCCTAAACGAAGCCTATGGAATGGCTATTTTAGAAGCGCAAGCCGCTGGGCTGCCGGTAATCGCCGGAAACTCCGGTGGCGTCGGGCAAATTATTCGCGACGGAAAAACTGGCATTTTAACCAAAGAGGGCAATATAAAAGACTTCGCAGATGCCATTGGGACGTTGCTCACAGAGTCGACCCGGCGCTCGGCCATGGGGGAGGCAGCAAAACAGACTACGAAGAAGGACCATTCACTCCAAAAAGCCGCACAAATACTTGATTCTATCCTAATTGAATCCAAAAAAGGAAAAGCACGATGACATCGCTTGCCCTCATCCGGCATGGCCCTACCGTTTGGAACGAACAAAAGAGATTGCAGGGACAAACAGACATTCCGTTAAGCCCAGGTGGCCGAAAACGAGTGGAAGGCTGGAAAGTACCGACTGAGTTTACGGATTTTAAGTGGTATGCCAGCCCGCTAACCCGCGCCCAACAAACTGCGGAGCTCCTGGGTCTGAGTGTCGAAACCGAGCCGGCAATCATCGAAATGCACTGGGGCGATTGGGAAGGCCAAACCGGGAAAGACCTAAAAGAGCAATATGGTGACGAATTTATTCGACGCCAAAAAATGGGCATTGACCTGCGACCCGACAATGGTGAAAGCCCTCGTGATGTACGAAGCCGTGTCGAAGAATGGGTGTCCCGCATATGCGAGTCCGGAGAGCCCACTGGCGCGGTAGCGCATCAAGGAATAATCCGCGCCATGGTATCGCTCGCCACGGGTTGGAATATGATTAATCCGGCGCCGGAAAAAATGGATTGGGATGCTGTTCAGCTTTTCTCAATGAGTTCTGACGGCAAAGTGGAAATTGACCAACTCAATATAAGCCTCATCGCGGATGATAAGTAAGGCTGCCCCGATTTCGAAGAAACCAAAGGCGCTGTTTTATGTGCAGCACCTACTTGGTATAGGGCATCTGAAACGCGCCGCAACGCTGAGCCGTGCGATGGAGGCCGCCGGGTTCGATGTTACAATCGTCTCTGGCGGAAAAAACGTGCCTGGTGTCAACATTGGCGCCGCCGACTTTATCCAGCTACCCGCCATGCGATCCAAGGACGAGCATTTTTCCGTAATGCTGGACGATAACGACCAACCTGTAGATGACGCCTTACGATCAACGCGACGCGATATGCTGCTTAAGGCGGTCTCGACACTGAAGCCAAGTTTAGTCCTGACGGAATTATTCCCCTTTGGACGACGCCATCTGCGCGGTGAAATCATACCGATGATCGAGGCCGCTCGCGACCTTTCTCCGGCACCAAAAATTGTCTGTTCAGTGCGCGACATCCTGGTTGAGCCAAACAAAAAAGAGCGTGGGCCAGAAATGGTCGCAATAGTAGAGCGCTATTACGATCATGTCCTCGTACACGGCGACCCCAACCTCGTGCCCTTTGAAAAAACATTCCCGCTCGCCGATCAGATAGCCGACCATCTTAGCTATACAGGATATATCGTAGACCCACCGCCGAGCGCTGTTGTCGGGGGTGATAGTGCCGGGGCTAATGAAGTTATCGTATCGGCAGGCGGTGGCGCCCTCAGTGAGCCCCTGTTCAGCGCAGCCATCGACGCCCGACCAAAAACGGTTTTTGCAAATAATGTATGGCGTCTTCTCGCAGGACCATCGTTACCCCCGGACGCCTACGACCGACTACGATCAAAAATCACGGACGGCATCATTCTGGAGCGCGCACGGCCAGATTTTACGACGCTTCTTGCCAATTGCGCATTATCCGTATCACAGGGCGGCTATAACACGGTTATGGATGTTCTCGCCGCGAAAGTTAGAGCTGTGATCGCGCCATATGCCGGCGGCAAGGAAACCGAACAAACGTTGCGTGCGCGGCTCCTTAGCGAAAAAAGCACACTACAGGTCGTATGGGAGGAAGACCTCTCGACAGACAGCCTCACGATTGCGGTCAACGCGGCGGCGGCACAAAGCAAGCCTTCCTCAGACGGCATCGCCACCAATGGCGCCATTGGGTCTGCCGCTATCCTGGCGAACATCATAGGACATGAATCACGGGTGACGTCGTGAGTGAACATTCCTATCCGCAGAGTGCTATTATCGCTGATTTCGGCCGCGGGGCGGCTGGCTTATGTGTCACGGCAGGACCGATACTTTTCATCCCGGTAACAACGACCGCCGCTGCAATCATGGGCTTCATGGCGTTCTTATTCATTATTTTTCTCATACGAACAGCCGGCCACTATCGTATGATCGTCCAACTTTCGGAAGATCAAATTTCAGCTACCGGCTGGTCCAAAAAGACAATTGAGTGGCGCGAGCTAACGCACCTCCAATTACGCTATTTCGCCGTCAAAAAAGATCGGTCTCAAGGATGGATGCAGCTCATTATAAAAGATCGCCTGACGACGCTACGATTTGACTCGACAGTTTGGGTTTCGACGGGATAACCATGGCAGCCTATAAAGCAGCGCAAAGAAACGATCTTGTCTTGTCACCTCCCACCATGGAAAATCTCGGTGCCCGCGGCATTGTTAAACCCCTCCGATCCAGGCCGGACCTAGCTGTATGAACGCGCTTCTTACAATTTCCGATCTGGAGGTAGAGTTTCGTTTGCACGAAGCGACCGTTCAGGCTGTCAAAGGTGTGTCTTTCAGTATTCCTGAAAACAAGACCGTTGCCTTGGTCGGCGAATCCGGATCGGGAAAGTCCGTCGTTTCCCAGTCTATCATGCGCATCCTGCCGCAAACGGCGACCATTACTGGCGGCGAAATTCTTTTCCGTGATCCAAGAAATTTGGGCACAGAAATCGATATCACAAAAATGGATGCGGAGAGCAACGCCATGCGAGCAGTCCGTGGCGGCAGCATCTCGATCATCTTTCAGGAACCAATGACTTCGCTATCGCCATTGCACACAATTGGCGATCAAATCTCAGAAGCCCTGCATTTACATCGTGATGTTTCAAAAGCTGAAGGGCAGGAGCTCACCCAGGACATGCTGCGGCTGGTCGGATTTCCGGACCCGGCGCGGGCCCTGCGAACGTATCCTTTCGAGTTATCTGGCGGGCTTAGACAGCGCGCAATGATCGCGATGGCGTTGGTGTGCCGTCCCGCCTTGCTTATCGCTGACGAACCGACCACCGCCCTTGACGTGACAATACAGGCACAAATACTGAAGCTTATCCGCGATCTACAGCAAGAACTCGGCATGTCGGTTCTCATGATCACCCATGATCTGGGGGTCGTCGCAAACGTCGCCGATGAGATTGTCGTCATGTATCACGGCAGGGTCCTGGAGCAAGGCACACTAGACGACATCTATAACAATCCGGGGCATGACTATCTCAAGGCGCTCCTGCGGGCGGTTCCGCGTTTTGATATGGAACCCGGAGAGCGGCTCAAGCCGTTACGTGAAATTAAACACACGACTGGGCATTTACTCTCTGACAAACCCGCCTGGCCGGAAGGCGAAAACAGCGATACGCCGCTGCTAACCGTTTCCGGCCTGACAAAAAAATTTCAACTTAGAAAAAGCGGGATATTCGGCTCAAGCTCTAGCGGCGAAGTCCTCGCTGTTGATGACGTCAGCTTTAAAGTTGAGCGCGGACAATGCCTTGGTATCGTCGGCGAGAGCGGTAGTGGGAAAACGACCGTCAGCAAATTGATTATGCGAGCGTTGGAGTCAAACGCCGGCACCATCACCTATAACGATCGCGGCAATCTGCTAGATCTCGTTTCAATGCCTGCCAATGACTTGTTATCGATCCGGAAGCGCATTCAATTGATCTTTCAGGATCCGTTTAGCTCGCTTAACCCGCGCATGACCGTCTACGATATAATTTCTGAGCCACTCATCATTCATAAGATAGGGGACGAAGCCTATCGCGTTGAAATGGTCCGTGAGCTTTTAGCATTGGTTGGCCTCGATCCAAGATTTTTAAACCGCTATCCACACAGTTTCTCTGGTGGTCAGCGTCAGCGCATCGGTATTGCGCGGGCATTGGCGTTAAAGCCCGACCTGTTACTTTGCGATGAACCCGTGTCCGCTCTCGATGTATCCGTGCAGGCGCAGATTTTAAACTTGCTCAAGGATTTACAGCAAGAACTTGGGCTGACCTATATCTTTGTTTCGCACAACCTCGCCGTCGTTGATTATATTGCCGACGTAATTGCCGTTATGTGTGCCGGCCGGATGGTCGAAACCGCCCCGCGAGAAACATTATTCAAGAATCCCATCCATCCCTACACCAAGGCGCTGTTGGCCGCCGTGCCGGAGCCCGACCCTTCGCGACGTCTGGACCTTACAAGCTTAATGGCGGGACGGACCTCCAATCCTGCAGAATGGCCAATGCCATTTAGGGTAGACGAAGAGGATACCGAGACTGAGATCGGCTTTGTTGATTTAGGGGACGATCATTTTGTTCGGGCAGACATTTCTACAAGCGCGAAAGGCCTGAAATCGTGACGTTGCTTCGCAATCTATCGGCAATTATTTTTGCACAAGGGGTTTTGCATTCCGTTGCCTTGGCGGAAATCAAACCGATAGAGCCCCCTATCTTTGCGAAAAGCATCGAGCGCGGGAAGCTCCCGCCGATCGCCAGCCGGCTACCCAAAGCACCTCTTGTTGTCAGCAAGCTCCACGCAGATTGGGTTGAGGGACAGTACGGTGGCTCGCTGAACATGCTGATGTCGCGATCCAAAGATGTCCGTCTCATGGTGGTCTATGGATATGCACGCCTCGTTGGATTTTCACCAAAATACAAGCTCAAAGCCGATATTCTCGAGAAGTACACCGTTGAAGATGGCCGTCGATTTACCTTGTATCTAAGGCCCGGCCACCGTTGGTCTGACGGAAATCCATTTACCGCAGAGGACTTCCGATATTACTGGGAAGATGTTGCAAACAACGCCGAACTTTCGCCGTTGGGGCCACCCAAGCGGTTGTTGGTAAATCGAAAAAAGCCAACCTTTGAAGTAATTGACGCGACGACCGTCCGATATACATGGGACGATCCAAATCCTGATTTTCTGCCTGCCCTTGCTGGCGCCCGACCTCTCTACATCTATCGTCCGGCGCATTATTTGAAACCGCTGCACAAGCGCTATGCCAACCCCAAGAAATTGGCCAAGAAGGTAAAAAAAGCGGGTCGGCGAAACTGGGCAGCTTTGCACAACAAACGTGACGACCAATATCGCTTCAACAACCCCAAGCTGCCAACCCTTCAGCCCTGGGTCGCAACCACTCGCCCGCCAGCGCAACGGTTTGTGTTCAAACGAAACCCCTATTTCCACCGTATCGATAAAAATGGGCGGCAACTGCCCTATATAAATCAGGCGGTCATCAATATCGCAGCCGCGCAAATTATTCCTGGCAAAACAGGGGCCGGGGAAACCGATCTTCAGGCGCGTTATTTGAAATTCAGCGACTACACCTTTCTTAAAAAAGGGGAGAAGCTGGATCGCTACAAGGTACGGCTATGGCGTTCCGCCAAAGGATCGCATTTTGCAATGTTCCCCAATCTCAACGCCAACGATAAGGCTTGGCGCAAGCTGTTCAGAAACGTCCGGTTCCGCCGCGCACTATCCCTTGCCATCGACCGTCACGAGATTAATCAGGTTGTGTATTTTGGTCTGACTCACGAGGGGAACAATACAGTTCTCCCACAATGCCCACTCTATAAACCAGAATACAGCAAGCGGTGGGCAACGCTTGATCTCAAGAAAGCCAATACACTGCTCGACGGCCTTGGGCTGACAAAACGGAATGACGATGGCCTGCGCCTGCTGCCTGATGGCCGTCCAATGGAGATCGTCGTTGAAACGCCCGGTGAAGACACAGAGCAGACGGTTGTCCTAGAACTCATTCACGACACCTGGCGGAAAATTGGCATCAAGCTGTATAACCGGCCCAGCCAGCGCGAAATATTTCGCAATCGGGTGTTCGCCGGCGAAACACTGATCTCGGTTTGGTCGGGTCACGAAAACGGATTGCCAACGGCTGATATTAGCCCGCAAGAGCTTGCGCCAACATCACAGCAGCAATTGCAGTGGCCCAAATGGGGACAGTATTTTCAATCTGGTGGCACTGTCGGGGAGGAACCCGCAACACCTGAAGCAAAGAAATTGATGTCGCTCTACAAAGATTGGCGAAATACCAGCAACACGAAGAAGCGGGAGAAGATCTGGCACGATATGCTTAGCATTCACGCCGACCAGGTTTTCTCTATCGGCGTTGTTGCAGGCGTTCCGCAGCCGGTGATTGCCAACAACCGCCTTCAGAACGTACCAAAGGATGCCGTTTATAACTGGAACCCGGGAGCCCATTTCGGCATAAGCCACCCCGATTCCTTCTGGTTCGCAAAGAAGTGAGGCGATCATGTTTGGTTATTTAATCCATCGCCTACTGGTCATGATCCCAACTTTGTTGGCGATCAGCCTGATCGTCTTTGTCATCATCCAGCTGCCACCGGGCGATTATTTATCGTCCTATGTTGCCGAGCTACAAAGCCAGGGTGAAGCAGTCAGCGAGAAAAAGATCGCATTCCTTCGGGAGCAATACGGCTTGGATAAACCTATGTGGGAGCAATATGTCTTCTGGGTCTTTGGCATGTTGCAGGGAGATTTTGGCTATTCCTTTGAATATAACCTGCCAGTTTCAGAAGTTGTTGGTGACCGCTTATGGCTAACCTTTCTCGTTTCCATCACGACCATCCTGTTTACCTGGGCAATGTCTTTTCCGATCGGCGTTTATTCCGCAACCCATCAATATAGCTGGGGTGATTACGGGCTAACATTCATTGGATTTCTTGGCCTCGCGACGCCTAACTTTTTGCTCGCGCTGGTCTTGCTCTATATATCCAACACCTATTTCGGTACTTCGTTTGGCGGGTTAATGGATCCAAAATTTGTCGGCGCCGCTTGGAGTGGAGACAAACTGCTGTCCGTCATGGAACATTTATGGGTGCCGGTCGTCGTCATTGGCACCTCAGGGACAGCCGCCATGATTAGGCGCCTGCGCGCAAATCTGTTGGACGAATTACAGAAGCAGTATGTCGTCACCGGTCGTGCCAAGGGATTACCGCAGCGGAAACTATTGTTGAAATATCCCCTGCGCGTTGCTCTTAATCCCTTCATTTCAGATATCGGCAGCCTGCTGCCACAAGTGGTTAGTGGTGCAGCGATTGTCTCCGTTGTTCTCTCTTTGCCGACGACGGGCCCGATGCTACTGGACGCGCTGCGCAGCCAGGATATGTATCTCGCAGGATCGTTCCTGATGTTCCTCGCCGCGCTGACTGTCGTCGGCGTCTTTCTATCAGATTTAGCACTCGCCTTTCTTGACCCCAGAATTCGATTTCAGGGAGGGCCGTCGCGATGACAGACAGCCCTCGCAAAGAGTCCGGCGAACTCAATCATTGGGTCTCCCCTGAGCCCTTCGAGCCCCATGAGGCAGAGACCCTTACCGCCGACCAAGAACGGCTCTATATGGCGTCTCAATGGACCATGATGTGGTGGCGATTAAAACGCCATCGCCTCGCCGTTTGTTCAGGCATCGTGCTTTTACTAATGTATGGATCCATCCTGATCAGTGAGGTAATCGCGCCTTACGACCTCCATACCCGTAACATCGATCATATCTATGCGCCGCCGCAGTCCGTGAACCTGTTTCATGACGGCAAGTTTGTTGGGCCATTCGTGTATGGCTTCAAATACCAGCTTAATATGGAGAATCTGAAGCGCGAATATACCGAGGACAGGTCCAAGGTTCAGCCACTCAGGTTCTTTTGCCGTAGTGATTCATATGATTTTTGGAATCTACTCCGATCTGATGTTCATTTTGTCTGTCCCGCAGCAGGGGGAACATTGTTTCTTTTCGGCACAGATCGTCTCGGGAGAGACATGCTCTCGCGCATTATTCTCGGCGCCCGCATATCCCTAACCGTCGGGCTACTAGGGATCGCAATTAGCTTTATTCTCGGCATCGTCATCGGGGGGCTCGCCGGTTACTACGGCGGCTGGGTCGATAACCTCACCCAGCGCGGCATCGAGATATTGCGATCATTTCCCGAACTTCCACTCTGGATGGCATTATCAGCCGTCTTGCCGGTGACATGGAGCCCGGTGATCGTATTTTTTGGTATCACAATAATTCTCGGCCTGCTGGACTGGACCGGGCTCGCCCGCGCGGTGCGTTCAAAACTTCTTGCCGTCCGCGAGGAAGACTTTGTCACTGCTGCGGTTCTTATGGGGGCACCACCAAAGAGAGTCATTGGCCGCCATATGCTGCCTTCCTTTATGAGCCACCTGATTGCATCGGCGACACTTTCCGTGCCGAACATGATACTTGGTGAAACGGCGCTAAGTTTTCTCGGGCTTGGACTGCGCCCCCCGATCACCAGCTGGGGCGTACTCCTTGCAGAAGCGCAGAACATGAATGTTGTCGCGCTCTATCCGTGGCTGATGCTGCCGGTCCTACCGGTTGTTATTATTGTGTTGGCGTTTAACTTCTTGGGTGACGGTCTGCGGGACGCCGCCGACCCCTACCGATAACCGACGCTATTTAGCAAGAACCACGAGGTCCACGGGAACGTCGATACCCTCAACCTTCCTGGCGGCGAGGCGCTCAATGTCATCGCCTGCATCAAAACCCTGCGCTTCCGCAATTTTGAGCGTCTTCGCATCGGTCAATGCCTTGACAACTTCTTCCTTGGTTTGCTTTTCGAGCTTCGCCGCCAGATTGACCGCATCACCAATGACCGTGTATTCCAGCCGCGTTTCATCACCAACAGCGCCAAAAATTATCCGCCCGGCGGCACAAGCAGCACCGACCCGCAAAATCGGCTTCTCTGCGCCAACGCGATCCACATTCCATCGCTCTACTTCAACCATAATATCATTGACCGCGCGTAATGCATCGGCAGCAAAACTATCTGTTGTTACCGCCGCACCAAATGTTGCCATGATGCCGTCGCCCATAAACTTATCAATGCTGCCGCCGTGCTCGCGAATGATCGGGACAATGCGGGATTGATACTCCGCTAAAGCCGCCATCAAAACAGTCGGTGAAACGGTATTTGCGAAGACCGTAAACCCGCGAATATCACAGAATAAAATCGCTGCTTCACGAGCCTGGCCTTCGCCGATACTTATTTTCTGTTCAGCGGCGGTGATCTGTTGCGCGATCTCCGGCGCAAAAAAGCGAGAGAGGTCATGCGCAGCAGCGCCTTCAGCAACCGCCCGAACCAGCAAATGCCGCGCCCGAGAAATAGCGACCGCGATAATTGCCGTGACGGTCAGGATAGAGACCACTTTATCGATCTCTGCGCCGATCAACACACTATTGGACGTCATATATTGGATGTAGTCCCGCGTGATCATCTTCACGCCATCAGGACCCGCCATCGCATATAGGGCCAGCAGAGTCCAACCCGCTGCGGCGACAAGGCCCGCAACAACGACAAACCGGGCCTGAAATCGAAGGGCCCGCAACGCGATGAATATGAAGACATAAAGCAGCGTCGGCACCTTCAGATAGAAAGTAGGCGGCTGCATATACTGCAAATGAAAACTCCAGATGAGGCCAAACAGCAGCCCCATATCGAGAACAACGGAAAGATAGAGCAACCAATCGGGTGCGCGACGGCGATGAACGAACGCAAGCTTGACCACGCTAAACGCGAGATACCCACCAAGCACCCAGGGTACCGGTGCAAATTCCGCATCATTTGCAAATGTCTTGGGCGATAGCAGATACAATGTGCCGAACAAACTGACCACGGCCAGCTGAACCCAGCCAATCAGGATCTCGCTGGCATCCTGTTGATGGCGAATAGCGCGCTTCACCCGTTCAGGGAGATGCTGATAATTTATTTCACTAGGATTGTCGGGACCAGGGTTTGCGGTCACGGTATCTGGGCTTTGAGAGGGTGATACCTCGGCCGTCATGGCGAAAGAGTGGTGCCTTCTGTTGCAATAAAAGCCCCTGCAAACAAGCGCGAGGCTTCTTCGCCTATCGCATCAAGGGCGTCATCGCTCCGCCCAGGATCATGATGAAAGATAGCCAGCTTTTTGACGCCGGCCTGCTGTGCAAGTCGTACACCTTCTTGCCAAGTTGAATGTCCCCACCCCTCATAAGCGGACAACTCATCGTCCGAATAAGTGCTGTCATAAATGACCAGATCAGCGCCCTGAATAAGCCTAAGCACATTTTCATCAGGCTGTCCTGGCGTGTGTTCGGTATCCGTCACGTAACAGGCGGACTTGCCGCCATATTCAACCCGATAACCCGTCGCTCCGTTGGGGTGATTTAAAACAGCCGTTCGAACAGTGATGCCATCACCAAACTCAAGTGTTTCACCGCCAATAAAATCATTAAAGGACATTTCAGCATGAAGAACATCCAAGGGGACAGGAAACAATGGTTCGGTCATCGCCTGTCGCAGGACTGATTCAATATCGCTATCTGGAAGCAAATGCCCTGCCCAAACGTTAATTTTATTTCCTTCACCATATGCAGGACAAAAGAATGGCAGACCTGCGATGTGATCCCAATGAGTATGAGAGAATAGGTGGTCAAACTTAAACGGGGCTGAAATCTTCTCACTCAGCGATAGTCCGAGGGGACGCGCGCCCGTGCCGGCATCAAAAACCAGAAGACGGTCGCCGCACCACATCTCAATACAGGCTGTGTTGCCACCATAGCGTTGCGTTTCCGGGCCCGAGCAAGCAATAGACCCTCTAACGCCCCAAAACTTAACGGTAAAATCATTTTCCATGGTCACAACAAATCTAACTCCGGACGCATCACTTTAACCCGTATTACACTGATATAATGTGCCGTAGCTTACATTACTACGGAAGAAATTCCGCTGGTAGACGGAAACTCCCGCACGGTGTATTCCTCGCAGAACCTCAGAAAGCCTCGCTCACTTCGAAAACATTGGGAAAACATTATGGCACAGCTTGTAACCTTCTCTGTCGATGGCGTTAAACGACCAGGCGCTTTAAAAAACGATCGCGTTCTGGACTTGCACGCTGCGGGTTTGCCGGTTGACGACACAGGCGATCTCACAGCGATCGTCCGCGGTGGCAGCGCTGCGCTTGACCAGGTTAACGCTGCAATCGCGGATTGGTCAGCACCCGAATACGCCCTTGATGCCGTAAAGCTCGATGCCCCAATTCAACACCCCCCGAAGGTAATCGGGATTGGCCTGAACTACCTGGACCATTGCCGTGAAGCAAATATGGCCGTCCCAACCGAGCCCGTGGTTTTTACCAAATATTCTACGTCTGTAACGGGGCCGTATGATGATGTTCACTGGTATGAGGACACCTGTCACGACATGGATTACGAAGTAGAGCTCGGCGTTGTGATCGGCAAACGGGCGTCACGTGTTTCCGAGGCAGACGCGCTGGATTATGTGTTGGGGTATACCGTCGTTAATGACGTTTCCGCCCGTGACCTCCAGCTCGGCGGCGCTGGACAATGGGATATCGGAAAATCCCTGGACACAACTTGCCCCTATGGTCCAGCAATTGTCACAAAAGATGAAATCAAAGACCCGCATGATTTAGATCTAAATTTGTCGGTAAATGGCGATATCCGGCAAACCTCGAATACGTCCAATCTAATCTTCAAAATTCCTGCTCTTATCGCTTATTTGACAAAAGGCATCACGCTTTTGCCCGGCGACTTAATCGCCACCGGCACACCCTTCGGTGTCGCATTAGGGATGAAAGACCCAATTTGGCTGAAAGATGGTGATATTTGCGAAGCTCGAATTGAGAGGCTAGGCGTTATTCGCAATACGATGCGTGCAAGGTCTTAATCCTGCAGATCACGGTATTAAACGATAACCTCCGGGCTCAGTAACAAGGATTTGCGCATTGGAGGGGTCGGCCTCCAATTTTTGGCGTAGCCGATACACATGCGTTTCCAGCGTATGGGTCGTCACACCGGAATTGTAACCCCAAACTTCGTTTAAAAGTTCGTCGCGCCCGATAACCGCATCCCCTGCCCGAAACAGATATTTTAGAATCGACGTCTCTTTTTCCGTCAAGCGTATCTTCTTATTTTCATCTGGCTCCAGGAGTAGTTTTGCCGCCGGCCTAAAGCTATACGGTCCGAGATTGAAAATCGCGTCCTCGCTCCGTTCATGTTGCCGCAGTTGCGCTCGAATGCGCGCGAGCAAGACACCAAGCCGAAACGGTTTCGTAATATAATCATTGGCCCCGGAATCAAGGCCGAGGATTGTATCCGCTTCACTATCAGCACCCGTTAACATAATGATCGGTGCCTTAACATCAGCGCGCCGCATCAAGCGACATAATTCCCGTCCATCCATATCGGGAAGGCCAACGTCAAGAATGAGCAAATCAAAATGTTGTTCTTTGATTTGCGCCAGGGCATTTGTTCCTGAGGATACCGCATGTGTTTCAAATTCTTCATGAAGTTTGAGCTGTTCAACAAGAGATTGTCGTAGCGCCTCATCATCTTCTACGAGGAGTATGTTTTTTCCACCTGCCATTATTCTGCTCCTGCCCGACGCCAGTATGAATGATTGCACCCTAACAGCAATCAACGCGCTCTATTAGATGGGAAATTTCATGCCAAACACAACCCCACTTGTGAATTCGGCAAAGCCCCGATAGTCACCAGACCGAAAGGTGCGGCAAATATTGCCGAGTAAACACTGCAATCTCTATTGATTTAGTGTTCCAATAAATAACAATCGTCAACAATATCAATGAATTAAGACGAAGCGCTCCTGGCATGAGACTTGCAGCAACAGGCTTGGAGAATCCTATGCCTGAATCTATTTCATCCCTTCCCCCAGCAACTGCACCGATCCATCACGCATCCGATGACGACGGTGCGCCGGACACTCACGAAATAGCTTTCAATGAACTATGGGAAAATAAGAAAGAAGGCATAAGCTTTTCCGACGTTCTGGATATTGTAAACCCACTACAACACATACCCGTTGTTTCCACGATCTACCGAATGATAACGGGCGATGAGATAAGTATGGGCGCGCGAATGGCTGGCAGTGTTCTTTTCGGCGGTCCATTGGGGCTAATCGGTGCTGGTGTTGTATCAGCCGTCGAAGATGCAACGGGGGATAAGATTGAAGGACACATTGCGGGCATCTTCAATGATTCCCCCGGCAACAGCGAACAGCTAGCGGCTGTTCCGAATTCTTCTTTTGAAGAGGAAGACGACACAAATTCCCCCGGTATGGTAGAGCCCCCTACGGAAAACACAGCCGCAGGCCAGCTTTCGGCAACTTCTACAAATTCAGCAGCCGTCACTGCTGCATCTCTCACAATGCCAATAAGCGCCAGAAAAGCGCTTGGTGCCCAAATGTTCGGTAATGCACAAATACCTAGTGTCGCTCAAGCCGGGTCAACGCAGCTTTCGCAAATTGACGAGCGTAAAATTTTGCAATTCCTGTCGGACCGAAAAGATGCCACAGCGGAAGTCGCAACTAAGACAGCTTCTGAAAAGCAGCGGCTCTCTGACGCCATATTAAAAGCTCAACGTGCCCAAACCGGGTTGCTGCTTGCCAATCTCGGTACGGCAGCCAGCAACACATTGGCCCCTACTGAGGATAAGGAACATAAAGCGCCGCAAAAAACTCAAGCCGCGCCAGCGACGCCATTCTTTAAACCACACCCCTACATGTTGCCGCGTGGAGCGCCGCCCGCGCTCGTTGCAAAAGCGATGGAACGCGCGCTGGAAAGATATAACACCCTGAATATTCAAAAAGGGGCACCAGCACCCACCCCAAACAACGCAAATCGTTGATAGATTGACGGACACCAAGGACGCGGTATAACGCTGTAGTGAATTTAGTCGTATACCCTTCTGGCGTAGCCAACTGGAACGAACAAAACTTTCGATGTGCGCTGGGTGCCGGCGGCATTTCGAAAATTAAATGCGAGGGCGACAGCATCACGCCCGCCGGTAAATTTTCGCTACGGCATGTCTTCTTTCGAGCTGACCGCATTGAACGGCCGGAGACTGTGTTGCCAACTACCGCTTTGACAAAAATAGATGGGTGGTCTGACGACCCTGATGATCCTGACTATAATCGACGGATCACGCTGCCATCCACAAAGCGCCACGAAATCCTTTGGCGAACCGACGCCGTTTACGATCTAATTGTCGTAATAGGGTATAATGATCAACCCGTCGTTTCCGGCGCAGGAAGTGCTATTTTTTTACATGTCGCAAAGGCAGGGTATTCCTCTACAGAAGGCTGTGTCGCATTCATGCTTTCGGACTTGCAGAAAATTCTAAGAGAATGGACGGAAACCAGCGTGGTCGATATTCAGATCTAGAAAAATCGAGGGATTCGGTCGGACTATTACGACGGGCGATCCCCAAAAATTGCGGAACCAACACGCACATGAGTCGCGCCCAGCCTAATCGCCGTTTCGAAATCAGCGCTCATCCCCATGCTCAATGTTGTCAAAGCGTGGCGGCGCGCCATGTCAGCCAATAACCCAAAATGCATGGCAGCCTCATCATCGACCGGGGGGATGCACATTAAACCAATCACGGGCAGGCCGAGTGAAGTACGGCATAATTCCACAAATGAATCTACATCTACTGGCAAAACGCCCGCCTTCTGTGGCTCTTCGCCCGTGTTTACCTGAATTAACAGATTAGGCCGATGGTCGACCCGATCCATTTCCCGCGCAAGCGCTTCTGCTAACTTTGGTCGATCAACCGTCTCAATAACATCGAATAGTTGGACCGCATCCCGCACCTTGTTTGTTTGCAGCGGTCCGATGAGGTGGAGTTTAATTTCCGCATTCGTTTTCCTTAATGCAGGAAACTTATCAGCTGCTTCTTGAACCCTGTTTTCACCAAAGTGCGTTTGACCGGCAGAAATTACGGTTTCTATAGCGGCTGTAGAGTGGAATTTGCTAACCGCAATAAGCGACACACGCTTCCCTCTCGGCGGCGGGCAGCCTTCTCGGCGGCGGCAATACGCGCCTGGACGTCTTGCAAATTAGTCTGAATGGCTGACATTAATCACCAGCTTTTAATAATGGGCTTAAGCTTATTGGCTCAAACGACATCGCTTTAATCAAAAAAAGAGGGGCAGCTAATGCTGCCCCTCTCCCGATCTCCCTTTGCAGGGAAAATCTATAGCCGTAAGGCTTAAACGTCGGTCGTCTTAGAATGCAAGACGGACTGATGTCGTGATGGCATAACCATCATTGTTATCAGCAGAACCGATGTCTTCACCTTCCCAATCACCATAGATGAAATTGAGGCGATACTGAACGCCTGGGCCGAGCGCCCGACGATATGACAGCATTGCAGCCTGAACTTCATCATCACCAGCGGCGACTGTAGCTTTATGTTCAGCAGTCATATAACCGAGGCTGAACTTGTTCTTGCCTCCGTCATATTTAATACCAAAATCAAGCGCGGTCTGACCATCATTCGTGACGGTTGCACCACTGCCAGCATTGTTGTCAACGCCAAGGTTCATCTCACGATGATAACCACCAGCAATGGTGATTTTACCAAAGGTCAATTTCAGACCAGCAGCAAGACCCTTCGGATCAGATTGGTTATCTGAACCAGCAGCTGGATTAACAGCCGCATAGCCGACAGCCGCACCAATGCCAACGCTATCCCATTTGCCGTCATAACGAGCGGCGATAGCATAACCAGTGTGATTTGCTGAGGTTGTCAACTCAGGGGTATTATTAACACCTTCGTTGAAACTCGGCATATAGGATACGCCAAGCTGGAACCCACCAAAACGTGGTGTGAAGTAGGTAAGCTTTTCGGAATCGCCTTCACCAAGGTCAAGACGGTTAACCGTGCTACCGCGATGTCCCGGCGGACGCTCAATCCAGTCACCAACATCAAAGTTCAGGTTTTGACCAACGTTAGTCGCCCATGAACCCATTTTACCGGTAGTCATAAGGTGAGCCGCGTTGTCTTCAGAACCAATCCGGACTTCACCGAATTTGCCTTTGATGCCCATATAGGCTTCATCGATTTGATCGCCTGAGTTGGAGCTTTGACCTTCCAATTCAACACGAGTCTTGATCGAAATGCCGTTATCGAGCTTTACGGAACCCTTGAAGAAAACTTCAGAGTCCTGATGAACGTCAAGGCCGACACGATTGCCGACAGCATTTTCGTCCTGGTCTGCGATACCGACAATACCCTCGAACCAGCCACCGAGTGAAAGCTTCGGCTTACTGGCACCAAGAGCTACACCCGACGAGGCAATTACGCCTGCCGCGACGAGTGCTGTCGTGGTCATAAGTTGCTTTTTCATATTCCCCTCCAAATAGGTTGAGGTAAGTTTAGTTTACTTTTAAAAACGGACACTTGCCTTCAGAGCGAGGGCAAGACATCACGCAGTGTGTCATAGCCTTTGAAAGGTTAAGGGGTCAAGAATTCAAACGCCTCCGTGCGACAAAACCGCAACGCTGTGACAAAAATATCACAGGCAGATTTTTGGCGTCTTTTCAATTGTTTATGCCAATGGGTGGTTTATAGCCCTGCGCGCGTCAAATGTTAATCCCCTAGGCGCCTGTATATAGCTGCCAATACACAAATCCGTATAATTCGCCGCTACTTATTGAGTTTTCCGTGACAACTGCATAAATTAGATAATCGGGTGTCCAAATTCGCTGTTTATATTTGGTAGCCAACTACAAATTTATCGGATCGGAACTCATATGTTCACAAAATCCAGGCAGCTCATAGGTCTCTGCAGCGCGTTGCTCCTTGTAAGCGCTTGCAGCGGCGGCGTAGACGATTATCTCGTGGAAAATCCCGAAAGGGATGGTGAATATATTTATGAATCCGAGCTAAAAGGCAAAGAGGCCACTGTTTTTGGTGATGGCGGCTTGGATTTGTTTAATCTTGGAAAGTCAAAGAACAAGGGCGGTGGCGGTTCCGGTATCGCTGTAAATAGCTTTTTGTGGCGCGCTTCACTGGATACCGTCTCTTTTATGCCGCTTTCCTCCGCCGACCCATTTGGCGGCGTTATCATCACTGATTGGTATTCTCCGCCTGAATCACCTACTGAACGCTACAAGATGAGCGTTTACATTTTAGGGCGGCAGTTGCGCGCAGACGGCATTCGGGTTTCCGTTTTTCGACAGCAGAGCGCAACCGGCAATAGCTGGCGCAGCGGCGCCGTATCAAAAGACACGGCCGTAAACCTGGAAAATCAAATTTTGACACGAGCGCGCCAACTTCGACTGGTTGCATCCAAAGCTAATTAAGGCCCACCTCAAGCCAACTAAGCCAAATCGTGTACAAAACGCTCTCTGTTCTTGCGGCTCTCGCAGGAGCATGAGAAAGTCTGCCGCGCAGATGCTTACGATGTGAGCTACCCATTTTATAAGACGTCTTCATTATGACGAGCGAATCCACCGCAACCCGATATAACGTTAAAGAAACCGAGTCCAAGTGGCAAAAACGCTGGGATGAGACTGGCTGCTTTAATGTCGAAATTGATCCCGAGAAGCCTAAATATTACGTCCTCGAAATGTTCCCCTATCCGTCAGGACGTATCCATATGGGCCATGTGCGAAACTACACGATGGGCGATGTCGTCGCTCGGTACAAGCGGGCGCAGGGCTTCAACGTTCTCCATCCCATGGGCTGGGACGCCTTTGGAATGCCAGCGGAGAACGCCGCGATGGAACAAGGTGTCCATCCCGGGAAGTGGACTTATGAAAATATTGCGACCATGCGATCACAGCTCTGCAAGATGGGCTTAGCGCTGGATTGGTCGCGTGAACTAGCCACCTGTCATCCCGGCTATTATCAGAATGAACAAAAAATGTTCCTCAAGTTTTTGGAACATGACCTCGTTTATCGCCGCCGAAGCTGGGTGAATTGGGACCCTGTGGACAATACCGTTCTTGCGAATGAGCAGGTCATCGATGGCCTTGGGTGGCGATCAGGGGCCGCAGTCGAACGGCGTGAGCTGGATCAATGGTTTTTCCGCATCACTGATTTTTCAGAAGAGTTGTTAGAAGACCTAAAACAACTGGAACGCTGGCCCGCCAAGGTACGCGTGATGCAGGAAAACTGGATCGGACGCTCGGAGGGCATGAAGGTATGGTTCGGCCTTGAGGGCCGGGACGACCGGTTACAAGTTTTCACGACGCGGCACGATACAATTTTTGGTGCCACGTTCTGCGCAATTTCCGCCGACCACCCGCTTTCCTCAGAACTTGCTGAAGGCGATGCAGACCTGACGGCCTTCATTGAGGAATGTCGCGCCATCGGCACAACGGAAGCCGCTTTAGAAAAAGCAGAGAAAAGAGGGTACGATACAGGCTTGCGTGCCAGGCACCCCCTTATTGAGGGCAAAACGATCCCGGTATTCGTCGCTAACTTTGTCTTAATGGAATACGGCACAGGAGCGATTTACGGCTGCCCGGCGCACGACCAAAGAGATCTGGACTTTGCCCGCAAATATGACCTGGACGTCATTCCGGTGGTTATCCCTGCTGATGCAAACCCAGATGAATTCGAGGTCGCTGACCTCGCCTATACCGATGATGGGGTGCACGCTAATTCAGAATTCATAAATGGATTGGATTTGGCTGACGCCAAAGAAGCTGTCGCCGTCGCCATAGAAAATGTTGATATTGGCCAGCGCGAAATAAATTATCGGCTACGTGATTGGGGCGTGTCTCGTCAAAGATACTGGGGTTGCCCTATCCCGATCATTAACTGCAAGGATTGCGGCACCGTTCCAGCCCCCGAAGACGACCTGCCGATTTGCTTGCCTGATGATATTGATTTCGACCAACCTGGAAATCCTATCGATCGGCATCCAACATGGAAAAATGTCGATTGTCCCAAGTGTGGCGCCGCCGCGGAACGAGAAACCGATACGCTCGATACATTCGTTGAATCATCCTGGTATTTTTCACGGTTCTGCAGTCCACGCGCCAACGAGCCGGTCGACACAGCCGCTATCGAATACTGGATGCCGGTAGATCAATATATCGGTGGCATTGAACACGCAATTTTACATCTTCTTTACGCGCGCTTTTTTACCCGAGCCATGAAAAAATGCGGTTATTTAGACATCGCCGAGCCTTTTGAAGGTCTCTTTACACAAGGCATGGTCTGCCATGAAACCTATCGTTCCGATGATGGCGAATGGCTGCAGCCGACCCAAATCGAGAGTGGCAGCAACGGCGTACTCAAACGCGTTGAGGATGGGTCCCCGGTCCAGGTCGGGCGCTCGGAGAAGATGAGCAAGTCAAAGAAAAACGTCGTCGACCCGGAAGACATTATCGCAACCTATGGCGCGGACACGGCTCGCTGGTTCATGCTTTCAGACAGCCCGCCAGAACGCGATCTCAAATGGACCGACGCTGGAATCGCTGGATCATGGCGCTTTGTAAACAAGCTATGGCGCCTCGTTGCGGAAAATGCTCATAACGAAAAAATGGCGGAGCCTAGTTTATTCAACAAAGACCTACGCGCAGTCAGGCAACAGGTTCATCAAACGATCAACGGCGTAACTCAGGATCTAGAAGGGTTTCACTTCAACAGGTCGGTTGCCCGCATTTATGAGCTGGTGAATACACTTTCAAATATGAAAAGCGTTGATGCTGCAGAACAATGGGTTTTGCGCGAAGGTTTAGAAACCATGGTTCAGTTGATTAACCCCATGATGCCCCATTTAGCCGAAGAATTATGGCAGCAACTCGGGAACGAAACACCGCTATTTGAAACACGGTGGCCGCAGGCCGATAAATCTTTAATGGTTCAAGAAACCGTAACGATCGCCGTTCAGATAAAAGGCAAATTGAAAGCAACCATAGAACTGGCGCATGATGTCGACCAAGAAACCGCCGAAGCAACGGCACTTGCAGAGCCTGCAGTCGCCGCCGCCCTTGAAGGAAAGACCGTGAACAGGATCATATATGTTCCCAACAAGATTATTAACGTTGTGCATGGGTAGCGGGCCCATCACACGGCGCACGACATCCGTCACCAGAACTGTATTTATAGTTTTGGCTAGCGCCCTGTGCTTGGCTTTAACAGCCTGTGGATTTAGCCCGCTTTACAGTCAGGCCGGGGGCGCCAATGCAAAGGCCCTCGCTTCTGTTTCGATCGGACAGATCAACGACCGCAGCGGACAAAAACTCCGAAATTTTTTACTTGAGCGGATGGCGCCGCGGGCGAGCGACCGCAAATCAGACTACACGTTAAAAATCGAGCTCAATGAATCAAAGAGTAACATTAACATCCGTAAAGACGAATCCGCGACGAGAGCCAATCTTTCGATTACCGCGAAGTTCGTCCTAACCCACGTCGCCGGGGGTAAACGCACCTTTACAGGAAGCGTCTTGTCGACGAACAGCTACAATGTATTGGATTCAGACTTCGCAACGCTGAGCGCCGAGAACGATGCCCGCAATCGGGCACTTCGTTCTCTCGCCGAAGAGATTCGGTTGCGCGTTGCAACAGCGCTCAGGAACCCGGCGGCGTTCGGCGAACCTAAAGCTGTTGTTCCCCGTCGCCGCTAAATGAAGATATCTGCCGGCAAAGCCGCAAGTTTCGTCGCTTCCCCGCCTGAGGCCGTCCGTGCAATTTTGTTATACGGCCCCGATATGGGCTTGGTGCGCGAACGAGCAGGGTTGCTGACAAAATCAATTGTTGAAGACCTCAAAGATCCATTTCGCATTGCAGAAATTCCCGCCAATGACCTGCGGGAAGATGCGGCGCGGCTATCGGATGAAGCCGCCGCAATTGCATTCACGGGGGGGCGGCGCGTCGTCCGCATAAGGGACGCTACAGATACAGTCGCCAGTCCGTTGACAGATTTCTGTGACAATCCAACAGGGGATGCTCTGGTGATTGTCGAGGCCAGCAATCTGAGCCCCCGATCAAAGTTGCGAAAGGCTTTTGAGGGCGCGGAATGTGCCGCCGCAATCCCCTGCTATGCAGATGAAGGTAGGGCTCTCAGAGACGTTATTTCTGAATCGCTTGGCCAATCTAATATGCGGGTTTCAGCCGACGCCATGGCATTTCTACTGGAAAACTTAGGCAGTGATCGGATGGTGAGCCGGTCAGAGTTGGAAAAGCTACGCTTGTATATGGGAGAAGGGGGCGAGGTCAGCCTAGAAGATGCGATCGCCTGTATTGGTGACAGCGCGTCGATGACTCTTGACGATATTGCGTTCGCAGCCGCCGCCGGGAACATTGACCGTTTGACCCATTTAATGGATAGGGCGCGTCGCGAAGGGTTGGCCGCGATCAGTATTCTACGAGCGGTGGCACGACATTTTCAACGGTTGCATTTAGCGTCAGGGTCGGTTGATGAGGGTAAATCTGTTGATGTGGCCTTGAAGTCTTTACGCCCGCCGGTTTTCTTCAAACAGGCTGATTTGTTTCGCGGCCAACTTCGGATGTGGCCAACGAACCGACTCGGTTTAGCGCTGACGGCATTATCGGAAGCTGAAGTACAATGCAAAACCACCGGCATGCCAGCCGATACAGTTTGTGATCAGACCCTTTTACGGCTAGGCGCTATCGGGCGGGCTCTGGGAAACACCAGGCGTTAAATTGCCGTCCTAGCACTATTCGCTATCACTCAATCTACGGATAATATCATCCAGCTGATCGAGGGTCTTATACTTAACACTCAACTTGCCACCGCTGCCGTCAAAATCAATCTCAACATTGAGACCGAGCACATCCGTTAGTGATCTCTCCAATGCCAACGTGTCAGCATCTTTTTCCGTTGATTTTAATGTCAGCCGAGGCGTTTTGGGCTCCTCCTTGGATGACCTAACCATGTTTTCAACCTGGCGAACATTGAGGCCACGCTTGACGATTTCGTCGGCAATCGACTTGGGGTTTACAGCGCCAATAAGGGCGCGCGCATGACCCGCTGAAATTGCGCCCTCCGCCAGCAGTTTTTTTAGGCCATCGGGCAATACGAGTAGCCGCAATGTATTCGCTATATGGCTGCGGCTTTTCCCAAGCACCGATGCAAGACTATCTTGGGTATGATTAAAATCATCGATCAACCGTCGATATCCGAAAGCCTCTTCAAGCACATTTAGATCGGCCCGCTGAATGTTTTCTATGAGGGCAACTTCAAGCACTTCCTCGTCATTCATCTCCTTGATGATGACAGGAACCTCGTGCAGCTGAGCGACTTGCGCGGCGCGCCAGCGACGCTCACCAGCAATAATCTCGTACTCATCAGCATCGGCTGCGCTTGGGCGGACCAAAATTGGCTGCAAAATGCCACGCTCTTTGATCGATTTAGCCAGCGAGTCGATATCTTCCTGCGAAAAAACACGCCTCGGCTGCAGCGGGCTCTGTACAAGAAACTCTACCGGCATCAAAGAGAAGCCTTGGGGCTCGGTACTTTTACCTGTTGTGTTATTATTCTGAGGTATATCTACCGATTCATTTCCTAGAAGGGCCGACAAGCCACGACCAAGTTGGCTGCCGCGTGATTTGGGCGGATTCATGAAAGCGCTCCTTCTTCGCGGCGCAAAACTTCACCCGCCAGGTGGATGTAAGCTTGTGCTCCGGTACATTGAAAATCATACAGTAAAACCGGCTTTCCGTGAGAAGGCGCCTCAGAAACCCTCACGTTTCTGGGAATTTGAGTGCTGTACACAACGTCCCCAAAATAGGATCTGACATCATCCGCAACCAGATTGCTTAGATTGTTGCGGGCGTCATACATGGTTAGCACAATACCTTGAATCCCAAGCCCCGGATTAAAGGCATCGGCCACACGTTCTACGGTCCGCACCAACTGGCTAAGCCCCTCTAGGGCCAGATACTCACATTGCAGCGGGACAAGAACCCCGTCAGAAGCAACCAGGGCGTTTAGCGTAAGCAACCCCAGCGCTGGCGGACAATCGATAAGAACGTAATCATACTCCCCAGAAAATTCTTCAAATGCTTTCTGCAGTCGATATTCTCGTTGCTCAATTTCAACCAGCTCAAGTTCGGCACCAGACAAATCAATTGAAGCCGGCACCAGCGATAGATTGGGGACTTCTGTTTCCACAATTGCATCATCGATCGAAGCGCCATCAATGAGTACTTCGTAACTGCCAATTTCTGCGGCGTTGCGGTCGACGCCAACACCGGTTGACGCATTTCCCTGTGGATCCAAATCCAACAAAATAACGCGTCGGCCAACAGCCGCCAAAGCGGTTGATAAATTTATCGCTGTCGTCGTTTTCCCAACACCCCCTTTTTGGTTAGCAATCGCGAGAATACGACCTTTTGACCGCTCCAACGACACGTCAGCATTATTGGTTTGTTCTGAGGGATTTCCGTTATCCATCTCGCGAGATTTCCCGAATTGAAAGAATAACCCCGTTAGGGTCTGTAACGCTTTGAGTACGCTCCACCGTCATACTCCGTGTTTTCACAGCGTCGGTCAATTCTTCCTCGGCACGGGCGCCCTTTAAAAACAAACAGAACCCTTGGGGCTTGAGGTTGGGCACCGCAAAATCCAGCAATTGGTTAAGCGGCGCTAACGCCCGAGCAGTGATCAAATCACTTTTGGGAAGAGAAAGCTTCTCAATGCGTCCCTGATGGAGATGGACGCGCGCGCCACTAACGCGCGCCGCTTCCCGCAGAAATGCTATCTTTTTTCCGGAGGACTCAACGAGATTAATCTCTGTATCGAGCAAAATCGCAAGCACCAAACCAGGAAAGCCGGCACCGCTACCAAAGTCTGTAATAACCCGCGTATCAGCAGGCACCAATGATGCAAGTTGAACAGAGTCCCAGAAATGCCGGCGCCACAGGTCGTTTAACGTATCGCCTCCGACGAGGTTTATGGATTTCTGCCACTTAACGAGAAGATCAGCGTAGCGCTGCAGCCTCGCTAATGTTTCACGTGAAACATTAGCCTTTTTGGCAAAATCCGCCGCCGTCAGAGGCGCGTCAGTCACTTAGAAATCGCTAAACTGGCGCTTGTTCGCGACGGCGAACATAACGCAACAGGGCTGTTAGCGCCGCAGGCGTAACGCCGGAAATGCGGGCGGCCGCCCCAAAACTGGCGGGGCGAGCGACTTTAAGCTTCTCCCGGACTTCATTCGAAAGCCCTCCCACAGCATCCAGATCCAAATCTGGCGGAATTTCCAAGGCTTCGTCTCTGCGAAACGCCTCTATATCGGCATTTTGGCGTTCAAGATACGTCGCGTAGCGGGCTTCGATTTCCATCTGTTCGACAACGTCCTGCCGCAACCCCCTCAATTCTGGCCACATTACCGACAAACGATCTATCGTGATCTCGGGATATGCTAAAAGCCTGAGCGCGTTGCGCTTCTTGCCGTCTTGGGTAACCGTTATGTCGTGTTCAGAAAGCGCTTTAGGCGACGCTGTCAGATTAGACAATTGGTCGCGTGCAGCGCGTAACGCATTGGCTTTTTTAGTAAAGCGTGTTGCCCGGGCAGGAGAAACACAGCCAACAACAATCCCTTTTGGCGTAAGGCGTTGATCGGCATTATCGGCACGAAGCTGTAGTCGGTATTCCGCCCGCGAGGTAAACATACGATAGGGCTCTGACGTCCCGCGCGAAATAAGATCGTCGATCAAAACCCCGATATAAGCGTCCGCGCGATCAAGAATAAATGGCTCACCGCCGCCACAAGCGAGCGCAGCATTTAGGCCGGCCATTAGGCCTTGCGCCGCGGCCTCTTCATATCCGGTGGTTCCGTTGATCTGCCCTGCGAAGTACAGCCCCGCAATTTTGCGGGTTTCCAGCGTTGGCTGTAATTCACGTGGATCGACATAATCATATTCAATTGCGTAACCGGGTCGGATCACTTCCGCTGTTTCCAGCCCGGGAATCGTTTTCAGAAACGCGGCCTGAACATCTGCGGGCAGGCTGGTTGAAATCCCGTTGGGATATACCGTGTGATCGTCCAAGCCTTCGGGCTCCAGAAAAATCTGATGACGCTCCTTATCGGCAAACCGTACAACCTTGTCCTCGATTGACGGGCAATATCGGGGCCCCGTTCCTTCAATTTGACCCGAATACATCGGCGCGCGGTCCAAATTAGCCCGAATGATCTCGTGACCAATCTGCGTCGTGCCCGTTATATGGCAATTAATCTGCGGCGTCGTAATAGTATCCGCCATAAAAGAGAATGGAACTGGTACCGCATCTCCCTTTTGGACAACTAAACTTTGCCAATCAATCGTTCGACCATCTAAACGCGGGGGCGTACCGGTCTTAAGGCGCCCTAACGCGAAGCCTGCGTTATCCAACGTTTTTGACAAGCCAAGGCAAGGCGCCTCACCCACACGCCCCGCCGCATGGCGTTCCTCGCCAATATGAATTTCACCACGCAAAAACGTGCCCGTTGTCAGAATAACGCGACCGCAAGAAATCTCAGATCCATCGAGAAGACAAACACCAGAGACAGCGCCATCGGCGTCAAACAGAAGGTCTTCGACAGCTCCAGCACAAATATCCAAATTTTGTTGCTCGCCGAGCTCTGCCTGCATTGCCTCGCGGTAGAGCTTGCGGTCAGCCTGCGCCCTCGGGCCTCGCACCGCCGGGCCACGGCTTTTATTTAAGATCCGGAACTGGATGCCGCCGCGATCAATAACCCGGCCCATCACGCCATCAAGAGCATCGATCTCGCGCACCAAATGTCCCTTTGCGAGCCCGCCGATAGCCGGATTACAGGACATTTCGCCGATTGTCTCTATCTTGTGGGTCAACAGAAGCGTCGACGCCCCAAGGCGTGCGGATGCAGCCGCCGCCTCACAACCAGCATGGCCCCCGCCTATAACAATGACGTCGTACTTATTCATATCGGGTATTTAGAAGCGTCCATCTGCCATGTCAAAGGAAACCAGCATTGAGACAATGTTTCACGTGAAACATTCCACTACTTTATTTGCCGATGCAGAACTCACCAAAAATAACATCGAGGATGTCTTCGACGTCCACCCGGCCAGTAATTCGACCAAGCGCCCGCGCGGCAAGCCGCAAATCCTCGGCCATCAGCTCAGCCTCAGCAGCGTCAAGGGCTCTGGTAAGAGCAGAACAACAATCCCGTAAAGCCTCGCGGTGCCGAAGCCGCGTTAATGGCGGCGGACCAGCATTCTCTGATAGCGCCGCACGGACCTTCCCCGTTACACACTCGATTAACGTATCTAGCTGAAATCCGGTCTTAACCGAGGTCAAGATCGTCTCCACATCGTTTATTTGCGGAAATTTAGCCTCTTCATCGACAAGATCCGCCTTATTAAAAGCAATAACATCGCCAGCCTTAACGAAAGGCCGAATCTCTAAATCGAACTCCTCAATGGAGGCATCAACGACATAAATCGTTAAATCTGCCGTTTCGGCACGATTTTTAGCGCGCCGAACACCCTCCGCCTCAATCAATTCCGTTGTGGAGCGCATCCCCGCCGTGTCCGCAATCGTCACCGGAAATCCGCCTAGATCCAACCGCACTTCGATAACGTCACGCGTTGTTCCGGCCTGTTCTGAAACAATCGCCACATCGCGGCGCGCCAATTCATTTAACAGACTTGATTTACCCGCATTCGGGGGCCCAGCAATGGTGATCTGGAATCCGTCACGAAGTCTTTCGCCCCGACGGTTATCCTTTATGTAGTGGGTTATGCTCTGCGAAATACCCAAGATATTGTGTTTTGTGTCAAAGAGAAGATTATCTGGAAGATCCTCTTCGGGGAAATCTATTGCCGCTTCGGCATGTGCCAAAAGCCGCAAAAGCGTGTCGCGCCAACCTTCATAAACTTCGCTAATGCCGCCCGATAATTGCCGCAGGGCCTGCTTACGCTGTGCTCCCGTTTCGGCAGCGATGAGATCTGCCAAACCTTCAATTTCGGCGAGATCCAGCTTCTCATTATCAAACGCCCTACGACTAAACTCACCCGGTTCCGCTATACGACAATGATTGAGGCTTCCCAACACAGAACAGACTACTTCCACAGTCGCGCGCCCACCATGAATGTGGAGTTCGGCGACATCTTCGCCGGTAAAGCTCGCTGGGGCCGGAAACCACAACGCCAAACCGTCATCCATGGTTTCGTCGTTTCTCGGGTCAGATAGCGTCACTCGCGTCGCATAACGCGGCACTGGCAACATCTTGCCAGAAAGTAACTGCAGGACTTCCCCGCTGGCGGGGCCTGAAATACGGATCACCGCCAGTCCGGCCGCCCCGGCGCCACTTGATGGCGCGAATATAGTGACACTGCTCATATCACCAAAATCACCCAGCAACACGATCACGACAAGAGAAACATCACCGTGAAGCAAGATTAATTGCGTCGCATCCAGCGCTCCTCTACTCTGACATAAGACCTCACAAAACGCGCAATGAGCAGATAAATGGCCAAGAACCGCCTCGCCGATCAAACAAGTCCGTACCTGCTGCAACACGTCGACAATCCGGTTGATTGGCAACCTTGGGGACCAGAGGCGCTGGAAGAGGCTAAATCCAAGAATAAACCGATCTTGCTTTCTGTCGGATATGCCGCCTGCCACTGGTGTCATGTCATGGCGCATGAGAGCTTTGAAAACAAAGACATCGCGGACCAGATGAACGAGCTGTTCGTTAACATCAAGGTTGATCGTGAAGAGCGTCCTGACCTCGATACGATCTATCAACACGCTCTACAGCTTTTAGGGCAACAAGGCGGCTGGCCCCTTACGATGTTTCTCACACCCGAAGGCGAGCCGTTTTGGGGAGGTACCTATTTTCCGCCGGAATCAAAATATGGTAGACCGGGCTTTCCAGACGTCTTAAACACCATTCATGGCTATTGGACTGACAAACAGGACGCCATCAGCCAAAACGTCTCGACACTCCGGGAATCGCTGTCTGAAATGGCCCTGTCGGAAAGCGGTGGTGAGATCGACCTCGACATCGTCGAGCGGGCCGCCCAACGACTTGCCCAGGAATATGACACCGTAAACGGCGGCATCGGCACCGCGCCAAAATTTCCCAACCCCTCAATTCTCGAACTTCTGTGGCGTACCCACAAAAGATGCGGCCATGAGGACCTCAAACAGATCGTCCTCCTCACCCTGGAAAAAATGTGTCAGGGCGGCATTTATGATCATCTGGGCGGTGGGTTTGCGCGCTATTCAACCGACGCAATATGGCTCGCCCCTCACTTTGAGAAAATGCTCTACGACAACGCCCAGCTTCTCGATCTCCTGACCTGGGCCTGGCAAGAAACCAACGAGCCCCTTTTTAAATTGCGAGCACAAGAAACCGTCGATTGGGTGTTGCGGGAGATGATCGCCGAGGGTGGTGGGTTCGCCGCAACGCTGGATGCTGATAGCGAAGGCGAAGAGGGTAAGTTCTATGTTTGGAATCAGACCGCAATCGAAACGGTCCTCGACCAACACGCACCGCTCTTTATCGAGGCCTATGACATCCAGGCCACCGGTAACTGGGAGGGTAAAAATATCCTCAACCGTACTAACAATAACCGCCCTTATTCGGCGGAGGACGAAGCAATCCTCGCTGACTGCCGTGATCGATTAATGGCGGAACGCGACAAACGCATTCGACCCGGGTGGGATGACAAGGTCCTCGCAGACTGGAACGGGCTGATGATCGCTGCCATGACACATGCCGGCGTCGCGTTGGGCGAAACGGGCTGGATTGACGCAGCAAAACGCGCTTTTGATTTCGTCAATGGAGCCATGAGCGATAACGGCAAATTGTTCCACGCCTACCGCGACGGCAAGGTCAATCACGCAGCGACGTTAGACGACTACGCGGGTATGATCCGGGCCGGGCTATCGATCTATGAAGTAATCGGCGACACCGATTATTTAACGGGGGCCGAAGGTTGGGTCACAATAGTGGATGACCAATTCTGGGATAAGCAAGATGGCGGGTATTTTTTTACTGCCGACGATGCAGAAGCGCTTATCGTCCGCACCAAGTCGGCGGCTGACAATGCGACACCCGCTGGCAACAGCGTCATGATCACTAACCTCGCCCGACTATATTATCTTACCGGCAACACCACTTACCGTGACCGTGCCGACCAGACCGCTACGGCGTTCTCTGGCGAGCTTTCTAAGAATTTTTTCCCATATGCGGCGCTGATGAACGCCGCTGAATTTCTACAGCAAGGTGAACAAATAGCCATTATAGGCGATCGGGATAACCCTGATTGCCAGGCTCTTCTAGCGGCCATTTACAGCACCAACGCCATGAACAAAAT
This sequence comes from Alphaproteobacteria bacterium, assembly GCA_012103315.1. Lineage (GTDB taxonomy): Bacteria > Pseudomonadota > Alphaproteobacteria > MPNO01 > UBA2964 > UBA2964. The sequence goes on from WLWZ01000004.1 coordinate 34,422, forward strand.
CATCTCGGTTATCGCTCCGGGTGAATCGCTGCCCGACAATCACCCCGCTTCTGGCAAGAAACAATTGGATGGCGCCGCAACGGCATATGTTTGTATTGGAACAACCTGCTCACTCCCCCTGACCGGACCAGAGGCCTTGATCTCTCATTTGCAAAACGCTGGCTAACGAAGAGATGAGAGAGCTTTCCGTAAATTCTCCACTCGGACCGCTGACCGTCATCGAGGCGGATGGCGCGATTATCGAGTTGGACTGGCGCCGCACAAAAAACGAAGAAAGCTCACTTCTGCTCGAAACGGCAGCGGACGAAATCAGCCACTATTTCAACGGATCCCTTAAAACGTTTTCTGTCCCATTAAACCCGGTTGGCACAGAATTTCAAAAAAGCGTCTGGCAGCAAATGTGTGAAATACCCTATGGCGAGGCTCTATCATATGGCGACGTCGCCAAGAGACTTTCTTCGTCACCTAGAGCCGTCGGCACTGCCTGTGGTCGAAACCCAATTCCAATTATCATCCCTTGCCACCGCATCGTGGGCGCCAACGGGAGCATGACCGGCTATACCGGCGCCGGCGGAACTAAGACCAAGTCCTTTTTACTCGACCTTGAAAGCAATCAAGCGGCGCTACCCCTCGTTCAGCCCAACTGAAAGTTCGCTATGAAAATCGCTGACCAAATCAACGAGCTCTTCCCTGAATGTTTTACGATCCTCATTCTCGACAACGAGGTAACGCTCGATGCTTTTATCACTGATCCGCCGTTAAAATGGGCCCGCCTCGTCAATGAATCAGGCGCGTATTCAATTGCCAAAAATTATCCCACTAGCATGACAAAAGCTGAGTCTGACCGCGAAGAAATGAACTGGGATAAAGTTGATCTGAACGCCCTGAGAGACGCCCTTAGCGACTTAAACAACTCTGTTGACCTTGTTGCTATCGGTAACAATGCGTCTCAAGGGCTGCCGCTGGCGGAAGCGCTGCCGTCAACCATGAGATCTCAGAACGCCGCGATCATTTACGGCACGTCGCTCCCTGAAAAACCAATATACCAGGCCATCGGATACCAAACCTTTTGTACCCGAGACGATTTGCTAAAATCCATCTCCCAGAAGGTCCAAGCTGCTGGCAAGGAGCTTGCTCTGTGCTTCATAAATACAATCGAACATAACGACCAAAACTACCACGCGCCGTGGACTCCCCGGTAACACACCGCCTTTTCGATGACATGAGAAAATCACCGCGCTAAGCTAACAACCACCAAACACCTCTAAATTTAGATAAGGAGAAGAAACAAATGGCTGACATTACGATTTCCGGCGCGGATGGAAGCTTTGGCGCCTATATCGCAAAACCCGAGTCCGGCACTGGGCCTGGACTGGTCATCATCCAGGAAATCTTTGGCGTAAACCAGGTGATGCGCGATCTATGCGACAGCTTCGCGGCCCAGGGCTATATCGCTGCCTGTCCTGATCTGTTCTGGCGGATTGAGCCCGGCATACAACTGACCGATAAAACCGAAGCGGAATGGAACCAGGCATTTGAATATATGAACAAGTTCCTACCCGAATTTGAAAAGGGACAAGCCGATCTCCAGACCACGGTCTCCTACCTTCGTGACCTCGACGATTGCTCCGGCAAAGTCGGCTGTGTCGGATATTGCCTCGGTGGCAGCCTCACCTACTCAATGGCCTGCTCTTCAGACGTTGACGCCGCCGTCGGTTATTATCCTGTCCAGATCGACGATTACCTGCCCTATGCCGAACATATAAAAAACCCCGCGATGTTCCATGTCGCAGAACTTGATGGCTTCTGCCCGCCAGAGTCTCAAGCTGCCATCGCAGATGCGTTTGCCACAAACGATAACGTCAGCCTGCACACTTACGCTGGCGTTGATCATGCATTCGCACGCATTGGCGGCGGCAATTTCGATCAAGCTGCTGCCGATCTTGCCAACGGCCGCACTGCCGAACTTTTCAAATCGGCTTTAAGCTAAGTCTAACGGGCGCTAACAGCAGGCTTTTGACCGTTAGCGTCCGGCCAACCCCCTATAGAATGATCTAAAAATGACCCATGCGATCCGTATTCACAAAGCTGGCCCTGCCTCCGCTCTAAAATGGCAGGAAGTCGAAATAGGCAAACCCAAAAAAGGCGACCTCCTGATTCGGAATACAGCCGTCGGCCTGAACTTTATCGACACTTACCATCGCAAGGGTCTCTACCCCATTCCAACGCCCTTCACGCCAGGCGTTGAGGGCGCCGGTGTAATCGAAGCCATCGGAGCAGGTGACACCAAACTGAAAGTCGGTGATCGTGTTGCTTATTGTTCCGACCCGTTGGGGTCTTATGCCGAAAGGCGGCTATTTCCAGCCGATCGGGCTATCAAAATACCGAGCGGCATTTCAGACGAACAAGCAGCATCCATGATGCTCAAGGGACTTACCGCCGCAATGCTCCTCAAGCGCATCTATAAACCAGCGAAAGGCGACAAGGTCCTGATCCACGCCGCCGCTGGAGGGGTCGGCCTTATTCTCTGTCAGTGGGCAAAGCACCTCGGAGCCACTGTTATTGGGACCGTGAGCTCGCGTAAAAAAGCCACCCTTGCCAAGGCCAACGGATGTGATCATCCGATCATCTACACTGACAAGGACTTCGTTCAGCAAGTTAAACGCCTGACAAGAGGCCAGGGTGTTCCCGTGGTTTATGATGGCGTCGGAAAAGACACTTATCCCGGATCTCTGGATTGCCTCCAGTCGCGCGGGATGTGGATCACCTTTGGCAACGCGTCTGGACCGGTGCCACCGGTGGCGCCGCTCACGCTCTTGCAAAAAGGGTCGCTGTTTATGACCCGGCCGATGTTGAACCACTATATTACGACCACCGAGGAGCTTACCTCACTAGCGCGAGAACTCTTTACTGTCGTTCGCAAGGGCGCCGTTAAAATCCAGGTAAACCAACAATATACCCTTAAGGACGCCGCGAAAGCTCACAGGGATTTAGAACAGCGAAAGACCACTGGGTCTACCATCCTCGTTCCGTAACAATCAGGTCTAGAGAGTTCGATTAATTCTACTGGTTCATTGAATCGAAGAAGTCGGCATTGTTCTTTGTCGTCTTCATCTTTTCCATGAGGAATTCCATTGCATCGACTGTCCCCATTGGATTGAGGATACGACGCAAAACCCACATTTTGGAAAGATCGCCCTTCTCGATAAGAAGCTCTTCTTTTCGCGTCCCAGACTTGGCGATGTCCATCGACGGGAATGTACGTTTATCAGCAAGTTTCCGATCCAGGACGATTTCGCTGTTACCGGTTCCCTTAAACTCTTCGAAGATAACCTCATCCATTCGTGAGCCGGTATCAATCAGTGCTGTCGCTATAATCGAAAGGGATCTGCCATCCTCGATGTTTCGAGCGGCACCAAAGAAGCGTTTGGGGCGCTGCAGAGCGTTAGAGTCGACACCACCGGTCAGCACCTTACCTGAAGACGGCACAACGGTGTTGTAGGCCCGCGCTAGGCGCGTAATTGAATCGAGCAGAATAACAACATCGAGTCCGTGTTCAACAAGGCGTTTAGCTTTCTCAATTACCATGTCGGCAACTTGAACGTGGCGCGTCGCTGGCTCATCAAATGTCGAGCTAATAACCTCGCCATCAACAGAGCGCTGCATGTCCGTTACTTCTTCTGGACGTTCGTCAATTAGCAAGACAATCAAATATACGCCCTTGTTATTCTCGGTAATCGCGTGCGCAATTGACTGCAACATCATTGTTTTACCGGTCCGGGGTGGTGCAACAATCAGCGCCCGCTGGCCCTTACCAAGCGGTGCTGTCAGATCGACAATCCGGGTCGTCATATCTTTGGTTTTAGGATTATCGTGATCGAGAATGAATTTCTCTTCCGGATAAAGCGGCGTCAGATTATCAAAATTAATCCGGTGCCGGACTTTTTCGGGATCTTCAAAATTAATTTGGTTGACCTTAAGAAGCGCAAAATAACGTTCGCCGTCTTTTGGAGATCGAATCTCTCCCTCGACTGTGTCACCGGTCCGCAAGCTAAAGCGTCGGATTTGACTGGGCGATACATAAATATCATCGGGCCCCGGTAGATAGTTCGCTTCTGGGGCTCTCAAAAAGCCGAAGCCGTCCTGCAAGACCTCGAGGACCCCATCCCCTGATATCACGACATCATTTTCGGCAAGTTGCTTGAGGATCGCAAACATCATTTCCTGTTTGCGCATCGTTGACGCGTTTTCGATTTCAAGCTCTTCAGCAAAAGCTAAAAGGTCAGCGGGTGGTTTTCTCTTAAGTTCTTGTAAATTCATGATTTTCGTACAGTTATGTCGTTATATATGAGGTCTTTTAGGGGAAATTACGCGATTTAAAATGACACTGGGGCAGCGATGGCCTGTTTCATTCTGTGCGATTTTGGGAATGTTGCTCGCGTTGCAAGCTAGAAAATTACGCTGCATCTCTAGCGGATCACCTGGTAGCTGTCAATCGCAGATCAACCCGCCATTTAAATGATAACGCTAGGCGCCGGGCTTGACGACAACCAAGATCACAATAGCAATCATCAAAACCGTCGGAACTTCGTTTGCGATGCGAAAGGTTTTGGTCGACACCGTATTTTGATCAGCCTCGAAATTCCTGCGCCAGCGTGAAAAAACACCGTGCATTCCAGCTAAGACCAAAACGAGTAAAAGTTTCACATATATCCACCAGCTAGCCCAATCGATAACGCCCGGTGTTGCTAGCAAAGCTCCGCCAAAAAGAAAACTGGCGATCATCGCCGGATTGATAATTGCCCGCAGCAAGCGCCGTTCCATAATTTTAAAAGTTTCGGATTTATCCGATCCAACTTCGGCATCGCAATGATAAATAAAGAGGCGCGGAAGATAGAGCATCCCCGCCATCCACGAGACTACAGAGATAATATGAAGCGCTTTCGTCCAAGGATATAGCAATGCAAGCCAATCCATTTCTCTACTCCCCTTAACCCAACGGGCAAGATACGCAGCTTTGGTCACATATCCGAGACCCTTCCGCGGAGACAACAGTATTTACGCCTATCGAATTTTTAACCAATGCAGCCAACCCTGCAATGAAGGTATCACGATTTCCAGCTGTCGGGGTCCGAACATAAGTCGAAGCCCCACTTTTAAGAGCCAATTCACGATATTCAATATCAAGCTCCACCATCGTTTCAGAATGCTCAGAAACAAAGGCGACAGGAACAACAATGATTGCTCGACCCTCAGCAGCAAATTTAGAAATCACATGATCAGTATAAGGCTTTAACCATTCCACAGGACCGACCCGACTCTGATAACAAATTACTGTATCCAAATCTGGGATTGCTAATTTTTCGACTATGGCATCAACCGTCATTTCTATGTGAGATTGATAGGGATCCCCTGTCTCGACAAATTTTTTCGGAATGCCATGTGCTGAGAAAAGTACTTTCGGGTTAGCCGAAACCCCGCCAGCAGCATCGATACTAGCCTTTGTTAGCTCAGCAACCGTTTCAATAAATCCATTTTCTTTCGGATAACAACAAATCGATGTCGTTGGAATTTTAACGTCTTTTCGGTTCGCGTGAGACCTCCATACGCGCAAGAACGACTCTGTTGTCGTGGTCGAGAATTGCGGATAAAGCGGCAGTAAAACTATCTCATCCGGCTGATATGCAATTACGTCATCCAAACACTCATCTGCAAAAGGATGCCAATAGCGCATGGCCATAAAAACTTTGAAATCACCAGCCGTTTTCAAAGCCCCCTCTAGCGCATCAATCTGCGCCTGCGTCTGTTCTCGAATAGGTGAGCGTCCGCCAATCTGGGCATAAATCTCTTTTGCGATAGGGGCACGGCGCGATGATATCAGTTTCGCCAACAGCCAACGAACAGGAGCTATCTGGCGTAAAATCAGGGGGTCGTTAAAAAGATTAAATAGAAATGGCTGAACCGCCTCAGGGCTATCTGGGCCGCCAAGATTATAGACAACAACCGCTGTGCGCGACATTAAGCGCTTGTTCCTTGCCAGTTTGAGACAATTTCACAAAGCTCAGCAACATTGTCCAATGGCGTTGGCGGTAAAACACCATGTCCCAAATTAAAAATAAAGGGTCCGCCTGATAAAGTTTCAAGAATGCGATTGGCTTCCTCACGCATCGCATCGCCACCTGCCAAAAGATAGATCGGATCCAAGTTTCCCTGCACAGCTACTTTTCGCTGCAAAGTTTCTTGAACCCAATCCAAGGAAACCGTTTGATCCAGGCTAACGGCGGAAACACCTTCAATTGCTGCTACTTTTAAATATCGATAGCCAGCAAGCCGTGGAAACACAATTATTGGCACGTCTGGCAATTTTTCTTTTACGCCAGAGACAACACGCGAAATAGGGTCAACACACCATTTATCAAAAGCGGTTTCGGGAAGCATTCCAGCCCAGCTGTCAAAAATTTGCAGGGCATCTGCTCCTGCTTCTACTTGTGCGACTAAATGATTGGTAATCGAGGCAACAAGGATATCGATAAGCTGACTAAATTCCTCTGGCGCAGAAAATGCCCATCGTTTGGTATTAGCAAAATCGCGGCTGGTTCCGCCTTCGACCATATAGGTTGCAATTGTCCAAGGCGCCCCGGCGAACCCTATCAGTGTTGTTTCGTCTGAAAGCTCACTTCGTACCCGTCGAAGGGCTTCATAAACAGGGTCTAAATGCTGGGACAATTTACGCTGATCTAGCGAAGAGAGCTCTTCTACGGTCCTGATTTCTTCCAGGACCGGGCCCACACCTTCCTTGAATGAAACAGGTTGTCCTAAAGCATCGGGAATAACGAGGATATCTGAAAATATAATTGCAGCATCGAAACCATAACGACGTATTGGCTGCAATGTAACTTCTGCCGCCAAGTCTGGTGTGTAACAGAGATCGAGAAACGTTCCGGCGCCTTTTCGAACTTCCCGATATTCTGGCAGATATCTTCCTGCTTGGCGCATTAACCAAATGGGCGGCCTGGTGGTTGGTAAACCGTTAAGCGCGTTGATGAGTAATTTATTGGATATGGGCACGATCAGAATTCAGGGATACACAGTTAGGTCAGTCTACCTACTACTATTATTCTATATATAAAAGAATTGTAGTTGTAGTAGTACGCTGGAAATCGGGGATTGTTTTTGATCCAAGTTTTATCCACCGCTTGGCCAATAGTTGATAGATACGGGATAGGTTGTGGATGAATCAATTGATACGTATTGAGTCCTGGATAGCCGCTATAAATTTTTGTTGATTTTAATTATTGGATTGATCTGGGTAGAACAGATTTGTGGATATTCTTAGTTTTACAGCCCTGTGAATTTGATATGCACAGGATGAAGTTCTGTTTATGAAATCGGGGTGAAATCCACCCTCCCAGTGAGGCTGTGGACAAGGATGGCTTTATCCCCACTATGGCGAAAGTTTGGAGAGACTTGTGAACAGGACATTTCATCTACATCTAGTGTCAGATTCTACCGGGGAGACGACGCACAACTTGGCGCGTGCCTGCCTGGTTCAGTTTGAAAGTCTTGAAGTCAATACGCTTGAGCACAGTCAGATTCAAAATAAGACCCGGATGGATCGTGTTCTTGCCGCGATAGAAGAACGCCCTGGGGCCGTCATCTATACGATGGTTGATGAAAGCCTGAGCATTATTCTCGAGCAGGAATGTTCCCGTTTAAGCGTGCCGTGCATTAATGTCCTCGGCGGCATTATTTCAAAACTCGAAAATTTCTTTGGGCAACAGATCAGAAGACAGCCAGGCCGCCAACATCAAATGGATGCCGGATATTTTGATCGGATTGAAGCGATGCAATTCGCCCTCAGCCTTGATGATGGACAAAACGCTGAGGCGCTTAAAGAGGCAGAAATAATTCTTGTCGGTGTGTCCCGCACATCCAAAACGCCGACATCAATATATTTGGCGAACCACAGAGGTATTAAAGCAGCTAATATTCCTTTTGTTCCCGGCGTGCCGTTGCCGCCAGAACTTTTTCTCGAGGGTGTTGGGCTTGTGGTCGGCCTTACAACATCGCCAGAACGGCTTGTACAAATTCGGCGAAACAGAATGCTCCAGCTCAACGAGGATAAGGAAACGGACTATATTGATATTGAAAGGGTTCGTTCTGAGGTTTTGGATGCCCGAAAACTCTTCACAAAAATGCGCTGGCCGGTCATCGATGTCAGTCGGAAATCAATCGAAGAGTCTGCCTCTGAAATCATGGAGCATTTTGGAGCCCATAATGAGATGCGGGCGGCTTCCAGCAACACAACCGCTAAGCAATAAAGAAACGTGAGATAAAAGATAATGGAGACCGTTGTTCTCGCTTCAGGAAGTGAAACCCGCAAATCAATGCTATTGGCGGCGGGGGTTTCGTTTGAAATCCTGCCTGCCGCTATAGACGAAGAAGAGATTAAAGCTGCGTTGCTGGCCGAAGGTTCAGATAGCGCTTTTATGGCGGAAGCGCTTGCCGAACACAAAGCGCGTGTCGTTTCACGGAAGTTACCGACCGCTCTCGTCATCGGTTCAGATCAGATTCTCGAATGCGGCAATAACATTTACAGCAAACCGGTTGATGTGGCGGCTGCGAAAGATCAGCTGTCTGCCCTTCGCGGAAAAGACCATGAGCTTATCAGCTCTGTCGTGGTGTACCGAAACAACCAAAGACTGTGGCACCATACCGATAGAGCACTTCTTCGAATGCGTGTATTTTCAGACGAATTTCTCGATAGTTATGTGAGCGAGCTCGGCGCCGAACTATTTCAGGGCCCCGGCAGTTATCGTATCGAAGGTCAGGGGATCCAATTGTTTTCCAAGATTACCGGCGACCATTTTACGATCCTGGGTTTGCCGTTATTACCCCTTCTCGATTATCTTCGGTTGCAAGGGGCGATAGCTGAATGAGTATCACTGGAAATGCCAAGATCGCGGGCGTCATCGGATGGCCCGTCGGCCACTCTTTGTCGCCACGACTGCATGGTTATTGGTTGGATCATTATGGCATCGATGGCAGCTATATACCGCTTGCGGTCGAGCCTGAAAACTTGGCTGACGCTTTATCCGCCTTGTCGAAATTAGGGATTGTCGGTGTAAATCTAACAGTCCCTCATAAAGAGGCAGCAATTGGTTTAGTCGATAAAGTTGATGATGCCGCAGCGCGTATCGGGGCGGTAAACACGGTCGTCGTCCTGAAAGATGGTTCGCTCGAGGGACGCAACACCGATGGTTATGGTTTTATCGCATCTTTGTCGAGTAGTGCTGCTCTTCAGTCCGTCAAAGAAAAACCCGTCGTTGTGCTGGGCGCTGGCGGCGCCGCCCGCTCTATTATCGTTGCCCTTCAGGATTACGGCGTTGGCTCAATCCGGTTGACAAACAGAACGCGGGAACGTGCGGACCAAATGCGTGAGGAAATTGGCGGAGACATTGATGTCGTGTCCTGGGATCAACGGGCGGCTGTGCTTGAGGATGCAATGCTCTTAGTTAACACCACGACCTTAGGAATGGGTGGGCAGCCAGCACTCGAACTAGACCTCGATAGCTTGCCGACGGAGGCTATCGTTAATGATATAGTTTACAGCCCGCTTAAAACGGACCTCTTAGCGAAAGCCGCGGAACGTGGAAACCCAACGGTTGATGGTGTGGGCATGCTGTTGCATCAAGCTCGCCCAGGTTTCGCCGCATGGTTTGGGCGTGAGCCAGAGGTAACCGACGCGCTACAGGCCCATGTCTTGAATCGGAGCGGTTTCTAAAATGACGACCGTCATCGGCCTCACGGGCTCTATCGGCATGGGAAAAACGACAGCGTCAGATATGTTGCATAGATTGGGTTTGCCGATCTGTGACTCTGACTCCCTTGTTCACAAGATGCTGGCGAAGGGCGGCGCGGCGGTACCGATCGTCGGGGACGTTTTTGAAAACGTGATCTCCGATGGTGCTGTGGACCGCCCTGCTCTTGGAAAGCAGGTTTTTGGAAATGCAGAGGCTCTTAAACAGTTAGAGCAAATTATGCATCCGCTGGTTCGAGCTGGGCAAAAAGACTTTATCAAGATTTGTCGCGGTCGCAGAGTCTTTGCAGTTGTTTTAGATGTACCGCTTTTGTTTGAAGTCGAAACCGATAGGCTTTGTGATTTGACGCTTGTTGTCTCGGCGCCAAAGTTTATTCAAGAGCAACGCGTTTTGGCACGGCCTGGTATGACTCGGGATCGACTTACAGCTACGCTACAGCGACAGATGCCAGATCTTGAGAAACGAAGAAGGGCAGACATCGTCGTTCAAACCGGGCTTAATAAGAGGCATACATCAGACCAACTGACCAATATTGTCAGCTGGTTGCGGGATCAATAAACAGGCTGCCATGCGCGAAATAGTTTTAGATACTGAAACAACGGGGTTATCACCGCGGGACGGTGATCGGCTCGTTGAGATCGGCTGTCTCGAGCTCGTCAACCATATGCCGACCGGGGAAACTTATCACCAATATATAAACCCGAAAAAAGCGATGCCGGCAGAGGCGGAGGCTGTGCACGGGCTCAGCGATAAATTTCTTGCCGATAAGCCAGAGTTCGCGGAGGTCGCGGATGCCTTTTTGGAATTTATCGGTGATGCGGCATTGGTCATTCACAACGCATCCTTTGACATGGGATTTATCAACGCGGAGCTCGGACGTCTAAAGCGTGATCCGGTGCCCAATAATCGCGCTATCGATACCGTGACAATGGCGCGTAAGAAATATCCTGGGTCACCGGCCAGTCTTGATGCCTTGTGTCGACGTTTTGAAATCGATAACTCTGCCCGCACACTACATGGCGCGCTTCTTGATGCAGAGCTTTTAGCGGAAGTGTATCTCGAACTCATTGGTGGACGGCAGCCAGGCCTCATTCTGGGTGCTGATGCGTCTGACAATACCAGCACTGAAGCAATTGAGCGCGTTGCACGGGTGCCGCGTCCGCACCAACCCACGGCTGAAGAACTCGCCGCTCATGCGGAATTTATCGCGCGCCTAAACGACCCGATGTGGGAAAAATAATTCCGAAAGCTGTCCGACGTTAAGCTTTGCCAACACCATTTGTTGCGCCGTCTGCTGCCATATGTTGATCGCGATAGAGCTGAACAAAATCAATCGGGTTAATAAACAAAGGCGGGAAGCCGCCATCTCGTGAAACATCCGCCACAATATTCCGAGCGAATGGGAACAGCAGGCGGGCGCCTTCAATTAAGAGGATCGGCCCGATAGCATCGTCCGGCACTTCGGAAATTGTTAAAACGCCCGCATAGGTGAGCTCGACGATAAACACAGTTGTTTCGGGTGTCTTTGCTTCGCCGCGAACGACAAGGGCAACCTCATATTTGCCGTCTTCCAGGGCGCGGGCGCTCGTCGTTACCTCAACGCTGACTTCAGGGGATTGCGCGACGATATCCGGCGCACCGGGCCCAACGGGGTTTTCAAAAGAGAGATCCTTTATGTATTGGGTTTCGATGCCAATTTGAGGCTGCATCATCTCTTCATCGGCGTCATCAATTGTGGCGTCCTGGTCAGGCGCCTCGGGGGGTACTTCGGCCATTAAATTCTCCAGCGGATAAGATATGGGGTCGCTAACATGGTTTTATTGTTGAAACAAGGAAACGTGATTTCTCAGGCGCGCAAAAGGAAGTTTTGAAATCTTACGACGGGTCCTTGTCGCTGGGTGGGAGCTTGGGGTCGTTACTTGGTTTTTGGGGCGTAACATCACGAAAATCGCCGTCGATTGTACCGTCCCTTCCATTGGACGGTACGCCCCCTTGTTCTGCGTCCACCCAAACACCAGAGTTTCCGGATCGCGCCAAAATGGCCCAGATCCAGGTTCGTAGAATTAGCCGTATAAAGGGCAGAAAAAGCAGAAACCCTACGGCGTCGGTTACGAATCCGGGGGTTAGGAGCAAAATTCCGGCAACCACCAGACAGAGTCCATCAAACACTTCTGCTATTGGAAACACCTGGCGCGCGAGGCTTTCCTGGGCGCGTTGGAGCGTCGCGAGACCTTGGCTTTTTAGTAACCAAGTCCCCAATATAGCGGTTAGAATGATAAGAAGAATGGTGTTCCACAAACCGATTTCACCGCCGAGCTGGATAAAAACCGCGATTTCCACGACGGGGATGATGATAAAAGCGAGAGGAATAAAGATAGCCATGCTTGCGATTTAGGTTAGAAGACCCTAGTTTCTAGTTCTAATGGTCTTATGTGATCAAAAGTCGCAGGCTAAACTGTTAAGTTTATGCCTGCTATCATGTAACAGCCACTTTCCGGCAATAGGTTGATCGGCAAACTAACATGGGCGACGGGTTTCAAGCACTCGATATTATTTTATTTGCGATGATTGCAGCGTTTCTCGTTTTGCGATTGCGCAGCGTTTTGGGCAAGCGAACGGGACATCAAAGGCGTCCTCCAGAGGGAGGAACAGAAAGTCGTCGTGAGTCGCAACCTAACGACAATGTTGTCGAGTTGCCTGACAGGAACACCGAGACACCAGAGCCGGAGTTTGAGGATGTCGATCCTGATGATCCAATCGCTGTCGGCCTGACGGAGGTCAAAATCGCAGACCCTTCTTTTGATCCGGCAACGTTTGCCGAAGGGGCTTCGGCCGCCTTTGAAATGGTTGTTCAGGCCTTCGCAGAAGGTGATACGAAAACGTTGCGCGGCCTCTTAAATGATGAAGTCCTTGATAATTTTTCAATGGCAATTGATGAACGTGAAAAAGCCGGAGAAACGCTTGAAACGACAGTTATCGGTATCAAAAAATCGGATATCATCGAAGCCCGTCTCGATGGGCGTACCGCCTTTATTACTGTTAAAGTCGTGTCAGAGCAGGTCAATGTTACGCGGGATAAAGACGGCGCTGCAATTGATGGCGACGAGAATCTGGTTGCTGATGTTACGGATCTTTGGACATTTGCCCGCAACACCCGGGCCCGCGACCCAAACTGGACCCTGGTTGAAACCAGAAGCCCGAACTAGGAACGGCACTCGATTTTCGGTTGCTCTTGCCGCCCTCAGTCTTTTGGTTGGCTGCGCTGATCGGCTAGACTCACAATCTGGCAAAAAAATAAAATTCACACCGGTGAGTTTCGACCACCTTTCTGGTTGGTCGCTTGATAATCATGCTTCTTCCTTAAGACCATTCTTGCGTAGTTGTGAGAAGCTGCTTCGAAAGCCCTCAGCGGCGAGGTTTAAAAACAAATTATTTGGTGAATTGAGCGCTTGGCAAAAAACTTGCCGTCAATTGGATCGCCAAAGACTCGAAGACCCAAAATACGCCAAGCGATTCTTTGAGGGTATGTTTCGCCCCTATCTGGTCAGTAGCCCGGCTTCGGATAAATCAGAAGGTATTTTTACGGGGTATTATGAACCGGAAATTATTGGCTCACTTATTCAGGGCGGTAAATTCCAAACACCGATCTATGGTCGGCCTAGAAATTTGAAACGGTCAGCCAAACCGTATTTTTCGAGGCGGCAAATCGAGCAAGGCGGCCTGAAGAGCGCAGCAAAACCAATTGTCTGGGTTGCGGATCCAGTTGATGCATTCTTTTTGCATATTCAGGGGTCAGGCCGGATTCGATTACCGAACAAGGAAGTGCTACGGGTTGGGTTCGCTGGACATAACGGTCATTCCTATACTGCGATTGGCCGGGTTTTGATTCGTCGAGGGGCTATAAAACGCGAGAATATGTCGATGCAGTCGATCCGCTCATGGCTTTCGGCAAACCCCCGAAAAGCGCCCACCATAATGAACCAGAATAAACGTTACGTCTTTTTCCGGCGCTTGACTGGCGCTGGCCCCATAGGGGCACAGGGTGTTGCTCTGACGCCAGGCAGGAGTCTCGCAGTTGATCCGAATTTTATCCGTTATGGCGCGCCGCTTTGGGTAGATACGCTTGACCCTCTGGTGAAAGATCGCCCTTTTCGACGTTTGTTGATTGCGCAGGATACCGGTGGTGCGATCAAGGGCGCTATCCGTGGCGACATATTCTTTGGTCATGGTCGTTTGGCGGCAAAACAGGCAGGCCATATGAATCGGCCCGGGAAGTATTATGTGTTGATCCCGAGATTGGCAAAGCCATCCTCATGAAAACGCGCCTCTTCGTATTGGCCGCCGTGTTTTTAGGGTTCTCATTGGAGCTTATAGCGGCCCCATTGAGCTTGCAGTTTTCTCCTATCCCGCTTTCTGAGGACAACCCGAACATCAAAGTTGTGGGCAGTCTTGAATATCTTGGTGGCTTAAAGCTCCGTTCCGAGAATGAATAATTTTGTGGGTTGTCCGGTTTGGCAATTTCGCAAAATGGCGCAGTGTTAAGATTTGTCACGGACAACGGAAGTTGGATTCGCGCCAGGCCGGTTCTCAATTCGACTGGGCACTTAATCGGGCTCAAGGAAACCACGATGGGGCTGCTAATCGGGGCGAACGGCCAACCGATTCAGCGCACCTATAAAAAAGACGCAGAATCGTTATTCCGAATCAATGGCGGATACGTGACGTCCTTTGAGACGCATCACCGCCTCTTGAAGTACCGGAGCAATAAGTCACCATTTTCGGGTCGTGGAGACCCGGTTTCTGCGCCTCATCATTTAATTGATGCTCATCGTAATAAAGGTATGGAAGCCGCAGTTGCGCTTAACGATGGGCGCTGGGTCGTCTTCGCTGAAAATTTCCCCGAGGACGAACCGAATCTTTTTGGCTGGGTGTTGCAAAAACAGCGTTGGCGACCTTTTGACTATACGCGAACGGGAGAATTTCAGCCATCGGGAGCGGCTTTATTGCCTTCAGGAAATGTCCTTATATTAGAGCGTCGGTTTTCCTTTCTCGGCGGGTTTGGGTCTCGCCTCGCTGTGATTTTGCAACACGATATTCGTCCAGGGGCGACATTACGGAGCCAGGAAATAGCCCGCCTTGAGCCACCGCTTGTTGAAGAAAACTTTGAGGGCGCCGCTGCCTATAAGAACAAGACGGGCGAAACAATCATCTATATTGTTTCAGATGATAATTTTTCCCCGTTGCAATCGACATTGCTCCTGATGTTCAAGCTCCGAAATCCGTAATGCCTTTGCTGGAATTATAGCCCGCGGTTTCGGAATTGTTTGCCGTTAGGGCTGCTGATCGCGTAATTTTGGCCCATGGCGAAAAAAGACAAAAAAAACGATCACAAACAGAAAGTCACATCCGGGCTTGGCGCTAGATGACGAGGCGTTGTTTAACGCAGTGATGCGGGATGTAAAACGCCCTGCCGGTGTGGCTGAAAGTGATGAACCGCCGACGCTGGATTCGATGGAAAAGGTACCGCCGAAAGAAAACCTGGCGCCGCGAGCAGCGCCTCAACCAAAAGGCCCTAAAAAACTTTTGCCACTCGCACCAGGCCGCTCCGGTGATGTTGATGGCCGAACCCTAGATCGACTGAAACGGGGTCGGCTACGGCCGGAAGCACGGCTCGATTTGCACGGCATGACACAGGATGAGGCGCATGGCGCGTTGGTGTCGTTCATGGCCGACGCGCAGGCGGGTGGAAAACGGTGCGTTATCGTTATTACCGGACGGGGGCGTAACAGCGAAGGAGGAGGTGTGCTGCGGAATCAGACGCCGAACTGGTTAAATACTCCGGCGATCCGCGCTCGTATTTTAGCGTTTGCAACCGCGCAACCGCGTGATGGCGGCGATGGCGCCCTCTATGTATTGCTGAGGCGAATTCGCTAACTACAGAATAAATTTACTGAGGTCGGCATTCTTGGCCAGATCGCTGACTCGTTCGCGAACAGTTTCCGCTTCGATGATGATCGTTTCGCCGCCGCGGTCTGTGGCGGTGAAGCTGATTTCGTCGAGCAACCTCTCGAGGACGGTGTGGAGCCGGCGGGCGCCGATATTTTCGACGGCTCGATTTACGTCGGCGGCAACTGTGGCAATTTCGCTGATGGCGTCATCAGTAAACTCCAGCGTCACCTCCTCGGTGCCGAGAAGGGCGATGTATTGCCGAATTAGACTTGCCTCGGGTTCAACCAGAATAGCTTTTAGATCTTCGACTTCGAGGGCCTTGAGCTCGACGCGGATCGGCAGCCGTCCTTGCAGCTCGGGCAACAGGTCGGCGGGCTTGGCGATATGAAAAGCGCCAGACGCAATAAATAAAATATGGTCGGTTTTTACCTGTCCATGCTTGGTCGACACCGTGGTGCCTTCTATTAAGGGCAGTAGGTCGCGTTGCACGCCTTCGCGACTGACGTTCCCGCCGTGGCGTTCGCTGGCGGCACAAATTTTATCGATTTCATCAAGAAAGACGATGCCGTTTTGCTCAACTGACTCCGTCGCTTCGCGTATAATTGACTCTTCATCGAGAAGCTTGTCGCTTTCTTCGGCGACAAGAAGTTCGTGCGATTCCAGCACGGTTACCTTGCGCTGTTTGGTTTGGCCGCCAAACGCCTTACCCAGCATATCATTGATGTTGAGCATGCCCATTTGGGCGCCGGGCATGCCGGGCACTTCAAATGTTGGGAGTCCGCCGCCGCTGGTATCGGTTAGCTCAAGTTCTATCTCGCGATCATCCAACGCGCCTTCGCGGAGCATTTTGCGAAATTTTTGTTTGGTCTCCTCGCCAGCGTTCTCACCCACGAGCGCTTCAATAACGCGCTCTTCGGCTGCCAGCTCAGCTTTGGCGGTGACGTCCTTGCGGAGGCGCTCTCGCGTCTCGTGGATCGCAACTTCCATTAAATCTCGGACTATTTGCTCGACATCGCGGCCAACATAGCCAACCTCGGTAAATTTTGTTGCTTCAACTTTTACAAAGGGCGCTTGTGCAAGTCGTGCCAAGCGGCGGGCTATTTCGGTTTTGCCGACGCCGGTGGGACCGATCATTAGAATATTCTTCGGCAGAACTTCTTCTTTAAGATCGTCCTCGAGCTGTTGCCGTCGCCAGCGATTTCGGAGCGCGATCGCAACCGCTCGTTTGGCGTCCCCTTGACCAACAATAAATCGGTCAAGCTCAGATACGATTTCGCGAGGGCTAAAACTAGTCACTGTTCGGCAAACTTTCGATTGTTATATTTGTGTTTGTGTAAACGCAGATTCCGGCAGCAATGCCCATTGCTTTGCGGGCGATATCTTCGGCTTCCATGCCGTCTATGTCATGTAGTGCCTGAGCCGCGGAGAGCGCATACGCGCCGCCAGAGCCGATGCCGATAAGGCCAAGATCGGGCTCCAAAACATCGCCAGTTCCTGTCATGACGAGCGAAACATCTTTATCTGCCACCGCCATCATGGCTTCCAGTCGTCGGAGATAGCGGTCTGTCCGCCAGTCCTTGGCGAGATCGACACAGGCGCGGGTGAGTTGGCCGGGATGCTGTTCAAGCTTGGCTTCCAGGCGCTCAAAAAGCGTGAAGGCATCGGCGGTCGCGCCGGCAAACCCGGCAATCACCGAGCCATCGCCAAGAGGTCGGACCTTCCGCGCTGTTGCTTTGATGACCGTAGGCCCCAGGCTGACCTGACCATCGCCGGCAATAACGACCTTGCCGTTTTTGCGTACCGACAAGATTGTCGTGCCGTGCCAGATATTTGGGTCGTTGTTCGCCATAGTTTGGTGTCCCTTCCGGGGCTCAATTATGCTGAATCTGCGTGAGGATCAAGGGGCGTCTCCCCACCATGTGGTTGTTGCGGCCTACGGGTCAAGGCAGCCGGTCAGTCTTTTTGGATTAAATCCAGCAAGAAAACTGGAATGGAGAAATCAGCGTGCCGGCTACAATTTCATTCTCGCCGGGAACGAGAACGGCCCGAAACCCAATACTGCTGCCTCCGAGCATTACACCATTAACAATTGTCCCGTTATGGCTGCCGCAGTCTCGAACGATGATACCCTCGTCATCCTGGTCGATCATGAAGTGCCGTCGCGAAAGCTGAAAGGGCTGCTCGTCGGCAATGGCCAGTGAAACTGGTGGGCTCATAGCATCTGAAGTTCGGGAGGACTGCCGCCCGACAAGATATGGAAGCCGATCAATCGTAATTGAATCATGACCTATTTGGCGAACGACGTCCGGCCTTATTGCGGAAAACCGGACGTTTTGTTTGGCGAGAGTCATTGCAAAGGACTGGGTATTGGCATCGGGCCTTGAGGCCGGTGCAGGCATTGGTGTAGGCCGTGGGTTCGGTGCGGGTGCTGTCGTGAAGCGTTGATCCGTAATCCGCTTTTGTGGCGGCGGTAAGGAGTTGGCGACCGGTTGGCCTGGCGCAACGGCATTAAGAACCTCTGCCGAAGACATAATTTGAACCGTTGCTGGTCCCCGGGCGTGTGCCATAACCGGCTGGTTTGGCCCGCCCATTGCCTCGGCCGCACTAAAGATGGTGCCTTGACCGGCCACCCTCTCGGCGCCGTTCGTTGTTGGCTGAGGAGCAGCCAGGACGATAAAGCCATTGACGATAATGTAGACTGAATCGGGGGCGTCACCGACCCTGAAGACAAATTCACCATCGTTTAAGAAACGCTCTTGCATCGGCCACACAGGCCCGTTGGCCTGCAATAATTGGTGCCACCCCAAGGCCCGACATGGCAGAATTGCGAAAATTGGTTAATTTCGCAATAAAAAAACGCATAGGGGCGTTATTATAATAACAACCGAAAAGCTGGCCGAGGTCGTGCCGTCCTGCTAAAACGGCGCCGCGAAGTAAAAGGAAGTTCCCATGCGTGAAGCAAGCGTTACCCGGAAAACGAAGGAAACATCGATCGAGGTCCGCATCAACCTTGATGGCACTGGCTCCTATGATGTGTCTACGGGAATTGGATTTCTGGATCACATGCTGGAGCAGCTTTCGCGACATAGCCTGATGGATCTGTATGTCCGAGCGGAAGGTGATTTACATATCGATTTTCATCACACGACCGAAGATACCGGGATCGCAATAGGCCAGGCGGTAAATGAGGCGTTGGGCGACAATGCTGGTATAACGCGTTTTGGCTCGGCCTATATTCCGATGGATGAAACCTTGTCGCGGATTGCGCTCGATATTTCGGCGCGCCCCTATTTAATATGGCGGGTCGATTTCTCAAAACCTAAGCTGGGCGACATGGATACGGAACTCTTTAAAGAATGGTTTCAGGCATTTGCGCAGGCGGCGGGGATTACATTGCATGTTGAAAACCTATATGGCGAAAATAATCACCATATTGTGGAATCGTGCTTTAAGGGTCTGGCGCGGTCCTTGCGGACGGCGACGACAATTGATCCGCGGGCGGCAGATGCGATCCCGTCAACCAAAGGAACGCTCGGCGGTTAATGGTGCGCGTCTATATTGTCCATGTGGCGCCTGACGTCGGCCTAAACGATCCAGCCCCGATATTGTTAAAGGACGGGTTTTCGTTCTTAGCATTTTTGTTTACAGCGCTTTGGGCGCTATGGCATCGCATGTGGTTTGTTGGCGCGCTGATTTTTGGTGGTTGGATACTGCTAGAAGCCGCACTGGCGTTGAGCGGCGCACCTGACGAATTGCGGTTAATCGTCAGTCTGGCATTTAGTATTATAGTTGGGTTCGGCGGCAATGACTGGTTAAGCGCTGCATTAGTCAAGCGTGGCTATGTTTTGGCCGGCGTGGTTGTGGCGCCCCGTTCTGAGTCAGCCTTGCGCCGATGGTTTGATCTTCGAGGTTTTGCAAGAGCGTGAAATGCTCTGATTTGGGTTCTCATTCATGAAAGTTGTCATCGTCGATTACGGGTCGGGAAATTTACGGTCTGCGGCAAAAGCGCTTGAACTTGTCTCCACAGAAATTAATGGTCAGTACGACATTACTGTTACTGGCGATGCCGCGGTTGTAGGTAAAGCAGATTATGTCGTTTTGCCGGGCGTTGGAGCCTTTGGTGATTGTGTCGCTGGTCTTGCGCAACTGGACGGTATGATCGATGCCTTAAACGAAGTCGTTGCCATAGGCGGTCGCCCTTTCCTTGGTATTTGTGTTGGTATGCAGCTTATGGCTGATCGTGGTATCGAGCACGGAGAACATGCGGGCCTTGGGTGGATTAGTGGCGACGTTCTGCCGATTGAGCCGGTCGGAGAGTCATTAAAAATTCCGCATATGGGTTGGAATGAGTTGCGATTGACGGCGGAAAATCACCCGGTCTTGAATGACATCGTAGATCGCACGCATGCTTATTTTGTCCATAGCTTTTCATTGCGGTGCGCAGATGAAGCCAATGTCTTAGCAGTGACGGATTATGGTGGCGCTGTTAGCGCTGTCGTTGGCAGGGATAATATGATTGGGACACAATTTCACCCTGAAAAAAGCCAGGCCGCGGGACTTGCTCTTCTCAAAAACTTTCTTAAATGGCAGCCATGATCAAGTCGACTTGGAGAGGATGACATTGAGATGAAAAAGACAGTTTCCAGTCGTTCTGTCGATCAGGCATATGAGCTTTCTGATAGCGATATCGCTGATCTGTGTGACGCCTCTGAATCAGCAATTCTAGATGGCGGTGGTTTTGGCTGGCTGAAGCCACCACCGAGAGATTTGTTGGAACGCTATTGGCGTGGCGTGCTTCTGGTGCCTGAGCGGGAGTTATTTGTTGGGCGTTTCGATGGTCGCGTGGTTGGCTCCGCCCAAGTGGTTCGCCCGCCGCGGAACAATGAGGCCCAGAACAGCATCGCGACAATTACAACCAATTTCGTTGCCCCTTGGGCTCGGGGTCACGGTCTTGCCCGCGACCTGACCGTCGCTTGCGAAAAAGCGGCGCTGCAGCACGATGTTCGTTTCATAAATCTCGATGTTCGGGAAACCCAGGATGCTGCTATTCAACTCTATGAATCGCTTGGATATGAGCGGTGGGGCACTAATCCTAACTACGCAGTTGTCAATGGGAAGACAATTGTCGGACACTATTATACGAAGGCCCTGAAGAATGGCTCAGGGAAAAAGGGACGCGCTAAATGATTTTGTTTCCGGCGATTGATCTCAAGGATGGGCTCTGCGTCAGGTTGCTGCGTGGCGATATGGGTCAGGCAACAATCTTTAATCCCGACCCCGTGCAGCAGGCACAAGAATTTCAGGCCGCGGGGTTTGAGTGGCTGCACCTTGTTGATCTAAATGGCGCGATTGAAGGTAGGCCGGTTAACGCCGATACTGTCGCGAAGGTGGTTTCGTCAGTTGATATGCCGGTGCAACTTGGTGGCGGTATTCGCAACCGGGAGATTCTTGATCACTGGATTGAGGTTGGTGTGAGCCGTATCGTTCTTGGCACCGCTGCCCTATCGGATCCCGATTTCGTCTCTCAGGCCTGCGCTGATTATCCCGGCAAAATCGTTATCGCGATCGACGCGCGTGATGGCAAGGTGGCAGTCGAAGGCTGGACGAAAGACTCAGGTGTTCGTGTTCTCGATCTAGCTTTGCGGTTCGAGGATAGCGGCGCTGCAGCAATTCTCTATACCGACATCAATCGCGATGGAGCGATGGGTGGAGTAAATGTCGAAGCGACCGTTGATTTAGCGTTTGCCCTAACCACGCCAGTGATCGCGTCGGGGGGCGTGTCGTCGCTGCATGACCTGCAAGAACTCAAGGAAGAATCCGCCGCTGGGATTGAAGGCGTTATCTGTGGGCGCGCCTTATATGATGGGCGAATCGAGCCCGCTGATGCGATTGCGATGTTGCGTGACACAAAGGCCAAGGACAGCGCCTGATGCTCAAGATGCGCGTCATACCCTGCCTGGATGTTAAGGATGGCCGTACAGTAAAGGGGGTCAACTTCGTCGATTTGATCGATGCTGGCGACCCCGTTGAACAGGCTAAGCTTTATGATGCAGCGGGTGCTGACGAGCTCTGTTTCCTCGACATAACCGCATCACATGAAAATCGTGATACGCTTTTTGATGTCGTCGCGCGAACGGCAGAGCAGTGTTTTATGCCGCTAACCGTCGGTGGCGGGGTGCGGGCTACAGAGGATATCCGCAAGCTTCTCCTCACTGGAGCGGACAAGGTGTCGATTAACTCGGCGGCGGTATCTCATCCGGAATTTGTCGGCGAGGCCGCAGAAAAATTTGGCTCGCAATGTATCGTCGTGGCGATTGATGCCAAACAGATGGATCCCGGAAAATGGGAAATCTTCACGCATGGTGGTCGCAAGCCCACAGGCATTGATGCGGTTGAATGGGCTGGGCGGATGGCTTCTCTCGGCGCTGGCGAAATTCTCCTGACTTCGATGGATCAAGATGGGACGAAATCAGGATTCGATATAGAGCTGACGCGTGCCGTCGCTGACTCGGTGACGATTCCTGTCATCGCCTCTGGCGGTGTTGGGACGCTAGATCATTTAGTTGAAGGTGTTCGGGATGGCCATGCAACAGCGGTTCTTGCGGCCTCGATTTTTCACTTCGGTACCTACACCATCTCAGAGGCGAAAGCCCATATGAACGCTGCCGGTGTTGCTGTCCGGCCGGTTCTGGTATGACACTCTTGCAACCAGCGGAGCGGTCGGATGACTGATACTAAAAACGATATTGAAATTTTGCAGCGGCTTTATTCTGTCATTGAGTCGCGCAAAGATGGTGATACTGACTCCTCCTATACAGCGTCGTTGATGCGGGCGGGCATGCCTAAAATCGCCCAGAAGCTCGGTGAGGAAGCTGTTGAAACGGTGATCGCTGCGACATCGGGCGACGAACAACAACTCATCGGAGAAAGCGCCGACTTGCTGTATCACCTGCTCGTTGTGTGGGCGGCAAGTGGCGTTACCCCGGATGACGTTTGGGCAGAGTTGGCGCGCCGAGAAGGAACGTCGGGCATCGCGGAAAAAGCGTCACGCGAAAGCTAGAGCAACCAAAGAATTGCCGGGATACCGATCATGGCTGATTACGACGACACCAATATTTTTGCAAAAATCCTGCGGGGCGAGCTGCCGAGCAACAAGGTTCTAGAGACCGAACACGCTTTGGCGTTCCACGATATAAACCCGCAAGCCCCGACGCACGTGCTGGTTATTCCAAAGGGGCCTTATGTCTCGATGGATGATTTTGCAGCCAATGCCAGCGCTGATGAAATCGCCGGACTATGGCGCGCCGTCGGTGAGGCGGCCCGGGCGCTGGGGCTGGTCGAAGGCGGGTATCGTGTCATGTCGAACCACAGCGCCAACGCGCATCAGGAAGTCTTTCACCTCCATATTCATATTCTCGGTGGGCGTCCTTTGGGGCCAATGCTCGAAGGCGGCGACATTCCTCCCGACGGAACCTGGCAACGCTCTGTTTAGAGCCGCGGTGCAATGGCAGATCTAATTAAACAGCCTGCCGTTTCATCGCCCGCCGCCTTTATGCAACGTGCGCTTGATCTTGCTGCGGCAACGCAAAAGTCCGGCCGGGGGAATGCCTATGGTGCGGTGATTGTTCGTTCGGACAGGATTATCGGTGAAGGGGCAAACGCCATCTACGCTCACCATGACCCGACGGCTCATGGTGAAGTCGAGGCGATTAAAGATGCCTGCCGCCGGATCGGTGACAATGATCTCTCTGGGGCGGTTATCTACACAAGCGGTGGCGCTCCTTGCCCGATGTGTGCCACGGCCTGCTACTGGGCGAATTTGGATAGAATTTATTATGCCCACCGCGCGGATGACATAACGGATGGCGGCGTTCCAGAGTATGGCAAATGTTGAACCGCCGTTCGATGCTGACGGGCGCCATGGCCGCCATGATGACCGGTTTGTTGACGCTCCGAAACGCGCTTGCTCAACCTGCGAACGCTCACAGCGGTTTTATCAAGCGGGCATTCGCGATGCGCCGCCGGGCGGTGGCCGAGGGCGATCAAGCCTATGGCGCTATTGTTGTAAAGAAGGGTCGGGTCATTGGTCTGGGCCCTTCACGCGTGCTGACCAATATGGATGCTACGGGCCATGCCGAGATGGAAGCATTGCGGGATGCTGGCAGAACACTTGGAACACACGACCTCTCGGGCTGCATTCTCTACACAACGTCGCTGCCCTGCCGGATGTGTGAAACCGCCGCCTATTGGGGAAACATAGAGCGGGTTTATACCGGCGCCGATATTACGGATCGCGGTAAGCCGGGCTACGGTTGTTAGCTCTAGCGCCCCGGTTGGGTGCGCCGCCAGGAAAGTGCCTCGGCGATATGCAGGCGGGTTACGGTTTCTTCTCCTGTAAGATCAGCGAGGGTTCGCGCGACCCGTAATACCCGATGATAGCCGCGGGCAGACATGCGCAGCCGGTCGGTGGCGGCGGTCAGTAACGCACGTCCCGCGTCATCAGGGCACGCCAATTTTTCCAATAATTCGCCATCGACATCTGCATTCGTCCGAATCTTGGTGTTACCATTTCCAAACGCTGCGTATCGCTCTTTCTGAATTGCCCGCGCCGCTTCTACCCGTGCGGCAATGTCGGCGGATCCTTCTGCCGGCGGTGGCAGGGACAGGTCTGCGGCTTTAACGGCGGGCACATCGACATGCAGATCGATCCGGTCAAAAAGTGGTCCGGAGATTTTAGCCTGATAATCCTGGGCGCATCGTGGCGCACGGGAGCAGGCCTGCGAAGCATCCTCCAGATAGCCACACCGACACGGATTCATCGCTGCGACGAGCTGAAACCGAGCCGGATAGGTTTGATGGGCGTTAGCCCGCGCCAGGACAGCCAGACCTGATTCAAGCGGTTGGCGAAGGGCCTCGAGAGTAGGGCGCGTAAACTCCGGTAATTCGTCGAGGAAAAGAACGCCGAGATGGGCGAGGGATACCTCCCCGGGATGTGCTTTGCGGCCACCACCGATCATTGCGGCGAGGGACGCTGAATGATGCGGGTCACGGAATGGCCGCACTCTTAAGAGGCGCCCGCCGCCCAAAGTGCCGGAGACCGAGTGGATCATGCTGACCTCAAGCGCTTCTGCCGGGTCTAATGGCGGCAAGATACCGGGCAGTCTCGCTGCGAGCATCGACTTTCCGGCACCTGGTGGTCCCATCATGAGCAAATTGTGGCCGCCTGCCGCCGCGACTTCCAATGCGCGTTTTGCGATTTCCTGACCTTTTATATCCCGTAAATCCGGAACAGCTTCATCGGCAGGTGCCAGCTTGGGTTCCGGCGCCGCCAAAAGCTGTGTTCCTTTCAGATGATTGATAAGAGACAACAGATTAGGCGCAGCAATGATTGGAATTTCTCCAGCCCACGCCGCCTCTCCACCACAAGCTTCCGGGCAGATCAGCCCGGTATCGCTGGCGGAAGCGCCAATCGCTGCTGGCAGGACGCCAGTTACCGGGGAAATCGCCCCATCGAGCGCCAATTCGCCAAGCACGGTATAGCCAACCAGCTCGTCATTGCTCAGAACGCCCATAGCAGATAACAGGCCGAGCGCAATCGGCAGATCAAAGTGACTGCCTTCTTTCGCGAGATCGGCCGGGGAAAGGTTTACGGTAATCCGTTTTGGCGGCAGCGCGAGCCCTATTGCGGCGAGGGCCGACCTTACGCGCTCACGGGATTCGGCGACCGCCTTGTCAGGCAACCCAACGATGGTGAAGGACGGAAGTCCGGCACCCATCTGAACTTGAACGTCGATAGGCAGGACATCGATTCCCGAAAAGGCAACCGTTCGAACACGGGAGGCCATGCTACTACGCCCTATGGCTGTATTCTTGCTGGGCTCTTTTAAGCCTAATACGATTGCATTGCTACCCTCGGGCATAACAATCTCCTATAAGGTTCAGAACGCATGTTCTCATTTTGTTCTTTCTCTTGCAAGAGTTTGTTGCGTTGGCGTTAAGGCGCTAACATTCTTGAAATCGCGTGGCTAGATAATGTCGGCTCATTAATATTTCGAGGACGTAAAAATGCTTATTCTATATGACGGCACGACATCAGTTTGCGGCATCAAGGTCCGGATTACCCAGTCTGAAAAGGGGCTGGAATTTGAAAGTCGGAACCTTGATCTTCGCAAAGGCGACCAGTTCGAGCCTGACTATCTAAAACTCAATCCCAACGCGGTTGTTCCTACGTTAATTGATGGCGATGACATCATTCTCGAATCCTCTGTCATCATGCAATATCTCGAAGATTTAGCGCCCGAAGAGTCGCTGCTCCCAAAAACCCCAAAGGACCGCGCGCGGATGCGGCTGTGGCTCAAGCGGATAGATGATCCCATACACCCGGCTTGCGGGACGCTGACGCATGCCACGGCATTTCGTCCAATCTTCCTGAATAAATCACCCGAAGAACAAAAAGCCCATTTTGACCGAATGCCTGACCCCGGTCGGCGAGCCCGCCAGGAGGCTGTATACCGAGACGGCCTGGAAGCGCCGATTGTTGAAAACGCGATCCGTCTATTTGATAAATTTATCGGTGACATGGAGTCAGCCCTCAATGAAAACCCCTTTATCGCCGGGCCTGGTTATTCGTTGGCCGATGCCGCTGCGACTCCTTATGTCAATCGCCTGGCGGCGATCAAGCTACTGGATGTCTGGGCCGATTCTGCGCCGAATGTCATTGATTGGTACAGTCGAATTCAGGCTCGCCCGTCATTTAAGGCGATGGTCACCGATTATCTTAAGGAGGGCGACATCGCGCAATTTGCGGCGATTGATGATGCCGGTGCGGAAAAGGCCCGCACCCTTCTCGACGAGCAATAATCAAGATTATTGTGGACGCCGCTCTGCGTATTGAGTCTCAATCGCATCCCATATCAGTGCTTCGATGTGGATGTCATCGAGCGCGTTAATCTCCTGAATGCCGGTCGGAGAGGTCACGTTAATCTCGGTCAGATAATCGCCAATTACGTCGATCCCGACAAAAAGTAGCCCGCGCTCTTTAAGCGCTGGTCCGATGGCCTCGCATATTTCCTGTTCGCGGGAGGTCAGCGACGTTTTAAGCGCGGAGCCGCCTGCGTGGAAATTGGCGCGGGCGTCGCCCTTTGCAGGAATACGGGAAACGCCCCCCGCCGGGGCGCCGTCTACCAGAATAATGCGCTTATCGCCTTCTCTAACCTCGGGCAGATAGCGCTGAATGATAATTGGCTCGCGATATTTTTCGGCAAACATTTCCAACAACGATCCCATGTTCTCGTCTTCAGGGGTCATGTGAAATACATCGGCGCCACCATTGCCAAACAAGGGTTTAACGATGATGTCTTTATGCTCATCGCGAAACGCATGGATTGCAGCAATATCTGATGTGATCAATGTCGGTGGCAGGACGCCCTCAAAATGAGTGACGAAAAGTTTCTCCGGCGCATTCCGAACTTCCGCCGGGTCGTTCACCACCAACGTGTTGGGGTGAATATGTTCAAGCAGATGCGTCGCCGTTATGTAGGCCATATCAAACGGTGGATCCTGCCGCATCAAGACGACGTCTACCGTCGAGAGATCAACGATCTCTTCTGTGCCCACTGAGAAATGATTGCCAACGTCGCGGCGAAGTTCAATCGGGCGCGCGCGCGCAAAAAGCTGACCGTCCCGAAAAGCCAGTTCGGAGGGAAGATAATGATAAAGCGTATGACCGCGTGCCTGCGCTTCCATCGCCATCATAAAGGTGCTGTCAGCATTAATATTGATCGTTTCGATGGGATCCATCTGGATCGCGACGGCTAAGCTCATTTCGTCTCTCGGTCTTGCTGGGAAATGTTGATCCTAGTTAAGCCGCGCGCGAACCTTATGCAATAGTGTCGCGGCCTCATGTCGGTCTGTTTCGTTTGTCGATTGTACCAGAAACTCTTCCAGGACAGTTGCTGCCCGCCGCAGATTGCCAATGCGCGAATAGAAAATACCCGCCTCTTGTAATAGTGATAATCGGCTCGGAGCGATCAGCAACATGCGATCCATAATCTCCGCAGCCCTTTCAGGATCGTTTCCTGAAAGGGCACGAAGCTTAATATTGTTGAGCAGCCTGATCAGCGTGTCACGACTTGTGACCGGCGCATAATGATCAGGCTGCAATTCAGCTTCCAATCCCGCCATCTGTTTTAAGAGTGCCCGGAGGTCAGCCACGTCACGTTCTATGCCGCCATTAAATGGGTCAATGATGCTGCGGACGGTTCCGCGCTCGAGCCGGATCATAAAATGCCCGGGGAAATTAATCCCTGTTGCGTCCCAGCCCAGCCGCCGTGCGACATCGAGATAGATGATCGCAAGCGTGACCGGCAGGCCTTTTCGTCGATCAATCACTTTTATCAAGTTGGCATTCAAAGGGTCGTCATAAGTGTCGTGATCCCCGCTATAACCACGGTCTCCCATCATCACGTCTGACAGTGCTTGCGTTCGTTTTGTGACGTTATGTGTTGAAGTTCCAGGGACTAGCGCC
This sequence comes from Alphaproteobacteria bacterium, assembly GCA_012103315.1. GTDB lineage: Bacteria > Pseudomonadota > Alphaproteobacteria > MPNO01 > UBA2964 > UBA2964. The sequence continues at coordinate 62,718 of WLWZ01000004.1, forward strand.
GCGACATCGTCAGCGATTTTGGAGAGATGGTCGCGATAGAATGACAAATCGGCATCTGGCTGATCGAGCGCCGCCAGCAGCAATGCCGCTTCTCCGATATCGACGGCCTCGTCTTCCTGGTCGCCAATTTCTTTTAGGGCGTCGCTGATATCCACGTGCTCCGCTGAACCGCCTTCCGTCATTTATTTTTGTCCTGGTTCACCTTGCGCCGCGGATCGTTTTTCAGGATTACATGGCTGACGATGCGGCGGACATATTTTATTTGGCGGGCATGGTTACGAACGCGTTCTAGCTCTGCCGCGTTCTGTGCGATGCCCATCAGATAGACAGTTCCCCCGACGGTATCGAAAGAATAATTTATCGAAACAACCTGATTATCCAGGGTAAGGCGGGTTTTGAGTTTAGTCGAAATCCAGCTGTCACGCGTAAAACCGGAAGTGCCGCCGGAAGACGTAACCTGAATCTCGTTTATAACTTCTTTGACGCCGGCTGCTTTCCAGGCAAGCCTAACGGCGTCTCCCCGCATCTTCTGGTTTGGAACTAACCCGGTCAGCAAAACCCGCCCTTCAGAGATGGAGATATCTGCTTTGGCGAGAAGGGTTTCATTGTGATCAAGCCACAAGGCATTAATGCGTCCCCGGATGGCGAGATCGCGCGCGGCGTTATTAAGACCGCGCTCCTCAGAGGCCGCTGTTGCAACGGAGGCGCCGGCCCCGACAACGGCCCCGACACAACCGCCTAAAAGAGCGGGCGTCGTCAGCATGAGCAACGCAAACCCATAGACGCGAAAATTGAACCTGGTAGCCATTAAAACGATCCCAACAAAGCCCAACGCATTTTGCACATGCTCATGAATCGCGCCAAGCATCCTTTACATGGTGCGGCAATCTTTTGGGGACAATGAGCAAAGCATCAAAGCGCATAAGCAGGTCTTGAAACTTTGGGTGAGATTGTAGGAAGGCGGTGGCTGCGCGGGTTATGCGCTGCTGTTGACGGGACGTCACAGATTCCATCGCCTGTTCAACGGTCCGTCGGGCCTTTACCTCAACAAAGACGATTGTTTTTCTGCGGACAGCAACGATGTCTATCTCGCCAACCGGGCAGCGATAGCGCCGTGCGAGAATACGATAAAATTTTAGTCGAAGCATTATAACAGCAAGGGTCTCGGCCCAGCGTCCGGTGGCTTCCCGTTTTTGTCGTTCGGATTTGTTCGGACCCGGACCCACTGTTAACGGGCTCCGGCGTCCGATTGCAATTTAAGGGCGCGTTGATATAGCGCTCGTCGTTTCAGCCCCGTTGACTCTGCAACCGCGCTTGCGGCGTCTTTAACGCTTAAATGCGTGAGCGCATCCTTTAGTAAACCATTGATTTCGTCGTCGGATGGGGTGTCGACTTTACCAGGTGGTCCGACAACAATTGTCACTTCTCCCTTTGGCGGCGTTGCGTTGCCGATCTGCATTGCCAAATCTGACAGGGGTCCGCGCGTCATTTCCTCGAACCGCTTGGTGATTTCCCGAGCGATAACAGCATCACGATTGCCTAAAATCTCAGCCATATCCGCCAGAGATTTGGCAAGTCGCTTAGGCGATTCGAAGAAAACTAACGTTGCTTTTACAGAAGAGGCTTGCTCCAACGCTTTGCGCCGAGCCGCCGTTTTGGTTGGTAGGAAGCCTTCAAAGATGAACCGGTCCGTTGGCAGGCCAGAGACGCTCAACGCCGCAAGAGGCGCGGAAGCGCCGGGAACGGGTATTACTTTGATGCCGCTGTCGAGCGCGGCATTGACCAGACGATATCCGGGATCAGAAACCAGCGGTGTCCCGGCGTCAGAAACCAGCGCCACAATCTCGCCCGAATTCAATCGTTCTATCAGCGCGGGCGTTGCCCGTTCGGCATTATGCTCGTGATACGGAATGAGCTGTGCGGTGAGGCCAAATTCTGATTTGAGCTTGCCGGTGACTCGCGTGTCTTCACAGGCAATGGCGTCGGCGGCACACAAGACGGCGATCGCGCGCAGGGTGATATCGCTCAGATTACCGATCGGTGTGGCGACAATATGGAGACCTGGATCAATATGTGTTGCAGAGAGTTTACTTACCAGCATCTCGGCGATAGGCTCGCCTCTGGTTGGGCCGGTGGGGGTCACCTTGTTTGGAAGATCACCGGGTGTTTTGCGTAAATCCGCTTCGTTTTCTGCGCCATGGCGCTCGGTATCAGTGTTTGAACCTGCGCGGGTTGTCGGCTGCCGCATGGCTGGGCACTCTCTGCGTTGGGCTCGCGGCCTGCGAGCCCCTTAACGTTAAGAACCCGCCGCAAACCACGCAAGCCCGTCCGCCGATAGCGGCGCCGGCAAAAACCCCCGCCGTCGTATCTGTGCCGCCACAAAATCAAACGCCCGCGCCCAAACCCGCCGCCAATCCGTCGTTGGCTTCTCTACCGCCGCCGCCGAAAATAACGCTAACGCCGCCTAAGGGAATCCGCAACCAAGTCCCTGTTGGGGTGCTGTTGCCGCTTTCGGGCCGTCATGCCGCCTTGGGCAAGTCATTATTGCGGGCGGCGCAGCTGGCGATGTTTGAAGTTGCCGATGATAATTTTGTTTTGTTGCCACAAGACACAAAGGGGTCACCCGAAGGCGCCGTTGAAGCAGCTCAACGAGCGATTGAAATGGGTGCGCAACTGTTGATTGGACCGGTCTTTGGTCGATCTGCGCGCGCCGTCGCACCGCTGGCCTCAAAAGCGGCTGTAAATTTAATCGCATTCACCAACGACCGGACAGCTGCGGCAAAAGGGTCTTTTGTTTTCGGCTTTTTGCCTGAGGACCGGGTTCGCCGTGTTGTTTCTTATGCCGCATCGCAGGGTGTGCAGCGCTTTGCTGCCTTAATTCCGGCCGGTCCGTTTGGAGATCGTATAGCAGCCGATTATGCAAGGGTTGTGGCGGAAACAGGGGGCGTTTTGATTAGAACGGAACGCTATAGCCGCGAGACGACGTCCGTGACCGAAGCGGTAAAACAACTTGGCAATTATCGTGAGCGCCGCGCCGCGTTGCTTGCGGAACGAAAGCTCCTATCGCAACAGGATGATGACGAATCCCGCCTTGCGTTAAAGCGATTGGAAAAGAAAGAAACGTTGGGTGATGTCCCGTTTGACGCTGTCCTGCTCCTTGAGATTGGCGAAGCCCTTAAAGCTACCGCGCCGCTTTTGCCTTATTATGAAATTGATACGAGAAAGGTTCGTATTCTTGGGATCGATGACTGGTCGTCGCGTTCGTTGCGGCGAGAGCCGTCACTTGCGGGCGCTTGGTATGCTGGCCCATCACCCGATGCACTTGCTGATTTTGCGAAACGATTTGCCGCTGTTTACAAAGCGCCACCTCACGCGCTCGCAGCGCTTGCTTATGATGTAACGGCGCTGGCAGCGGTAAAAGGCAGCAAAGATGCTGGAGGGTTTGGCATTGATCAGTTGACTGTCGAAAACGGATTTGCCGGGAGCGTTGGATTGTTCCGGTTGCGGTCGGACGGATTGGTTGAACATCGTTTCGCGGTGATTGAAGTCCAGCCCGATGGCGTGAAAGTTGTTAGCCCGTCGCCAGATTCATTTGAAACCGTACAGCATCAATCGCCTGAGCCGCCATCGGACGCAAAGAAAGATGTTGAGATTAAATCGCTAGGTCAGTAACGCGGCTAATATCGCATTTAGTCGAAGGCGGCCTTCTGCGGTCGTGCGTATACCCTTGCTGTCCAAAACCAAATAGTTTTCTGTCAGAAGCGGTCGTAGCCGCCGGGGCTCCAGCGCATCTTCAAGCTCCATCCCGGTCTGTGCCCAGAAAATCTCGCGCGATAAACCGTTGGACAGCCGGAGGCCCATCATAAAAATTTCTTCAACACGCCCCTCAGCATCAATCGCCGTGCGCTGTCGTGTCGCATGTCCTGATGTCTCCACCTCTTCCAACCAGTTTTCCGGTCCTGGTATCTGCTCCGTCGCATAAACCGTGTTGTCGATTGTTAGCCGCCCATGGCCTCCCGGACCGGTGCCGATATAATCGCCGCCTTCCCAATAGGTCAGGTTGTGGCGACACTCAGAACCGGGTTGGGCATGATTGGAAATTTCATAGGCAGGCAGCCCATGTTGATCACAGATTTCCTGAGTGATGTCGAAAAGCGCGGCGGCGTTGTCTTCCTCAGGAAGGGTAAACGCGCCCGCCCGTTCCTCGGTAAAAAAAGGTGTGCCCTTTTCGATTGTCAGTTGATACAGCGACAAATGATCGCCAGCGAAGCTTAGCGCCTCCCGCAATTCGCTTGCCCAGGAGTCGGCGGTTTGTTGTGGCCGGGCATAGATGAGGTCGAAAGAAAATCGCGGGAAGATTTTCTCAGCCAGGTTGAGAGCGGTGAGAGCTTGGTCCCGATCATGCCCTCGGCCTAAAAATTTCAGAGCTTCATCGTCCAAGGCCTGTACCCCAATTGAGACGCGGTTAACACCTGCGGCGCGCAAATCAGCAAACTTGGCGGCCTCAATAGAAGTTGGATTGGCTTCCAGTGTTATCTCGATGTCGTCGGCAAATTCCCAATGGTTGGCGGCACTGTTGATGACCGCGCCGGTTGTTGCCGGGTCCATCAGGGAGGGTGTGCCGCCGCCAAAAAAGATGCTGGTCAAGGTTCGGCCGGGGGTTTGTTTCGCCCAATACGAAAGTTCTGTTAGCAGCGCATCGTGCCAACGCGTCTGGTCGATTGTATCGCGAACATGCGCGTTGAAGTCACAGTACGGGCAGCGAGAAAGACAGAACGGCCAATGGACGTATAGTGCGAGCGCCTCGTCTTCTGCCCCGTTGTTTTGAATGTCAGTCGGCAAAACAAGCGCTGGTTAGTTTGGCAAAGGCATCGGCGCGGTGGCTGATGGCATGTTTGGCGTCCTGGTTCATTTCACCAAAAGTTTGCTCGCCGCCAGGAGGCTGAAACATTGGATCATAACCAAACCCTAAATTTCCTCGTGGTGGCCAGACGAGCACGCCATCGACCCGACCCTCAAAGGTTTCGCAATGACCGTCAGGCCAGCACAGTGCGAGCGCCGCGACAAAATAAGCGCCGCGGTCATCACCTTCTTTGAGGCCGTCATTGACTAAACCCATTGCCATGTTGAAATCTTTTTCGGGTCCTGCCCACCGGGCCGAGTAAATTCCCGGATCACCGTTTAGAGCTGGTACCACGAGGCCAGAGTCATCGGCCAGCGCCGGAAGGTTTGCGGCTTTTGCCGCCGCGCGCGCTTTGAGCTCAGCATTGGCGATAAAGGTGGTTCCCGTCTCTTCTGGCTCGTCGAGACCCAGGGTTCCAGCAGAGACGACGTCGATATTGTAGGGATGCAACAACTCATCGATCTCACGCACCTTGCCCTGGTTATGGCTGGCAATGATCAGCTTCGGCTCAGAGAAATGACGATGATGTGCCACGACGGACGTTATCCTGCGTTGACGGCAGCCCGCTGCAAAGCGGTGAGCTCTCCGACGCCTTTAAAGGCAAGGTCGAGCAGCTGATTAAGAAGGTCACGGCTGAACGGGTCTTCTTCCGCTGTTCCTTGCACTTCCACAATGCCGCCATCGCCGGTCAGGACAAAATTGGCATCAGCCTGTGCATTGGAATCTTCAGGGTAATCAAGATCGAGAACGGCGGCGCCTTCGTAGATGCCGCAGGAAACCGCTGCAACGGAATCGCTCATCGGGATTTCTTTTAGCTTTCCTTCAGAGACAAGTTTTGCAAACGCGATATGCAACGCGACCCAGGCGCCGGTAATAGACGCGGTTCGGGTGCCGCCGTCGGCTTGAATAACATCGCAATCTAGTCTGATCTGGCGTTCGCCCATCGCAGAAAGGTCGGTCACGGCTCGTAGGGATCGTCCGATTAGCCGTTGAATTTCTTGAGTCCGGCCGCTTTGTTTGCCGCGGGCTGCTTCGCGTCCCGTCCTTGTGTGGGTGGACCTAGGTAACATGCCGTATTCCGCAGTGACCCAGCCAGTGCCTGAATTCCGCAAAAACGGGGGCACGTTTTCTTCGACCGATGCTGTGCACAAGACATGCGTATTGCCAAATTTTGCCAAGCAGGATCCTTCGGCATAGGGGCTGAAACCTGGCTCAAGGCTAACGGCTCGCATTTCGTCAAAGGCGCGGGCGGAAGGGCGGCTACTCATCTCGGCAATACTCCTGTTTAAACCCAAAATTCGGGTGTTGTGGCGCAAGCTATCGCGCGGGGCTGCTGTCGTCCACCATGACATAGTGCCATCCAGCTTATTGACGCTGAATTTCGCCATCACTACATTCCTCTAACATTGGGAATTGGCCAGAGACGGCCCAAATATGGCCCAGACAGTACGATGAAACCCGCTCCACGAAGCATAATCAGCGAACTTAACGATCGTTCGCGGACCGTTTTTTCAGAAATCGTATCGTCCTATTTGGACGATGGCGAAGCCGTGGGGTCGCGCACTCTTTCCCGTCGGTTGGCGGACCCGCTATCGGCGGCGAGCGTCAGAAACGTTATGGCCGATTTGGAAGAGCTGGGTCTTCTCTATTCGGAACATACTTCTGCCGGACGCTTGCCGACGGACCTTGGTCTGCGTTTGTTTGTTGATGGGCTGATGGAGATCGGCAGCCTCAGTGACGAGGAGCGTCTTACGATTGAGAGCCAATGCACCTCGGCGGGCAAGACGGTTAATGAAGTTCTCGAAGAAGCCTCGGGGGCTCTTTCCGGCCTGTCACGATGTGCCGGCCTTGTCGTCGCGCCCAAAAGTGATCGCGCTCTGAAACATATTGAGTTTGTCAGCCTCGGCGATGGCCGCGCGCTGGTTGTGATGGTTGCAGAAGACGGTTTTGTCGAAAACCGGGTTATCGACATGCCGATTGGCACCCCACCGTCAGCGTTGGTGCAGGCGGCGAACTATCTGAATGCTCGTCTCGCAGGACGAACGCTCGAAGATGCCGGCCGGATGATTGCACAAGAAATTACCGATCACCGTGCCGAAATTGACGAGTTAACACGGGGCCTTGTTGAGGCGGGTATCGCAACTTGGGCTGGTGGGGCCGGTGGAGCAAGTGGCGATGACGGTGGTGCGCTGATCGTAAAGGGACATGCGCGGCTTCTTGATGACGTGAGCGCGGTCGATGATCTTGAGCGTGTGCGGGCTCTGTTTGATGCGTTAGATACGCGTGATCTCATGGCTCGGCTGTTGGATCTCACCCAAACTGGCGATGGCGTACAGATTTTTCTGGGGGCGGAGAACAATCTTTTTAATGTTGCGGGTTGCGCAATGATCGCTGCACAGTTTACAGGAACACGCGGAGAGATTGTTGGTGCGGTCGGGGTAATCGGCCCGGCACGCATAAACTATGCGCGGATAATCCCGATTGTTGATTACACGGCGCGAGTGGTCGGAAAACTGCTTGGCTAAAAATAGGACTGAATGGTGGATACGAAAGACAACGAACAACAAAATAACTCAGAGGAAAGCGGCGTAGAAAAAGACCCGTTGACCGAGGCAATGTCTGAGACCGAGGAAGAACAGGCCACAGAAGCAGCAGAAGATGCGGATGTAAGTGAAGATGAGGCTGCCGCTGACTCGCCTTGGGGGGAGGGCGGCCCAGAAGCCGAAATCGCTGAGTTAAAGGACAAATTGCTGCGCACTTTGGCCGATAATGAGAACACCATTCGCCGCGCCAAGCGCGAACGCGAAGATACCGCTAAATATGCTGCCGCTAATTTTGCCCGCGATATGTTGACCGTTGCCGATAATCTCCAGCGCGCGCTCGATGCGACGCCGGAAGGGCTTGGTGATGGCGATGACCAAAGCAAATCCTTTCTGGAAGGCATAGAACTTACCGGTCGTGAATTGCTCAGCGTACTGGAACGGCACGGCATTCAACGGATTTCACCAATGGGTGAAAAGTTTAATCACGATCAGCATGAAGCGCTTTTTGAGGTGCCAACTGCTGATGCGGCCCCTGGCACGGTCATGCAGGTTCTCGAAGATGGGTTTATGATTCATGACCGTTTGCTGCGGGCGGCAAAAGTAGGTGTCTCCAAAGCAATAGACTCACCCGACGAAGGCGAGGGCCATAACGTCGATACGACGGCTTAGGTTGGCTTAGCGCCAGGCTAATAACGCTATCTAGTCGTTGCCCTACGGTTAGTAGGCGTATTACCACAAACTTCCGCGGAAATCTGGGAAAAAACGGCTTGGCTTGAAGGTGGCTAATATCTCGGTAGTACCGCTATTTAGGTGGTATGTCAGGAGTTTAAGCCCGAGTTTTAGTGTTGATCATGAGATATCGTATGAATCTCATTGTTAGTTCTGCCAAACAACCCGCTAAGGCGGGCTGAAGAAGCTATGCTGGAAAACAGTATATCCTCGCAAGCCGTTATTCTCTGCGCTATTCCGATAAACAGAATGGCTCTGCGCGCCAAAAATTTTAGTTGGCTATATCGTTTCCCAGTATGGAAATTTCGCTGACTCTTTGCTCTAAACGACTTGAAATTTACGGGGACTGTTTTCAATGAGCTGTATGTCAAATATCGAGGGTCAACGAAAGCCGTCAGCATGGGCTTCTGCGGCCAAAAAGTTGTTGAAACGGGACTCGGAAAACCGGCGTTTTTGCGACTTTTTGACAATTAGCTGCAAAAAATTCCCCAAAATGTAAAAAAACATGTAAAAACACCGCCTAAGAGTGCTTGCGACCCCCATATTTCATGCCTATATAGGCCTCATAAGCCGTCGCCACGTATGTATAAGGCTCGGCATGGATTTTGAAACATCACCATTTGGGGATCTAGCGAGCGCCGGATATTCGGGCTGGCGAGGTTCGCCACGAAACAAGAGGGCACAATGGCCAAAGTTATCGGTATTGATTTAGGAACCACCAATTCCTGTGTTGCTGTCATGGAGGGCAGCGAAGCGCGCGTAATTGAAAATAGCGAAGGCGGTCGGACGACCCCTTCCATGGTCGCGTTTACGGAAGACGGCGAACGTCTGGTTGGCCAGGCGGCAAAACGCCAAGGTGTAACAAACCCGGAGAACACGCTGTTCGCCATCAAACGGTTGATCGGCCGCACGTTCGACGATCCGGTGACGGCGAAGGACAAAGACCTCGTCCCCTATTCGATCATTAAGGCCGATAACGGTGATGCCTGGGTTGATTCCCGGGACAAGCAATATTCGCCGAGCGAAATCTCTGCCTTTATTCTGATGAAGCTGAAGGAAGACGCCGAGGCGCATCTCGGCGAGGATGTCACCGAAGCGGTTATTACGGTTCCTGCTTACTTCAATGACTCGCAGCGGCAGGCAACAAAAGATGCCGGGCGGATTGCTGGACTGGATGTCTTGCGCATTATCAATGAGCCGACAGCCGCGGCTCTGGCTTATGGTCTCGATAAAAAAGAAACGGGAACCATTGCGGTTTATGACCTTGGTGGCGGTACGTTTGACGTCTCTGTTCTCGAAATTGGTGACGGTGTTTTCGAAGTAAAATCAACTAATGGCGATACATTCCTCGGCGGTGAAGATTTCGATGCTAAAATCATCGATTATCTTGCCGAAGAGTTTAAAAAAGAGCAGGCAATCGATCTGCGGTCCGACAAGCTTGCGCTGCAACGTTTGAAGGAAGCGGCTGAGAAAGCCAAGATCGAACTGTCTTCGGCAACCCAGACCGAAGTCAATCTGCCCTTTGTAACGGCCGATGCCACTGGGCCAAAGCATCTCAATATTAAACTCACCCGCGCCAAGCTTGAGGCGCTGGTCGAAGACCTTGTGACACGCACGATTGATCCGTGTAAGGGCGCCTTGAAGGACGCCGGTCTCTCTGCCGGTGAAATCGACGAGGTAATCCTGGTTGGTGGCATGACGCGTATGCCCAAGGTTATCGAAGCTGTGAAATCATTCTTTGGCCGCGAGCCACATCGCGGGGTCAATCCGGATGAGGTCGTTGCGACCGGCGCCGCAATTCAGGCCGGCGTTCTGACGGGTGATGTTAAAGACGTTCTGCTTCTTGATGTGACGCCTTTGTCGCTCGGCATCGAGACATTGGGCGGCGTGTTCACGCGGTTGATTGATCGCAATACAACAATCCCGACCAAGAAGAGCCAGACTTTCTCGACCGCTGAAGACAATCAGAACGCGGTGACAATTCGCGTGTTCCAGGGCGAACGTGAAATGGCGTCGGACAATAAAATCCTTGGCCAGTTTGACTTGATGGGAATCCCGGCTTCGCCACGTGGTGTGCCGCAGATCGAAGTGACCTTCGACATCGATGCGAACGGCATTGTTAATGTTGGCGCGAAAGACAAGGCGACCGGCAAGGAACAGCAGATCCGCATTCAGGCATCTGGCGGTCTTAGCGAAGACGAAATCGAAACCATGGTCCAGGATGCTGAGAGCCATGCTGAAGATGATCAGGCTCGCAAGGAAAAGGTTGAGCTGTTTAATCAGGCGGATGGCCTGGTTTACGCGACGGAGAAAAACCTCACGGAGCATGGTGATAAAATCGATGAGGCCGATAAGGCACAAGTCGAAGCAGATATTGCGGCTCTTCGCGAAGTAATGGACGGTGACGATAGTGAGGCTATTAAGGCTAAGCTTGAAGCTCTGTCGCAATCGGCCATGAAGCTTGGTGAAGCCATGTATAAGGCCGAGCAGGAAGGCGCTGCTGAGGGTGGAGAAGGTTTCACTGATGCCGGTGCTGCAGATGATGCTAGTGCCGCTGCTGACGACCCGACGGTGGTCGACGCTGACTTCGAAGAGGTTGACGACGACAAGAAAGACAAGTCTGCGTAAGGCGATATTTTTAGACCCGTCGTAATCGTGCCGGAGTTCGCCTAATGGCCAAACAGGATTTTTATGATGTTCTGGGCGTTGCCCAGAATTCGTCAGCCGACGAAATCAAAAAAGCCTATCGCAAGAAAGCGATGCAATATCACCCTGACCGCAACCAGGGTGACGAAGCGGCTGAACAAAAATTCAAAGAAGCTGGTGAAGCCTATGACATCCTGAAGGATGATCAGAAGCGCGCTGCCTATGATCAATACGGTCACGCCGCATTTGAAGGCAATGGCGGCGGCGGCTTCGGTGGCGGTGGGTTTGCGGACATCTTTGATGAGATGTTTGGCGACTTTAACGGGCGGCAACAATCTGGTGGCCGGGCTTCCCGTGGGTCAGATCTTCGCTACAACTTAGAGATTTCGCTCAATGATGCACATCGTGGCCGTGAAACCAGAATTCGTGTTCCGACCTCGGTTAATTGTGAAACCTGTAGCGGTTCGGGCGCTCAAAAAGGTACCCAGCCATCGACTTGTGGGACCTGTCAGGGACATGGCAAGGTCCGCGCCAGCCAAGGCTTCTTTACAATTGAGCGTACTTGCCCGACTTGTCAGGGCGAAGGTCGCGTTATCGCATCACCTTGCGGCAATTGCAGTGGGACTGGCGCAGTCCGAAAAGAAAAGACTTTAGAAGTAACCATCCCCGCTGGTGTTGAAGACGGTATGCGAATTCGCCTTTCTGGCGAAGGTGAGGCTGGTGGTCGCGGCGCGCCAGCTGGGGATTTGTATATATTTATCGCAGTTGGTGCTCACCCTTTGTTCCAGCGCGACGGGGCTGATATTTTCTGCGCTGTGCCGATACCGATGACGACGGCAGCTCTCGGCGGTTCAGTTGAAGTGCCTTCTATTGATGGCAGCCGCGCCAAGGTGACGATTCCTGTTGGGGCGCAGTCGGGCCATCGGATGCGGCTACGCGCTAAAGGAATGAGCGGTCTGCATGGCAAAGGCCGTGGTGATATGTATATCGACCTACAGGTTGAAACGCCGGTTAACCTGACCAAGGCACAAAAAGAGAAGCTGCAGGAATTTCAGACCGCGTTGAAACCGACGGGTAAGGGGGGTGGAAAATCGACCAGCCCTGAATCTGAAGGTTTTTTCACCAAAGCGAAAGAGCTGTGGGACGACCTGACTGATTGACGTCTTATCGACGACGTCTCTAAAACACACTCTATAATTTAAGTCGATCCGGGGTTTCGACCCAGGGTCATGGCGATGTAATGTGCGCGCTCGTAGATAAAGGATTGCGAAATGACGGATATGAAGATTGGCGTAGTTGGGGCCTCTGGCCGCATGGGTGGCGCTGTAATCCGGCAGGTGACAGAAACCAATGGCTGCGTTGTTTCTGCAGCGAGTGAACGACCTGACAGCGACGCCATCGGTAAAGACGCCGGTGAGGTCGCGGGGTGTGGGCATCTCGGTGTGGAGATTGTTGATGATGTTGCGGCGATGTTTGATCAAGTTGATGCGGTCATTGAATTCTCAGTGCCGGAGGCCACCGTTGCACACGCCGCGCGGGCTGCTGATGCGGGCTGTATGCATATCATTGGAACGACCGGACTGACGAAAGAGGATGAAGCATCCCTAGACGTTGCCGGCGAGAAAACCACCATTGTCTATGCACCTAATATGAGCATGGGGGTCAATATCCTTTTTGCGCTGACCAAGCAGGTTGCCTCCGTTCTCGACGAAGATTTCGATATTGAAGTTGTTGAGATGCACCATCGTCACAAGGTAGATGCGCCATCGGGTACCGCATTGGGGCTTGGTCGCGCGGCGGCGGCAGGCCGTGGGACGTCCCTGGATGATTCGGGCGTGTTGTCTCGCGAAGGCATTACCGACCCACGAGAGCGTGGAACCATCGGGTTTGCCACCTTGCGGGGCGGTGATGTTGCTGGTGAGCATACGGTTATTTTTGCCGCCGATGGCGAACGCGTTGAATTGACTCACAAAGCGGGGTCGCGGCAAATTTTTGCGCGCGGTGCGGTACAAGCGGCTCTTTGGGCGCGGGATAAAGACAAGGGCCTTTATTCAATGCTGGATGTTTTGCAGCTTGGCTAAGCGTCCAGCGAGACTATTTTCGCCGTAACTTCCTGGCCAATCATCGCCAACTTGCGGGACGGTCCCCACCGATATTTTGTATCCAGTAAACCGGTCGCTCTGATCGCGCGGTGACAGGGGATGAGATAGGCGACCGGGTTGGCGCCGATGGCGCTGCCGACAGCGCGCGCAGCAGTTGGCTTGCCGACGGCATTTGCCAGCCCCCCGTAGCTCACAAGGTTTCCCGCTGGAACGGTTAGTAAGGCACGCCACACTTTGATCTGAAAATTAGTTCCAACGACAGAGATCGGTATCTTTGCGTTGGCGTTGTGCGACCTAAAAATGGCCTCGGCAAATTCTTCGGTTTGTTCCGGGGCATGGATGAAGTCTGCGGCAGGAAATTGAGTCTGAATTGTAGCAAGTGCTGCGTCGGCATTCTTGCCTTCGATAAATTGCAGGCCACAAATGCCACGATCCGTGATCGCGAGAACAAATTCGCCGTAGAGGCCGGAATGGGTGCCATAACGGACCGTGAGCCCGCCGCCCTGCAGTTTGAATTCTCCGGGTGTCATTGCGTCAAATGACACGAATAAATCGTGCAATCTTCCGGGCCCGGAAAGACCAGCATCCAGGCTTGCCTCTAGAACACTTTCACTGCGCCTCAGGGCGTTCTTTGCTTCTTCCAGGCTCAGCGATTGCATGAACCGCGTCGGGCTCACGCCAGCCCAGCGTGTAAAGAGACGTTGGAAATGATGTCGGCTTAAACTTGCGGCTTGCGCTATTTCGTCCAGGGAAGGCTGGTCGCGAAAATTTTCGTGTAAGAACCCGATCGCTCTCTCGACGCGCTGATAATCTCTTGTCTGTTGATCGCTCTTTTGGCTCATAATGTAGAGGATAAGGAGCACAATTGGATTCGCCCACCCGGATATTGCGTTCTTTGTGGAAGATTTGTTGGGGGCGAAGAAGAATTTATTGCGCGCCTCAAATCTGATAGCGTTGCTATATGTCGGTGTGCTGCATCGATATGCACCCGGTTGTTGGTAGAGTTTGAGTATCATGTCCCTTTCGTTGACGTTTCGAAATTTTGTCGAAAACATCACCCGTTCATGGGTGTATAGACGACGACTCCCGTCCGATTTCAACAATGTGCCGATTTTCGTCACGCCGGCGGCGGGCTTGAAATTCCTTTTCAAATCTATGAAAAAAGCCGATCCCCCTCTTTTGCGCAACGTGCAAGAGCTTGTTCAGCCTGGGAATGTCGTCTGGGATATTGGCGCCAACGTTGGGCTGCTGACTTTTGCTGCCGCCGCTAAATCGGGATCCGGTGGCGCGGTTATATCGTTTGAACCTGACAGTTGGCTCCTCCAGATTTTGCGGCGCTCTCGTTCTGCGCAGCCTGCGAATAGTGCGCCGGTTACAATCGTCCCGGTCGCGGTGGCTAGTGGTATTGGTCTTCGACAATTCAATGTTGCGGCCCGCTCCAGGGCGTCAAATTCTTTGGCGGAGTATGGCCATAGCCAGACCGGCGGCGTGATGGAAGAGTTTACTGTGCCAACATTTACGCTGGACTGGCTGATCGACAACCAGCCGAGGCCAGACCTGATCAAATGTGATGTTGAAGGCGCGGAGGTGGAAGTATTCCGCGGCCAAATGAAGACGTTAACTAAAATCCGGCCAATTATTATGTGCGAGGTCGGTGACGAACAGTCTGATGAAATAACGGCGATCTTTGTTGATAGCGGGTACAAACTCTTTGATGGCGAGAAACCACTTTCGGCCAGCTCGACAGTTTCGCGGGCGAGCTGGAATACAATCGCGATTCCCGAGGAGAAGTGCGATTCCTTAGTCGGCGCGTAGGGTATAAAAGGTTAATGCGTTAACATTAACAGGCGTTAAACCCTGACGCTTGATCTCATATAACCGTTGGGTTTTGCCGTCGGAATTGCCGACCCTTATTGTGGAAGCGGGTCGCGCTGTAATTTGTTGAGTTCACAACGCAGGGCTGCTGCCAGATCGTGTTTTTCATGCGGCGCTAAAAAACTGCCAATCTCCAGCACCTTGCCGTGGCTCCGCAGCATTAAAGCACTTTCTGGCGTTGGTGGATCTTCGAGATCGATCTTTAGCCAATAGGTCTGGAAAGACCATTTCTGGCGGCGGCCGGTATGGCCGACGCGTTCAATAACGAGCTTATTATCGGTTAGTTTGACGGTTTCGTAGCGCCTGGCATCGCGGTAATTAAATTTGAAAGCGACATAGACCAGAACAACATCCAGGCCGAGAAAACCAAAGACTGGCCAGGCGCCGGCTATGACAAAGGCGACTCCCGCCGTAAAGCTGATAACGCCGATTACGGCCATCAAAAGAAGAAACCCCTGCGCCCCGAGACTGGTGTGTGGCTGTAACACCGCATCGAAACGGATAGCGGGTGATTCTTCTAAATCAAGCCCATCCGTATAGGTTTGTGCATCCCTGTTCATGGCGTTTAATTTACCCAGACTCTTGGGCCGCGCAACAACAATCAAGGTTAACAAACATGGTTATGGTTAACGGGATGAACCGTTCGTCGGATTAGGGTAAAAGAAATATATGGTTATGAAACGCGAGAACATCGAAGAGTTTTACCGGCGTCTGTCGGAGGCTGATCCAGAGCCCCAAGGGGAGCTCGATTATGTCAATGTCTACACCTTGCTTGTTGCCGTCGTGTTGTCTGCACAAGCGACAGACGTCGGGGTAAATCGAGCGACAAAGAAGCTTTTTGAAATCGTTGATACGCCGGAAAAAATGGTGAAGCTCGGTGAGAAAAAGCTTACCAGCCATATCAAAACGATTGGCCTGTATCGTACAAAAGCGAAAAACGTCATTGGATTAAGCGAACTCTTAATTGCCGAGCACAATAGTGAAGTGCCGCAGGACCGCGATGCCTTGGTCAAGCTGCCGGGGGTTGGTCGTAAAACGGCCAATGTCGTTCTCAACATTGCATTTGGGGAGCCGACGATCGCTGTCGACACGCACATTTTTCGCATCGGAAACCGCACGGGTATTGCGCCGGGCAAAAATGTTGATGTTGTTGAGCAGGGCTTCTTAAAACGAACGCCGGAGACTTATATGCTCCACGCTCACCACTGGTTAATCCTGCATGGCCGGTATGTCTGTAAGGCAAGAAAACCTGAATGCCCCGATTGTATCGTTGCCGACCTTTGCCAGTTCAAGGCCAAAACGACGGTGACGACCTAGAAGGTTAGCGCGTTAGCTCGTCGCCTTTGCGATAAATTTTTTGCGGATCGCGCTTAGACATTTTGCGACGGGGGCGCTCGGGCCTCGTGGGGTCCTTGCTTCAATAAAGGCCACTTCCATAGGGGCGGCCGTGCCAGAATTCTTGGGCGGGTATAAATATAAGTCCAGTAGGCAACTCTGATCCCGATAACGCCATATCTCTGCTGGCGGGTCGCGGCGTTTAAAGCTCGGCGCGCCCAGCAATCTTAAAAGCCGGTCCTTGTTTTGACCTATTAAGGTCTTAGATGTTAGCGGTTTGAAGGCCTTGCGCGCGTCATTCGGCGCACGCGAGGTCGTCTGACTGTTCCCGCTACTCGAAGCATTCCCTGACTCGATTCCAGACACATCTGCATTGGTCATTTCGGGGGAGTGCTCCCCGGTGACGCAAGCGGACAACGCTAGGGCCGCGACTAGAATAAATAAACGCATTCGTATATCAGGCGTGAATAACGGCTGAGATTATCAGATTCGGCCTAATCGGCTTCAGGGATGATTTCGATCTCGCCGGAAATTTCTCCACCGCGCTCGACTTCCAACTGTCTGGCACAAACTTTTCCTGTGACCTGGCCAGTCGATCTAATAATTAAGAGATTACGAGCCGTAATGTTTCCTTCGAAAGAGCCACTTATTTCGGCGATCTCAATTTCTGCCTCGCCTTTGAACGTACCGCCTTCGGCAATTTCTATTTCACGACAATCTTTCATGTTTGCCTCGACGCGGCCTTCCACGACGAGTTTTTCACAAGCGCTGATTTCGCCGTTGAGGGCAATTTCGCGCCCGACAATGAGTTTCTTGCTGTCACCATAGCTTCCGACAGAACGATCATCGGCTGGCGTTCCGGAATATTCCCGCGCTCGTCGTACAATTGCCGGACGCGCGCCCTCAGCACGCGATGGGATAATGGGCGCCGCCGCTTCTCCGGGAGGGGTGCCCTGTGCGACGGGACCACCATTGTCTGACTGGTCATCTGGGTTTTTGGTGAACATTTGCGCGATCCTTTTTGACGTAGTGACTTATTCGATTGCGGTGGGTGACGAAGTATTGCTGTCAATTATGGCATCTTTATAGGGAATTCTCTCAAAGATATGGAGCATATAGGCCGCCGCAACAACCGGCATAAACCAATTTACCACCGGAATCGTCAGAAGGGATGTGATAATCATGCCCGAGATACAAAGGCGGGTCCGGTGCTGGCGCCAGAATTCCTGTACGGCGACGGGCTCTAAACGCCTCAGGGCGATGAGTTCAAAGTATTCCCGCCCTAGCAAATATCCGTTCAGCCCAACAAAAACAAAAATATTTATGACGGGAATAAAGAACAATGGCAGAAAAAGCAGATTTAGGGCGACAACGATTGTGGCGTATCGCAATCCGATAAGAACGGCTTCTGAAACGGTTTGAGGTCGCGGTGGCGGTAGGTCAGGGTAGTGTTTTTTTTCAACGGCCCGTGCGATTTTTTCGAGCATAAGGGAGACCACGAAGACCATTGCGCCAGGGAATAGTAAGAAGGCGACGATTACAGCTGTTGCGCCGCCAACGAAATCGACGATCCATTCCAGCCACGCGATGCCGAAAAATCGGGTCGAAACGATCAGCCACCATGTAAAAGTGAGGAGCAAGACAAATATGCCAATGGCGTAAAGGAGTGACCTCCCTATGACGCTGCGAAAATCGGGGTCAGGGATCTGCCCGATTGCTTTAAAAAATGAGGATATCATTTAATTATTATAGCTCCCTTGGTGCGCGAATTGGAACGAAAACGCAATTCGCCCTTGGCGGATTCGACGCGGTGGCTATACTCGCCGCGCTTATTGTCTGAAGGAAATTAAATGACCAACGCGCACTATAATGTAATCGGTGTCGGGAACGCCATCGTCGATGTGATCTCCGCCGCCCCAGAAGCGCTCCTTCAGGAGCTCGGGCTTGATAAAGGCGTCATGACGCTGATCGATGGTGAACGGGGCGAACAGCTCTATGCGGCGATGGGCGACAAGGTCGAAACTTCTGGCGGATCTGCTGCAAACACCTTGGCGGGCATCGCTTCATTGGGTGGTACCGGGGCTTATATCGGCAAGGTAAAGGAAGATGGACTCGGTCGTGGCTTCCGCGACGACCTTATGAAAACGGGCGTCGATTACCGCACGCCGCTTGGTGTCGACGGTCCGCCGACGGCGCGGTGCCTGATCTTTGTGACATCGGATGCTGAACGAACGATGCAGACTTGCCTCGGTATCTCAGTTGAGTTGGGTCCTGACGACATTGAACAAGAAGCCATTGCCAATGCTGAAATCACTTATCTTGAGGGCTATCTTTTTGATCCGCCGGAAGCGAAGAAGGCCTTTGTAAAAGCGGCTGAACTTGCCCATGCAGCTGATCGTAAAGTTGCTCTATCTTTGTCTGATGCGTTCTGTGTTGAGCGTCACCGTGCTGAATTCAAGCATCTTATCTCCGGGCACGTTGATATCTTATTTGCCAATGAGGCCGAGATCGCGTCCCTCTTTGAAGTAGAGAGCTTTGACGAAGCTGTGAAGTTGACGGCAGGACATTGCGAAATCGCGGCCCTTACGCAGGGTGCAAAGGGATGTGTGGTTGTCGAAGAAGGGGCGATGCACGAAGTCGATGCGAGCCCTGTCGACAATGTCGTCGACACGACTGGTGCCGGCGATCTGTTTGCGGCAGGGTTCTTGTTCGGTCTTACCCGAGGGTTTGAGCTTCCCAACTGTGGCGCGATTGGGTCGTTGGCGGCAGCTGAGGTCATTAGTCATTTTGGTGCCCGCCCGGAAACGCCACTAGCAGACCTCCTGGCGGATAGCGGTCTTTGATACGACAATTGAACCTCGCTCTGACTCACTGATAACCCTATCATTGCTGCCGTTCTATATGACAATGGGTAAGAAGCCCGAAGGCATGCGGTGAGCGCTGAAACGGTTTGTGTCGTAGGTTCTGGTCCAGCTGGGGCGACGGCGGCATATTTTTTATGGCAGGCAGGGTTTGACGTAACGGTCCTGGATGGCGGGTTGATGCCGGAGCCTGAGGTCGCCTCAGACATTGCGGATTGGCATAAAGACCAAGACGATGAGAAACTTATTAGTGCTGCCACACGACGCGCTAAGGCCTCACAATTTACCAAACCCGAATTAGCTGAAAAATTATTTCATGGGTCTGATTTCGTTTATCGCGACACTGATCGCATGTTATTGGCGGGAGTCGAAGGTGCTGATATTCGTACATCGCTCGCCCTTGGCGGATTGAGCAATGTGTGGGGTGCCGCTTCATTGCCGATTACGGCGCGGGATATCGTTGGGTGGCCGATCACTTACGAAGATTTGGCGCCTCACTTTGAGGCACTCGATGAGATCATCGAAATTTGTGGTGAGAATGACGGGCTCAGCTCTCTTTTTGGGGGGAATGTAAGGCCCCCAACGTTCGCGCTTGGTCTTCAGGGTGCCGCGTTGCTTAAAGATTTAACCCGTCGTCATGAAACGCTGGCGGCGCGTGGTATGGTATTTGGTCGGGCCCGCGTCGCTGTGGGGCGTAAATACTCTCAAGAGCCTGAAGGTTGCGTTGCCTGTGGCCATTGCATGATCGGCTGCCCACACCGCGCAATTTTTAATGCCGCTTTTATCGTGGAATCTTTGCGGGGTCGCGAACGTTTTACCTATCGGGGCGGTTGCGTCGTTGATCGGGTGGCTGAAGACGATGAATGTGTTTCGGTGCAAGGTCGGGGGCTCGCTGACGACGTGCCGTTCGATGAAAAGTTTGCCCGGGTGTTTGTTGCCGCTGGCGCAGTGTCGACAACAGCAATTATTTCGCGCTCCAGACCTAATAGTGGGGCGCCTATAAAGCTGCGAGATACTCAGCACTTCGTTTTTCCGTTAATGCGATTTCGCGGCACAAAAGATGCGACTATTGAGAAAACAAATCGGCTCGCCCAGGCTTTTGTTGAGATTGATGATCCGACACTGTGTGATCATTTGGTGCACCTGCAACTCTATGGTTACAACGACATCTTTATGGACGCGCTCAAAGAAAAGTTGGGTGCAATAAATTCGGTGGCGCCGTTTGCGATTAATCTCCTCGCTCGCCACGCGATGATAATACAGGGCTTTCTGCATTCAGATTATTCAGGTTCTGTGAATCTGTCGTTTAGCCGATCGGGTAAAATTCAGCTCACCGGCGAACCTAACGCGCAAGCTCCTAAAATTGCCCGTAACGCACAAAAATCTATCGCACGGTCTTGGCGGGAATTTGGCGGAATACCGATCCCCGGTCAGATTATTGTTCCGCCGCCGGGGGCCAGCCGACATCTCGGAGCAAGCTTGCCTATGAGCGCCACGCCAACCGGTAATGAGACCGATACACTTGGTCGACCGGTAGGGTTGTCTAGAGTGCATGCGGTGGATGCAAGTGTGTTGCCGTCAATTCCGGCGAGCACAATTACCTATTCAGCGATGGCGAATGCGGCGCGGATCGTTGATCAAGTGGCTCAGCTGTCGGATGCTAGCGCATGAGAAGTGTTGCGGTCACCGGCGCTAACGGATATCTCGGCGGCGCAATTGCCGAATTTCTCAAAGCTGCTGGCTGGAGGGTATGCGCTCTGGTCCGTCGACCGGATGAGATGGATGTTGACGCACATCGTTTTGTGCTTGGGGAGGCTGTCGATCCTAAAAATTTTACAGACATTGATGTTCTGATCCACTGTGCCTGGGATTTTGCGCCGGCCGCCAGCGATGATTATTTCCGGGTGAATGTTGATGGAACTGAGAGACTGCTCGCGGCGGCGAAAGAAGCTGGCGTAAAAAAAATAATTTTTATCTCCTCGATGAGTGCTCATCCCGACTGTCTGTCGAAATACGGGCAGGCAAAGCTTGAGTGTGAATCAGCTATTTTAGAAATGGGTGGTGCGGTAATCCGCCCCGGCCTCGTATGGGGCGGTTCGGGGTCAGGACTTCACGGGGCGATAGCGGCCGCGACGAAGCGCTTGCCGGTCGTGCCGGTGTTGGCTGGCGATCTTCATAGCCTTTATATGTGCCATGTGGAGGATCTCGCAAAAACTATAGGCGACTTGGCAGCGCAAGATGAATTTTCTTCGATGGCGTACGTCGCGGCGGACAAATCACCATGGTCGATGCGAGACCTCGCCTCCTGCATTGCCACCGCCGCTGGAAAAAAGCGGGCTTTCCTACCAATCCCCTGGCGATTGGTCTGGTTTGGCCTCCGCAGTTTGGAGGCGATTGGATTGAAGCCGCCATTTCGCAGCGATAGCGTTTTGGGGCTGGTGCGTGGTGGCGCGTTGTCTGATCCGGAAACCTACAGTGATGGCTTTCGACCCTATGATGCGTCAGGATTGTCCGCGAGATGACGAATCAATCGAAAGTACAAAGTTGGAAGGACGCGCTGACGGTTTATTGGGGTCGTCGGCAGCTCGTCATTTTTATAATGGGGTTTTCGAGCGGCTTGCCGTTGCTGCTCGGTTTCTCAACCTTGTCCTGGTGGTTATCTGGTGAGAATCTGCCCAAAACGGTCATTACTGGTCTGCTTGTCGTCGCAACACCTTATTCTTTTAAGTTTCTGTGGGCGCCCATTCTTGACCAAGCTCGGTTGCCGCTGCTGACCTCTTGGCTTGGCCAACGGCGGAGCTGGATGCTGGTTATCCAAATTTTATTGATGGTCTCGATTATTGCGTTGGGCGCGAGCGACCCTAAACAGGGGCTGACCTATATGGCCGTGACCGCATTCCTCGTAGCCTTCTTTTCCGCCAGTCAGGACATTGTGATTGATGCGTATCGCATCGAAATTCTCGAAGAATTTGAACAAGGTGCTGGGGCAGCGGCGACCCAGGCGGGATATCGGATTGGGTTGCTGGTCGCGGGGGCTGCGCCGCTCGCGTTATCGGATTTCATCTCGTGGTTCTGGGTCTATTTTCTGATGGCGCTTCTCGTTTTGATCGGGATTGGCGCAACGTTTCTGGCGTCTGAGCCGTCCAAGGCCGGCGTTGGGACACGAGGCTCACAATCTACGAGAATCAGTTTCTTAACCCAGATCCGTGAGAGCGTTGTGGCCCCCTTCGCCGACTTTTGTTCGCGGCGGGGCTGGGTCTGGGTTCTCGTTTTTGTTCTCCTCTATAAATACGGCGATGCGATTGCCGGTGCGCTCTTTAACCCGTTTTTTCGAGAACTAGGTTTCTCAGGGACCCAGGTTGCTTTGATTGTGAAGACCTATGGTGTCCCAATGACCATGGCTGGTGTCTTTGTCGGCGGCTTGGTTGTCGCGCGCATCGGTATTTTTACGGCGCTGCTGCTTGGCGGTATTCTGCAGGCCGTGACGAATCTCCTATTTGTTTGGTTGGCGGCTGACCCAACGATGGCTACCGAAACAGGGCTGTTTATGGTCGTCGCGGCAGACAATTTTACGGGCGGTCTTGGGTCGACAGCTTTTGTGGCCTTTTTGTCTGCGCTCTGTAATTTGCGCTTTACCGCAACGCAGTTTGCTTTGTTTACCTCCTTTATGGCTTTGGGCCGAACCTATATGGCGGTGCCCTCTGGCTGGTTGGTCGATGAAATTGGTTGGATCAATTTTTTCATTTCGTCGACGGCGTTAGCGATCCCGGCCTTGCTTCTTTTGTTGGTCGTCCGGCGCTACGCTTCTGAAATTTTTCCATCCCGGGATTAAGAAGTCACAAGCTTATCAATCGCTGCAACTACCGCGTCGATGGGGATAGCGGCCATGTCACTCGTGCCAAATTGTTGCGCTTCTATCACGGTAAGTTTGGACGCCGCGGGCGCAAACTTTGCGGCGGGCGTTGGGCCAAACAAAGAAACAAGCGGTGTATCGGCGGCGGCGAGAATGTGGCCGACTCCGGCGTCATTCGCGACAGCGGCATTGAGTCGTCGCCCTAAGGCAATTGAATAGCTGACCGAAGGTTGGGGCCGACCATTTTCTCCAACGGTTGGAAATAGAGCACCGGGCACGGCGTTGATCAAAGAGGGCGTCCATTCCGCTTCTCCGGGGCCAAGAACAAAGACCGGCGTGCGGCCTTTCTCTATTTGGTGCTGTGCCAGGGCGATAAACTGATCAAGCGGCCAGCATTTTTGCCGCCCACCTGCCCCCGGTGCGATCCCGATATAGACCGGCCCTTCAGGTAGCGCTGCCCGCGCCGATTCTGTTTCCGCATCGGCGAGAGAAAGCGGCGCGCTGGCCGTATCGATCTCTCCGCCAGTCAGCGATAACAAATCCATCATTTGCTGAATCATTGACGCTGGACGCTGGTAGCTCGCAAGAGGTTTTCGGTCGGAGAGTAGAAACTTTGCCGAACCCGATACGAACACCTGGTGACGGATTCGGCGTACGAAATAACTCACTGCGACGCCGCGCTGGGTATCGATCACGAGATCAAAATGTCTGCCATCTATCGGGTGACGCCAGAGAAACTGCTTGGCGTTATCAAATCCAGCCTCTTCGATAACTTCGTCGATCAGACCAGCAACAAGTGTTTTCAGTTCTTTGGCGAAAGCGCTTTTATGTTTCCCGGCACACCATGCAATGTGGGCGTCTGGAAAGCTCGACCGCAAAGCTCTGACAAAGGGCAGCTTCATCAAAGCGTCGCCAATCAGGTCCCCACCGACATAGACGAGGATTGATTTGATGGTGGGGTTTTCTGATGATTTGTTCATAGGGCTCATAGTGGTGACGAGGAGTTTACGCCCTGTCACAAAACTTTGGCAGATGTTTCACAAAACTGTCTTCTAAAGGAGGTAGCATAATGAGCTTGAGGATAAAATGTTTTGGCGGCGAGCCGGAGAAACAATGACAAAGGCAAATTTGGCTATGATGGAGAAATTACAGATAACCGAAGGTGATATAACCCTGCTGGACGTCGATGCCATTGTGAATGCCGCAAATGAAACCTTGCTCGGCGGCGGCGGTGTTGATGGTGCGATACATCGAGCCGCGGGCTCAAAGCTCTTGGAGGCGTGCCGAGCGCTTGGTGGCTGCGCGACGGGCAGTGCTAAAATGACGGCGGGCTACGAGCTAAAAGCGCGCCATGTGATTCATACCCCCGGCCCGGTGTGGCGAGATGGCACGGTTAACGAGGAAGCTCAGCTCGCGAGCTGTTATCGCCGGTGTCTTGAGATCGCGGGAGAGCATCAATTAAAGACGATTACGTTTCCGGCAATCAGCACGGGGGTCTACAGGTTTCCCATTGCGTTGGCGGCAGCAATTGCTGTCTCAACTGTGGCGGAGACGTTGAAAACAATACCCGAAATAGAAACCGTTATTTTCGTTTGCTTTAACGAAGAATCGGCTGCTGCACATCGAACCGCGTTTGAGGCTATTTGCGCCGACGTGCCTTCTTCCGCTTCGGGGCTTGCGCCTGATGGGTAGCCAGCACGGCATCCGTAACGATATCTGAAACCGTCGCATCCAGCCGCGCAATCTGCGCTGGTTTGCTAAGACCGACCAGCAAGGGACCAATAACCGTACCGCCGCCGAGCTTTTGTAACAGGCGTGACGAGATTGCTGCCGAGAAAAGCCCAGGCATGATCAAGATATTCGCTGGACCGTTGAGACGGCTAAACGGATATAGTTCCTTCATATCAGGATCGAGCGCGACGCTGACAGTCATCTCTCCCTCATAGGCGAAGTCGCGTTTTTTCGAATCAAGAATTTCGACCGCCCGTTTGATTTCACCGGTGATGTCGCTGGAGCGTCCGCCAAAGCTCGTATGGGACAGCAGAGCCACCCGTGGCTCATGGCCGAGCTCTCTCGCCTTGGCCGCTGACTGTACGGCGAAATCCGCAAGCTGTTCGGCAGTTGGCCGTTCGTGCACCAGCGTGTCAGCGATAAACACAGTTCTGTCGCGGGCCGAAACCACGGTTAGCCCAAACAGTTGCTGGCCTTTTTCAATATCGATGGCGCGAGCCAGATCGTTCCAGCAGCTGGGCGAATTCCGGGTAAGCCCGGTAACCATCGCATCTGCATCGCCGCAAGCGACCATACAGGCGGCAAATATATTGCGGTCCCGGTTCACCATGCGTTGACAATCACGGTAGAGAACGCCGCTTCGGGCCAATCTTTTATAGAGATAGTCCGTGTAGTGCTTGTTGCGTTTGGAGAGGCGGGCATTGTGGGCTTCGAGAGCCTCGCTCCCTTCAAAGCCAAGGGCAGTCATTTTTTCCGCAACAACGTCATCGCGTCCGATGAGAACTGGCGTACCATATCCCGAAGTGCGGAATACCTGTGCGGCCCGGATGACCTTTTCTTCCTCACCTTCTGCGAAGACGACGCGCTTAGGTTGCTTTTTGACCTGCTCAAATATTTCGTTAAGGCTGCCGACCGTCGGATCAAGTCGCGCTTCCAGAGAGGCCCGATAAGCGTCCATACTAGTGATTTTTTTTCGGGCAACACCGGTGGTTATTGCTGCTTCGGCAACAGCCGGAGCGACCGCAGAAATCAAACGGGGATCAAAGGGCGTGGGGATCAAATAGTCTGGCCCGAACTGAAGATGTTGACCTGAATAGGCACCGCTTATTTCATCTGGGACATCTTCGCGAGCGAGCGCCGCTAAAGCTTTGGCGGCAGCGACTTTCATTTCATCGTTTATCCGCCGGGCACGCACATCGAGGGCGCCACGAAAAATGTAGGGGAACCCAAGGACGTTATTAATTTGGTTTGGATAGTCAGACCGGCCGGTTGCCACGATGGCGTCTTTGCGCACCGACCTGACGTCTTCCGGGGTAATTTCCGGGTCGGGGTTGGCGAGGGCGAAAATTATAGGCTTATCGCCCATTGATTTGACCATCTTCTTGGTCACAGCCCCAGCAACTGAAACGCCAAAGAACACATCAGAGCCATTCATTGCTTCTTCAAGTGTGCGGGCATCTGTGTCGACCGCATGCGCTGACTTCCATTGATTCATGCCCGCTTCGCGACCGCGATATACGACCCCACGGGAATCACACAAGGTGATGTTTTTCTTGGTAAAGCCCATCGCAACAAACAGCTCAAGGCAGGCAATGGCTGCGGCGCCCGCGCCGTTGACGACCATCTTGGTTTTTTTGAGGTTGCGTCCTGTGAGGTCGAGCGCATTGATCAGGCCGGCAGCGGCAATAACGGCGGTGCCGTGCTGATCATCATGAAAGACAGGAATATCCATGATTTCTTTGAGGCGCTGCTCAATGATGAAACACTCAGGGGCTTTGATATCTTCGAGGTTGATGCCACCGAACCCTGGCCCAAGAAACCGGACGCAGTTAACGAACTCGTCGACGTCTCGTGTATCAACTTCTAAATCAACGGCGTCGATATCGGCAAAGGTTTTGAAAAGAACGCATTTGCCTTCCATGACGGGTTTACCGCCTATCGCACCAAGATCGCCGAGGCCGAGTACGGCCGTACCGTTGGAAATCACCGCAACCATATTGCCTTTGTTGGTATAGTCGTAGGCTGTGGCTTCGTCTTCGGCAATTTTCAGACAGGGTGCGGCGACGCCCGGTGAATAGGCCAATGACAGATCACGCTGTGTTCTGATGGTTTTGAGCGGGGCAATGGAGAGCTTTCCTGCTGGAAGTCCGGCATGGAGTGCAAGCGCTTCGCGCTCAAGATTACTGATCCGGTTTTGACCAGTTCCGTTAGCGGCTTTGGATGTCGCTGTTGAATTCTTCTTTGCCGATTTGCGGATCGGCGCTTTCTTTGCTTTACGGGCCATAAACTCCCCCTACCCCTAAATTTCCGGAGCACAACTTGATGGTTTTCAATGATTTAGGCAAGCAACGATTAAGTTACACCTGAAGAAATAGAATTACGTTAATTTCAATAATTCCCCGCTTTTGGGCGGTTTGTCTCGCGTCAGCCGAATGGTAGACTGTCCCTATGGCAGATGGTGGGCAGACAAGAGCGGCAAAACAAACGTCTAAAAAGGCGTCGGCAGGTGCCGCCGTGACGCCAATGATGACCCAATATCTCGAAATAAAGTCCGATCACCCAGATTGCCTGCTGTTCTACCGAATGGGTGATTTCTACGAGCTTTTCTTTGAGGATGCGGCCGTAGCCTCTGCAGCGCTCGACATTACGCTTACCCACCGTGGAAAACATGAAGGCAATGATATCCCGATGTGTGGGGTTCCGGTTCACGCTGCGGATACGTATCTATCCCGGTTGATCAAAAAAGGCTTCCGTGTCGCTGTTTGTGAGCAGACCGAAAGCCCGGCGGAGGCCAAAAAACGCGGATCGAAATCCGTCGTTGCCCGGGATGTAGTGCGTGTTGTGACGCCTGGCACCATCACTGAAGAGACATTGCTTGATGCGACGCAGAACAACTACCTGGCGGCCTTGGCAGAGGCGCAGGGTGCGCTGGCACTGTCGTGGCTCGATATTTCCACTGGTGCTTTCGCCGTTCAGACCGTTGATAGCGGATCGCTTGCTGCCGCGCTTTCAAGAGTTGAGCCTGGAGAATTGCTTGTCCCCGATCGTTTGCTTCAGGCTGAAGATCTTTTTGAACTGTTTCATGACTGGAAGGATGCTTTGGTCCCCCAGCCATCGAGCAAGTTTGATAGTGAGGCCGGGCGCAAACGACTAGAGACTGTATTTGGTGTCGCGTCCCTTGATGCGTTCGGCGATTTTTCGCGGCCCGAAGTCGCCGCCTGTGGTGCTTTAATCTCCTATGTTGAGCTGACCCAAAAGGGTCGCTTGCCACATCTCGATCAGCCTCGGCAGGTTGCAGATGGTGCCGTTCTTGAAATTGATATGGCGACGCGGCGCAACCTAGAGATGACGCGAACCTTGTCGGGCGACCGCTCTGGATCATTGCTGTCCGTAATTGATCGCACGGTGACCGGCGCCGGCGGACGATTGCTCAGTTCATGGCTGTCGGCGCCATTGACGGACGTAGAGGCTATCAATGCCAGACTCGATGCAGTGCAGCAATTTTGTGAGGACTCCGCCCTCCGTGATCAGGTGAGGGAGTTGCTTTCCGCTAGCGCCGACATTGAGCGGGCGCTTTCGAGGATTTCGTTGGGACGCGGTGGACCACGAGATATTGCGGCGGTCCGCGACGGGCTGATCGTTGCGGCGAAGCTGCAGTCCCTGCTTCAGGGTGCGGATTCATCAGAAATGTCAGCGGCGATCGTTGAGGCGGCTAACCAGCTCGGCGAACACTCGACACTTGTCGAACGTTTGAATCGAGCGCTTGCTGCGGAATTACCATTGCTGACACGCGATGGTGGATTTATCGCCCAGGGTTACGCGCCAGAACTTGATGAGTTGATTACGCTACGTGATGAAAGCCGACAGCTTATTGCCGGTTTGCAGGCACAGTATTGTGAATTGACCGGCGTACCGTCCCTCAAGATCCGTCACAATAACGTTCTTGGATATTATATCGAGGTTACGCCCTCACATGCTGACAA
The DNA here is from genome assembly GCA_012103315.1 of Alphaproteobacteria bacterium. Classification (GTDB taxonomy): domain Bacteria; phylum Pseudomonadota; class Alphaproteobacteria; order MPNO01; family UBA2964; genus UBA2964. The sequence goes on from WLWZ01000004.1 coordinate 91,279, forward strand.
GGTGCTTGTGGGTGAAGACTCACCCTTTATCCACCGCCAAACTCTTGTCAGCGCCATGCGCTATAGCACTGTCGAGCTTGGCGAGCTTGCGGGTCGCATTAGCCGGGCGGCGGATCAGGCCTTGGCGCTTGAGCAAGAGCTGTTTCTGGATCTGGTTTCAGAAGTCATCGGCCGGGACAAGGAAATCGCCCTGGCGGCGCAATCATTGGCGCGTCTAGATGTCTTTACCGCGCTGGCCGATCTTGCTTTGGAAAATCGATATGCCCGACCGGTCGTTGATGAAGGGCTGACATTTGAAATATCTGGCGGGCGACACCCCGTTGTCGAAAAGGCTTTAAGCGATACCAGTGCAAGTGCTTTCGTCCCCAATGATTGTGATCTCGCGAACGTAAAGCGACTGTGGTTGCTGACGGGCCCCAATATGGCGGGCAAAAGCACGTTTCTTAGACAGAATGCACTGATCGTTATTCTGGCCCAGATGGGGTCTTTCGTGCCTGCCGAGGCGGCCCATATCGGTGTTGTTGATCGTGTGTTTAGCCGTGTCGGCGCTGCTGATGATCTCGCCCGTGGTCGGTCGACCTTTATGGTTGAGATGGTAGAAACCGCGACCATTCTTAATCAGGCAAGCGAGCGTTCCCTGGTCATTCTCGACGAGATTGGTCGCGGCACGGCGACCTTTGATGGACTGTCGATTGCCTGGGCGGCCTTGGAACATATCCATGAGGTCAATAAATGCCGTGCGCTTTTTGCGACCCACTATCATGAGCTGACGGCGCTCGCCTCCCGGCTTGCAGCGCTGCAATGCCACACGATGTTGGTCAAGGAATGGCAGGACGATGTTGTATTTCTGCATGAGGTCGGGCCGGGCTCTGCAGATCGGTCTTATGGCATTCATGTCGGCAGGCTTGCGGGACTTCCAGCTAGTGTGATTGATCGAGCGGAGGAAGTCCTATCGGCCCTTCAATCGGGAGAGCAGGCCGGTGCAACGGCGCGGTTGGCGGATGACTTACCATTGTTTCAGGCAGCGCGACCCGTGTCAGGATCTCCTCAAGAAGTGGATAAATTGGCTGAAATGCTTTCACAAGCCAGCCCCGATGCAATGACACCGCGTGAGGCGTTGGAGTTCTTGTATCAACTCAAGTCTATGGCAGATGATTAGGTTGGAACGACTAACCGTTCGATTGCCTGGGCGGACTGTGTTAGGGATAACAAAATTTTCTAGAGCAATGTGACGTCACCTATGGCGACCATTTTAAAACAGCGCGATATCATCGACATCAGATTGATGCGGAAGTCTTTGGCGGCACAGCTTGAAGAAGAGGCGCCGTCACATGTTGTCCGTAAGCTTTTGCTGGAGATTATTCGTGATGCTTTGAAAGACGGTCGAGAGGAGATCAAGCGACGCTTTGAAAATGACAATCGACTCGGAGAAGCAACGGTTCGGGCGAACGCGTTTTTGATCGATCAGATTTTACACTTTGCCTTTGAGGTCACCACGACGCATGTCTACCCGACGGCTGAGGCTACAGAATCCGAACGAATTTGCATCGCGGCGGTTGGTGGTTATGGCCGTGGTGAAATGGCCCCGTTTTCTGATATCGATCTGCTGTTTCTGTTGCCTTATCGACTGACGCCCCGTGTCGAACAGATCGTTGAATCGATGCTGTATCTATTATGGGACCTCGGTCTCAAGGTTGGGCATGCGACGCGGACGATTGACGACAGCATCCGGCTTTCGCTTAGTGATATTACGATCAGGACGTCTATTCTTGAGGCGCGGTTTGTCGATGGGAACAAAAAGCTCTTCAATCATCTGCGCCGCCAGTTCCGAAAAGAGATTGTAGAAGATACGGCACTTGCGTTTGTTGAAGCCAAGCTGGATGAACGTGATGCGCGCCATCGCCGTATGGGCGATTCCCGATATGTATTGGAGCCCAATATAAAAGACGGCAAAGGCGGGCTCCGTGATTTGCAAACGCTGTTCTGGATCGCCAAGTATCTGTATCAGGTCGACGCCGTTGAAGACCTTGTTGCAGAAGGATTTCTGACGGCACGGGAAGCGAAACGTTTCGCGCGTGCTGAGGTCTTTTTGTGGACGGTGCGCTGCCACCTACATTATCTCACCGGCCGGGCGGAAGACCGGCTAACCTTCGATCTGCAAACAGAGATTGGTGAACGGCTCGGTTATAAAGACCACGCGGGCACACGCGGTATTGAGCGTTTCATGAAGCATTATTATCTGACCGCAAAAGAGGTCGGTGATTTGACGCGGATATTCTGCGCAGCGTTGGAATCAGAAGAGCGCCGCAGCCTGCCATTATCCTTCATGAACTGGGATTGGATACGCCGTGACGTCGAAGGCTTCCCCATTGAAGCGGGAAGATTATCGGTCGCATCGGGAAAAGAATTTGCTGAAAAGCCAAGCCGCATGTTGCAGCTTTTCCACGCCGCGCAACAACGCGAGATCGACATTCATCCTAAGGCGTTACGGTTAGTGACGCAGCACATTCGGCTCGTCGACACGATTCGAGATGATCCCGAAGCCAACCGATTGTTTCTGGAAATGCTGACGTCGCCGAAGGGTGCTGAAGTTACCTTGCGACGGTTGAATGAATCGAGCGTGTTTGGCCGGTTTGTCCCCGATTTTGGACGGGTCGTCGCCCAAATGCAGCACGACATGTATCATGTCTATACCGTCGATGAGCACACGATCTTCGCGATCGGGATATTACATGGTATTGAGCAAGGCACTTATCGCGACGACATGCCCGTTGCCAGCGACGTCATCCATAAAATCAGTTCACGTCGGGCGTTGTTTGTCGCCTTGTTTTTGCACGATATCGCTAAGGGACGGGGCGGTGATCACTCGGTTCTTGGCGCCGAGGTTGCTGAAACAATGTGCCCTCGCCTGGGACTTTCCCCAGAGGAAACCGAGACCGTCGCCTGGCTGGTAAAACAGCATCTTTTAATGAGCCGCATTGCGTTTCATCGCGATTTAACCGACCCCAAGAGTATCCGAGATTTTGCCGATACCGTTCAGTCGCTCGAACGGTTGCGATTGCTTCTCTTGTTGACTGTCGCGGATATTCGGGCAGTTGGCCCTAGCGTCTGGAATAACTGGAAAGCGTCGTTATTGCGTGAGCTTTATTTTGCGACCGAGGCAGAACTGTCTGGGGGGCACGATGCCACAGGTCGTGGTGCACGGATTGAAGGGGCAAAGGCAGCCGTCCGCGAAGGACTTTCAGGCTGGAGTGAAGAAGAGCAAGAGGATTTTGTGGGGCTTGGCTACCCTTCATACTGGTTGTCTATTGATACAAAAACCCATCTACGACACGCAGAAATTATTCGTACAGCACAGAACGATGCGGAGGACTTTGCGCTCGATGTGCGGGTAGATGATGACAATGATGTAACCGAGATAACAATTTTTACGGCTGACCATCCAGGTCTCTTTTCGAGGATTGCTGGCGCCATGGCGGTGTCGGGTGCGAATATTGTTGATGCAAAGATTTTTACGACAACAACCGGGATGGCCCTCGATATTTTCTCAATTCAGGATTCGATGGGCAAAGCCTTTGACGACAAAAACTCTCTTGATCGTTTAGAGGCGCGTATTCGGAAAACGCTTGCCGGGGAAATTAATGTTGAAAGAGAGCTCGACAAGGCGCCGCTACACGCAACACGGACGAACGTGTTTACCGTTCCGCCCCGGGTTCTCATCAATAATTCGGCCAGTCAGACCCATTCTCTGGTGGAAATCAATGGGCGTGACAGGGCAGGCTTGTTGCATAAGGTAACGCGAACGCTAACCCAGCTCGGCCTACAAATTTCAAGCGCTCTGATTACGACCTATGGCGAACGTGCCGTCGATGTATTTTATGTAAAGGATACGTTTGGCATGCAGGTCACTCATGAAGGGAAGCTCGATCAAATCCGAAAAACAGTTCTCGAGGTCATCACAGAAAACGAAGACCTAGATGAAGAGTCCCAGCCCGTTGATATCGCCTCGTAGCGATAGCGGCTCTCTGCCGCGAGTTTGCCTTTCTCTGGCCCTAAAATTCCTCTAAAGGTCGCTGCTATGGTGCTCTTGCGATCCATCGTTACCGTCGGCGGCTTTACAATGTTGAGCCGAATACTCGGTTTTGTCCGCGATATTCTTGTTGCGGCGTATCTCGGGGCTGGGCCAATCGCGGATGCGTTTTTTGTCGCGTTCAAGATGCCGAACTTCTTTAGGCGCCTCTTTGCGGAAGGGGCGTTTAACGCGGCATTTGTGCCTCTGTTTGCCGCTAAACTAACCGATGACGGAAAGTCGCCTGCGGCTCAATTTGCCGCAGCCGTTTTGTCAGTGATGGTTGTGTTCTTGCTGGTCTTTGTGACGGCTTTGCAGATCGCCATGCCGTGGTTGATGTATGTCTTTGCGCCGGGCTTTGCTGAAGACACTGAAAAGTTCGCGCTGGCGATTGAGCTGACACGGATAACATTTCCATACCTTTTATTTATCTCGCTGGTATCGCTGCTTGGCGGTGTCTTAAATTCTTTGGGCCGTTTTGCTGCCGCCGCAGCAACGCCGGTGATCCTCAATCTTGTTCTGATCGGCGCAATGCTGTTGGCAACACCATATTTGCCGAGTGCTGGGCACTCTCTCGCCTGGGGTGTTGCAGTGGCTGGAATCGCACAATTTTTGTGGTTGGTCTATGCGTGCCGTCGCGAAGGCATCTCATTGCGACTACCAAGACCAAAGCTGTCTCCGGCAGTGCGGCGCCTACTCCGGCTGATGTTGCCGGGGGCGATTGGCGCGGGCGTTGTCCAGATTAATCTGCTCGTGGATATTGTGATCGCATCGCTTCTGCCCACTGGCGCGATCTCGTTTTTGTATTACGCAGATCGCGTTAATCAGTTGCCGTTGGGTGTTGTGGGAGTCGCCATTGGTACGGCCCTGTTGCCATTGTTGTCGCGACAGCTTCGTGCGGGTGAAGACGGCGAAGCCCTGAATAGTATGAATCGGGGGATTGAAATCGCGTTGCTGTTCACCATTCCTGGCGCTGCTGCTCTGCTGGTGATCGCGCATCCAATTGTGTCTGTGCTTTTTGAACGAGGTGCCTTTGATGCAGCGACATCACTCGCCACGGCTCAGGCGTTGATGGCGTATGCTGTTGGCCTGCCGGCTTACGTTCTGGTGAAGGTGTTGGCACCTGGTTTTTTTGCGCGGCAAGATACTGCAACACCGGTTAAAATCGCCATCACCTGCGTGACGATTAATGTCGTCTTAAACCTAGTGCTTATCCAGTTTATTGCTCATGTCGGCATTGCATTGGCAACAGCGATCTCAGCCTGGATTAATGCTCTTTTGCTGGCGGGGTTTTTACACCGCCGCGGACAGTTTCGAACCGATGCGAGATTGCGCCAACGGATTGTCCGGATACTGGCCGCAGCCCTTGGCATGGCGGCAGCCCTTTGGGGGGCGTTAACGTTGCTCGAAGGTCTTTATAAAAATGGGCCGACCGGTCAGGTTGCCGTGTTGGCCGTTCTTGTCATCGGTGGCATGGCGGTTTATTTCGCATTGGCTTTGGTGTTTCGGGCCGCAGCAATCAGTGATGTAAAATCGATACTGGCTCGCAAGAAAACAGACGACACTGCGTCATCTGCTTGACCCCGGTCTTTAATGGCGGGATAACGCGGCCCCGATAGAAGGGCCAGTAGAAAGGGAAGTCTATGGCGCGCGTTTTTTCAGGGGTTCAACCAACCGGCAATCTGCATTTGGGAAATTATCTCGGTGCGATCCGGAATTTTGCCCGGCTTCAGGACGGCAATGAATGCCTTTATTGTGTGGTCGATATGCACGCTATCACGGTGTGGCAGGATCCCGAGGAGCTTAAAAATAATACGCGTGAAGTAACCGCCGCTTTTTTGGCTGCTGGAATCGATCCTGCAGCCCACATTGTTTTCAACCAGAGTCGCGTACCACAGCATGCTGAGATTGCCTGGGTCTTTAACTGCGTCGCCCGCATGGGCTGGTTGAACCGGATGACTCAATTTAAGGAGAAAGCTGGCAAGCATCGTGAGAACGCCAGCGTTGGATTGTACGTCTATCCCAATTTAATGGCGGCTGATATTTTGACCTATAAGGCGACGCATGTTCCTGTTGGTGAGGATCAAAAACAGCATTTGGAATTGGCGCGCGATATCGCTCAGAAGTTTAACAATGATTTTGGCGCGGAAGTTTTTCCAATTGTTGAGCCGCTAATTCTAGACTCGGCAGCGCGTGTTATGAGCTTGCGGGATGGCAGCAGTAAAATGAGTAAGTCGGATGTCTCTGATTATTCACGGCTTAACCTGAACGATGATGCCGATACCATCGCGCTTAAAATCCGCAAAGCCCGTACTGATCCAGAACCGGTGCCCGATGGGTCGCCTGATGGCGGGGATCGAGCCTCTCGGCCGGAAGCCTTTAACCTGTTGGAGATTTATGGCGCGCTGGCTGATCAAGCGGTTTCGCAAATTCAGAGGGAATTCGGCGGTCAGCAGTTTTCAGAATTTAAAAAAGCATTAGTTGATCTAGCGGTTGAGAAACTTGGACCAATAGGGGCTGAAATGCAGCGACTTTCTGCGGACCCTGGCTATATCGATGGTGTCTTGTCCGATGGTGCCGTACGTGCCCGCGCAATTGCGCAGCCAATTCGAGACGAAGTCTTCGAAAATGTTGGATTTTTGCAGAAATAGAGCATTAAGAACGCTATCAATGGCAATTTGGCGGTGAAATTCCGTTAAATCCCCGATTTCCCTTGCAGTTTTTGATCGCAAGGCGCAAAAAGCTGCCCCTAAAGATGAGAACCAGCGTTTGGTTCCCGATTATTGTGTATTTGGCCCCCGATGGACCTGTATTTTCCCATCGCTGAAATGTCGATCAACGTTCTGTTGCTCTTAGCGCTGGGCGGCGGCGTGGGCATGCTTTCGGGCATGTTTGGGGTTGGTGGTGGGTTCTTGATGACGCCGCTTCTAATCTTTATCGGAGTTCCACCGGCGGTCGCGGTTGGCACGGAGGCCAATCAAGTGGTGGCGGCGTCAGTCTCCGGTGCGTTGGCGCATTGGCGGCGTGGCAATGTGGATTTCAAGATGGGCTTTATTCTGCTCATCGGCGGGTTTTTTGGGTCCAGTTTTGGGGTCTGGATTTTCACTAAACTACGGGCCCTGGGCTACATCGATATCGTTATATCGCTGTGTTTTGTTACCTTCCTGGGCATCGTTGGCGGATTGATGGTCGCAGAGGGCGCGCGTTCGTGGCTGCGGAGCCGATCTTCAAAACCGACACCGAAGAAGAAACTCCATCAACATACCTGGATGCACGGCTTACCGTTCAAAATGCGGTTCCGCCGATCGAAACTTTATATCAGCGCGCTTTTACCTCTCTCGATTGGCATCTTTGTCGGCATCCTCTCAGCGATCATGGGTGTTGGCGGCGGGTTCATCATGGTCCCAGCGATGATTTATCTGCTTGGCATGCCGACATCCGTTGTGGTTGGGACGTCCCTGTTTCAGATTATTTTTGTCACGGCCAATGTGACGTTCCTGCAATCTGTGAATAACCAGACGGTCGATGTCTTGCTGGCCTTGGTCCTGGTGATTAGTAGTGTCATTGGTGCGCAATTTGGCACGGCGTTCGGATCAAAACTCAAATCAGAACAACTTCGGGCGCTGCTTGGCATTCTGGTTCTTGCTGTTGGTTGTAAGGTTGGCTTTGATCTAATCGTAACACCCGCCCATCTTTTCTCCTTTGCGGTATCAGGGGGGCACTGATGAAAACGATCAAACAGTTATTGTGCCTTTGTTTCCTGACGATTTTTGTTCCCGCGCATGCCGTCGCGTCGTCGTCACTGGTTGTCGATTTGTCGAGCAATCAGATTGAAATCACGACCGATTTCACCGGAACGAATCTTCTGCTGTTCGGTGCAATTGATCGCAAGGGTGATGTCGTTGTTGTCGTGCGGGGGCCTCTCCGGCAGGAAGTTGTTCGGCGCAAAGAACGCGTTGCGGGCATTTGGATTAATCGTGCGGCCGTCACATTTGCCGATGTGCCGGGGTATAACTTTGTTGCGAGTTCCCGCCCACTTGATCAGATTGCTTCAGAAGAGACGCTAAGACGTCTGCAAATTGGATCAGAAAGACTGCGATTACAGCCGGTTGATCTTTCAAACAAGGATCTGGCGTCGAGTTTCAGAAACGGTCTTATTGATCTCAAAAAACGCAAGGCGCTCTACAGTGACCTGCCGGGTATTGTTTCCATTCGGTCAGAGAAATTATTTCGAGCAGATTTAAAATTCCCCTCGAATGTGCCAACGGGCTCTTACACAGCAGAAATTTATCACTTCAACGCAGGCAAAGCGGTCTCCGTTAGTCGTACGAACCTCTCTGTTCAAAAGGCTGGAGTTGAAGCTGCAATCTATAATTATGCTCATGATCACTCCGCCTTATACGGTATAGTAGCAATTCTCATTGCTCTGTTTGCAGGTTGGCTGGGCGGCGTGGTTTTCAGAAAGGCTTAGACTGATGTCTGATTCCGATACTCAAACGGAAATTAACGAAGGATTGTCGGGTTTATCTCAGTCCGTACCCGAAACCTCAACTGGTGCTGACCAACGCCTTTTTCTGGTCGTTGTTGATGCGTCAGAGGAAATGAAGGTGGCGCTACGTTTCGCCTGTCAGCGGGCCACAAATACTGGTGGCCGTGTGGCCTTGTTTTATGTGATGGAGCCAGCAGATTTCCAACATTGGGTGGCGGTTGGCGAGAAGATGCGTGAAGAACGCCGTGAAGAGGCAGAAAGGATTCTGCATGATCTCGCGTCGGACGTGAATGATATTACTGGCTCAATGCCGGTCCTCTATGTACGCGAAGGTAGCCCTGTCGATGAGCTGGAAAAGCTTATCAATGAAGAGCCAAATATACGCATTCTTGTGCTCGGGGCAGGCACAAGTAAGAAAGGCCCTGGTCCGTTGGTGACATCGCTGGCCGGTAAATTTTCCGGACAGTTTCCGGTCCCGATTACGGTGGTTCCTGGCAATTTGAGCCTGGAGCAGGTTGACGCCCTCACCTAGGGCATTGGGTGACTGAATTAACCATAAAGTTGTTGGTTTTGAAATTTCAGGGCGCCAGCTTTCCCTATATTTACATAATTCCGCATCCGGAATGACCCTCTTCTTTCGGTGCAAATCAATGCCTTGTGAGTTTTCGCGAATCGGTAGCCCAAATGGGGCTTGATCTTAACACTTTCTTAAACGATTTATTGCCGTGGACAGATCGTTAGATCTGTTAACCAAGCCTTGGGTCGGCACCTCGGTTTAGTTTGGAAAGAATTAAATTTCTGACATCCGGTTGGGGGGAACCGGTATCGCCGGAGGGATGAACAAATGTCTAAAGCAGCATGGTCAAGTGTTTGGCGCGCTCTGAGTTTTGAACGCGCTGCATTAGTATTTACGGGGCTTAGCGTTATTACTCTCTATGCGCTGGTGTTGTCCCAGCCGACCGCGACACCCCAAAAATCCGCAAAACATAAACCCGGTGTGGAACAGGCTGGGATACGGCCTTTGACAGAGTCGGACTGGCAAAAGGCAAGCCGCACGACCACTCGATCGGCAGCAAAACCAATCGGTGTTTTGTCGATAGCTCCTACCGAAAAGCTCAAAAAGATATTTGACCAAATTGGCTATCGGTTGGATACCGTTCGTTCACAGCGCCAGGTGCCCAGGTTCTTTCTTGCGGCCGTCCCAAAAGACCTCCCTGCCCTGCGTGAGCCAGCGGATCGCAAGAATGTCTTTGTGATGATGACGCTGCCTTTGGTCCTCCATGTTAATGAGTTGATCTTGCAAACGCGCGCACAGCTCCAAGCGCTCGACCAAAGACGAGCTTCAGGCAAATTGATCACAATTGAGGATCAAGAATTCCTCGAGAAGGTCGCGAGTGAATACGGTCTCGAAAATCCGGATATGGGCGAACTCCTGAAGCGCGTCGATATCATTCCTCCTTCTCTGGCTTTGGCGCAATCGGCCGAAGAAAGTGGTTGGGGGACATCACGGTTTGCCAGGGAAGGAAATGCTTTGTTTGGTCAGCGGACGTGGCGCAGCACCACGGGCATCGTTCCGAAGAAGCGAGAAGAGGGAAAAAAATTCAAAGTACGCGCGTTTGATCATCTTCTCGACGGGGTGAAAGCCTATGCCCAAAATCTCAATGGACATCCGTCTTATCGTGAATTCCGGGCCCGTCGGGCCGCCATGAGAAATGCTACAGGCGGGTCAATCGATGGCATGAAACTGGCGGCAACACTCTCTAGCTATTCGGAGCGCGGCGCCGATTACATTGCGACTATCCAAACACTCATCCGGATAAATCGCTTCACCGCCTTTGATGATACAAAATTGCTTGATACGTTAGGCAAGAAACTCGAAGGCCTGACACGGGAACAGGTCAGTCCAGACGCTTAATCGCGTTACGGTTTAGGAACTAAATACTGCATTCCAAGCCAACGCCAGCGCCCGTTCTTTTCGAGCAATGTACAGTTCATTCGCGTTCGTCCCGGCGGAAATGCTTCAGGCGCACGCACTTCAATGCGGCGTTCCCCTAATCTTTCGACACTTACTTTTCCCTGCCGCGTTGCATAGCAGGTTATTCGCGAAAGGCGATTTATCGCATCTCCATCAACAGTAAAGCCAAACGGTGGCGGATTTTGTTTCCCTTTCAGGTAGGGGTCTGCGGGCGTTAAATCGCTGACCTTGAAGGGTAAGGCTCGAACTGCCAGCCGAAAGCGTTGCAGGTCGCCAAAAGCCTCATTGAAAGCGAACCTTGGCAAATAAAGAAAATCTGAATTCTTGTAGATGGCTCCAGAATGTTGGCCGAATCCGATGTCAAATCCTGCAGCGCGCGTAACCTTACCAACAGCGCGACTGAATTCGCCATAAGGATAGGCAATGATCTTGGGGACAAAACCAAGCTCGGTATTGAAACGGGCATTCGAGGCTTTTAAGTCGGCCAGGTTCTGTTTGTCCGTTGCGTGTGGCATATGCAGATGAGTTGCGGTCTGGCTGCCTATTGTTACCCCGGACTCTTGTAATTCACGAAGCTGGTCCCACGACATATAGCCAGCGGTTCCATGATCGAGCGGTTCCGTTGCGACGAAGAGTGTAAAAGGAAAGCCAGCGTTACGGAGCATGGGCCAGCCGGTTCTATAAACCGACAAAAACGCATCATCGATCGTGATGCCGACTGTTTTATCGGGAAGCTCAGTGCCAGACCGGATTGCCGCTAAAATTTCCGGTACAGGTTTTACGACATAGTTGCCGTCTTTTAATTCTTGTAGGTGGGTCTTGAATTGCGCGACGGTCGTGTTTGTTGATGGATACCGGCTTTCGCCGAAACGGTGATACATGACGATCACCGCGGAATCGGCAGCAAAGACACCCGCCGGCGCGAGCGCTGCAAAAAAGGCGAATAAAATCCAAATTAAATAACGCTTACCGCGAACAGCGGAAGTAAACATCGTAGCCAACCAACCCGAATCGTAATTACGACACACTTATGACAGGTTTTTATGCAGGATTCGATAGTCTTGTGCCACGCCGCGTCGTTTAAGCTGGTGGCATCATCTGTTTTGGAATTTCGGTATCGCTGACCAATGGATAACGTCGCGAATCGAAAAGCTGGTAATGCCACCACTCATTGCGATAAAAATCCCATCCCGCCTGGGTCATTATCCCGAGAAGGATCAGTCGATTTTGTTGCGCAATTTTCGAGATGTTTTTGTTTCCGTGATGCGATTTTGGCGTAAATGCGTCAAAGCCAGTTCCCATATCGAGAATCTCACCGTCGGATGTCAACAGCGTAAGATCGATGGCAACGCCTCTCGAGTGCGGCGAGCCGCGCCTGGGGTCTGCGAGAAAATCTGGATCGGGTGTATGATTCCACAAAACCCATTGGGCTTCCGAGGGCCGGAACGCGTCGTAAATTCGTATCCGATAACCGAGATGGGCTGCGGTCTCTATGGCACGCTTCAGCGCTTTGGCGGCTTCCATGTGCAAATAGCAAATTGCGTTCTGATAAATGGGCGCGTCTGTAAAATTTTCAGACGTCGCATAGGCCAGCGTTATATCGACATTAAAATCAGGCGCTGCAATTTCAATCAGGTCCATTGGCGAAACCTCTTTTTGAGAAACGATGTTCGTCTATTCTTCTGGCAAACGGCGCGAATCGGAAGATGAAGGTACTTGGATTAGATTCGGCCCTTGGGGCCTGTTCAGCGGCGGTTTGGGATCAAACCGTGATTGACTGCCAACATAGGATCATGCCGCGCGGTCATGTTGAAGAGCTAATCCCGATGACGCAGGAGACCGTAGCGGCGTCGGGTTTAGGTTTTGATCAGCTAGATCTAATAGCGGTTTCGATTGGGCCGGGCTCATTTACCGGATTGCGTGCCGGGCTGGCGGCGGCCCGAGGGTTTGGGCTCGCTCTTAATATACCCGTCCATGGTGTGACTACACTAGAGGCCGTCGCTTTTGCGGCGAGCCGTCAGGTGCCTATGGGCCCCAGCAACCCGATAATTGTAGCGCTCGAAACAAAACGTGCGGATATTTATGTTCAGAAGTTTGATGGCCGCGGCGTCGCTCAAGGGGTACCTGCGGCTCAACTGCCATTGGCGGCGGCGGGCCTGTTGACTGATAAAATGAACCTTTGTGGCGATGCGGCCAACAGAGTTCTAGCAGAGGCCTCGGAAGTGATGCAGGGGAATATCAATCACCTCGCCGACATTGAACGGCCTGAAGCTGGAGATATCGCGGCGATTGCGGCTAGCCGCGTGACGATCCCGGTCCTGGCGGAACCGCTATATATTCATCCGCCTGTCGCAAAGATCCCTGCCGCTGCTGGCAGGTTACGACCATGAGCTCCCGCAGCAACGTAGAAGCGCTTAGAACCGCGGATATAGAAATCGTCGCTAAGATTCACGCGACGTGTTTTTTTGATGCTTGGGGCCCCTCTATGATCCGCCAAGTGTTGGATATGCCGGGAACCTATGGTCTCGTTGCGCGTCGGCAGAATTATAGTTCAATTGTCGGGTTTGCGTTGGCGCGGGTTGCAGCAGATGAATGTGAATTACTGTCTCTCGGTGTTGCCTCGGAATATCGCGCCAACGGAACCGGCGCTCAGCTTCTCGCGACGGCGATGGCGCGCGCTATAGCGGAACGAGCGCGGTGGTTTTTTCTCGAGGTAGCGGAGGACAACAAGGCCGCCCTTCGTTTGTATGAAGCGCATGGCATGGAAAAGGTCGGTTATCGCCTTAACTATTACGAAAACGCAGATGGCAGCAAAACCAATGCCCTTACGATGCGCTGCGCCCTGCCCGACGAAGGATAACGGACATCTAGCTCAAATATCGTTCCAGCGATGCTCGCCGTCAGTATTTCCTGATTTTAAGGCGGTGAACAATGTCCGAATTTGATTCGTCGCCATTTTCCTCGGGCTCAAGGGACAGAACTTTATGCCCAAGCTCAGCTACTGATGCTGGAACATTTTCGAGTGGTTCTTCGCCGACCAGCCGAATTTCTGCTGTTTCACCGGCGGTCATTTTCTCTATGAGTAATCGCGTTTTGACGAAGGTCATCGGACAGACTTCGGCGGTAATATCAAGAAAATGTTCGGTGCTTACGGTCATTTGGCGTTTTATACGTTCTGAGCATACGCGAATGGCATGGTGGCGTAACATAAGGTTGCGTCTTCACATGGCCAATGGTTTTGTTTGAAAAATAAATTTTGAGTTCACGGTCCCTTTTTGGGGCGTATTCGCTATAGTGACGCAATGGCAAATGAAAATTCTGTGTCTGATATGAATGCTGCCCCATCGAGCATTGAAAGTGCCTGTATCGAAAAGGGTATGAAGATGACTGATCAGCGCCGTGTGATTGCGCGCGTGCTGTCGGATTCGACGGACCATCCTGATGTTGAAGACGTTTATCGACGGGCGTCGGAGATAGATCCAAAAATTAGTATCGCGACTGTGTATCGGACGCTTAGATTGTTTGATATCGCCAATATTATTGACCGGCATGACTTTGGTGATGGTCGTGCACGATATGAGGTTGCCGCAGAAGGTTCGCATCACCATCATCTAATTGACATGAAAACTGGTCACGTTCTGGAATTCGAGAATGAGGAACTTGAGAGCATCAAAAGGCGTATTGCACGTGAATTGGGCTACCAGCTTGTCGGTGAACGACTTGAACTCTACGGCGTTCCTTTCGGAACAGATGATGAGTCGTCTGAGTCTGAGAGCGAGAGCTAAACCGCTAAACGGAAAATCGAGTTCACGTAGTACGTTTTTATATCCGCGCTTGTTGCGCTGCGCTTCTATGCGTTCTGAGATCGAATTCTCAAATAGGGTGCGATCATGGACACATTGACCGCAGATTTCGACACGATTGCTCCGATAAACGCCGGAAACCTGACTGTCCGATTGGCAGAATCTCAACAGGAAATCGCTGCCGCCCAAGCGCTACGCTACCGGGTCTTCTATGAGGAAATGGATGCCGTTCCAACACCGGCGATGAGAATCCTCCGATCCGATTTTGATAATTTTGATGAGGTTTGCGATCACCTGCTTGTAATCTGTGAAGATCGGGCGGACCTCCCCTGTGGTGTTGTCGGGACCTATCGAATTTTACGCCGTAGCGTTGCGATGCGGGGCGAAGGCTTCTATTCCGCGGATGAGTTTAATTTGAGGCCGTTGCTGGAGAACGATGGCGAAATCATGGAGCTCGGTCGGTCCTGCGTTGATGTTGATCACCGCACTCGGCCAACAATGCGGCTGCTCTGGCAAGCCATTGCCGCTTACGTTCACCATTATCAGATTGAAGTGCTCTTTGGGTGTGCCTGCCTGCCAGGAACGGACCCGACCGAGTTGCGACTGCCTCTTTCTTATCTTTATCATCACCACCTTGCGCCAAAAGAGATCCGCCCGAGGGCTCTTGAGAAACGCTATGTCGATTTAAACAGCTTTCCGAAAGAAGACATTGATTTTCGGACGGCCTGGAAAACGTTACCGCCTTTGATCAAAGGCTATCTTCGGCTTGGCGGATTTGTTGGGGATGGAGCGGTCGTTGATCCTCAGTTTAATACAACCGATGCTTCGATCGTCGTTAAAACTAAACTCATAACTGAGAAATATTTCCGACATTATGAGCGTTCTGCAAAGTGGTCATCCGATTGATAACAGGTTGAGTTCGCCAATCCGGGCGACAATCCGGCTGGCCGCCTATCTGACATTGACATCATTGCTCTTGCCATTTCAGGCGCTGGCTGTGCTTACGCGAACGCGCGCATCAAAAGTCACGCCATTACTTTATCACCGGCTTTGTGCGCAAATTTTTGGTTTTCGCATTCGGGTGCATGGCCGCCCTTCGGCGGTAGACCCAACTTTGTTTGTGTCCAATCACGTAAGTTACATGGATATTACGGTTCTTGGGTCTCTGCTCGACGCGTCGTTTATCGCTAAAGCAGAAGTGTCTAAATGGCCGCTTTTCGGACAGTTGGCGAAACTGAACCGGACAGTATTTGTTCAACGGCGCAGCCCGCGTGCTGCTGAACAGCGGGATGAAATTTCCGGACGATTGACGAACGGCGATAGCCTGATCCTGTTTCCTGAAGGAACCAGTGCCGATGGGTTACATGTATTACCCTTTAAAAGCGCACTGTTTTCGGTTGCTGAACATCGTGGAAAATCAAACCCGCTTACTATTCAACCGGTCTCAATTTCCTATACCCATCTTGATGGAATTCCGCTTGGCCGGTGTCTATTGCCGCATTTTGCTTGGTATGGCGAAATGACCATGGTGCCCCACCTCTTTACGCTCGTTGGGTTGGGTCGTGTTACTATCAATGTAACCTTTCACGAGTCGGCGTTGAGCCACGAGTTTCACTCCCGTAAAGAGATGGCTAAATATTGTCATCGCATGGTTTCCGCGGGAACTAGCCGTTCGAGGCAAGGCCATCGGAAGAGGGCTGGCCACGAAGATGGTCTGAGTCAGAGCCGCCCGGCCTTTTCTTGACTAATGGCTGGACGATGCTAGTGTCCGCTTAACGCCGCGACGGTATGTCTCCCGCTTGTTGAGATTGTGTATTTGGGTGCGGCGCGCATTTTCGGATTGCTCCTTGGCGAAAAAGGTTTTTATCAAAAGCTACGGCTGTCAGATGAACGTCTACGACTCTGCCCGTATGGCAGATGTCATGGCGCCGGTAGGCTATGTCGCCACCGATGTGGCTGATGATGCAGACCTGGTTATTCTGAACACTTGTCATATTCGCGAGAAAGCGGCGGAAAAAGTGTATTCCGAATTGGGACGGTTACGGCCCAAAAAGGAAGACGGGACCATGATTGCCGTCGCCGGTTGTGTTGCACAAGCTGAAGGTGACGAAATTTTGCGGCGTGCGCCGTATGTTGATTTGGTCGTCGGGCCTCAGAGCTATCACCGTTTGCCAAAACTGGTTGCTGACGCTACGGCGGAAAATAAGTCGTCAGGCCGGTCTCGCGTTGTTGATACCGATTTTCCTGCGGAATCGAAATTTGATTTTATGCCGGCGGTTCAGAGCTCTGGCCCTTCGGCCTTTCTGACCATTCAAGAAGGGTGTGATAAGTTCTGCGCCTTTTGTGTGGTCCCCTATACGCGCGGGGGGGAGTTCTCGCGTCCGGTTGAGGCCGTTCTGACCGAAGCTGATCAATTGGTTGGTAATGGTGCAACGGAAATCACGTTGCTTGGGCAAAACGTAAATGCGTATCACGGCGATGATCAAGGACTCGCTGGGCTGATCCGAAAACTTGCTAATATTGAAGGGCTTGAACGTATCCGCTACACGACGTCTCACCCGCGCGATATGAATCTAGACTTGATCGCGGTACATGGAGAAATCCCGGAGCTCATGCCCTATCTGCATTTGCCTATTCAATCGGGTTCGGATGCCATCCTCGCGCGCATGAACCGCAAGCATGGCGCCGATGATTACCTAAAGATCATCGATGCGCTCCGTGTGGCCCGCCCCGACATCGCGCTGTCCTCTGATTTTATCGTTGGTCATCCCGGAGAGTCAGATGCGGATTTTGAAGCAACGATGGCATTGATCAAGAAGGTGGAATACGCCCAAGCCTATTCTTTCAAATACAGCAAGCGACCTGGGACGCCGGCTTCGGATATGGATGACCAGATTCCAGAAGACGTGAAATCAGAGCGCCTTGCTGCATTGCAGAATTTACTGAACCAGCAACAAATTACGTTTAATGAGCAGACTGTTGGCTCTTCGATACCGGTCCTTTTTGAAAGACGTGGCAAACTCCCCAATCAGATTGTTGGCCGCAGTCCTTATATGCAGGCGGTGCATGTTTCTTGTGTGGATGCTGCGGCAGCGGATCGATATTTGGGAAAAATTATGCCTGTTCGAATTACGGGCGCCTTTGCAAACTCCCTTGCTGGAAATCTCGACGATGAGGTGGTCGCAGAGACGACAAAAATGGAGCCCGCACGCGCTTGAGTTCTGATATCACATTAGGGGATCGTCACAATTCTTCGGAGATTGATTCCGAGAATTCAACAGTCCTGCGTTTTTCGGACAATCGGCTATTGCCGTTATTGTTTGGCGAACATGACCGACACTTAGCAAGAATTGAAGAAAGTTTTGGGATTCGCGTTTCATCGCGCGGAAACAGGGTTTCCTTGGTGGGCTCAGAGTCAGGTGTATCTTTAGCGGCCAAAACGTTAAATGCCCTTTATCGTAGGTTGGAAAAGAATTTGCCTGTAAACCCGGCAGAGGTGGATGCTGCTATTCGATTGTCGAGCGACGTTAGGGTCAACGGTGGTAGGAATACAAATATGGGATCAGATATTTCTATTCAGACCGCAAAGGGGTCGCTCACGGCGCGGTCGCCTGGACAGCTCGATTATATGCAGGCGCTTGCACGAGAACAGATGGTCTTTGGTATCGGCCCTGCGGGGACGGGTAAAACATATCTTGCCGTTGCGACAGCAGCGTCAATGCTGATTTCAGGCGAAGTCGATCGCATTATTCTATCGCGTCCCGCTGTAGAGGCCGGAGAACGGCTTGGATTTTTACCGGGTGATTTGAGGGAAAAAATCGACCCCTATTTGGCGCCGCTCTATGACGCTCTTCATGACATGCTCCCTGCTGATCAAGTACTCAACCGGTTGAACTCAG
Organism: Alphaproteobacteria bacterium; assembly: GCA_012103315.1. Lineage (GTDB taxonomy): Bacteria > Pseudomonadota > Alphaproteobacteria > MPNO01 > UBA2964 > UBA2964. The sequence continues at coordinate 109,514 of WLWZ01000004.1, forward strand.
GAGAGATTGAAGTGGCGCCGTTAGCCTTTATGCGCGGTCGGACGTTGTCGCATGCCTATGTCATTTTGGATGAGGCCCAGAACGCCACAAAAACACAGATGAAAATGTTTCTAACCCGGATTGGCGAAGGCTCCAGGATGGCAATTACCGGCGATCCCAGTCAGGTCGATTTGCCGTCGGGAACAACGTCAGGCCTGACTCATGCGGTCGATACGCTGGACCATATCAAAGGTGTTAGTGTTGTACGTTTCACGAGCGCCGATGTTGTTCGACACCGATTGGTGACACAAATTGTACAAGCTTACGACAAAGACGACGAAGCGCGCTTGTCACGAAAGAGCGCCGAGAAATAATGAAATGAGTTTGCCATTGGCTAATCTACTATCCGTTGTTGTTGATCTGCAATGTTCGGCGTGGAACGAGCTGGTGCCTGATGCACAAGAACGGTGTCATTCGGCGGCGATGGCCGCTTTCGACACGGTTGGTGCCCTATCAGTAGGGGCAGAGGTTAGTGTCGTGCTCGCCAATGACGCGTTTATTCGTTCGCTGAATAAATCTTGGCGGCAGCAGGATAAACCGACCAACGTTCTCGCCTTCCCTTGCGAAGAACTCGGTCATTCGAGCGACGCTATGAGACTTCTCGGTGACATTGTTATTGCATCTGGTGTTGTGGAGCGTGAGGCTCTAGACGAGGATAAAGACGTTGGTCACCATCTGGCACACATGGTTGTCCATGGAACACTGCATTTGCTGGGGTATGATCATATAGCTGATGATGAAGCAACCCGGATGGAGGCGTTTGAGACAAAGGCGCTTGCTGTGTTGGGCATTGATGACCCGTACGCAACACATCCTGCAAAGGGCTAACTAATTAATCCATGACAATAAACGCTGATAATTCATCCTCACGTCCTTCTTCGGCGACGACAGAGACTTCTGCTGGTGGCATCGCGGACTGGTTTCGTCGGGTATTTGGGTTACGCAATGGCGGTGATCTGCGGGGGACTATCGAAGAGCTGATCGAGCAAGAAGAGACCGGGGAGCTTCCGGCTTCCCGCGATGAACTCACCTTACTCCGAAACATCCTCAATCTTCATGGCCTGACGGTTTATGACATTATGGTGCCGCGCGCCGATATCGTTGCCGTCGATATTGATATTTCCCTTTCCGAGCTTGTCAGGATTATGAGCGAAGAAGCGCATTCGCGAATTCCGGTTTATCGCGGAACGCTTGATGATATCGCTGGTATGGTCCACATCAAGGATGTCCTGGCCTGTTGGAACAGAGAACAAAAAGTCTCGCTGGATGAGATTGTGCGCTCGGTTTTGTTTGTGGCGCCGTCAATGCCGATCCTTGAACTCCTGTTACAGATGCGCGTAAGCAGAGTCCATTTGGCGCTTGTCGTCGATGAGTTTGGCGGGATCGATGGCATGGTGACTATTGAAGACCTTGTTGAGGAAATCGTCGGTGAAATCGAAGATGAGCACGATGATGATGACACACCTCGAATAATGCAGCGTGCTGATGGATCTCTGGTCGCAGATGCCCGCGTGCCGATTAAGGATTTCGAAGATCGGATGGGCGAAATTCTCACCGCGCAAGAACGCGAAGAAGATATTGATACTCTGGGCGGCCTCGTGTTCTTTTTGGCGGGAAGAGTGCCGGTTCGGGGCGAGGTTGTGCGGCATGGCTCTGGTGTTGAGTTTGAGGTTTTGGATGCGGATCCAAGACGGATCCGGCGCTTACGCGTCTGTCAGGCGCCGTCGACGGGCGACACAGATAAATGACAATTTCTTCCCCTGACCGGCCCTTAGGCCAGGCAGGTTTGATTTGTTCTTGGGCCCACAAAATTAGCAGTTTGGACGGTTGGTCGCGCAGAGCGGTCGCCGTCGGCGCTGGAATAATTTCCACCGCTGCCTTGGCGCCGCTTCATGTTGTGCCCGCACTGTTTATTTCTTTTCCGTGCTTGATATGGCTAATCGATGGCACACAGAACTGGCGTCGGGCATTTGGGGTGGGGTGGTGGTTTGGTCTTGGCCATTTTGCAGCCGGGCTATACTGGATCGCTCATTCGCTGGTTGTTGATCTTCGGTTCGCGTGGCTCATTCCCTTCGCTGTTCTTTGTATCCCGGCCGTAATAGGGCTTTATATAGGTGTTGCCACGGCACTTGCACGGGTAGTTCGTCGAGGCTTTTTGCGCATCGTCGTTTTAGCCGTGACTTGGATTCTTATGGAGTGGTCACGGGGTCAACTCTTTACAGGCTTTCCTTGGAATCCGATCGGTTCGGTATGGGTGGTTTCGGATGTTGCGCTGCAATCGGCGGCCTATGTCGGTGTTTTAGGCCTAGGCTTGCTAACAGTGCTCACCGCGGCTTTGTTTGCGTTGCTGGCCTATGATGTAACCGGCATCCGATGGCGCCGGTTGATCCCCTCAGCTATTTGTATGCTGATCATTTTTTTGCCGGGTTTGTTGCGGCCAGAATTTAAAGAACCGCTGACCTTTCACCCAGACATTCGCCTTCGCATTGTTCAGCCTAATATTTCACAAAAGACAAAATGGATCCGAACTCTCAGGGACAAGCATTTGGCGACATATCTATCGCTATCCGCGCGACCCGCTAGCGCTTCTCCAACCCACCTAATTTGGCCCGAAACAGCGGTGCCTTTTGTAGTGTCGCGTGACGCTGTCCGGCGGCAAAGAATGGCTACCGTTATTCCTAAAGACGGGATGCTCTTAACCGGATCAATTCGCACGAGCGAGCGCGGAGTCCAACCTTTTAAGCTATGGAATAGTCTGCATGCTTTATCGGCGAGTGGGGCCATTGAGAAATCTCATGATAAGTTTCATCTCGTGCCGTTTGGCGAATACATCCCCCTTCGAAGTATATTAGGAAATTTTTTTGGGCTTAAAAAAATCACAGCGGGACGAACCGATTTCTCAGCCGGACCAGGACCGCAAACTATACAGGTGCGTTCGCTCCCAACGTTCAGCCCCCTGATTTGTTATGAGGTTATTTTCGCTGACGGTGTGGTTTCTGCAGGCCATCGGCCGGAATGGCTGCTTAATATTACAAATGATGCTTGGTTTGGGACCAGCTCAGGTCCTTATCAGCACTTTGCGATGGCGCGTTTACGGGCTGTGGAGCAGGGTTTGCCATTGATTCGCGCTGCCAATACGGGGATTTCTGGTGTTATCGACCCCTATGGGCGGGTTTTACAAAGGCTTGATTTGGACACGCAGGGCGTGGTCGATTCGCCTTTGCCAAAACCAACAAACATCGCAACTATTTATAGCAAATTTGGTGATTGGCCGACTTTACTTCTTGCAATGCTTGTCCTTTTGGCGTCAAGTTTGCGGGTAATCTGGGGTCGTTTCCGTTAAACAAATAAATATCGAAATTATTTCAAAATTATTACATAATTGGCAATGCATACGATTGCACTACCACCTAAAACGTGTTTTATGGAACAATAACAATTAAAAGAAACCCGGATTGGTTGAATTTGAGTTGTGCGATCAACATATAAATGGATTGCAAAGAACGGTCCTAAATTGAAACACGCGAAGAAATAAACTAGGGTGTTAGAATGGTAATGAATTTAGCTGCAGATCCTCCCGAGCGCCGCGGGCGTCGCGGGCGTCGAAATGGACCCCATCCAGTAGACGTTCACGTGGGTAGCCGGGTACGTATGCGCCGAACGCTTTTGGGTATGAGCCAGGAGAAACTTGGTGACGCCTTAGCGCTGACGTTTCAGCAGGTACAAAAGTACGAACGAGGGGCCAATCGGATTGGATCAAGTCGCCTCTTCGAAATTAGTCGTATTCTGGATGTGCCGGTCTCCTTCTTTTTTGAGGAGATGTCATCGGAAGCTGCATCCGCTGGTGCCATGACAGATTCGGGTGACGCACCGACTGCTGATTCTGAAGAATTTCAACGCGATCCTTTGGCGAAACGTGAAACGCTTGAACTCGTTCGTGCCTATTATCGCATTACAGACCCTCGGGTCCGGAAGCGGGTTTTTGAACTAACGAAATCTATCGCTTCTGACCAGTCTAGTACTGATTAATTTTTTACGGAAATTCGGAAACGGCCCCTTTAACAGGTGGTAGCGTTTCCGAATTCTCCTGTCCCCCCCTTGACTGAAACGGGGATTTGCCACAAAACCCCGCCAGACATTTTGTTTGCTGCTCTAAATTTTTGCAGGGCGGTTGATTTCTATTTGTGTTGAAGCTTCGGGCACCCCGGCCCGTCGGCTAGAATTTAACCCTGACAGGAGGGTGTGAAATTGCCAAAGGGTACCTATCTTTTTACCAGTGAGTCCGTTTCAGAAGGGCATCCCGATAAAGTTTCCGACCGCATTTCTGATGCAGTATTGGATACTTTTCTCGCCGCAGACCCTCTTTCCCGCGTAGCCTGTGAAACATTGTGCACGACCAACCGTGTTGTTCTCGGCGGTGAGGTCAGGGGCCCTGAATCGATTACCAAGGATGTTCTGGAGCAGGTCGTACGCGCTGCCGTGAAAGATATTGGCTATGAACAGGACGGCTTTCATTGGAAAGATTCAGCAGTGGAAATACACCTGCATCAGCAGTCATCCGATATTGCGCAAGGCGTTGATGCCAGCGGCAATAAAGATGAAGGTGCGGGCGATCAGGGCATCATGTTTGGCTATGCCTGCACCGAAACCGAAGTGTTGATGCCTGCGCCAATTCAGTTCTCCCACGCAATTTTACAATCGATGGCGGCATCACGTCACTCAGGTGCAGATAAAGGTCTGGGCCCCGATTCAAAGAGCCAGGTCACACTGCAATATGTAGAGGGCAAGCCGGTTAAGGCAACTTCTGTCGTCGTGTCGACACAACATGCTGAAGAACTATCGACCGAACAAGTTCGAGAAATTGTTCGGCCACACGTTCTTAAATGTTTGCCCGAAGGCTGGATGTGTGACGAAGCAGAATTCTATGTAAACCCAACCGGTCGTTTTGTGGTTGGTGGCCCCGATGGGGACTGCGGTCTCACCGGTCGTAAAATTATTGTCGATACTTATGGTGGCGCCGCGCCGCATGGTGGCGGTGCATTCTCCGGTAAGGATCCGACGAAGGTCGACCGCTCAGCGGCGTATGCTGCGCGGTATGTCGCGAAAAATGTTGTAGCGGCGGGTCTTGCAGAACGGTGCGTTATTCAGCTGTCCTATGCCATTGGTGTGGCGAAACCTCTATCAGTTTATGTTGATACCTACGGCACTGGTACGGTGGACGAAGAAAAACTGTCTGCTGTTATCCAGGATGTTGTCGACCTGTCCCCGAGAGGTATTCGGGAACATCTGCAATTGAGCCGACCTATTTATGCGCGAACATCGGCCTATGGTCATTTTGGACGCAGTCCAGATGCGGATGGCGGTTTCTCCTGGGAGAAAACCGATATTGCCGCTGAGCTAAAGGCTGCATTCGGCTGATCGTACAGCGGACACTTTACGGGCGGCGCAAGGGCCGCCCATTGCGACAGGCCCGGCAGCAGTTGGTTGATACGCTGCTGCCTACCGTTGAGATTGCGGTTCCTGAGGAGGGCGACTCCCTGGACCCAGCGCAGCTATTCGCCGAGACCAAGCAGGAAGTTTGGCTCGAAATCGGGTTCGGGTCCGGTGAGCATCTGGCGCAGCAAGCCATCGAAAATCCTTCTGTCGGCATAATTGGCTGTGAGCCATATATTAACGGTGTTGCCCGTCTCTTGGCAGACATCGATAAGTTTGATCTGAAAAACGTCAGAATATTTCGGGATGATGCGAGAATTTTGCTGCGTACTATGCCGGATCAATCCATTTGCAGAGCTTTCGTTCTGTTTCCGGATCCTTGGCCCAAAGTGCGGCATCACAAACGACGTATAATAGGTCCTTCTACGATCCCTTCTTTAGCGCGCCTTCTGCCGGTGGATGCTGAGTTGCGGATTGCGACTGATGACCCAAGCTATAAGGAGTGGATTTTGCAGCATATGCTGGTTGATGATGGGTTTGTGTGGCGGGCACGTCGTCCCCAGGATTGGCGTGTTCGCCCTGGTGATTGGCCATCAACAAGATATGAGATGAAGGCAAATGCAGCAGGTCGGCAATGCAGCTATTTCATGTTTGATCGGCGAGACTGACGTCAGGCAGCAAAAGGCTTGCGGAAGCAGGCCAAATTACGATATATAGCTGCCAATTACATTCCTTTGGTTTCTTACGAGAGACGGTTTTTTTGGGAGTGGGCCATCGGCCCACTTTTTTTATTAGCGCCGTCTAGAAACCCGAGGATCGCAATAGATGGTTAAGCAGATTAGCGCGAACGGTACAAAAACGATCGAGAATATGATTGATCCGTCAGTTATTGACGCGGGTTATGATATTGTTCGTGTTCAGTTTGCGGATGAGCGTAGAAAGACCTTGCAGATTATGATCGAACGCCGTGATCGCCGACCGGTAACGGTAGATGATTGCGCCACGGTGAGCCGCATTGTTTCAACGCTGTTGGACGTCGAAGATCCGGTTCCTGGCCGTTATAACTTGGAGGTTAGCTCACCGGGAATAGACCGGCCCCTGGTTAAGGTCGACGATTACGAGAGATTTGCTGGGTTTGAAGCGACGGTTGAGACGAAACAAGCTTTTGATGGCCAGAAAAAGTTTCGTGGTCGGATTTCCGGTGTTGAGGGTATGAATATTCAGATGGACTGTGATGGTGAAAGCGCCGAGCTTCCGTTTGAAGATATTCGACGGGCGTCGCTCGTCATTACCGATGAGTTAATAGAGGCAGCGCGACGCGAAGCAAGTGCCGCTGCCCAGACGGAGCATTAGGATGGATTTGGAAAACGATACAATTGTCGGTGCCGGGTATGATCGCGGCGAGTTGCTGCAGGTCGCCGAAGCGGTCGCGCGGGACAAGGGCATTGAATCTGAAGAAGTCGTCGAAGCGATGGAGCAGGCAATCCAAAAAGCCGCTCGGTCGCGCTACGGCCATGAAAATGATGTGCGGGCGGAAATTGATCGTAAATCAGGTGAGATCAATCTGGCTCGGTATATGGAAGTTGCGGATCCCGTCGAAAATGACGCGATGCAGATTTCGGTCGATGAAGCGAAGCGCCTTAACCCCGAAGCAGAAGTTGGCGACTTTTTGTCCGAAGCCTTGCCACCGGTTGATTTTGGTCGGATCGCGGCACAGACAGCAAAACAGGTAATTGTTCAGAAGGTTCGTGAGGCTGAGCGCGCTAGACAGTACAACGAATATAAAGACCGTGTTGGAGAGATCGTAAACGGAATCGTCAAGCGCGCCGAGTTTGGCAATGTGACCGTTGATCTTGGGCGTGGCGAAGCGGTGTTACGACGCGATGAAATCATTCCTCGCGAAACGTTCCGTCCCGGTGATCGCGTACGGGCCTATATTTATGACGTCCGCGAAGAGATGCGTGGCCCGCAAATCTTTTTGTCGCGCACCCATCCGCAATTCATGGCCGGGCTCTTCAAGCAGGAGGTTCCTGAAATTTATGATGGCATCATTGAAATGAATGCTGTTGCTCGAGACCCTGGCAGCCGCGCTAAAATTGCGGTGACGTCTAATGACTCGAGCATTGATCCGGTTGGTGCCTGCGTCGGTATGCGCGGCAGCCGTGTTCAGGCGGTGGTTGGCGAATTACAGGGCGAGAAGATTGATATTATTCAACATTCCGCTGACCCGGCGACATTTATTGTGAATGGATTGGCGCCAGCGGAGGTTGCCAAGGTTGTTCTGGATGAGGAAGCGAACCGCATTGAGGTTGTCGTTCCTGATGATCAGCTTAGTTTGGCAATCGGTCGTCGCGGTCAAAATGTTCGCCTTGCTTCACAATTGACCGGCTGGGATATCGTTATCCTGACGGAGGAAGAAGAGTCCGAGCGTCGCCAGGAAGAGTTCCGGGCTCGGTCGCAAATGTTTATCGATGCCTTGGAAGTCGACGACGTGCTTGCACATCTTCTGGTGACCGAGGGCTTCTCTTCGGTTGAGGAGGTCGCCTTTGTTCCCATCGAAGATCTGTTGGCAATTGAAGGTTTTGACGAGGAGCTTTCGGAAGAGCTTCGTAATAGGGCCCATATCCATCTCAATGAAAAAGAAGAGGAATACGCTACCCGCCGTAGCGAATTGGGCGTCGCCGACGATCTACTCGAGGTCGAGGGGCTGTCGGGGGCGATGATCGTAACGCTTGGTGAAGCCGGTATTAAAACACGGGATGACCTTGCAGACCTCGCCGGTGATGAACTATGTGCAGCGGAAGACGGCTTGCTCCGCGAATTTCAAATGTCAGAAGAAGAGGCAAATCAGATTATTATGGCCGCTCGGGCGCATTGGTTCGACGATGAAGAAGAACCAAGTGACGCGACGGACGATTCCGAAACTTCGGTAGATGACGCATCCGGTGATGAGCCGGCTGCTAATGCTTAGGCACGCGGCGATGAGGTCTTACAGATCATGTATTCGACGCAAAGCGATCAGCAAAAACCCTCTAGCTCGGGAACGGGAAATCTTTCTCGCGACCGGCGGTGTTTTGTTACATTTGCCCGCAAACCTACCGACGAGCTTGTTCGTTTCGTTGTAGCTCCAGATAACAGCATTGTTCCCGACCTGGCAGAACGTTTGCCGGGCCGAGGGCTTTGGCTGTCTTCTTCACGGGAAACGGTGAATACTGCCTGCGCCAAGCGTCTTTTCGCAAAAGCGGCGGGCAGTCCCGTTACGGTGCGTGAAGATTTGGCTGATGCAATTGAAGAACAGCTCCACAAACGCTGTCTTGATTTACTCGGCATGGCGCGGCGGGCAGGTGATGCGGTGGGGGGATTTCAGAAGGTAACTTCTCTTCTGAAGGGACGCTCAGCGTCGATCATTCTGTGCGCCCGTGATGGTGCGGATGACGGTCGAAGCAAGGTCGTTGCGGTAGCAAAAAATGCGCCAGTGATTGAGATTTTTACAGGTGCTGAGCTCGGAAGCATTTTCGGGCGTGAGAGAACGGTGTATGTAGCGGTGGCGCAGAAAGCGCTCGGTGCGCGTATATTACGTGAGTCTGAACGGTTGGCGGGTTTCCGCCTTGCGGAAACGGTATGAAGGTTTTGGAAATATGAGCGATGATAATGAAGGCAAAAAGGGCGTTCTAAAAGCACGCCCTGGCCGACTCGAACTCAAGAAAACGGTGGATGCCGGTCAGGTACGCCAGAGTTTTTCGCACGGTCGTACGAAGTCGGTCGCTGTTGAGGTTCGTCGTAAAAGAACCTTTACCCAGGGAGCCGGCGGTTCCATGGAGGAAGTTAAACGCCAGGCAGCGGAGAAAGCAGCAAGTGAGGCCGCATCTGCCGAGCAAGCGGAACCGAAAGTAATTGATAAACCTGATACTGAGGAGTCGAAACGCCCCACTGTTTTGCGCACGTTGACGGAACAGGAAGCGGCGGCCCGCGCAAAAGCGCTGGAAGGCGCCCGTACAGATGACGGTGGCGCGAACAAGATACTTGAACAAACTGCTGAAGGCGCTGAGGCACGCCGGGCCGCAGCGCGTGCGGAGGAAGAAGTCCGGCAGGCCGAGGAAGAAAAGCGTCAGGAAGAAGACCGTTTGCGGCGCGAAGAGGAAGAACAGCGTAAACAGGCGGAGGAAAAAGCAGCTAAAAAGGCAGCAGACCAGGCGAAGAAAGCAGAAGCGCGTCAGGCCAGCCGTGAAACCGTTGTTGATCCTGCGACTGTTGAAGCAGAAGAAAAAGAACAGGAAGGTCGGGCAAAACGCCCTGCTGCGCGTCCCACGGAAAAACGTCCTGTCGCTCGGAGAACCGAGCCTCGCCGCCGCGCTGGCAAATTGACCGTCGCTCAAGCCCTCAACGATGACGAGCGAGTCCGAAGTCTTGCTTCCGTAAGACGCGCGCGTGAGCGCGAACGCCGCAATATGCGGGCCCAGCCTCAAGAAGCGGTCAAAATCGTTCGCGATGTTGTTGTGCCTGAAACAATTACGGTGCAGGAACTTGCCAATCGTATGACAGAGCGTGGTGTTGACGTTATCCGTAGCCTCATGAAGCTCGGTGTCATGGCGACGCTACAACAGACGATTGATGCCGATACGGCGGAACTTTTGGTTGCTGAGTTTGGCCACAATATGCGGCGGGTCAGTGAGTCAGATGTTGAGATTGGCCTTAAGGGCGATGACGATGTCGAGGAATCACTTCAGCCTCGCGCCCCAGTCGTGACGGTGATGGGCCACGTTGATCATGGTAAAACGTCTCTGCTTGATGCGCTGCGATCAACTGATGTTGTCAGCGGTGAAGCGGGCGGCATTACCCAGCATATTGGTGCTTATCAGGTCGAAATTCCATCAGGTGACAAAGTCACCTTTATTGATACGCCCGGCCATGCTGCGTTTACGGCAATGCGCGCACGCGGTGCCAATGTAACGGATATCGTTATTCTGGTGGTCGCGGCCGATGATGGCATCATGCCACAAACAATTGAAGCCATTGATCATGCCAAAGCCGCAGAGGTGCCGATCATTGTTGCGATTAATAAAATTGATCGGCCAAATGCCGACGCTACTCGTGTTCGAAACGAACTTCTTCAGCATGAGCTGGTCGTTGAGGAGATGGGCGGTGACATTCTCGCAATAGAAGTATCGGCAACCGAAAAAACGAATTTGGATAAGCTGCTCGAATCGGTTCTGTTGCAAGCAGAGCTCCTTGAGTTACGGGCTAACCCAGAACGTCCCGCGGAAGGTGTTGTGATAGAAGCGAACCTTGAAACCGGACGTGGGGCAGTTGCGACGATGCTGATCCAACGTGGTGGGCTTGCGGTCGGCGATATTATTGTCGCGGGCGCTGAATGGGGTCGTGTCCGGGCAATCTCGAACTATGAAGGCGCGTCGATTAAGAATGCTGGTCCGTCGCAGCCTGTTGAAGTGATGGGGTTAAGCGGAGCACCATCTGCCGGTGACGAATTTGCCGTTGTTGAAAATGAGCAACGTGCCCGTGAAATTACGGAATTCCGCTCACGTCGCAACCGGGCACAAAAATCTGCTGCCGCACCGCGGGGGTCCCTTGAACAGATGTTCCTCGAGATTGAAGCCGGAGAACTTCAGGAATTACCTGTCCTTATTAAGGCGGACACCAACGGGTCGGTTGAAGCAATCATCGGGAGCCTAGATAAAATTGGCACCGACGAAGTTAAAGCGCAGGTCCTGCATTCAGGTGTCGGCGGTATTAACGAGTCGGATGTAAGTCTCGCGCAGGCATCGAATGCCTTTATTGTTGGCTTTAATGTTCGGGCAAATTCCCAGGCACGGGATTTTGCCCGTAAGGAAAACATCGATATTCGGTATTATTCGATCATCTACAATCTGCTCGACGATATTAAAGACATGATGAGCGGCATGTTGGCGCCGGAGAGCCGGGAAACATTCCTTGGCAATGCCGAAATTCTTGAAGTATTCAATATCAGCAAGGTGGGTAAGATCGCTGGTTGTAAGGTTACGGAAGGCATGGTCAAGCGTGGCTCGGCGGTGCGATTGTTGCGTGACGATGTAGTCATTCACGAAGGCAGTCTCGGAACTTTGAAGCGATTTAAGGACGAGGTCCGCGAGGTTCGGGACGGCATGGAATGTGGTATGGCGTTCGAAAATTATCAGGACATCAAAGCCGGCGACGTCATCGAGTGTTTTGATGTTGAAGAGGTTGCGCGCTCACTTTAGGGCATGACGCCAATTATGGGCGGCGGAGTCGTTATGGCAAATCGGCGAAATAGCGGACAGCGCGCGGGTCGCGAACGAACGCAGCGTCAGTTGCGGGTGGGCGAGCTTATTCGTCACGCTTTGGTGGAAACACTGATGCGAGGAGAATTGCGGGATCCTGACCTTGAAGGTGTTTCCATTACCGTTTCTGAAGTTCGGGTTAGCCCTGACCTTAAGAATGCGACAGCGTTCATCATGCCACTTGGCGGCAAAGAGGTCCCAAGAATTGTGGAAGCGCTGAAACGAGCGGCTCCTTTCTTACGTCGGCAAGTGGGTGCGTCAGCAACCATGCGATATATGCCAGCCTTAAGCTTTGTCGCGGATGAAGCCTATGAAGAAGGCGCTAAAATAGACGCCCTCCTCCGCTCAGCGGAAATTTCGCAAGATCTATCTTCCGTTTATGTAGATGATGAGGACGACGAAGGCAGATAATGGCGCGGAAACGACGCGGCCAACCAATTCATGGTTGGATTTCAATTGATAAACCATCGGGACGCACATCTGCGCAAGTAACTGCACAAGTTCGCCGTCTGCTCGATGCAGCGAAGGCGGGACATGGCGGAACGTTAGACCCGATTGCAACGGGAGTCCTTCCAATCGCATTGGGCGAGGCCACAAAAACGGTCTCCTATGTCATGGATGGTATCAAACGCTATCGGTTCACCGTGTGCTGGGGCGAAGAACGGACCACGGATGATCTTGAAGGAGATGTCACGGCAATAAGCGAGATTCGACCAATTGAAGCAGACATAGTGTCTGTTTTGCCAGAATTCATCGGCGATATCGAACAGGTTCCACCAGACTTTTCCGCGATTAAACTCGGCGGCAAACGCGCTTATGATTTAGCGCGTGCGGGAGAACAGGTCACGATTGCGAAACGCCAGGTCCATATAGAAGAGTTTGCCCTGGTTTCTCAACCCGATATAGACCATGCCGTCTTTGAGGTTATGAGCGGCAAAGGCACCTATATGCGGAGCCTGGCACGCGATATTGCGCGTCGTTTGGGGACGGTTGGCCACATTTCTGAACTCCGTAGAATCTGCTGCGGACCCTTTTTAGAAACAGCTTCGATTTCGCTGGAAACTCTTGAAACTCTGGTGCATAGTGCGCCGCCTTCCGACTACCTGCTTGCGGTTGAGACCGCGCTGGACGACATCCCGGCGCTGGCCTTGAACGAAGCTCAGGCCGATCACCTAAGACATGGGCGACCGGTACGAGTTCAGGATTCGGGGGGACGTTCCTTTGTAGAGACTGGTTCGCTGGTTGAAGGGGATGTGCTGTGTGCCATGGCTGATGGTCAGCCGGTGGCACTGGCCCGGTTCGCCGATGGAGAAATCCGTGCGGTCCGGGTCTTGAACATTTAGACATAGGAGAAAACGATGTCGATTACGCAAGAGCGCAAGAGTGAGCTCATTAAAGAATATCGTCAAAGTGATGACGATACAGGTTCCCCTGAGGTGCAGGTTTCGATCTTAACAGAACGGATTAACAACCTTACTGAACATCTCAAGGAGCACAAAAAAGACCATCATTCGCGTCGAGGCCTACTGATTATGGTCGGTCAACGCCGTAGTTTGCTGGACTATCTAAATCGTAAAAATTTAGCGCGGTATCAGGATTTGATTAAGCGTTTGGGTCTGCGTCGCTAAAAGCGTCGTAGTGACCTAGTTGGTTCATCCGGCAGGGGCCGGGTGGCTGATGTTATCCATGTGACAAGGTCTCATGGATAACAGGAAGCAGGGCAAATGGGCTGCTGCTTCGAGGTTGGCGCGCATCTGGCGTCGTCAATCCGCAAGGAAGGAATGGAATACATGTTTTCCGTACATCGAAAAGAAGTGATGTGGGGCGGGCGCAAGCTCGTCTTTGAAACGGGCAAAGTCGCCCGTCAGGCCGATGGCGCCGTTATGGTGACCTATGGCGATACCATGGTGTTATGCACTGCGGTTGCGCAAAAAGCGCCAAAGCCGGGAATTGATTTTTTCCCGCTTACCGTCAACTACCAGGAAAAGACATTTGCTGCCGGTAAAATACCGGGTGGCTTTTTCAAGCGTGAAGGGCGTCCGAATGAAAAGGAAACGCTGACGTCACGATTGATTGACCGGCCGATCCGGCCGCTATTTGCGAAGGGCTTTCAGAACGAGACGCAGGTTATCTGCACCGTCTTGAGCCATGATCTGGAAAATGATCCGGATGTCGTTTCGTTGGTTGGTGCTTCTGCGGCGCTTACGATTTCGGGCATTCCTTTTATGGGCCCGATTGGCGGCGCGCGCGTTGGCTATATTGATGGCGAATTTGCGCTGAACCCTCTGCCTGAAGATCTAGAGAAATCAGATCTCGACATGGTTGTTGCCGGTACGCCTGACGCTGTGCTGATGGTGGAGTCAGAAGCGAGCGAGCTTTCCGAAGACACCATGCTGGGCGCTGTGATGTTTGCACATCGCGAGTTCCAGCCGGTTATCCAGGCAATTATCGAGTTGGCCGAAGAGTGTGCCAAGGAACCTTGGGATGTTCCCGAGCCGGCCCCTGAAAAGGCCGAGCTTGCAGCCAAGCTCAAAGATGTTGCCGAAGAAAGTATTCGGGAAGCCTATTCGGAGACTGTTAAACAGGCGCGCGTTGAGAAGATCTCGGCTGCTAAAGCAGCTGCGGTTGAAGCGCTGGATGTTGATGAAAGTTCTGAGAAGTTGCTCGGTGGATTGCTTAAGGATCTTGAAAAAGACGTGGTTCGTGGCAACATTCTGGATACTGGAAATCGGATCGATGGACGCGATACCAAGACGGTTCGTCCCATTGAAGCGGAAGTAGGTATTTTGCCGCGGTCGCATGGTAGTGCGTTATTTACCCGTGGCGAAACGCAGTCATTGTGTGTTGCGACGCTTGGCACCGGACAGGATGAGCAGATCATTGATGCCCTCGAAGGTGAGTATCGGGAAAACTTCATGCTGCATTACAACTTCCCACCTTACTCGGTCGGTGAAGCCAGCTTCCTGCGGTCTCCCGGTCGTCGTGAGATCGGCCATGGCAAGCTGGCCTGGCGTGCCGTGCGGGCCGTTCTCCCGACCAAGGAAGACTTCCCTTACACCATGCGGATCGTGTCTGAAATTACCGAATCCAATGGGTCCTCTTCGATGGCAACCGTTTGCGGTACATCGCTGTCTTTGATGGATGCCGGTGTGCCAATTGCGCGTCCGGTTGCGGGTATCGCGATGGGTCTTATCAAGGAAGATCGTGGTTTTGCGGTTCTGTCCGATATTCTCGGTGACGAGGATCATCTCGGCGATATGGACTTCAAGGTTGCCGGTACATCTGAAGGTGTGACGTCGCTTCAAATGGATATCAAGATCACGGGTATCACAGAAGAGATCATGAAGGTTGCGCTTGATCAGGCATGTGACGGTCGGAATCATATCCTTGGTGAAATGAACAAAGCGCTTGAGATGGCACGTGATGATGTCAGCGATAATGCGCCGCGTATCACGACGATGTCAGTGCCTAAGGACAAGATTCGTGATGTCATTGGAACTGGCGGTAAAGTCATTCGTGAAATCTGCGAAGTCACCGGTGCCAAGATCGATATCGATGATGATGGTACGATTAAGGTGGCGGCGATTACGGCCGAGGCCGGTACGGCCGCTCTTGACTGGATCAAGGGTATCGTTGCGGAACCTGAAGTTGGCACCATCTATGAAGGCAAGGTTGTGAAGGTTGTCGATTTTGGCGCCTTTGTGAACTTCCTCGGCGCCAAAGACGGGCTGGTTCATATCAGTGAACTCGCCCCGCAACGGGTTGGTAAAGTGACTGACATCGTCAATGAAGGTGACCAGGTTAAGGTCAAAGTCCTTGCTGTTGATGACCGTGGTAAGGTCAAACTCAGTATGAAAGTTGTCGATCAGGAAACCGGTGAAGAAATCAGCGGTAAGCCAAAAGAAGAGGCTCCTGCAGCGGACGCTTAATCGATTGCCGGTTGTTTTCCGGCACTAGAAAAGATCAGGGCAGTACCTTCGATTTGAGGGTGCTGCCCTTTTTTTCGCCTAATTTTTGAGTTTTATCGAAAAAACTTGCTCCCGGGGCTGGTCAATTCGAATTCGCTTCATATAAAGACTAAGTAGAAGGGGTAACGTCCGCTATGTCGGCAGACCTGTCACGACCGTTTTCTTTAAAAAGCGATCCGGACGGTTTTTTGGGCATGTCTGGACGTTATTCTAATTGGGTATTTTGATGAGGATCGCGACCCCAATGAGTGTGATGGAGCGCAGTAGTTTTACATATGATGACTTGATCGATTGCGGTCATGGGAAGCTGTTTGGCGAAGGGAACGCCCAACTGCCCTTGCCGCCAATGTTGATGTTCGATCGGATCACTCATATTTCGGAAGATGGCGGGGAATTTGGCAAAGGCGAAGTGGTCGCCGAGTTCGATATAAAGCCGGATCTTTGGTTTTTCCCGTGTCATTTTGAAGGCGATCCGGTTATGCCCGGATGTCTTGGGCTTGATGCACTTTGGCAGCTGGTTGGTTTCCATCTTGGTTGGATGGGTGACCAGGGGCGCGGGCGCGCCCTTGGGCTGGGCGGATTAAAATTCAATGGCCAGGTGACGCCGGATGCGAAGCTGGTGACCTATCGGATCGATGTGAAGCGGGTGTTGCGCAGAGGATTTGCCATTAGTATTGCCAACGGCTCATTGGACGTTGATGGCCAGACGGTATACGAGGCGCAGGATTTACGGGTCGGGGTCTTTACCTCTACCGATCAAATGTGAGGATGCTATGAAGCGAGTGGCGGTAACCGGACTTGGGATTGTCTCCAGTCTTGGGAATAACAAAGATGAAGTAACGGCGTCTCTGCGGGACGGCAAATCTGGTATTTCCTTCGCGCCTGAATATGCAGAGCGTGGATTTCGGAGCCATGTCCATGGCGCACCGACGATTGATCTAAACGACCATGTTGATCGTAAGCAGCGGCGCTTTATGGGCGATGGCGCAGCTTATAATTATGTGGCGATGGATCAGGCTATTGCAGATGCTGGCCTTGAGGAAAATGAGGTTTCTCATGACCGGACAGGGCTCATTATGGGTTCTGGTGGACCGTCGACTAAAAACTTGTTAATTGCGTTCGACACTGCGCGTAACTCAAGCGCGAAGAAGGTAGGTCCCTTCATGGTGCCGCGGACAATGTCGAGCACCAACTCGGCGACATTGGCAACGGCGTTTAAGATCAAGGGCGTGAATTATTCGATTAGTTCTGCTTGTGCGACGAGCGCGCATTGTATTGGTAATGCCGCTGAACTTATCCAGCTTGGAAAACAGGATGTCGTCTTTGCTGGCGGTGGTGAAGAGCTCGACTGGACCATGACGGTTCTGTTCGATGCGATGCCAGCACTTTCCGGTGGTTATAATGATACGCCTGATAAAGCGTCTCGTCCGTTTGATGCGAATCGTGACGGCTTTGTGATCGCTGGCGGCGGCGGCGTTGTTGTGTTGGAAGAGCTGGAGCATGCGAAGGCACGTGGTGCAAAAATCTACGCGGAATTTGCTGGTTATGGCGCGACGTCTGATGGTTATGACATGGTCCAGCCTTCCGGTGAGGGCGCCGTACGGTGCATGAACATGGCGCTGCAAGGGGTCGATTCGGTTGATTATATCAACACCCATGGTACTTCGACGCCGGTTGGCGATGTAAAAGAACTGGCGGCGCTGCGTACAGTGTTCGGTGAACGCAACAGGATTCCGGCTTTTAATTCGACGAAATCCCTGGCGGGCCATTCTCTTGGCGCTACCGGTGCCCATGAAGCGATCTACACCTTGTTGATGATGGAGAACAAATTTATTTCCGCGTCCGCCAACGTTGAAAATGTCGATCCAGAAGTGGGTGATATGCCGCTTGTGACGGAACGTCAGGACAATGTTGAGATCAATTGCGCTCTCTCCAACAGTTTTGGGTTTGGTGGCACCAATGCGTCGCTGGCGTTTAAATCCCTGCAGGACGGTTGATAGCGGAATAGCAAATGTCTGATTCAAGTTTGATGCGGGGAAAGCGCGGGCTGGTGCTCGGCGTGGCAAATGACCACTCTATCGCGTGGGGAATTGCCAGCGCAGTCGCGGCTCATGGTGCCGAGCTTGCCTTCACCTATCAGGGAGAGGGGTTTGCGAAGCGCGTTGCACCGCTTGCGGAATCGGTCGAATCGAGCATTGTTCTGCCCTGCGACGTTAGTGATGATGCCAGTATCGATGCTGTTTTTTCGGAAATTGAAAAGGAATGGGGTGGCCTCGATTTTTTGGTTCACTCGGTGGCTTATTCTGACAAGGAGGAGTTGTCCGGCCGTTATGTCGACACGACCCGGGATAACTTCAAACTAACCCTCGATATATCCTGTTTTTCCTTTACGACAATTGCACAGCGCGCTGCAGCGTTGATGTCGGAAGGTGGTAGTCTCGTTACCCTCACCTATTCTGGCGCTGAACGCGTTATGCCCAATTACAACGTAATGGGTGTTGCGAAAGCCGCTCTGGAAGCCAGCGTCAAATATTTAGCGGTGGATCTTGGTGCAGATGACGTTCGGGTGAATGCGATTTCTGCTGGGCCGATGCGGACTTTGGCAGGCAGTGCAGTTGGTGGTGCGCGCCAAGTCTATAAATGGAATGAAGAATATTCGCCGTTGCGGAAAAATACGCAGCTAGAGGATGTTGGCGGCGCTGGCCTCTATCTTTTGAGCGATCTCTCAGCCGGAATTACAGGTGAGATTATGCATGTCGATTCTGGTTATAATGTCGTCGGTGTACCCGACTTGCTGCGCCATCGAAAAAAAGACTCCTAGTACTCCCCTGATTTAGCCGATTTGAGAAGTTTTTTCAGAATCTTCTCTTTTTAACAGTTCCAATCTGAGAAATATGGCCTATATTTCCAGAATGAACGATAGACCTTTCACATATGTAATTGAACTCCTGCATAGCGCGGGCCTTCGGCCGACGCGGCAACGCATGGCCCTTGCCAGACTTCTCTTTGATGAAGGCAATCGGCACGTCACAGCGGAAGAGCTTCACCGCGATGCTAAAAAGGCCCGTATCCCGGTGTCATTGGCAACAATTTATAATACGTTGCACCAATTTACGGCGGCAGGATTGTTACGTGAAGTCGTCGTTGAGCCTGGTCGCGCCTATTTTGATACCAACCTAGCAAGTCACCATCATTTCTTTTTTGAAGATTCTGGTGAGATCGAAGATATTCCTGACAATCAGGTGACGATTTCGCAGCTTCCGGATATTCCGGAGGGAACAGAGCTCAATCGTGTTGATGTGGTCGTCCGGGTTGCGGCGCCAAATCGTAATGCGTAAAACGAAATCAGTTTAGAATTAATAAAAACAGTTGAATAAAAATACATAACGTAATACTTTTTCGTTAGACAATTTCGTCAAAAATTCTAATCGACGGCGCTATCTAAAGGGGTCGTTTACTATCAAAGGGAAGAGGAGAGACCGATGCCAGCGTTAAAAGGAACCAAAACCGAGGACAATCTTAAGGCCGCTTTTGCCGGGGAATCCCAGGCAAACCGCCGCTATCTCTATTTTGCACAAAAGGCTGATGTTGAAGGCTACAACGACGTCGCTGCCGTATTTCGATCAACTGCCGAAGGCGAGACCGGTCATGCGCACGGCCATCTTGAGTATCTCGAAGAAACTGGCGATCCGGCAACGGGTGAGCCTATCGGCTCCACGGCCAACAATCTGAAAGCGGCGGTTGCAGGTGAAACCCACGAGTATACCGATATGTATCCCGGTATGGCTCGTGAAGCCCGCGATGAAGGGTTCGATGAAATTGCCAGCTGGTTCGAAACATTGGCGAAAGCGGAGAAATCCCACGCCGGTCGTTTCCAAAAGGCGTTTGACGAGCTCGACTGAGCATCTGAGAATTCGGACGGAGGGTGATTGTCCTCCGTCCAGTTTCCCAATTTCTAATGTTACCAAACCGGGATAGCTTGTATCCTGGAAGCGGTTCTTTGCGGCCTTAGGCCAAAGGCAGGGACACAATGTCTGAAGGAAGTCTTGAAGCCCCAACCCGGCATCCGATTGACTGGAACAACCCAGACTTTTTTGATAGCGAAAAACTGGATCAGGAATTACGGCGGGTATTTGATATTTGTCATGGTTGCCGACGTTGTTTCAATCTTTGCGACTCTTTCCCCAAACTCTTTGATCTTATCGATGATTCTGAAACAGGAGAGCTGGATTCAGTTTCGAGCGATGGCTTTAAACCCGTCATAGACGCTTGCACGTTGTGTGACATGTGTTTCATGACGAAGTGCCCTTATGTACCGCCGCATGAATTTAACCTCGACTTCCCGCATTTGATGTTGCGCTACCGGGCAATTGAAAATCGTGATGGCGGCATACCTTTTGTACAAAAAGAAGTTTCGAAAACCGACCGCAATGGAAAGCTGGCAGCCCCGGTCGCGGGCCTCGCGAACTGGGGAACCAAAACAAATAACGTTTTGACACGTCCTGCGATGCAAGCTGTGGCTGGTATTGACAAGAACGCTGTGTTGCCGAAATTTCATGGCAAGACATTTTTAGCGCGGGCAAAGCAAGATGCCCCAGACGTTAACGTGGATGCGCCGGGCATGGGACGCAAAGCCGTTCTCTACGCCACCTGTTTTGTGAATTATAACAATCCCGATATCGGCGAAGCGGCGCGGAATGTCCTGGCTAAGAACGGTGTCGAAACGGAAGTCGTTTATCCGCAATGTTGTGGTATGCCCAAGCTCGAACATGGCGACATCGCCGCCGTGGCAAAGAGTGCTGAGGCGGTTGCCCATGAACTGCTGCCTTGGGTGGACAAGGGGTATGACATCATCGCATTAGTGCCGAGTTGTGCGCTGATGCTGAAATTTGAATGGCCGCTTATCTTGCCAGACAGTGACGATATCAAACGCCTGTCTGCGGCGACCCGCGATATCACAGAATATGTCGTTGATATTGCCAGGAACGAAGGTCTCGCTGAGGGTCTCGAACCGGCCGCTGGTGGTGTGACCGTTCATTTGGCCTGTCATGCCAGGGCGCAGAATATGGGCCCCAAAGCAGCTGACATGTTGCGGCTTCTGCCGGATACCGACGTCAACGTGATCGAGCGTTGCTCGGGCCACGGTGGATCTTGGGGTATGATGAAAGAAAATTTTGAAACTGGCATGAAGGTGGGCAAGCCGGTGGCTCGGGATGCTCTTGAAAAACCAACTGGTGCCGTTGTTTCAGAGTGTCCGCTTGCTGGCCTACATATCCTGCAGGGAATGGATCGATTGAAGGCTGAAAAAGGCGAAGGGACTGTGCCCGAAACAGCTCCCCACCCGATTGAAATCTTGGCAAAAGCCTACGGGTTCTAAAGGAGCGACAGATTATGAAAAATGAAATTCGTCGCGATGATATTATGCCGATGGCTGAATATGCTGGCGTCAGGCGCGCGCGTGCCAAATCCCTCGCAGAGACCAAGAAGAGTCGTCGTATCGAACTCGGACCATCTTGCACGTTCTACTTCGAGAGCTACGACACGATGTGGTACCAAATCCACGAAATGCTCTATATCGAAAAAGGCGGCGAAGAACAGATCGCTGGCGAGCTTGTTGCCTACAATCCCTTGATTCCGAAAGGTCGCGAGCTTGTCGCAACTGTGATGATCGAGGTCGGCGATCCGGACAGACGGGCTGCGTTACTAGCGAAGCTCGGCGGCTTCGAAGAGACGATTACGCTGACCGTGAATGGTGAGATCATTCAAGGTGTTGCTGAGGTCGACGTGGACCGAACTACGGCCGATGGCAAAGCATCATCGGTCCAGTTTCTGCGCTTCCCGTTTTCTGATACGCAGATTGCAGCCTTTAGCGCAGACAATGCAGATGTCGTGCTCGCAATAGGTCATTCGGAATATCGTCATATGGCGGGTGTGCCAAACGATGTCAGGGCGTCCTTATCGAAAGATTTTGTCTAACGTTACGGTGTCGGGCCGTGCCTATTCAACGAGCGGCATGAGCAAAACAACCGCGAAGTAATTAGCGCCGAGAACGCCTGCGATCATAAATGTCAGCAGGATAAAGCGGTGCACGTTGGCTTCCATTCTTGACCTCAGCCCATAAACAAGTGTGGAGAGATTAGAGAGTTTGCCAACGACCTCCTTTATCTTTTCACGTTCGGTCCCCTGCCAGGACTGGAGGATCGCAAGCGAGTAAATGGCGCCTGCGGAAACCAGAAAGCTCGCGCAGATCACTGAATTTACCAAGGTGGCACCACTATCGGTTAGGCGGCACGATAGAACCAGCAGTACGAAGAGAACAATTGCTCCCGACATCGCTCGCCACTGGAGATTTTTTGAGAACCGGATATTGTCCTGGGCATCGGCATACAAGGCAATGACCTCTGTATGGGTAGAGTCATCCAAGTTTGACGGTTCGATTTCAAAGACCTCTTGATCGTCTTCGTCAAACTCTTCCATCGTGTCCGTATTCGCCATGGTTCCGCATCCGTTTGAAACTCGAAAGTCCTGACGGTCAATTTGTGCCGTCTGCCTATCAGTGGCTGAGCATGGTTAAAAACACGTTAAACCGAGAGATTGGATAGGAACGACGAGCAGTTTATTTCACGGTTTCCCCGGGGTATACGCCCCAAACCTGATTGTGGCGCATCCACCCGGAGTAGCCCGAGAAATCAATTTTGCACCAGCTAGCATCGCACTTTTTTAGTTTTCCGATGACTTTCTTTTCTATACGCGCGATCGCTCGAGCATCCGGTTTGGCATTGCGCCTCAGCGTTTGCTTACCCTTACGAATGATGACCCAACGCTGGCCTGAGAGCATTGATTTGTGAACCCATCCGACGCCGCCCTGCCATTCACGAATTTTCCGCCAGTTCTCAAACTCGGCAACAATCTCAACAGGCATGTGACGGTACATCAATTTCCATTCAATTGGATAACGGATTCCCGGTCCGGTGCGCATATTGACTTCACTGGCTCGCAAAGACACGAACCGTGGCAATGGCAGACCGGTTTGGGCGACGGCCTGGCCAGTAAGCGTGATCAGAAGAAGTATGATCGCGAATAACCGGCAGTGGTTCGATGATATCGTCAAATTCATTTATCCAGACAGCACCAAGACGAATCAGCGAGCATTATAGGTGCTGGGTGTGGACGGCTCCAGCATTGAACGGCAAGATGCTGCATAATTCTCTGGGGCCAATAGTGAGAGAATTAGTTCATTATCGGTCGTGTCATCCAAGTCGGAGTCCAATGAGTAAGCCCATTATCGCAGTCACCCGCCGTCTTCCCGCGGTTACGGAAGCAAGCATGAAAGAGCAATTTGACGCGCGGCTTAATCCAAATGACTTAGCCTTTTCAGCGGAACACATTATCGCAGCGTGTGATGGCGCCCAAATTTTGGTGCCGACGGTAACGGATAAAATTGACGCTGATTTGATCAATGCCCTTCCTGTAACAATCAAAATGATTGCCAATTTTGGGGCCGGCGTTGATCACATTGATCTTGAGGCGGCAGTGGCGAAGAACGTGGTTGTTACGAATACGCCCGGTGTTTTGACAGACGATACGGCGGACTTAACGATTGCACTTTTGCTGGCGGCGCCACGCCGTTTGGACGAGGGTGCGCGCTTGGTACGGACAGGGGGGTGGGATGGTTGGACACCAACTTTTATGGTGGGCCACCGTGTAACCGGCAAGCGGCTTGGTATTATCGGGATGGGGCGCATCGGTCAGGCGGTGGCAAAGCGGGCTCGTGGATTTGATATGCAAATCCATTATCACAACCGACACCCGATTGATGAGAAGATAGAATCCGCTTTAGAAGCGACCTATTGGGAGAGCCTTGATGAGATGCTCGTCCAGATGGATTTTGTCTCGGTCAACTGTCCCAAAACGCCAGAAACCTATCATCTGTTAAATGCTGATCGCATAGATCTACTTCAATCCCATGCAGTTGTTATTAATACTGCACGGGGTGGCATCATTGATGAAGCGGCGTTGGCGGAACGTCTGGCGAGCGGCGCGATTGCTGGCGCTGGGTTGGATGTTTATGAAAACGAGCCGGAAATACATCCAAAACTCATTGCTCTGGAAAACGTTGTGTTGGCGCCGCACCTCGGATCTGGAACACATGAAGGCCGAGAGGCGATGGGTGACAAGGTCTTGACAAATATTGGCGCTTTTTTAAGCGGCGATACGCCGCCGGATCGCGTTCGCTCATAGTTCGGGTGCTTGGCGCCCTCAGGCGAAATCAGGATGAGATATAGGTTCACCCGTGTGCTCTTCGATCGTTTTGAAGAGCAGTTCTTTATTAATTGGTTTTTCGACAAAGCCATTCATTCCGGCGGCCTCGAACTTTTCTTTTGCACCGGTGACGACATCAGCTGTTAGCGCGATGATCGGAACTGACGCCGCCGGTTCCGGGAGAGAGCGGATCCGATAGGTGGCGGTAACGCCATCCATTTTTGGCATGCGCATATCCATGAGCACCAAGTCATATTCTGAGCGCGCAACGGCTGCGATGGCATCGAGACCATTTTCAACGAAATCCAGGTGACAACCCGTAGGCTGCAACAGGCAGGTTAGAACCTTTTGGTTGGTAGGATTGTCCTCTGCTACGAGAATACGGGTAGCCTGTTTGGTTGTCTGATTAGTGACAGGCTCAAGGGCGGCGCGATTTGAAGCCGCTGCCTTTCCCTTTTTCTGCGTCGGCAGAGAATTTGTCTGCCGTGCATTCACTGATCGTTTCGTTTGAGCCATTGCAAGCCACCGAGTCGAATCTGAGCGTTGCAATGACCCTAGGTAAAATTGGTTAACGCGGTGTTAGCG
This sequence comes from Alphaproteobacteria bacterium, assembly GCA_012103315.1. Classification (GTDB taxonomy): domain Bacteria; phylum Pseudomonadota; class Alphaproteobacteria; order MPNO01; family UBA2964; genus UBA2964. Next base: position 134,097 of record WLWZ01000004.1, read on the forward strand.
GAAAGTTGGAGTTTTCGTGGGAGTGCCACGAGCTATTTCCCGCCGTGCAATTCATAGCCCATCTCATAGTGCAGATAGATTCCGTCGAAATGAAACCAACGCATCTTGGCGCTTTCTTTTACAAAATGGACACAGAGATCTTGCTGCTCACGCGATTTACAGTGTTTGACGATTAGATCGTATGCGATGCCACCATGCTCGATATCAACTTCAGAGTGGAGCCAGAAATGTTCGATCTCTTCTTCTTTGAATTTGTATATGTCTCGCAGTGCTGGCAGCAATTTTGAATATAGTCGAGGTGACTGAGACTCTGTCCCTATTCGCAGCGCTGACATTCCGCAATACCAGGGATTGTCACGAGCCGAGTCAGTTAAAAACCGTACCCAGGACCGTGTGGTTGGTAATCCCTCTCCCTTTTTGATTTTTGTCGGGCTTCCGCCATTCGCTTTCGCAAAGTTGAGCATGATATCGAGATGCGAGTGATCGGGATCCATTTCTTCGTGAAAGTTATCGATTTCCGCGTGAATGACGTCGTCCGGTGCATCCTTGCAGACAAAGAATGTCGGAGCATTCATTTTGCTGACCCAGTGCCACTGCTCGGCAGCCCATCCCATCATGCAACGTTTACTTACCTCACCGTTTGCCCATTTCTCGGTCATTGGATGATCCGCGCAGTGACGTTCGTTGACCGCGTCTTCCAGTCGTTTGCGAAATGTACGTGACATTGTTGGTCTCCCTGAGGCGCTGGATATTATGGAAACAGGGTACGGACCATGACGGTAAGGCGTCAAGCGAGTGCGGCGTTTATATCCAGGTGCCTATAGAAAGACGACCTGGCTGTTATCTCTCTCCGCTTCGGCCAGAAAGCTGACCAGCCCACCGCTTTGGGTGGGGATGTCGGGTCGGAATGTGGTGACGTCTAGTTTGGCCGCCTTAACGCCCATGTCACATCTAAAAAATGCAACATTGAGTTCAACGCAGGCCAAAGCAAGTTCGTCAATCGTCCCGATGCCATCACTGCCAAGTTCTGTGTTACGTTCGATTGCGGGTTTCCCATTCTCGGCGGGACCTAAGGTCGTCCATCCAGGGGTCCCATCACTACTCTCAGCCAGGAAAAATCGAAGAGCACCACCTGAAAAGAATAAGGTGACGGGCCTATCCGTTGCTGCTGCTGCGCTTGCCATGGCGAACGCATAATGTACTCGATCAAAATCGCCTGAAAAAACGATTAAGGATAATCGGCTCCGGGTCACCATGATTAAGCAGCCGCGTGGATCGAGAGATCTGAAATCGTCGGGTGATCGCCACAGAGGGGGCAGTCGCTATCTCGTTTGAGTGAGATTTTGCGATACTCCGTCTCGAGGGCGTCATACAGCATAAGCTGACCAGATAGGCTGGTGCCGATCCCCATAAGTTCCTTTAACACTTCGGTGGCTTGCATTGACCCGACTGTCCCTGCCAGAGCGCCAAGGACACCCCCCTCAGAGCAGCTTGGCACCATGCCGGCTGGAGGCGGTTCTCGATATAAACAGCGATAACAGGGATAGTCTGCCCCTCTGTACGATTTGAAGGTGGCGATCTGGCCCTCAAAACGCAGGATGGCCCCCGATACCAACGTTTTACCAGCAAGATGGCAGGCGTCATTTACCAGGAAGCGGGTTTCAAAATTATCCGACCCATCGGCAATAATGTCATACCCTTCAATTAACGCATATATATTCTCGCTCGTCAGTCTGGTGTAGTGAGGCTGGAAGTTTACATCAGGATTGATCGCTGTAACTGCTGCTGCGGCGCTTTCTACTTTAGGAGTGCCGATATTGCCGGTCGCGTGAATAACTTGACGCTGAAGATTAGAGAGATCGACCACGTCGTCATCGACGACTCCCAGCGTACCAACACCTGCAGCAGCAAGATATAATATGAGGGGCGCCCCGAGGCCCCCGGCGCCGACGACAAGTACCTTGCCTGATAAAAGCTTCTCCTGCCCAATGCCGCCAACTTCGGGCAAGACAATATGCCGGGCGTAGCGTTGGAGCTGGTCGTCGGTGAATTCCATGGGCGCTTTAGGGACTTATGTCTTTGTGCCGGTAGATCCGAACCCGCCCTCACCGCGAGCGGTTTCGGGTAATTCGTCGGCTTCCTGCATAGACGCCTGGACGACGGGGGCGATTACCATCTGGGCAATCCGCATACCGCGCTCAATTGTAAAATCTTCATTACCGAGGTTAACGAGAATAACTTTTACCTCGCCGCGGTAATCTGCGTCCACTGTACCGGGCGTATTGAGAACGGTCACACCATTTCGAGCGGCAAGGCCTGACCGGGGGCGAACTTGCGCCTCATATCCATCGGGCAAAGCGATTGCCAAACCTGTTGGAACCAGAGCTCGCTCACCCGGTGCCAGGACTAGGTTTTGTTCGACGGCGGCCGGCAAATCCATGCCTGCGGCAGCCGCGCTCTCATATGCCGGTAGTGGCAAGTCGGCATTATGGGGTAAACGCTTAACGGCAACCGAAACCATTCTAGTACCTCTATTCTGCGGCGGCGGGGGGATGAAGATGATCGGCAATGCGGCGCACGAGCATGTCCGCAACTTCCTGTTTGGACATTTGCGGCCAACTTTCACTGCCGGTTTCAGTAATGAGGTGCACTTGATTGGCATCGCCACCGAAAGTACCGGTTCCTGGCGAAACATCATTAGCAACGATCCAGTCACATCCTTTGGTTTTGCGTTTGGGAACAGCCTTCTCAATCACGTCACCTGTTTCAGCGGCAAAACCGACGACGAGACGGGGTCGATCATTCCCCGGTTGAGAGAGCGTCCGCAAAATATCGGGGTTCTCCGTAAGGGAGAGTGATGGCTCGCTACCATCTTTCTTGATTTTTTGATCGGCTTCCTGCGTCACCCGCCAATCTGAAACGGCGGCAGCGCAGACAGCTATGTCGGTAGGAAGTGCGTTCTCGCAGGCGGCTAACATTTCGCGGGCGGTTTCAACATGGACGACCTCGACCTTACTTGGGTCATGTTCGCGTGTCGGGCCGGTTATCAATGTTGTATCGGCCCCAAGCCTTGCCAACGCAGAGGCGATTGCGTGTCCTTGCTTGCCAGAAGAACGGTTTGCGATATAGCGAACAGGATCGATAGGTTCGTGTGTTGGGCCGCTAGTGACGAGCGCGCGTAGGCCGCTAAGTCGTCCGTCATCCTTAAAATGAGCTTGGATGGCAGCCAATATCTCGGCTGGTTCGACCATTCTACCTTCGCCAAACTCGCCGCAGGCCATGTCTCCGGAATCTGGTCCGAGAATCTCGATGCCACGACGGCGTAAATTTTCTAGATTGCTTACCGTTGAGTCATGCTCCCACATCCGAACATTCATGGAAGGGGCGGCCATAACCTTTTTGTCGGTTGCCAGCAAAACTGTGGTTGCGAGGTCGTCAGCGATGCCTTGCGCCATGCGGGCCAGGATATTGGCGGTGGCGGGAACGACGATGAGTAGGTCAGCATCGCGGGAAAGATGTATATGCCCCATCTCGTGTTCGTCAGTCAGTGAAAACAGGTCTCCGTAAACCTTGTCACCGGATAAGGCCGCGACAGATAGGGGGGTGACGAACTCAGTTGCGGATTTGGTTAGAACACAGCGCACCGCAGCCCCCTGCTCTCGCAGGCGACGGATAAGCTCCAGACACTTATAGGCGGCAATACCACCGGATATGATCAACAAGATGCGCTTGTTTTGCAGCATATTGATGAGTTCCTGACAAAAATTCTGAGAATTCGACAGTAAACTAGTGATTTAGGGCCTAAACGGCAACAATTCGCTGCAGTCGGTGAAAGCGGTTCTAAAATGACATCTCAATATCTCGTGGCATAAGCGAATCGCAGATTCGTACCAACCCTGTATCAGGATTGGACAATTTGCAGCTAATTTGCAGCTCTTCGGTTGGTTAACTAACTGAATTTAATATGTAATCTTCGTTGGCATGGTTCTTGCATATCTTCAGGTGCCCCCCTACGGGCAGTAACGCGTAGTGAGAAAGCTATCCGGTGAAAATTATGGTTCGAACGTCCGTCTGCACTCTTAATAAATTCGCACTATATAGTGCCGTGATAGGCCTATCTGTGACTTGGGCTACTGCGCCACAGGCACAAACCGGTCAATTGTCGGCGTTGGCACCGGCAACTGAAAAATCGTCACCGAACGCTGCTCCTGTTGTAACGAAGGGAACAGTTTCGGCAACACAGTTAAACGCTGCTATTCCCCGGTATCTTTCGGTTGGCAATCCGGGGCCCGGCGACGTTGTGCAACGTGCGGTTAGTTTGATGCGGTCGTTGCGGGATCAAAAGAAAGCGTTGAAGCCTGCTGAGTTGTTTCAGGTTGTAAGTAGGGTTTCTACCCTGGCAACGAAAGCGTTGACCAAGACCTCCATCACGCGGCTGGCGGTCGCGTCCGACTACAAACCCCGCAACGCAATGATCGCCCTCGATTTCGGTCCCGCCGATGGTAAGGTCATGGATGGCTTTACCCGCGTCGTTCCCGGTGATCAACGAGTCGCAGGTGAGAGCGTTTCTGCTCTACGACGCCCAGAAGACAGTGCGTTGCTTGCAGATGGTCTTGCGGGCATTAAAACAATCTCCATCGACGTTCCTGTTGGGAGCTATCGTATTGTTTTGATGACGCAAGACCTTGGTGATCCGCGATATAGCGCACCTTTAGGCCGCCAAATCAGAATTAACAAAATCCCGTTCTTGGTAACCAGTGGTGCCCCAGATCAATGGACGCGGGATGCTCTGCTCTCCGGGGCTAGCGACTCGTTTGATAAGAGCGGGCTTCGTGTTGCTGGAGGCTATTTGTCGGGAGACTTAAGCAAAATTTTGCGACGTCAACAGTTGAGACAAGTCGGTGGCGCTATTATTATCGAGGGACAGTCGAACGATGGGAAATTGGTTATCGAGCTGATCGGTTTCAAACGTGAAACGACCTATTTGACCGGCCTCATTGTAGAGCCGCTGAACCAGGTAAGTGACGTCGTTCTCAGTAGGCCTGCCTTTAAAAAGCATGTTTCACTTCGATCGCGGTTGTCGCTTGAGGCAAAAGTACTGTCCGCCGCCGCAGAAGCGGTAGAGGGTATTGAGCCGGAAGCTGGTCAGACTCTGGAAGAAGATAAGAGCGCAACGACGAATTAAGACGCCCATACCGTTCTGATCATAAAAAATGCGGCCCCAGAGGGACCGCATTTTCCTATCCATCAACGCTATCGTTACTTCTGATTGATAAGCGCCCTTACGCGTTTGAACAGCTTATCATCAGCATTGGTAATGTGTTTTGCATGCTGCTGCTGAGGTTTCCAATCGACATAGTTCCAATCCATTTTACGTTTTTTAGCCGCTGCGATGGCTTCAGGATCGTGCGCCATTTTCTTAAATGCCGTCCGAAGTGCTTTTAGGCGCGCCTTTGGAATGCCCGGAGGCGCAATCCATGAGCGACCGATGACGTCGTTATTACTGATCAGTTCGACGATTTTTCGATCCAAGGGGTCTTTAACCAGATCGCGGAACGTTGGGGCGTTCGGCGCATCTTTAAGGCGTGACAAAGAGTTTGCCGCCAAGACGACGACTCGGCCATCTTTAAGCCAATGTGGCCTAATCAACTGGACCGAAGACCAGCCTGATTGGAAACCATCAGCTTCTTTGCCATCCAGCGCCTTATAGACACCGGCCATACCACGATAACCCGTTACGATCTTGAATTTGGTACCGATCATGCTATTGGCAAGTTTTGGTAAGATGTAGGTCTGCGATCCTTTGCCGGTAGAGGCAAAGACGACAGACTTTTTCTTCGCCTCTTCCATTGTTTTGATGCCGGAGCGTTTTAGAACGACAAAGGCACCCTGCGGTTTGTCGACCCCGCCAAGGTAATGGAAGTTGTTGGCGACATATTTGACGCCGGTGGTCCGCATGCGCGATGCGAATGGTGTATCGGAAAGCAGAATACCGATTGCCGTTCCGTCTTTTGCCGCCCGGTTATACAGATAATTTGCCGCCTTGGTTCCGCCGGCGCCACCCATATTCTGAGTGATAAAAGTCGGGTTGCCCGGCACATGTTTCTTCATGTAACGCGCGATAAACAACGAATATTTGTGATGTCCGCCGCCAGCACGTGCCGCGACGACGATACTTACCTGTTTCCCTTTATAGAATTTTGCGATGTCATTTGCCTGAGCAACACTGCCGAACGAAGCAAGTGAAGCAAACGCTGCTAATAGTGAAACTGATTTTCCATACTTCATACGTAACTCTCCCTATAGAGTGGCCTGATCTGTAGACCGATTTCAATTTTCTTATCTCAATGCCAGTTCGGCACGGATTCACAATTTGAGTGCGCGACAAGTCTGCGCTCAAATACACCTTTAAATCAAATGGGAATTTACAATTTCCGTGGATTGAGCACCCGGAGAATCGATGACGTTACGCTTTTAGCTCGCGGCGATGATAAGCCCAACGGCGATAGCAGCGCCGGCCCACCACGGCCAGCGTGCCGATTGTCGGCGCCCTGTCATCTCACCGACCGTGTCGGGATGTAGCTTGAGGCCGTCGCGGGCCATGGTTGAAACACTGTCGCTCATATCAGTTATCAAGGTCGGGAGACGTTCGATCAGCTTACCAGCTTCCGACATGGCCTCAGCTGCTTTCGCTTCTGGCGATAGAGCGTCTTCCATCCAGTTCTCAATTAAGGGCCGCGCCAGTTCCCACATATTGGTGTCAGGATGCAAACGGCGTCCAACCCCTTCCGCGACGAGCATGGTTTTTTGCAAGAGCAGGAGCTGGGGCTGGGTCTGCATTTCAAACCGTTCGGTGATGGTGAACAGCTGCGCTAAAAGGCGGGCGAGAGATATGTCCTTTAAAGGCTGGCCCATGATCGGTTCTGCGATGGCGCGTGCTGCCTGCGCGAAGGCTTCCTCAGACTGAGTGGATGGCACGTAGCCCGCCCGGAAATGAACCGCAGCGACCTTGGCGTAATCGGCTGTCAGAAAACCAATCATCATTTCGGCGAGGTAATAACGAGTCTGTTTGTCGAGACGCCCCATGATTCCGAAATCAACGGCCTGTATGGCCCCCACTTCATCCACCAGCAGATTGCCTGGATGGAGATCGGCATGGAAAAACCCATCCCGAAAAACCTGGAGAAAGAACGCTCGTGCCATATTGGCTACGAGTGTCTCGATATCGAGCCCGGCTTCTTCAAGCGTGGTGACTTCGTCAACCGGAACGCCTGACACTCGTTCTGAGGTGAGCACGCGTTTGCCGGTTCTGGTCCAGTCCATCTTTGGTACTTTAAACCGCGCGTCGCCGTCAAAGTTGGTCCGTAATTCATCGCCCGCAGCCGCCTCAAGCCGTAAATCCATTTCCATGGCGACAGATTCAGACAACGTTTTGATAACCTCGATGGGCCGTAATCGCCGAGCTTGCGGTATATGCCGCTCAACGCCCTCGGCCAGCCAGTACAGGAGCTCCAGTTCTCGTGCAAAAGCCTCCTCGACGTCGGGCCGTAATATTTTGACCGCAACCGGTATGCCTTCAGTTGTTATGGCGAAATGGACCTGGGCAATAGAAGCGGCGGCGATGGCCTCTTCGTCGAATGAGGAAAACAGTTCGTCGAGTGGTCTGCCAAATTCATCTTCCACGGACTGCCGTGCTAGAGTCGTCGCGAAAGGTGGCAAGCTATCCTGCAAGGTTGCAAGATCATCGGCGATCTCCTCACCAACGAGATCAGAGCGAACCGACAAAGCCTGCCCCAGTTTAATGAAGCCGGGGCCGAGATTCTGTAGCGCCAGTGCCAGTTTTTCGCCGTTTCGTTTGTCGGCAAGGTCGGGCGTTGGCCGTGCCCCAATGGTGATGATCGCCATGCCGACTTTTACGAAGAATGGTGCATCGTTTTCTTCAAATAGAAATAAGGCTTCATATCTTGCGATCGTTCGTACGATCCCCGTGACGCGGCCGAGATTGCGAAGGGTACGAAGCATGGGTTCTAGAGGCGCCAACCAGAATGAATAGCCACAATCCCACCTGACATCATGCGGTGCTGGATATTCCCGAATCCCGCAGCTTGCATTTCGGTTGTAAGGGCGTCCGGTTCCGGAAAACGGCGAATACTTTCAACCAAATACTCGTAGGCTTCCCGGTCACCCGCAACATGCTCGCCAAGCCACGGGAGGATGCGGTTCGAATAAGTATCATATAAAGGTGCCAGAATTGGAGCGACGGCTGGCGAGAATTCCAGACAAAAGAAATGACCGCCAAAATCGAGAATCCGGTGCATTTCTTCAAGACCTGCGGCACGATCCGTGACATTTCTGAGCCCAAACGAGATTGTACATACGGCCGCTGAACGATCCTCAAGAGGTAGTTTTTCTGCTGGCGCTTCGACGAATTCGATGCCGTGCACATATCCTTTATCTATTGCCCTGGTTTGCGCGACCTTAAGCATTGCGCCATTGGGGTCACAAATGATTGCCCGGCTCGTTGTATCATCGTTATCAGTTGCACTCTCTAACCGCTCAAGGAACCTGAATGTAACGTCGCCGGTGCCGCCCGCGACATCGACCAGTCGCATTTCCGGTTGAGGGTTGATCCAGTCGATCAAGGCCTGTTTCCAGAGGCGATGCAGGCCACCACTCATCAAGTCGTTCATGATGTCATAACGATCTGCGACCGACTCAAAGACACTGGAGACTAGTCCTGCGTGCTCTTCTCTGGGCACCCGCCGAAAACCGAAATTGGTTTCGTTGTCGCCCTCAACGCCATTTGTGGAACTATTTGCCATGGAGCGACAATAGCCTAGCCGGAGATTTCGCGCTAGCTTTGGGGTACGATGAGGGCGATAGGATTTAAGGAGGTAAGACGTACGATGCCGGAGCTTCCAGAGGTTGAAACCGTTCGCCGGGGATTGGCGAAGGCCATGGAAGGCCGCAGGATTAATCAGGTGGTCGTGCGCCGTACAGACCTGCGGCGACCCTTGCCAGAGAACTTTGCCGAGGCCCTGACGGGACGAACAATTACGCAGCTTGATCGGCGCGCTAAATATTTGCTGATCCGTCTCGATGACGCGACCGTTGTGTTGGCACATCTAGGAATGTCGGGTCGTATGGTCATCGAACAGGGTACCGAGGTAGAAGTCCCCGCCCGGAAACATGAGCATATTGCTTTCGCGGTCGGAAATGGCACCGTCATTCGGTTCTCGGACCCACGCCGCTTTGGCCTCATGGATCTGTCAACTGAAGACGGGCTGGCGACCCACCCGTTGCTGGCCTCAATTGGTCCTGAGCCGTTGGGCGATGAATTTAGCGGGGCCTCTCTTGCGGCCCGCCTGAAAGGTCGCAAAACGCCGATTAAATCCGCGTTACTTGATCAACGCATTGTCGCTGGACTTGGCAATATTTATGTCTGCGAGGGGTTGTTTATAGCAGGGGTGTCGCCGCGGCGCAGTGCTCACACCGTTGGGTCTGCGCGCGCTGAACGGCTGGTGACTGCCACAAAACAGGTATTGCGGGATGCCATAAAGTCTGGCGGATCCACGTTGCGGGATCATGTGACCGCGACCGGCGAGATGGGATATTTTCAGCACAATTTTAAAGTCTATGGACGAGAGGGCGAACCATGCCCAACTTGTAGCAAACCGGTTCAGCGCATCGTACAGGCTGGTCGGTCAAGTTTCTTCCGTGCAAGCTGCCAACGCTGAGGTAAATCGCGTCCATGATAATTACTATTTCCCCTAAAAACAATTTTGCCTTGTTGCCTGTATTGGCGGTGTTATTTGCGCTGGCAGCCTTTAATGGTGGAAAAGTGATTGCCGCAGAAGGTTTTCTGTCGGTCATTGATGATTTGCCTCTTATGGAGGGGCTTGCGGAGGTCAAAGGGTCAGCTTTGGTCTTCTCAACACCCCAGGGCAGGATCGCTGAAGTGTCTGCAAAAGGCATATCTGGTGCGGCAACGCAGCCGAAAAAAGTCCTTGCGTTTTATGTCCGCACGCTGCCGCAGCTTGGGTGGAAAGCTGCCGGTGCCACAAGCTGGGTACGCGAGGGGGAGAGGCTCCGCCTAGCTGTACTCGTTAAAAAGGGCGTGCTGACGGCTCAGTTCTCCCTAACACCTAACTAAAGATCAAATTTACAAGGACGACTCGTGATGAGCTATGAAACAATTATCGTGGAAATTCGTGACAATGTTGGGTTGATAACCTTCAACCGGCCGGATGCGTTAAACGCCCTCTCCACGGCTCTCGTGGGTGAATTGGCGGATGCTTTGCAGGCTTTGGAGAAGAACGATGATGTCGGCGCCATTGTGTTGACGGGTTCGGAAAAAGCCTTTGCAGCGGGTGCTGATATCAAAGAAATGCAGTCAAAATCCTGGCCGGATACCTATGTAGATGATTTTATCACGGATGGCTGGGAACAAGTTGCGGCGTGCCGCAAGCCTATTATTGCTGCCGTGGCGGGGTTTGCGCTGGGCGGCGGCTGCGAGATCGCGATGATGTGTGATTTTATCCTCGCTGCGGAGACGGCACAGTTTGGCCAACCGGAGATCAAGATTGGCGTTTGGCCTGGCGCAGGTGGCTCACAGAGACTGACCCGGCTAGTCGGCAAGTCAAAATCCATGGAGATGTGCCTGACTGGCCGTATGATGGGCGCTGAAGAGGCTGAAAGAGCTGGTTTGGTGAGCCGCATCGTTCCAGCAACGGAACTGGTTGACGATGCGGTATCGACAGCCCAAAAAATCGCTGCCATGTCGCGTCCAGCGACGATGATGGTCAAAGACGTAGTGAACCGTGCTTATGAGACGACATTGGCCGAAGGGGTGCGGTATGAAAGGCGAATGTTCCAGGCCTCATTTGGCACGCCAGATCAACGCGAAGGCATGGCGGCCTTTGTCGAAAAACGAAAGCCCGAATTTGGGAAATCATGAACGCCAAATAAACCTGAAGATAAGCTTGCTAAACGCTTGACGGGAAAGGTGTCGCGCTATACAAACCCGGACCGCTGCAAGTGAGCAGGATTGAAAGATATGGCTAATACAAGTTCCGCAAAAAAGCGCGTTCGTCAGAACGAACGACGGACAGAACGCAACCGTGACCGGCGTAGCCGGATTCGGAGCGCTGTAAAAGAAGTTGAAACGGCAATTGATGCGGGTGACCGCGCTGCTGCTGAAGTAGCATTTAAGGTTGCAGAGCCTGAATTGATGCGTGGTGTTACCAAGGGCATCATGGAAAAGAACACGGCATCGCGCAAAGTATCGCGTTTGTCCGCCCGGGTTAACGCCCTCACCTGATTTTCTCTCATTTGAGAGACTGAAATTGGAAGCCGTACCAGGTCAGCCTGGTGCGGTTTTTTGATTCCGGCTTTTCTGCGTTTGAGAGACATAGCGCGCGTCAATACCCCAGAAACTTAGGGTTTTCGCGCAAGTCCTTGACTCCATGACCGGATTCGGCTGCCGCTTATTTGTCAATAAAATTTTTTACATTTTTGTGACGAGAGCCGCTTGCTATCCGCACCGGGCCCAATTAGATTTGCAATCAGTATCGGAACGGATACAGAAGAATTTAAGTAAAAAATGCCTGTTTTCTTTCTAAATTAAGTAATGGATTAGGTTGTTATAATAATAAAATTGTTTCGTTTTCAATCTAATCCTAGTTCTGGGTTGGCGCCCAAATAAAGGCAGGGAGTCTAGAAGCACAAAATTTATGGACACATTTCGATTCCGCCGATGCCGGGATCGAAGATTTCCGCTTCTAAGTGAACTGTATAAGTAACGCGATCCGCTATTTCGTGGATTGTTTGGGGGACTGGGGACAAGAAGTATGCCGGGACCAAGGCTCGACCCGAAGATTACGGCTCAATGGGCAAGAGTGCGTGGGCTGTTAAGATCGGAAGTTGGTGATGCGTCTTACCGTAGCTGGCTGAAGCCACTAACGCTGGTTTCCGTTATTGACGGAACAGCGAAGATCGCTGTGCCGACGCGATTTATGCGCGACTGGGTTGTGAGCCATTATGGCGACAGGTTGCGTGAGTTGTGGGTCGGTGAAAACGCGACCGTTGACGTTATTGATGTCTTTGTGCAGACGCCAACGACCCGGCCCTTGAACCGACCGGCTGAAAAGCCCGCTACTGATCAACAGCTCAACGGATCTACCCAATTCGCACCAGCAAACGGTGTCGCTGAGACGCGGCCTGAGATAAGCGCGCCGATTGATCCCCGTTTCACGTTTTCGAATTTTGTCGTTGGTAAACCCAATGAGCTGGCCTATGCAGCGGCACGGCGGGTTGCGGACTCTGAGGACGCAGCCTTCAACCCGTTATTTCTTTATGGCGGTGTTGGTCTCGGTAAAACGCATCTTATGCATGCAATTGCTAATCATACGCGCGCGAAATTTCCTGAGCGGCGGGTGGTCTATCTTTCTGCAGAAAAATTTATGTTCCACTTTATCCGGGCCTTGCGGTTCAAGGATACCGTCGCTTTCAAGGAACAGTTTCGGTCAGTTGACCTGCTGATGATTGATGATGTGCAATTTATCAATGGCAAGGAAGCCACGCAGGAAGAGTTTTTCCATACATTCAATGACCTGGTTGATAACAACCGACAAGTTGTGATCTCAGCTGACAAGTCGCCATCGGATTTGGAAGGTATGGAAGAACGGCTGCGCTCACGGCTTGGCTGGGGCCTGGTCGCCGATATTCATGCGACGAGTTTTGAGCTGCGGCTTGGTATTCTCGACGTTAAGTCCGAGCGACTGGGTGTCGAGATTCCGGTGAAGGTTAAAGAATTCCTCTCGCACCGTATTACATCGAACGTGCGTGAGCTTGAGGGCGCCCTCAACAGGGTTGTTGCCCATGCTGAGCTGGTGGGTCGCGAAATTACCCTCGAGACTTGCCAGGAGGTCCTCCACGACATCCTAAGGGCAAACGATCGGCGGGTAACGATTGAAGAAATTCAAAAGCGCGTTTCAGAGCATTTCAATATCCGAATTGCCGATATGCATTCCGCCCGTCGCGCCCGTGCGGTGGCACGCCCGCGGCAGGTTGCGATGTATCTTGCAAAGCAGTTGACGTCACGGTCTCTGCCCGAAATTGGCCGGAAATTCGGTGGTCGGGACCACACTACCGTGATGCATGCGGTCAAGAAGGTCGAAGAGTTGCGGCAAACAGATTCGGCATTCTGTGAAGATGTTGATCTCCTGCGGCGTATGCTGGAAGGGTAACCGCAGTTTTCTGCGGTTTTTTATAGATTTAATCTAGTTCTTTTTGGGTATCTAAACCCGTGCGGCGAGTCAGCTGAAATGCTATAATTCAGGCTGACTGCAAGCTGTTGCAGGCGGCTAAGATAAGCCGGTGTTTTTTATTCTTATGAGAACCATGTGACGCCATGAAGTTTACGATTGATCGCGGTGCTTTGTTAAAGGCATTAACCCATGTCCAGAGCGTAGTTGAACGCCGGAATACCATCCCAATTTTGTCAAATATTCTGATGCGTGCCGACGACGGCGCCGTCGAATTATCAGCGACCGATATGGATATCGCCGTCGTTGAAAAGATTTCAGCGGATGTCAGCCAGCAGGGCGCGACGACTGTCCCCGCGCACACATTATTTGATATCGTGCGCAAGCTGGAAGACGGTTCGCAGATTGAACTTGGCGGTGGCTCGGAAGAAGGTCAGATGGCTATGCGCTCCGGGCGCTCTACTTTGAAATTGGCAACACTTGCCAGTGAAGATTTTCCGGCAATGACCGACGACGATATGCCACACAGCTTTACGCTGGAAGCGGCAGCATTGCGGTCCTTAATAGATCGCACCCGATTTGCGATCTCGACCGAAGAAACACGGTATTACCTGAACGGCATCTATCTGCACGCTGCTGAAGGCGATGAGGGTGGGACAGTCTTACGAGCTGTAGCGACAGATGGACACCGGCTGGCGCGGATGGAAATACCGGTGCCTGCAGGCGCTGAAGGAATTCCGGGGGTAATTGTGCCGCGCAAAACGGTCAATGAGCTACGAAAACTTATCGATGAGACAGAAGATGACATTGCCATCATGATGTCCGATACAAAGATTAGATTTGCGGTGGATCAAATTGTTCTCAGCTCTAAGCTGATTGATGGCACTTTCCCTGATTATGATCGGGTTATCCCGGAAGCGAATGATAAATTTCTTGAAGTGAGCTGCAATCGCTTTGAACGGGCTGTCGATTTGGTCTCAACAATTTCCACGGAAAAATCTCGAGCAATCAAGCTAAGCTTAGGGGCCAATAGCTTGGTACTTTCAGCGACCAGCCCCGATGCCGGTAGTGCTACTGAGGAGCTGGAAGTCGAGTATGATGACGGCGATCTCGAAATTGGCTTTAATTCTCGCTATCTGCTCGATATTACCCAGCAGATACAGGGTGATAAGGCACGCTTTGCACTCTCCGACGCGGCCTCACCGACGCTTGTTAAAGACCTTGAAGATGAGAACGCGCTTTATGTCCTGATGCCGATGCGCGTTTAAAGGCGGGCCCCCTGTCTACTTCGCAACCCGTTTTCCAAAATGATGTTCAAGCCGCGTCAATGGCTGTCCAGCGTCTGGTTCTGACTGATTTTCGCTGTTACGCCTCACTACGGCTGAATATTGACGCGCCTCTGATCACGCTCACCGGCGCTAACGGTGCCGGAAAAACCAACCTTCTTGAAGCAATTTCCTTTTTGGTTCCGGGTCGAGGTCTCCGCGCGGCACGTCTCACCGATATAGCTCGTCGGGGGGGCGACGGTGCCGAGCCTGTTCAGCGTTGGGGTGTTGCTGCCACCGTTGACGGACTTGATGGGGTTTATGAGGTTGGTACGGGTGTTTCCGATGAGGTGCCTGTCGAGAATCCGCGTCGTGCGGTGCGTATCAATGGTGCTCCGGCACGCGGTCAAGCCGCATTGGGTGAGCGGCTGTCTGCGCTGTGGCTGACGCCCGATATGCAACGACTTTTTACAGAAGGAGCATCGGGGCGCCGGCGCTTTCTCGATCGCTTGGTGTTTGGCTTTGATCCGGCGCACGCCGGGCGGCTCAAGGCGTTTGAGCGGGCGATGCGAGAAAGATCGAGCCTGCTCCAACGTGAAGCAACAAATGGCGATGCTGCTGACCCGGCCTGGCTTGATGTGTTGGAAGAAACAATTGTTGAAAAGGGCGTCGCTATCGCCGCTGCGCGCATCGCTTTAATTGATCGTTTAAATCCGGCCTGTGCGATGGGTATTGGGCCATTCCCGTCTGCCTCTCTTGCGCTTGATGGAGTCCTCGATGGTTGGCTCAACACAATGCCGGCGGTAGAAGCTGAAGATCAATATCGCGCGGCGTTGGTGGCTTCTCGTGGTGTGGACCAGATAGGGCGCAGCGCGGTGATAGGGCCGCAGAAAAGTGATTTTGCGGTGACGCATATCTTAAAGAATGTACCAGCCGGACAATGCTCGACAGGTGAACAGAAGGCGTTACTCATCAGTATTGTGCTGGCGAATGCCCGGTTGCAGTCACTTGAACGAGGCGCGGTTCCCATTTTATTGCTCGACGAAATTGCCGCTCATCTCGATGAGGGGCGGCGCGAGGCGCTTTTCGCAGAAATTCAGGCGCTGGGCGCCCAGGCCTGGATGACCGGCACAGATCCGTCCTTATTCGTACCTCTTTCGGGTACGGCCCAACATTTCACCGTGGCTAATGCAGAGGTGACAGAGCAGTCCCTCGGTGCTTATGCCGCATAACCTCACGAAGAAATGGTTTAACAATGGCACCTCCTGCTGAAGTACCTGCCGAAGATACCAATCCTGAATATGGAGCAGACTCTATCCAGGTTCTGCGCGGACTCGATGCCGTTCGAAAACGGCCCGGTATGTATATCGGTGATACCGATGATGGGTCAGGGCTGCATCACATGGTTTATGAGGTGGTGGACAACGGGATCGATGAAGCACTTGCTGGAATCTGCGATCGGGTTGAGGTTACGCTAAATGGCGATGGGTCTGTCTCGATCCAGGACAATGGGCGCGGGATTCCAGTTCAGATTCATGAAGAAGAAGGTGTTTCGGCGGCTGAGGTCATCATGACCCATCTGCATGCGGGCGGGAAATTTGACCAAAGCTCTTATAAGGTTTCTGGCGGCCTGCACGGTGTTGGTGTCTCTGTGGTTAACGCCCTTTCCTCATGGCTTGAACTAAAAATTTGGCGTGAAGGTGCTGAATGGAGCATGCGTTTTGAGCATGGCATCCCAGTTAGATCATTGGAAAAGGTAGCAGACTGGGATGGCCCCACCGGCAGTCAGGTTACATTTCTTGCCTCACCAGAGACTTTCACCAATGTGGAATTCGATTTTGCCAAGCTTGAGCACCGGCTTCGGGAGCTCGCCTTTTTGAACTCTGGTGTGACACTAGTCGCAAACGATTCCCGTGGCGTTGAGCCGAACGTGGTCGAAATGCACTATGAAGGCGGTCTCGCAGCCTTTGTGAGCTACGTCGATCGCGGTAAAACCCCGTTGTTTGATGAACCCATTGCGATCCATGGTGAGCAGGACGATATTGCTATGGAGGTCGCACTGGAATGGTCAGACAGCTATCACGAGACGACGCTGTGTTTTACCAACACGATCCCCCAGGGCGACGGCGGAACCCATCTGGCAGGGCTTCGTGGCGCGCTTACGCGGACGATAAATGCTTATGCAAATGAATTAGGTATTGCGAAAAAGGAGAAGGTCACCCTTTCGGGCGATGATATGCGCGAAGGACTAACCTGCGTGTTGTCGGTTATGGTGCCTGATCCAAAATTCTCATCCCAGACCAAAGACAAGCTTGTGTCTTCTGAGGTCCGCCCCGTCGTTGAGAGTGTTGTCGGTGAGAAACTGAGCCAATGGTTTGAAGAACATCCAAATGAAGCAAAGCGGATCGTTGCGAAAGCGGTTGAAGCCGCCGCTGCCCGTGAAGCTGCCCGGAAGGCGCGGGATCTGACCCGGCGCAAGGGCGCCCTCGACATATCCAGCTTGCCCGGCAAGCTGGCTGATTGTCAGGAACGTGACCCATCACTCTCCGAAATCTTTATTGTTGAGGGTGATTCAGCAGGAGGCTCGGCGAAACAGGGGCGCAACAGACGCACACAGGCCATTTTGCCACTTCGGGGTAAAATTCTGAATGTTGAACGTGCGCGATTTGACAAAATGCTGTCTTCAGCGGAAATCGGGACACTTATCGCGGCTTTGGGTACAGGCATCGGGCGGGAAGATTTCGATGTTGAAAAGACTCGGTATCACAAGATCATCATCATGACAGACGCCGATGTCGACGGTAGCCATATTCGTACTTTGTTGCTGACCTTCTTTTTTCGGCAAATGCCTGAGTTGGTGGAGCGTGGCTATCTTTATATCGCGCAGCCGCCACTTTATCGGGCCAAAAAGGGTGCGGAAGAGATTTATCTCAAAGATGATCCGAAGCTTGAGGATTATTTGATCGATGCCGGTCTGCGCGATTGTTTGCTGGTGGTTCAGGATGGCGCTGAAATTGCCGGGGCGGATCTGCGGGATACCGTGGAAGGCGCCATGCGGGCAAAACGGTTGATGACCCCTATCCTGCAAAAACTTTCCAATCCAATGGTGGCCGAACAAGCGGCAATATTGGGGGCCTTCAATCCTGAATTGCTGGAGTCTGAAGAACTAGAAGGCCAGATTGCTGATGCAATCGCGCGCCGTCTTGATGGATTGACGGTAGAAAACGAACGGGGCTGGAGAGCAGAAATTCTCGAGGGGGGTGGTTTTGCCTTTGCCCGAACATTACGCGGTGTAACCGAACGGCATGTCATTGATGGCGCTTTGGTCCGCTCGGCGGAGGCGCGCCGTCTCGATGAGATGGTACCGGATTTGCAGAGAATATACGGACGCCCCGCGACCTTTAAGGTCAAGGATCAGGAACAGAAGATTCATGGACCCTTAGGTTTGGTAGAAGCGGTTATGGATACTGGCCGTAAGGGTGTCTCTATCCAGCGCTATAAAGGGCTGGGAGAAATGAATCCTGAACAGCTTTGGGAAACGACGCTTGATCCCGAAGTGCGGGCGCTATTACAGGTCAAAATTGATCATCGTGATGCGGCGGAAGAAGTGTTCTCTACGTTGATGGGAGATGTCGTTGAGCCCAGGCGTGATTTTATTCAGTCGAACGCATTGAAGGTCGTCAATCTTGACGCTTGATATTTGACTTAAAAGCGCGGCTATTCCGATAGGCGGCGAAAACTATCGCCGAGGGCGGCACAAAGGACGACATCTGAAAGTTCGGGTGCCATCGTCTTATAAAACTTCCGCGCTTTTTTATTGCGTTTGAGGACAGACCAAAACATCCACTCCCCCTTTAAGTTCTTACAGGCGCGCGCGGTTCCTTGCATCAGAGCTCGCCCAACGCCGCGGCGTCGCCAAGCCTGATCGACATAGAGGTCTGATAGATACACACCGCGTGTGGCCCGATCTGTATCGTAGCCGGAAAAATAGAGGGCATATCCAACAATTCTGCTATCGATCTCCGCTACCAATGCCGAAAATGCTGGGGTCTCGCCGAACCCGTCTCGCCGATAACTTTCTTCCGTCAGCCGTGACGGGCGGCCGCCATCAGCGATACTCAAAGATTGCGCTAGGCGTACGATTTCTGGCGCGTCAGCCGGTGTTGCTGCGCGAACGATAACCGACGAAAGCGTTTCTGCTGATTCCTTTGATTTCGAAAATAGCCCCATGGGTCGATGATGCCTGTCGATTCCTGTAATTACGTATAAATTGAACGATCAACGGATCAGTGTCACATCAAAATCACTTTTTGTGAATCGGTGACATGCCCAAGATAGGCGAATGGCGAGAAAACCAGTAAATAAGAAAACTCCGGCAAAGAAGCAGAGTGGAAAAAGGGCCGCGACGCGAAATTCTGGACGTCCAAATCTCGACGCGCGCCCGGTCGACTCTAAACCGCCATCCCTTCAGAAATCTCGGTGGGGCGCTGTAGTGCGCTGGATAGCGATCCTTGGCATCTGGTCGAGTTTGTTCGTCTCGGCCATTCTAGCGTACTATGCTTGGGATCTTCCGGATCTTGAGAAGCTGGAAACGCCATCGCGCCGCCCCAGCGTAACCATCCTCGCCTCAGATAATTCTGTCGTCGCAACCTATGGTGATCTTCATGCCGGTGCGGTGCGTTTCAATGAAGTCCCGCCCTATCTAATTCAGGCGATTATTGCGACCGAGGATCGCCGGTTTTTTGATCATTTCGGGGTCGATGTTTTTGGTATTGCGCGGGCTGCGATTACCAACCTTATGGCCGGTAGAGTACGACAAGGGGGTAGTACGCTGACGCAACAGCTTGCCAAAAACCTGTTTCTGACACCCGAGCGTTCCTTGGGTCGGAAGATCCAAGAGCTTTTGCTGGCATTCTGGCTGGAAGCTCGTTTCACCAAGAAACAAATTCTCACGATTTATCTCAATCGCGTTTACCTCGGCGCTGGGACCTATGGCGTTGGCGCCGCTGCGAGACGATACTTTGGAAAAACGATCCGGCAAGTTTCGTTGCGGGAATCCGCGATATTGGCGGGTCTCTTGAAAGCGCCGACACGGTATTCGCCATTTCGAAACAAGAAACTTGGCCTCAAGAGGGCCGACCAGGTTTTGGCTAATATGGTTGCTGCGGCGTTCTTGACCAAGCGAGATGCAGCAGCAGCGTCAAAAGAACGCCTGCGGTTTGCAGGCCGTTCGACTGGCAGTGGTGCACGATACTTTGCGGACTGGCTGCTTGAACGGGCAGCTAGTTTTGTGGGTCGAACCGATCGGGATCTTGTGATCAAGTCGACCTTGACGCCCCGTCTGCAAAAAATAGCTGAAGATCGAGTAAGTGGGATGTTGGCTAGGGTCGGTGGTAGGCGCAATGTCGGCCAGGCGGCCTTGGTTTCACTGGCCCCCAATGGCGCTATTCGCGCAATGGTCGGCGGGCGCCGTTACGCTGCCAGCCAATTTAACCGGGTAACCCAGGCGTTCCGGCAACCGGGCTCAGCCTTCAAGCTGTTTGTATATCTGGCTGCACTGGAAGCTGGTATGCGCCCAGACGATGTTATCGTGGACAGCCCGATCTCCATAAAAGGGTGGACACCTAGAAACTACTCGGGAAGATATCTTGGCCGAATAACGCTGCGACAGGCATTAGCGAAATCGGTGAACACCGCGGCGGTCAAAGTATCTGAGAAAGTTGGTAGGCATAGGGTCGTCAAGGCCGCAGAACGCCTCGGCATTACATCCAAACTCAAAGGCCACCCCTCAATCGCCCTCGGTGCAGGAGAGGCAAATTTGCTGGATATGACCGCGGCTTACGCCGTCTTTGCCAATCGCGGCTTCGCGGCGTGGCCGTATGGTATTATTGAGATTCGAGATGGGGCTAACCAACTTTTGTACCGACGCAGTTCTGTCGGGGCCGGTACGTTGGTGCGCGCCCAGACCGTGGTGGGTATGCAGGAAATGCTGCGCGAAGTGGTAACGACGGGTACCGGACGGCGGGCACGGCTTGGTCGACCGGCGGCGGGGAAGACCGGGACTAGCCAAGGATTTCGCGACGCGTGGTTTATTGGATTTACAGCTGAATTGGTCACCGGTGTATGGCTCGGAAACGACAATTCAGCGCCAATGAAAAAAGTGTCTGGCGGGTCGCTTCCTGCGACCCTGTGGAAGAGATTTATGGAAGACGCTTTAAAAGGAACGCCGGTTCGCCGATTGCCTCAACCTTAGTCGCAAAAATGCACCGGGCTATGGACCCCTATTGCACTGGGTCAGCTATCGTTCCTGGCATGTTTGCTTTATAGCAGGCTCAATGAAAGAGACGTCTCCCCCCAATAGATTCCTCCCTATAGCTCTCTTGCTGATGATTGGCGGATTATGGGGTTTCTTTTTTATTTTGATTAAGAACACTGTCACGAACGGTATCCACCCCACTGCTTATGTTTTCTGGTTCTGCCTTGGGTCCGGCATGGTGGTGCTGTTTATCGGTTTGCTGCGCGGCAGCCGCCCGCCTTTGTCAAAACGTCATCTTGCCTATTATTTCCAAGCGGCGGCTTTGCGCTTTACATTTGCCAACATCATTCTTTACGCGGCACAGGGGAAACTACCGGTTGGTGTCATGGCGGTGATCATGGCGTTTACACCAATCTTTACCCATCTCGTGAGTTTGGTTGCTCGTATCGAGAAGTTGGCATGGCTCCGGTTACTAGGAATTTTGTTAGGATTTATCGGTGTTTTGATCATTGTTATACCCAAAGCATCCTTGCCCGACCCCGCCTTAGCAATTTGGGTTCTCATAGGTTTTGGGACACCGTTACTGCACGGATTAGCTTACGTGTTCCTGTCGGATTCTAACCGCCCGCCCGACATTGACTCCCTGCAACTGGCTGCAGGCACCTTGTTAGCGGCAGCGGTAATGGCGCTCCCGATTTCACTCGCCGTTGGTGAGTTTCATATTCTTGCACCGCCATTCACCAATGGTGAATTATCGATGATGCTGCATTTCGTTCTCGCCGGATTTAATTTTTACGCCGTATTTGAGCTCATCCGAATTGCGGGCCCAACCTATATGAGCCAATCGAGCTTTATGTCGGTGGTTTTTGGGGTGTTTTTCGGCATCGTCCTACTTGGTGAGCAGCACAGCCTATATATCTGGGTGGCGATTGCGTTGATTCTTGGTGGCGTTGCGCTGGTTAACGCGCGCCAAGGCAAACGCTAAATAACTATTGGTCTATTCGGGCCAAGTGACGATCCGATCTTCGGGGTCATCGCCCCTTTGTTCGGGGACCACTTTGCCCCGCACGGAAATACCCGCTTCGTGGACTGAATTTGCATCCCCAGATACTAGTGGGTGCCACCAGGCGAGATCTTTGCCCTCGGCGATCATGCGATAGGCGCAACTCGACGGCATCCAGCTTAGGTCTCCGATATTGTCTGGTTTTAGCACGACGCAGTCGGGGACAGTCTGTTGCCGGTCCTTATAATCGGAACAGCGGCAGGCGCCGGAATCTAATAGTTTACATGCAATATCCGTGTAAGCGATCTCGCCGGTGTCAATGTCTTCGAGTTTAAGTAAGCAACAACGAGCACAGCCATCGCACAAAGACTCCCATTCGGTACGGGTCATCTCCGGCAGAGTTTTCCGTTTCCAGAACGGGACAGGACTGTCGCTTCCCATCGAGGGTCAGAGCTGTTTGGTGATCATCTTGGCCATCACCTCTGCGTTTGTTTGATGAGAAAAATGGGTGACGTATTTCCCCTTTTTATCCATCAAGAACACGATCGAAGAATGATCCATCAGATAGTCATCTGCATCTGGTTTCGATTTGTCTTGCAACGCCTTGGCATAATAAATTCGATATTGCTTGGCCGCGTCTTTGATTAAACTTTCGTCACCCGTGAGCCCAATCATCCCCGGATAGAAGTTTTTCACATATTCTTTGAGATGTGCAGGTGTGTCCCGTTTAGGGTCGACAGTGATAAAAATTGGCTGGATTGCTTCCGCGCGCTTCCCGAGGGACTGCAATGCGTTGCTCATGATTTGCAATGCTGTTGGACAGACGTCGGGACAATAGCTGTAGCCAAAATAAATTAGCATAAACTTGCCTTGAAACTCGGTACTCTTTCGGGATTTCCCGTTATGGTCGGTCAGCTCAAACGGGCCGCCAATCTTGGCGATGCCGCTTGAACCGGCGCGTCGACCGTCAGGGGATAACAAACCAAACTGCCATGCGATGAGAACAATGGCAAGAATGGCAATTGCCGCGAGGGAGGCCGTACGAAAGGCAGACAAATTCATAATTGTGTCTCTTTGGAAGCCATGTTGCGAAGATATAGCGTTTGTCGGTCCAGTTCGCCAGAAAACTAACGATCAATTGATGCATACTGGGATTGCATCCTAGTTTAGAGTAACTTAACGGTCTTCTTAACTATAATGTTGCTACGATGAAGTTCTCTCGATTTATATTCCTTTTGAATTTCTTTTTGGCGTTGGTGTCTGGACCGGCGCTTGCAGAGATTCAACTTTTTGGCGACAATCCAATATTTGCTGCAATTAAGGCAAACGATTTGGAGAACGTCAAAGCGGCGATAGCGCGGGGTGAGAGGGCGGAGATCGAGGATTTTGATGGTCGGACGCCTATAATCTATGCCGGAATTTTTGGGAGTGCCGATATTATCGATTATCTCGCCGAGGTCCGGGTGTCATTGAATCATAAGGACAAGCTGGGAAATACAGCGTTGTATTACGCGGCTGACCGCGGCCATATTGACGCCCTCGAAATATTAATTGAGCGGCGTGTCGACATAAACTCCGAGAATCGCCGCGGCATCACGCCGCTAATGATTGCGGCAAGCCAGGGCCGGAACGAGGTTGTTCGGATACTCTTACGGCAAAAAGCTGACGCAACGCGACGCGATTATACTGGTCGGACGGCCCTTATGTGGGCTGAGTGGAGTCGCAAATCGCAAACGGTGAAGATTCTCCGGGCCGCTGGTATTCAGGAATAAGCAAAAGGGTAGAACGATAGAAAACATGGATACACCTATACCCTTTATTGTCCTGTTTGCCGTTTTGCTCATTGATGCCGTCGCAGGACATCTATTGGGCATTAGGTTCGTCTTCGCCCTACCACTCAGAATAATTCGCAGTTTGGCGGGTTGGTTTGATGGACGCTTAAACCGCGAGAACCGCGGTCGAAACGCACGTCGTTTCCGCGGAGCAATTGTTCTGTTGGTCATTGCCTTGCCGGTTTGGGTTGGCGCAGTCGCCTTAAGTGGATATGCCGATCAAAGCCCTTATGCCTCATTGATTGATACCTGCGTTCTGTTGTTTTTTGTTGGCGGTAGTCGTCCCATTGTCAGGCTGCGGAAGGTTACGGGCGCGCTTCGCGGGGCCTACAATGAAAGAGCATCCAGGATTTCCTATATATTGGTGCGTTTTGAAACCGATAATATGGATGCTCATAGTATTGCTCGGGCTGCGATCGGGGGCAGTACGGCGCGCGTGGCGGTAGGGTTGTTTGGATTGATTTTCTGGTATCTCCTTTTGGGGCTACCTGCCGTCATACTCTACCGCGTGGTTGGTGCCATAGCAGACGTGGTTGGCCGGAATTCTTCACAACATCTCGATTTTGGATTTGCCGCTCGACGGCTCGATGACATCTTGTCTTTGCCGGCCGCTATTATTGCGGGCCCTGTTTTTGTGCTGGCGGCGATTTTTATTCCACGGGCGAGTCCCATAAAGGCATTTACGGGATGGCTGAAGGATTTTGGTGCCAGAGCCATCCGGAGTGATTTTCGGGGCGAAGGTGCCATTGCTGGTGCGTTGGGAATCGCCCTCGGTGGACCTCAAGAGTTTGGCGAGGAAAAGGTTTCCCGTGACTGGATCGGTGATGGGCGTGCTCAGGTTATGCGTGCCGATACACATCGAACTTCCTGGTTATTGGGATTGTCTGTGTTTCTGGCTATGGCGGTAATCGCCGGCGGCATCGCATTCTTGAAACAATCATCTTAACGAAATTTATCAGCGGTATTCGCATTTACGCTCCGCAACAGTTGCGAGGAAGAAGACCGCATGCCTAAAAAACGGCTTCTCATTATTGCCCATGCGCCGTCAGACAATACACGAATGTTGTCGCAGGCAGTAACAGCCGGTGCAAACTCTGTGAGTGAAGGCAGGATTGACGTCATCGCTCAAAATCCTTTTGAAACGACAGCTGAGGATGTCCTGCACGCAGATGCATTAATACTCGGGACGACCGAGAATCTTGGTTATATGAGCGGCGCTCTGAAGGATTTTTTTGACCGCATATACTATCCCTGCCTTGAAGAGAAACAGGGCCTCCCTTATTGCCTCTTTGTCCGGGCTGGTCAGGATGGTGCGGGAACCTGTCGTGGCGTGGAGACCATAGCGACGGGGTTACGCTGGCGCGCAATTCAAGAGCCGTTGATTTGCAAAGGGGACTGGCAACCAGAATTTATCGATCAATGTGGAGAATTGGGGGCGGCGATGGCGGCTGGTCTCGATCTTGGCGTATTCTAAAGACCGATTTATTCTCCCATTTGTAGCAGCATCCCCTTTATCCGGGCGAGGCGAAAGACATACAGAAAAATAGCGAAGCCAGCGGCCATAAAGATTACATTCAACATAAGAGCATTCACAAAGAGATCCATCCGGAAAATACCATCGATCAAAACGGCACGCATACCCTCAAATACATGAGCCGATGGCAGCGCCCAGGCGACGGGTTGTAGCCAGTCAGGGAGAATGGCAATTGGGTAGTAGATGCCGCTTATAGGCGCGACGAGAAAAATACCCACCCAGGCAAGACTCTCCGCACCCATCCCAAATCGAAGGACTAGGGCGGACACAGCGAGCCCGACAGCCCCGCCAAAGATCATGAGATTTACAAAAAAGGCGATTAACGGCAGTCCCATATCAAAGATCGAATAGTTATAGAGTGGGATGGCCAGCAACGCCGCTGGGATGACGCCGATGATGGTTCTTACCAAGCTGATAAACAGCAAAGAGAGTGCCCATTCATAGGGGCGCAATGGACTGGCAAAAAGCTGGGCCAGATTACGAGACCACATTTCTTCGAGGAACGAGATGGCGACACCTATATTGCTTCGGAACATGACATCCCAGAGCAAAACAGCGGCAATTAGCATTCCGGCAGCTTTGATGACCGGCGATTCTGAAGTCAGAAGAAACTGGGTCATGAAGCCCCACAGGATCATCTGCATGAGTGGCCAATATGCTAACTCAACCACCCGCGTCCAGGAGCTTCGGAGAAGATAAAGATAGCGAAGTCCCATGGCACCGATCCGGCGCAATGCGAATGGTTGGTCAGCGTGTTGTGGAACCGGTTCGAATTCTTTCATTGCGCCGCGTTCTCTTGCGGCAATTTATTGTCACGCCGCGCTATATCGAGGAAGACCTGTTCCAGCGTATCGTGCCCGTACTTTTCAACCAGCCCGGCAGGCGTTCCGCTGTCAACGACCTGGCCTTGTTTCATCATCAATACATCTGAGCACAGTCGGTTCACCTCATTCATATTGTGCGATGCCAGCAGGATGGTTGCGCCGGTTTCGCGGGCATATTCTTCGAGATAAGACCTGATCCAGTCACCGGTATCTGGATCCAGCGAAGCGGTAGGTTCGTCCAATAGGAGAAGAGCGGGCGCGTTGATAAGGGCTTTCGCAAGTGCCACGCGGGTCCGCTGCCCTGACGATAATTGTCCTGTCGGGCGATCTATAAACTCGTCGAGAGCGAGAACGGAAGACAGCTCCTTAATTCGTGTGCGAGCCTGTCGCAAACCGTAAAGTCCCGCAAACACCCTGAGATTTTCTCTTACTGTTAGACGTTTCGGCAAGTCGACATAAGGTGAACCAAAATTCATACGACCAAGAACGCGATGTCGCGATTTGACCATGTCTTCACCGAGAATTTCTATTTTGCCACTTGTTGGTAAAAGCAAGCCAAGCAGCATCGCGATGGTCGTGGTTTTGCCGGCGCCGTTGCCGCCGAGGAGAGCTGTGATTGTCCCCGCTTTTACTTCTATGGAAATCGCGTCAACGGCTGTCACGTCGTCAAACGTCTTTGTCAGCTTGTTGGTCCGGATTGCAAATGTGCTCATAACGCTTCTATATCATGCCCGCGTCTGGCTTGCGCCAGTGTCTGATATAAAATTTAAGACGACGACCGCTTAACAGGGAATTTTGCGTTATAAGGGTTTGACCGTTTTGACCTGTAGCCAATGGAAGGAAATGTAGATGCCTGCGATCGACGAGACCAGCAGGGTGCAGCTCCGGACATTGGTTTTTATTCGATGGGTCGCAATCGCCGGACAGGTTGTGGCTCTGATTGTCGTGCATTACGGGCTGGGATTTGATTTACCGATTGTGCTAACGATGACGACGGTTATCGCATCCGCCGTTGTTAATTTAGCTGCTCAATTTGGTGGTGGTTCTGGTCCGATCTCGGAAAAAGGTGCGGCGGGCTACCTGGCGTTTGATATTGCGCAGTTAGCAGTCCTTTTGTTTTTAACCGGAGGACTTGGCAATCCATTTGCCTTTTTGCTTTTAGCGCCGGTAGCAATCTCGGCAACGGTTCTGTCGCTTAGAAGTACGATTATTCTATGCGTCTTGGCCCTTGTCGCTATTACGGTCCTATCAGTCAGACATATGGCCTTGCCATGGCGCGGTCTTCCCCCGGAGTTGCCGACGATATACTTGCTCGGTGTTTGGACGGCGCTGGCCATCGGGATCTTGTTCTTTGCCGCGTATACTTGGCGGGTTGCCCAGGCAGCACGTGAATTATCTGATGGTCTCTTTGCCACACAGCAGGCTCTAGCCCGCGAACAACGTTTATCGGCGATGGGGACAATCGCGGCGGCTGCTGCCCATGAATTGGGCAGCCCTCTGGGAACAATTGCTGTGGTCAGTCGCGAACTTTCGCGCGATCTACCTGCTGACAGTCCCATTGCCGAGGACGTCGCGCTCTTGCGGACGGAAACGGATAGGTGCCGAGATATTCTCGCCGCCCTGGCTCATAATCCCGAGGAAGATGACGCGCCATTTTCTGCAGTGCCGATGAGCGCTGTAGTAGAAAATGCTGCGATACGGCATCAACCTGAGACCCTTACAGTCATTTATGACGCAATGCCCTTGTCGGGCTTGGACAACTCTGAGGAGCCGAGAATTCGCTCTGCGCCGGAAATCATCCATGGCATTGGCTCGTTAGCGCAAAACGCGATGCAGTTTGCAGATTCTGAGGTGATCATTTCGACTGCTTGGTCGGAAAGTAATGTACAGGTTACGATTATGGATGATGGGCCAGGTTTTCCGCCTTTTGTGTTGGACCGGATTGGAGAGCCCTATATATCTCTTCGTATGACGCAGGAAGATCACATGGGTCTTGGCATATTTATTGCCCAAACTTTACTGGCGCGAACGGGCGCACAGCTTTCGTTCAGGAACAGTCAAGAAGGCGGTGCGATTGTTGAAATTCGCTGGCCGCGGGCTGTCATAGAGGGTGTAGACAGCGAGATGGCTGGATAATGAGTAACGCACAAAACGATATTACGACGTCGAGTAATGATGATCCTGCGAAGAAATTGTTGATTGTAGACGATGACCGGCCGTTTCGGGAACGGCTGGCGAAAGCAATGGAACGACAGGGATTCTTGGTCACGGCTGTTGAAAGTGTCGCCGAAGGAATGGCGGTGGCGAAGCTAGAGGCGCCACACTACGCCGTGTTGGATTTGCGTTTAGAGGATGGCAGCGGGCTCGATATCGTGCCGATTATTCGGGAAGCCTATGCGGAATCCCGTATTGTTATTCTAACCGGTTACGGAAATATCGCGACGGCGGTTGCCGCTGTTAAGGCCGGGGCAGTTGATTATTTAGCGAAACCAGCTGATGCGGACCAGGTTGCTGCTGCCTTGTTAGCGCAAGGATTAGATTTACCGCCACCGCCTGAAAACCCAATGTCTGCAGACCGCGTTCGCTGGGAACATATTCAGCGGGTTTATGAGCAATGTGATCGGAACGTTTCGGAAACAGCTCGTCGATTAAAGATGCACCGCCGGACATTGCAAAGAATTCTGGCCAAGAGGGCCCCGCGGGAAACTAACGATGTGATGCCCTAGACTGCCTGTAATTAATGACTGAACCCGAAAATCATCCGCAAAAAGCTGGCGGGCCCATTGCTTCGGCATGGCAATTTGGACCGGAAGAGCATTTGATCTCCGTGCGGAATGCTGAGGCTGTTCTTGTGCATTTGCCGCTATTCCTCGGGGGCTGGCCAATGCAAGGGCTGGGCCCTGCCCCCGAACAGCCTTACGACATCGATATTGTAGAAAATAGTGATGGCTCCATGGTTATTCGACTAGCGGGACCGGGCGGCAATGATATGGAAATGGATGATGCGTTAGATGCGGCGAACAATTTCGCAGGCGCCCTGATTGGTGCCTACATCGCTCGTCAATCGGATACTATTTGTCTCCATGCGTCTACGGCGTTGGTTGGTGGTGGGCTTGTTGTTTTGGTTGGAGATTCATTCTCGGGAAAAAGCACGACCTCTTTGCAGCTGGCGTGCGCCGGGTATCGGTTTTTTGGTGATGACCGTATTGCCATTCGCTGGGACGACGAGTCTTTGCCAATCGGGCAATGCCTGGGACTTATGCCGAAAATGCGTTTGCCATTGCCGCCAGATTGCGGTGCGGCGTTTGCAGAATATATAGAGGGGTTTTCTGAATTACAGGATGAGGAGGCGGCTTATTTACGGCTTGGAGACCAGGAAGCCGCGGGATTTGGCGAAGAAGCGCCCATCAAAGCGCTGATCGCCCTCGACCGACGAGATACCGGCGATTCAATCTTTGAGGAAGCGCCACGACCACAGCTTGTTAAATCTCTTCTATCGCAGGTTTATGCACCGCATTTGGCAATTTCAAACTTGGTTCCGTCAATGAACCGGTTGGCGTCTCTTGTTCCGTGTTTTACGTTGCGATTTTCCAATAGTCGGGAAGCGGCGCAGATGATTGCGGCGCGATTTCGTGAACGACCTCCGGAGACAGGCAATGGCTAAAGAAAAAACGTTTCGGCGGAATCCTGACGTCACTGAAACCGATATAGATGAAGAGATTTTTCTCGTTGAGCCAGAATCCGAAGAGGTCTTTTATATGGATACGGTGAGTGCGGGGCTCTGGCGGTTGCTGGCGGAACCATCGTGTTTTGACGAGATTTCTACAGTTTATATGGCGGCATTTCCGGATGCCGATAACGTTCAGGTCACCAAAGACTTACGGGTAGCGCTCAATGAGCTCCTTGGGCGCGGCCTCGTTTTGAGCGATTAAGCTCATTTGCAGAGAGAAAAAGGCTGATTCTTTGTATTAACCAAATGCCGTCTATTTCTTGATAAATTCCCCTATTATGTGTAATCATTGCGTAGGGTCTGGTGGATAAACCGTCCTTGGCGGTGGTTGTAAATATAGCAGGACTGTACATATCAGTATTGCTCGTTGGTTTGGAGAGGTACGAACATGGCTCGATTTTCTCCCGGAATCTTTGTGCAAGGATCTCGTCAGAAATATTTGATGACGGGTGTCGTCAGTGCACTGATTTCGCTGGCCGCAGCCCAACCCGGGTTTGCGCAGTCGGCTAACCCTGCTACAGCGGCCTTGCCCCCGGCCGGCGCCTCTGGCGTACCAACTAGTATTTTAAATAATGCATTGACTGGGATTGGTGGCAATCAGGCCCTTCGTGAATATTTGGGAACGGCTGACCAATCAGTTGACGAGATTACCCGACGGGCCTCAGCTCTTATCACTGCTCTTGGCGGTGAAAAGGGTGATGCCGCAGGAGATTCGGAAAAAGCACAACAAATTTTGGCAGCCGTTAGCCGGGTGGCGACGCTGGCGTCTCGGAAGATTAACTCTGCTTCCATTGTACAGTTCGCCGTTGAAGATAATTTTCGGCCTAAGCAAGGATCTATCGCGCTGGATTTTGGTCCGCAGGACGGAACTGTTATGCCAGGATTTGAGCGCGTCGCGCCTACGGATCGTCGAATTTCTGGCGACGGTGTAAGGGGGTTACGCCGGCCGGACGATAATTCGTTGCTGGCTGACGGCCTTTCTGGCGTTAGAAAGATCGAAGTTGACGTTCCAAATGGCGAATACCGTATCGTGCTGATGACCCAGAATTTGGGGGACAGCAGCTTGGTTTCCAACCCATTTGGGCGCGAGGTCAGGGTTAATGGCGAGCCGTTGTTAATCGAACGGGGCGGTACTGAAAGTTGGAAGAAAGAGGCGATGCTTTCGTCTGGTAATTCTAATAATCAGGAACTTCAGAATGCAGGAGGGTTCCGGACAGGTGATATTTCTGGGACAGCACAAGCGCTTTATGCTCGGCAACAGGGTGGCGCGATTATTTTGGAGGGTCGCGCAACCGGCGGTAAGCTAGTGACCGAACTTCGAGGTGGCTTTGAAGAGACAAGTTCGTACCTGACAGGCCTGGTCGTCGAGCCAATTCAGCAAGTCAGTAGCGTAGTTCTAAGCGAGACAGCCCGCGAACTGATCGTTCCAAAAAAACAGACGTGTTGAGTTGGAGTCGCGGATTTTAGCGGATGCTGGACGGGCTCTGGAAGGTATTGAGCCCAACGAAAAAATCGTTGAGGAAGCGCAGAACTCGGCAACAAACAGCTAGCCTCTAACTATCTGGAATTATTAACATAAACTGGTTTTTTCCCGGCCTTTTGCCGGGTGGCGAGATTAGACGTCCTTATGAATTTTAGAAATTTGCGCTATTGTAGCGCGTTAACCCTAACGGTCTTGTCGGTGCTCGGGATGATGCATCTGCCGACTCCTGTATTTGCGCAGGCGACGGGCTCGGGTGCAGATGGGAAGGGCAACGGTCGGATTGATCGTACGCCGACGCCATTATCGCCAAATTCCCCTGCGCCATTGTCGCCGATTGGTCCCAGCCCATCCGCGCCGACACCTTCGAGGCCGAGTCAATTCCCACCAGGAACTTATTCGCAAACGAAGAGTGCCGTCGCTGAATCCGTCAATGGGCGTTCGCGCCCCGAATATGATGCTTCAGGAGTTGAACTGGATCGGCTTCTACCAAATTTCAACGGCAGTGATCCAGATCATCGGTCAGCTCTGGCGAGCTTTAAGTTGTTTCCCACAATTAACGTCGATACCCAATACGATTCGAATATCTTTCGTAGCGAGAATGCGACGGACGATCAAATTTTGGTGATTTCCCCAGAATTTCAAATTAGGTCTGATTGGGCTAATCATTCTCTAGTATTTAGCTTTGGTGCGGATGTTGGTCGCCACGCTCGCAATCGTGCAGAGGATTACGAGGATTATAGGGGCTCGGTGAATGGAATCCTGGAGGTTTGGGACAGTTCGAGAGTTACCGGAGGTTTTTCCCTTGAGCGTGGGCATAATCAACGCGGTGAAGTATTCGATGCTAATAGCCCCAATATTGCAGATGGAGTCACCACACTCACCCAGGCCAAGCTTGATCTGCTCGCTGAGCATACCATAGGTATATTGTCATTTTCGGCAGCCTATCAGGGCACAGCTCTGAATTTTAAGAGTACCGAGGTTGTTGATAATGAGGATCTCGACCGCTCCGAGCATACAGTAACAACTCGGGCGTCGGTCGCCGTAACCGAGGGCTCATCGTTTTTTGTTCAGCCGAAGTTTAATTGGCGTGTGTTCGATCTGAAACGCGACTCTTCGGGTGATCTCCAGGATAATAATGGCTGGGAGGTGCTCGCCGGAATTCGGTGGGATGCGTCAAGTGTTACCTTCGCAGAGGCTGGTTTTGGGTATCAACAGCAATCCTACGATGAGGCAACGTTTACGACGATTAAAGGGCCGACCGCCAATGTTGAGGCGGTGTGGAATGCTACCGATTTACTGACGGCGACAGTTGGATTGACGCGGACAATATCTGAAACTGCTGATGCCGATCTTTCGGGCGTGTTGGTTACGACTTTTGATGGCTCTCTTGATTTCGAATATTACTATAATACGATTATTTCTGGTCGCTTTAGCGCTTCGGATGAAGACACTCAAGGCTCTGATAAGACTGATACCCGTATCGAAGTCGGTGCATCGGTACGGCATTTGTTGAATGAATTTTTCTTTTTAGAGTTTAATGCTGATTACACAGATTTAAGCTCGACAACTGCGGGTAGCGGTTTTGAGTCTTTTATCGCTAGATTTCGCATAGGCTCTCAAATATAGGCGGCATCTCGCCCCTTCATCAAATTTGCATCGCTCGTTAAAAACTGTTGCACATCGCCAGTGAAAGAGTGTCTTGTTCTTATTGGTCGGGGCATGCAATCGATTGCAATATTTTGGCGTCGTTCTAAATAAACTTGAATGCTTCAACATTCGTGGTTAAATAAAGCCGTCTTTTTGCGTACGAGCTGGGCGCGTGAAATACCGGTTCAAAGCTGAGCTGTTGGACGGACCACTGGGGAACGGGGGTGGTTTGTTTAAGGCCGGTTTTCGTTTGTCTGGAGGTTAAGGTATGTTCTCTATATCGCGTCTGTCCGTCCCCGGACGCGCCCTAGCACACTTGGACAAGAGTGCTGTCTTCTGGCGCAACTTTAAAGCAGTATTAATTTCTAAAACTAATCTCGTATCGCACCTCTTAGTGGTGTCCGTTGTTGCAACGGGTTGTGAAACTGCTAACCCCCCACCTGCTAAAGATAGTTCTTCCCTAGCTGTTGCGACGTCACAATCCAAAATGGCCGAAGGGACGACGAACACTGCCCCTAAAAGTTCCTCTGTTTCGACGCTGAAAACTAGTTCGAAGAAGAAACTCGGTTCATTGGCGGCGTATCGGCTAGGTCCCGGTGACAGACTCAAGGTCACAGTGTTTGACCATCCTCGAAATTCAGGAGAATTTGAAGTCGATAGCCTTGGCAGCATTGCCTTTCCCTTTTTGGGGCGAATTGAAGCGCGAGGCAAGACCGTAGCTGGATTTCAGGAAATCGTTCGAACCCAACTCGATCAAAAGTTCATTGTAAATCCCCGGGTTTCCGTGGAAGTGCTCAATTATCGGCCGTTTTATATATACGGCGAAGTAAATCGCGCGGGCAGTTATCCTTATGTAATTGGTTTAACTGTTCGACGCGCAGTTGCGATTGCTGGCGGTTTTACCCGTCGAGCACGCCAATCGCCAGTCAGCTTGGTCCGCGAGAGTGTGGATGGCGTCACCACATTGGAAAAACGGTTGGATCAACCGGTATTACCGGGGGATATCGTCGAGATACAGCGGCGGCTATTTTAAGTGTTGTCGTAACATGATCCAACAACTAATTGATTTACTTAAAAAATAAAGTTAATATCTTCTTAATTTGTGGTTAAAATTGATATCAATTTGGTAATAACTATATATGTAATGTATCGAGTAGTGCTTGGGTAGGATTGAGGAGTACCAAGATGTTAGCGAGAGTTGACGCGACATTTTGGATTAGTTTGAGTAACAGGATTTTTAGATATGGCCACCGTGACGCGTTTTCCTGATGGAGAGCCAAATCATATGAGCGGTAATCAAATGCCGCCATCGGCGCCAAATGTCGACGAGCCAGCGTTTGATCCTCGGCGCTTATTTACAGCGTTGCTGCGCCGTAAATATATGATTGTTGGCTTTATGGTCATCGGTCTTGGTCTAGCTGTTTTGCATGCAAGTCGATTGATCCCATTATATTCAGCTCAAGTCACGATGCTGATCGAAGGCGCACGTCAAAATATCGTCAATATTGAAAGCGTTGCTCAAGGCATTACGCCAGACTACTACACGAATGAAACACAGGCCGCCGTTATTCAATCCCGCGATCTGATCGGTAAAGTTGTTGATCGTCTTGATCTATATAATGATCCGAATTTCAACGATGATCTTGCCCCCCCGAAGGCAAGTAGTATGGATGTTATTAAAGCAGCTATTGGCGGTTGGTTTGGTGTAAAAGTAGAAGATCCCGATCTCAAGGCTGTTGCAAGTTTGGAGACATATGATCGTTGGAAGGGTTACTCACCAGAAGAAAAACGCGCAGAACTGCGCGAAGAATTAATTGATTCATTTTTGGGTGGCTTGACTGTCAGACCTTCTCAGCGGGCCCAACTCGTTGAAATCGAATATTCTTCAGCGTCGCCGGAGATGGCGGCGAAAGCTGCCAATGCCACAGCTGAAGTCTATATCCTCGACCAAATCCAGAGTAAGGGCAATGTCACGCAAAAGGCGACCAAATGGCTCTCGCAACGCGCGACGGAGCTCAAGAAACGGGTTATTGATTCTGAGAAGAAGTTAGAAGCATTCCGCCGAAAATCCGGCATTGCTGACCTGAAGGGTGCGAGTCTGTTGCAGGAACAGATCGCTAAAATCAATACGGATTTGGTTGCCGCGCGGCAGCGGTCTGAGTCTGAGGCCAGATACGCCCAGGTCAGAAGATTAGTGAAATCGGGTGGTGGTATCGAAACAGCTGCTGCGGTTCTGGACTCCCCCTTAATCCAGCGGTTACGGGAACAAGAGACGCAAGTCGTCAGAAAACTTGGCGAGTTCAAGACGCAGTTGCGAGAAGCTCATCCTTCTTTAGTCCTCGCGCGCAATGAGCTCAAAGATTTGCAAGACAAGATCGCAGGTGAAGTTAAGAAAATCGTTGTGAACTTGAAAAACGAACTGCAAATCGCAAGAGTGCGGGAGCGAAACTTTAATACAGAGCTCAGACGGCTAGAATCTGGCATTGAAAAACAAAATGAAGCGGCGGTTTCAATCCGTGCACTACAGACCGAGGTTCAGGCGAATAAGCAACTTTACGAAACCATCATCTCCCGCTTTAAAGAGACAGCGGTGGTTGATGATGATCTACAGCAAGCCGACGCCAAAGTAATCTCGCGTGCCGTCGTGCCAGGCTCTTCCTATTACCCCCAAAAGAGTGTGATTTATACGATGGCCCTGTTTTTTGCGGCCGCATTTGGGATAGTTTTGGCCATCGTTCTTGACCTTCTGGATAATGGCTTCAGAACAACTAAGCAATTAGAGGAATTGACCGGCTTTCCGACTCTCGGGAGCGTGCCGAAATTGGCGCGTCAGGACCGCCATGAGTATCCCCATAATGTCGCGGCGAAGAAACCGAATTCGCAATTTGGTGAAGCCGTTGGGAGCGTTAGGACGTCTTTATTATTGACTGGAGTTGAACAGGTCCCAAAAGTCGTTTTGGTGACGTCCTCGGTTCCTGGCGAAGGAAAAACAAGCATATCGCTTTGTTTAAGCAGTATGGCTGCGCGCGCTGGTCAGCGGGTTATTGTTGTTGATTGTGATTTGCGTCGCGCGGGCTTACATCAGACCCTAGGCGTTTCCAACGATGTTGGATTAAGCAACTATCTGACTGGCCAGGTTGAACTGAGTGACGTCATTGATATTGAACTTTCAACCGGACTGCATTTTATAACGGCAGGTGCTCGAGTGCCTCACCCCACTGATCTTCTCGGGTCACCGCAAATGTACGGGCTCTTACAACAGCTCTCGTCGAGCTATGATTTAGTTATTTTAGATTCCCCACCGCTCCTCGCGGTATCAGATGCCCTGGTCTTGGTGCGGGAAGCAGATCGGACGATCTTTGTCGTGCGCTGGGAAAAAACGCGCCGAGATTTCGTTACCGCTGCATTGCGTCAGCTAAGTGAATCTGGTGCTAGAATAGCGGGTCTCGTTATGTCGCAGGTCGACCTGAAGAAGCAGGGACGCGATGGTTATACGAGCGGTTCTGGCTATTACTACGGCGATACTCCTAAGTACTATTCAGACTAGGCGGCATCGTAATTAGCGCATGGCTTCCGGTCGTCAATATCTTCTTTCCATAACAATTCTTA
Source organism: Alphaproteobacteria bacterium (assembly GCA_012103315.1). Lineage (GTDB taxonomy): Bacteria > Pseudomonadota > Alphaproteobacteria > MPNO01 > UBA2964 > UBA2964. The sequence goes on from WLWZ01000004.1 coordinate 170,545, forward strand.
TATTTGGTGCCCTGATTGTTTATATGACCGGGCCAAGGGTCATGGGCTATTTAGTGATGCAAGGCGGTGACTCGACGATCTTTGAGCTTGCGCGTGGTAAAGAGGTTAGTCCTCATAAAATTGGCATCGCCGTTGCTGGCCGCAAAGCGTCGCTTAGGTGGTTTCGACGGGGACGGACACATTTGGAAATTGCTGGTTTATATTTAGTCTTGGCTGATAACCCGAGCGTTTCTAGGGAAATCAGGAAGTCACTTATTAAAAAGAGCATGTCAGCCTTTCGCACGGGCCTAGCGTTGGCTCCGCGGAATCCGTATTCCTGGATACAGTTTGTTCAGGCTCACATCCGGCAGGATAGGCACTCCTCAGAATTAAACATTCCACTCAGGATGTCGTATTATACCGCACCTGAAGAACCTAAGATTGTCGTCGCGCGGGTTCAGGTGGGCTATCGCGCGCGGAATATCATATCCTCTAAATTCCGTCCAAATTTTCAAAATGACATTCGGTTGAATCTTAAACATCAGCCACGGCAACTTACGTTTTTTGCCCGGAGACAGTTTAGCCTTCCCTGGCTCAGAGATATGGTCAAAGGAAATCCGAAGCTGCTGCGTGATCTTTACAACGAGTTTTTGAGACTACCACCGCCGGGACATTCTTAAGGATCGCGTTTCCTATCCCGGCCCCGGGTTTGGCTCGGCCAGGATTGTGCAAATGCGACCCCCAATATTGCCGCATATGTCGCGGCGATGGCTGGTATCTGGATTGTAAAATCCAATGCGTTTTGTATGCCCAGTAGAACTGTAACGCCCACTCCTAAAACACTAAATACGGAATCACGTTTGCGAATTTTGATACCAATTAAAATCCGACCGATTATCAACATAAAGACGACCGTTAAAACGCCAAATGCGATGAAGCCCAAATCAGCGATCAGCTCAAGATAGACGCTATGAACTTTTGCATAGCGCGGGGCGAACCATGGAACAGAACTGTCTCGAAACTGATAAAAAAGCGCTTCGAAAGAACCAAGCCCGTGCCCCGTAAACGGCGCAGTCTCTATAATACGCCAGGTGATTTCATGGACGGTATCTCGGCCGGTGCCCTGATGGGCAAGTTGCAGGACTCGTCCAAGCGTTGCCCGCCCGCTTACTTCCAGGATCAAGAATCCAGTACCAAAAACTAATAGGGCAGCACCAATTAGAGAACCACGCCGATTTTTCGCCCGGCTGATAAGAATTATGAGCATCGTTGCTGCCCCTAGGGCAGTTACCATTACGGCGCCGCGTGAATGAGTAAGCATCATAGCGGTGGCTACAGTGAAACATCCGAAAATCAGACAGTATATCGAGGGCGGTATGGCCTCGATCAGCGTTTGTCCCTTTTTGCGGCCGCTCGAACGGTTTGCGAGGCTGTGTGTAATATTAATGCCAGCATTGCTAAGAGTACGACCCCGGCGTATGCGCCATATGCTGCCCGTCCTACAAACGTGCTTGTAAGGTCATCTCTGTTGGCCCATTTGACACTCCCGAGTATTGTTTTATTGCCTCCCGTGTAGACGGAAAGCCCGTAAGCCGCGTAGCAGATCCCGGCAATGACGATGCACCAAATGATCTTGCGCGCGTATTGGGGGTCTCGGCCATATTGTGCCGCGAGCCAAAAAATGCCGGCATAGGCCATTAAACGAGCGGCGTGTTCTATCGAAATTCCGGGGTCAGCTGCGATGGAACCTTGCAGCGATCGCCCTAAAGCTTTTGCTGCTTCCTGCCAAACAGGATCATGCCAATTTACCGGCGTTATGACGCTTCCTTGGATAATTGCCCAGATGACTACTGTTCCAAATAAAATACCAGGCAACAGAAATTCCCGGCCCGCAACTTTTACAATCGAAGGGTTCCGTAGCGCTGCAACGGCCCATAATACAAGAAGGACCCCGACGCATATACTCAGCAGGCTCCACGACCACGGCCGGTTTGATCCTAGCGGTAAGGGGATCCATGCGAGCAGCAGCAGAAACGCCCAGAACACAAGTTTGGAAAGTTTTCCGTCAGACTGAGGCAATTGAATTAGACCGCAACTCTTAAGAAAATACCTCTGGTGGCATATTAAGAAAACTCACCGTCGCTACTAGATTTAGTAGGCATTTTCATTGAGAAACCCCGTAAACAGCGTCAGAAACAGTATTTTTAAATCGAGCCCCAGTGACCAGTTCTCGATGTAATATAAGTCGTGCCGTACTCTTTCACGCATTTGGTCGGGGTTCACGGTTTCGCCGCGGAGTCCATTGACTTGCGCCCAACCGGTTATGCCTGGCTTTACCTTATGTCTGATCAGATATTCGTCAATTATTTGAGCGTATTCCTCGTTATGCGCGATAGCGTGTGGTCTCGGGCCAACCAGTGACATTTCGCCTCGTAAAACGTTGATGATTTGCGGTAGTTCATCGAGGCTGGTGCGGCGAATAAATCGCCCTACCCTTGTTACCCGTGGATCTTCTTGTTGGGCCTGTTTGATGGTTTTGGTCGACGTATCCGGCTGCCAATACATACTGCGAAATTTTAGGACTGTAATTTCATTATTGTTAAATCCGTATCGTTTTTGTCGAAAGAGGGCTGGCCCGGAGCTGTCCAATTTTATGGCGATCGTTACAGCCAACAAAATCGGCCAAATTATCAAAAGGATTATCAGGCCGAATAATCGGTCCTCGATACCTTTGAGGATTCGGTTCCAACCCGCCAACGGTGGTTTGAAAACGGTGAGCATTGGGATGCCCGCAATATTATCGAAACCGAGGTTGGGGATTTCGAAGGCAGCATTTTCCGGGCAAAGAGTAACATCTGCCGCCACTGTATGGAGCTGCCGAAAAATTTCGTCGAGGCGTTTCTCCGCTGCCCACGGGAGCGCAATAGCAATTTGGTCAACGCGTTGATTCCTGACGAAGAGCAGCAAGTCTTCAATCGTCCCCTTGGTCTGATATGAACCAATGACTTTAGGAACCCGCGTTTTTCGATCATCGAATACCCCAAGAATTTTCACACCGGACCCTTTTCGGTTATCGAGGTGCTGGACCAATCGTTCCCCGAGTTCTCCGGCTCCTACAATAACCACGTTATAGGTAAGCTGGCCTTTTTCCCGCAGTCGTTTAATAAGCACAAACGCAAACAAGCGCATACAGGACAGGGAAATATAGGATGCGATAAACCAATATGTCGCCCATGCACGAGAAAAATTGTTGGAGACTTTGCCGAAATAGGCAACGAGCACGAGGGCGACTATTACGGCACCCCAGCAAGCGGTTAGCGAGCCCAGTTGTGCCGCCGGCTTCTGGAGGTCAACAAAATGGTACAGATTTCCGAAATGCATAAAGTTTGCTGTAAGCAGTGCCCCAAGCCCGATCGCAATCGGGTAATGAACAGGCATGTGTGTGGAAAACCCATGGTAGATTCCATAGGCCACGTAGCCGGTCGCAGCAACGATGAGTAGATCGAAAATTCGCAGAGCGCCTGTAATTACCCGCTGGTCGTCAATGCCGAGGTTTATTCTTGGGAATTGCATGGATATGGACAGTCAACTTTCGCAAACCCCCATTTAAGGGACATCTTTCATTGAACGTCGGACGACGCGCATACGCAATTTATCCACTTAAACGAGATATTAAACAGCGGAAATCTATGGGCCCGCCTATGGTCCAACCAAGTGGATTATAATCGTTGATTGAGGGTGTGGTAAAGAAACTTACTGCCTGGGACGTGCGTACTTAACTCCGGTGCAGCCACCAGTAGTATTCGTTGATCGAATATATGGGTTTGTAATGCTGAACAACAGTTGTATCGACAACGGTTTTAATTTGATTGTACAGGATCAACGCGCGGCCATTATGATAAACGATTAGAATGGCATGAGCTAATTGCAGGTTTAAATCCTGCACGACCAGTATTCTCATTTCTGAGGGCGGAACCCCAAGTGCTCGTAGAGAAAGGTACTTGGTAATAGCGTAATCTTCGCAATCGCCATCGCGGCGGAGAAACTGATGTGGTGTTGCCCAGTAGTCGGGTACCCCATAATTGCGAGGATCAACGACGTAGCGAGTCCGATTCATTTCCGCGTTGACGGCATGGATTTGATTCAGTCGAGGTTTCTTGGAGATGTCCTTAAGAAAGGTAGTCCATTCCTGCAGGTGGCAGCGGCTAAAAAACCCTGATTCACAAGGCTTGGTTTCAAGGTGACGTTCGCTGAAATACCGTTTTAACGTTCCGCGCCATTTGGGAAATAGCGACGTCTGTGGCGACGGCGTCTCCTTGCTACCAAAGAGCGCTGGATGATAGCCGGCTTGCCCAAGTGCGGTGCTACTGGATATTCCGATCAAGCTGATGAGTATGACGCCAACCAGGCAAGATCGAGAGAGTATCGAGTCCCACTGAAAAATTCTTAATTCCAACATCTCTGTCGTTTCCATTTGCTCTCTTAAAATTATCTTGGTTGCGTTAACAGAGCGCTATCCTGACTTCGCCAATGATGAAGACCGTTAACCCTATTTGAGCTGGGTCATCAATGTTTGCGGTGGAGGGGAACGTGTTGTGGTTTAAATTTTCGCCAAGCCATATTGCCGATTCAAAAACAATACGTCGTTTCGGTCTGGCCGGAATTTTGTTCGCGGCAATTTTGGGAGCCGGGATATTTGGAATATTTCGATTTGCAGATGAGGAACGCGAACGCGAGTTGCAAGTCTGGCAAACCCGCCTGACCATTATTGCTGATACACGAACGCAAGCTGTTGATAACTGGTTAGATGCACAAATTCGGTCTGTCGTTCAGCTGTCGGAAAATGCCGCGTTACAGCTTTACCTAACGCAGATGGTTTCAACATCAGATTCTACGAAATCTTCTCCGGCCCTCGAAGCGCAAGCAGACTATTTGCGGAACCTTCTGGTGGTCGTTTCCCACCGTTCGGGGTTTGCGGCCACTGCTCGTGGGCCTGAAGTCCGCGCAAATGTACGGCGTATTGGAGTAGCGGGCATTGCGCTTACGAATCGAGAAGGGCGGGCTATTGTTGCCACGCCTGGCATGCCGCCTATTAATGGTGGTCTATTCGATTTCCTAAAATCGGCCCGTCCTGGGGAAACCGCTGTGCGTGACATCGGGCTTGATGCCGCTGGGGAACCCGCGATGGTATTTGCAGCACCAATATTTGCGGTTCAGGGTCGCGGGGCGCCAGCCGATCAAATTGGTTGGGCTGTTGGCGTTAAGCAAGTCTCCAAAGAATTGCACCCATTGCTAAAACAACCCGGTACCGTGTGGAAATCCGCTGAAGCTCTGATCGTTCAAAAGCGAAACAATCTAATACGGTATCTTTCGCCAACGATGGCAGGAGATGCAGCGCTCGCCCGCAGTTTTGCAGCAGACACGCTACGTCTTGCCAGTCGTTTTGCGATAGAAAAGCCGGGGGGGTTTGCACTGCGACGGGATTATAGAGGGAACGACGTCTTGGTTTCCGGGCGTATGGTCGCGAAGATGCCCTGGACGGTTCTTTATAAAATTGACCGCCAAGAGGCCTTGGGCGCAAACGATGCCAGACTAAATAGGTTGGTCATTATACTGTGTCTTGGATTGATTGGGATTACGGCAGTTTTGCTTGCGGTGTGGCGACACGGTGCTTCGCTGCGTTCGGCGCGTGATGCCGCGGACTCTCAAATGATGGCGGAACGTTTTGAAGCCCAAAGTAAGTTCTTAAAACTCATTACGGATACCCAGCCAACATCAATGTTTATTGTCGATGAGCGGAACCGTTATAAATTCGCCAATAAAATAGCCTCCGAGAGTGCGGGAATTTCAGAAGCCGATTTGATCGGAAAAAGCCTTGCAAGTGTTCTCGGTCCGGCAAATGCACTGCGTTACGAGCGGCTCAATCAGGAGGTATTGGAAACCGGCGTCCCGCATAGCGAACTGCATCGGACTGGGTCTAACGGCGATTTGCGGGTTTGGCAGGCGGAACATATTCCGGTTCCGGCGGCGCAAAACTCTAATCCAGGTGTCATGGTCGTCGAAGAGGATATTAGCGCAGTCGTTAAAGAACGCGAACGCCGCGAACGTACGCTGGAACAGCTCGCTGATACATTGGTCGCCATTCTAGATCGGCGCGATCCTTTCGCTAGCAATCACTCCGCGCGCGTTGCAGCGACGGCTGAAGCGCTTGCTTTAGAAATGGCTCTCGATGACGCTCTAGTGCGGACAGCAAAAATTGCTGGCCGGCTTATGAATATCGGCAAGATTGTGATCCCAGAAGAATTATTAACACGGGCAGGGGCACTCGGTGACGACGAGGTCAGACTTGTCAGGGGAGGCCTACTTAAAAGCGCAGAATTATTAGAAGGCGTTGAATTTGATGGTCCTGTTGTAAAGGTCCTGCAGCAAGTCCAATGTCGATGGTCCGATTGTGATCCAGATACACGCGATTCCGACGAAGTTCTTGCGGTCGCTCAGATCGTTGCGGTTGCCAACGCCTTTGTCGCTCTAATTAGCCAGCGTTCTTGGCGGTCCGAAATCGATATGGATAAGGCTGCAGCGCAGATGATGGGAGACGCAGACACGGTGTTCGCCCGACGGGTATTGTCAGCGCTTCTTAATCTCGTAGACAACCGCAATTTACGCCACGAACTCAGTATTTCGGAGGCCGCCGCGCCGCAATAACTCCTTCATAATGCTGGCGTAATCTATTTGAGCGCGGCATAGTAAGGGTATGTTTAAAAAACTGTTCGGAATGGGGCGCCAAGAAGTTGAGCCGCCGTCGACACCAGCAGCGGCTCGTCTCTATGTTATCGGCGATATTCATGGACGGGCTGATCTTCTTCAGGATCTTCATCGACAGATTATTGACGATGCGGCGACTGCCCCGGAACTTCGGAAAACAGTAATTTATCTTGGCGATTATGTAGATCGAGGCGACGCGTCACGCGCTGTTCTTGATTTGTTGGTTGAAAATCCGTTGGCTGATCTAAATCCGATTTATCTGTCTGGTAATCATGAACAGATGATGGTCGCATTTCTTGAAGACATCGCGATTGCCGGAATGTGGCTCCGCAATGGTGGTGATACAACATTGCTCAGCTATTCGGTTGGGATGCCAGCTGATAAGACAGGTGATGAAAAACTACGGAGCATGCAACGGGATTTGCGGGAGAAATTACCACCGGCTCATCTCGAGTTTTTACGGCGGTTAGGGCTGTATCATATAGAAGAGGATTATCTATTTGTTCATGCGGGCGTGGCACCCGGAATACCAATAGAGGACCAGGGAAGCGAAGATTTCCTTTGGATCCGCGAGGAATTCTTACGATCGAAAGCGCATCACGGACATTGCATTGTCCATGGCCATTCAATTGTTGATATGCCCGAATTTCTTCCCAATCGAATCGCGATTGATACCGGCGCCTATTATAGCGGCCGATTGACGTGCTTGGTGCTCGAAGGGCAAGAGCGCCGGTTTATGCAGACCTGATCTTAGGAAGATTGATCGTGCAGCTGGGCCGTCATCAGAGATTTCTCGACCTCTGGCCCCTTATTGCGCAATCTGAAAATTGTCCCTTACCGGAAAAGATAGACGATTTAGTTGATGCCGCGGATGAGCTTGCCAACCTCATTTCGCCGACTCTTGCTGAATTTGTCTTGGCTGACACACAAAGCCAGCTGGATGCGCCTGTTCTTGATGCGAAACGTGTTGCTGATAATCGGCTGCTTGCCAAATTTTCTCTGGCGCAACAACGTCATTGGGCAAAGATTCTAACGGAATCGGAAATTGATGTTGTTTTCCTGAAGGGGTTCGCTAATGGCCACAGTTTTTATCCCGACCCTATCTTAAGACAGCAGGGCGACCTTGATCTGTTGGTGAGGTCACGAGATTTATCGAGAATAATAAACTTACTGGCGCCCTTTGGGTTTGAATTTCGCTCCAGTCCCCTAAATCGTTGGGGTGCGATTTCTGATGCAAGCTTTATGCCTTTCGTGACGCAGGATGGTAGTTGCGAGCTTGATATCCATGTGCACCCTGACTGTTATCCTGCTTATTGTTCGTTGACGACCGAGCGGTTGTTCGCTGAGTCTCAACTTGTGGACGCTGGCGGAGTCTCCGTACGAGTACCGTCACCCGAACACGTTTTGCTTTTATGTGTCACGAATACGGCGAAAGATAAGTTTGATGTGTTTAGCGTTCGCAAAGTTATTGATGCGATGGTGTTAATTCGAGCGACAGAGAACCTCAATTGGCAAAAGATTATAGACCTCGCTGTCGAGGGGAACTTTCTGCTGCCCACACGAATTTTCTTTTCGCTATTGGTTTCTTTGGGTTTTCCTCAAACGCTGATTCCCGGAAAACTATTGAGGCCTTTGCCACGATGGAGAGAAAAATCATTCCGTACTGTCGTTCATCGATTCCAGCGTCTATTCCCCGGAGATCCCTATTTACTACCAATTTTATGGCGGGAATGGGCATTGTGCGCAGAACCTGCCGTCGCGCTTTATAATATGCGGTTGCGGGGCCGGGGAATATTGAAGCCGGGAACTGGAGTACCCGACGGCGCCCCGGTGAGCGCTATACAATGGTAATTCGACCTCTGGCTATAATTGATGTTAAACATCAATTAGGGCTCGGGAAATTAGTCAAACTTATAGCGTAGTATGGTGACAAATTATGGCCTCTGAGAAACGGGTTTTGGTTACGGGCGGCGCAGGCTTTATCGGTTCGCACCTTTGCGAACGGCTGCTTGCCGCCGACAATGATGTCCTTTGTATCGATAATTATTTTACGGGATCAAAGGATAATGTCGCACATCTTATTCAAAATCCGCATTTCGAATTGATGCGACATGATGTGACCTTTCCGCTCTATATTGAGACGGATGAGATTTATAATCTCGCTTGTCCCGCCTCACCGGTACACTATCAGTTTGATCCGGTTCAGACGACGAAGACGAGCGTACATGGTGCTATCAATATGCTCGGCCTCGCAAAGCGGGTGAGAGCCAAGATTTTTCAGGCATCAACGAGCGAGGTTTATGGCGATCCAGAAGTCCATCCTCAAGTGGAGACATATTGGGGCCGCGTAAATCCGATTGGCCCGCGCGCGTGTTATGACGAAGGAAAAAGATGCGCGGAGACTTTATTTTTTGACTACCGTCGCCAGCATAATTTGCTGATCAAAGTCGCCCGAATTTTCAATACCTATGGCCCGCGCATGCATCCCAATGATGGACGCGTTGTGTCTAATTTCATCGTTCAGGCATTACGCAACGACCCGGTAACGATCTATGGTAATGGCGAGCAGACGCGGTCGTTCTGCTATGTTGATGATCTTGTTGAGGCTTTTATTCGGATTATGGCGACCGGTGATGATTTCACGGGTCCGGTGAATATTGGAAATCCCAACGAGTTTACGATCCGTGAACTTGCTGACACTGTCATAGAATTGATTGGTTCGAAATCTGAAATAATCTCCAAGCCATTGCCGACTGATGATCCTGTTCAGCGCCAACCGGATATAACAATTGCGCGCGACATGCTGGATTGGGAGCCGAAAATTCAGCTCAAAGAAGGACTGCAAAAGACCATCGCATACTTCGATGACCGCTTATCCGCTGAATAGAAGATTAATAATTTATAGCACGGATACGAGGTCTACGTGTCTGACGCTTGGTCTGGGTTCGGATAAAGAAGCCGACCACGTAATATAGGACGACATGGTAGAAAATTCCGGCGACTACCAGTGAGAAGTTTGACTCGACGCGAATCAGGCCCGCGAAGATAGACACCGAGAAGACGGCAAACCAATCACCAACTTGTCTCGTATTCATAAAATAGCAGAGCGTCCAGTACACCTGTGACAATATGAACATTCCCAGGAGGACGCCGGGAATGCCGAAATTGACGTACATCTCTACCAGCTGTGGGAAGTTGATTGAGGTATTGGTATCATCGGGTGCGAGAAACTGGAACATATGACCAAACAGCTGGCCATAAGACGGATTCGGTTTGTCAGGCCATAATAAGCGCGGAATTAGCTTGTATATTATGTCGCTGTAACTCTCTCCATATAGGTAGTCCACCCTTCTCGGAGCCTGATCCACGATGTAGGCGAAGATAAAGGAGATATCGAATCTAATCGCGATGGCGTGGAGGGCAAATTTGACAACTTTGGGATCTGCGGTAAAGCTATTGGCGGCAATCTTGCCAAATTTAGCGGTGTTCTCGGCAGCGTCACCTAGTCCCTCTTGTTCGACATGCCCTGTATCAGTCCAAACCTGGTCGCGATATTCAAATTTTGCGTACATGAATGGAAATAGCGCCATGACACAAAGGACGATGACCACCCACGGAATTTTTTTCCGTTCACCGATATACGTCATGATGACAGCGAGGCTAAAGGTTCCAATCGGGCCGGAATTGCCTCCTGAAATAGCGAGACCCATATAGGCGGGCACGTATAGCAGCCAAACCATCAATGCCGAGGTCAATGTAATCTGGCGCCGGATTCTGAGAATATAAAAAGCGAGAATTCCAACTACTGAGAAGTTGGACAAAAAGTTGATGATTTGTCCTGCGGAGCCTGATCCGAGGCCAGTCTTCATGCCGAGAATGCCGAAGAAGCCGATCCCCATGAAAACGATGCAAATCTTTTTTGCGCTTTTTGGCTCCCATTCGAGTTGCATCGGTGGAATGAAGCGTAAAATCAGATTAATGGGTCGCCAGTAATATCCGACAACCATTGATAGCATTCCTAAAAATATCAAAATTGCCGGTTTGAAAAGATCATCGAGATCCAGATGGTCAAACAGTATGTAGGGTCGCGCGCCGTAAAATGGGAACCAGGTGTAATGAACAGAATAAACAATGCAAATAAGCTGAAAAAACGGCAGTCGTTCACTTGGCTTAAACAGATAAAGTGTCATCGGCGTAAAGCACACGATCTGAGCCATACCGAGAATAAAGTGTACGGGGTGATATGAGCCTTCGGACGCCGGAATATAATTCAGGATACCGATAAACGACATTGCGACGCAAAAGAACAGTGTGCCGGGAATGGGGGATTTTGCGTACACCGTCACGCCTTTATAGAAGCCGAAATTCCCGTACGGGTGGCCAAATTCGGGTTAACTGATGAACCATTGTCGTCATTGACTATATAGGACTTAAACGTAAATTTCTGCTACTATACTGTATATTATGGATTTTTCGGCATTCATTTTTTGGAACTGATTGCGTAGGAAGCATTGTCAGAACAAGTCAAAATCTGCATGTCGACGATTAGTCGCTTCCATTCCTTTGAAGCCGCGCTTCAGTTGCAGCAACGCGATGCACTGGCAGCGATTTATTCAGGTTTAGCAAGGCATTTTCTGAGGCGATATCCAGTGCGCCCTGAGTTACTACTTACTTACCCGTGGATACAAACACCGTTTGAAATTTTGCAACGTCTTCGCGTGTTATCCATATCGAACGGCATGAAAATGGCGTGGCTGGCCAAAAAAGCTATCGATCATCATATAAGTCGAACGATGCCATCTTGCCATATTTATATGGCGTTATCGGGGATAGGTCTCAAATCGGGTAAGGCGGCACAAGAGCGGGGGACGGCCTATATTTGCGTGCGATCAGCGTCGCATATTGCCAGTCAAAATGAATTGCTACAGGAAGAATATGGCATGTTGGGCCTTCCCTTCATCCCGACAGAACAACGCATGATCGATCGGGAAGAGGAAGAGTACGCGCAGGCCGATATCGTGTTGGTGCCGGGTTCTTTCGCCCGGCAAAGTTTTATTGAAAAAGGGATTGATCCGGCTCGAATTCGCGATATTCCGTTTGGTGTCCCCTTGTCGAGCTTTAAACGAACATGTGAACGAGATTCTCAATTCTGTATCCTTTTTGTCGGTAACCTTGGCGTTCGGAAAGGATTCCACTATTTACTCCAGGCCTTTAAGAAAGCCAATATCCCTGGTGCAACATTGAGGATAGTTGGTAACCAGCAACCTGAAACCAAGGCTCTGCTCGAAAGATATCCTGTGGATAATGTTGAGCTGCTGGGGCCACAATTCCAACCGGAGGTCGTGAACCACATGTCCCGTGCGAGCGTCCTGGTGTTACCGAGTATAGAAGAGGGGTTTGGCATGGTCATGTCGGAAGCGCTGGCATGCGGTTGTCCGGTCATTTCAAGCGAGAGTACAGGGGGACAGGACCTGTACACTGATGGCGTAGAAGGGTTTATCTACAAAGCAACTGACGTGGATTCTTTAGCAGAGCGTTTTGTTCAGCTTCACGACGACAAGACACTCTTGGATTCCATGTCGGAAAATGCTGCCAAAAAAGCGCAAGACATTGGTGGCTGGGATAGTTATGGCGATAAACTAATTCCACTCTGCGTGTCGCTGGCGAAAGAACGCGGCCATGATGTGTATGGGGACTAAGAGAGCGCCTATTGGCGTGAGATTGAGCCCGATAATTTATCTTTAATCCAGATTCGCTCGGCCTGATCAAAAGCCAGAAAATACAACGGTACAGCCGTAGCCAAGACCCAAACCACAGACGCAATGATGATGCCGAACAGGTCCGGTTTCCCGGACAGTTGAAGAGCGAATGTCGCGATGCCCGCGCTTATACAAAATGTAATCAAGGCGAAGCTTTGCCCTTGAAGAATTTTGCGCAACGGATTTTCCTTAATAACTCTGGCGGCATGGATTGGTACGATGATGGAGAGCAAACAAATCTCGGTTGCCAGAACTGCCCAGGCCGCACCCGCTGCGCCGAATTGAGGAATGAGGACTAAACACAATATGATGACGGTTACACCGCCTGAGATGTGTGCTTTCACCATGCCTTTGGGTCTGTTGATAAACGACAGAATTGTCGCCCCGGCGAGCGACGGGCTGGCAAATACAGTAGCCCCCAGAAGCGGCCAAAAAACAGCGTCCGAGAACGTAATTTTCCCGATTGTCCACAGCGAAAAGAACGGCGGGCCAATGACCGCAATAAAGCCGCCAAGCGTGCCGCAACTACACCCGGCTATTCTGGCGATGAATTTGTATAATCGAGCTAGCGCTTCCCAATCTTGCTGTGCAAACTGACGCGCTCCCTCCACGCCGAATACCTGCAAAGCCTGATCTGACACGTATTTAGCGAATCCAGTCAAAGTCCGAATGGTATTATATGCAGCAATTGTCGCCCCCGAAGAAGCGAGGGACGAAATCAACAAAATTGTTCCGTGGATGCTCAGGGCAGTTGCAATCGGCACCATCGCATAGGCTGGACCAATCGACAGAGCTTCTTTAAAGGCGGCCTTATTTGGAACGGCAATGCCGAACTCCAAGTCTGGATATCTTTGTTTCTGATGGATGACAACGGATGCCCACGTCACTCCAGCAATAACAGCGTAAACCAGGGCAATGGATGTAATAGACGCTTCGATGGTAAGCATCGCGGCGATCGCTGCTAACAGACCAATCCGCGTTAGATTGCTGACCATCACGCTGATGGCGTATTCACCGTAAGCCCTATAAATCGAGCTAATAAATCCAAACGGCAGTGTTAAAAGAAAATATGCTGATAAAAGAGATAAAACGTGCGCCGACGATAAGGCCGATAGTGTTTTTACATTTAGAAGTTCTGGCCACGTAACGAAGTAACTCAGGGAGAGGGCAATGACAAAACCGGTAGCAACAAGAATTGTATAAAAGAATGTACCGTAGCGAAGTAATTGCAGGAATTCTTCATGTTCGCCCCTAGAAAGAGCGCCTTGAAGAGAATTTCCAAAATACGTTCGCAATCCAAAGTCCAAAATCGCGATAAAGCCGGCCGTTGATAATAGAACGAGCCAGTCGCCGTACTGGGCTGGTGTCCAGAATGCCAGAAACAGCGGTACGAGTAGAATCTGTTCGCCAAAATTTATAACAGTGCCGAAAGTTTTCCCGGCTATACCCTGCGCAATTCGCCGATGGATGCCCTCCTGCCCCTGTGGCGATGGTGTTGGTGAGTTATCCGGTGTGGTCACCGTTAGTCCTTCGTCAGGAAGTAATTGAGCCCTTGTTTCAACCCCTCAATATCCTCCCGGAATCCCCAATTCTCGATAATTTCAAGGCTCCGCTGGCCCATTTTTTCAGAAAGGCTAGGATCGGAAACGATCCGGCCCAGTGACGTGGTGAGGGCATCGACATCCCCTGCTGGAAACACAAACCCATTCTCGCCATCTCGGATTAAATCAAAGACGGCGCCAACCTGATCGCTGGCGACCACAGCACGGCCCGCTGTCATGACCTCGTTAACAACCAGTCCCCAAGGTTCCAAGAATGATGGCAAAACGAAAACGTCACATAGACTGTAGAAGGACGGCAGCTCGGACTGATTGCGGAATCCGGTAAACCGGACGGATTCCTCGATACTGAGATCTTTTACCTGTTGTTCAAGGGCGTCGCGTTGTTCACCGTCACCGACCATCAAGAGATAGGGCTGCCGGTTCTTCGCGTCTTGATGCAATCGAGCCACAGCTTCAACAAGGTCCATCGGCCGTTTGCGTTCCATGAATTTAGAGGCATACAAAATGACGGGGCGATTAGGGTCTAACTTTAACTCCGCCCGTAAACTGTCCTGATCCGCGGCGATTGCCCGATCCCGGAAGTATTGATTGTCGATTGTATAGGGCATCGGGAAGGTCGTTTCTTCCTTCATACCATGTGCCAGATAATATTCTTTATTGGCGGAGCCAATAACCAACCAGCCATGACAAATTCGGCGCATTGCTAAAAAGAATAGGTGTTTGATAAAATTTTTGACTGGGCCACGGGCGGCGCTGAACTCCCAGGCCTCATCGCGGTTGAGAACCGTAAGCCCTATCGTTCTGGCGCGGAGCATCGAGATCAAATGGTACAGCCGCATATAGCCGTGCACCCACAGCGCATCAAATTGTCCCTCTTTGAGAGCGCCGGGCAGGCCGCTATTGATAGGGCGCGTTGCTGATGGTGGTCCATCATCACCCCAGGATTTCAGGAAAACATGTTTATAGCCTTCTAAAAGGGGCGTATCCCATTCGATGACTTGGCCGAATCCCTCATCGACATGTTTGCGTATTGAGAAATCGCTACAAAAGAAAACCGTTAAATCAATGTCCGGGTCCGCTGCAATTTGGCGCAGAAGAGGTGCCTGATACTGGATCGGGTGGCTGACAAGATAGGCAAGACGGATTTTACGGTTCATTTTTACAACGCATACTAAAGTCGCCAGGTTCAATAAATATTGGACGCGATCAGGCGACAGCACTCGATAGAATACCGGGTGTTACGGCCTGTGGCGAAACAAATCGCGACTACGTTTGAATTATATCGCGCGCTACTTCAAGAGGGAATTAAACGCGTCTTCGACATCACTATTAGGAATAAGGGTGATATTGGTTTCACCAGTGGCATCACGCATTGCCAGCGGGTTGCCACCGGACCATTTTAAACCAGGGTATAAAATTCGATGTTGTTCTCCGTAGGGAAACCAAATTCCAGGTTTCGCATGGGTGCTAAAGACACAAACAGATGGGGTGCCGACACTGGCGGCCAAATGCATTGGCCCGCTATCATGGCCCATAAAAACGCGGGCACTGCCCATAACCAGGGCGCTCTCACGTGGTGTCAGTGTTCCGCAAAGATCAAGTTTTGGGCCTGTCCAGCCTTTTGCTACTTCTTCTGACCGTTCTCCGTCATTGGGACCACCCAGAAATACCAGCCCTAGCTCGGGATGGTTGCTCGAAATTTGAGCCAATAGGTCAGCCCAGCGATTATCACCCCAGCTTTTGAAATCGATCTTGGCACCGATGCTAAAGGCAATGAAATTGTCTTTGCCACTCCAGCCTGCCAATGACATTTGAGCTTTTTCTTCTTCGCCTGACGTAAAGTTTAGCGACCAGTTTTCTGCACTGTCTAAATCGACTTCTCCAATATCAGCCATGCACCGCGCGAGCCGAGAGGCTTCGGGTTCCCACAGACCTAATTCATTATTTTGACCGTGGGTCCGTAAATCTGGCATCGCCGGCACACCGACAATGTGCCGGGCACCGCACAGTTTAAGAAAAATTATGTCTCGAAACTGGACGAGATTTCCGCGCGGCTCGTTTAGATAGATGACCAAATCGGGACCCCAGTTGCGGATCGACTTCCGTAAACTATTCAGAGCGCCAAAATCGCGTGTGCCATGCGGATAGGCGAAATACCCGTCGACAAACCCACCGTCACCCAAAACAGCCTGAATTGCAGCGGCGTCGCTATTGACGGGTTTGTTGGTTAGCACGCGGCGTTCTGCATCGGCATACTGCTGCGCCAACATATGAAAGACCGGTAAGGCGACGACGGTGTCGCCGAGGCTGCCCATGCGGTAGATCAGCAGTTTCTTCACGTCAGACAAATCGAATTCTCCGCCGCATTTCGTCGTAGCTCATTGAATAGTTCCGTTCCATTGGCGGTCGTATATATACCTAGCCCAGTCACGGTAATCGCCGCCACGCGTCCCTTGCTTCTCGCCACCGACCCAATCACGGATCGGAATACTGAAGCCCGTCTTGGGACGATACAGAATTTCATCGGGCAGCGGTTTTGCCAAGGATGTTGCCATATCATTCTTGGTTGGTGAGCGATCCCCAGCAATCATTGGCGCAAGAGTGCGAAGCAGTGTGATGTCCACCAACGGTGTTCTAATTTCCAGCGAGTGGGCCATGCTTGCCCAGTCGGCATCACGCAATAGTTGGTTGCGCATATACCAGGCTGACTCCAACGCTGTCATCGAAATGCGCGGTGATCCAATTTCACCGATGGTCTTTGAAAGTTGTTGTGTGATTGCGAGTGCTTCCAGCCCTTCGCGGACGAGTTCGGGGTCAAGCACCTCGGGCAATTCCCATGGCATATAGAGACTACGCCGCAACAGATAAGCATCACCCAACCGGCTGCCATATTCAAAAAGTCCGGCATATTTGGGCGAAGTCATTTTCTTTATAACTGGCGCGGTTATCACGCGGAGCGCTTTGCCGACACCGGGTAAGTATCGGAACAATCCTAGCGCCCGTGCAAGACCGGGGACCTGTTGAAAATTTTGATATCCCGCGAAGAGCTCGTCGCCCCCAACACCAGAGAGCGCGACCTTTAATCCAGCCTCGCGGGTTACCTTGCTAACAAAATAGGTGTTAGCGCCATCGATGCTGGGCTGGTCCATTGCTGCCATGAGGTGATCGGCATTGTCGCGAAAATCGTTGGTTTCGATCCAGCGGGTCTCGTGATCTGTTTCGTAATGTCGCGCGAGGAACTCTGCCAATGGCGCTTCATCATTTTCAGTGTCCCTGAACTGTTGAAAACCCAGAGTGACGGTTCTTAAATTAGTTCCCTGCGCTTCAGAGGCCAACGCAACGAGACTAGAGGAATCGAGGCCGGCGGAAAGAAACACCCCAACCGGAACATCGGCGACAAGATGATGCTGTATGCTGTCGACTAAAGCAGCGCGCAATTCTTCGGCGTCGTAAGGCGCTGGGTCGACTTCACTGAGTTCTTTCGTCAGATCGAACCAATTGTGCGGTGCGCCGCGCCCAGAGGTGTCGACCCAAAGGCTGCCACCTGCCGGTATCGCCTTAATACCTTTATACAAAGTGTGAGGCTCTGGAACATATCCCAGCATAAAAAATCCGACATGGCCGGCCGGTGCGGGCGAAGTATCGATACCACCGCCGGCGATCAGCGCTTTCACCTGAGATGCAATCCGCAATGTCGTCCCGTCATCAGAAAAGTAGAGAGGTTTGATGCCATAGGCGTCACGCGCCATGAACATGCCCTGACGTTTCTCATCCCAGATTGCGAAGGCAAACATTCCCCGCAATAGATCGACCATTGCCGGGCCGTGTAGGATATAAAGTTGTAGTAGAACTTCGGTATCGGAGTTTGACGTCAACGCTACGCCGTCTTCGATCAGCTGTTGCCGGAGAGCACGATAGTTATAAATTTCGCCGTTAAAGACGATGCGATAGGCGCCGTCTTTTGAAGCCATGGGCTGCGCCCCGGCATCTGATAAATCGATGATCGACAGACGCCGATGTGCCATGGCGACATGGTTGTTCTCCGATATCCAGATTCCTTCTGAATCAGGACCGCGCGCGGCTTGCCGGTCGTGAATGGCGTCAAGCTGGCTGCGATCAATGGGGGGTGCACTCGCCCCATAGGAAAATAGGGCGGCTAATCCACACATGACGTGGCTCTATTTCTCAGCAACGGCCAGCAGGTTCTGCGAGAGGATGGCGTTTTTCCCGTCACCGCCAGATTCTGCGATGAGCCATAATAGTGCGGGCAGGCGGACAAGCTTCCACATAAGCCATCGGACGGTCCCGCCAAGGCGTCCGGGTACCGGCGGATCTTCATAACAGGCGACGCGTGAAAAATCGCTGGCGAGCAGAACCTGTGGCAGTGACGTTCGCGTAAAAGCCTGCTCATGCGTGAGGTCGCCATATCGGACCCGGCCATAAAAAGGCGCCTCGGCATTTGCGGTATGGATGATCCAGCGACCCCCAGGTTTTAACGCTGCACGAACGCCATCGATCAGGGCAATTAATTCATCGCGCGTCATATGTTCCAATACATCGAAACTGACAATCGCGTCGTGGGAATCGGGTTCGAGGGCAAGAAGAGCGCCCATCGCGTCGCCCTGACGAACGCCCTCAATACCGAGACGTTGTGCCGCTTCGACTTGCTGTGGTGAAATATCGACACCAGACATATTCGTGTAGCCCGCTTGTGCGGCGCAGTGAACGAGCAATCCGGCACCGCAGCCAAGGTCGAGAATACGTGCCTCTTTGGATGCAGGAAAATGATTGCGGATAACAGTCCGAAACAAATCGAGCAGACCACCCGGTGCGTCGTCGGGATTTTCAAATGGAATATCGGCAGAGCCCGCGGTGAGGTAGCGGTCATAAATGCGCTTGCGATATTCGGGCTGATTGTCCGCGGTCATTTTAAAACATGTCTAATAAAAGGGTCAGGGCTCAATGATCGCACATAATTAGCCCCGTCACTAACGCGAACTGGCTGTTATAGCTAGTGTTTTTCTGTTCGCACTAATAATTCCCGATAGGCTTCAACCGTCGCTTCACCATGTTTTTTGAAGGATAATGCCTGTTCGGCGCATTTGATAGCGTGCTCGGAAAGGGTGATCCACTGATCAGGGCGATCCAGTAATTTCTCAATGGCTGAGATCACTTGATCAGTGGTAGGGGCAATAATTATGCCACCACCGTGACGTTCAACAATTTCAGCGATCCCGGTTTCTCGCGAGACAATGGCGGGAATGCCATCGACGATTGCTTCCGCGGCGGCCATACCAAAGCATTCATATTCCGATGGCATGACCAATAGATCGATTTGGCTGAAGAACGCTTCTTTGTCCTGAATAAAGCCGAGCCAATTAATACGCCCCGTCACGCCAAGCGTTTCAGCCATGGCTTTTAAGGTTTCTTCTTCGGGGCCTGTTCCTGCGATAGTCAAAGTTACGTTGGCTTCCAGCTTGGAGAGCGCTTCGATCATTAGAGCCAAATTCTTTTTTGGATGGAGCCGGCCAAGATAGCCGAGCCGCAAGGAGCCATCAGTCGGCATCTCAGTTCGCGCAGAAAGGTGACGTGACATGTCATCGTAAACTGGATGCGATATGACAGCAGTTCGCGGTGAGGCGGCAATATTCTCCGGCAAACTGTCGCGGGCTTCGAGGCCAGAGGACATGACGAATAGGTCGAACATTTTTAGAAAGCGAGCCTTTAGGCGCGGTTTGAGAAACTTGGTCACGGCGTTGGGCGATTGCGCGATATCGAAGTTCGTCAGGCTTTCATGTGGCGTCAGGGCTGTTGCGGGACCGCGGTTAGCGAAGAGAGACGTAAGCAACGTCACCATTTGCCATGCGCCATGACAATGGATGATGTCGAAGTCCTGCCGGTTTTGCCTGATCCACGAAGCGAGCTTTGGGTTTACCCCCCATCCGGGGAAGAGTTTTTCAAATCCGGTGGCACAGTCGAAAGTGATTACAGAAACCCCTTCCTGTTCCAACCGCGCAATCGCAGGTTCAATAGCGGCGCGACCCGTGGGTTCCAGGGGAATCGCAAATGTTATGTCGGCACCCGCACGCTGCGTCGCGATAATGCTGTTCATCGAGGATACGGCGGGGCCGCCATGGCTGGGGTCCAACCCGCCAATCAGTCTCAACACTTTCATGGTGCGTCTCGTATGAACGCGGCTTGGAGCGACATGAACAAATACTCTACAAGTTGGCCGCTATCTATTATATCAGCCATTACAATAGTCTATGATGTATCGGCACCTAGTATACGAGTATAGCTGAATTTTTATGTCGTCTTCTGAAAAAGCGCCGTTATCTGTTCTCATTCCGACAAAGAATGAAGAGCGAAATCTCGAAGAATGTATCGCGTCTGTTGCCTGGGCGGATGAAATTATTGTCTATGATTCTCATAGTACCGACGGCACCATCGCGATTGCAGAGAAGGCTGGCGCGAAAATCGTAAAACGGGTGTTTGATACATTTGCGGTTCATAAGAATTGGGCACTGGACAATATTGATTTCCGAAATTCATGGGTTTTGCTCCTCGATGCAGATGAGCGTGTTACAGACTTGCTGGCTGCGGAAATAAAAGATGCTGTAAAAACCCAAGACGGACCGGTCGGGTATCATATTGCACGCAAGACAGTGTTTTGCGGCACCTGGATGAAACATAGTGGCGTCTATCCAGACTTTAATCTGCGGCTGATTCAGGCCGGGCATGGCCGCTACGAAGATCGCATCGTTCACGAGCACATGATTGTTGATGGCCCGGCAGGGTACCTGAAGGACCATCTGCTTCATGATGACGATAAGGGAATCGAACGGTTTTTTGACCGCCATAATCACTACACATCACTTGAGGCGGTGGAGATTGCGCGCGCGCGGTTAAAGTCTGGTGGTGAGAAACTCGGTGGTAACTTCTTTGAACGTGGCCCACAACGCCGTCGGGCGCTTAAGAATTTCGCGCAGCGTTATCTGCCGTTTCGGCCAATGTTTCTGTTTATCTTCATGTACATTTTAAAGCTAGGGTTCCTCGACGGTCGCATGGGGTTGCGCTACTGCTTGCTCAAGATGTTTTTTGAGTACCAGATTGTCATCAAGGTAAAGGAAATGCGGGATCCAAATTCGCCGCTTTACCAACAACACAAAGACATTCTTGAGTAGCCACGCAAGATATTGAAAAAAAACAACTTTTTCTATATTCTTCCAGTCGACAGATAAAGTAGAGTTACAGTAAAGCCTATGTGCGGTATTGCCGGATTCCTCGGGCCTTGGCCAGAGCAACTGATCGACGCCATGGTGGCGTCATTGCGTCATCGCGGGCCTGATGGCGATGGCCGCATTGTTGATGCAGAGGCGGGCGTCGCTCTCGGCCATGCGCGGCTCTCAATTATTGATCTTTCCAATGCAGCGGCACAGCCGATGGTTAGCCCTGATGGGCGCTATACCCTGACGTTCAATGGTGAGATCTATAACTATTGCGCGCTCAAAAAATCTCTGGAAAATGCCGGCGTGGCGTTTAAGACGAGCAGTGATACTGAAGTTCTCCTTCACCTTTACTTACGGGAAGGCCCAGACTGTCTGAACCGGTTGCACGGTATTTTTGCCTTTGCCATTTGGGATAGTGATGAGCGGCGTCTGTTCATTGCTCGTGATCACCTAGGTGTTAAACCACTGTATTTAGCAGAATTGGCAAACGGGTTTTTGTTTGCCAGTGAGCTAAAATCGCTCGTGCTCTGCCCTGATCTCTCGCGTGAGATTGATCCTGTTGCTGTCGCTGACCATCTCGGGTTCCTGTGGACCTCTGGCGAAGCGACAATGTTGCGTCAAGTGCGCAAGCTTCGACCAGGTTGTACCCTCACCGTCGATTCCACAGGTGTCCGTATTAATCAGTATTATCGGACCCCGGTTGCGGGTGCGTCCAACCCGGCAACATCGGATGATTTGCGATCACTCATTGATGATATCGTGACCGAACAGATGGTCGCCGATGTTGAGGTTGGGGCACTGCTCTCGGGCGGTGTCGATTCAAGCGCGATTGTTGCGTCCATGTGCCGAGTGACCGAGCCGTCAAACATCACCACCTTTTGCGCGACGGTCGAGACACCAGATACCGGTGCCGACAATTTCGGTGATGACGAGAATTTTGCGGCGTCGGTGGCGGAGAGCTTTGGCGTTAAGTTGATTAAAGTACCGACCGACGCCGATCTGATCGAATCCTTGCAGGATATGGTGTGGTCGCTGGATGAGCCAACGGCGGACTTCTCGGCTTTGCAAACATTGTTCCTCGCCCGGGCGGCGCGTGAGAACGGCATCAAGGTGCTGCTCTCCGGTGTTGGCGGTGACGATCTGTTTACCGGATATGGACGCCATACGGCCGCGCTAGCCTATGCAGCATTCAGTAAAGTGCCAGGATTGCGGCATGTGATTGGCACGGTCGCGGGATTATTTCCGCCGACCTCGATCATCGGACGACGCATTAAACGAACTGGCGACCTCTTGCGACTTGATGAAGAAGCCATGCTGGCGGACGCCATGAGTTTCTCGGCAGTTGGGGCGGACCGTCTTTTGGGTTTGATCGCGCCCGGCTTGCGTTCCGAAGTTCCAGCGGATGGCATACCGGCGGCATTTCGAAAATCATTTGCGGCGACCGCAGGTCTCAATCCGGTCGAACGCCTGCTTGATTTGGAACTCAACGGCTTCATGCCCGATCATAATCTCAACTACACTGATAAGATGGCGATGCAGGCTGGTGTTGAGGTGCGGGTGCCGCTTTGCGACCCGCAGCTTATAGAATTTGCACGGGATCTGCCGCTTAACCAGCTTATTGATAGCCGCCAAACAAAAAAGATATTACGTGCCTCGCAACAGGGGCGAGTGCCGGATGATGTGCTGACCCGTTCGAAACAAGGGTTTGGTGTTCCGGTGCGAAGTTGGTTAAAAGGACCGGCGCGACCGTTGATGGAAGAGCTGACAGCGGCCACCGCAATTGAGGAGCGGGGTCTGTTTGATGCTAAATCTGTCAAATCCCTGCGCGAGGATTTTTTAGCGGGAAGGATTGATGCGGCGATGACATTGTTTCCGCTGATGGCAATAGAAGCCTGGTGTCGGGCGCTTGATGAAGCTCCCGTTGCTGATCTGTCCGGACAGGCGGTGACCGCATGAGCTTCCGCCTTAATGCCGACCCTTCCTTCAGTTTCAGAAAAATTGAAAAGCTGTTCCTGGCGGCAAAGTTGTTTTGGCGCTTTCCGCGTTCGCACGGTGCCTGGCCAAAATACGAATATCTCAAACCCTGGATTATTGATCAGCGTCCGGCGGCGGTTATCGACGTCGGCATTAATATTGGGCAGTTTTTGCATCTTGCCTATCGGCTGTGGCCTGAGGCTAAAATTATTGGTGTCGAGCCGACAGCCGATCTCGCCGATAAAATGGCGACCTTATATAAAGACGAGCCCAGCGTTATCGTGGAAGCCTGTGCGGCGAGTGATCACGACGGTGAGGCGAATTTTCATATTACAAAGGACAGCCAGAACAGCTCTTTGCTGGAGCCATCTGAGAGCTTTGTGGCTGATCGCCCAGATGATGGGCTGTTGCGGACGGAAACCGTCCAGCTGCGCCGCATGGATGATATCTTAAAGGATGAGGCGGGGCCGTTCTTCGTCAAGATTGATGTCCAGGGCGCAGAGATGGATGTACTCCGTGGCTTTGGCGACCGGCTCGGAGATATCGAAACTCTTATTATCGAGGCGCCGTTCGAGGAGGCCTATGATGGGGCTGGCGGTTTTGATGATATCTACCGTTACTTGGCGGATCGCGGCATGGATTATGCCGGGCCTCTGGGAACATTGACGTCGAAACATACCGGACGTGTCCGGCAGGAAGATGCAGTATTTGTAAAGCGGCAGTCGCCGGCGTGATACAGTGTGTGAAGGTGTAAACGTATGAAACAGATCGTCCAAAGTGCCCGGTCAGGAAAGCTGGCTCTCAAAGAAGTTCCGGATCCCAAGGTTCGGTCGGGTCATGTCCTCGTTCGGACGCGGTCTTCTCTTATATCCGCAGGTACCGAACGCATGGTCGTTCAGTTTGCCAAGAAGAGCCTTGCAGCCAAAGCAAAGGCGCGCCCGGATCTGGTGCGTAAGGTCCTCGATAAGACCAAGCGCGATGGCATTGCCTCTACCATGCGCGCCGTGCTGGCAAGGCTCGATGAGCCATTGCCGTTGGGCTATTCCGCTTGCGGTGATGTGATTGCTGTTGGTGATGGCGCCGAAGGAAAATTCCGTGTTGGTCAGCGCATCGCCGTTGCAGGGGCAGGGCTCGCCAATCACGCCGACTTTAATGTGGTGCCTCTGAACCTCGCATCGCCAGTGCCGGAAGACGTTAATGATGAGGAAGCCTGCTTCGGCACGCTGGGCTCCATTGCACTGCATGGCGTCCGTAACATGGGGTTGGAGTTTGGTGATTGTGCGGCCGTTATCGGCGCTGGTTTGGTCGGCCAGCTGGCGGCTCAGCTACTAGACCTAGCGGGCATTAGGGTAGCGGTTTTTGATTACAATGAGGGGAGTCTTGAACTCGCTCGTTACGGTCGGGCCGAACTGACCTGGAATCTTGGCATTGGTGACCCCACCGAAGCAGTGATGGATTTCACCGACGGGCGCGGTTGCGATGGCGTGTTGATTGCAGCGGCGACTGATTCTAGCGAGCCCTTTAATCTCGCTGCCAGTATCGCGCGGGACCGGGCCCGGGTTAGTCTCGTTGGCATAACGGGCACCGAAGTTCCTTATCGTGAGTTTATGCATAAAGAATTGTCGGTGGTCGTCTCGCGGTCTTATGGGCCGGGCCGCTACGATCCCGATTTTGAAGGCCGCGGTATGAAGTACCCGCTAGGCTGGGTGCCATGGACCGAAACCCGTAATCTCGAAGAGGTTGTACGCCGTATGTCGCGCGCCAGCGATCACCGTCTCGCGGTTGAGCCGTTGATTACGCATCGTTTTGACTTTGACAAAGCTGAAGATGCATATGCCATGGTGACCGACAATACTGAGCCCCACCTCGGTGTTGTTCTGAATTATGCAAACGAAGAAAAGAATCCGATGTCGGGTTTGCGGATTCCCATTACGGTTTCCGGCAGCAAAAAAGCTGGTGACTGTGTTCTGGGTGTTGTTGGCGCCGGGTCGTTCGCGCGCACTATGCTGTTGCCGCGTCTCAAGAATATGAAGAACTGTCGCCTTCATACCATCGCAACACAGCGTGGCATCTCTGCTGAACACAGTCAGGGTGCCTTCGGATTTGAATTCTCTGCTGCTGATGAAGCAGCGGTGTTTGAAAATGATGACATCAATGCCGTGCTCATTACCACGCCGCATTCAAGTCATGCAGGGCTCACAGCGGCGGCTTTGAAGGCTGGAAAAAATGTTCTGGTCGAGAAACCGCTGGCCCTAGATCGGGAGCAGCTGAATTCCGTCATTGATGCTCGCAATGGCTCGGATGCGTTCTTCCAGGTCGGGTTTAATCGTCGATTTGCACCGATGGCGATCAAGATGCGTGATCGGCTCGCTGAATTGCCAGCGCCGAGGGTAGTGCTGCTACGGGTAAATGCCGGACAGCTTCCCTCTGATAGTTGGCAAAATGCACCAGAAGAAGGCAATGGCCGTATCCTAGGCGAGATGTGCCACTTTGTTGATCTCGCCCGTTTCTTGATTGGGTCTCCCATTTCGTCGGTACAGGCGGCAGCCGCGTCGGCGACACGCGGTGCTTGTGACGACCTGACAGCAACGCTGAACTTCACCGATGGCAGCTTGGCGACAATCGCCTACACGGCAAAAGGGGATACCGCCTTTTCTAAGGAATTGTTCGAAGCCTATGCTGGCGGCGTGGTCGTGATGATCGATAATTTCCGATCAATCACCGTTGTCGCCGATGGTAAAGAAAACAAAACTGGCGCAGGCCTTGATCAAGATAAAGGTCACAAAGGTGAACTTGAAGCCTTTGTAGAGGCGACAGCAACGGGTGGTCCGGCCCCTGTCGATGAGGCTGAGATCGTTGAGGTCAGCCTGGCGACGATTGCGATTGGTGAATCGCTCCGCACTGGCGCTCCTGTGTCGCTGTAAGACAGTTCTCGATGAATCTCCCCCGCCTATGGCGCACCGTTAAGTATCTCAGCGCGGAGCAATGGGTTTACCGCTTTATTTGCCGGGGTGCGCGAGCACGTATGGGGCTGTTCCCGAACGCCACCCGCAAACGGATAGTCCGGGCGGCGAATGCGTTGCCGATGCCGCGTGCTGATACTGTTGAACTTCAAGCGCTCGCCAAGTTTGTTTTGTTACTCCAGCGCACCGTTCATGGTGATGATCCAAGCGGCGTTCGGGTGGGGAAGTTTAGCCTGCTCAATCAAGATTTTGAATTCGGCAGTGCCGATCAGATTTCCTGGCGTGGCGAGTTCCATGAAGGCAACAACCCGCTCCGCCGGATGAACCTCGCCTATATGGGGTATGTCGTACCGTTGCTCGCCGAAGGCAAAGAAGGCGATCTGGATATTGTTTGCGGCATTCTCGATGGGCTAGAGGAACAAAACCCGTGGTCAGCCCCGGGCGTCTTTCGCGATGTGTGGAACGCTTATACCGCTAGCCACCGCATGATCAATCTCTTATCCGGGCTGTCGCTCTTTAGACAGGCAAGTGCGACGCCTGATGCAAAAAACGAAACGCGCATTCTTGAACATGTTCGATTATGCACGGCGTTCATTAGAGAGAATCTCGAACGCGATTTGCAATATAATCATCTGCTCAAAAATTATGTCGCGCTCACAGTATTCTCGGCAGCAGCTGGTGGCTTGCCAAGTGGGTTTGAGTTTTTGCCAAAGGCACTGCGTAAATCTGTTGCCCAAAATATTCTACCGGATGGTGGGCACGCTGAACGCTGTCCGATGTACCACGTCCTCTCAATCCTAGATTTTGAAGTGCTGTGCGCGAGCGGAGTCTTCGACGACCAACTCGCCATACTGCTTGCTGATACAAAATCTGCGATGGCCCATGCTTTGCTGGTGATGAGCCATCCCGATGGAGACGTGGCGTTGTTTAATGACTCTTGGATCGGTGAGGCGCCACCGGCGGCGCAGGTGGTCGATTTCGATAAGACTCCAGAGACAATTCGGCTGCCTGAGGCTGGCTATGTTCGGTTGGGTCGGGACGGTGACGTTGTGATCTTCGATTGCGGTCTCTGCGGGCCCGACGACAATCCTGGTCACGCCCACGCGGATTTTTTGTCAGTTGAGACATCGGTGGGCGGTCACCGGCTGATCGTCGATCCCGCAATCCCGACCTATACGGCGGGCGAATTGCGTGACGTCTCACGTTCTGCGGCATCACATAATGGCCCGCATCTCGCGGGGGTTGAGCCGATTGAATTCTGGAAGTCATTTCGCGTTGGCCGTCGCGGCAGGGCTGTGGAGTTGACGTCGGAGGCTTTGGCCGAATTTGCCCCTATTTGGTGTGCTGGTCGTCATGATGGCTATGCCCATGTTGGAGGTGATACGCGCCGCTATATCGCTCTTTGGCCAGGGGCGGCCATGCTGATCTGTGACGTTATGCAGGGAAATCTCACCGCTGAATGCATGAGCAATTTTTTGGTGCCGCAGACGTGGGAGCAGACGGCAACTGACGTTCTATCGTTTAGTCAGAATGACGATACGGTTTCGGTAGAAGCGCTCGTTGGTGAGCTTTCGGTTAGGGGAGCTGGACGTTATTGGCCGCGCTTTGGTGTTGAAACACCGGCGCACAATTTTTCGATTTCTCCCGCAGAAAATGGCGAGCGGCGTCAATCAGCGTTGTGGCTCAGCTGGTCGGATACCGCTGCGCCGCCAAAATCCGAAGATTTATCAGGGCTGTTCGATACGCTCTCGGCTTGTTAAAAGGCGCGTAGATTGCGAGGACGAGTATGAAAGTAATAATCTGCGGTCTTGGGTATGTCGGTGTAACCGCGGCAGCCTGTCTCATTAAAGATGGTCATCACGTCGTTGGCGTAGACGTCAATGATGTCAAAGTAGCGGACGTTGCGGCAGGCCGATCACCGGTCTCAGAACCCGGTGTCGGCGAGCTTCTTGCTCAGGGCGTTTCTGAAGGTCGTTTAGAGACAGCAACATCCGTCGCAGATCATTTGGCGGCCGCCGACATAGCACTTATTTGTGTCGGTACGCCGTCGGACGCGTCCGGAAATCTTGAACTTGGTTACATCATGGCGGTAGCACAGGAAATTGGCGAAACATTGGCGGCAATGCCGGCCCGTGATGAAGCCCCTCTGATTGTTTTCCGCAGCACGATGCCGCCGGGCACAATGGAAAGTAAGATCATTCCGACGCTGACGACGTTGGCTGGGGCGCCCGGCGAACGCTATGAAATAGCTTTCAACCCAGAATTTTTGCGGGAATCAACAGCGATTGCCGATTATTACGCGCCGGCAAAGATCGTTATCGGTGAACGCGAAGCCGGGGCATCGCATCAACTGCGCGGTCTCTATGCGGGCATTGAGGCACCGATATTTGAAATGCCGTTTACCGCTGCGGAAATGGTCAAGCTAACGGATAATTCCTTCCATGCATTGAAAGTGGCGTTCGGCAACGAAGTCGGTCGTCTCGCACTCGACCTGTCAGTTGACCCGCAACATGTTATCGACGCGTTTCTGGCGGATACACGCCTCAATATTTCGCCCGCCTATTTCCGCCCTGGCGGGCCGTTTGGTGGGTCTTGCTTGCCAAAGGATTTGCGGGCGGTAAACGCGCTTGCGAGTTCGCGGGGTATCCAAATCCCGGTCATCGCGTCGGCGTTACCGTCAAATGCCGCCCATAAATCTTTTCTCGCAGATCGCGTTATGAGCGAAGCCGCGCCGGGGGCAACGATCCTGTTGCTCGGACTTTCTTTCAAATCTGACACTGATGATTTGCGAGAGAGTCCGTTAATTGATCTCGCAGAGACATTGCTTGGCAAGGGTTACGACCTGCGTATTTTTGACCCTGATCTTAAAGGTCGAACGCTCGTTGGTGCGAACTTGCGTTTTGTCGAAGAACATTTACCGCATTTGTCGAGGCTGCTTGTCGAAGAGGTCAGTGATGTCGCCGATCCCACCCTTGTGGTTATTGGCAAGCCAATGAAAGCGGTTACCGAGAAACTTGACCCATCCCTTGCGGTAATCAATTTGGCGCTGCTCTAGGCGGCGGTCGGCGTCATGGCAAAGAAACCAACACCAGCTTCCGGCAATCTGCCTGGTCAGATGCAAGTTGAACCGTCGCCGCGTACATTTTCTATCGCTATCGCCTATTCGCGGACGCCATTGCCGATGACGCGCGCGGATCAGATGACAGTCGCCCATTTGATTTCTTTTTTGTCAGCGCGTGGCCATGCGATTGATCTTTACGGTCTCGATATCGGTGAGCCGATGACCGATCAGCAACAAGAATGGTTGGGGCAACATTGTCGGACTGTTCATTTAAAGTCGCACGGTTTGTTGCGGAGTGCCCTGGGGGCGATGTTCGGCCTCCTTCAGGGATTTCCCTTACAGGTTGGCTGGTTCATTAACGGTGCCCAACGTGCTGCTATCGCAAAGGGCATCAATGATGTTGATATTGGATATAGCTACTACATTCGCAGCGCAGAGACGATGCGACGGATATATCCCGCGAAGCCAACATTTGTTGCAATGCAGCTATCGCAATCCCTCAACACCCGCCGGATGGTTGCGCATTATCGTAATCTCAAAGAAAAGCTGCTCTATGCGGTCGAAAGTCGATTAGTGCGGAATTATGAGGCGCGCGTATGGTCTGATTTTTCGCGCACCGTTCTGATCGGTGAACAGGACGTCGCTGAAATACGCTCTATTTGCCAAGAAAAAAAACTCCCAGAAATCGATAATGTTTTCTTTGGACCGCACGGAACCGACATTTCGCGCTTTGCGCCGCGCGAGGACGTGACGCCGGAACCTTGTTCGATGGTTTTCAATGGTGTGTTGCGTACTTATACCAACGTCCACGCTATTACGTGGTTTGTCGCCCATGTCTGGCCGCTTATCAAAAAGGCGGAACCCAAAGCAACATTGATGATTGTCGGTCGTGACCCTCGGCCTGAAGTGATCGCGCTTGGCGAGACGGATGGCATCATAGTAACGGGCGAAGTCGAGAACCCAGCGGACTATATTTCCAAGGCAGCACTATGTATCGACCCGGTGCAGGCAGGTGCGGGGATGCAGAATAAGATGGTCGAATTTATGGCAATGGGGAAACCAATTGTCGCGACCACGGTTGCCAATGAAGGGATCGGCGCTGAACCAGGGGCGCATGTTGTTTTGGCAGACCAACCCGAAGACATGGCAAAAGAAATTCTCGATCTCTTTGCGGAGCCCACCCGCGCCCAGACTATTGGCACGGCAGCGAGGAAGTTTGTCGAACAAAACTGGACCTGGGAGGCCCATTTCCTGCGCCTAGAGGCAGAAATGTTTGTGGCCATTGACGAGCTAGCTGATCAAAATAGTGACCAAGCCGAGGGTAATTGATTCGCATTTTCGGCGGTGGATAACCCGAGAATTGGGGATAAGTTGTTTTTCTAAGTAAAAACAATTAGATAAACATCAGAAAACAATAGTAAAACTGTGGATAGATTGGGGAAAGAAAGGGATTTTGATTGGTGTCGAAACCGACCAAAATGCCCTCCGATTGAAAGACCTTCTTATGGCGTTAGATCATGAATGAGCAGAGCCATCCGTTAAATACTGAGCCACAAGGCGGGCGCCGCGATACTGGTGTTTTGCCGTATCAGTCTCTCACAGCCCTCATCCGGGACGGCGAGATTACCGCAGAGCACCCGATAGGATCGCAGCAGGTGCAGCCTGCTAGCCTTGATCTGCGACTTGGAGCGACGGCTTATCGAATGCGCGCCAGTTTTTTGCCGGGGCCCAACCGTACCGTTCATGAGCAGATTGAGAACTTTGGATTGCATGAAGTTGATCTTACGGGCGGCGCGCTGCTGGAAACTGGTTGTGTCTATCTTGTGCCGTTGCTGGAATCATTGGCGCTGAGCGATGGGCTTTCCGGTGTTGCCAACCCCAAGAGCTCGACAGGCAGGCTCGACGTTTTTACCCGGTTGATCACTGACCAGGCGCCAGATTTTGACGTCGTGACCAAGGGATATCACGGGCCTCTCTATGCCGAAATCTTTCCGCGGACGTTTAGCGTCATTGCGCGCACCGGTACGCGGCTGAATCAACTTCGTCTGAGCCGGGGAACCCCGGATGTACGGGAAGCAGAACTAAAAAGACTTTTGCAGGATCAACCGGTCCTTGATCGTGACCTCACGGAACGCGAGGTCAATACCCTGTTCCGTGGTGTGCCGTTGTCAGTTGATCTTGCCGGAATTGGCGATACCGATCTGGTAGGATTTAAAGCCAAACCGCACGCACCTTTGATCGATATCGACAAGATCGGACATTACGACCCGGTCGATTATTGGGACCCAATTTACCGCGAGGAAGGTCATAGCGTAATTCTAAACCCGGATGATTTCTATATTTTGGCCTCTAAAGAAGCGGTATCAGTCCCCTTTGACCATGCCGCCGAGATGGTCCCTTACGACGCTTTTACCGGCGAGTTCCGGGCGCATTATGCGGGCTTCTTTGATCCCGGTTTTGGCCATGCCGATGTCGAGGCCGCGGGGACCCGCGCGGTTCTCGAAGTGCGATCTTACGGCGTACCGTTCATCATTGAGGATGGGCAACTCGTGGGTCGCCTGAAATACGAACATTTGACGGATACACCCGATCAGCTCTATGGCGCTGAATCAGGGTCTTCATATCAATGCCAGGGACTTGCGCTGAGCAAACATTTTCAACCCTGGAACCCCTAATCGGTTATTCTGAACGTGCGCTAACTATGAATCGGCAACGCGGTTCGTGCTTGCACTGCCAGCGTATTTATTTCATGGAAAGGGAATTATGGACCTGAAGTCATTCTTTGATCGAGAATTTTCCGAGCATGAAACTGTTATGCATGCAACGCGCAAGGCCTTGGCCGAGCCGTTTATGGCGCTTTGCGCCGTCGCGGAATCCGCGCTTAAAGCCGGCAACAAGATTATGTTCTTTGGCAATGGCGGCAGTGCGGCCGATGCCCAGCATCTCGCAGCTGAGCTAATCGTTCGCTACAAAATCAATCGTGCGCCGTTAGCGGCAATTGCGTTGACGACAGATAGCTCGACGTTGACGGCAGGTGGTAATGATTTTGGCTATGATTCCATTTTTGAATCACAGCTCAGGGCATTGGGCCGTGAGGGAGATCTGGCGATTGGGATTACAACTTCAGGCAATAGTCCAAATGTGTTGAATGCTTTGCAGGCCGCCAAAGAAATTGGTGTTACACCGGCGGCATTGTCCGGCAATGATGGCGGCAAACTTGTTGGACTCGCGGATCCTGTGTTGGTCGTGCCATCGGATGTTACAGGCCGCATTCAGGAAATGCATATTATATTGGGTCACATGTTGTGTGATGTTTTGGAACAGCGGTGCGGTACATGAGCGACAGTCGACAACTTCTCGATCTGATTGAAAAGTTGGGGGAAACGCGGGTTGTTTGCGTCGGTGACATCATGCTCGACCGGTTCGTTTATGGTGACGTATCGCGGATATCACCCGAGGCACCGGTTCCGGTTTGCCGGGTGGTTAGCGAGAACGCCATGGTTGGTGGGGCTGGGAACGTCGCCCGGAATTTGGCGGTCCTTGGTGCCTCGGTGGATTTTATCAGTGTTGTTGGCGCCGATAAGGCAGCGGATGAAATTCGTAGTTTGGTCGGGAATTATGATCAGATATCAGCAGAATTTATAACCGATTCAGAGAGACAAACGACAATCAAGGAACGTTTTGTCGCTGGCCCACAGCAATTGTTGAGAGTCGATCGCGAGGAAACCGAAGACGTTGGACCCGAAATTTGTGATCAACTCATCAAGCATGTTTGTGCTGCGCTTCCGGGCGCAGGGGCCCTCATCCTTTCTGATTATGACAAAGGGGTTTTGTCGGCGGGGAGCATCATAGAGCTGATTGGCGCGGCGAACGATGCTGGTTGCCCGGTAATTATTGATCCTAAAGGCGTTGATTATCGCCGCTATAGCGGCGCGACCCTAATAACGCCCAACCGGCGAGAGCTCTGTGAAGCAAGCCGGAAGGACATCTTTGATGATGACAGCGCTGCTGCCGCGGCAAAATTCATCGCCAGTGAATACGGAATAGGCAATGTTTTGGTGACCCGCAGCGCTGAAGGTATGACATTGGTATCCCGTGCCGGTGTTGACCATCTATCCGCCGAAGCCCGTGAGGTCTTTGATGTCTCGGGCGCCGGCGACACGGTTGTTGCGACACTGGCGGCGGCGTTGGCGGCGGGCAGCTCGTTAATTGATGCGGCGCAGCTTGCCAATGTTGCGGCGGGTATTGTCGTCGGCAAAACCGGAACTGCCGTTGCTGATGGTTCTGAAATTGCCGGGTCGCTCCGGCGTCAGGATTTGCAGATATCTGGTGAGCTTAAGGTTATGCCGCTTACCGCTGCCGCTGAGCAGGTGGCGGCTTGGCGCCAGCAGGGGGAGCGGGTCGGTTTTACCAATGGGTGTTTTGATCTGATCCATCCTGGCCATGTGGCGATCCTGGCAAAATCGCGAGCGGCTTGCGACCGGCTGGTCGTCGGCCTAAATGCTGATGAGTCGGTAAAACGGCTCAAGGGAGAGACGCGCCCCGTTCAGAATGAAGCGTCGCGCGCTGCCGTCATGGCCTCTTTAGCAAGCGTTGATCTCGTGGTGCTGTTTGAAGAAGACACGCCGGTTAACTTGATCGAAGCGCTACGCCCCGATGTGCTCGCTAAGGGTGCGGACTACACAGTCGACGAAGTTGTCGGCGCAGAATTTGTTCAATCTTATGGCGGCGAAATTCTGCTGGTTGACCTCGAAGAAGGTCACAGCACGACCGGTACCATCGAACGAATGGCGCCGTAAGTTTCCGACTAAAAATTTTGGTAAAATTATGACCTGGGGTCAGACAGACGTTGCAGTCGCTCGCTGGCCGTCAGGGCAAATCGCTGTAATTGATGCCGACGCCTTGTGGCGTTGAGAGATCGTTCTGGTGCCTCGCGTTCGATGACCGCGGCAAATGAGTCAGCGACAATAACGCCGCAGTCCTCCGGCAAGATATCGACAGGAAAATGATCAGGGACAGCAAAATAAAAATGATCACAATAGGGTAGATATTCTGGCCATTTCGCATCGCTGCGGAAATCAGCCACCGAACTCTTGACCTCGACAACCGAGAATTCACCGCCGCTACTCAGGGCCATAATGTCGACCCGACGGCCATTCGGCAGGCGAAACTCGGTTACCGGTCCATATCCTCTGTCGGCAAAGAGACGGCATACACCGCGCGTTAACGCGCGGGTCAAAGGCGTTTGGTTGTTGAACCGATCACGGCGGCCATCGTTGACGGGGGCGTAAGGAAGATCGAGCGGTAACATCAAAACTATCGGCGCCAATTTGTGAAACGATTAAGAATTTGCATTCTTGCATAAATTACGGCAAAATCCATGCGTTGGGAGAGTCGGTTGAGTATGTGTACCGAAAAAGGACGGTTTAATGTCGTTTGCTCCCCTACCTGCCCCAGCGCGGGCAAATTCACTTTTTAACAATAATGCGGGAATTTGTGCTGCTTTCTGCCGTCAACGGTCATTGGCGACAATTTTTGTTGAGGTGGACTTATGTCATTGAAAAACAAATATTTTCTCGTATATAGTGCTCCGCAATGTGTAGTAAAACCTGAGTTTAGTAAAGTCATACAGATGGTGTGTCATGTCTGATAAAAAAGTTAAGCAGGAAACCGAGCTGAATCTGGAAGATGTTCCAGAGACCAAGCTGTCCCGTCGCGCCGCGTTAACGCGCCTTGGGTTGGCGGCTACAGCTGTATATGTTGCGCCGACGATTATGCATATCGACCGCAGTGCTCATGCCTTTGTCGTGCCTTCGCCTTGCTCAAGTGGGCGCGGACGGCGTAGACGGCGTTGCAAAAAGAAGAAAAAGAAGAAGAAGAAAAAGAGTAAGTAATTGTTCGCACGTTCGGATTCCCTTTAAGGTTTACCGATTGTTATAATTTCTAGAGCAGATTCAACTTGCTAGTTTGGCTCGTAGGATTGAGATGACTGATAGCAAAGTGCCAGAAGACATAGATAAAACCGGCGAACCAAAACTATCCCGCCGCGCCGCGTTAGCCCGGCTTGGGCTTACTGCGGCGACTGTTTATGTCGCCCCGACGATTCTGCATATTGACCGGGATGCTCAAGCATTCGTCGTGCCCTCGCCTTGTTCAAGCGGACGTGGGCGACGTCGACGGCGCTGCAAGAAGGGCAAAGGCGGTAAGAGTGGGAAGAGCGGGAAGAGCGGTAAAGGCAGGAGTCGTCGCAATAACCGCAGAACGACGAGTGATCGTGCGCGCCGTAACAATAACAAAAAGCGCAATGATACTCGTCGCCGTAGAAATGATGACAACAGGCGTCGCCGTAATACAAATAACCGACGCGATAATCGAGGGAACAGCCGTGGAAATAACCGCAGTCGCTGGTAACTCGATTTCGGTTCTGAGGGCGACAGAATTGGTGTAAGACCATGCAATCAATTTGATTGCAGGATCCATTCTCCCGGTGGCTAAAATCAGTTCTCGTACTCACCCCAATTTTGTGTCCGCAGACACCAAAATTGAATGGGCGCAGAGGTTTCTGGCAGATGGACAAGCTGGGGATGCCGACGCGCTTTTCAGCGAAGTTTTACAAAAAGACAAAAATAGCTTTATGGCGTTGCGGGGCCGGGCGGCCGTGGCTGAATACCGTGGACAAACGAAACGGGCTGCAAAATTTACCCAAAACGCAAATGAACAAGAGATAGAGACTCATTGTAAAGCCGCGGAGAAAGCGAGCGATGATGCACTCTATTCAAAGGCTATTACTCTTTATGAGCAGGCCCTTTCTGTAGAGCCGGAAAACCTGGACGCGATTTGGGGCACCGCAGAATGTTATGCGGCCCTTGATGAACGCGTTGAAGCAGCCAGTTGGTATCAGCGTTATCTCGATATTGAACCTGGTGAGCCCGAAGCCCTCCACATGTTGTCCGCCATGGGGATGACCGATGTACCAGATCGCGCGAGCAATGGTTATGTTGCGACGTTGTTTGATCGATTTGCCCCGGATTTTGATGAACAGCTTACAGGTGAACTTGAATATCAGGTGCCCGCTGTTCTTGCCGAAACGGCCAAGGATTGTTTCCCGGAAGCAAATGGCGGCCTGGATGTTCTTGATCTTGGATGTGGAACCGGTCTTAGCGGTGTGGCTATTAAAGACCTGGCTAAGCGGATTGATGGGGTCGATTTGTCGGGTGAAATGTTAAAGCTAGCGCGTAAGCGGCGGATTTATAAGAAACTCACTAAATCAGATATCATCAGCTATTTGGATGACGCGCCGCGACAATATGATCTCGTGCTGGGCGCCGATGTCTTCATCTATTTTGGATCGCTCGATGCGTTGTTTAGCGGCATTACCGGCGCTCTCAAACCGGGAGGCTTCGTAATCTTTTCGCTTGAAGCGCAACCGGAGGATCAACAAACGGCGGGATATGAGCTAACTGCATCGGGCCGCTATTCCCATGGACGCAACTATGTTCGTAGCGTTGCACAGACGTCTAATCTGCTTGAACGTTCCGTCAATATTGAGCAGCTGCGCACCGAATATGGTGAGCCGGTTCTTGGTGATATCTGGGTCTTTCAGAAAGCCGATTAACGCTCCGGTTCCGGTGGCAGGGCGAAGTCGTAATGGCGCTGAAGAACGTCGTTGATCAGATCGAGGCAACTCCCATAACGGACAACACTAAAGTCATGCACGTTGACCATGGTGGAAGACCGGCCGTAATTGGCCCAGCGCATCAATCCGTAATCGATCACAATATCAGCGGCGTCAAGGACCTGTTGCTCGATATCCTGGGCGCGGAATTTTGTGCCATGCAGCGACAGGTTGGCGGATGAGCCGACGACCAATCGTCCGGCTTCAAAGCTGAGCTGTGCCATTGTATCCATCAGCGGTCCGGCACTAAGCAACATCGCCAAGGTGCCGCCGAGCGTCGTGCGTTCGAGCACTTCTGCCTCAAGATTTTTGAGCATAGGATGATCCAGGTCTGCAGGTGCGACGGTCCCCATTGGCAGGTCATAGCCTTGCGTAATGGTACGAACAATTTCGCGATTGTGGCCGTCCAGCTGATGCAAGGCTGCATGCATCGAGGCGCAACCAATAACGGCGTTTAATTTCGACGGCCCACGTTCCTTGACCTCGATGGTCTTGTTGATAGCTTCTGTTGTGGCGCCAAGAATTACATAACCGACGTAACTTGGAATAATTGCGATACCGCCGTCCAGGATGACATCCATCGCTCGCCGGGCATCGCCTTGAATATCAAATACGCTCATCTACTTCTTTCGTTTGCTGTCAGTTCTTTCTG
Source organism: Alphaproteobacteria bacterium (assembly GCA_012103315.1). Taxonomy (GTDB): domain Bacteria; phylum Pseudomonadota; class Alphaproteobacteria; order MPNO01; family UBA2964; genus UBA2964. The sequence goes on from WLWZ01000004.1 coordinate 208,164, forward strand.
CTTCCAGATGGCTTCGTCATTTGAATTCCGTATAACGGATAGCATCTTGCTCTTCCCGAAATTGCGGCGCGACTTTGACAAAACCCTGCGTTTCGCACAAGGCCTCTCTAGTCGATTTGTTAGAAATTTGAAACGCTGTTTGTTTTAGAAATTAGAGTGTTTTTGTGCGGGCACGGGTGACACCAATCAGACCAAGAGCGGCGAGAAATATCACAATTTGGTTAGGGGCCGGGAGCCCCTTAACGAAAATGCCATCAGCCAAGATTTCAGTAATTGTAAAAATATCATTTCCGGTTGAGGAGAAGTTGGTGAGGATGAGTCGGTCGGTTACCAGGCCATCGATAGCAGTGCCCAAAAATGTCGCGCGATCATTTACCGGGACACCTTGGGAATTCAATGGACCAAAGGGCGTTGTCGGCGAGAATGATTCAGAGCCCGTGACAGGACCTTCCTGAACCTCAATATCAACGCCATTAAGTCGACCGGGAATGCTGCTGGTTGGATTATTGGCGCCGTAAAATTCAACCGTATTAATGGTGTAGAACGCATCGAGAAATAACGTAATTGTTAGCCCTACGGATTGAACCCCAGCACCTGGATCGGATGACAGGGTGCCTGACGTTGTAAAAAACAGATTATCTTGCGACCCGCTACTGATATTTCCATCTATCAGCGTACCGGTACCGCCGCTGTAATTGACTAACGCGCCATTGCCAAAAAACCCGGTATCCGCCTGGACACCGGTATCGGTAATTGTCCCGGTGTAGCTATTCGTGTGACCAAAGAAGCCCAGCGCGGCGGGATTTACAGGCAGGTTGGTAATCGCGTTTTGGATGTTATAGCTGAGAATACTAATTGGCGCGGCAAGAACAGGATGAGCGAGCCCGACCATGCCGACAATCGTACAGCACACTACCAACCGCAACCCGTTCAAAAAACGGAACACACAGCCCTCGCTTGTAACAAATGTTGAGTTGTCAGCTTTTCCGACAGCCCATAACGCCCATATCTTGGCGGAATAGTATTAATCTTCAAAGACATTTATTTTTTAAAATGTGCCCTAACTATCAAGAATGTTTAACAAATCTTTACCATATCTAGCTCAGAGTCCCTGCGAATAGCATGAACGCCCATGACATTAGCAGGTAGCAACGTGGAACATTTTTCGCCAAGTGACTCTTCCGACACTGCCAGTGTCGTTTCTCCCCCTCTCTATGATTTCGATATGCTGGTCATTGGATCCGGCCCTTCCGGACAGCGCGCCGCAATTCAATCTGCTAAGCTTGGCAAGCGAACGGTCATTATCGAACAAAAGACCGTTGTTGGCGGTGTCTGTATCAATACCGGGACGATCCCTTCCAAAACTTTGCGCGAAGCAGCCGTTCATCTTTCCGGCTATCGCGAGCGTAACGTCTATGGTTCGGCTTATTCGGTTAAGAACGACATCACGATGAGGGACCTATTATTCCGGACGGGTCACGTGATCCGGAACGAGATCGATGTCACGAACCATCAACTGCATCGGAATGGCATTTCGGTATTGGAAGCACGGGCTTCATTTGTTGATGAGCACACTGTCCGACTTACATTTTTTGATGGGCGCGGGCAACGCGACATCACATCGGATCGTATTGTTATCGCGGTAGGGACTGAGACGACAAAAGATCCGAAAATTCCATTTGATGGGCAATGTATTTTCACCAGCGACGATGTCCTCGAATTGCAAGAGTTACCAAAGACTCTGGCGGTTGTTGGTGCCGGGGTCATTGGGTTGGAATATGCCACGATCCTGTCGACTCTGGGGGTACGCGTAACTGTTATCGATAAGCGACCGCGTCTGTTGGATTTTGTCGATGCTGAAATTATCGATACGCTGGTCTATCAGATGCGTCAGAACCGAGTGACCTTCCGGCTTGACGAGGAGGTTCGTGATCTCGAGGTTGTTGATGGTTCTAAAGGCAAGCGCGTCCGCATTGTTCTTGAAAGTGGCAAACAAATTGTCACGCAGAAGGCGCTCTATAGTATTGGGCGGACCGGTGCGACATCAGAACTGAACCTAGAAGCGGCCAAGCTCGATGCTGATGATCGAGGGCGGCTGATCGTCGATAATAATCACCAGACTGCGGTCCCACATATTTATGCCGTGGGCGATGTAATTGGCTTCCCTAGCCTGGCATCAATATCAATGGAGCAAGGGCGACTCGCAGCTTGTCATGCGTTTAATCATGAATCGCATAGCGTCGCAGATCTGTTTCCGTATGGCATTTATACGATTCCGGAAATTTCCGTGGTCGGTAAAACCGAGGAGCAGCTTACCAAAGAGGGTGTTCCCTATGAGGTCGGCAAAGCGTTTTATCGCGAGATTGCGCGTGGTCAAATTATCGGTGACTCCACGGGTATGTTGAAAATCATGTTCCATATGGAAACCCGCCAGCTGCTCGGGGTGTCGATTATTGGCGAGCAGGCCGCTGAACTGATCCATATTGGCCAAGCGGTTATGGCGCATGAAGGCACTGTCGATTATTTTGTTGATACCGTCTTCAACTATCCGACCTTGGCGGAATGCTACAAAACCGCTGCATTTGACGGGATCAACCGCCTCGAATAGCGCGCGTTACATTTCAATTTAAAAGGGCGGCCTCGCAATGTTGGGCCGTCTTTTCTTTTGTCCGAAGCTTGCGTAGGCGTCGGTTTTGATGTCGAGTTACCTCATGTTGAACGAACTTTCCTTTGCCGAGGCTGCGGCGGCGATTGAGCGTGGCGATATAACCTCTGAACGGTTGGTCCGTGATTGCCTTGACCGGATAGAAGCGCGCGATGGCGATGTACAGGCCTGGGCGTTTATCGATCCTGAATTGGCACTGGCGCAGGCAAGGGCTTGTGATCAAGCCAGTGAGCGGAAAGGCCTGCTCCATGGCGTACCGTTTGGCGTCAAAGATATCATCGCAACACATGACATGCCGACCGGCATGGGGTCGCCGATCTATGATGGCCACCGGGCTGGTTACGATGCTTCTTGTGTGGCGCTGCTACGCGCGGCGGGCGCGGTTATTCTCGGCAAAACGGTAACGGTCGAGTTTGCCGGAATGGCGGCACCGCCAACGGCTAATCCGCATAATCTTGACTGTACACCGGGCGGCTCCAGCAGTGGCTCCGGGGCCGCAGTAGCCGATTTTATGGTGCCGGCGGCTTTTGGAACGCAAACCGCAGGATCAATCCATCGCCCCGCTGCTCATTGCGGTGTTATTGGTTACAAGCCGACCTTTGATACGTTCGGGCTTCATGGCGTGTGGCCGGCAGCACAATCTCTCGAAACGCTTGGTATGCTGACCCGCTCGATGGATGATGTCGAATTGTTGAGTGCAGCCCTCCTTGGCCGCCCCGCACAGTTGGAACGATCACCGGTTGCCGCACCGCGGATCGCAATTTGTAAAACCCATCTCTGGGATATTGTGAAACCCGAGACGGTGGAAGCGATCGAAATTGCGCGCGAGACGCTCTCCACCAAAGGCGCGGAAATCAGCGAGCTGGTTTTGCCCGACAGTTTTGATGAGCTGGTTCCGGCCCGCGACATCATTTCCAGTTACGAGCGGGCGCGGGCGACGGCGCATGAATGGTTTAATCACCGCGACCTGCTCAGCGCGCCATTGCAGCGAGGTGTCGCAAAAGGTTTCGCTTGGAAATATGAAGAATACAGGCACGCGATGAAAGTTGGTGCGGAGCGCCGCCGCGATCTTGATGTTCTCTTCAATGATTATGACGCAATCATCGCGCCCTGTACGGCGGGCGAAGCGCCACCCGATCGCAACAGCACTGGTGATCACACCCATATCGGGATGTGGAATTTATTGCATGTGCCGAGCTATGCATTGCCGACGCATAAAGGGCCAAACGGAATGCCGGTCGCGATCCAGGTCATGGGACGTCACGGTGAAGATGCCGCGCTTTTCGATGTTGCGAAATGGGTTCTGGAACAGTTGGTTCCGGCGTAAGATAACCATAAAGATTTTAGCCATATGAGCCAAAATCAGGAACAGGAGGCCTTTATGGCTAAAATTAAACATATTGCGATGGTTTCAATGGATCCGCCAAAGCTTGCAGAATTTTATAAGCAGGTATTTGACATGAAGATTCTTCACAGTTCTAAAAGCGGCGCGACCTACCTCACCGACGGCTATATCAATGTCGCTCTCTTGCCACAAAAGGCCGAAGGTAAACCTAACGGGCTCAATCATTTTGGATTCCAGATCGATGATCAGGAAGAGATCGCCAAAAAGATGGAAGAGTTTGGTTTGAAGGCACCGGGGGATCGTCCCCGTAACCGGCCCTATGCCGAAAAGCGAGGTTGCGACCCTGAAGGCAATAACTTTGATCTTTCCGTGCATGGGTTCCAGGAAGTGGAATATGAGGCCGACCGCGAACGTGGCGTCAAACGGGTGCAAGAGAAAGTCGATGCCTAGTCGACTCGTTTAAAATCGGTGGAGATCGCGAATCGTGCGCACTGAGAAATGCGACATCGCTATCGTCGGTGGTGGCAGTGCGGCCTTTGAGGCCGCGGTTTCGGCATGTCAAAACGGTGCCGAAAAAGTCGTCATGTTGGAAAAAGCCCCTGAAGACGAATTTGGCGGCAATGCTCGCTACTCCCATACCGGTTTTCGCTTTGTCTATTCTGGTCCAGATGATATTCGCGACATTGTGCCGGATTGGGATGCTGATGAATTCGCCCGTTTCCATATACCCGCCTATACCGAGGAAATATTCAAAAGCGATTTGAATCGCGTTACGCAGGGCCGGATCGATCCTGAGCTGGCGGATTTCATGGTTAGCCAGTCGAACGCGGCTGTGCGTTGGATGTATGATTCCGGTATCGAGTTTGAGCCCGAGAAACGCCGCGAGATTGAGGGCAAGTTCTACTTTGAGCCGGGTATTATCGTTCATACGGTCGGCGGCGGTTTGGGTCAGCTTCTACGTTGGCGCCAGATCGCGCTAAATCTTGATGTCGATCTCCGTTATCGTTCGCGGGTGACAAAGTTTATCGGTGATTTCCGCGGTATCAACGGCGTGTGTGTGGCCTCTGACAATGAGGATTATGAGCTTCAAGCCGGCGCTACCATCGTCTGCGCTGGCGGGTTTCAGGCTAACGCAGAAATGCGGGCGCGTTATCTTGGGACCAACGCCGATCTCATGAAAGTACGTGGCTCAAAACACAATACCGGCGAAATTCTCCGCGCCTTGCTTGATCTCGGGGTGAAGCCTGCTGGTCACTGGCAGGGCGCGCATGCGACGCCGATCGATGCCTATGCGCCTGACGGTGGCACGCCGCTGCGGCAGGACGGACACAGCAATACCTGCAATCGCTACGACTACACGCAGGGCATCACCGTCAATAATCTTGCCGAACGGTTTTATGACGAGGGCGAAAACAACCACTCTTATACCTATGCCAAAACTGGGCGTGCCGTGCTGGCGCAGCCTGGCGGCTTGGCGCATCAAATTTATGATCAAAAGGGTATCAATCTGTTTCGGCTCGGGGCGGAATATACTGATGTTTATGAAGAGGCAGCTTCGATTGCTGAATTGGCAGGGAAAATCGGAATTGAACCTGCCGCGCTGGAAGCGACGATTGATGAGTTTAACGCCGCTTGTCAGACCGACATCCCGTTCAACCCTGGACAGCTTGATGGTCGTGGTACCTCCGGTCTCGCGCTACCGAAATCAAACTGGGCCAACCCGATTGATGAACCGCCTTACCGGGCTTATACGGTGACTGGCGGCGTGACGTTCTCTTTTGGTGGTGTGCGGATCAATACCAGCTGTGAAGTGCTGGATATTACGGAACAGCCGATACCGGGACTTTATGCCTCAGGTGACATTGTTGGGTTGTTTTTCCATAACTACCCGTCTTGCACCGGTCAAACCCGCAATGCCGTCTTTAGCCGTGAAGCCGGAAAGAACGCGGCAGAACGCACTCGTTTGTAAAACATGGATAGAAGATCGATGAAGTTCATTACATTATTATTTATTTTCGTTTTCGCGCCGGTACTGTCGTCGATGGCGGCTGATTATGACGGCAAATATTCATTGAAGATCAGTAGCGATGATCCCAATCCAATATGTGGTGGCTTCCTGGTCAGCGATGACATTCACATAAAAAATGGAAAGATCTCTGGCTCAATTCAGCATGCGGATGCCGGAACACTGGAGGTCTCGGGAAACGTTGGCTCCGATGGATTGATCGCCGACGTAGAGGCCAATAGTTCTGCTGCGTTTGTGACCATTAATGGCAGTTTGAAATCACTCAAGGGCACGTGGTCGGAGTCTCGAAGCGACTGTGAAGGGACTTGGTCTGCCAGCCGTTAAGGGCCCGTCGATAGTTGATATCTTTAATTTATACCCAAGGAAAACCGATGACCGAATTGACGCTCGCCACTGAAAAAATGAAGGCTGAAAAGAAAGACGGCATCGGGTGGATGACCTTTAACAACCCAGCACGCCGCAACGCTCTCGGCTATGCGATGCGCGAAGCAATTCTGGAGATCATTGAAGATTTTGAGAATGATCCCGAAGTGCGGGTCATTGTTATGCAAGGGGCAGAAGACAAAGCGTTCGTCTCGGGCTCCGATATATCGGAATTTGCCGAGAAGCGCGCGACGCCGGAACAGCGCGAAGTCTATGACGCGTTATCCTCCAAGGTGAATGAAGCTTTCACCAATATTCAAAAGCCGCTTATTGCGATGATCCGGGGATTTTGCATGGGCGCTGGTGTCGGGACGGCGTTGCATGCTGATATTCGCGTTGCCGCTGAAGGCTCTCAGTTCGGCGTTCCGGCAGCAAAGCTGGCCTTGGGCTATCCGTTTAGAAATATGAAAAAGATTGTCGACCTCGTTGGGCCGGCAAAAACCAAAGAAATCGTGTTTACCGGTCGGCGTTACTCTGGCGAGGAAGCCTTGGCGATGGGGCTGATCAATACGCTTGTGCCTGCGGCCGATCTCGATGAGGTGGTCCATGAGTTGGCTTCGACGATTGCCGCGAATGCGCCGCTGACAATCCTGGCAACCAAGGTGATTGTTGCCGAAGCCGCTAAGGACCCGGATGATCGCGATGTGGCCTATTGTGATGAGCTGGTCGAGAACTGCATGCTGAGTGACGACTTTAAGGAAGGCCGAACCGCCTTTATGGAAAAACGTCCGCCAGTGTTTAAGGGTAAGTAAGAGCTGTAATTCATGCGTCGTATTTTTGGTTACTTGCTGGTTATTGGCCTGCCGGTTCTCGGGGCTGCCTATATGGCAGAAATTTATCTCTGGTATCTCGGTTCGAAATCAATGGAAGCAGTCGCCCAGAAAAGCGGTCACAAATATGATGCGCGCAGCAAAACGGACGTCGTGGCAGCCTTGCGGAAGGCAGGCAAGAAAGCATCCCTGTACGTGCCGCCAGAAACACTGTTTCGGCCACAGGGAAAAGATCTGGGCTCGGCTTTAAAGGGCAAAGACGGCAAAGCCTTGCTGTCTCTTGGCGGGGTGTCGGCGACCCTAAATGTAGTCTGCAACGAAGGTGGCGCGTTTTTTCGGTATCCTTCTGATCGCTATGGTTTCAACAATCCTGATAAAGCTTGGGATAGCGCCACGGCTGATATGGTGACGCTTGGCGACTCCTTTACACTCGGTAATTGCGTTCCTCCTGGCAAAAGCATGGTCGATCTGCTGCGCCCCAAGACCGGTACGCTGATCAATCTGGGGGGCGGTGGCAATGGCCCACTCTTTATGTTGGCGGGGCTGCGTGAATATGGCGCCCGCTTCAAACCAAAGACCGTCCTGTGGTTTTTCTATAATAACGATATCGAGAATTTACGGAACGAGCGGCGAAATCCGATCTTGCGCCGCTATCTGGCAAATGACACGTTTTCACAGTCACTGAGCGACCGCCAGCGGGAAATCGATAAAGCATTGTCCAAGCTTGTGGCGTTGTTCAGCGAGAAAACCAATTGGCGCGAAAGCACGTTGTTTCGTATCCTGCGGCTGCAAACATTGCGGCACCGGGTCGTGCCGCCCAAGCCTGCGCGCGGCCAATCGGGCGGCGACCTGATTGCTGAATATGGCAAGGTTTTAACCAAGGCCCGTACCATGGCTGCGGGTTGGGATGGTAAGGTGGTGTTTGTTTATCTGCCTTATCCACCGAGATATTTTGCCCCCGACGCGCTAGCGGTTAAGGCGGCCTCAGCGCGCAAACAGCAGATGTTGGCGCTGGCTAAAAAAGCCGAGGTTTCAACAATTGATCTTGAACCCGCCTTTGACGCCTATGCCAAACCCGGAGATCTTGCCTATGCCGCAAACACCCATTACAGCGAGGCAGGCTATCGTCTAGCGGCTGAAACCATTGCCAAAGCGCTCGTTCTCAAGAAGCCTTAAGCGTCATAGCCAGGATTGATCCGGTCGAGCATTGTTTTCATCGAATTCCACCCACTTGGCCGTTCTTTGGTGACGGCACGGTTGCGGGCGAATTGTTGCTCGGTGTGCTGCAATAAATTATCTGAAATTGGGATGATTTTGCCACCGGCCTGCATAATGGCGAGCTGTGTTTTGCAGGCTTTCTCCATCGCATACATTTCCTTGAAGGCTTGCCCGATTGTCGGGCCGCAAACCAGCAGCCCGTGATTGCGTAGTACGAGATAGTCTTTGTCACCAAGGTCCTGCACCAGTCGGTCGCGCTCATCCAGATTATCGGCAACCCCTTCAAAATCGTGGTAGGCGACAGTGTTGTAATACCGCGTGGCTTTTTGGAACCAGGGCTGCAGCCCTTCTTCCATGGTGGCAACGGCCATGCCCGCTACGGTGTGGGTATGCATGACACATTTCGCGTCGTGGCGCGCCGCATGGATCGCGGAATGGATGACAAATCCAGCAGGGTTAATCACATGTTCGGTATCCTGAACGATGTTGCCGTCGAGATCGACCTTCACCAGGCTTGAGGCAGTAATCTCGCTGAAATGCATGCCATATGGATTGAGCAGAAAATGCTCGTCTGCTCCTGGCGCCCGCGCCGAAATGTGGGTCGCAAACAAATCATCCATATCGTAATGCGCGACCAGCCGGTAACAGGCTGCGAGGTCGACCCGCATTTCCCATTCCGCGTCGCTCATTGCGCTATCGGCAGTCTCTAACTTTCTAATCACTGGGCTTGCACACATATCAGCCTCCTTGTTTCCCGTGTTGGGGCATCATACTGCCTAATCTGTAATTGAATCCAGACGACGCTTATGTGACGATCCGCTAAATCAAATATTTGGAGGCTCGTATGGCCACGAAGTTTAAACTGTGCAGTTTCAAGACATGCCCCTGGGTGCATCGCGCCGCGATTGTGCTACAGGAAAAGGGCATCGAGTATGACATTGAGTATATTGATCGTGATAACCGGCCTGACTGGTTTCTGGCGATTTCACCGCACTCAAAAGTGCCGGTGTTAATTGTTGATGAGGAAACAGCTCTATTCGAATCTAATGCGATTGCCGAGTACCTCGATGAGGTTACTGAATCACAGTTGCACCCCAAAGACCCGCTGGACCGTGCCTATAACCGGGCCTGGAATGATTATGTCCCGGTTTGCAGCAAGATTACGCATCTGACCGATGCCGATGACGCCGATGATCTCGCCAAGCGTTGTGATGAAGTTCGGGAAATTTTTGGCAAGCTCGAAGGGGCGCTGGCAAAACGCGATAATGATGGCCCGTATTTCAATGGGGCAGACTTCTCTCTGACGGACGCCTCTTATGCGCCGGCACTGCTGCGATTCACCTATTTTGACCGCATCCATCCGCTTGGCCTCATTGAGGACTTCCCGTTGGTTGAAGCATGGCGCAACGCGCTGGTGGCCCGGCCATCGGTCATAGCGGGTGTGGTGCCGGACTTTGAGGAATATTGGCGCGACATTTTACGGCAAAAGGGCCGCTGGGCGTCGCAATTTCTGCCGACCGCTGCTGCCGCTGAATAACGACCTTTTATGTTTTGACGTATCCAGGCTCGTTCCCCCACCCGGTCACCCATCGCCAGTACCATGTGGGTGGCGGCTGGAGTGAAACCGCGTGAGCGGTGTAAAGTCTAACCTTTCCAAAGATCGCGGAACTGGGTGGCGATGATATCGTCATAGGCCACTGGTTCACCCTCGAGTAATCCTGCGTTGCCGGCAAACGCATTCATACCATCGACCAAATCAGTGCTGATATTAGCATCGTAATAAGGTTGGTCGCGCTTGATCAATGTCTCGATCAATCCGGTTTCCTTTTCCGGGAACAGGTCTTGGGCAACCTTGGTGGCCAGTGACGCATCAGCCTTCAGCGCATTCAGTGTTTTAACGATCGCGCGGACCGCCCCGGCGGCAATTTCTGGCTGTTCATCGACCAGTTTTTGGGAGGTGACCAATGCCGGTTGGGTAAAGTTGAAGGCGGTTGGCGGGCCGTCACCTCGGCGGACATCGATAATACATTTGGCGATACCGCTGGTGATCGCCACTTCGGCACCCATGCCATTGGCCCAAAACCCATCAATCTTGCCATCAATCAATGCTTGTGCCGCGACGACGCCGAATGATTTACCTTCGGGAATGCCACCTGGCGGCAGACCGATGGTGATGTTTTCGGCTTCGGCATCGATCCCGGCAGCGATCAGGAGCTGACGCAGCCCAACATCGACACCTGGTGCCGCGCCGATCCGTAATCCCTTAAGCCCGTTCACATCACCCTTTTTGACATCAATGTCGTGGCGCAGAACCAAGAACCAGTACATGCCCTGCGATAGCGCGCAGAGAACTTTCGACCCTTCCCAACGCGGAAACGCCCAAAGCGGTGCATGCGCCGAGCCTGCAACAAAATCACATCTGCCATCGCGCAATGCGGCAAAGGATTCTGGCACAGGGAAAATAAGCTCAATTTCGGCATCGATGCCTTCTTCTTTAAAGTACCCCAGCTCGACCGCGGCAATCGCCGGGAAATAGGAATTGGAAACCAAATCGGGTAGGGCGACCTTAAAAGTCATCGAAATCTCCTGAACAAATAGCGTTGAACGTAGAATGTGGCGCGCAGTCTATAGAGACTGTGTCCGGGACACAAAGGGCTGCCCAAATTCCTCGAAAACGACCTCACAAAACCGTTATGATCCGCATATTGCGCTTTGCCGCCTGGTGCCCCACTTTCTAGAGGAAGTTCGGGCAATCAGTGATACCAGGAGCGCATAATGGGCAAAAAATTAATAAAGGCGGGCTTTCTCGCGGCATTGATCTTATCAGCAGGCGCGGTTCAGGCGGCGGATAAGATGAAAAAAGGTCTGGAAACAGCGATATTTGCCGGCGGTTGCTTCTGGTGTATTGAAAAAGACTTTGATCATGTCAAAGGCGTTGTTGAAACAACGTCCGGCTATACCGGCGGTATCCTTCTCAACCCAACCTATCGGCAGGTGACGGCCGGGCGAAGTGGCCATTATGAGGCGCTGAAAGTTAAGTTCGACCCTAAAATCATTACCTATACGCAGCTGGTTGAGGTGTTTTGGCGCAGTGTTGATCCGACCGATGGTGGCGGTCAGTTCTGTGATCGCGGACAAAGCTATGCACCGGCAATATTCGTCGATACGCCAGAGCAGCAAAAGATTGCCGAGATGTCGCTGGCGACGCTTAAAATGTCAGGCGTGCTCAAACGCCCAATCAAGACACCGATCCTGAAAGCGGCGAAATTCTATCCGGCTGAAGGCTATCACCAGAATTATTATAAGAAAAACCCGATCCGCTATGGCTTCTATCGCCGGTCCTGCGGCCGTGATGCGCGTGTCAAAGAAGTCTGGGGAGACCAGGCCTATCGGGGGGTTAATCACTAACGTGGTTCCCCGATCGTATGCCCCATATTTGTCACCGCTATTCAAGATTGTAATTTGCTATTAGGCTTCCTCTCATGACGTGCGGTGATGTTCCGCCGTATAGCTTAGGGGGAGGCATCGATGCTGTTTATCACCAATCGCGAGCCTAAGGGCTCGATCAAATCGACCAAGAAAGCAAAACAGTTTCAATTTGATCTCGATAAGAACGCGCCAGCCAATTCGGTGTTTTTTTGCGAACGGAAAGGTGCCCGGAAATATTCTGAGATTGGTTCCGGCAGTTTTATGAAGCGGCTGAAGGACTCGCTGTCAAAACAGGTGTTGCTCTATATCCACGGATTTTCCAACCTGCCCGAGGATCATATTTTCCCGCGGGTTGAAGCGCTGCAATCGATGTTTGATGCGCGTGAAGAGAACCTGATCGAGGTCGTGCCGCTGATCTGGCCCTGTGACAACGACTTTGGCATCGTCAAAGATTACTGGGATGATCAAAAGGCCGCAGATCAAAGCGCCTTTGCCTTTGCTCGGGTGTTGCAGCGCTTTATGGATTGGCGAACACAGGAGCCGGCAGAGGATCCCTGCCTTAAACGCATTAACGTTCTAGCGCATTCGATGGGCAATCGGGTACTGCGTGAAACCATGAATAAGTGGGAGAAGTATGATCTCGCGGCGGGTGTGCCGCTGTTGTTTCGGAATACGTTTCTGGTCGCCGCTGATATCGTCAATGAAGCGTTGGAGGAAGATGGCACGGGTAAGTTGATTACCCATGCGTCGCGGAATGTTTCAGTCTATTTTACCTCGGACGATCTTGCGCTGCGCTCCAGCAAAATTTCAAATCTTAAAAATAAAGTGGCGTCGCGTCGGTTGGGTCATACCGGGCCGGAGGACATGCGGGCCGTGCCGACCAACGTTTATGCCATTGATTGCGACAATTTCAACAATCGCTATGACACGCCAAAAGGTCACAGCTATTTCCTGCAGGATGACAGTGGTAAGCCGGGCAAGGTGTTTGATCACATGTTTACGTCGATCAAAACCGGCCGGGTGACGGTCGATGATGCGCGCAACCGGCGACATATTCTCAAGGTGAAATAGGAGAGACCTTAAATCTCGTTGAACAAATTGAGGGATTCACCGACGTCCTGCTCAGCGGCCCGTTGCAGCGCGAAATTGGCCAGTGCCAGGTCGCAGATCGCCATGCCCTGAATAATCGCGTAGATCCGTTCGGTGGCGCTTTGGCGACCGGGGCGCTGTCTGCTAACAACCTGGCCGATATGGGCATCGACTTGTTGTTCAAGTTTCTCGCGGGTGGTGAGTTCGTTCTTGAGCCAATGAGACATGTCGCCCAACACCGTCGCGTACTCGAACTCATCGACAATGAACCTGTCCGTCTCGTCCAACACGCCGAATTCAACCTCTTCGGTTTCGCCCATCGAGCATAAGAAACTGCCGGGCGACAGCATGCCGGGCTGGATGACAGGCGCGTCGGCCATGGTCAGGGTAATAACAATGTCAGCGCCGTCGATTGCTTGAGGGACAGTTTCGACGGCAACGAGTTCGGCAGATGTCGTCGCCGATTGTTCGTGGCAGAATCGTTCGGCACTTTCATAGTGGCGCGCCACGACACGAATTTCTTGCAAGTCGAAATTATCCGTCAGGGCAGGAAATAAATGTCGAGCAATGTTTCCCGCTCCGATCAGCGCAACGGTCTTTGAATCTGGTCGCGCGAGAAACTTGGCGGCAACAACAGCGGTCAACGCGGTCCTGAAACGATGCAGCCAGGTTTCATTGAGCAGGCCGATGGGGCTGGCGTTGCGATCATCGTAGACCCACAGCATGTGTCGGGATTTTGAGGCCTTATCGGCATGAGTGGGTGGATCGCTGATCAAGCGAATGCCAGTGATCTGCTCGGCATGAAGCGTCGCGCCTTTGATTCGATAACGGGCGTCGCCGATATCGCCAGTGCCACTCGCAAGTGCTGTCGGGTGAGAGAGCGTGTGACTGTTGCCGGCGCCATCGTTGCGATAGGTCTGCTCGATGATTGCCAAGGCTGTTGGAACATCGAGCAGCCGTTGCAGATCGCGCTCCCGCAGGACCTGGATTGATGGACTCGTTTCGGAGGACAAGATAGTGCTCCCGGTGGATGATCGTCGGTTGAGAGCCTGCCTCTAGGGCGGGTGATTGGCAAGATGGGGGAAAGTGGCGCACCCGACAGGATTCGAACCTGTGACCTCTGCCTTCGGAGGGCAGCGCTCTATCCAGCTGAGCTACGGGTGCGTCGGGCGGAGACTACTCCAGCCGCCCCCCTTTGGGCAATTGTCTTCGTCGGCTGTTCAACCGTTATTTTCGTTAAGCGTTTTATTGGCTTGTTGGTCGGCGCCCGACGGCAGAACAGCTTTGCGATCCTTCATCCAGGCGGCTATGTCGCGCCAGATAATTTCGGCTTTGAGATCGCGCAGCAGCATGTGCCAGGCGGTGTCGTAGAGGGCGCGGGTCATGTGCCGTGTGTCGAGCCGCCGCATCACTGTAAGGCTGGGATTCTTGGGAACAATTTCGTCCTTGAGACCATAGGCGATCAGAAGGGGTGTATGGCTGATCTTTGGCGTGGCGGCAAAGGCGATGTCCATCAAATCAACCAACCCTTTGATGGTATCGATGCGGGTCTCGCGGATCATCTTTCGATCCTTGGAAATCTTGCGCAACATCTTGATGTTGTCGCTTGGCTGGATTTTTAGTCCGCGTCCGGTCAGCTTCAGGTCCGGCATAATATGATAGGCCAGCCATAAAGCCGCGCGCTGAAAAATGTTCATATGAGATCGACCCCACACGGCGGGGGCCGCGAGAATAGCGCCATCGATCCCGTCAATAAGTCCGTCGGCAAGAGTGGCCATCACCACCGCGCCACCCATGCTGACACCGAGAACAAATAGCGGTGTCTCTGGATGGCGTTTGCGGATCGCTTTTACCGCTGCTCGCAGATCGGCTGTGAGCGTCTTGGTACCAGGCCAAAAGCCACGTCCTGGAGCGCCACCAAATCCTCGCTGGTCGTAGGCATAGGTCGTGATGCCCTTCTTGGCCCACCACGGCGCGGGCAAATAAAACGCATTGGCATAATCGTTAAAGCCATGCAGGGCGATCATCACTGCGCGTGGTTTTTCTTGAGGTGTTTCAGCTTGCCAAATGCGGAGTGGTAATTGTGCGCCATCTGCTGCAGTGAGGATCTTGTTACTGATCGTCGGCGATACGGTGGCGGGGCCCATCGGTTTGAGGACCGGCGTAGTACACCCGACGCACAGCAACAGCAGAGAGAGAACCACGAGGCGCATTGTTGGTTACAAGGGTGGGTTGCTGCGGGCGTCCTGAATAACGCTGGACGGCGGGTCGGTCGCGATCACGCGCGTTTCATCATCGATCCCGGTAAGGCGCAGAAAGACATCTTCAAGATCGGCATCCTGGGTCGCCAGATCAGCGACGGTGAGCCCCGCAGTCTGGATGGCCTCAAGGATCTCACCAACGGTCATGCTGCTCGGCGAGAAACAGAAGGTGAGCTCATTGGGCGCCGCCAAGCTGGCGGACAGGGAGACGAGATTGCCTGGCACGGTTTCAAGAGGGGTCGTTACCGTGATCGTCAGGGTTCGTTGATCGAGGCGTCCGACCAGTGCTGGGGTCGGTTCGCAGGCAATGAGTTTGCCATGATCAATAATCGCGATGGTATCGCACATCTCTTCGGCTTCCTCGAGATAATGCGTGGTCAGCAGAATAGTCGTACCCGCTTCGTTCAGGATACGCATATAAGCCCAGAGCTGCCGCCGCAGTTCGACATCGACACCGGCAGTTGGCTCGTCAAGCACCACGACCGGCGGTGTATGGACCAAGGCCTTGGCGATCAGCAAGCGACGCTTCATGCCCCCAGAGAGCGACCGGGCATAGGCATCAGCCTTATCGGCCAGCCCGACGGCCTCGAGGATTTCCATCGTACGACGTTCATTCTTGGGCACACCATAGAGACCGGCTTGGAGTTCCAGCACTTCGCGCGGACAGAAAAACGCATCAAGATTGACCTCTTGCGGCACGACACCAATTGCGGACCGCGCGCGGCGAAATTGTTTCTCTGTGTCGTAATCCCAAATGCGTGCACTGCCAGATGTTTTGATTGCCAAGCCGGCGAGAATGTTGATCAGCGTCGATTTACCGGCACCGTTGGGGCCGAGAAGGCCGAACACGGATCCACGCGGTACCTGCAAGTTGACATTGTCCAGCGCCCGGACCGTTGGGCCATAAGAGGGGCTATAAATTTTGGTCAAGTTCTCGGTTTCAACCGCGAGGGCCGGCATCTCATCGGGTGGGGTCGGTTCGGAGGTATCCATCGCTGTAAGGTCCTGTATGTCGGGCAGCCATCGGAGGTGCAAGTTAGTTTGCACTTCGCGGCACATTGGGTATCATCGCGCAGCCTTCGCGGTCAATGAACTGCGTCCAGCGAATAAGGATTGAGATATGGCCGGAACAGCCCCGGAACCACCTGAGACCATTGAAGTTGAAGACATTACGGTTGCTTGTGATGGCGGCGGTGGGGCGCTTGGTCATCCACGGGTTTATCTGACACTTGTCGACGGTAAGGTCGAATGCGGCTATTGCGACCGGATGTATGTCCTTAAGCCCGGCACTAAAATCTCTGGCGGTCATTAAGGCGCTCCATAAATTCCAGCAGGGCGTTGAGCACACGCGTCGTGTTCTCGTTATATCCCTGACGGTTAGTGGATTGCCGCTCGTGGCAAGTGCAGAAGGGTTTGATTTACCCTTGAATTGTCAGCTCGGCGAGAATTGCTGGGTCATGAATTATCCCGATCATCAGCCTGGGCCTAATGTAGCGGATAGTGCTTGTGGCCCGCGTAGTTACGACGGACATACCGGCACCGATTTTGCGATCCGTGATCTAAAGAAGATGAGCCGTGGAGTCGATGTGCGGGCAATTGCTGCAGGAACTGTTTGGCGATTGCGGAATGATGCCAATGATCATGGTCTGACCTTTTCAATGTCCGAGGTTGAAAGGAAGGAATGCGGTAATGGGGTTGTCATTCGCCACGCGGATGGTTGGGAGAGCCAATATTGTCATCTTCGGCGCGGCAGTATTTATGTAGACCTCGATGATAAGGTTCTGCGCGGCGACACGATTGGCCAGATTGGCATGTCAGGCCGTACAGCTTTTCCGCATGTTCATCTCTCACTGCGAAAAGATCGGCAGCTTGTTGACCCAGCTAATGGCCGTGGAGTCGGGAAAGGGTGTGGTACAAAAGAAAAATCGCTTTTTAGAACCGAAACGAATTTCCGCTATCACCGGTCGCGGCTTTATGCCGCTGGATTTGCGGCCTCTGTGCCAACGGGCACCAAGATTAAGACAGATGCGCGAACCCCGAAGATGATCGCGGTTGACGCACCCGCGCTCGTTTTCTGGGCGGCGATATTTGGGGCGGCGAAGGGGAGCAGGATGCACCTCATCATAAAGAAGCCGGGTGGCGGCAAATTTATAGACAAGAATATCTCGATCACCCGGAACCAGGCCTGGCGCATGGTGTATATCGGACGCAAGCGAAAGGCCGGGAAGCGGTGGCCGTCGGGTCGGTATCGCGGGACTGCAAAACTAATTTTCGAGACCAACGGCGGTAAATCGAGTCAGACACAACAGATTTCTGTGGATATCCCCTAACGGGGTCCCGACTCTCCCTCGACTCCCCAGCCGCCTTGCGGCATGTTTTAGAGACCGAAACAGGGGACGATATGATGGCGACGACAAGCAAACCGGGTGACGGGGACTCCAAACATTTATTTTTGATCGATGGGTCTGGTTATATCTTCAGGGCCTATCACGCCTTGCCGCCGATGACCCGACCCGACGGCACGCCGGTTAACGCTGTTTATGGCTTTGCCTCGATGCTGACCAAGTTGGTTGAAGATTCAGAATCTGATTATCTCGCCGTCATATTTGATACCGCGCGCAAGACATTTCGCTCCGACATCTATCCCGAATACAAGGCGCACCGTCCGCCGCCGCCCGATGATCTCATTCCGCAATTTGCGCTTATCCGCGATGCTGTTACGGCGTTTGGATTGCCACAGGCCGAGATGGCCGGGTATGAGGCCGATGATTTGATTGCCACCTATGCCAAACAGGCTGCCGCCGACGGCCATCGGGTAACCATTGTGTCCTCTGACAAGGATTTAATGCAGCTGATCGACGACAACATTTCGATGCAGGACCCGATGAAGGGGACGCAAATCAGTTACGAAGAAGTTGAGAAGAAGTTTGGCGTAAAGCCCGATAAGGTAATCGACATACAATCTTTGGCAGGAGACTCAGCCGATAATGTACCGGGTGTGCCAGGGATAGGTGTCAAAACCGCAGCGCAGCTGATCGACGAATATGGTGATCTTGATACGCTGCTGGAACGCGCTGGTGAGATCAAACAGAACAAGCGTCGCGAAAACCTGATCGAGTTTGCGGATCAGGCGCGCATTTCGCGTGATCTGGTGACGCTGGCGGTTGATGCCCCGGTTGAGCAGAGCTATGACAGTTTCAGGATTCAAGACCCAGATCCCGAGAAGCTCATAGCCTTTCTTGAAGAGCAGGGATTTAAGTCGACACTCGCCAAGGTCAAAGCCCGCCTTGCGGCGGCTGGTCATGATGTCCCAGAAGATGCGCCCGTGCCTGTCGTCGATGTTAGTGGTCGGGATGAAGCAGGCTATGCGCTCGTGCAAGACGAGAAATCTCTAAAGGCCTGGATTACCGCTGCGATGGAGCAGGGTACAGTTGCGGTCGATACCGAAACCAATTCACTGGACTCACTGAATGCGGATTTGGTCGGTGTGTCACTCTCATTGGCGACACCAGTAGAGGGGGCACGGGCCTGCTATATTCCAGTTGGTCATGTCGCGCCCAAAAGCCAGGGCTCGCTGGATCTTGGTGGTGATGCCGAAGACCCCGGTGCGGATGGAGCACCAAAGCAGATCGTGCTGAAAAAGGCCGTCAAATTGCTCAAGCCGATGCTTGAAGACCGCGGTACCTTGAAGGTTGCGCATAATGCAAAATATGACAGCGAGGTCTTCGCCCGCTATGGCGTTGATATGTCCCCGGTTGATGACACTATGCTGTTGTCTTATGTGCTGGATGGCGGATCGCACAATCACAATCTCGATGATCTGACGCGGCTGCATCTTGATCGTACCAATATCAAATATAGCGAGGTCGCGGGCTCTGGCAAAAAACAGATTAGCTTTGCCGAGGTCGATCTGGAAGCAGCACTGGATTACGCAGCAGAAGATGCCGACGTAACATTAGGGCTGCATCGACTGCTCAAGCCACGGCTGGTCTATGAGCGCATGGCGACGGTCTATGAATGCATTGAACGGCCGTTGATCGATGTGTTGGAGATGATGGAGAGCAATGGCATCAAGGTTGACGTCAATGTCCTGAAGTCTTTGTCCGATGATTTTGAGAAACGCATCGGGACACTGGGTGATGACATCCACGAGCTTGCCGGGCACGAGTTTAATATCGGATCGCCGAAGCAGCTCGGTGAGGTCCTATTCGATGAAATGGCCCTCCCCGGTGGCAAGAAAGGTAAGACCGGGGCCTATGGAACCGGGGCCGATATTCTCGAAGGGCTGGCTGCGCTGGGTCACGACCTGCCGGTGAAAGTCCTGGAATGGCGCCAGCTCAGCAAACTCAAAAGCACCTATACTGATGCGTTAATGGGGCAGATTGATGCCCGAACTGGGCGGGTGCATACCTCCTATGCTCAGGCCATTGCTTCAACCGGGCGGCTATCGTCAAACGACCCAAATCTGCAGAATATTCCGATCCGTACCGAGGAAGGTCGCAAGATCAGAACCGCCTTTGTTGCCGATAAAGGTAACGTCCTGCTATCGGCGGATTATTCACAGATTGAGCTGCGGTTGCTGGCGCATGTCGCTGATATTGATGCCCTGAAAACAGCTTTCAAAGATGGTGCTGACATTCATGCGATGACGGCAAGTGAGGTATTTGGCATTCCCATTGATGAGCTGGATGGCCCAACGCGAAACCGTGCCAAGGCCATTAATTTTGGCATTATTTATGGCATCAGCCCGTTTGGTCTCGCACGTCAGCTTGGTATCGCCCAGGGCGATGCAAAATCATACATCGAGGCCTATTTTGAACGCTATCCAGGCGTGAAGGGCTATATGGATGACGCCAAGGAATTCGCGCGCGAAAACGGCTATGTTCAGACCATCTATGGCCGCCGCGTCCACGTTCCTGGCATCCAGGACAAGAACCCGGCACGTCGCAATTTCATGGAACGTGCTGCGATCAATGCGCCGCTCCAGGGCTCCGCGGCCGATATTATCAAACGCGCGATGATCGTGATGCCCGGTGCACTTCAGGGTGCAAATCTCAAAGCGCAGATGTTGTTGCAGGTTCACGATGAGCTGATCTTTGAGGTCCCCGAATCCGAGCTCGAAAAAACTGAGGACGTGGTGAAGAAAACCATGGAGTCTGCCGCCAGCCTGTCGGTGCCGCTGATCTGTGATACCGGGTCAGGTGCCAGCTGGGATGAGGCACATTAGAGAGCGCGCCGATTGCTGTAATGACGCTGTATCGGAATAGAGTCGATAGCTAGGCTGACGTTCGGACATAAGAATTATGCTATAATGTCCCCTATGCCTGATCAAAATTTACCGCCCTCCAGATTTTTAAGGAAGGGAAACGTAAAAAAATCTATGGCCGTTGCGACAAGCGCTCTGATCGACAGTGTCGTTTGGATTTTGGTCGGTATCGTAATCCTCCTCGGTGCGTTCCTCGCCGCCTGGTCGTATCCAACCGCTCCTTTTTTGGTTTCTGTCGGACTATTGCTCTACCTGTTACTTTTGCTGAAGTACCCCTCCGCTTGGCTCATTGTAATTCCTGCTGCAATCCCTTTACTTGAGTTGGGTTTTTGGTCTGGTCAGGTTTATTTTACAGAATTCGACCTCGTCCTTTTGGTGACAATCGGGGGCGTCTTGTGCCGTCGGCGCATCTCATTCGACGGTATGTCTGGCCCCCTTGTTCTGACTGCGTACGTGTTGTTTTTCTACAGCGTGTTTGCCACATGGACGGGTCTCTTTCCGTTCTACGCCGGTGGCCTCGGCATGTTTAACGATCAGCTTTCGAGTTTAAACAGCTTGCGCGAATCCAAAGGGTTTCTTGCCGCCTTCTTTTTGTTACCGATCCTTTGGGCTGAGGCGCGGCGAGGTACGAATATCCATCACCTATTTGCTATCGGCATGATTGTTGGCAGTGTCTTTGCGGGCGCCACGATTGTTTGGGAAAGATTGCTCTTTACCGACCTGATGAATTTCACCAACGCCTACCGGGTATCCGGTATGTTTTTCGGAACGCTGACGGGCGGCGCCGCGATCGACGCCTATCTAATGCTCTCAGCACCCTTCCTGGGTGCCCTAGTTTTATATCGGCCAGGATATCTAAAATCCTTACTTGCCTTCGGCGTTATGATGCTGGCCGCTTATTGTGTTTATGTCACATATTCTCGGGCGAACTATCCAGCCACTCTTGCAGCAATTTCGGTCTTTGTGTTGGGGGTATGGTTTGTAACGCCCTGGCGCCTTTCGCTTCGACCTCGTGTCATTGTAGCTGGCACCGTTGTTTGCACGGTTTTTGCTGGCGCGGCATACCACCTTCTTATTGGGACAACCATTAGCAAGCGTTTCGCGCAAACTAAAGAAGACATGCAGACACGCATCGACCATTGGTCCGACGCCGTACGTATTGTCTCAACGGTACCGTCAGGGCATTGGACTGGCGCTGGACGCGGTACATTCCCTCTGAAATATTATGTCGACAGCATCGCTGCGAAAAAGCGGCTGGTCGCACCTGCGCTGACACATACCGATAGCGAAAGTTTTGTAACTTTGATTCCCGGAATCGATGCAGGCATAACCTATCTGCGGCAAAGACTGAACGTTTCCGAAAGCAACAAATACCGCCTGCAACTTCGAGTTAGAGGGGGCGAAAACAGCCACGAAATTTTGATCATCGAATTCTGCGAGCGTCACGTTCTGAATTTTCTCCCTGAATGCGTCTGGAGACAGATAGCGATACCCGAGAGTTCAAAAGATTGGCGTACATTTGATGTTGCTGTGAATTTGGGTCACATCGGCAAAGAAATATACGGCCTGACATGGCGTAAATTGGGACAATTTACCCGCCCTGTGGACATCGCCATTCTTAATCGGGGTGTCCGGGAAAGAATCGATATTGCCAGCATAGGACTGGTTGATTCAGACGGCAGCCAGATCCTGCGAAATGGTTCATTTGATAACGATTTGGATCACTGGTTCATGTCATACGGAGACCATTTAAGATGGCATATAAAGAACATCTTTGTTTATACTTATTTCGAAGGCGGCATCCTGGGACTGGTGGTATTTACCCTCGTGCTGGCTCTGGTCTCATACCAGCTTTTGCGCCGGATTGTGGTCGATCGTGATGGATTTGCCGTTCTCTATGCATCGGCGCTGGCTGGGATTGTGTTTATAGGCTTGTTCGATAGCTTATTTGATGAACCTCGGATCACACTTTTGATAACGTTGTTGGTCTGGCTTGCTCTGATACCATCGCCCGTGTCACCCCCAACCAAGGAAGCAGTGGACGACAGCTAATATTCGATTAACGGGACCTCTTATAAGCGATCACCCCACGAATTGCCGAATTCGTGATCCCATCAAGGCTTTAGTCGAACATCGCAAGCGACTGGGTGAGCGGATCATTCCGGTCAGACGAAGTCGTCATCGAATAATTTTTATAGGGCTAATTTTAGACCGATGTGCGACGGCGTATATATCCCATACCGAACAGCCCTAGGCAGAAGATAGCGAGGATGCCCGGTTCAGGAACTGCTGGCGCGTCGAGGCTGTTGAACTGTTGAAGGTTTGAAATTTCAGTTTGCGACAAGGCGTTGTCGAACACAAAAACCTCATCCATCAGCCCGTTGAATTTTTGAGAGGTGCCACCACCGGATCCTTCGACACCACCCGACGTGATATTGCGCGATCCTATTGCAAAGGCATTGCTCGAATCGCTGCCAGTGGCCCCGCTGAATGTGTCGGCGAGGATGCCATCAAGATAAAACTCAAGCGTGGTTCCGATTTGCTGAAAGACGATATGATGAAAAACGGATAGATCATCGCCTGGCCGTGCGGTGGCAACCGCGCCGCCGGTCGTGTCGCCGACATCTCCCGCCAATATAGTGCTCTGTGATACGGCATACCCGGCATTGCTGGAGGATGAGTTTTTGCCAACGAGCGGAGAAAACAAAGATTCAGATGCCTGGTACCATAGTGAAATGGCGAAATTACCAGTACCGATATTGAAAGCGCTATCTGCACTATAAAGGAACCCGGCACCGGCAAAATTGGCGGCATTGCCAAATTGTCCGACAACTTGGGTTGGGCCACCGGAGCCCGTTGTTAAGGTCCGTCCATTACCGCTGCTGTCTGCGGTCACGGCGCCATCGAAAGAATAATGTGCAATCAGGCTGGCGCTTGCATTGCCTGCAAACGAGACAGTAAGCGCGGAATAAGCAGCAATGGTGAGGGCGCGAAGGCACGGACTCATATGAAAGAACTCTTTAAATCGAACGAAATAACAAACAAAAGGCGCCAACCCAACCTAGATCATATATTGGAATGCAGGACCACACCAATCATTGTTTGGGAGCGATTGCCTCAATAAGCCTGTCCTCTGGTCCCTCAGGAATGCTGTGATATCCTGTGATCAACGCGTATAGGATGGATCATAAGAATGAGTTTCGGAAACCTGCCACCGCATCATGTCGATGTCTGTATTCCGGAGCGCCGAGAGCCGGGCATGATGGTGTTTAACATTCGTCCCGGCGGTGCGGATATTGGCCGTAACAAGGTTGGCTGGATTATCGGTGTCGATCGCGAGGGGAATTTTCCACTCAATATGAAGTTTGATACTGCGGCACAGGATAGCTGTGCGCTGCCGAACGGTAATCTGATGTTTTCGCTTACCGGCGCCGGGCTGATCAAGGAAGTGTTGCGCTCTGGCCAGGTTGTTCGGCAATGGCATGTTGCCGGAAAATGGCAAGACCAAGAGCCGCCGCCCAACTCTGTCGAAATCGATGTGCCGTTGACCCATCACCGGGTGAATATCTTTCCGAATGGCAATCTGCTGCTGTTGAGTGCTGAAATGCGCGAACTCCCCGATTGGCCAGAAAACGATACCGATCCTGATGCGCCGCGCGGAACGGCAAAAGTTGTTGGCGATGTCGTGCTCGAGGTGACGCCCAAAGGCGATATCGTCAATCGCTGGCATTTGCTTGATATGCTGGACCCCTACCGTCTGTGTTACGGCAGCTGTTCAGGCTATTGGCGCAAACTTGGTTTCCCCGATAGCAATGACTGGTGTCATACCAACGCGGTTTTCTATGATGCGGCCGACGATACGATCATGCTGTCACTGCGCACCCAGGACTGTATCCTCAAATTCTCGCGCAGTTCAGGCGACATCAAATGGATTCTCGGTGATCTGGGAAATTGGCGCACCCCATGGTCGGGCAAGTTGCTCAAACCGGTTGGCGACGTCGAATGGCAATACCATCAGCATGATTGTTCGGTGACGCCGACAGGGACAATCCTGTGTTTCGATAATGGCAATCACCGTGCCCTGCCATTTGATGAAATACGTCCAGCGGAAAACAATTACAGCCGCGTCGTTGAATTCAAGGTTGATGAAGAAGCGATGACCGTTGAGCAGGTCTGGTCGTTTGGTGAGGGCGATGGCCCAGGTGAGGGTCTTTATGGTTGTTATCAGGGCGGCGCCTACCGGCTACCGCTTACCCGTAATACTTTTATGACATTCGGCGGTGTCTGTACCATCGATGGCGTGCCGACCAACGATAATCGTGGCGATATGTGCCGCGCGCGCTTGCTCGAGGTAACGCCGGAAAAGGAAATCGTCTTTGACATGTGGATCGATGGCGGTGATGAGGTGCCGCCCCTGCCGTTATCCTCATTTCG
This sequence comes from Alphaproteobacteria bacterium, assembly GCA_012103315.1. Classification (GTDB taxonomy): domain Bacteria; phylum Pseudomonadota; class Alphaproteobacteria; order MPNO01; family UBA2964; genus UBA2964. Next base: position 233,090 of record WLWZ01000004.1, read on the forward strand.
AAGTGAACACGTACCCGGCTAATCACCGGATCAAAAAGGAAAACCCATGGACGGCCTGACGGAACAAATCGCAAGTTTTGCGACCGAACTCACCTTTGATCATTTGGGCGACGAGATTGCTCATCTGGGCGGCCAGCATTTGATTGATGCGCTGGGCTGTGCCCTGGGCGCGCATGATTGCCAGCCTGCAGAAATCGGCCGTCGGCTCGCCGCCGGTCAGACGCCGGGCATGTTCGCGGGTCGTACTCTGTTTCATGGCGCGATGCTGCCGGTCGAGATCGCTGGTTTTATCAATGCCTGCATGATCCGCAACTTTGATTTCAATGACCGTTACCCGGGTGGACACCCCAGCGATGGGCTGGGATCGCATCTGGCAATGGCCGGTGCCATGCCGATCAATGGTAAGGACTTTCTGGCCTCAGTCCTGCTGACGTACGAAATCTTTATCGGGCTAAGC
>WLWZ01000005.1 GCA_012103315.1 Alphaproteobacteria bacterium
CCAACATCAACATCAAACCCGATTCCTTGTAGGGTTCGCTGACAGATATATTCCTTCCAACGGGCTCCCCTTGCGCCTGTCCACACTTCCGCAACAGGGCAATCCTCGGCATCGACAAATTGAATAAGACCATCTTTGCGGCCAAGACTAACGCAGCGGAATGAATAGCCGAAATTAAACGGGTCACTGGTGGAAGACATAACACGTCCGAGAGTAGTCTTCGCCGCCAACTCTCCCATGGGTCGGCCCGTCGCGCAGCTCATACGACAACGACCGCCAGGATCAGCAATAACCTCGGCCGCATCACCAACAGCGAGGACGTTGGGGTGGCTTATCGACGCCAGCGTATCATCGGTCTCTATCTGGCCGGTTTCGTTAACAGCGAGCCCCGATTGTTTCGCAAGAGGCGGTACCGAAAACCCTGCCGCCCACAAACAAACATCAAACGTTTCAGTCGGACCATCCTCAAACGTAGCAGCGTCTCGTTGTATGGACGCTACTCGACTGCCAACCAAAACTCTAACCTTCAATCGATCAAAAACACTCTGGAGATAGTCAACAGCCAGTCGGGAAAGCCCACCAGGCTCATTCGACGGTGCAAAACTTGTTCCTACCGCTAGCGTCACGTCCAAATCGGGCAACCGCTCGGCGAATTCACATGCCGCTTCAATCGCGGTTAGCCCACCGCCAACAATCAGGATTTTCGTTCCAACAGGCGCCTTCCGTAATTGCTCATATAGAGATCGGCAGGCATCCATATCGTCGAGCACGACGGCGTGTTCCCGAACACCGTCAACGCTATCCAGGTTGGTATGGCTGCCGAGAGCGTAAACGAGCGTATCCCAATTTACGGAACCGGGTTCACCCTCGAATGACAATGTTTGGTGATCCAGGTCAATTGCAGAAACGCTGGCTTGCCGAAAGTCTCCGCTACGACTTGACATAAATGTTTCATAGGCCAGGTCCCGTGGCACTGATCCAGCCGCAATTTCATGCAGCCGAATACGCTCGACAAATTCTGTCTTGCGATCGATCAACGTGACGCTAGCACCGGTATTTGCTTCTGCTATCCGGGCCGCCGTCGTCAGCCCGGCATAACCACCACCCAAAACGACAATGTGGTGACCATCTTCCATTTAGCCGAAGGTTACCCGATTGCCGGTTTCGGCACTGGTAATAAGTCCGGCGAGAACTTCTGCGTTATGGATCATCTCTTCCGGCGATATTCGATAAGTCGCTTTACCGGCAGCCGCCAGCGCAAACTCTTCTATCTCTCCGGTGATTGATCCCATATGGGGATAAGGTGAGTCCGCATAAACAATGTCCTCGGGATTTCCATCCGATTTACAGACCGTCAGAGTCTTGTTGTCTCTCATCTCTGCCCAACCCTTTGAACCAGCAATCCGGACGTGCCAGATTCTAGCTGTCGATGCCATGGTCACCAATGTTCCCGTCATGCCGTTCTCAAACCGTAGCAATGCAGCCGTCGTGTCATCGATATCGAACCCAATGGCGCGACGCGTGCTGTAGGCGTCAATTGCGCTGATTTTGCCCGCTAAATGAATGATACAGTCCAATGCATGCACACCGAGCGATGTCATACCACCCGCAGGGCTTTCTTCACGGGAATCCCGCCACGCCCCCGCAGCGACATTTAAATCAGAAGACTGATTGCCATCGATATGCATCAGGGTGCCGAGTTCACCGGCGTCGATCATCGCCTTCAAGGCGACCGTGTTTTCCATAAACCGGCGGTTATGGCCCAGCGCTAACGCAACACCGGCTTCTTTACAGGCCGCCACGGCGCGTTCCGCACTCGGGCGATCCAAGGTGAAAGGTTTCTCAGTAAAGACATGCTTTCCAGCCTTTGCCGCTGCAATGATCTGCTCTTCATGTTGCGTATGCGGTGTCGCCAGAACGACGGCATCGATTGCTGGATCGTCCAACAACTCGGCATAGTCGTCCCGCAAGTCAATGCTCTGTTCACTACAGAAGGCTTCTGCTTTGCTCTTCGTTCGGGTGACCCCAGCCGTGAACTTAATGTGTTCGCTTGTCCCCTGAACTGAAGTTACCAGGTATTGACCCCATCTTCCGATACCAACAATTGCTGCGTTGATCATTTATCTGCCTATTTGATTGGATTGCGTTGTCCGAAGTGTGCCGCTCTATGACCTACCCGGCAAGGGCGATCGCCATTGCGGAAACCAAAATCTGGGCGCAGACTCTATTTTTCGGGGATTAGGAGGAAGACGATGTCTGCCAAACTAAATCACCTTGCGATTACGACCGACAATTACACAACGCTCGGTATGTTCTATCGGGCTTATTTCGACATGACTGTGTCGGGCGATACCGACCGTGAAAGACGCGCGATCTCCGTCGGCGATGGCTATGTCGGTGTCACACTAATTCCGCGGCGGGCAGGACGACGCGCCGGCATCGATCATTTTGGTATCGAGGTCGAAGATTTCGACGCGACCTGTGCCAAACTTGCAGAGCGCTACCCCGACATCCAGGTCGTTGAACGCCCCAGTGGACGGCCCTTCGCCAGCTTCAGCACGCATGATCCTGCTGGCAATTATTTCGATCTGTCACAGATCGGCCACGCTAATCGTGCAGAAGTTTACGACATGGATAGCTGGCAACAAGAAACATCGATTAGCCACTTTGCAATAAGGGTTCGCGAGGCAGAACGTGTCGCGGCCTTCTATGGCGAGATATTCGGATTAGAACCCAGAAACGACCCCGGCGAAGACGGCGGCTTCCGGTTTTCTGACGGTCGCGTCACCATGTCGATCCTGCCCTGGAAAATTTCAGACTTTGATGGCTCTGGTATCGAACAGCCTGCAATGGATCATATCGGGTTTCGAGTACCGGACCTCGATGCGTTTATTGAAAGGGCCCAGCGATTGGCAAACGACAACCCTCATATTGCCCCGCGCAAAATAGGTTTTAATGACGAGGGTAAAGCACGCTTAGCATTACACAAACGATGCCCTTACGGGACCTATGCGCTCGCCGACCCGGATGGCAATTTGCTCGACGTTGCCCAGGCCTGACTATCTACAAAAGAAAAACGGCGCCGCATTTCTGCGGCGCCGATCATTCCAAAAAATGCGCTCGAATTTACTTGGGTTTATACATCAGTGATTTGAGTTTTTTGTAATTCACAATGTATTTCTTGCTATCGTTTTGGGCCCACTTTGCGCCGTAAACGGTATTCAGGAAAGCGGTAGCCGCTTTGCCTTTAAGTTTGATATCGACCACACCCGCCGCTTTGAGCTTGGCCTCATCAATCACAAACTTCGCACGAACGAGCTCGTCGCTTTTCTTTTCATAAGAACGGGCAAATTTAGCAATCAGCTTTTTATGCGCACCGCTCAAGCCATCATACTTCTTCTTATTCATGATCACGAAAAACGTTCCGCCATAGAAGTTTGGTGAAATCCGATATTTCAGGAATTTCTGCCAACCGTACTTACCGATAGAACCCTTTGGCCACGCAATACCATCAACAACACCCCGTTGAAGGCCTGTGAAGACATCACTCGGCGAAATGTTGATTGGAAGGGCATTCATTGCCTTAAGAAGCGGATTATAGAGTCCGGTAGACCGCATTTTACGGCCCGTCAGATCGAGACCCGTTTTCTCGCTGACCTTGGGCTTAAATTTTGTATAGATATGGAAGGTCGACGCATCAAAAGCCGGCCAAGCAATAATCTGGGCATTGAGGCCTTTGTTCCAAGCCTTTTGCAAAATCTCCCAAGCGCCATTCTTGCGCATTTCCGCCAACGACTTGTTATGGACGCCAGGCATCCGAGCTTCGGCCAGCAAGCCACCATAATAGGGTGTTGGGCAAAAGATCATGTCGATCAAGCCGCGCTTCACCAAAGCACCCTGTTTACGGAACGGTGTGATTTCCGGACCACCGATATATTTTAATTCCAGACCTTGCTTGTTCGTGTTCAAGGGATTGAAAAATGCCTTAAAGAACACCTCTGCATGATCGTGATTCTTATTGTGGCAGGTCGAAACCTTGATTGTCGTTGCAGCTTGCGCAGGTAAAGCCCACGCCATTGCTGCCACTGCGGCGGTTGCCGCGACAGGTATTAAACGTCTCATGATAAATCCTTTTGTGTGATCTTCCCCAATGAATGGCTATGCCCTAATCTTATTATAGATTTTTTTATTTCTTCCGAAGCCAACCCGGAATTTTAAACACGCCATTCGCTATGGATGATGGCGAAATACAATCAAACGTACAACCGCCAGCGCTGAATTATTTTTCGGCGAAATTTGGGATAAGATGAACACAAAGCCAGAAGACGCAGAAACGCCCAAATCCTTTGCTGCCCTTCGTCATCCGGGGGCACGCGTGTATCTCATTGGCTCGTGCCTCGCGATGATGGGCGATAGCATTGAGCACGTGATCAGCTACTGGATTATGTGGGAAAAATTCCAGTCCCCAGAACTCGGTGGCTTCGCCATTATCTCGCACTGGCTACCATTTTTACTGTTCTCCTTTTGGGCAGGTGCTCTAGCTGATCGCTTTGACCCTAGACGAATAATTCAGATTGGCATGGCGCTGTTCATGGTCGCATCGCTCGGCTGGGGCTATTTCTTTGTCACCGATAGTCTCGAAAAATGGCACGCTGTCATACTCTTGATCATTCACGGCATCGCGGGTGTCTTGTGGAATCCTGCAGCCCAACTCTTCGTACACGACATGGTTGGCGGCCAGCAACTGCAAAGCGCTATTCGGATGATGTCTTCGGCCCGGATGCTTGGCTTCCTGATGGGACCTGCAATTGGTGGCGGGCTCATGCTCGCCTTCGGACCAGCAATGGGTATTTTCATCAACGTGCTGATTTACGTGCCGCTCGCGCTATGGCTCTGGAAAGCACCTTACGGACCCAAATTCCGCAAAGAAGAGGATGCTCCACCAAAACGCCAACGACCCGTAAACAGCTTCGCCGACGTCGTCGCTGCGGTAAAAGAAATCTCCACCGTCCCTGTTGTATTTTCGATGACCATGCTTGCCGGTGTTGCGGCAATGATTGTCGGCAACGCACATCAAGCACAGATGCCTGAGTTCGCCTATGACTTTGGATTTTCCGACACAAGTATTCGTTACAGCTTTTTATTAGCCGCCGCAGCGACTGGTGCCTTTACCGCCGGTGTCGTTCTGGAATCAAAAAGCCTATTACCTGCGAAAGTAAACACCGCCTTTGTCCTGGCTTTAATATGGTGTCTGGCGATTGGCGGGTTTGCCGTAACCACTAATTTCTATCTCGCTGTAGGCCTGCTTTTCTTCGCAGGCTTTGTTGACCTGGCCTTTAACGCCATGACACGAACGCTCGCACAGCTCCATGCACCGCTCGAACTCCGTGGTCGCGCCATCGGTCTCTACAACGTCGGTAGTCTCGGCATGCGGACCTTTAGTGGCCTCACCGTTGGGGTTGGTGGCGGCTATATCGGCATTCACTGGTCACTGGGGATCAGCGTTGTGGTTCTGTTTGTCGCAATTCTCGCTTTGTTTGCTTACTGCACCCGGAATAGCGAAAAGCCCGACGCCGCATAAACGGCACCAAGCTTTCTCAGCTGCTCTACTATTGTGTCTTAAGCGTCTGATTTAGGCCGCGCGACGACCATGTCATACCACGGCTTTTTATCGCGGGTTTTAGCATCATCGACATAAAGCGTCTTAAGCTCGGTATATTCGTGGAGCCCTTCATCACCGAATTCACGTCCAACACCAGATTGTTTATAGCCACCAAATGGCGAACGCTCTGACAGCATATGCCATTCATTGATCCAGATAGTGCCGGAGCGGAGCCGAGATGCCACGCCCTTAGCCTTATCAATATCCGAACTCCAGACACCGGCTGACAGACCAAAGATCGAGTCATTCGCCATTTCAATCGCGTCATCGACATTGTCGTATTTCAAAACACCAAGAACCGGACCGAAAATTTCCTCACGGGAAATCCGCATCTGGTTGTTAACACCCGTAAACAACGTCGGCTGAACAAACGCACCTTTATCAAGATCGCCACCTGTCGCCCGGCCACCGCCACACGCCAGCGCAGCGCCTTCATTTTTCCCGATCTCGATATAGTCGAGGACCGACTTCATCTGGCTCTGTGATACCACAGGCCCGAGCTGCGTTGCCGGATCAAGCGGATCACCCATCGTCATCGCATTCAACTTTTCGACCATCTGTTCGACAAAGTTGTCATGCCCCTTAGCATCAAGCATCAGCCGTGTACCAGACTCACAAACCTGCCCTTGGTGGTAGTAGGATGCCCAGATCGAACCATCGATTGCGATATCGAGATCGGCATCATCGAGCACGATATTCGCGCCTTTGCCGCCGCATTCCAGCGTCACCTTCTTTAGCGTCGCAGCGGCCTTAGCCATGATCTCGCGACCGACTTCAGTAGACCCCGTAAAGGCAACCTTATCGACATCAGGATGTGTGGTGAGTGCTTCACCGATCACCCCGCCCGGTCCACTGATGATATTCACAACACCAGCTGGAAAACCAACTTCGTCAAAAACTCGAGCAAGTTCCAACGCCATCACTGGCGTATCGGAGGCTGGTTTCAGAACAACCGTATTGCCGGTCGCCAAAGCAGGACCGAGCTTCCAGATCGCCATCATATAGGGAAAATTCCATGGGATAATCTGGGCGCAAACACCCATCGGCTCGCGGATTGTGTAATTGAACGAACGCCCTTCCCGCATCATGCCATCGATAGGCTCGGCTTCTTCATTGAAGCGTTTAGCCTGCTCCCCGAAGAACGCAAGTTGGCGTGACGCCAAAAACGCATCGGCGCCGGTTTTGTTGATCGTGCCACCGGAATCCAGCGATTCAAGTCGTGCATAATCTTTCATACGTTCTTTAAGGAGTGCTGCTGCCTTGCCAATCAGCTCGCTACGTTCTTCACCGGACATACGCGGCCACGGACCATGGTCAAAGGCTTTTCGGGCAGCCGCCACGGCTTTATTCACATCAGCTGCATCACCGCGTGGGATACTGGCAATCGCCTCGCCGTTAAAAGGATTGATCGAGTCATTGCGATCACCACTCTCCGCGTCCACGAACGCGCCGTCGATATACATCTTGTATGTTTCCATAACGCCTTTTGCTCCGGTCAAATTAGGTGAGTTCTGTATAGCCCAGCCCCAATATAAGCGCCATACAGCAAAGCAGATTTCGGCTCCAACAGCTTGACGGATCTTCCGCCTCCTCCGAAGATCGCGCCTCACGAATAAACCGACAAGATCATTAGCGAAGGGAAACGACATTCAATGGCTAGGAAACCAGCGGCCAAAAAGGCTAAAGCCAACAAAGCACCGGCAAAAAAAGCCGCCCGCAAATCAAAATACAAATTCATTTTGGTGAATAAGCGGAGCGGTGTTTGCAATATTCAGCTCAATCGGCCGGACTTTCTCAATGCCATGAATATCGAGATGGCGCAGGAAATCTGCGACGTCCTCGTTGAAGTCGAGCAGGACCGCAAGATCGTCGCCATCATTTTGAGCGGCAATGAACGTGCCTTCTGTGCCGGTGCGGACCTCGGTCGCATGGGCAGCAAACCCGAAGACCGGTTCGATATGTATCGCGAGCGCTTTAATATCGCGCCGAACCGCCAGCTCTATCGTGTTCTGTGTTTCTATACCAAGCCCGTCATTACCGCAGCTGAAGGCTATTGCCTGGGCGGTGGATTTGAAATGGCGATGTGGGGCGACTTTATCGTCGCCGGCGAGAATGCCCAGTTCGGCCTTCCCGAAGTACGCCACAGCCTGATCCCAGGCGGTGGCGGTACACAAAATCTACCAAGGTTGATCGGTCCCGCGCTTGCCAAGGAAATGATCTGGACAGGGCGACGTCTCAAAGCCGACGAAGCCAAAGAGTATCGGATCGTCAATCATGTCGTTCCCGCTGGCCAGGCGCTTAAGAAAGCAAAGGAAATTGCCGCCGAGATCGCCAAGAATGGTCCGCTCGGAATTATGATGAGCAAACAATCCATCAATCGCGGTCTGGATGAAAGTCGATTTAACGGCTTCCTTGGTGAGGGTGACCTCGCCCATATGCTCAACTTCTCTGAGGACAGAGCAGCAGGTTTGAAGGCCTTTAAAGAAGGCAAGCGTGCGAAATTCAAAGGGCAGTAATTTGAAATTGGAGGTAGAAACGCCTCCATTCGTCTTTTAAAACACTACCACCAAACTTTTTGATGATGAGGAGACCCTGATGGGCGACGACGGCTTGCGCGGCTTTATGAAAGAAGTAGGCAAAACAGGTGATTTGGACCGCCGCGATATGGGCAAGGATGGCGCAAAGAAATCCGCCCCTGCTCGTAACCCTCAGGATCAGGGGCTCCGCTCATACCTTGAGAAACTCGAGAAAACCGGTGAAATGGTGCGTGTCACCAAGGAAGTCGACCCCGCCACCAACCTCTCTGCCATTGAGTGGAAGACATACGACCAGCATGGCAAGGCGACGATCTTTGATAATGTTAAGGGTCACCCCGATTGGCAGGTTTGCAGCCAGATATTTACCGACCGCAAGAAATGCTCGTTGGGCGTAAACCTTAATGAAGATGAGTTTCTTGAAGGCATGTTGCGTAAGGTCGCAAAGCCAATAGAGCCTGTAATGCAGGAATCTGAAGGCGCGCCCTGTAAGGAAATCATCAAGATTGGCGACGAAGCATCACTGTTTGATATTCCGGTTGTCTCGATCTCGGAAGACGATGGTGGGCCGTTCATCCCAGCCGGTATGGCGATTATGAAGGATCCTGAAACCGGCATCCGCAATATTTCAATTCACCGCCAACAAGTATTTGATGCCCAGACGACTGGCTTCCTGATGTTGCCGCGACAGGCTCGTCGTATTAGCGACAAATATGCTGATCGAAATGAGGCTATGCCGGTCGCCGTTGTCATCGGTGCCCATCCAGCCATCTTCTTCGGCTCGGCCTTTACAACGACTTATGGCGTTGATGAGCTTTCAGTGTCAGGCGGCATTCTTGGCGAAGCCGTCCGTATGGTGAAATGCGAGACCATCGATGTCGAAGTTCCCGCTGATGCAGAAGTCATTCTCGAGGGCGAAGTCATTCCTGGCGAAGTGCGTCATGAAGGTCCGTTTGGTGAAGTGCCTGGCACCTATGCTGAAGCAGACGATTGTGATGTCTTCCATCTGAAAGCCATCACCCATCGCCGCAACCCGGTCTATTATGCTCTGCATTGCGGCGCTCCGATCACCTGTACTCAGGCGACAACAGGTATAGGGATTGAACTCGCAACTTGGGATCACCTCAGCAAGGTAGAAGGCGGCATGGATATTCTCGATATCCGCTGTCATGCCGCTGCTGGATTGATGATGATTGTCATAAAGCTTCGACCCAAAATATCTGGCCAGGCTAAAACGGCGCTCCTCGCCGCACTCTCCGGCCCCTACCTCCATCCCAAACTGGCCATCGCCGTCGATGAAGATATTGATGCCAACGACCTACGACAGGTCATGTGGTCTATGACGACGCGGGTCAACGCTGCCGATGACGTAACGCTGATCCCCAATACACGGACGTTTGCCTTGGACAAGGTGTCTCCGGTTGCCGAAGGCGGTCATCAGTTTGAACGGATGGGTACCAAATGGCTGGTTGATGCGACCATGCCAGCCGCAAGCCAACCAGATCAACGGGAACGGTTTGCCCGCGCAATGCCAAAGAACTTTGACAGCGTCGACCTTGAAGACTTCTTGCCTGAGGATATGTTCAAGTAATAGGCGCTATTTGACGGGTTCCAGGCGCAGCAGACGTCCATCGCTGTCGTCAGTCGCGAGGTAAAGAAACCCATCGGGTCCTATTCGCACATCGCGGACCCTTCCTACTGCGTTCTGGAGTAAGCGTTCCTCTTTGACGACGTCATTGCCTTTGAGCTTAAGCCTTACCAAGGTCTCACCGCGAAGAGCACCAACAAACAGGCTATTACGCCATTTCGGGAACTTATCCCCGGTGTAAAACGCCATGCCGGCTGGCGCTATTGAAGGCACCCAGTAATAGAATGGTTGCTCCATGCCGGGCGCAGACTTCCCGATACCGATCTTTGAGCCATCATAATCGATACCATGCGTAATCACTGGCCAACCATAGTTGCGTCCGGGCCGGATGATATTGATTTCGTCACCACCGCGGGCGCCATGTTCATGTGTCCAGATAGCTCCGGTCTGAGGGTGGAGTGCCATTCCCTGCGGATTGCGATGACCAAAACTATAGATTTCTGGCTTCGAGTGACTTTTCCCGCGTAGTGGGTTATCGTTGGGTACCCTCCCATCATCGCGCAGTCGGATCACCGAGCCTGAATGATCAGAGGTAACCTGCGCCCTGTCCATATCACCCCGGTCACCCAGCGTAATATAAAGATACCGTTGGCGATCAAAGACCATACGTCCGCCGAAATGGCGGCCACCGAAGGCTTTAGGATTGGCATCAAATATCTGTTTGGCATCGGCAAGGCTGTGTGCTTTTGCATCATACCTAAACCGCGTAACGCGGGTATGAACACCACCTTGCCCACGCGCCGCATAAGCGAGGTATAGCAGCTGGTTGCCATCGAATTGCGGGTGGAGCGTCACATCAAACAAACCACCCTGCCCGCTATCAACCACCTTTGGTACATTTGCGATAGGTTTAGGGTCGAGGCGTCCATCACTGTACAAGCGAAGACGACCGGCCCTTTCCGTTATCAGAATGTCCTTGTTCGGCAGAAACGCAATGCTCCAAGGGTGCTCCAACCCTTTGGCAAGCGGTACAACACGAAACTTATGAAGTTGGGAATTGACCGTTTCTGCCGGCAGGTTTGTTGGCGTACAAGCCGCAGCGATCAGAGCTGCAGAGCAGATGGTAAATATTCGAAAATTTCGAAAGGGCAACTTGGTATCTCCTGCGTGGCTGTCTCGTCAGTCTGAGATTTGGCCTAAAGGCAGTGAAGTCAATGAGAGCCGGATAATATCTTGAAGGTTTTACAGGATAAAGCTGATCGCACCCAAAGTTCCAAGTTCTGTCGGGTCAAGAATGACCCGCCGCTCAGCAATACGGAGGCCTTTATCCGTGACCCTGAGCCGGTACTCATACCGACCGACGTAATGCCGTAGCGCAGAATTTCGGCGATAACGGTAGACCGAGAAATTTGCGCTAACACTCAATTCATCGCCATCGCGTTCCGTGATCCGAACATTAGCAATCATTCGACGCGTGCGGCTCCGCGGGGATTCGGCATGTGCTTCTGTATCGTTCAACCGTTTAACACGGGCCTTGATACGGGTTGCGTCATCGGCAATCAAAAACAGGGCTTTGCGGGCATCGCTATTCGGCGTATCAGTCGATGGTATCTGGTAGATAGCATCATCGGCCAACAGCTCTAACCAGTCATTAAGCTGCCACTCATCTAATAATGCCGCTTCGTCATAGAAAAAGTCTTCGACGTCGCTGCGAGTAATATCGTTGGCACTCATGAGTCTGCCGTCATCAAAGCATTCCACTCACGCCAAAAGGCCCGCAAATGCTCTTCATCTGTGTTGAGCTGCTCGCCTTCTTTGTTAAGGCCCCGCGTCATTTCCGACCATTCGGTCTCGCGCCATGTCGCAAGCCCCGCCTGCACCGCCTCCAGCGCCTCAACATCATCAGGCGTCGCAAAGCCACCAGGGCCATAGAAGGTCAGGAAGCTGTCGAGACGCCGCGCCCGCGCCCGTTCGGATTCTTCTTTCGTGCCCAATGCCCAGGCCGTGACCTTCATGTGATCAGCCGCGACAGGCCAGAAAGTTCGGATCGTTACCGACGAGCCGTCATTAATAACGAGATTGGGAAACACCACGAGATTACGGTTTGTATCGGCCACCCGGGCTGCACGTTCGTCGCCCAACCGTTCGACCAGTTCAGCACGAATTTCTTCGATTTCTTCCTTGGCGTCTTCTCCATAAATCGAGATCCAGCGCGCAACCGGACGTCCCCGGAAATTGATATTATCGATTACGGCATGACCATTGCCGAGCCCCTTGCCGATGCCCTTGGATGGGAGCAACAGCCCCTGCCCTTTTGGCGGTTCAACCTGAACACCAGAATCTTTCATGTAATCGAGCCAGGTCTTATGGGTCGTCAGCAGGTGATAGTCATCAAAACTATTTTCGACCAGCAACTTCCAGTTCGCCTTAATGTCATATTCCTGCGTCCCCTGGATGACCTGCATTTCACCGCTGGGCGATTGATCGGCGACAAGATCAATATATTCCGTTGCCCCTGCGAGATAATCCTTCAGGTCCGCAATCTCAGGGTTAAAGCTGATGAACCAGAAACCACGATAAGAATCGACATGCGGCGGCTCGGCTAGGGAGAAATTCGCCTTGTCGAACCCTGGTGGATAGGACTCTTCACCCGGCACCCCAACCAGCTCGCCATCCTGATTATAGCTCCAGCCATGATAGAAGCAGTTAAAACGACGGGTATTACCGCAAGGCTCACGGCAGACCATCGCTGCGCGATGACGGCAAGCATTGAGAAATACGCGTACGGCTCCTGCGCTATCGCGGCTAAAGATTACCGGTCGGCCACAAACGGTCCGTGTGCAAAAATCACCGGGTTTGGAGACTTCAGATTCATGACCACAATAGATCCACGATTTGTCGAAAATCGCGGTCTGTTCGCGAGTTAAAATTTCCGAATCAGCCAATGTGCGGCGGTTAAGCCGGAACACCATGTCCTCGGGTTGATCAATAATATAAGGGGATTCAGTCACAATAATCCGTCAGCTATTTGATGGCATTCTGTATATCGAATTTGCTCTGAAGGCAAAGAAATCCAATGCTTTAATGCGATACAGCGTCGTAGTCGCGCCGAACTTCCATAATCTCCAGTAAATTCCCACCGGGGTCACGAATAAAGAACCGGTCCTGGTGAAAGTCGCGGTCTTTCGAGTAAGACGCCTCAGCCTCGATGATTTCAACGCCTGCCTCTTCAAACTTCACGCGGGCTTCGGCCAGATCAGCAACCTGAAATGCCAAATGATTCCGCAGCGTGTTCTTGAAATCGATATCAGCCGAGCTTGTCCCACGCGCAATGCCAACATGAAGCTCGTACCAAGGGTTCTCGGAAATACAGAAATGCCCGCCCTTAGGCCCCAGACTGTCCGGCTTTTTCAACTGTTTAAAGCCAACCAGGTCGCGATAAAAGGCAATCGCCTCTTCTTCCCTGTCCGGTGGAACCTGAACGTTGAGATGATCAACACGGGTCAAGATGGGCATAGCTGAGACCTCCAGAAGCAACGATGCTGCCGAAAAGACTATAAGAGAATGCTTCCAACAGGAAGCATCAGCTGCAACGCCCTTTGCGTCCGATGAGTCCACATGGCAAAATCCCGCTATGACAAATAAATCAGAGACACCGACCGCTACGGCGACCGACAATCAACGGGGACCGCGCGATTTACGAGAATGGATGGACGCTATCGAAGCCGATGACGGGCTACTTCGGGTGACGGCCCCGATCGACGTTCAGGAAGAATTGGCCGCCGCAACCTATATGGTTGCCCAGGATGAAAACTCTCCGGCACTATTGTTCGAGAATTTAGAGGGCGACACGTCAGAAACCAGAATTCTTAGCAACATGTTAGGTGCCAGCAATCGGCGGTATGCTTTGGCTGTAGGCCTCGACCCAGACCTGCCGACACGCGAAATGATCCTCGCCACCCGTGAGCGCAGTAAACGGACTCTAGCACCCATTGAGGTTCCAGCAGATACAGCACCAGTGAACGAGGTCATCCTGACCGGCGACGATATCGACTTAACCGAACTACCGGTGCCGCACTTTTGGCCACGCGATGGCGGCAAGTATATTGGCACAGGCGATATCACTTTCACCAAGGACCCCGACTCCGGCCGCATCAATGTCGGCTGTTATCGCCAAATGCTGCACGGGCCGCGGCGGGTCGGCATGTATTGCTCGCCTGGCAAGCATGGACTTCTCGACAGGGAAGCCTGGTGGGATCGCGGCGAGGACTGTGAGGTCGTCGTCGCTTACGGTATCGACCCTGTCCCCTTCATGGTCGCAGCGCAATCTTATGGTAGTGACGTATCAGAGCTGGATATCATTGGCGGGTTGATTGGCACGCCGATGGAACTCACCGACGGCGTCGCAACGTCTTTGCCAATCCCCGCCCGTGCCGAGATTGTAATCGAAGGCACTGTCTCCAAAGGTGACATGGCGATGGAAGGCCCGCTTGGTGAGTTCACTGGCTACTATGGCCGACCCGAAGAACCCCAGCCTGTTATCGAGGTAAAAGCGCTTCATATGCGCAAGCAACCGATAATGACAGCGGCGTTGATGGCGGATTACCCAGCCTGCGAAATCGGCGCCTATTACGCTATCATGCGATCTGCTGCGATTTGGGATGATTTGAATCGGTTTGGGATTCCTGGCGTTGAAGGGGTTTATTGCCACCCCGCCGCAGCTTCAAGCTGGGGAATGACCGTCGTCTCGATCAAACAGCAATATGCCGGGCATATCGCACAGACCCTCGCCGCCGCTGCGCAATGTCCGGCGGGATCGTACTTCACAAAATGGATTATTGCGGTTGATGAAGATGTCGATCCAACTGATATCAATCAGGTGCTTTGGGCGCTCAGTACCCGGGCAAACCCCGCAGATGACATAGATCTACAACATAAGACCTGGTCCACCGGGCTGGACCCCAGTCAGTTTCCACCGGAGAACCGTCCCTATGGATCAAAGGCGCTCATCGATGCCTGTAAACCACACAAGCATTTGGCGGAGTTCCCCGTTCGCACCATGATCAGAAAGCCCGTCCACGACCGTGTCGCGGCTCGTTGGGAAGAAATGAATTTACCCGGCCAACCGCCAAGTTTATCGGCGCTTGACGACATCGAGGACTAATCAGGGCCGATTACGGGTTCGCCACCACTGCTGCCACGCCTTTCGATCATAACCAAATCGTTTTCCCGTCAAATCTGTTAGGGCACCGACGACATCGCCGGTCAGCCATTTAGGATCACTCTTGAAATCAAGGCGCAAGATCAGCGCGGCGATGGTCTTGTCATCCTTTTGACCAAGCTCCCGCACGGCCCACAGCGCCGCTAATGTTGGCACAATGTATTTCTCCGCGCGGTTAGGTTTGGCGGTCCAATGTTCGCGCAAATAACGCAGCGGCACTCTACCGCGACCGTTATGCGCGATGCCCCACAGTAAATACCAATGCGCCATCCTGGAGTTCGGAATTTGACGGCGACCAAACATTCGAGAGGTGCCTTTGGGAAACGGTCCTCTGAGTCGTTTGGCGAGCGCCAAGCTGATCTCTGCAGTTTGTCCAGCCACCAACGGACGCATGGCAAAACGTAATCGCGGATATTCAGAACTATCGCGCAGGATATTATCCAAACGGTTGAGCGCCGTTGAGATTTCCACCTCTGGGCGTTTTAGCTTTGGCGGCAATGACGGATGGCGCTGGTCCATCGCAATGGGTTTCTTGTTTAAAGCTCCCCAAAGCTCACCTCCTTGATCCGAGAGTAATCCGACGAAGGGCTGGCCGTGCATAACCGCGACGTCGAGAGGTCGGGCGTTTTTAAACTTCTGGACTTCAATCCATTTCAAACCTTCTTCGCTGCGCCATAATGCCCCTGCCCCTTTGCCCGCCGTAATCGCCCATAAAATCTTCCCGTCAGAAGCGAGGGCATTCACCACCCCTAATGGACCGCCCACGCGCTCGACTTTGATACCGTTAGTACGCCACAAAACACTTTCTTTGGGCCCCTCATTCGCCGCATAGACCCAACCTTTGTGGACGGAGAGCACGTCAACCGCAGCGCCTGCGGGCCAATCGGGTACCGGAGACATCCCATCCTTGGTTTGCATCAAAAGTTTCGGCGATTGGTTGTCATACCAGGTGGTTACCCCAGCAAAGAGCCTGCCTTTCAAGCTAGCCATCGCAGTTATTCGGCTGACGCGTCTATCCGGCGTTGGGAATACATAAAAGTCCCGCCAACTCGTGCCGCCATCATCGGACACGACAATTTTGCCAACCCACGCAGAGATTCCCGCATAGAGACGGTCCCCTTGCGCTTGCATAACTTGCGTATGGAATGCCCGCCCTTTCGGGATGAGGTGCCAGTTCCAGTCGTTGCCGTTGGTAACCATGAACTCACCGTGACCAGGAGAAAAACGTGAGTCCTCAAACGGCCAATAAAGTAGCCCCTTCGCGACGACCGGATGTCCCGCATCCTGACTAAAGATATGTTTTTCGTATCTGGTCGTACCGGTACCCGGATCGAAACTATAAAGGTCAGCGGAATTATGATTGACGAACTTCACTGAATTGGCGAACCACAGCTTTCCGCGATAGCCGATCAGTGAAGACACACCGGACCACGGCAAACCACCGACCAATTTTTTTAGCGGTGGTATTTGAGAAAAAGCTGGCTGCGGCAGCGCCCCAAGCGCAATGGAAATCGCGAATAATACTGTATAAACGGTTGAAAAAGTCTGCCTACAAACTAAGCCCCGGACAATCAATCGAATGCTCCGCAAGTTGCGCCGTAATATAGTCGAACGCATCGTCTACACTATCGGAGCTGTGAAACAGATTCACATCTTCGGGAGATATTGTGCCGAACTCTACCAACGCCTCAAAATTCACCGCCTTTTTCCAAAACTCATCGCCATAGAGCACGATAGGCAGGTGTTTCTTGATCTTTCCACACTGAACCAGGGTCAGAGATTCAAACAGCTCGTCAAATGAGCCAAAGCCACCGGGCATGACGACCACCGCCTTCGCAGTGTAGAGAAACCAGAACTTCCGCATAAAGAAATAATGGAACTGGAAATCTAGTTTACGAGTAATGTAAGGATTGTTGCTCTGCTCGAACGGCAGAGAAATTCCAAGCCCAATATTTTCACCTTTAGCTTCCGAAGCGCCACGGTTAGCCGCCTCCATAATGCCCGGGCCACCACCAGAGCAAACGACAAAGCGGCACTCGGACTCAGACAGGCTCTTTGACCATTTCGTCAGACGGTACGACAGTTCACGTGTTTCTTCGTAATAACGCGATGTCCGCAAGGCCCGCTCGGCAGCCGCGATGTCGCCACCGCTCTTCTTGGCTTCCTCTAATCCCTGTTCTGCCGCTTCACGCGAGATAAGCCGCGCTGAGCCAAATATCAGGACGGTATCCTTAATATTGTGGTCTTCGAACCGTTCTAAGGGTTCCAGATATTCTGCAAGCAGTCGCAGTGGACGAGCATCAGAGCTATTAAGGAACTCATCATTTAGATAAGCCTTTTCGGCCATATGGGTGGTGTCACTCATCTCAGAACCTTTCCTAAAAAATTAGGCCGATATAACTCAACCGCCCAACGCTTTTCGGACATCATCCGGAATACGCGCTGATTTAAACGTCTCCGGATTCCCCGGGTCTCCCAAACAAAACACCCGTTTCTCATAACCTTCCGCTGCCAGCCGGTCACCGATGTTAAAGCGATGCGTGACCGTGAAAGAGCTGTTGCCCCACTCTGATACAAAGCTTTCGACGGCCAATTCATCACCAAACATACTCGGCGAACTGAAATCACCGTGGGCACTGAGAATAGGAATACCGAGCGCTCCCCATTTCTCACCCCATTCTTCCCACCGGATACCGGCTGCTTTGAACAAAAAGTAAGATGCTTCATCCATCCACTTAAAATAATTGCCGTAGAAGGTAATTCCAGCCGGGTCTGCATCGGTCCAAAGAACCGTGATCAAATGGGTATTGGTGAATCCTGGTGCAGCATCGCTCATCGCGAGTTTCTCCTTAATCGGTCGTCACATAGCCCTGACGGTTGTCTTCCTCACGCTTTTTGAAGTCTCGCTCCGCGGGGTCCCCGTAACCACCGCCACCTGCCGCTTCCATCATCAACGTGTCACCAGTATCAAGATTCACGCTGGTGGTAATAGGCATCACTTGTTCGGTGTCTTTGCCTGGATTGACGACGAACCGGCTGGGGCTTCCCGACTTTCCTCCCGCAACGCCACTCGGCGGACGTACGGCACGATCACCACGGAAAATCACCAGCCCAGGCTGCAACATTTCGTATTCCCTACGCATTGCCAGCCCACCGCGATATTTTCCATCCCCACCCGATCCCGGGATCATCTCAAATTTAGTCACGCGGCAAGGAAATTCCGTCTCAACAATCTCAATTGGAGTCACATAGATATTCGACAAGTGTACGGTCGTTCCAGAGGCGCCGTCCTGAGAAGCTGAGCCACCATACGCTGACCCATAAATCTCATATTGATTGCCGCGCGGCTTGCGGGGTCCAGGGGCCCAATCAACCGTAAGACCACCACCGCTGCCACCGCTATAGGCCGCTGCCCGATCCGACGAGAAGGCGCCAAAAGCCTCGAGCAGCATATCGATCACTGTCATGCAGGTTTTCATATAGGAGCTGCACGGCGCCGGTGGTATCGGACTTAATACCGTGCCTTCCTTCAGTTTGATGTTGACTGTGTCTCGTATCGCATCGCTATAACGCAGATCTGGGTTAATCATCCCGATCAACACCTGATAGCAGCATGCCTCTACCAAAGCGCGGCGGATGTTAACCGGCCCACGCCCCTGCGGGTCGCTTTCGGTGAAATCAAACTCAACCTCACCATTTTTAACCGTCATGCGAACATGCATGCGAACCGGCTTGTTGCGATCGATGCCATCACTATCGAGATAGGATTCGGCCTCCTGAGTCCCATCCGGCAATTGCGACAGCGCATCGCGAAACTCAACACCTGCCGCCTCTATCATCGCATCCAGCGATGCTGTGAGTTCAGCGGTGCTATATTCTTCGCTTATCTGGCGCAGACGGTCGCAACCGATAAAGCAGGCTGCAACCTGTCCACGGAGATCACCCAACGTTAATTCCGGCTGGCGGCTATTCGTGGCAATCAGCCGCTCAATCCCTTTGTCATAAACACCCGCACGATAGAGCCGGGTCGGTGGATAGACGATGCCTTCCTGAAACAGCTCCGTTGCCTGCCCCCACGTTGAGCCCGGCATGGTGCCACCGACGTCTGCCTTATGGGCAATTGAGCCTGCAAACCCAATTAGTTCGTCCTTTTGAAAGATCGGAACGATGACACCCATATCCGGGACATGCGGCATGCTGCCGTCATAGGGATGGTTAGAGATAAAGACATCGCCATCGCACAGCCCATCATCGCCGACCAGTTCAAAAATACGCTGGACGAAATATCGATATGCCGTCGAGTGGAAAAACATCGGTGGCGCAACGAGAAGACGCCCCTGCGCATCCAAAATGACGCAGCTGAAATCACGAGATTCCCGAACAATCGTCGAATAGCCAGAGCGGAAGAAATGATGATGCATTTCATCCATTAAGCTGCCGATACGATTGCGTAGAATCTGTACCGTTATTGGATCAACTGCTTGTTTGGCCTGAGTGCTCATGTTGTGCCCTCCCGAAAGAGCTCCATATTTCCGGCATTATCCAGTCGGACGGCCCAACCACTCGGCACCACCGTCGTCGCATCAAGCTGTTCAACGATGATTGGCCCTTCGATAGCTCTATCAGTGGGAAGATCTTCACGCCGCCAAACATCTGCCTCTATCGACTGCGCCCGGGCGTCACGGAACGTTCTCTTCCCGGAGGGTTGCTCCGAACGTGACCCGGTTTGATCAATCGCAGAGGCCATTTCAATTTTTGGCACCGGCACGACCGCTCGCAATCGATAGCTGACAACCTCTATCAAAGCACCGCGCGCGGCATGACCATGCACCGCCTCATGTCGGTCATGAAACCGCTCTGCCAACGCGGCAAAGCCACCTTCATCGAGTGGTGTTGGGATACCTTCGATTGGCACTCGCAACTCATAGCCTTGCCCGGCATAGCGCAGATCAACTTCGCGAAGGAAGTGTTTGTCTTCGTCACCAAGCCCCTCGTCCTGCAACTCAGCTAACGCACGTGCTTCCAAGGTGGTAAAGGCTGATTGAACATGCGCCGGGTCGATACCCTCCAAATCCTGGAGATCTGAGCGGATATAATCATGGACGACATCGGCACAAAGCAGGCCTAGCGCCGAGAACGCGCCCGGGCTTGCGGGAACCAATACACGGGGAATGCCCAAATCCTCGGCGACGGCTACCGCATGAACTGGACCAGCACCGCCAAATGGCACTAGCGTAAAACCGGAGAGATCAACGCCCTTCTTGGCTGCCTGAACGCGAATTTCATCAGCCATTGTGGCGTTGATGACGCGAGTCACGCCAGCAGCAGCTGTCGCGATATCAATATTCATAGGAGCAGCAACATTATCTTGGACTGCCTGCGTCGCTGCTGTCATATCGAGCGACATCTTGCCACCAAGGAAGAAATCAGGATTTAGAACGCCAGAAACGACATCGGCATCAGTTACAGTCGGCAATGTACCGCCCTTGCCATAGCAAGCAGGACCAGGCGACGCCCCCGCACTATCGGGGCCAACTTCCAGCAGCCCGGCAGCATTAACCCGCGCAATACTACCGCCACCTGCCGAGATCGTTGATACATCAAGCGCTGGTACAGCAACGATCCGACCCGCAATGACCGCTTCTGCATGTTCGAGCGGCGCTCCATTTTCAACAAAGGCGATATCGCAGCTGGTGCCACCCATATCCATCGTGACGATATTCTTCCAGCCCTGCTCAATCCCGAGCAGGTATGCTGTGCCCTGAACGCCTGCAGCAGGACCAGAGAGCAGCGTATGTACTGTTTGCGCCTCGGCATTAGCCGAAAGCGGCATCACGCCTCCATTGGACTGCATCAAGAAGCGCCGGCGCGTCACGACTTTTTCATCATCCAACCCAGCGGCCAGATCAGCGATATATTTCGCCAGGACCGGCACGAGGTAGGCATTGATCAACGTCGTTGAATAACGCGGCCATTCGCGAATACGCGGCAATACTTCGCTGGACATTGAGACGAACGGGTCCAGCGCAATCTCTCGGATTATCTCAGCCGTTTCACGCTCATGTGCATCATTCATATAAGAGAACAGGTAGCAGATGGTGAAAGAGTTGATCCCGTCAGCTATTAGAGCTTCGGTTGCAGCCGCGACAGCGTCCCGATCCAGCGGCGCTATTTCATTCCCCAAATAGTCCATACGACCTGAGATTTCATGCGTTAGCGCAGGCGGTGCTAAGTGCGACGGGCGTTGGAACAGGTGATCAAAAGGGTTTCCTTCATCGCGTGCCTGGGTTTGTACTTCACAGATCGCGCGATAACCCTGATTGATCAGCAGGCCTATTTCTGAGCCTTTAGCCTCAAGCAACGCATTCGTCGTAACCGTCGTGCCGTGGGCAAAAAACGCTATTTCGTCCGGCGACACGCCACTATCGAGTAACCGCTTCAACCCCTCCAAAACGGCAAGAGCCGGATTTTCGGGTGACGACGGCAGTTTCTCAATTCTGAGAGCGCCGCTTTGGATATCATTGAGAACAAGGTCGGTGTGGGTACCACCAACATCGACACCAAGCCGGTATCGTGCCGGTCCTTCTGATTCTACCATTTTACTCGGTTTCAGCTGCTAATTTTCGCTGCCGGAGAATACGCATTGAGAACATGAGAAGCAACGCGATGCCAGCAGGGATCAAAGCGACAGGAGCGGTTGTCCCAAACCAAACTGTTGCCCCACCGATAAAGACAGCGGCAGCAAGCAAACCGATAACGCCAAAACTTCCCCTTAAGCCACCACTGCCAACCACTTTTGTCATCTGTCCGATGACTATTCCCGCTGTAACGGTAGTAATCACCACATAGACAATTTCAGTTGTCGTTCCGCGGAGCAGCAAAGCCGGGTTAAACGCCCAGAGAAACGGCATAAGGAATGCCGCAGCAGCCAATTGCAGGCCGATCAGCCCAGTACGCCACATATCGCTACCGGCGATCTGAGCTGCGACCATACTCGCCACAGCAACTGGGGGGGTGAGCATGCTCAAAAGCCCGTAATAGAAGATGAACATATGGGCCGACAATTCGGGTATTTTCATTTCGATGAGTGCCGGCGCGATAATTGACACCAGAACGACATAGACCGCTGCCGTTGGCATCCCCATACCCAGCAGAATGCAAATAAAAGCGGTCAAGATCAGCATGGCAAGAATGCCATAGGCCTGCGCGATTTCTGTAAGCCCCAGAGAAAGCTGGAATGCCAACCCGGTGCTATTCAACAGTCCAATAATGATCCCAGCGCCGCCGGCGATCATCACCAGTGGTACAAGGTTTTCGCCACCGCCAATAAAGAAGCCTTTCCATTCTTCTTTGCTTGGTAAGCGCCGATTACGAAAAATCATCAAAAGGAGTAAAAGGCCGCAGGAGTACATCCCTGCTAATCCCGCGCGATAGCCCAAGCCAATGAGCACATAAATCAACACTGCCAGCGGGACGAGGAACACCCAGCCAGCGATCAAAACCGCGCGGACATCAGGAAGGTTTTCCTTCGAAAGCCCTTTGATGCCAAAACGCACGGCGACGCCATCCACCTGCATAAATAAAACGAGGAAATAGAGGATTGCTGGCAGCAGCGCGGCCAACGCGACCTCGCCATAGGGTATTTCAAGGAACTCAGCGATAATAAAGGCGGTCGCCCCCATCACCGGTGGCGCAATCTGTCCACCATTCGACGCCACTGCTTCAATTGCCGCAGCGTATTTAGGCTCGAACCCAGTTTCTTTCATCATCGGTATGGTGACGACACCGGTCGACATGATATTGGCAACCGTCGATCCCGAGATAGATCCGAAAGCAGAAGAAGCGACCACAGCAACCTTCGCTGGACCACCGCGCCGATGTCCCATTAAGGATAAGGAGAGGTCATTGACGAACTTCATAGCGCCAGAGACATCCATCATTTTGCCAAAGATTATAAAGGCAAGAACGAGCTCGACCACGATCCGCAAAACAAGCCCGGGGACGCCATTAGGATCAGCATAGAGATGAACAATCGTTTTGGTTGGCGGGAATACTTCTGCTTCAAACACGCCCGGCAAATGATTGCCCAGGAAACCATAGATTAGAATTATCCAGACCAGCCCGGCAATCACGCCACCTGCGGCCTTGCGTACGCCTTCCATCATCAAAAGGATCGCAAAAATGCCCGGCACCCACATACGGGGCGGACGCTCCGCCATATCGTAATACCACTGCTGCAGGTTATACGACATCCAGAACCAGACACCGGCAGCAACTAACGCAAGGACGAGGTCGATTAAGCCTGCTTTTTCACGATAAGGGTATTTTAGAAGAGCGGCGCCGGTTGCGAGCCCGAGCACTGTGGCAATCACCTGCTCTGAAACCAGCTCCATTTGGAAATAATCGGGAACGGAAAGTATCCACAGAATCCCGATTGTTGGCATTAATGCCAACAGAGTACACAGGACCAGGTGACAAAGTTTGTCGGTCATCCCCAGTCCTGTGCTTAACGCGTTACTCTAGAAAAACCTTATGGCTTATTTCATTACTGCCAAAACGGCTTTTTGCTGCTTTGCATTCGCAGCCGTCCAAAGTCCTTTTTCTTTAAGATACTTCACAACACCGTCGTGATAAGGATGCGGGTTTGTTGCTGGTGCGATCTTGTCCATATGTAACGGACGCAGCGGACCAACTGATTTCTGCATCTTTTTCCACTGAGTATGCAGCACCTTGATAATCGCATAGGCGTCAGCGTTCGATACTTGGCTACCTGCATTGAGGTATGCATCGAATGCCGCAAGACGAGTCTTCTGCTTCATGAACGGCATGCGCTTGTTTGGTTTCATAATCTTCGATTTAGCACCTGGGACTTCGCGAGCCAAAAATGCATCTGAACCGCCTGCTCCCAGGGGAATGAAACGAATACCGCCAGGCACTGTCGCATGTGCTTTACGAACTGCTGGCATACCGGGTGCTAAAGCGGCCGCATCTGCACGCCCTTCAACAACCTTCGTAATGCCATCGACAACACCGCCAGATCTGATGGCTGTAATGTCTTTAACGCCCAACCCACCAGAATGAAGATAGGCAACATTCAAGCTCGAAAGACTAATGATGGGGCCTGTCCGTGTGACAACCTTCTTGCCCTTTAGATCAGCAACCGACTTGATGCCGGAATTCGCTTTGACCATGAAGCCATAAGGAATGGTCCACACCATCGCGATAGCGCGAATATTCTTGAGCTTCTTTTTGAACGGCGCTCCACCACGAACAGCGGCACCGGAGTCCATTGAGTTATTGAGGCCCAACGTCATCTCACCCTTATTGACAACTGGCAAATAGACAGTCGAACCGGCATGCGGCTGAGCCGTCGCACGTACTTTCATGTTCTGCTGCAATACTTTTGCGAACGTGCTGGACAATAGATAAAAAACCGAACCCTGACGGTTTGACCCGATGGTAATTCGTTTCAATTTGGCTTCCGCCGCAGTTGATGCCGCAATGGCGGCAAAGGCCGCAATACAGGCAATTCGAACACTCGTTTTCGTCATTAATCATCTCCCTTTCAAATTCGTTTTATTACTTGCAATCATTTGGCCTCATTGACTCAGCACCTGTCAACTGACGTCAACGCTGGAAAGTTGGCGCAATGCGAGAATCGGTTTAAACTCTGCCTAAATTCAAGGGGATGAATATGAGCACTGAGATCAAAATTACCGCACCGGACGGACACGTGTTGGACGCATGGCGTAGTGATCCCGAAGGAGACGTCAAAGGTGGTGTCGTCATTCTCCACGCCATCACTGGTCGCATTACACATCTTGCGGATGTCTGCGACCAATGGGCAGCAGAAGGATATATCGCCGTGGCGCCATCGCTGTTTGATCGCATCGAGCCTAATATCGTTAATCCTTACACTCCAGCAGGCGTCGAAGCAGGAATCGCAAATTTCACCTCACTGGATGGTGAAAAAATACTAATGGACGTTGATGCCAGTGCCGAAACGCTGAGAAGTGCCGGTCCGGTCGTCATATCTGGATTTTGCACCGGCGGCACGTGGGCCTGGGTGAGCGCAGATAAGCTAAAGTTCGACGCCATGGTCAATTATTACGGTAGCCATGTCCCGGCGCGATTGGAATACAAACCCAAATGCCCGTCAGTTATCCATTACGGCGACATCGATCACTGTGTTTCGATGGCAGAAATAAAAACCATTAGAGAAGCCAATCCA
This sequence comes from Alphaproteobacteria bacterium, assembly GCA_012103315.1. GTDB lineage: Bacteria > Pseudomonadota > Alphaproteobacteria > MPNO01 > UBA2964 > UBA2964. The sequence continues at coordinate 25,237 of WLWZ01000005.1, forward strand.
GAATTACGCATTCACGTCCATCCCGGCGCAAAACACGCCTTCTTCAATCCGGAACAGGCGAGCTATCACCCGGAAGCCGCGCCAACGTCCTGGACGCAATCAATGGCATTTCTAGATGAGGTTCTTGGCTAGACGCTACCCCAAACTTCGTCAGCAACTTCGAGAATCAGCTCCAGCTTACGTTTCTGATCATCAAACGTAATCGGATTGCCACGCGCTACACTGGCGAAACCGCATTGCGGGCTTAAGGCGAGGTTCTCGATCGGGACATAAGCGGATGCTTCTTCAATGCGGCGCAGCAGAACGTCTTTCGAGTCATTTTCCGGCGTTTTTGTTGTGACCAATCCAAGAACGACAAACGAATCCTTTTGCGCAAAACGTAACGGTGTGAAATCCCCTGCTCGTTCACTGTCATACTCCATAAAGTATGCGTCGACATCGAACTGCGTAAACAAGGCCTCAGCCACAAAGTCATAACTGCCTTCCGCGAGCCAGGCACCGGCGTTATTGCCACGACACATATGCATACTAATTGTCATATTGTCCGGGCGGCCACGGGTTGCCATGCTGACTAACTTGCCTTGCAGCTCTATCTGATCTTTAGGGTCCAAGCCCTTACGCTTGGCGGCATCTTGAAATTTCGGATCGCATAACATCGCTGCATCCGTATTATCTATCTGCAAATAAGTTGACCCAGCTGCGGAAAGATCCTGAATTTCGTCGCGATAGGCCTGGGTCAAATCTTCAAAGAATTCTTCTATATCGGGATAAACTTCTTCGTTCACCGCTTCGCGGCCACCACGTACATAAAACAGTGTCGGCGAGGGCACCGTAACTTTGATGGTGCTTTCCGTCAGGTCTTTCAAATACAGATAGTCCTGCAGGACGATGCCACCGTGCTGCCGGCCGATCTTTGAATCTGTATGCGCAACGGGAGGCTGGAAGCCGGTTCCAGCAAACGCGGCGCCGTCCGCCAATCGCCGTAACTCAACACCCTCAAACCGGCCGATTGAATCATAAGCCCACGACCCCCGACGAAACTCGCCATCGGTTGCTACCTGCAAACCAACCTCTTTTTCGAAATCAACCAGCTCTCGAATGCATTCATCTTCAATCGCGCGCAGCTGGTTCAACGATATACCTTCTTCTTCCTTGAAATCCGGAGTCGACTCCAGTTCAAGACCGGCATTGCGACGCGCCTCTTTTAAACGTTCGGGGCGAAGAAAACTGCCAACAACATCAGCGCGAAACGGTGGTTTGGAACGAGCCATCTAATTTACTTTCTACTTAAAGGGTTCTTTGCCCAGAACCCAGGCCGTCAAAGAGAAGCGCGATCCGGCGGTAACAGGCGCTACGCGATGAAGTACAAAACTCGGGAAAATCACAATTGTTCCCCGATCACGTGGGGCGATATCGGTTTCAGGACCATATAGTGCCTCGAAGTTTCCACCTTCATAGCTATCGCCATCGCTTAGTTGAACGGTCACACCGAGCTTGCGCAAGGTAAAGGGATGTTGAGAGCTTATATCCAAATGCCAGTCGTAATGCCCGGCGTTGGTATATTCTGCGATCTGGAAATCTTCCGACTCAAACAGATCAAATTTCCAGGCTTCAGAATTAAGGTGAAGAACAATGTCGAAGACTTTTTTGTAGAGCCATTCTGTTTTCTCAGTTCGCGCGATTCGGGCGATATCGCTATCGCGAACCTCCAACTCAACACTGCTTTCCCCAACAACACCTTTTGAAAGCCCCTGCTCACGGGCAAGCTCAATGACAGCGTCGCACTCCTCGTTGGTGAACGCACCGCGCGCGCTGGCGCACATATGCAAAATACGGGACGATACAGGATCAGCAGGATCAGCCATTGATCAATCAAACAAATGCGGGAATTTCTCCCGCATCTCCGCTTTGAGCTCAGGACTGGCTTCGGCGACTGTTGGGAACTCATCTTTCCAACCGTAAGGTCTGCATGCATCGATAAGCCCACGATTATTCTGCCAGGGCGGCTCACGCAAAATTGGGTCTAGCGGCGTGGACCAGGACCTTTTAACAAACTGCACATCTTCCGGCGGGTCGCATCGGGTAGACATTGCCCAAATCACATCAAACATATTGGACGGATCGATATCGTCATCGACCACAACCACCCATCGTCCAGCATAGTTGCCAGCATGACAGTTCATCGCCAACATTCCCGCCTGCGAAGCATGCCCGGGATAAAGCTGCTTGATCGAAATGACATTAAACAAACGCCCGGCACCCGCCTCATGACACCAAACCCCACTGATGCCATTCAACCCTGCCTTTTCGCATTCGTCCCAGATCATGGCTGACTTCACCGCAGCGCGCGCGAAGGTGAAATTCTCCGGGGGGCGCGACGGGGTCGCCAAGGTCAGGATGGGATTGGTGCGGTGATAAATACGCTTTATTTTGACCACTGGCAGCTGGCTGGAGGTCGAGGCGTAATACCCCATGAATTCGCCAAACGGACCTTCTTCACGCAACTCGTCGCCGTAGATTTCGCCTTCGAGCACAATCTCGGCATGAGCCGGGATCGGTAGGCCGTGGAGTTCGCTTGGGATAACCTCAAGTGCTCGGCCCCGCATACCACCGGCATAGGCGAACTCATCAACTTCATGATCAATCTCCTGATGCGAGACCAAAAAGAGAAGTGGATCGTGACCGCAAGAGATTAACACCGGGCACGGTTCGCCTTTGGCAAAATATTTTTCACTAATCAGACGCCCCTGCTTACCCGGTGACATCCAAATACCGACGGTCTTCTCATCATGTACCATGACCCGGTATGTTGCCGAATTCACCCACCCCGTATCAGGATCGCGCATGATGACCGCGTCATCGGTCCCGATATAGCGACCGCCATCGAGTTCATGAACGAAAGGTGCCGGAAACTTCCAAACATCTACGTCATCATCCCGCATGACATTTTCCATCACCGGGCCGGTTTTAACCTCGATCGGCGGAATGAGCTTAAATTCGCGCTTTGAGCGTTCGCGATAGCTTTTGACCAGATCAATCTCGTCTTTCGGCTCCGGGAGGCCAAGAACGACGGCAAGACGTTTGAACGCATTCGCGCCGCCAGCCAGAATACGGGTGCCTTCGGGGTAGCCTTTAATGTTGTCGAACAATACCGCCTTTGCGCGCCCAGGCTTTTCCGCTGCCGTCATTTCAGCGAGAGCGCCGACTTCCAAATTCCAGTCAGCGCCATCGACATGGGCGATCTCCCCCATCTCCTCGAACTGCTCTAACAGATCGCGCAGGTCTTGATACCCTTCGTTGCGCCGAGGCGCCTCGTCCTTCGCCATACCAAATACTCCACGGCAATATTCTTAAAAGATGGATTAGTAACTTTTTATACGGTGAACCATCTGCCAACAAGGGATGCCTCAGATTGGACAATATTCGGAAGTCCCCTGTAAGGTCAGTTTGAAACATGGATGGGCTAAATCTAAAATGTCTGATGCCAACAGTCTCCTCGACCAATCCGTTTCCCAAGAATTTTGCGCCTGGGCAACAGCTCTAGATGCCAACGCGATTCCAACCGACGTTCAAACGGCCCTCAATAACGCCTTACTCGATTTCACCGGGTTGTGTGTTGCTGCCCGAGACTTAGACTACGTACAGGCGATGATCACAGCCTGTTCCGCACCCGGCGACTGCACAGCGATCGGACAAGCGGAGCCAGTAGATATTGCTTCTGCCGCGTTGATCAATGGAACCGCAGCCCATGGTGAGGACTACGACGACACTTTTGAGGGCACGCCGGTTCATACCGGTGCTGTCATCATGCCCGCTGTTCTCGCCGCTGCTGAGAAATTCAACTTGGCGGGCCAAGACACGTTACGCGGGATCGCCGTGGGTACAGAACTTATGTGCCGTATGGCTCTGGTCGCTCCGACCGGCGTCCACCGCGCCGGGTTCCATCCAACAGCGGTCATTGGCGCAATTGGGGCTGCCGCCGGGGTCAGTGCTGCGCTCGGCTCAACAAAACAAGAAATGACCGACTCGATTGGCATTGCTGGTAGCTTTGCCTCGGGCATTATCGAATATCTTGCGGAAGGCAGCTGGACCAAACGGCTCCACGCCGGCTGGGCAGCGCAATCAGGCATTCGTGCGGCCCTTCTCGGACGGGAGAAGTTCATGGGACCGCGCACCGTGATGGAGGGCGAGCATGGCTTCTTCTTTGGTTTCTCCTCAACAACCATCCCCAATGATTTTACTAAGATTACCGATGATCTTGGACAGAGCTGGCACGCCGCAACGATCGCCTTCAAACCCTATGCTTGCGGGACAATGACCCAACCCTTTATCGATTGTGCTATTCAACTTGCGCAACAGGGCATTTCACCCGACGACATTACTGACATCATCTGCGACGTCGGCGAAGGTACCGTTCACCGACTATGGGAACCTTTGTCAGAAAAACGCAATCCGTCGACGGCCTATTCCGCAAAATTCAGCGTCCCTTACTGCGTTGCGGTCGGTATCGTTGATCAGGCTGCTGGCCTCGCGCAATTCACAGAGGAACGCGTTGCAGATCAGGCCATTCGGGAGTTAGCCAATCGCGTATCATATGAAATCGATCTGAAAAATGAATATCCCACAAATTACAGTGGGCATCTTCGGGCGACATTAAAAGACGGCAGCGTCCGAGAAATCGAACAACCACATATGCGAGGCGGCGCCCACGAAGCCCTCCCCCACAACGAGCTTATCGCTAAGTTTAAAGCCAACATTGCGTTTGGAGGATCGTCTGAAAGTACAGCGGACCGTCTTCAAGCGTTTTGCGAAAGCATGACGCAGGCAGACAACCTTAAGGAACTGAGTTCGTTCCGATTACCGGCTTCTTAAAATTACTCGGCGTCCAGAGGGGCCACAAATTTTGTAGTTTCGTCGTAAATGCCTTGTGAGAACTTGTGAATTTCTGGCGGTAATGGACGTCGGTCACCTGCATTCATCCACAAACGAAGAAGGTGCCGCTTGCGTTCCGGTTCCGGCCAATCCTCAAAATCAGACCGCGAGTGCAGGGTCACATGGTTCATCACATAGCTGATATCGCCCCGCCCCAACGGGACCTCAATAGCAATTTCCGGCGCAATGTCGCGGAACATTTGTAGTGCTTCTTTTTGCGCTTCGGTGAATTTTGGTACGCCCGGGATTGTCTGCCCTTTGTTTAGGGCTGAGCTAACGCCACGCACGGCGAAATAACCTTCATGGAAATTGAAAATTCCCTGACGAATAAAGGGATCTTTTTGCCCCGGATGTTTCTCAGTCGAAAGCTGGCGGTAAAACTTCCAACCAAGTTCCTTTGCCAAATCAGGACGACGCTTCAGCATTTCATTGTAAAGGGCCACAGCACTACAGACTAGGTGTTCCCCTCCGGATTTGGCATCATGAATACAACCGAGTGCCAACACGTCTGCCTGATCGCAATGGAAAGCCATATGCGCGCGGGTACGATAACCGCGAGTCTTGGCGTAATCGCCACCAACGTCTTTTACGTGGCCCAAAAGATGGCCTTGTCTGTTCTGCGACAGAGGCCGACCGACATAAACGGAGATACCCCAAAAGGCTGCGGCATATTGCGCGCGATTAAAATCGTCAATTGGCAACCCTTGGATCAGGACGAGCCCCCGCCCTTCCATCAGCTCGTCTTGCACATCCTGCAAGCGCGCACCCAATGTCGGCAGCGGAAAATCCTCTTTCGTGATGTCCTTAATATCGAGCCCGCGTTTTTCAACGCCATCAACAGCAGATTTAACTTCAGCGATCTCGCTATCTGACAGGCGATAGATCCAGTCATCATTGGCCAAAATATCTTTTGGATACCAGAGCGCAGGGTCAACCAGCGGCTCGCCTAATGCAGCCGGCTCACGAGGTAGACTGCTGCGCTTCCATCTATTTTCAGCCATATCTTAGTCCTATTCCGCAAATTTGTAGAGCTATTCTGCCATATTTGGCAATTTCTCAAAACGCCAAATTCTCACAATTATTCTCTGCGTTCGTTAAACAATCTTCTGACGTTTTACCTTAACGTCGCCAGACGCCGTCAGTCGTATAACGTTAACCGTTTTCGCCAGATCAGGTGACCCCGAATAATAAGCCGGAACAGCGCCGTCACCGACCTTGATAGGCTGATTCCAGTGCCCTAAAGCAACATAATCCGCCTTGCTCGCAGCGAGTTCCGCATCATCCAGCAACCAGGAGGCACGCAAGGTGGTTCTTCTATCTGCAACAGGCTCGTAATGGCCATGCGCGAGTGCGACTTGCCAACGAGTCTTCCTCTTTCTAGGTCGAGACAGCGGGTTCATATCGTCATAGCTCCGATGCGCCTGACCCCATATCTCCAGATCAAACTCCGGGAATTGCACTGCCCGCTTGTGAGTTACGCCGAGAATATGGAGCCGATCTGCTTTCGCCATTGATCGGTGGTACCAGGGTGAATCCGGCATCACGGGATCATGATTCCCAGGAAGCGCTACCACATGCATTGGCGCATCACCCATGTGGCTCGCCGCTTTCGTAACAATGTCGCTGGCAAGACGATTGTGTTCAAAAACATCGCCTACGAGCATAACAATATCGGCCTTTACCGCCTCAGCTGTTCTCAGAACGTCTAACAGTGGGTTGGTACCATCACCGTCATTGGCTCGTGCCGTATAGCCATCATCCACATGAATATCAGAGCTATGAACGAGCACGATCTCTTTGGAACTACTTTTGGAGTTACTCACGAAAGGGAAACCTGATTATATTTTACGTCAATTGTGGCATGGCCATGGTGCCTTGAAGGTAGACATTCTACCCTCGTCCAGCAGGTACGTCCAAGGTGCCACAAATCTCGCGTACTTGGTCCCGGCACCAGCTATGGCGAGGATCACCATCATACCGTGATGGCCAGACCAGAAAATGCCCCAGCGGCCCGAGTTCCAACGGCAACTCCATATGGATTAGATCATGACTCTTACCAAAAATGACTGCCAATCGTTTGGTAAAAACAGCAATCATATCAGAAGTACACAATAGTTCAGGCACTGCAGAAAATCCTGCGACGAAAACCTTGGCGGTCCGCTCCAACCCTCGGTCTGCCAAAAGATTGTCAAACGCCGCTCTTTGCCCACCTGTCGCACTCACGACAATATGGGGGTAGGAAACCAGCGCTTCGGCATCGAAGGGATTAGCATCGGCCAAGACAGGATGACCGCTGCGGCAAACGCAGACTAGTTCTTCATCAAACAACCACTCAGATTGCAGATGAGATGGCAAGTTATCAGGCCACCCCAACGCCAGATCAATCTCATCATCGTCAAAAAGACTAATCGTCTGGTCCCGATCAGCTGTCTTGACGTGAAGGCTTAATCCGGAAGCCTCTTCCCCAAACCGTTTCACCAGCGGTGGTAATACGGGCAAACTAAGTCGATCGGGTAGACCGATTCGTAGAACGCCTGTCGCCGTCGAGGGGTCAAATTGTGCCGTTTCAGAAACACAAATTTCGGCAAGCTGCATCAAATCATGCAGCGGGGTTCTGAGCGCTTCGGCACGTGGCGTTAAGGTGAGACCTCCTGGCCCTCTAACCAGAAGTTCATCACCCAGTAGATTTCGCAATCGGCTCAAAGCATTACTGATCGCCGGTTGCGTTCTGCCGAGGCGATCACCTGCCCGGGTAACACTCTGCTCTTCGATCAAGGTATTCAGGACCTTGAGCAGGTTCATATCAAGATTTGCGAGATCGGCCATCGACCACCCCTTTATTCACCAAATTAATTCACTTCATACAAGTAATTGATTATAGGAATAAGAGGAAAGCGAACAGCTAGTCGTTTTCGAATGCTTTTACGGTTCGTGCAAACGCAATAGCTTCATCAAGCTGTAAGTCAGTCGATTTGTTGACGATCTGCTTCATGATCGAAAGGGCATCCGCTGAATAACCTGCCAGTAACTCCGCAAGACGTTCCGCATCCAACATAATATCCTCAGAATCTACCTCATAGGTCACTAATCCAAGCGTCTGGGCCTCAGCAACATCAATAGTTCTACCGGTCGCACACAGATCAAACGCCGCCTTGGTACCAACATGCCTTGTCAGCAGCGGCAGAACACCTGCGACAGTGAAACCACCTTTGATTTCGGGATAGCCAAACTTTGCCTCGTTGCTTGCCATGACGACGTCACAAGCTATAGCCAGTGCGGCACCGCCGCCCAGTGCAGCGCCATCTACAACAGCGATGACTGGCTTGGTCTTTACTGGCGACATTTGAAAAAGACGACCCATCCCCGCAGACCGTTTTGCCGACAATGCGGTGGTATCGTCCGTTCGGTCGGCAAATTCCTTAAAATCCGCTCCAGCGCAAAATACAGAACCTTTCGCCGCCAATATAACTACCCGAACATCGTCATCAGCTTCCGCCTGTTCAAGTGCTTCATTTAACGCCTCAACCAATTCGGAATTGAGCGCATTGCGTTTATCAGGCCGGTTCATCGTCAGCCGAAGAAGCGAACCGTTTCGTTCTATTCGAAGGACATCACTCATCGATCTAGAGCTCAGCGCACAGCCATGACGATTTTTCCCCGAACATGCTCCGTTGCGCTCAATTCATGAGCCTTTTTGATCTGATCGAGAGGCATTTCGATGATCTCGGGCGCCCAAATTGCGCCTTGCGCCACAAAATCAGAAATTATCTTCATATGGCCAGCATCGCGTGGCACTTTTGGACGCAAATACTCGATATCGTCAGGTGCCGAAAAACCTTCCGGCGGTTTGGTTATATAAACCAATCGACCGCCGGGTTTTAGAACGGAAACACTTCGCACCTGCACCTCCCCGCCAACAGTCTCATAGACCACATCACAAATCCTGCCAATTTCGGTGAAGTCTTGATTCTGATAATCGATGACGACATCAGCACCGAGACTTTTGACATAGTCATGATTACCAGCGCTGGCTGTCGCGTAAACCTTTGCACCGATATACTTCGCATACTGCACAGCAAAACCACCGACACCACCCGCCGCCGCATGAACCAGTATCGTTTCACCAGATTTCAGCCCGGCAACATCATCCAATGAGACCAATGCGGTTAATCCCACGAGGGCAATCGCCGCCGCTTCCTTATGAGACATCGAAGCTGGTTTCTTGGCGAGCTGGTCGGCCGGTACAGCGAGCGCCTCGGCATAACAGCCACGCTGATCTTGCGCCGTCGTACCGTAGACTTCATCGCCAACTGTATACTCTGTAACGCCCTCCCCCACAGATCGAACGATCCCCGAGAAATCGACACCGAGGACGTGCGGAAATTTCAAATGTAAATTTGCTTGTCGCTCGCCATTGCGAACTTTCCAATCTACCGGATTGACACTGGCCGCATAGATGTCGGCGACAACCTCTCCCGGTCCCGGCACCGGATCCATAACATTGCGATACGTTAGGACATCGGCCCCACCATAAGCATCAATCTCAACCGCTTTCATCTCTGATCCAATTCTGCGCAAATTTATAATCGTAGAATGACTCACAATTAGAACTGCCGCTACCGTTGCTGCAACCCCTTCCGTCGTGCAATCTGCGAGAAATAAATTCAGGGAGAGACTAATGGCCAGATTGGCGCCAATTCCACGCGATAAAATGACAGAATTTCAAGGCATGCTGCACGACCGTATTGCAGCGGAGCGAACCGGCGGCCAGGTCGGCGGCCCCTTTGCCGTCATGCTGCATGCGCCGAATATCTGCGACCCGGTATCACAATTCATCGACCAACTTATGTCGGACTCGCCGCTTCCTCATAAACTCAAGGAAGTAACCATCCTGACGATCGCCCAAGAATATCAGGCGCCCTATGAATGGGTTGTCCACGAGCGTCGCGCGCGACGCTTTGGATTGGATGATGCCGTCATTGAGGCCCTCAAAGCAGGAGACACTCCCAACTTTTCCGAATCTGACGAGAAGCTCGTCTATGACATCACTAAAGAAATGCTCAACACTAAAAAGGTTAGCGATGGGTTGTATCAACAAGCCGAAGCAGCATTGGGCAAAGAGCCTCTAGTCGAGTTCATCATTTTACTCGGGTTCTATATTTCCGTCGCTGTTCTGCTGGTGTCTTTCGATGTCGATGGGCCGGGCGGCGAGAACCCCTTCGCGTCCTAGAACAAGGATAACGTTATGAGTGAGACCGATTACGACATTCGTCGCATTGTTGCCGGGCACAACGACAAGGGCCGCGCCACCATTATCATGGACGGTCCCGCTCCCAATCAGCAAGTTCGTGAACAAGGTCATGTCTCGACTTTTATCTGGAGCTCAGATGAAGCTCCCGCTGAAGTCTGGAGCAATGAAGATTTCGGCGCGCGGGAGAATGTTATCCAGCCAGAGCCCAACGGATCCGGTTTTCGGATTGTCGAATTCCCGCCTGGCGCTCCCGGCATGATGCATCGTACTGACACGTTGGACTATGCCATCTGCATGTCAGGCAGGATTGATATGGAGATGGATGATGGCGTTACCGTCCATATGAAACCGCACGATATCCTTGTCCAGCAGGGCACGATCCATTCATGGCTCAATCGCGGTACCGAGACCTGTCGCGTGGCGTTTGTGTTAATCGATGCGAAACGTTCACCAGATGGCGCGCTAAAAGGCCCTGGCCCACAGTCTCTCGCATCCGTCGAACCCTACCCCGAAGGCAAAGAGCCACCGCTACCACCCGTTCGACGGATCGTGACCACCCACGACGAAAACGGCAAAGCGGTTATTATGAACGACGGTCTCGCACCTCAAAGGTTACTAAGACAGCGCGGAAACGTCTCGACTCTGATCTGGGGCAGCGACGAAACACCGGCGGAAATCTGGACAGATGAAGATTTCGGGCTACGCGAAAATGAGATTGAACCACCGGCTTTGGGGTCATGGTGCCGCGTGATCGACTACCCGCCGGGCCCAGGTCGTATGCACCGAACCGAGAGCGTTGATTATGTCATCTGCCTTAACGGCGAAATCGATATGGAACTCGACGATGGTGAGATGGTGCATATGAGTGCCGGTGACGTGATGATTCAGCAGGCGAATTTGCACAGCTGGATCAATTCAGGACTGGAAACTTGCCGGATAGTCTTCGCGCTGATCGGCTCAAAACCGAAGAGCTGATTTAAACAGCTACCGCCGGCACCAACAGATGTGAATCATAATCGCCACCGGTGTATATAACGTGGTGACCGGCATTCACCGTGTCCTCATGCTTGAAGCGATTGAAGACATCAATGATGTCGTAGCCTTGAACGATCAACTGCAACTTGTCACCAGCCCGGAAGCCGGTGGCGGATGCGAGAATCTCCACCTCGCAGGGCACAATCTCACCGGGTTCTAGCTTGAGGAGCCGTTCGAGTTTGAGCCAGGGCTGCGACGGCGTAGATTTCTCTTCATCTAACTCGCGGTGCGACACGCGTAGCCAGCCACTCGCCGCCAAGCCATTTTCTATATGCTGAAAGTCCGGGAAGTAGATTTCATTGCCATGCTTATCGAATTTTTTGATCGCCACGTGAAGATCGAGATCGTCAGCACCCTCGGCACTAACCCAGAGTTTGAGCTTCATATGACCGATGAGATCAATAGCTTCATCGAAGGCATATTCCCACGTCGTGCTGTCGTTCTCAGACTCTGATTTCTGCGCCGCATACTGCATCTGCGCCTGATCGGTAACCGGCGCGCTGTTTAGGGAGTTGTTCGAAGCATCGAGATAGAGCGGTCGATAGTCAGTTTCTGGGACCGGGAAATCATCGAAATAACGCTCACGGCCATCGTAGAAATAATCTCGTACTTCGATACGCGCCCGCGGCGTCTCCCGCATGCCATTTTCCTGGCCTTTCAGAAAGCAGTCGAAAAAGCGCTTCTGCAATTCGAGACCTTCGCGGGCATAATAAGTTTCCCACTCCTTGCGGCCATGACCATAGAGCCACTTATTTTCTGAACTCGCTTGCTTGTAACCCTCAACAGAACCGCGCGTATGGAGACCCGCTGTTGCCCAACTCGCTACAGCCAGAATGGCCGTAGCGATCTTGGTCAGATCAGGGTGCTTGGCCCGCCAGAAATCATCCATCAACGGACGATCATTTTGTTCAGCGATCGAGTCTTCTGCCGTTGCGTCGTGGGCGATAAAGCCGGTTTGGGAATTCATCCGCCGGCCCCAGATCTCGCGATAGAAATTGGTATCAGGCATACCGCCATGGGTGACGTGCTCACGATAAAAATCGTTAAACCCTTCCCACGGAATTGCGGCTTTCAAATGTGGTGGATTTTCCGATGCGCCTAGCCACTGCGTTGCGGCCAAATAGGAGACCCCATTGGAGCCCACATTGCCATCGCACCATTCCTGTTCGGCGACCCATTCAACGAGGTCATGAAAGTCTTGCGCAATCTGTGGATCAAAATGGGCGAAGTGTTCACCTTCGCTCTGGTTCGTTGCCCGGCAATCAGCGCCGACGACGATATAACCATTCGGCACCCAATAAACCGGGTCCGGCATTTCCCAGCCAGTATATTCAGAGAACGGCAACGGCCCGACATTGGGGATACGTTCAAACTGTTTGTCTGGCGGATAGGAATGCTTGCCGTAGGGTGCGAGGCTCAAGATCGCCGGAAATTTACCCGGCTTCGCCGGTCTAAAGACATTGGTCATCAGCCGAATGCCATCGCGCATTTCAGCCGCGACATCTTCTTCGAAGATTATCTGCGCTTCTTTATCGACGCCGTAGGTGTTCCAAGTCCGCGTTTCAGAAACGTTTATGGTTTTGACTTTGGTCTCGGGAATCATGTTGCCTCTCCCTGTTTTGGGTAGCTTAGACCATATTATTTTTAATTTGAAACCGGGCCTATTTCGTTGCCCCCCGCGACAGCAGCATCACGATGGGGATTGATGCCAACGCACCAATCATAATCAGGTAGAAATCATTGAAGAACCCAATCGACATGGCTTGTCTGGATATTTCGGAATCCAAAAGCCGCAAACCATCCACCGAATTTAAACTCCACTGTTCGGGGAGCCACGGCTCTCTCATTGCATCTGTGTACGGTGTGACACGCTCCGTCATGTGAGCATGCGCGGTGGACTGCGACCGGGACAAGATGCTGATGACGACCGAGACACCTATACCGCTGCCATAGTTCCGAAACAGGCTGGTAAAGGTCGAGGCTTCGGTTCGCAGGTTAGACGGCAGTGTCCAGAACGACACCGCTGTCAACGGCACCCATATGGCACCAATACCAATGCCATTAAAGACCGCAGCAATAATGAAATCCCAGAGCCCAACATCAACAGTAAAGTTCGACATTCGCCAAGCGGAAAACGCCTCACAACAGAAACCAAAGATGATGACAGCGCGTGGATCCACTTTGTTCGACAAGCGCCCTGCAACGACGAGACCTATCAATGTTCCGATACCACGCGGCATCATCACCATCGCCGCTAACAGAATCGGAAACTCCCGCAAATTTTGGAGAAATAGTGGCATGATGACGTTCATGGACAGAACCAAAAATCCGAGCATGAACTGAAACAAAATACCCAACATCAAGTTTCGGTCGCGAAAAATACCGCGGCTGATAAACGGGTTTTCTGTCGTCAGGCTATGGGTGATAAACAGATAAAGTCCGAGGACAACGCAACTCATCGTTATTATGATGTAGTTGGAGTCAAACCAGCCTTCGATCTCCCCTCGATCCAGCGTTAGCTGTAGCGATGCTAAGGCAAGCACCAGAAACAAGTAGCCGAACATGTCGAATGGCTTGTTCCGATCCGTATCTGTCTCCTTAACGGAGAAAATCGCTCCAAGAACGCCAAGAATTGCGAAGGGCGTTGAACAATAGAATACCCAGCGCCAACTCAACTCATCTGTGAGCCAGCCACCGATTACCGGTCCCATGACAGGCGCAAACATTACCCCGGTGCCCCAAATCGCAAGAGCCTGTCCATGACGTTCTCTCGGGTAAGAATCCAGCATGAGGGCTTGCGAAATCGGTACAATGGGTGCCGAAAACATGCCTTGTAGCCCACGATAAAACATAATCTCCGGGATGGATTCGGCATTGCCCGACATCAAAGAACAGAATGCAAAACCCATCAGCGCGCCAATAAACAACCGCTTGCGGCCGATGCGGGCAGCCAGCCAGCCGGTCGCGGCCATTGTTGACGCTTGCATCATAAAGTAGGTCGTGACGACCCAAGAGACCTGATCCTGATTGGCGGACAATCCACCTTGCATATGGGGCAAAGCTATTGCGGCGATGTTGATATCGAGCACGATAACCGTCGTCGCCATCATAGCCGTCGCGGTAATCAGCGGTCGGTTAATCCCCGCGAACTTTTCTGTTTCCTGTGAAATAGACGCCATTGCGTCAACCGATCAATCTTTATCGCCGATACGAGCAAAGGCGGAACCAATGACCCCAACCAAGGTTCGTTCTCGTTTGGTATCAATGATCACAGAAACCGTCATTCCAGCACGTAACGCGGGTCCTTTGCTTTTCTGATCTAACTCGATACGAACCGGCACGCGCTGAACAACCTTTACCCAATTCCCACTCGCATTTTGCGGTGGCAGGACTGAGAGCTCTCCGCCCGTCGACGGGCTAATCGAACTCACGGATGCCTCAAATTCGACATCCGGGTAGGCATCTACAATAAGACTAACTGTCTGCCCTTGGCGTACATGAGTAAGCTGGGTTTCCTTTAAGTTGGCTTCAACCCAGGTTTCACTGGTTTGAATAATCGGGATGACTGCTTTGCCCTCTTCAACATATTCGCCGGTCTGCAGCGACACCTTCCCAACGACACCATCTGCCGGAGAGCGTATTTGCGTCCGCCGCAAGTTGAGAGCCACGCTGTGCAACTTGGCTTCAGCTTCGAGATACATCGGATGCAGGGTCGACGGCGTATTGTGCTTTCCACCCAATCTAGCCAGGACCTGCAATATTTTCTGTTCCAATGTTCGGGCGAATTGGCGCGCCTTAGTCACATTCCGTTCCGCTTCGTCATAGCGTGCCCGAGACGCAACCCCGCGCGCTGATAACTTTCGCTGCCGATCAAATACCCGTTTAAAATACGCGACTTCCTGTCGGGCATCGGCACGTTCTGCAATGGCCTGACGATATTCAGCGCGCAACGCCTGTAATGTATTGCGAATACTGCCCAACTCTGCCTCCGCCTTAGCGACGTCGATGCGATGCGGCTCTGGGTCAAGCGTGAATAGAAGATCGCCACGTTTCACTCGATCATTCTCCTTGACCAGGACACGGATCGCCCGGCCGTCGATGTCGGCACTCACGGCTAAATGATGCGCTTTGACATAGGCATTTTCGGTGGTCACATAGCGGGTACTTTTGACCCAGTAATGTCCGCCGACAACAATGGCCACAATTGGGACAACGCCAAGAAGGCATAAGCGCAACAGAATTTTCGACCGGAAGCGCATGGCCTACTCCGCTTCACCATCAGAATTCAAGAGCTCGGACAGATTGATTTTAACCTGCAACAAGGACGCGTTTAGCTGATCAGCCTCTTTGCGGCTTAGCCCTGCAATAGCAGCATCCAGACCATCATCAGCGAGCGAGAACATCTGATCCAAAACCGGCGCTGCACGTTTGGTAAGGAAAACCCGCTTGGTCCGGGCATCATTTTCATCAGGGCGTCGTTCTACCCAGGTATTTTCTTCCAGTCTTTCGATCAACTTCCCAAGCGTAGGGGTCTTAATCTCCAACTCAGCAGCGAGTTCAGTCTGCGTACAGCCTTCAATCCGACTAAGGCGTGCAAGAACACGCCATTGCGCGCGCGTTAATCCCAATGGCTCAACGCGACGGTCATAAACCGTCCGCAGCATACGGGAAACGTCACCGATTAAATACCCAACATGATCAGGGGGTTCGCGAAAACTCATCGTTTCAAATACTCTGATAAAAGGTGGATTGAGATTTAGTAAGCTAGATTATATTAAGCAAGCTAATAATAAGTTAGCTAACTATTATCAACCTGTACAGTACCTAATGCTCGATCACACCCTTTTGACGCACTCTCTGCCAGGGTTCAGAATAAAGAAAATACTGCGCGGCAACCCCGCCAGACATCAACGAGCGCCAGACTAATCGAAGGACCAACAGATGTTTATGAAACCCGCTCTTACGCTGGATGATGCTAAACAACTCCTCGCCGCAGCTGAGGGGGAAGCTCAACGACAGGGCTGGGAAGTTGTGATTTCCGTCCTCAATGATGGTGGGCGGATCGTCGCAGTACACCGAATGGACGGCGCCCGTCCTGGCAATGATGATATTTCACTCGGCAAAGCCAATACTGCGGCCATGACAGCGAGACCTAGTGGTGTTTGGGAACGCTGGATCCAGAATGATCACAAAGCCTATGCGACTTTCGGCCTCGTTGCCGCAGCCGGTGGCGTGCCGATCATCATCGACGGGCACTTGGTTGGCGCTATGGGCGTTTCGGGCGTGAGAGCCATTCAGGACGAGCAAATTGCCCTACATGCAATCAACACGGTATTCCCTGATGCCGCCACCGCCCGTATCGACGAAGAAAACGATTAGAACCCGGTCGGAACCAACCAAGGCAACCCAATGGCCGATCCCGGCAGCAGCGCTGCTTTCCGCACCCTTCAAATTCCGAACTTTCGGAATTTCATGATCGGAAATTTTTTTTCGCAGGCCGGCATGTGGGTCCAGCGGATTGCTGTCGGCTGGTTAACCTGGGAGCTTACGAAGAATGCGACGTGGCTCGGTGCCATGGCGATGGCCGACTTTTTTCCAAATATTATTTTTGCACCACTCGCCGGAGCGCTAGCAGATCGCATGGACCGATTAAAAGCCGTCCGTTTATACGTCACGATCTCCGCGGTTATTTCAACAGCCATCGTGTGGTTGACCATCACAGACCAAATCACCGTACATCTACTCTTAGTCCTGGTCCTGATGAACGGCATTGCGATGTCGTTCAACTACCCCGTACGTCTGTCACTCATCCATTCCCTGGTTGGGCGCGAAGCTCTCACATCCGCGGTTAGCATCAATGCGATTGTCTTTAATATCGCTCGCATTGGGGGCCCCGCCCTTGGCGGGCCAGCGATTGCGTTTTGGGGTGTCGGACCGGTTTTGGTTTTCACTGTCATTGCCGACCTCGTGTTCGTCTTCACCCTCTATAAAGTTCAACTTCTGAGTAAAACGAAAAAGGCCGCGAAAGAAGCGACAACTCTAGGCACAGAAATCATGGACGGTTTTCGCTATGCCTACAATCACGCTGGCATAGGCCGACTACTCATCATCCTAATTATGATGGCTGTATTTGGTCGCTCATTTATTGAACTACTACCGGCATTTGCGGAAAAAATATTTAATGGCAACGTAAATGAATTCGCGTGGTTCACATCAACGCTCGGAATTGGATCGTTTATTGGCAGCATTTCCCTAGCGAAACGAGAGGGTGTGGAAGGCCTGACACGCATTCTCGTCTTCAACACGCTGATCCTCTCGCTCGCGACTATTGGATTTGCGGCAACAGATAATTTCTGGATTGCCTTGGTATTTATGTTGGCAGTCGGGTACGCCATTGTCGCGATCGGCGTCATTGAACAAACACTTATTCAGGTCGCTGTCGATGACTCGATGCGTGGTAGAATGTTGAGTTTCTATACGCTCATTGCACGAGGGTTTCCCTCTATTGGGGCACTTCTTATGGGCTGGTTATCAACGTTCCACGGCTTGCAACAGCCCATCATTGCCGGCGCGGTTATCTGCATTGGAGTTTGGGCTTGGTCACGACACAGGCTTAAGATGCTGGAGGAATCCTTGGAAGTTTACCCGGATGAAAAAAAAGAAAATCAGTAAGACTGATCCAGTCCCATCGCTTTTTTTATGTCATCAAATTTATAGCCACGACGCTGCAGCCAGGAAATATCACGGCGCTCGGTCGTCTCATCTGACCGCCCCGTGCGAAACGGCCCTCGCCTCGCCTTTTGAAGCGCCGATAGCGCCATAGCGGCAGCACTTTCCGGGGCTTCAAGGTCATTAATCCCGACATCAGGCAGGGCGTCTTCCACAGCCGCCTCTAGCTCCAGCTCAACCTTTTCGCCTTCAACCATGGAGGATCGCGATGCCATATAAACGGCTCTGTTCGCGGCATAGCCGGATCGCAGTGCAGACCGAAGTTTTGCCGATGCTGCTTCCTTGTCGTTTACATAGCCGGAGCTGGCCATTTTCTCGACCAAAGGCGGAATAGCCTCGAACATTTCCTGTCGAACTTCGCTATCCTTAACTTCACGATAAATACGCTGCTTTAAGTAGTCCGCGAGCTTGGCTTCTGAGACGACATAGCGTTGGCAATAATACAAAGCGATATTCTGTAATCGCCCGGGCGTCATCTTTCGGGGCTTTCTAGGCCCCTTTCGCTTGGCGTTATTCTGAAAGCCTTCAGTCACCGCCAGTTTCGCGCAAGGTAGCCTCCAGGAGTTCCAACGCTGCCGAGGCGAAGTGCCACATATTGGCCTCACGTTCACTGCTCTCAGTTTCTATCGTGATCGCGATTTCGATGGCGCCAGCGACAGCCACACAGCAATGTCCAGCATCATCGCCATAACTATTGCCACCTGGGCCACTCGCCCCAGTTTCGCAAATAGCCCAATCAGTACCCAATTTTTCACGCATCTGCCGCGCCATAATCAAGGCATACTCTTCATTGGCCCCCGGCATCGTCGCGATTTCTTCTGAAACGCCCATTATGCTGCGCCGTGCATCCCTTGTGTAGATCACACCACCGCCGACGAAATAGTTAGAGGCGCCCGGGATCGACAATAAAGCCGCCGAAATCAAGCCCCCCGACGACGATTCAGCAACAGAGACCGTACACTTCCGTTCTTTTAGCAGGGCCGCCACTGAGCCCGCCATTGCACTGAGTTCCATCGTGTTTCTCATCCCTTACTTGTGTCGCGATACATCTTGCCCGGTTTAGCGCCTTAGGGCTACGCTTTGATGAACACGTGCCGCACTCTTTTGAGGCTCAATATGTCCGCACGATATATTCCAACAATGCTGTTAGTCACGCTCGTGACAACCGTTATCAGTATTCCTGCATGGTCAAAACAGGCAGTCGACCTGGAGCTTGTTATGGCGACCGATGTTTCGCGGAGTATCGACCAGGACGAAGCTCTTTTACAACGACAGGGAATAGCCGCCGCCTTTCGCAGCAAAGAAATCATCAAGGCTATTTCCTCCGGTTTTCTACACCGTATCGCAGTCGCCTATGTCGATTATTCCAGCGCGTTTCACAATAAAATCGTAATCGATTGGCGAATTCTACACGATGCTAAAACGGCGAATGACTTTGCTGATGAACTCCTAAAAGCGCCACCGACCTTCGGACGCAGGACCTCGATCAGTGATGCGCTCGAACTCGCCGTAAGAATGATTGAAACCAACGATATAGAGGGCACAAGACGCGTTATCGATGTTTCCGGTGACGGCCCTAATAATTGGGGTGGGCAAGTTAATTTCGTTCGCGACGCTGTCATTAAAAAGCGCATTACTATCAATGGCCTACCAATCATAAATGACCGCGGCCGGTTCCAAAGCCGGTATTATCTACCCGATCTCGATAAATACTACGTTGGCTGCGTAATCGGTGGACCAGGTGCATTCCTGGTTGTCGCCAATAATTTCAAAGACTTCGCCCGGGCGGTGCGTCGCAAATTAATCCTCGAAATTGCCGCGAAACCGGCAAGAATCATCCCCGCATCGTACCTCGCACAGCGTCGATTTGGGGCGCAACGACCGGCCTACGAAAAGGGCTGTGATATAGGCGAGAAGATGCGCGCCATACCGTGGGACGACGACAGCTGACTTCGGTCAATCATCTAGTGGCAACAACGGTTCTTTGCCGGGGTGTGGTTGAATATCAAAGGCAGTGAGTAACGCGCCAGTGGCGGCATAACTCCCAATAACCGACACGATATCAACCAGCATTTTAGTACCGAAAATGCGCTGCGCCGCCGCAAAAGTTTCGGGAGTCAGTTTACGGTCGCCAATAAGCTGACGTCCTAACTGAATGGCGACCTCATCAGGTTCATCCAGATCGTCCGTTGATTTTCGGAATTTGATTAGATCGACTATCTCCTGAGAAATGCCGACCTTCAACGCTGCTGGTTCATGCGCTGTCCATTCAAATTGATGATTGAGTTCCCGCGCCGTCGCCAGAATAACGAGCTCACGGACCCGTTTACTGATCCCGGATTCATGTCGAAGGTAATAATTCACGTCCTGCGTTAGCTTCGACAGCTTTGGACTATGCAGCCTGATGCCCCCTGGTCCACGGATACCGACATAGGTTCCACCGTCGGGATCCATGAAATGGTCGAAGATTTCTTTTGCTTCATCCTCCAACTCTTCCCGTTTGGGAAGTGGAATGCGAAAGCCGGATTCTTCATGCACATCGGGTGGAAATTTTGACTCTGTCATTGGGAATCCTATTTCTTTTTGGTCATTGTTGTTGCCGGACGCGCAAGGTTCTTACGATGACTACCAGTTTTTTCTGCCTTGTCGGTGCCCCGAATATTCATTTTCACGCTCGTTGATTTCATCTTTTTCTTGATACCAAACGGCTTATCACCTCTGACGGTCAAACGCTCCATTCGGCGGCGATGCGGCAGGTAATCACGCGGTGCGTAATGCTGTGTGGACCGGTTATCCCAAATGATGATCATGTTGGGTTCCCAGCGGACTCGGTACTGATATTCGGGCACCTCTGGGAGTTGATACAGCATCTGGAGTATCTGTTCGCTCTCGAAATCCCGGACACCCCTAATGTATTTCGTCGTCTGCGGACTCACATAAATCAAACGCTTTTTGCTAACCGGATGCACTCGCACGACGGGGTGCGCCATATTTGGAAATAGCTCCTCCATCTCGACGAGCTTCTTACGCCCCTCATAGGTACCCTGATAAAGCGCGCGAAAAACCTTGAAGTCATTGACTGCTTCAAGATTGGCATAAAAATCCTGCAATGCTGGGTTAAGCCCCTCATAAGCTGCCGTCATACTGGCCAGCAATGTATCACCGCCGATTGGCGGGGTTATCGTCGAACGAATGATCGTTGCTGCCGGAGGCTCATCGCGAAACATTTCATCGCTATGCCACTGATCGGTCGAGAGAGGTGGATTATCGCCGTCATTATCCAACACAATCAGCTCTGGGTGATCGGGAAGGCTTGTTGCGAAAGGATGAACCGTCAGTTCACCAAATTGGCGGCCAAACGAGATATATTCGTCTTGGGATAGGTCCTGATTCCGAAATATCAGCAGCCCATGATCAACAAAGGCCTTTTGAATCGCGGTCATGTCTGCGGAGGCAACGGATTGCGATAAATCGACGTTGGAAATTTCAGCACCAAGAGCGGCACCAAGTTTCTCAACGAGAACCCGTGATTTTTGCCGTTTTTGCTTTGCCGCCACAGTTGCCATGACGTTTCCCCTGTAGTTGGGAAAAGGATAGGCAATCACCTGATCAACCGCAACCAAGGCTCGGAACAGGTTTTATGAGCGAACTGGTGCCGTCAGTGTGTTATTGACGATATCTTCCGGCAAATCATCAAACGAGGCGTAGTTCAATTCGTAAAGCTTGGCATAAAGACCATTCTTGGCGATCAGCGCATCATGCGTGTCCGTTTCGATGATGCGGCCTTCCTGCAAGACGATAATTCGATCCGCATTACGCACTGTTGCCAGACGGTGGGCAATCACAATACCAGTACGACCTTCGAGCAATCGTTGTAGCGCGATTTGAATTTGACGCTCGGTGTAGCTATCAATATTCGCTGTCGCTTCATCCAGGATCAGGACCTTCGCGTCAGCCACTAATGCGCGAGCGAAACTCAGTAGCTGCCGTTGTCCCATCGACAGATTGTGTCCCTGCTGCTCAAGAACCGTGTCATACCCGAAGGGCAACGCCATGATAAATTTATGGGCTCCAACAATTTTGGCAGCTTCCTCGATTTGTTCCCGTTTCGCCCCCGTTGTTCGGTAACGGATATTTTCAAATATGCTACCCGTGAAAAGGAACGGGTCCTGTAGCACCATCGCAACATGTCGACCCAATGCCGCCTTGGCGTAGTCACGAACATCGACCCCATCGATCAGGATTTCACCTTCCCAAACATCATAAAAACGATTGAGAAGCGCCGTTATACTGGTCTTGCCCGACCCGGTTGGCCCAACAAGGGCAACGGTTTCACCGGGCTGAACCTTAAAGCTCAGCTCTTTCAGGATTGGCTGATCTTTGTAGTAACCAAACGTGACATTGCGGAGTTCCAATGCCCCTTCAACAGTCTCGGGGTCAACCGCATCAGGCTTGTCAGATATCGCCAGCGGTACGTCGAGCACCTCAAATATCCGCTGGCCGGAAGCCATTGCCCGCTGCATGACACTGTATTGAATGGTCAGCGAGCGGATCGGGTCGAAAAAGCGCTGAACGTAAAACAGGAACGCCACCATCACGCCAACATCCAGTTCCTTATCGAGTACCAACGTGCCGCCGATCACAACGACAATCGCCATAGCAGCACCCGTCAGCGTATCAACAATAGGAACCATGACTTGGGCAAACTTCGCCGAGCTTAGATGCGCCCTTAGGTTTTCCTGAGACTTATCGCCGTAGAGTTCTAAATTTACAGCTTCGCGATGCAAACCCTGCACCGTGCGGATAGAGTGAATACCTTCAGCAAGCGCGCCATTATTGATCGAATTGGTCTCGCGCGCGCGGCGAAATGCTTTCCTCGCCCGAGGTAACCACACCATTCTGACAAAGAACAATGTCGGCACAACGGAAAGCGTCAGCAAGCCGAGTTCAAAATTAAGCGTTAGCATAATGATGACAATGCCAAACAATAGAACCAGGTCACCAAAGGCTGTAATCGAGTTCTCAAGAAACTCCTGCAAAGAGTTCACATCACCCTGCAGGCGCGACATCATCCGCCCGACCTCTGTACGGTCCATAAAGGTTAGAGCAACATTCTGAAGATGCGCGTACATCGCGCTTCGCAGATCAAAGATCACCCTCTCACCGGTGAGCCCGACAAGCCGGTCCTGCAGATAGTTAGCGGCATAATTCACAATGATCACGGCTGCGAAGACTGCAACAGCAAGCGTCAGTAGCGCCTGGCCTCCGGTATCCCCAACGAGCGCTTTATCAATTGCATAGCGAATGACCAACGGTATGGAGAGCTGCGCTCCCGTGAAGACCAACACCGTTACCAGCGCGATATACATGGTCTTACGATAAGGTTTCAAATATTCCGCAAAGCGCCGCACCACCTTGCGATCAAACGCTGCACCAAAGATCACCTCATCCTGGCTGATTTGCGATCCGACTACAGCGCGCGGGGGCCGAACAGCGTTAGGATCAGCTGCGGTACGAGAAACAGACGTCATTCCGCCGCCCCCTTCGCAGCTTTGACGGTCTCTTCACCCTCGCGACTTTGTAGAGCGAATAAGGCGGCATATTTGCCGCCTAGTGCCACGAGACTGTCATGCGAACCCTGCTCAACGACCGAGCCATTCTCGATAAAGAGGATTTCATCAGCATGGCGTAGGGTACCAAGCCGGTGGGAAATAATGATCGTCGCCGCGCTCCGTGCCTGTTCTTTCAGCGCCTGGCGAATACGTTGTTCCGTTCCGGCATCAATTGCTGCCGTCGAGTCATCAAGGACAAGTATCTCTGGCTGTAGCATCGCCGTTCGAGCAATTGCGACACGTTGTTTTTGTCCGCCTGAAAGCGATGCACCACGCTCACCAACCAGTGTTTCATACCCCTTCGGCAATCCATCGATAAACCCGTCGATCTGGGAAATCGCCGCAGCGTTACGAATATCGGCATCTTCAGCCCAAGGATTACCGTAGGTAATATTGTTTTCAAGCGATGCGGTAAACAGAAACGGATCCTGCGCCAAAACGCTTACTTTGCTGCGAAGCGACGAAAGCTTGATGTCACGTATATCCAACCCATCAATCGTTATCTGGCCGCCAGTGACGTCATAAAACCGAGGTATCAGATGCGCGATAGTCGACTTCCCACTACCCGGTGGACCGACAATTCCAAGGGTCTTACCACGACTGACTTCAAAGGAAATTCCGTTAAAAACAGTCGGCAACCCTTCACCGGGATAGGCAAAGCTCACATTCTCAAATTTCACCGCCGTTATATTGGCAGGCAATTCCTGCGCCTCAGACCGATCACCTATAACCGGCTCCAAATCGAGAACGCCAAACATACGCGCGCCGCAGGTTAAGGTCCGAGCGAATGAATTGACGACAAGCCCCAGTTGGCGCACTGGCAACTGCAGGATTGTCATAAAGGTAAGAAATTCTGTCAGCGTGCCGACGCTCATCTGGCCTTCAATGACCCGGGTTCCACCTACCCATAGGACTAATCCCATCGCAATGAAATACGCGAACGTCATTGCCGTCGTAGATGCCACCCGTGTCTTTATGCGTTCCGCCGCCAACGTGTGGGCTTCTTCAGAAGCGACGTCGTACTTCTCGAGCTCGTAAGGCTCTGCACCGAACGCCCGCACAACACGAATACCCGTCAGGTTTTCATCCATGATACGGCCAAGAACCGCCATCTTCTCCTGCAAAGTCCACCACAGCCCACGGAGTTTTAAACGTGAGACAGCTGATTTCCACATAACGAAAGGTACGAAGCTGAGGGCCAACAACCCCATAACGAGGTCTGTCGAAATTAGTAGGTAGGCCCCGACCCCGACCAGTATAATCAACAAGAAGACGCGCAACAGTCCGGTATTCATGAAGGACCGAATGCCTTCGAGATCCAGCATCCCCCGGGTAATCAACTCGCCAGTATGCACGTGATCATGAAACGAGAAGCTGAGCTGTTGTAGCTTGGCATAGAAAGCGATGCGGAGATCATAAGCCAAGAGGTGGCCGATAGACTCACCACAATAGTTATGCAGTAATGTAAAGAGACCGCGCATAACCGCAGCTCCCATAAGCAGCCAGGCCGCAAAATACAGCGCATCACGCCCCGCCTCCACCGAGACATTGCCTTTACCGACGAGCCCTAATGCACCGTCAACCGCATCGCCAAGCAGCTGAGGGATCATCAGCTGAAAGCAAGCTGCCGCAACGATACCGACAAGCGCCAAGGTGATCCGAATTCGATTGCTGAAGGCGAGCTTTACAATGCGCCAAAAAACGATCGCGTCGTCACTAATATTTCGATCAGGATCAATCTCTAGACCGGCATATGATCTGGCGTAAATCCTGGAACTCAGCTGTTGGGGTTCTTTTGCTGAAGTCGTGCTATCCATGAAAAGAAATTACACCTGCATATGACTCGACACCAGCTACCGACAGTTCTGCACGGGGTTGATGCCTAAAATTTGGCGCACCATACTCCTCTACAGTTCGTAAAACAAAAAAGACCGTTATGACCGCTCCAGAAACGCTCAACCCGCTCTTCAACGAAAACAAAATGAAGATCGGCATCATCGCCATGAACTGTTCTCATGGTTCGACGATAACAACTGCCAAAAACACTTGGGACATGACATGGCCCGAAACCGAAGAAGTCGTGAAGATGGCGGACCAGGCTGGATTCGAAGTCCTGCTGCCCGTTGCGCGCTGGAAAGGGTATGGTGGCAAAACGAACTTCAACAATCGAACATTTGAGACCTTTAACTGGGCAGCGGCGGTTTCAGCCATTACCGACTACAGCTGCATTTTTTCAACCGCCCACGTCCCCCTCGTCCATCCTGTCGCCGCAGCAAAGCAATGCGCCACTATTGATCACATATCGGGGGGCCGGTTCGCCTTCAATGTCGTGTGTGGCTGGTTCAAAAACGAATTTGAGATGTTCGGTGCGACCTGGAACGAGCATGAAGTACGCTACGAATACGCAACGGAATGGCTGAAATTCGTTCGCGAAATCTGGACCACCGAGGGTGAATTCGATTTCGAGGGGCGTTGGTTTCAATCCAAAGCCGTCTGGAGTGAACCCAAACCGATCCAGAAACCAATGCCGCCCGTCATGAACGCTGGTGGATCACCGGCAGGGCAGAAATTTGCTGCTACTCAAGCTGATATGAATTTCGTTCTGTTAAAGGAGCGCGATATCGATGGCGGCAAAGCGCAAATGAATCATCTCAAAAGCATGGCCAAGGAAGCAAGGCGTGACATTCAGGTATGGATCCACGCTTACATTGTATGCCGCGATACAGAAAAGGAAGCGCAGGATTACGCCGAACACTACATCGTGGAAAAGGGCGACTATGTCGCGGTGAATAATCTGTTGGAGATCTTTGGCATGCAGTCAGAAACCCTGCCATCAGAAGTACTCGACCAATTCCGCCGCCACTTTATTGGTGGCCATGGCGGCTATCCGTTGATCGGCACCCCTGAGCAGATCGTCGACGGCATGAACGACCTAATTGAAATGGGGATAGACGGCATTCTCGTATCCTGGGTTGATTACAAGACCGAATGTCAGCAATGGATCGAAAAAATCATGCCTTTGATGGAACAGGCCGGGCAACGAATGCCCAAGCCGGTTGTGGCTTAATCGTCCTTTTGCAAACCTGACAGGAGAGCGGAAGCCCCTTCATATGGCGTTTTTTCGGCCCAACGCCCCGCTTCAACCATGGCAAAGAACTCTGCCAATTGCGCGTTGAACGCCGCCGGTTCTTCGAGATTAATCGTATGGCCCGTTTTCGGAACGACCCAAAGGCCTGATGCCGGGATAGTGCGTTTTAGATACAGCCCAGGCTCCAAACACCAATCATCTTCATCGCCACTAATGATCAATGTCGGGACTTTCATTTCCCGCAAACCGTCTTCTAAATCATAAAGACTAGGACGCACCTTCTGCACACCACGCATTGTTAGCGCTGACCCGGTTGCGGAATGCTCCGCCAGCGTGTCACGAAATTCAGCCCAGCCCTGTGGGTCTTTCTCTTTGAATTGTTGTCGATACGCGCCATCGGCATACTGCTCGCGCTCATCGTAGGCGGCACCATAACCACAAGCGGCGACAGTCAGCGATTTCGCCATAGCTGGATGCCGCAATCCAAAATGCAGGACCGCAAAGCCACCCATCGAAATACCGACGATATGCGCAAGATCGATGCCCGCACCTCGCATAATAGCGGCAATGTCATCCGCCGCTATTTCTTGCGAATACTGATCCTGAGCTTCCGGGACATCTGACGGTGGAAAACCACGGGCATTGAAGGTGATACAACGATAGCGCCGCGAGAAAAACCGAACCTGAGCCGCCCAACTGCGATAGTCGTCCGCAAACTCATGGACAAAGACGATGGAGATACCGTCACCTGACTCTTCGAAGAACAACTTTACACCGCTGCAATCAGCGAATGGCATCACACACTCCTAACAGTTCTCTTTAGGCTATTCTAATCTGAGAAGGACAAATAAAAAATGGCGGCCCAAGGACCGCCATTTTCTATCGTCGAACAGTACTTTATCCGCCGATTTTACGTCCAAGTTCCTTCAGAGCCCGGATCGCACCAGGATGGTATGGCGCCATATCTGGAGCACCAAAATTCTTCGGCTTAACGCGATTGAAAGCGCCAAAGCCCTTTGCCAGATGCTTCTTGTTCTGGGCAAGCGCCTTGGTGACTTTATAAACCGTCTCTTCGTTCATACCTTTATGCGTAAACAATACATAGTCGATCTGAACAATATTAGTTGGTTTGAAAATTCCAGGCATTTTAGTGTTCTTCTCGAGGACGATTTCCGCCGCTGGCATAATCTTTTTGAAACGCGCAATACCTGCAGGCGTCGTGTCCATATCGAGATAGGTAAATCCACCACGCTTGCGAAGTTGCGTGTTTACCTTCCGGCCAGCGCCCGAACCCAAACTGATCCAGGAAATATCCGTCTTCCCTTCACCAAGCGCAAAGATACCTTTGGCAAACCCTGAAACCGGTACCTTTTTGAAATCGCTATAGGACATATTGCCGTTAGCCAATGCGCCTTTGATGAATATCTCGATGATGCTCAAAGAGGTGTACTTTGACGTAATCCGCTTGCCTTTGAGCTTCTTCAGGTCATGGATCGATTTGGCACCGAAATCAGTGACCGTTGCAATACCAGTCCGTAGCGGGAACATACGGCCAATTAAGCGCAGGTTCTTGTGAGGACGGCCTTTAAAAGTACCAATGCCTTTATATGCATAAAGTGTTTCCATACCGTTGGAGAAACCGAAGTCGACTTCGCCACGATTTACGATTGGAATGTATGTCGTCGACCCGCCCATTGGTTGGGGACGACCTTTTACGCCGGCCGCTTTAGCGCTTACGGTCTTGGCTACAGCAATCCCGGTGCGATATCCGAGGCTACCCTGCGGGTTCGTCGCAAAAACCGCGACTTGCGCGGCTGCAACGCCAACCATCGCTGACGCCGCTGTAAAAGCGGCTGTAAATACTAACCTATTCATAAATTCCTCCGAGGTTAATTGTTCTAGTTCTTATCAATTGATCTCACTTGGGAGAAGCTTAGCGACATAGTGTAGAGCCGTCACTAATCTAAACAGCCTTCGCTGCGTCCCGCGCCTTAAACACCTCGTAGATGATCAGAAGCGCCCCTAACGCTACGCCCAGAATATTTACAGCCGCAGCCTGTTCGAAAATCTCATAAGGCAACATCGCTCCAATGCCCGCAGCAGCAAAGAGGCAACGGAAGATCGGATTTATCGGCCGCTTGAGATATCCAATAACAGCCAAAGAAGCGTACAACGTACCAACAATCGCAGTTGTCACATTGATCGTGATGTCCTTAGGGTCACCGATCATAATGAGCGTCGGTGAAAATACGAACAGGAACGGTACGAAATAAGCCGTCCAACCAAACTTCATCGCAACAAATCCCGTCTCCATAGGGTTTGCCTTGGTCAGCGTTGCGGCGGCAAATGCCGCCAGCGCAATGGGCGGTGTAATCATCGACATCATCCCAAAATACAGAATGAACAGATGGGCGGACATCGGTTCAACGCCCGCTTCAACAATCGCTGGCGCGATCAAGGCAGCCAACAACACGTAAATCGCGAGCGTCGGCATTCCCATTCCGAGGACGATACAAATCATCGCGCTGATGAGAAGCAGAACGATAAGGCTCTCACCGGCCATGCCGACCAGCATCTGCGTCAGAGCAAAACCAAGACCTGTTAAATTCAGGATGCCGATGACGAACCCTGCAGTCGCGGTAATCATCAAAAGCTCGATGACAATCCGGCCCGTGCTGCAGAATATTTCGAACAGGTCTGCGACTTTGAGATATTCACCCCGATAGGGTTTGAAGAAAGCAATCAGCAAAGAGGCTGAGGACCAAATCGCTGCGCGCTCTGGCGGCAAATTGAGCTCGAACAATGTGTAGATCAGCACGACAAACGGCAGAACGAAATGCCAGCCATCGCGCAATACATCACGAGCTCTTGGCATTTCCAGGTCGATAAATTTGATATCATCACGGGCAGCAATCAGATCGACCTGAATGAATACAGCAAAGTAATAAAGAACCGAAGGAACCAAGGCCGCTATGGCAATGTCCGCGTAGGGTATCTCAAGCGTTTCCGCCATCAAGAAAGCCGCGGCGCCCATGATGGGTGGCATAAACTGACCACCTGTCGAAGCAATGGACTCAATTGCTCCGGCATGTGTTGCCTTATATCCAGCGCGCTGCATAAGCGGGATCGTGATGATCCCTGTCGTCACAACGTTAGAGACGGCGGTTCCCGAAACGGTTCCAAATAAGGCGGAGGCAACAACTGAAATCTTTGCGGCTCCACCTCGCCGACGTCCGACGGTCGCCATGGCAAGGTCGGTAAAGAACTGCCCGCCGCCAGCCTTCATCAAGATTTGTCCCATCAGGATAAACATGATGACGATGGTCGTACCGACTTGCAGCGGAATACCAAACAGCGCGTTCGGATTAAAGCCCATGTTAATGGCAAGCTGCCATAGAGCAACCGGCGTGCCCTCTAAATCTCCCGGGACCAAATGGCCCAGCGGAGCGTAAAGAACAAAAACACCTGCAACGGCGAGCATGACATAGCCCGCCGAGCGCCGCAGACCATCGAGAACCAGGATCATTACGATGGCACCGAGGCTAATCGCGAGCGGGGTACTTTCGGCAAGACCGAACTCACGCAAATGCAAAAAATGTACCGAAATATAGAGTAAGACGACAAACGATATTGCCGCCAAAACAATATCATACCAAGGCACACGCGCATTCTCTGCACGGTTCACACGGATTTCTATAAAGACAACAGCCAAAGCAAATGCCATGACGAAGGCATAATATTGCTCCTGAACAAACGCATAACCAAACCACTCAAGAAAATCGACATTCCAAAGCAGCGCCGCCAAGGTCATAAAGGCGGCAAGCCCTCGCCAAGTCTTATGCGCCCAAGGCTGCATCGTTTTTTCTTCGCTGTCAGAGGTGTCCCCCGACTCCTCGCCTACCATTTATCTTTTCCAAACTATTGGCCGCGGACGCCTTTTCTACTGTCGATGAGATAGCAATCAACAGTTGGCCGCAATGAAAATTGTTCTCATGGTGTGTAGGAATTTTAACAATTTTCAGCTTTGCTACAGAAGACACTTACGATTAGTCTCACGACGATACACTTATAAATGGAGAAAGAGTCAGATGGCCGACCAGAATGAAGCTGTAGAAACAACGAACGGCGCAGATGCCCCGAAAACAGAAAATATTTCGCCGGAGGAAGCATCAAAATTGTTAACCACGGGTGCCACAACAATGCAGCAACAATGGCTGCAAGCGGCGGTAAACATCGCCAAAATCATAAGTAATGGTCAGCCGGTTTCACCAGGTGGATTTGATGATCTTCGCCGGTTGCGCGAGAGTTTTGAAGAAGTCGAAAGAGCCAATCAGGCAATCAATCGTATCTCTCAAGCGCAGCAAAAAGCCCAAGAAGACGCCAAGAGTTAAAACACCCCATCGTCACGAAGCCGATGAGTAGCGATTTCATTATTGTAGACCTTAGCGCGCCGTTTGGTGCTGAAAGGTGGTCGGCCAATTATAGTGGACTAGGTATCCAACGTATCCGGTATAAATAGTGTTTCTGGTTCATAAAGCTCATCGATCAAACCCTGATCATGGGAGTATTTGATAAAACGAGCGATATTATCGCGGTTTTCCCTGAAACCATTGCGCCATGGGTCACCATCAAAAGCCGTTCGTTCTTCCTCATAGTTGTGTCGGCCCCATGCTAAACGCGACCAGTTGGGATCCTCGTAGTATCCTTCCGCTAAATCGCGCGCATCGTTGAATGTCTTGATAAGGGCCTTCCCGAGATTGGGCATGGCATCTGCGAGATCTTGATGCATCGCGACAATATGCATGATCGGGAAGTCGCCGTGCTTTTTGTAATAAGCCTGCTCTTCCGCTTTGCTGTCAGCAAACAGATGCCGTGCTTTTGTTTGTCCTGTCGCCACCGAATGCGGGGGATGTGGCAAAAAGAAAGCATCAATCTCGCCCGCTTCCAACATATGCCCGAGTTGTTCTCGGTCACCAATACGGTCAATTTTTACACCCGGTTTTGCTTCGAACTGCACTTTCTCTTCAGAGGTCAGCAGCCAATGAATTTCTTCCCAAGGAACATCGTAGTAAAATTTGAGATCTCCCTTGGCTAAAAGAGACAAGGTCGTCTGGAAAGCACTAATCGCAACCTTTTTGCCTATGAGGTCTCTTGGGTGCCAAAGGTTTGAATCTGGATGTACCCACATCTGGCTTTGGCTGAAAAGCCGACGCGGAAATACAGGTATCGCGGTAAGCGGCATATTACGCCCCTTAGCCATCAAATAGCTCGACATAGAGAATTCGGAGATGTCGAATTCTCTGTTATGGATCATCCGGCCATGGCGATCACTGCCATCGCGAAAACTCGTCCCCTGACCAACCTGTTTTACATCGAATTCGATGCCGTCAGGTGGAACCGCAGTCCCGTCATAAAATGGGAGATGCCGATCATAGCGATCGAGTGCAATTGAAAGTGTTCTGGTAGCCATCTACGTCATTACTCCGCTGCGGTTGCGAGGGCTGGTCCTACTTGAGGACCACGAACGAGTTTTCCCGGTAACGCTCCCGTAGACTCACCGTCGAGATAGGTCGCCACGCCGCCAAGATAGGTTGCTTTATAGCCTTCACCTTTTTGCATAAAACGACGGCCACCCATCGGTAAATCGTAGGTCAGATAGGGATAACTCTGACCCAGTTTGTCATAATCGATAATATTAATATCGGCGCGATAACCGGGAGCCAGCCGTCCGCGATCGTGCAGGCCAATCGCTTCAGCTGTCGCGCTAGTGATCCAGCGAACCAACCAGGGTAAATCAATACGACCTGTTTCACGGTCCCTGCCCCAATGTGTCAGCACAAAAGTCGGATAGCCCGAATCTGAG
Organism: Alphaproteobacteria bacterium; assembly: GCA_012103315.1. Lineage (GTDB taxonomy): Bacteria > Pseudomonadota > Alphaproteobacteria > MPNO01 > UBA2964 > UBA2964. The sequence goes on from WLWZ01000005.1 coordinate 57,747, forward strand.
ATGTGGCCGACATGCGCACCGCCGTCACTAAGACCCAAGCAACTACGTGGATGACGGATCATCTCGCTACAAACGTCGAGGTTATAGCCGGCGTAGTTGGTATTCGGAGAGAACAAGAATGCTTTGCCTTCCTTCTCGAGGAGAAGGTCGTAGGTTAAGTCCAGCGGATCACGGCCTGCCTGCTTCGCCAGATTACGGATTGAACGATCTTTAGAGGGCTCATAGTCCGGCGGATCACCCAACCGGAAGGTGAAATCAAAGTTTGTACAGCGATCAATGACGCGCTGGCTGCGATGGATCGGCTTTTCCGACAACAATTTTTCTCGGAAAGACGGATCGCGCATGATTGCCACCTTTTCTTCCAGTGGTTTGTCAGCAATTTCCTTGTAAGAGGGGTGCAAATAAAAGGCGTGTTGACTCAAACTCAGCCCATACATAGACCCAATTGATCGCGGCGCAATCTGCGCCCGCATTTCAAGGCCCTCCTCACTAGCCGCATCGATCCCGTGGAGGATATCCCTCCAACCATCGGGATCACGGTGGCGTTGGGTCACAGTGATAGATAATGGTCGACCTGATTGCCGCATGATGCGCTGCCACATAGCAATTTCTTCGTGGCGGTCATCAGGGCTAAATTCACCGATCATCTGAATAACGCCAGTCCCTGCATCTTTGAGACCCATTGCAATACCTGTCAGCTCTTCTTCGCGCGCTTTAAGTGTCGGGGTTGGGTCGCCCTGCACTGTCATGTGGTTTAGGGATCGCGATGTCGTAAAGCCAAACCCGCCTGCTTTCATGGCTTCAGCGGCCAGCACTCGCATTGCTGAAATGTCGTCTTCGTTGGCATCTTCCAGATGCAAGGCACGTTCTCCCATGACGAATACGCGGAGCGCCGCATGGGGGAGCTGAGCACACAAATCCATATCGTGTTTACGGCGGTCTAGCGCATCAAGGTATTCCGGAAATGACTCCCAGTCCCATTTCAAACCTTCATGCAGGGCTGACCCGGGAATTTCTTCTACCCCCTCCATCAAATCGATGAGGCTTTGACGATCCTGTTCGCGCACTGGCGCGAACCCAACGCCGCAATTTCCGAAGGCAGTCGTCGTCACCCCATGCCAACTGGATGGAACCAACCTTTCTTCCCAGGTTGCCTGACCATCGTAGTGTGTGTGGATATCGACGAAACCGGGTGTTACCAACATACCTTTGGCATCGACCTCTTCCGTCGCTTTACCTGACACTTGGCCGACGGCAGCAATCAAGCCGTCTTTGACCGCAACATCGCCTTCAAAAATAACGTCGCCACTACCGTCGGCGATATTGCCGCCCCGGATAATCAGATCATAATCCATAGCCTGCCTCGTTCTGTTTATAAGCGGGTTGTTTTTATTGGCCGACACCGGGGAAGACCACAGTGCGCTTGGCTAAGACGGTATCATAATTAGAGCGGATGCATAAAGAAATTGGCCGACTAATCGATGCCAGCAAAATCATCCAAACTGTATGCGCCAAGATGTCTGACCTTTACAGATCGCAACTCATCAACAGTGTAGCAACCAAGCTGACCTAACGTCGCGCTGATATCGTCCTTAAACAGATCGATCATGTGTCCGGGGCCGTCGCCGCCCAACGCCCCTAAGCTCCAGAGAAACGCTTTACCGGCAAAACCCGCATTGGCACCAAGCGCGATTGCGCGCGCAACATCGACGCCCGAACGCACACCGCTATCAACAATGATCTCCGCCTTGCCGCCTACCTGTTCAGCAATGGCGGGGAGAGCATCTATCGATGCCGGAAGCGCGTCAATTTGACGACCACCGTGATTTGTCACAACCAGCCCGTCGATCCCTGCCGCAACAGCGCGTTCGGCATCCGCCGGATGCAATACACCCTTCAACAGAAGCGGTCCTTTCCAGGCATCGCGGTAGCGAGCAATTTCATCCCAAGTAAAAGCGCCTCCGCCTTCGGTCCTGATAAACTTGGTGGAATCTTCGATGCTGGTTTTACCATTCATGTAGGGCCGCAAGCTTACAAACCGAGGAATGCCATTGCGCATCATCGAAAACAGCCAATGCGGTGAGGTCATCGCATCCATCCGCAACCGGTTGGTTAGCTTAAACGGCGCCATGATCCCGCTTTTCACTTCACGCGGTCGGGTCGTCCGCACCGGCGAGTCCCAAGTCAGCATCAACGCGTTAACCCCTGCGGCTTCTGCGCGCTGCACGAGGTCCATGCCGATTTTGTGCTCATTATTGGCGAACCGATAAAGCTGCAGCCACAACACATCAGGCGCCAGTTCTGCTGCCTGCTCGATCGTGATCGCAGACAAAACGCCAAGCGTATAAGGAACTTTGGCCGCCTGAGCCGCCTTGGCAAAATAGGTTTCTGCCCCAGGGAACCCTGTCCCTGGTCCACCAATCGGTGCGATACCAACTGGCGCCGAATAAGGTTTACCAAATAGCTCAACATCTGTCGGTGGCGGCGACACCACCCGACCATAACGCGGAACCATCTCTATTGAGTCAAAGGCACTCCAGTTTCGGGCAATGCCAGTGTCTGCCCCAGCGCCACCATCAACATACTCAAAGGCGAAATTGGGCAGACGTTTGCGGGCGTGTGCTCGGAGATCCTGCGCCGTTGGAAACCGCCGCTTGAGCTTGAGCTGCGCCGGTAAAATCAAACTTGCATCAGCCGCCTTTTTGAGTTGGTCGGTCGCTTCATTTTGCGATGATGTTGATGCTGAATCGGGCATATTTGTAGACCCCACTATATTGACATTTCTAACATCATAGCAGGTAGGGGCGCTCGGGGCATCTGCCACCGGAATGTTTGGACGAACCGTTACTCTGACAAAGCGTTTATGACAAACATAGCCTTCACAAAATCACTGGGTTCCGCATTTCCAAAGGAATTGCGAAAGATTTTAATAACGTTGCCTGATTTATAGATATAGCCCAGTGCCCAATCCACAAGATTGCGAAATTCCGTATTTCCGCGTGGCATTGCCAGTGCATATGGCTCAACCGAAAAATGACGCTTAGAGAGCTTGAGCTTGACCAATGATTCACCTGATTTCATCAGCTGCGCCATGAGAATTGCCCGGTCGCCAAAGTAGGCATCGATGTTGCCGGACTTTAATGCACGCAGGCCTTCCCCATGGTCAGTAACCCGAAAGATACGTGCGTTGAGAGATAACTTCTTCAGGGTCGTTGACAGATCTCGTTCCGTCGTTGTTCCTCCCGTAACGCCAATTCTTCTACCGGTTAGCGCCTTAAAACTACGGGGGCCATTCGCCCGATAAAGAACGCTTGCACCGGTAACAAATGTCGTCACAGAAAAATCGACTATCTTCCGCCGCGACAACGTTTCTGTTGTTGAGCCGCAAAGCAGATCAACTTTGCCTGCCTGAATGGCAGCAAACCTACTTTTCGCAGTGACCGGTACATAGTCGAGCGTAACCGAACGCCCAAGCCGCTTACCGATCAACGCCGATACGGCACGGCACAGATCGACCGAGTATCCGGCCGCTTCGCCAATTTCATTACGATAAGAAAATGGTGGCGCGTCGACACGATAACCGACCTTGATTTTCCCGGTATCTTTGATCGATTGGAGAATTGATGAAGCGTTTGCGGATGTCGAAAACAGCACAAAAAACAGCGCCGCCAAGCCTATATTCTTCATTAAACGCCCCCCAATGGTCTAGTAACACAATGCGTAATCGATGCCGCTATAACAAGCGTAAGCAAGACATATGGGCATTGATGCTGATTTAAAAAAGAGACTGGCGGAGGGAGAGGGATTCGAACCCTCGATACGGTTGCCCGCATACTGATTTAGCAAACCAGCGCCTTCAGCCACTCGGCCACCCCTCCGCCGTGGAGTGGTGTTGTTACACGCTGTATGCAGGGCCTATCTAAGACAGGCATATCCCCCTGTCAACGACGCGGGAGATTTCAGAATAAAAAGACAAGAATTGGCCGACAGAATCCGGCCAATTATAGAGTGGGGTGGACTGGCCTAGCCCATCGACCATTAACGATAGGCATCTTTCATATCATCGAGGGCAGCTGCAACGGATGACGCGTTAGCTCCCTTCTTGTCGCAAGCTTTTTTATAGCCGTCGCGGGTGTCGACAAACTTAATCCAAAGTTCGGCTTGGCCAACTGCTCCATCTCCGGCACGCCTATTTTGGGCTGCTCCGGCAATTTTTTCATTCACAGCGAGAGCCGATTTCAGCTTTTTTGCGACGTCCTGCTCACCAACCGCGTACGCATGGGTGAAGGCCGCTAAAATTTTATCGCTTAGCCTGCGACAAGCTTCCGACCGTTGGCCAGTGGCTGCCATTGCATCATCATAGTTAAAATTGTCGAGCGGGCTCATGGCACCCTCCTTCTAAATTCATCAGTAGGCCGATGATGGCGGCTCCCCGTTTATATTCGGTTAAGCAAAAACCTCTCCCTGTTAAACCAATTGTTAATCATAACCGGTCGAAAATTTCTCCATAGAGAATTCATTTCACCAAGGGGGGAAACACCATGTCACTTTCCAAACAGTCGATTGAAAACTTGCTTGATCTGGTCGAAATCAAAATCAGTACGCTACAGGTGCTGGACCGAGAAGACGCACGCGAAATGAAATGTCTAGAAGGTTGCCGTGATGAACTGGCCGATATGAGGGGTCAAGGCAAGGCTCTACGTCGCCGCGGTCGTCCACGCTCCGCCGCTAATGATGCACAAACAGTGGCAACCCATCACTAAAAGGTTTCCGACCGGAAACGCCCGGCACCACATGTAATCTGGATCGGGCCGTGCGGCGTTAGCCAGTTAGCCCGGCATTTGGGCCGCCAGGCCGCGCTGCACGCCAGGCCGAGCATCCATTGCTTCATACCAACGTTTCGCGTTGGGAAACTCATCCAACGAAACACCCTGCCATTCATACCGCATGGTCCACGGGAAAACTGCGATATCAGCGATAGAAAACTCTCCTGCTGCAAGCCATTCATTGTCAGCCAACCGTCTATCAAGCACACCCCACAGACGATGCGCTTCCTTGGTAAAACGTTCAATCGCGTAAGGCACTTTTTCCGGTGCCGCACGACGGAAGTGATGGGTCTGCCCAAAGTTGGGTCCGATCCCTCCCATCTGGAACATCAGCCATTGGATGACTTCGTAACGTTTAGCGGTATCCGTTGGCATCAATTTTCCATGCTTCTCGGCCATATACATTAGGATCGCGCCGGATTCGAACATCACATATGGCTTACCGTCCGGTCCATCCTGGTCGATGACAGCAGGAATTTTCTGGTTAGGGTTTAACGCCGTAAACTCCGGCGTGAACTGGTCGTCTTTGCCGATGGCGATCGGATGTATCTTGTAGTCGACCTCGAGCTCTTCAACGGCGATGTTGACCTTGCGACCGTTCGACGTTGGCCAGTTATAAATATCGTACATTGTCTTTCCTTGTCTTGAGGCGCCGATAGCGCTCGTTTTAGCTGGGAACTTTCATACCGCGTTGGATTGCGGCGCGTTTCGATAAGCGATTATACCAGTTCTGGACGCCAACAAAATCATCGAGTGAGAACCCAAAGAACTCATGCCGATCTATCCATGGGAAGGCCGCCATATCAGCAACGGTATATGTCTTGGCGAGATACTCATACTCGCGTAGGCGAAAGTCCAGGACACCAACGAGGCGCTTCATTTCCTCGCTATACCGTTCTCGTCCGAAAGCCGTGATTTCTTCAGTTGTCGCGTTGGGCGCGTGTTGTAGCCAATAAAACACCTGAACGAATGTCGGTGCTAATCCGGTGACGACGAGCGAAAGCCATTGTTGGCACTCGAGCTTGGTTACCGCGTCATTGCCCATAAAGCGCCCAGATTTTTCCGCGAGATATTGCAGTATGGCACCCGACTCGAAAACTCGAATTGGTCCTCCGGCCGGGCCGTCCTGATCAACGATTGCCGGTATTTTTTCGTTGGGGCTTATCGCCCGATATTTGGGGTCGTGCTGCTCCCCCGCTCGAACATCGATGACATGGGTCGTGTAATCGAAACCGGTTTCTTCAAGCAAAATGGATACTTTGCGCCCGTTAGGCGTATCGCAGGTATAAAGATCAATCATCCGGCCTAAGCTCGCATTTTGTTATATTTCAGGCTCGAAGTGTGTCGTAACCAGCGCCAGCGTACAAGCGCCCCTCGCCCCTTTGCGACACGCCGACATAGGGCTAGGCTATTTTATCCAAATTCATCGCGGAGGACGCCATGCGCGACGCATCCCAGTTTCCCAGATTCTCTGACGCCGAAATGGCGAGTCGTCATGAACGAGTTATGGGCTTGATGGCCGACAACGATCTTGATGCCATTCTGTTTTTCGGTGCCGGACAGTTTTCAACCGATATCTACTGGTTGACCGACTGGCCAGGCGGACGTGAAGCGTACGTATTGTTCCAAAACGATGCCGAACCAGTCGTGATCAACCAGCTGTTCAACCATGTCCCCATGGCCCGCGTCCTTTCTATCATAGACGACGTCCGTTGGGCGGGTGCCAATACTGCCGCAACGGTATCAGAAGCCATAGGGCAACGAGGTCTGTCCGGCAAAAAGGTCGGCCTCGTCGGCTCTATCCCCTACCGCCACTACTTACGATTTGTCGAAAACCATCCAGAAACGACATTCATTGATGTAAGCAACCCGTTTCGGATGATACGCACCATCAAACGCCCGGAAGAAATCGCCCGACTACAAAAAGCCTCAGAACTCACCGACAAATCTATCACCGCCGTCGCCAACGGACTCAAAGCAGGAATGCGGGAAGACGAAATTCCGCTTTTGATCGAAAGCGCGTATCTCGAAGAAGGTGGCTATGCGGGTATTCACTTTATGACATCGATGTCGATGGCCGACCCCGACTTCCCGGTTCCCTCACAATTTCATTCCGGCCGAAAGTTGCAGCAAGGCGATTGCCTGATTACGGAAATATCTGGCGCCTGGTGGGGCTACAGCGGCCAGATCCACCGCACTTTTTCGTTAGGCGAACCGACCGATGAATGGCTCAAAATGCATGAAGCCGCGGTTGAGTGCTATCTTGCCATAGAGAACACGATTAAAGACGGCACCACGACGACTGACGTCGAAGAAGCCTCTGATATCATCCACGAACGAGGCTATACAATCCTCGACGATCTGCTGCATGGCGTGAACCAATCACCACCAATCATTCAAACTAAAACGACCAAACGCCATGAAAGCCCCGAAATAACGTTCCGCGAGAATATGGCAATCACCATTCAGCCCAACGTCATGACCCTCGATGAGAAGATGGGACTGCAATTTGGCGAAACCGTAATGGTCACCAAGACTGGCTGCGAACGGCTAAACGCATATCCGCGTGAATGGATTGTTTGCTAGGGGAAGCGACGCGGTCAAGGAACACTAAAACCCATCGTCGCGCGGCGGAATTTGTAGACCCCGTTTCACGGCAGGCCGATCGCCGATCCGCGCGAGCCAGTTACGGACATTAGGGTAGCTCTCTAAATCGATTTCCTGCATGTCGTAGCGATAGATCCACGGATAAGCAGCAAAGTCGGCGATCGAAAGGTCGCCTGCGAGATACTCCCGTCCCTCTAACCCACGATCAAGCACGCCATAGACCCGGTTGTTTTCTTCCTGCCACATTTCAAGATGGGCATGTTCTTTCCCGCTATCGCGGTTGCGTACCTGCCAATGTACGCAGAGCCCGGTATGGGTTATGTGCCCGGCGGCAAAATATAGCCAGTTAAGAACCTCAATCCGCGCGGCACCCTCCTTCGGCAGGAACTTGCCGGATTTTTCCGCGAGATATTGCAGGATTGCTCCGGATTCAAAGACCGAGACCGTCTCTCCGCCCGGCCCGTCATCATCCACAATGCACGGCACGCGGCCATTGGGATTGATATCCAGATACCAATCTTCCTTTTGCTCTTTTTTCTCCAGTGCCATCGGTCGAACTGTATATTCCAACCCGGATTCCTCGAGCATGATGGAAGCCTTTCGGCCGTTCGATGTCGCCTTGCTATAGAGTGTAATCATCACCCTCTCCTTCTTCTTTTCAGCTCGCCGCCTTGGCTTCTTGTCGTGCCATCCACAGCACACCAATCAGAATTATCAGTCCCCCAGCCCAGACCCAGATGTCCGGAAATTCCTGAAACAGAATAAAGCCAAGAAGAGCTGAGAACACCAGGCGCGTGAAATCAAACGGCATGATCACCGTGGCATCCGCCGCAGCGTAGGCACGGGTCAGGCATCTTTGCGTCATCGTACCGAACAACCCGGTCGAGGCGAGTAACACAAATTGCCAAAGATCAGGCGTCTTCCAGACCAGAATTGCCGGGATCAAAGCACACGGGGTAAACACCATCATCTGCCAAACGACAATGGTGTCAGGTTTTTCAGTTCGCGCCAGCGACTTCATGATTATCGTCAACGCCGCCATCAGGATCACCGCCGCGAAGGCATAGATCGCCCCCGTTGACACATCCTCCATACCAGGACGGATGATCAGCAGCGCGCCGATAAAACCGACGATAGTTGCTGCCCAACGGCGGCCATGCGCTGCTTCATGCAGAATGATGATCGCCGCCAGAGATGCCACCATGGGTCTGGTCGACATAATGGCCGCGACCTCTCCCAACGGCGCCACAGCAACAGCGGCAAACAACAAATAGATTACCGCCAGCCCGGTGAACCCACGCACCAGATGCATGCCAACACGCTCAGTCTTTAAACCACCGAGGCCTACTTTAAATAGCCATGGCAACAGGAACAGCCCGCCAAACAGGCTACGAAAGAAAACGATCTCAGCCGTATGAATCTCGCCGGTAAAATGGCGCGCAACTGCCGCCATACAGGCCCACGACGCCATCGACCCCATCATCCACAGGGCACCACGGACCGGGTCAGGCAAACCGGAAATCATGCGCAGGTTTCTTCTCTACTAAATTCATCGCCGCACGCTACGGCTGAAACCTGATCAAAGATAGAGAGACTGCTGATTTAGTTCACCCAGCTGGTTTGAGCCCTCCCCTTGCGAACCCGCCGGACGAAGATCATTCTAGCGACCCTCATCACGTAGGACATACTTTCCGGACTAATGACTAATCCAAAGATTCAATCAACGCCGGAAATCTACCCCTGGAGGCTGCAGCTACCGATCTATGCCAGCGGTTTCTTCAATGGCAACGTCTATTTCCTGACCGGCATCCTCATCCCGCTTTGGGCCTTGATCGTTGTCGGTGAAGATCAAGCTTTTCTCATTGGGCTTATCGTCGCTTCCCGCCAGGTATTGCCGGTCTTGTTAGCAATCCATGGTGGCGCGCTGATGGACCGGTTTGGTGCACGACGCGTGATGCTGGTGTTTGGTGCCATCGGCATCATCAGCATGGCGGCGTTCCCATTCTTTCCTTTTGTTGCCGCAATGATCGCCCTGCAAATGCTCAGCGGACTGGCGGAGTCCTTGGGCTGGGTTGGTAGCCAGACGCTAGTAGGCACCGCATTGAAAGGCCATTCCACCTACACCGGACGCCTCAGTTTTGCGCTGCGACTTGGCGGGTTTCTCGGTCCCTGGTTGTGCGGCGTCGCTTGGCATCAGTTCGGCCCCACCATTGGTTTCTTCAGTATCGCCGGATGGATCACCCTGGGTTGGATTGCCGGGTGGCTGGTCCCGGTCCGCGAAGAACCAAGGGCCGAGTCCGCAGGCGCCTTCTGTTTCAGCGAAATCATGCCGCGTTGGTCTGATTATGTCGCGACCTTCCGGATGATCACAATCGCTTCAGTTGCACTGGTCGTTGCCGTCACCTTCATGCGGCAAACCGGATCGGGTATGCAGCTGTCTTTCTATCCTGTTTGGCTAAATCAGCTGGGCGTTACAGCAGCAGATATCGGCTTCATGGTCGGGTGTAGCCATATCCTCTCTGCCAGTACATCCCTGTCCGTTGGAGCGGCGACGCGCTGGATCACCGCGCATTGGTTGCTGGTTATTACCATCGCAATCTCGGTGATTACCATCGCCGTCACGCCGATGCTTGGCGTTGATTACGTCACTTTGCCGATCGTCGGAAAAATCTATTTCATTCTGTTCGGCGTGATTTGTTTCCGAGGTCTGGCGCAAGGCTTCAACATGCCACTCATGATGTCGATTGGCATGCAGGCTGTAGCCGCCCATGAACAGGGCAAGATCGTCGCCCTCCGGATTACCGTAAACCGGCTAACCTCCGCCATTATCCCGTTAGCCATGGGTGCCATTGCACAGGTTTTCGGTCTTGAAATCAGCTTCTATGTGATTGGTGGGATCGGGCTTCTTGGTCTTGTCTTTATCTCAATCTGGATGTTGCGTTCATCAACTTTCGGCAACAAAAACTAGCAAAACAATCTGTCTGCCTGGATTGGCGCTAACCACAATCGAAGTGGTACAATGAACGACGTCCAAAATTTGAGAGCATTCCACCCACCACATGGCTACCGAACAGCACCCGACCTATTCGATCAGCATCCAAAGCGCGGTCTACAGCACCGCGTTTTTCAATGGCACGGTGCAATCAATGGCATCGACCATTGTCGCCCTACTCGTGGTCGCGCTGATCGATAAAAACCTCGCGCTTTTGGTTGGAGTCATCCTCGCCTCGCGCCAATTTCTAACCGTTACCATGTCGGTATATTCCGGCACACTGATGGATAACTTCGGCACTAAGCGGGTCATCATTGCCTTTGGTGTCGCCGGCGTGCTTTCCGCGCTCGCCTATCCTTCAGTCTCAATGATATTCGGCATACCGATTGGCGCCAGCCTGCAAAACCCGGGCATCGCCCTCATTCTGTCCATCATCTTCATTCAAATGATTTCGGGCTGGTCGGAAGCCACCGCCTGGATTGGCAGCCAGACTCTGGTCGGCCAGCTGATGAAGGGCCATCCGGTTTATGCCGGGCGAATGACCTTTGTGGCTCGCATTGGCGGGTTTCTCGGTCCACCGGCAATTGGCTATGCCTGGGATTTTTGGGGACCCTGGGGCGGGTTTGGTTTTCTGGCTGTTTGGGTTATGGGCGGCATGATCGCAGCGTCGTTTCTACCTGATACACGAGCCGCCACTCAGGCGTCTCGCGACGAAGAGACGGAGTCAAAGGAATCGTCCTCCGAAAAAGAAACGCCCGAAAAGCAATCCACCTATGGCCAAACGCTTCGGCTCTTGCTGATACCTGCGGTCGCCATGGTCATCATGGTGACTGTGATGCGGCAAACCGGCTCCGGCGTACAGAGCTCGTTCTATGTCGTCTGGCTCAGCGAGCATGTCGGCATTCAAGGCAGCACTATCGGCTGGTTGATCGGCGCTGCCAATGGAGCGTCGGCAATCGCAGCGCTTTGTACCGGGCCACTGATGAAACGATATCAGGCACACTGGGTGTTGATCCTGATGGTGACCATTTCCGTTGTCGCCATCGCTATTACTCCGATGTTCGGTACGACATTTTCGACTCTGCTGTTTATGGCATTGCTCGGCGGGATCTGCGTGCGCGGCTTCGCGCAAGGGCTAAACCTGCCGCTCATGATGATTATCCTATCGCGCAACGTCGCACCGCATTTGCAAGGACGCGTCACGGCACTTCGAATCTCGTTTAATCGTTTTGGTGGTTTGCTGGTGCCACCCGGCATGGGGGCTCTTGCTGACATGGACGCCGTCGGTGGGCTAGCCAACGCATTCTACATCGTCGGTATCGCAGGTGTCGTCGCCCTGGGTGCGCTATCGCTTTGGGTCTTGTTTTCGCCTTCTTTTAAAAAAGGCTGATACCGGCACCAGCCCGCTCCCCCACCCGGCCTCCCAGCGACAGTATCCTTGGGGAGGCCGGGTGGGGGAGCGGGCTGGAACAGCAAACAATCAACTTTAAAAAGGTATTTCGCCTTGAACCGTCGTGCGATGCATGCGCCGCGCTTGACCTTCGGGCACTCCGAGCAATGCGAGGTGGATGGTCGCGCGGTTATCCCACATCAGCAGATCGCCGACTGTCCATCGGTGGTGATAGATAAAGTCGCGGTTTTGAATATGGGCGAACAGCTCATCAAGCAACGGCTGTGCCTCAACATCGTCCATACCCTTAATGCCAATCGTAAAACGCGGCGAGATATACAATGCTTTTTTGCCGGTATGGGGATGGGTCCGCACAATCGGATGGAATGCATCCGGCGGTGAACGTTTGTAGTAATCGGGGTCGTTCATATGACGTACCGGCACAGTCAGCCGCTTGTTTTTCATCCGATTAAAACTGTGAATGCCGATCATTCCATCAAGCCGGTATTTAATTTTGTCTGAGAGGGCGTCATAGGCGCGGGCCATATTGGTCCATTCGGTATCACCGCCGTCCTTTGGCACCTTGATCGCCTGCAGCATGGTATAGCCGGTCGGTTGATCGACATAAGAATGATCGGAATGCCATTCGCTGCCACCATCTGGTAGACCGATAAACTTTCCGTCTTCCTTCTCGTTGGAAAGGATCATGACTTCCGGCTGATCCTTCATCAGATATTCCGGTGAAATGTGATACTGGATTTCACCAAACCGACGCGCGAAATCAGTCTGCTGGGCGGGTGACATATCCTGGTCTTTCACGACCACCACCAGATTTTCATGGAACACATCACGCAATTCATTGAACGTTACGTCATCCAACTCTGCAGCATTTATGCCAGAGATTTCCGCGCCCAACGCATCAGAGAGCGGTTTAACAGTCATACTGTCGATCATTGTAGCCATGAGAACCTCCCATCATTAGGTCCGCTATCAATTGAGTAAAGTTTACCATATTTTCTCTGTAGGAACAGATTGGGACTATTCAGATGACTGACCAGGCGACCCCGCCGATCCGGCGCATCATCACCGGCCACGACAAAGACACCAAGGCCATCGTCACGATCGATGATTTCGCGTCTAATCAAAAAGGGCGTGAAGGCGTTACCAATACGCTGATTTGGTCCGCCGATGAAATGCCGATTGAAATTTGGTCGGATGAAGATTTTGGTGCGCGCAAGGTAGAGCGCCAGCCACCATCACGCGGCACGAACATCTGCTATATCGACTTCTTACCCAACAACCCCGTCGAAATGCACCAAACCGATACGCTCGACTATGTGATGTGTCTCTCCGGTGAGATAGATATGGAACTCGACGATGGTGTGGTGACCCATTTGAAGGCTGGCGATTTGATGGTCCAGCAGGCCACCAACCATGCCTGGATCAATCGCGGTTCTAAGACCTGTCGTCTCGCCTTTGTTATGCTAGATGCCAAAAAGCAGCCCGGCGCTGGCGACACCTCGCCACCCCGTATGAAACCGCATGACGGTACGGGTGACCTACCCAACCCACCATTGCACCGCGTTGTCACAACAAACAGCGTTAATGGCAAATCCGTCATTGCATGGGAGGGCACTGCGTCAAATCATAAATGGTCGGGGCGTGGTATGGTTGCCACCCTAATCTGGTCGACCGATGAATGCCCGGCAGAAGTCTGGACCGATGAAGATTACGGTGCCCGCGCACTCGGTACCCAGCCGCCGCGTAATGGCTCTCGCTTCACAATCAATGATTATCCGGCTGGTATGCCGGGCCGCATGCACCGCACCGACACAGTCGACATCATCGTTGTAATGGACGGGGAGATCGACATGGAGCTGGATGACGGTGCCAAAACCCATCTCAACAAGGGCGACATCATGATACAGCAAGGCACCAACCATGCCTGGTGGAACCGCAGCGACAAAACCTGCCGTCTTGCCATCATCCTGATCGATGCCAAAGAAGGTGGCTTAGCGATTACGGCCTGAACCTCACTTCTTCTCGAACTGCTTGTCGCCAAACATGATCGACCAGGCCTTGTCGTCATGGACAGCCGGGCGCTGAGATTCCGCGTCCAGCACCTGAACGGCCTTCTGCACCGCAGGCCTTGCATCGATGGCATCAAACCAACGCAACACGTTTGGGAAATCAGCATGGTCTACCCCACGGCGTTCTGGTGTCCGGCACCATGGCCACACGGCCATATCGGCAATCGAATACTCACCCGCCAAATAGTTTCGATTAGCGAGCTGCTTATCGAGCACCCCATAGAGCCGGTGCGCTTCATTGGTGTAACGGTCGATGCCGTATTGCAGCTCCTCATCGCTCGCCCGTTCACGGGCGTAATTCCGAAAGTGTCCTGCTTGGCCAAACATCGGGCCGACACCACCCATCTGGAACATCAGCCATTGCAAAACGTCGTAATGACCGACAGGTTCATCTGCCAATGATGGCATGAACTGACCGGATTTATCGGCGAGGTAGATAAGCATCGCCCCGCTCTCAAAGACCGAGATTTCGTTGCCGCCAGCGCTATCACGATCAATCATCGCCGGAATACGGTTGTTGGGACTAAAGGCAAGAAATTCTTCCTTGAACTGATCCCCGGCGCGGATATTGATTGGATGCACGGCGTATTCCAGCCCGGCTTCTTCCAGCATTATATGAACTTTGTGGCCATTGGGAGTGCCCCAGCTATAAAGATCGATCATGGTGTTCTTCCCTGTATATGTGTTTAGCTAACATAGTGGCGTTGCAACAATGATGGTCCGGGTGGGAACCAAACTCAATGGTTTGTGACCGGAAATTCCTGACAGCGATGGAGAAAGCGGAGTAGACTGCCAGTATCATGCCGATACTTCGCAATCTTCTCTTTCAGGCTGCTCGCCGTATCGCGAGTGACGAGCGTGTCCAACAAAAGGCTGCAGAGGCCTATCACGACGAGATTAAACCTCGCGCTGAAGCGGCCTGGTCCGCAACGAAGCCGCGGTTGGAAAACACGCGAGATGATATCAAGAAGATCGCGGCAGAGACCAAACCGAGCGAAGAACCGGCGCGCTTTGCCGGTCGCGCTGTGCGACGATTATTCGACGAAGTTACTGGCGATAAACCTAAACAGTAAAAGCTGCTCTACTCGCTAAGTTTTTTACGCAAGATTTCGTTGACCATCTGAGGATTGGCCTGGCCCTTGGTCGCCTGCATTACCTGACCAACAAACCAGCCAATAATCTTTTCGTTACCGGACTTGTACTGTTCGACCTGGGCGGTTCCTTTGGCAATAGCTTCATCAACAATAGTTTCCAGCTCGCCGGTGTCTGATACCTGTTTCAGGCCCTTTTCTTCAACCACATCCGCTGGGTCTTTGCTCGTTGCACACATTTCAGCAAAGACATCGCGAGCGATACGGCCAGAAATCGTACCATCCGAAATCAATCCGACCAACGCGCCAAGCTGACCGGCAGCAACCGGTGATTCCGTGATCTCCAATCCCTCTTTATTGAGATAGCCGAACAGATCACTGGTCACCCAATTCGCAACGGTCTTAGCGTCCTGACCATCGGCCGCCTGTTCGAAATATTCTGCCGTAGCCCGTTCAGCCACCAGCACATCGGCGTCATATCCAGACAACCCGAGATCGTCGACAAAGCGTTGTTTCTTATCGTCAGGGAGTTCTGGCAAAGACCTTCGGATTTCTTCGACAAAATCTTCGGACAAGTTCACCGGCAACAGGTCTGGATCAGGGAAGTAGCGATAATCATGCGCTTCTTCCTTGGACCGCATCGAGCGCGTCACGCCTTTATTGGAATCGAACAGACGGGTTTGCTGTTCAATTGTGCCGCCATCCTCAATCACCTCGATCTGGCGGCGTGCTTCATACTCAATTGCCTGGGCTGCAAAGCGAATGGAGTTTACGTTTTTAATTTCGCAGCGTGTGCCCAGCTCATCGCCAAGCTTGCGCACTGACACGTTGGCATCGCAGCGCATGCTGCCCTGTTCCATATTACCATCGCAGGTGCCGAGATAACGCACGATGGCGCGTAGCTTTGTGAGATAGGCCGCCGCCTCATCCGCCGAGCGCAAATCAGGCTCAGAGACAATTTCCATGAGCGCCACACCCGATCGGTTGAGATCGACATAGGTGCTACTGGGATCCATGTCATGAACGCTCTTGCCAGCATCTTGCTCTAAATGGATACGGGTAATGCCGACCGTGCGGCTCTCGCCATCCTCCATATCGATGATGATCTCACCTGTGCCAACGATCGGATCGCTAAACTGTGAAATCTGGTATCCCTGCGGCAAGTCTGGGTAAAAATAATTCTTGCGATCAAACACGGAGAACCGGTTAATTTGCGCCTTGATCCCTAGGCCAGTGCGCACCGCTTGCTCGATCGCCTTTTTATTGATTACCGGCAACATGCCGGGCATAGCCGCATCAACCAGAGAGACCTGCTCATTCGGCTCCGCGCCAAATGAAGTGTCCGCACCGGAGAACAGTTTGGCTTCAGAAATCACCTGAGCGTGGACTTCAAGACCTATGACAACTTCCCAGTCGCCGGTGCGACCCGCGATCATGTTCTTTTCGGTCATTGTACCGAGCTTCCCCGCACCGCCATGGTCGAAAGAAGCGTCAACAACGCATACATACAGGATCGCATCAGCCAAACACGTGAAAGACGTTTGCGATAATCCACTTTCATCTGCTCACCCGCCTTTAAGCTCTCGGCATTCTGAAGCGTCTTCAGGAAATGGGGATGTGCATCACGATGAATTTCAAAGATCGCATAAGCCTGAACGATCAGCGCCGCGCCAAAAGCGTAGATGCCACCAATATTAGTGAAGGTGAAATATTGATACCCAACAACACCGAGGCCAATATGGATAAGGACATACCAAAAATGATAACGCATGGCTGAGCTACCCTTTCTGCCCAGGCTGGGCCGTAAAGCCAGCCGATTGTTCTAACACATCCGCAACGCGGAACAGTGTTTCTTCGTCAAAGGCTTTGGTGATGAGCTGTAAACCTAGCGGCAACCCATCGGAAGACAATCCGGCGGGGACAGAGATGCCTGGCAAGCCTGCCAGACTGGCAGGCACCGTCATAACGTCATTGAGATACATTCCCAGCAGGTCGTCACTTTTTTCCTTATGGGCGAATGCGGCACTCGGCACAGCAGGTGTCAAAATGGCATCCACTGCCTCAAACGCCGCTGAGAACTCATCTGCGATCAGCTTCCGGACTTTTTGTGCCTTTATATAATACGCATCGTAGTAACCAGCTGACAGAACATATGTCCCCATCAGGATACGGCGGCGAACCTCGTTACCAAATCCAGCAGCCCGTGTGTTCTCATAGACTTCCGCCAGGGAGTCGCCATCCTCTCGCAACCCGTACCGCATGCCGTCATAGCGTGCGAGGTTGGAGGACGCCTCTGCCGGGGCGATAATGTAATAAGCTGGCAATGCGTATTTCGTCCGCGGCAGACTTACTTCAACCGCTTCAGCGCCAGCATCTTCCAACCATTTAATGCCTTGATCCCACAACGCCAGAATTTCCGGGTCAGTTCCTTCCACACGATATTCACTTGGAATACCGATCTTTAGTCCCTTGATGTCCTGGCCAAGTACCGCCTGGAAATCGGGTACCGGCACCTCTGCCGATGTCGTATCTTTCGGATCAAACCCGACCATTGATTGTAGCATTATCGCAGCATCTCGAACGGTTCGGGTCATTGGTCCCGCCTGATCCAACGATGAGGCAAAAGCGACAATTCCCCATCGCGAACAACGCCCATATGTAGGCTTCATCCCAACAATGCCGCAGAACGACGCTGGCTGTCGGATCGAGCCCCCCGTATCGGTCCCAGTCGCTGCAAGACAAAGCCGCGCGGCCACAGCTGCTGCGGAACCGCCGGAAGAGCCACCAGGCACTAAGGGTTGGTCATCAGAGTTCCGTTTCCACGGATTAATCACCGGGCCGAAATAGCTGGTCTCATTTGAAGAGCCCATGGCGAACTCATCGAGATTGGTCTTGCCCAGCATCACCATGCCAGCATCAACCAATTTGCCTGAGACCGTTGACTCGTAGGGTGGCACAAATCCTTCGAGCATATGCGATGACGCTGTAGACTGAACGCCCTTAGTACAAAACAAATCCTTGATGGCGATTGGCAGGCCATCCAGCGCACCAACATCTCCAGCGGCGCGGCGTTTGTCCGATGCTTCCGCATCTGCAAGCGCCCGCTCCGGCGTTTCCGTTACATAGGCATTCAGCTCGCGTGCTTCCTCTATCGCCGAGATATGAGCTTTTGTAATTTCTTTTGAAGAAAACTCGCCTTTTTCGAGGCCCGCCTGCGCTTCAGCAATGGTAAGGTCGGTGAGTGCCGCCATTATTCGATCACCTTCGGCACCACGAAATAGCCGTTCGTGGTCTCAGGTGCATTGGATAAGACGTCATCTCGGCAATCACCATCCGTTACGATATCATCGCGCTGGCGCAATACCGTGCCTTCGGCAGTGGATGCCATCGGGGCAACGCCTTCTGTATCGACCTCATCAAGCTGCTCGACCCATCCAACAATTTTGGACAGTTCATCCGCAAGTGCATCAAGATCATCTTCTGGAACTTTAATCCGGGCTAGCTGTGCAATGCGAGCCACGGTGGATTTGTCGACCGACATGGCGTATTCGTCTCAAGGCTTATGGTTCAGGGGTGTCACTTTCACTGAGTTTATCCGGTTGAAAGCGGCAGCTTTCCCCCGAAATTGACCCTAATTTGAGCGCGCGGAAGGTAACATCGGACATGACGGTTCGCAAGCTTATAGACTTAATGGAACTCTTACCGCCAAATCGGCGGCTTCTAGGGCTCGATATTGGCGAGAAAACGGTTGGTTTAGGCCTGTCCGACATTTCCCGGACAGTAGCGACGCCGATGGAAACTCTGATCCTAAAGAAATTCTCCAAGACAGCCGTACAACTCCTCGATATTTGCGTTGAGCACGAAGTTGCGGCGCTAATCATTGGGTTGCCCGTAAATATGGACGGAACCGAAGGACCACGTTGCCAGTCAGTCAGGCAATTTGCTCGCAATCTCGAAGCCCATTTTGATATGGAGATGGGGTTCTGGGACGAACGTCTTTCAACAGTCGCCGTCACAAAAACCATGATCGAAGCCGATATGTCTCGTGCCAAACGCGCGGAGAATGTCGATAAAATGGCGGCGGCTTATATCCTTCAGGGCGCGCTCGATTTTATGGCTAATCACACTGCAAACAATGAGGAGCCCCCGTCAGACAGCTGGGGCTAACGCACTTGATCACTTGATGGTTACAATGAGGGTATAGTCACCCGCGGTCGCGTTGTCATAGTTGTGGACCTGCACAAAATAAGAACGGTCCCCATGCACATTCTTTTGCATCAGTGCAATATTTGCCCCGCGGGTACCGCTATACCGCTCTGCAAGATAGACCTTGTTTCCATCGAAAAGCCGTAAACGTGGCCGCAAACTCGCTGAACGATTTTCGAGCTTGATGCTAAGCGTACCTGCGTTCAACCCCGTTGAAATTTTAAAATAATCAACATCACGCCCATCCATGAGGCCAGCCTCTACCGGCGAATTGAGTTCTAGTGTCCCAGCAGAAAGAATTGTCTCATTCGGTTCATGTGCATCATATGATTTCGTTGGCGTCACCCTCGCTAGATAAGCGCCCCGGGATCCATGATCATAATTAGCAATCTTGAATAGAAATTTTGTCTTTGGCGCTGCTACAAAATAATGAGAAAGATTGGCGCCGTGCGTGCCACTGTAGGTCTCGTTCAAGTACTTTTTGTCAGCGCCATATAATTGCAAACGCGGCCGTAGCGTTGTCGACCGATTTTCAACATCAATTTTGATGACATCGCGATGGTTAGCCGGCGTAACGAACACAAAAAAGTCGGTATCGCGGTTATGTCCAATTGCCCCCGTCACCCACTTTTCAAGTGCTACCGCATTTGTATTCAAAGAGTCGTTATTCGGTTCTTTCTCTTTTGCATCAATCGTAACCTCCGCTGGTGGCGTAATCTTAAGCTCCGCAATCGCCTGATTTTGTCTTGCCTCAACCAATTGTTTATTAAATCTCTTTGACGTGACTTGGGTCGCCTTTACAGCAATATCCAAATCGCGCCGAGCTTTACGAAGCGCCACGGACGCCTTCTTCGCTTCAGCTCTAACGGCCTGCTTTACGACGGTGACCACCTGTTTCAAATTACCGTCATATTCGCGCGCCGACGATTTGCATTGCAGGAACTTCTCAGGATCTCGCTTACCGGCACCAAATACAACGCAGCAAGTTTCCATATTCAGCGCGGTCATTTGTGCACGCTCAGTGAGGTCGGCAATTTTGTTGCTACCGAGAACGATCTTTCCTTTGGTTTTGAGAAATTCGATTTCACTCTCAAAACTGCTAGCTGTTTGTTCAAATATTCCGCCGCAAGGCGACATCTTTGTCTTTATTAGATCATAGGCGAGATACACGACCATAGGTACGATCAGCGCGCTGACCACAGCACCAAGTGATATCAACTTTACCCGTAAATTCTTGTTGTGGCGTTTAGGCTTCTGTTCTTCCGGCATACTCGCCTCCCCGTACATGCAAGCTTACGATGGAATTGGAAATGACATCAAACTGAACCTGGTTCTTGGCGGAAGGCCAAACTGCTGCCAAACTCTCGTTATGCAATTGCCGCCATACGATTATATTGGAGGACATCGTGCCAAAGCTGCTTACCGAAGAACAGATTGATCGATTTAACACGCAAGGTGCCTTAGCGCCGGTCAAGGTCATGGAAAGCGATGAAGCTTTTGAATTTCGTAAAAAATTCGAGGCGCTCGAAGAGGAAATTGGCGCTGAAGCGCAGAGCCGGTTTCGAATCAAGGCTCACCTACCTTTCCCCTGGCTTACCGAATTGATCAAAAACTCAAACATGCTCGATGCCGTAGAAGATCTTATTGGGCCTGATATCATTGTTTGGGGCTCAAGCTTTTTTACCAAGAAGGCAAACGACCACCGTTTTGTCTCCTGGCACCAGGACTCAACCTATTACGGGTTTGACCCGGCAGAATCAGTCACGGCTTGGATCGCCTTTTCGGACAGTACGCGAGAGACTGGGTGTGTCCGTGTGATCCCCGGATCGCACAAAGGCGATGCCGTTATGAAGCATGTCGAAACCTTTGATCCTGACAATTTGCTCGCGCGCGGCCAAACAATAGAAGGTGTCGACGAAACAGAGATCGTTGATCTCCAGCTCCACGCTGGAGAAATGTCAATCCACGACAACAGAACGGTGCATAGCTCGATGCCCAACCCATCAAATATGCCGCGCATCGGCTATGCGGTGCACCTTTGCGGGCCCCATGTGAAACAAACGCAATTCGACGGTGCGACAGGGACATTGGTTCGTGGCACTGATAATTACGGCAATTGGGGACAGGACATAGAGGCCAAGGGACATATGGATCCCGATTGCCTCGCCGCACTGGATGTCGCCTGGCAACGATATCGGGATTCGATGAAAGCCCCATATCAACAATAAGCACAATCCGTTTACACTAAGGACGAGAAATGACCATTCTGCTCGCCAATTGTTTGGGGCCAACTGCGCGATGGGCGGACCCGATCCGAGAAGCTCTGCCTGACGAGGAATTATTTACCGACCCGAACAATTGTGACCTTGCATCCGTCGACGTTGTCTTGTTCTCCCATGGGGAAGCCGGCATGTTTGCACGACTACCTAATATCAAACTAATCGTTGCTCTTCAGGCTGGCGTTGATGCTCTCCTGAAAGATCCTGACCTGCCCAGTGATGTGCCTATCGTCCGGTCCAGCCCACCGCAGGGCGATCAAATGATCAAGGAATATGTCTTGCTTCACGTCTTACGACATCACCGGGAAATGCCATTCTTCCTCGAAAATCAGCGACAGCTGGTCTGGGAGAAACCAGAGATATTCCAGGCCAGCGACCGGCGGGTCGGGTTCATGGGACTTGGGTTAATGGCCTACCAATGTGCGGCTGTCCTCCGCGATGTCGGCTTCCAGGTCGCGAGTTGGACGAGAACTGAAAAAGACTTCGACGGCGTAGAAAGTTTCCACGGTGAAGATGGCTTGAAGCCTTTTATGGCCAGAACAGACATTTTAATAAACGTCCTGCCCCTCACGCCAAACACAGAAGATATTCTATGCAATCGAACTTTTTCGATGATGCCAAAAGACGCCTGCATCATTAATATCGGTCGCGGACAGCATGTCGTCGATAATGATCTAACAGCGGCATTGGATTCTGGCCATCTCGCTGGAGCGACGCTTGATGTCTTCCGTCAGGAACCGCTATCAACCGATCACCCGTTCTGGAAGCATCCAAAAATAACACTTATGCCCCACACCGCGCGCAAAACCCGCCCTGTCGATATCGCGCCACAAATTGTTGAGAACGTCCGACGTCTCCGCGCCGGTGAAGAGCTGCTGCAACTGGTCAATAAAGACGCTGGTTATTGATTCCAACCCATCGGAACGGTAACAAACACCCGCGCTACTTTTCTAGCGAGCTCAGAAAGGCCTCAACTCTATGTTAGCGATCGCTGGTTCCATCCTGCCGATCTTTCTGTTGATCGTAATTGGTTATGTTTTCAAACGAACCGGGTTCCCGGGTGATAACTTCTGGGCACCCGCTGAGAAGCTCGTTTATTACGTCCTTCTTCCAGCTCTAATCATTCGCAGCATCACTGAATCTGATCTTTCGACCATGCCTGTTGGTCCGATGGCCCTTGCAATTTTGTCGCTCGGCACCTGCATGATCGTCCTGGCCCTTGTCACCAAACCAATCCTCCGGGTCGACGGACCAACCTTTACGTCAGTTCTCCAAGGTTCAACGCGGATCAACGCGTATCTCTGCTTTGCTATTGGCGACGCGCTCTACGGACCAAAGAGCGTTGCACTTTGCGCATATTTTCTTGCCGTGATGATGCCCTTCGTGAATGCGGCGCTGATTGCTTTAATGTCAGCCTATGCAGGGTCAGGTAAGCCAAACTGGTCCCGTGTCCCGATTCAGGTCATGCAAAACCCGATTATCATCGGCTGTGCGATAGGCTGGGTAATTAATACGCTCTCAATACCAATGCCCGATTGGTTGATGACGATGCTCTCTATTCTCGACCGGGGCACCCTACCTATTGCCCTGCTCTGTATCGGGGCAGGACTTGTCATTGTGATGGAGCGCTCGCGTATTGTCGCGCTGGGGACTGCCGTCATCCTCAAACTCTGCATTATGCCTGTTATTGCCATAGCGCTTTGCCATTTTTACGGAATCTCAGGCCTTCCAATGGCGATCATTGTTCTCTATGGCGGTGCGCCAGCATCCCCCGCGTCCTATATTCTTGCGCGTCAGATGGGGGGCGATGCGCCGCTCATGGCAGCTATTTTATCTGCCCAGACGATCTTTGCGGCGATAACGCTGCCACCAATACTCGCCTATATCGCCCCGCTCATCGCACCGTAGTTTGAGCCTTTTCAAATCGTGGGTCGCGCTCGATAATGCACCCCACACTAAAGAATGGAAAATCCGATGTATTTCGACGCTGACAAAAATGATCACGGCCTGCCCTATAACCCAATTAAGGCCCTTACCGTGCCGCGCCCTATTGGCTGGATCAGCACGATCAGTAAAGATGGCGTCGGCAACCTCGCGCCCTTCAGCTATTTCAATGGATTGTCTTACAACCCTCCTTTCGTCATGTTTTCCGGCGGTTCACGGGATGATGGTACAAAAAAGGACTCGGTTCTTAACGCGGAGGAGACCGGTGAATTCGTCTTCAATATCGCCACCTACGCCAACAAAGACAAAATGAATGATTCAAGCTGGATCGAAGACCCCGCGGTCGATGAGCTAACCGAGGTGGGACTGACACCCGTTCCTTCAATTCAAGTCAAACCGCCTCGTGTAAAAGAATCGCCAGCTCATTTTGAATGCGTCTATCACCAGACGGTTGTCTTACCAAGCCATAAGCCAGAGTCTGTACATCATGTTGTGTTTGGTCGCGTTGTCGGTGTTCATGTCGATGATGACTACATCAACGAAGATGGACTTGTAGATACACTAAAGATGAAGGTGATCGCCCGCCTCGGCTACAAAGACTACACAACCGTTGAGAGCACGTTCTCAATGAACAAGCGGACGGAAGAAGACAACTATCTTCCGACAAAGAATACGCAAGCGGCCGAATAATCCGTTTATGGGAGTGAAGTTAAAAAACAACGTACGTTTTCACTCCCTGATTATCTGCGCAGTATATTTGGCCATCGCAACGCTAAACGCGTCAGCACTGGCTGAACCCGCGACTGATGTCAGCAATCCTTTGCGCTTACCGCCATCGCCTGGCGATATCGGCGATCTAAAACGCAGTAATGATGGCAAGATCATTCGAACAGGCCCCTCCACTTCACGACCCAACCTACCACGGGAGACAATCGAAACTCCGTCACACAGCGACGCCTTGCCATTCCCACCGCTCCAACAACCCATACCCAAGAAACAAACTTACAGTACGCGTCTCCTTGATGATCTACAGGGACATTCAGAACACCAAAATCGCGTCAATCGGCAACAAATAGAAATTGATGCGCTATTACGAGACGAAGCGCGCGCAAAAAGCAGCGGTGCTGCTGTGGATTCCAGAGGACTGACCGTCCGGGAAATAGCATTGTTGGAGCAATTACAACGCCGTCATCGGGAAGTCATGAGCCATGAGATGGAGCACTTCCAAACGGGCCAGCCCTTTGCCTCGTTTCCGCAATATTTCTACGTAAAGGGGCCCTTAAATCGGCAATTTGCGATTTCGGGAATCGTAAAATTTGACGCATCACCAGTGCAGGGCAACACAAAGGTAACTTTGATCAAGCTGGAAAGGCTACGGCGCGCAGCGCTTGCACCGCGAACGCCATCTAATCAGGACCGTCGAGTTGCTGCTGAACTCGCCCGATTAATTTCGATATTGCGCACAGGCCGATAAAAAAGCGGGCTCGAAGGCCCGCTCTTTTATCAAACTCTAAGCTGCTACTCTGCTCGCCCCTGCATCGCAGGAATCGATGGCCCTAACTGCGGAGTCTCTTACCGCTTCGGGCTCTAGCAAGGCCCATTGACAAATGCGTCGGAAATCAACGCCATCGTCAAGTAACCATTCCCGGGCTTCTTCCCGTAGAACTCTAGCCTCTCGAGCTTCACTATCTCCCGTTTCGCCATTGATCCCCCGGCGATTAAGAGCGTCATGAAAAGCGCGGGCGATTACCGCGCGGAACAGGGTCACCTCACCGGCGACTGTGGCAATATTCGTCATCTCCCGATTACTCGGATCGAAATTCATCCTCATGTCCCCCATAACCATCGACCATTGCAGTCGTGGCCTGTTTTTTAGTTTTATGCCGACCCTTTTGGACCAGCGATTAGTTACAGAGATATCTTAGTCAACTAGATCACCGATGTGTAGTTTTTTATGCGAATCTGTCTCAAAAATGCGAATTTCCTCAGAAAGCGATAAGCTTGCTGCTTGTAGCGTTCAGCTTTAGAAGTATTTGCCATCAAATTGACAGCGAGATTCCGGCTGGTTGCCGAAAGGATAAATCGTGATCGACCCAATTAGCTGGGGTTATTCCTGGCCTTACATACTTACCGCTTTTATCGGTGGTTATTCGATCGGCTCAGTACCCTTTGGCATGCTATTTACAAAAATGTCGGGACTTGGCGATATACGCGATATCGGTTCCGGCAATATTGGTGCCACTAATGTCTTACGGACCGGTAGAAAAGGAATCGCCGCCGCCACATTATTGGCGGATGTCATAAAAGGTGCTTTCGCGGCGCTTATAGGAACACAGTTTGGGCCGGATATCGCTGTCGTCGCGGCGCTAGGAGCATTTCTTGGCCACCTTTTCCCCATTTGGCTAAAATTCCGGGGCGGCAAGGGAGTGGCAACTGCTGTCGGCATCATTCTCGCGCTATCGTGGCAAACCGGATTAGTGGCGCTCTTTATTTGGGGCCTCGCCGCTGCCATATTTCGCTACTCTTCGCTCGCCGCTCTTCTTGGTGCCATGGCCACTCCAATTGCAGCCTGGTGGTTAGCAACACCGCAACTTGTCGAATTCTTCGCTATCGTCTGTATTCTCATTTGGATCCGACATTACTCAAATATTAGGCGTTTGCTGAAAGGGGAAGAAACCAAGATTGGTTCAAAATCAGAAAAGACTTCGTCGGAAGACGATGCTTCCTAAATTTGTATTCTGATACAGTCGCGCTTCCATGAATACAGAACGCCGCTCCCTTTCCCGAACAGAGCACCGAGATTGGTTGAGATTGATCCGCAGCGAAAACGTTGGCCCAACAACATTTCGCAGTTTGATCGAGCGTTATGGCTCAGCTTCAAGCGCTATTGACGCTGCACCCGAACTATCACGCCGCGGTGGCAAGAAGCGTGCGATCAAAATCATTCCTGAATTCGAGGCCGACGACGAACTCTCCGTCCTCGAAGATCGGGGTGGCACCGCCATTGCCCTATGTGAACCGGAGTACCCCGAGGCGCTTTCCACAATTCATGACCCTCCTCCTTTGCTACAAGTTTTTGGTGACACAAGTCTGCTCAACAAACCCTCGATAGGCATTGTTGGCGCTCGGAACGCTTCGGCAGCCGGTCGGGTCTTTGCACGCGATATCGCAACCTCCCTTGGGAAAGAGGGCCTCATAGTCTCATCAGGACTTGCACGCGGGATTGATACGGCGGCCCATGACGGCGCTCTCGATACAGGCACAATTGCAGTAGTCGCTGGCGGAATCGATATCGTTTATCCACGCGAAAACGAAGCGCTGTACGAAAAGATCGTGCAATCAGGGGTAGTCATAAGTGAACAACCATTTGGGACATCGCCGACTGCTCGACACTTTCCGCCACGCAACAGACTTATTTCGGGCCTGTCATTTGGAATCCTGGTGGTCGAAGCGGCATTGCGGTCCGGCTCTCTCATTACAGCACGCATGGCATTGGAACAGGGAAGAGAAGTTTTTTCCGTCCCCGGCTCGCCACGCGACCCGCGACACAGGGGAACCAATGGTCTGATCCGGGATGGAGCGGTCCTTACGGAATGCGCAAAGGATATAATTTCGCAGATTTCTCCAATGTTGGAGACCGTCACTGCTTCTCGGGAGTTCGTCAAACTTCTGCCGGATACCGTAGAGAACACCCCCGAAATCGAAACTTCTGAAGCCCGCGACCGGGTTTGTGAATTATTAGGTCCTGTTGCGGTAAGTATTGACGAACTGCTTCGCGAGTGCCAATTGTCACCCGCCGTTGTGCTAACGGTACTCCTCGAGTTGGAACTCGCGGGGCGATTGGAACGCCATCCGGGAAACTTGGTTTCGTTAATTTCGTAAACGAACCAGCAACCAAATAAGAGATAGCATCCGTTCGCTCACAGGAGACGTGACAAGAATTTTTAGCGAGAAATAGGGTCGCCATGGATGTTGTCGTAGTAGAGTCGCCGGCCAAAGCCAAGACGATCAACAAGTATCTCGGCAGCGGATATACGGTGTTAGCCAGTTATGGGCACGTGCGCGATCTGCCGCCAAAGAATGGATCAGTCGATCCAGAACAAGATTTCGATATGCTCTGGCAGGTCGGCGATGATTCAGAGAAGCATCTAAATGCAATCATCGATGCGACACGTGGCGCAGACCATCTCTATCTCGCAACTGACCCGGACCGCGAAGGGGAAGCGATTTCCTGGCATGTCCAAGAAGTACTAGAGAGCCGTAATGTCCTCGATGGCGTGGATGTGCAGCGGATCGTATTCCACGAAATTACCAAAGACGCGGTTCTGCAAGCCCTTCAGGAGCCCCGAGATCTCGACCATGGTCTGATCGAAGCTTATCTCGCGCGTCGGGCGTTGGACTATTTAGTGGGATTTACGCTATCGCCAGTTCTTTGGCGGAAGTTACCAGGTAGTCGTTCGGCAGGACGTGTACAATCAGTCGCGCTCCGATTGATCAGCGAACGCGAAAGCGAAATCGAAAAATTCGTACCTCAGGAATATTGGTCCCTCGAAGCCGACTTCACGACCCGTCAGGGCGGCGTCATGACATCGCGCATGACACATTTCGAAGGTGATAAACTCAACCGTTTTTCACTCGCCAATGCTGAAACGGCGAACCGGGCCGCTGACGCCGTCAAAACTGGTGACTTCAGAGTCATCTCGATTGAGCGCAAGTCCACTTTTCGGAACCCGCAACCGCCCTTTACAACATCAACATTACAGCAGGAAGCTTCGCGAAAACTGGGCTTTGGTACCGCCCGGACCATGCGGATCGCGCAGCGCTTATATGAAGGCGTCGATATTGGCGGCGAAACCGTTGGCCTCATCACTTATATGCGGACGGACAGTATTTCGATGGCGCAAGAAGCCGTCACCGGAAGCCGCAATCTCATTAGGGACCAGTTTGGCCCCGAATATGTGCCAGATACACCGAACGTTTTTCGTAACCGTTCGAAAAATGCTCAGGAAGCGCATGAAGCAGTGCGTCCGACGAATTTCTCGAGACAGCCAAAAGACATGGCATCCTATTTGGATGATGACGGACGGCGCCTGTATGAGCTGATCTGGAAACGGGCGATGGCAAGCTCGATGCAGAAGGCGGCGCTAGAACAAGTCGCGATTGATTCCGCAACCGCCGATCGTAAATCAATTTTACGCGCCACTGGCTCGGTTATCGTCTTCGATGGGTTTCTTAAACTGTACCAGGAAGATCGGGACGACCCGTCCGATGATGATGATGGCTCATCAAAAATACTGCCGCGTGTCTCGGAGGGTGAGTCTCTTACAACTGGTGAGGTCCGACCTGAACAACATTTCACAAAGCCACCGCCACGCTTTACTGAAGCAAGCCTCGTTCGCAAAATGGAAGAGCTGGGTATAGGACGACCGTCGACTTACGCATCGATCATCTCCGTATTGCAAGACAGAAATTATGTCCGGTTGGAAAACAAACGTTTTGAACCGGAAAACCGAGGCCGCGTCGTAACCGCCTTCCTTTCGGGTTATTTCGAACGGTATGTCGAATACAACTTCACTGCTGAACTTGAAGACCGCCTCGATCTTGTCGCCAGCGGCGACACGAACTGGAAACAGGTTCTCCGCGATTTCTGGGACGCGTTTTATGAAGCCGTAAAGGGTACCGAAAGTCTCAAAATTTCGGACGTCATCGATACACTTGATGCTGACCTCGGGCCACATTTTTTTCCACCTCGCGAGGATGGATCCGACACCAGGGTATGCCCCTCCTGCAAAGATGGTCGGTTGGGTCTCAAACTTGGCAAGGGCGGTCCTTTTATCGGCTGTAGTAACTACCCAGAATGCAACTACACACGACCTTTATCCGTTGCCAGCGCCGAAGATGATGAAATCGCCGGTATGGCCCTTCCTAAGGTTTTGGGTATCGATCCAGAAACCGAGAAAGATGTAACCCTGCGTAAGGGACCTTTCGGATTCTACATCCAACTGGGGGAACCTGAAGGCAAGCAAAAGCCAAAACGAGCCACTCTTCTTAAGAATTTCTCTCCAATGGAAGTGACATTGGAGATCGCTCTCGCCCTCCTTGCCTTGCCACGCGATATAGGCCCCCACCCTGAATCCGGCGAAATGATCCAGGCAGGAATTGGACGCTATGGCCCTTATCTCAAAGTCGGCCCAGCCTATACCTCGCTTGGCCCCGATGAAGATGTGCTTTCCATAGGCTTAAATCGTGCTGTGACTGTAATTAAAGAGAAACCGCCTAAAAGCCGCGGTGCAGCCACCGCCTTGCGCGACCTTGGCGCTCATCCGGCAGATGGTAAACCCGTGGGTGTATTCAAGGGTCGTTATGGACCATACGTCAAACACGGCAGCGTCAATGCCTCGATCCCCAAATCAGAAACAGAAGAGTCGATTACGCTTGAGCAAGCGGTAGAATTACTCGCTGCACGCGCCGCAAAAGGTAAGAAGGGGAAAAAGAAAGTTTCTAAGAAGGCTGCCAAGAAGAAAACCGGCAAGAAAGCATCACGTAAAAAGGCCGCCAAACCTAAGTCAAGTAGCTGATCTGCCAGCGACGTGGCAGATAACAAAAAGAGCGGTTCCCTTCCGACAGAAGAGGCCCTCGTCGAGCTAATTAACAAAAGCGGTAAGGCTTTAGGTCGCAGAGAACTAGCCCGCCATTTCAAACTCGCCACATCTGATCGCCGCGCTCTCGGCGCTATATTGGAAACGCTTTCAGAAACTGGAAAAATTCGACGGGGTAGAAACAGGCGCTATATGGCGACTAACCATCTTCCATCCGTGTCAGTATTAGAAGTCAGCGGCCTCGATGATGATGGCGAAATAATTTTACGGCCGACCGATCAACGATTTGATAAGGCGCCGCCCCGAATTCGCGTCAATACGCGGGGGCTCAAAGGCCCGGCACCAGGAATCGGCGATAAAGTTCTCGCTCGGCTTGAGCAAAAGCGCGGCGGCTACCTCGCACACATTATTAAACGCCTGGAGCAAAGGCCGTCGAATATTATCGGCATCTTTCGACAACAACCTGACAGCGGCATTGTCGAACCAGCTGATCGGCGTTTAAAGACAAACTTCCTGATTGATAACCGAGACACCGCCGATGCTGAAGACGGCGAACTTGTCGAGTGTGAAACTGTCTCTGGTCGCGAACACGGCCTCCCCCTCGCCCGCATAATAGCTCGGTTCGGCGACAGCGAAGACCCATCGTCGATAATCCCTGCTCTTATCGCAAAACATGAAATACCAAAGACTTTTCCGAGTGCCGCCTTGCGCCAAGCAGAACAAGCTAAGGCAGCATCAATGGAAGGTAGAGATGACTTTCGAGATATTCCGCTCGTAACCATTGATGACGAAACCGCTCGCGATTTTGATGACGCGGTGTGGGCAGAACGAAACGAATCCGATAATGGTTGGCATCTGATTGTCGCGATTGCCGATGTCGCGTCCTATGTGCGCTCCGACGATGCCTTAGACAAAGTCGCTCAGGAACGCGGCAACTCTGTGTATTTCCCGACCACTGTCATCCCAATGTTACCGGAAGAGTTGTCCAACGGTTGGTGCTCTCTAGTTCCAAACCAAGATCGACCGTGTCTCGCAGTTGAAATATGGATCGATGACAATGGCCATAAAACGGGACACAAATTCCGCCGAGCTATGATGCGATCCGCCGCCCGTCTGACCTACATTCAAGTGCAGAATACGCGCGATGGCATTTTAGAAGATAACTGTCCTCCGATTGCAATAGACGTCGTTCCTAATCTCTACGGTGCCTTTAAGGCTTTGGATAACGCCCGCCATGCAAGAGGCGTCATTGATCTTGATCTTGCCGAACGTAAAATCGCTATCGACAGGGACGGAGCAATAACAGGGGTTGATGTCCGCATACGGCTAGACAGCCATCGGCTGATCGAAGAATTCATGATCCTAGCAAATGTCTGCGCCGCCGAAACATTAGAAGCAGTCAAAATGCCTTGCATGTATCGTATCCACGATGACCCCGCAGCAGATCGGGTGGCAGCTTTACGAAAATACCTAAAAACTATCGATCTAGACCTTAGTGGTGGACAGGCCGTACGACCAAGACACTTCGCAACCCTCCTACAAAATGCGAAGGACCGACCGGATTTCATGGGCATCCAAGATGCTATCCTCAGATGCCAATCCCAAGCTGTCTATAGTCCCAATAACGTTGGTCATTTTGGACTCGCATTGCGCCGATACGCCCATTTCACATCGCCCATTAGGCGTTACTCAGACCTTCTCGTACATCGCGCGCTCATACGGGGTCTAAATCTTGGTGATGATGGGCTAGGGATTGAGGATGCAGATGATTTCTCCAGAATCGGAGAACATATCTCGACGACTGAACGCCGCGCTATGGCAGCAGAACGCGACGCTTTTGATCGTTTGGCGACAATTTATCTTTCAAACAGGGTTGGCGCAGAATTCAACGCCCGCATTACTGGCGTAGAACGTTTCGGGCTGTTTGCCGAATTGCTCGATATTGGTGCGAGTGGATTAATCCCCGTCTCAACGTTGGAAGGTGGGTATTATCGATTGGACACGGACCGCAGAGGCCTGTTCCTCGACGGCTCCAATTCAGGATACAAGCTTGGACAATTCCTTAGAGTTCTCCTTAAGGAAGCCAATGTGGCGACAGGTGGATTGCTTATCGAACCAGCTGAGCAGCAAACTGAAAAAAACAAAGGGACAAAACCCCATCACCAACGTAAAAATACCCGGAACAAACGACCCCGAACGAAAAGACGTCGTTAGGATATTTAGGTTATCCTGATTACTGGTTTTATGGTCCTGATGAAATTTGGTTAACGTGAGGCGCTCAATGTCGGCCGGTCCGTCAAATTATTTGATGCGAACAGTTAGATGGACGCTTAGCGCTATCAGTATTTTGATAGTCAATGGTTGTGCCAACGATATCGAAAAGCAAAAACGTCTGGAATCTGGACACATTCTAACAGTCGCCTTGGAGAATCTTGCCGACCGGTATATCGAACCTATCCAACCCAGAGGAATGTCGATTAACGGTCTTAGAAAGCTAATCGCTATCGACCCGTCCTTAAGCATCGAAGAAACAGAAACCGAAATTACATTCAATGCCAAGGGCTCACCCCTAACCCGATACAAATCGCCCGAAGACACAGATGTTCACGAATGGGCTGATCTGACTGTCAAACTTGTCAATCAAGCACGTGAACAATCATCGACACTCGCCCAACTAAGCGAGGAGGAAACGCACAAACTGTTACTTTCGGGCATCATCGAGGACACGGACAAATACTCACGCTATCTGCCACCTAATGCCGCCGGTCGCAGCCGTGCGACACGAGATGGATTTGGGGGCATCGGCGTGGTCTTAGATCAAATGAATGACCGCGTCATAATACGCGACGTCACGCCAAACAATCCTGCAGCCAAGGCCGGGCTTCGCGCAAAGGACGAGATTACCCATATCGATGGGAAATCAATCTTAGGGCTCTCCCTCAAACGTGTCGCCAAGCTATTGCGAGGCGAGGTCTCTAAACCTGTCGAAATTGGTGTTAGCCGTAAGGGTTCGGAAAACAACCTTTCATTCACGGTTATACGTGACCACGTCATTCGACAAAGCGTTGTCAGCCGACACACAGAGAATTTTCTGATCCTTCGCATCAAGTCTTTTAATCAGGGAACGGTAAGCACCCTTCGGAAATCGATCGTAAGGGCTGTCAAGGAAATGGGGAGCGGTCTTAAAGGAATCGTGCTTGACCTGAGAAACAACCCAGGTGGCTTACTTGATCAGGCGATCGCCGTTGCCGATTTATTTATGGTCAACGGTCGCATCATTTCGACCAAAGGCCGTCACGCTGAAAGCAATCAAATATTCAACGCAACGCCCGGAGAAGTATTAGCAGGGATGCCGGTGGCAGTCTTGATCAACGGTCGATCTGCGTCAGCAGCTGAAATCGTTGCAGCAGCTTTGAGAGACTCGGGACGAGCCGCTCTTATCGGGTCAACATCTTATGGCAAAGGAACTGTACAAACGATCGTACGACTTCCCAACACAGCCGAATATCATTTGACCTGGGCCCGGATATTAGCACCCTCCGGGCAAACGTTGGATTCCCAAGGAATTGTTCCCGTTATTTGTACAAACATTTCGCGGGTTCGCTTGAATGAATTAAAAACAGCTCTTGATGAAAGTAGCGAAAATCTCACCGCAATACAGAACATATACCGACCGCAAGCGACATTACCGCACTATTCTAGAGAACGAAAATTGGCATGCCCACCGTCATCCGTGCGGCCAATAGACGATTTAAAGACCGCCAAACTATTATTAATGAATAAGAAAATTTACCAGGCCACCATTGCACACCCACCGACAAACCTTGCGGAACGTTGAATTTATAGTCTGTCATTTACGGTGTGAAAAACTTGACAGCGCGCATTTGTAGATTATGATGCGCGCATCAGAATTTAGAGTACGGAGCCGATTGTTATGGCCAAGGCTAACTCGATACAAATTAAGCTCGTCAGCAGCGCTGACACTGGCTTTTATTACGTTACGCGTAAAAACCCGCGGACCCTCACCGATAAGGTAGAAATGCGGAAATACGATCCCGTCGTGCGTAAACACGTGATGTTTAAGGAAGCTAAGATTAAATAGAATCTGCACATTCTATCTCAATAAGAAAAGCCGCCCGGCATATTCCGAGGCGGCTTTTCTTATTGCCGTCTGACAATGTGACGTCAATCAGCCTGCCACACGTTCCGGAGACGTCGAACGTTCTGGAGACGGAAGAGTATCGTGAACGGGCTCACCAGGGTCAGGTAAGGACGTGCAAGCATTTGCTATCATGACCTTATTTCGTCCCGTACGTTTTGCTTCATAAAGCGCGGCATCGGCATGTCGGAGCATGTTTTCAAGACCGCTCTCGCCCGCTAGAAAACATGCTACGCCGATACTCACCGTTATATCCAAGCCCGCGTCGACACTTGATACAACAATAGGCGTTTCCGAAATAGATAAGCAGAGCCTTTCGGCAGCAGCAGCGGCCGCGGCAAGGGACGAATCCGGCAGTAAAACAACAAACTCTTCACCACCTAAGCGAACAGCAGTATCAAACCCCCTCAAATTACTTTGTATTCGTTTTGCAACGATCTGCAAGATTTCATCGCCCGCTTCATGGCCATGAGTGTCATTGACGTTTTTGAAGTGATCAATATCCAATATCAAGGCAGAGATTGGCTTTCCAACTTCCGCCATTCGGGCATTAATTCGTTCAAAATGGGACTCAAGGTACCGCCTATTATACATCCCAGTAAGACTATCTGTAACGGCAGCGTTAACGCTAAATGTATAGTTTTCACGAAGACGTTCTTCGTAACGCCGGCGGCTAATTTGGGTCCGCGACCGTGAGATCAATTCGTCGCGTTCAATTGGACGAACGAGGTAGTCATTTACACCGAGTTCCAACGCTTTTGCGAGCCGACCGTCGGCGTTATCAGCCACCATGATTAGAATTGGTCGATGCCGCGTTTCTGGCTCAGAGCGCATTTGAGAACACAATCGCAAGGCATCTTGATCTCGATTGCCATCGCTGATCAGCACGAGGTCGTAGTCCTTCTCCTTAGCCAGGGAGAGCGCTTGCTCGTCATTTTCAGCAAGTTCAACCGCGTGTCCTTGAAATGACAAGGTTTCAGTTACCAGGTCGCGATCATACATGCCTTCGGCAACCACTAAAACTGACCCTGGCGCATTTTGATCGATACCATTTTGTGCTGCATCGGTGACTCCGAGCTCTACCGCCGTTGCTTCACGGGCTCGCCATTCGTCGCTCGCCCGTTTAAGCCGAACCAACGATCTAATTCTGGCAAATAGCGCGACATCATTAACGGGTTTCGTCAGGAAATCGTCTGCACCAACTTCAAGACCACGCACCCGGTCCCTTACTTCATTTAGCGCCGTAACCATAACGACGGGAATATGTGCAGTAACTGGATTGCTCTTCAAACGGCTGCAGACTTCGTAGCCATCCATACCTGGCATCATAACATCGAGAAGAATGATATCCGGAATATGATCTTCCGCGACCACGAGGGCGCTGGGACCGTCGATAGCCGTAAGGACCTCGTAATACTCTACGAGCAGCTTTGCCTCGAGAAGCTTTACATTTACAGGGGTGTCATCGACAACTAAGACACGAGCGGACATCTTGGATCAAAGCTCCGGTAAATTGTTTAGTCGATAACTTTTTCGATGGTCTCAAGAAAAGTCGAAACAGAAATTGGCTTTGCGATATATGCTTCGCACCCCCCGTTTCGAATTTTCTCTTCGTCACCTTTCATTGCAAATGCTGTAACGGCAATTACGGGAATGTCCCGAAGATCGTCGTCTTCTTTGATCCATTTCGTGACCTCCAGACCCGAGACCTCGGGAAGCTGGATATCCATCAAAATAAGGTCTGGTCTATGAGCCCGCGCAAGACCGAGCGCTTCCCGACCATCTTTGGTCTGGAAAGTCTCGTATCCGTGGACCTCAAGCAAATCATGAAAAAGCTTCATATTTAGCTCGTTGTCTTCAACGATAAGAATCTTCTTGGGACCCATACTTCCACCATCGCACCAAACTTCGACCTTTATGGCTTAAAGTCGTGCATTTACAAACTGAATTTTGGGGCAAAAAGGTTAACAAGCTATGATCACCAGTAACAGCATCGCCCTTCGAACAGACATTCGAACGCAAATGTCTTAAAATTTGTGAAGTTCTGTATGCTAACAGGAAACGTTTACTATGCGAATTGGGGTCGATTTAGGGGGCACAAAGATTGAGTTTATTGCCCTCTCAGATGACGGTACGCTTTTGGCTGGAAACCGAATTCCTGCGCCTCAAAATAATTATCAAGACACTTTAACGGCAATTAAGGAGGGCGTCCTTACCCTCGAAAAATCTCTTAAACTAACTGGTAGCGTTGGTGTTGGTATACCGGGAACCGTGTCGTCCCATACCGGCCGCATCAAAGGTGCAAATCCTACTTGGCTTATCGGTAAACCAATCGATATCGACCTCCAAAATGAATTAAACCGTCCGATCCGCGTCGCAAATGACGCTAATTGTTTTACCCTCTCGGAAGCCATCGATGGTGCTGGGGCTGATTACAATAATGTCTTCGGTGTAATATTGGGTACTGGTGTCGGGGGCGGCTTGGTTGTTAATAACCAGTCTATATCTGGAGCGAATGGAATGGCGGGTGAATGGGGCCATTCTCCCCAGCCAAGAAATTCTGAGAATAGTACTTCCCAGCGACCGTGTTACTGCGGCAAGAAAGATTGCGTTGAAACCTACCTATCGGGCCCAGGCTTCTCGAAAAGTTTTTACGATCTAAGTGGATTATCGCTTTCCCCCCAAGAAATTATGGAGCGCGTTAGATCCGGTGACCAAGTCGCGAATTCGGTTATGTCAGCCTATGAATACCACCTTGCCAGAGGGTTAGCCGGTGTAATCAACCTCCTAGATCCTGATGTAATAATATTAGGGGGTGGATTATCCAACATCGAAAGATTATACGAAACAGTACCTGTTTTGTGGCAAGATTGGTGTTTTTCTGATCACATCGACACACCCCTAAAGCCACCTAAACACGGGGATTCGAGCGGTGTTCGGGGCGCCGCCTGGTTATGGCCAATTGAATAAAGTTTTTCAACGCTTGCAGTCTGCCATTTTCGACATTTCTAATCGTACCAACTCGGCCCGAATAACGAACTCCTCAAAGTCCATTAGAAACTTGTCAGCGACACCATTTTTATAAATCGTCATATTGATCTCATGATCAGGCACTGTTTTAGTACTGTCGCGTCGAAAATATGCTAAGCCGACTGACCAGGATTTCTCGCTGCGCATTGAGGGCGGCAAGATCTTAGAAGGGTTTTTAAGACCTTTTGCTCTCCCAATTACCGCGTTCACAAGGTAAAGCCCCGTCGTGTCCATTCCGTCGAAGACATTGCGAGATACAAAAGTTGGGGCCTTTTTGTCTGTCATCGCCTCGATGATCACCTGCGAGTGGGCTATTGGAAATAACGTCCCTTGAGGAAGCGACAGCTTCCTTTTTTTAGGTTTCACAAAATCGACGCGACCAAACCCGCCACCTAAAGGCATACGGGCAATACCGGAAATCTGCTCATTCTCCGAGTCGTTGGTGGTATGACGAACATCAAAATTATATTGTCGACCGTCGGAAGCTTCCCAAGTCGTGGCTGAAGTAGCCAAGCGCAGATTACCTTCCTCGTTTTTTAGAATGTCGATAATTGACCGATAATCAAACGTCCATCCGGTGCAGGCATTCTGCCAATCAACAGCCATCTCACCACTGACGCCGACTACGTCACCCGAGGCGGGTGCCGATGCCAATGTTAAACGATAAAGAGCTCTATGAGCGGCAAACTCCACCGCTATAGCGCTTCCGGTCAGGCAAATCGCTACCACGACTGATGTTAAATTCAAACAAATACGGAACAAATTCAGCACCCGACTAATCAGTAGATACAACGTGCTCTACAGGGATTTTCGGAAGTATCTCATGCGACGTATGCCGGCGCAAAGCATGCCTGAAAATATTGCCGCTTAACCGGCAATAATTGCCTAATTGGCAGAATTCTCTTTCCCACCCCTGCCATAAGAATCTGATTTAACGTTGTTTTCCTGTGGCACAGACCTTGCATATCTGAAGTTAGGTTTATTTTGCTTTCAAACGTATGAGTAATCAAAGAGTAGAATTTATGGACACGATCATGGCACCCCAATTAGCCAGCGATTCGGCACTTTCAGAAAGAATCGATGGTCTATCAGAACATTTGATCAAAAATCTTCCAAATAACGAAGATTTGCGTGAGCGTGCTATTGTTGAGCGCGCTTTACAATATGCCACTGAAACCGAACAACAAATCGCGGCTCAGCGTGAAAGGATTGCTGAACTTGAAAGCCTGTCGTCCACTGAACCTTTAACAAATTTGCCGAACCGCCGTGGTTTCGAAGGCCAATTCAACAGAGTCATTGCGCGCGCGCGGCGATTTGGTGAAACGGGTGTCGTTGGAACATTTCCTGATCTGTTAGTTGCAAGAAAATCCGCAGCTGCCGTGGCGCCACAAAAGACGTTAATTGTGACGGCCGTCGTTGATGGCGATGTCGTTTACAAAGCTACGTCGCTGCCGTTTGGCATTGCCGCCGCTGAAAGCAAGAAAGATACATTTGTCCGGTCTGAAACCCCCCACGTTTCGTTGGTGCCGGTTTGTCCGGAGTGGATGCAAGATGACAAATGTATCGTGATATATTAGGCAATAAATTTATGATCGCAGGTCGACGAAACATACAGATCAGGAAATGTTCCAACGACAACAACCCACCTATCAGTGGGCTTCTTGATGTATTTTTTTCCGCCACGGTGGGTTTTCGCACCCTCCAACCGCATTGTTGTCTCTTTACCGGTGTCGGCAATGGGCATGGACTTTAAATCAATCTTCTTGGAACGCCCATCGCTCTCGCACACTTGCCCCTTGGTTACCCCATGTAAAAGCTGGCAATCACGCCCTGCTACAGCGGAGACAGCGTGGTCAGTCACCGTTTTTCCAGTTTTCATAAAGGATGCGCTTTCAACAGCGTACCCGGCTAGGGTCAAGGCCGATGGTACCGCACACGCGGATAGAAAAAAGGGCAGCAATAAAAGTGTAATAAAACGCTTCATGGTACTCTTCCAGATATCACCAAAATTTTGTTGGAAACCTGAAATAGAGTACCGACAAACCACCAACAAACCGTCAACAAACGATTGAGTTTGCTAGAAAATTGATCGGATATTTGGGTTAATCTTCCTTGGTTGGCGGCATCACAACCCGGATATGTAGCTCCTCGAGATGTCCTTCGTCGACGACCGCCGGGGCACTCATCATCAGATCTTGTGCCTGTTGTGTCATCGGGAACATAGTTACTTCGCGGATGTTTTGCTCACCGGCCAACAGCATTACAATACGATCAATGCCAGGCGCTGAACCGCCATGCGGCGGCGCACCATACTTCAAGGCATTAATCATACCGCTAAACCGAGTATCAACTTCATTCTGATCGTACCCAGCAATATCAAATGCTTTGTACATGATTTCGGGCAGATGGTTCCGAATTGCACCACTGGAAAGTTCAATGCCATTACAAACGATGTCGTATTGATAGGCTTTAATCGTAAGAGGATCATCGTTCTCTAGTGCCTCAATTCCGCCCTGTGGCATCGAGAACGGATTATGGCTAAATTCGATCTTGCCCGTACGCTCATCGCGCTCGTACATCGGATAATCGACGATCCAACAAAAATCGAACCGGTCTTCATCAATAAGGCTAAGCTCTGCCCCAATTCTATCACGCGCCTGCCCGGCAAACCTTGAGGCTTCCGCTTCAGAACCACAGGCGAAAAAGACGGCATCACCGTCATCTACACCAGTCGTCGCTTTCAAGGCTTCCGTGCGATCAGCATCAAGAAACTTTGCAATTGGCCCCTTCCCTTCACCATCACCAAAGATGATATAACCGAGACCACCAGCACCCTCAGCACGAGCCCAATCGTTGAGCTTATCAAAGAAGCTGCGGGGCATCTCAGCGCCCCCTGGCGCTGGTATCGCCCGAACAACAGCCCCTTTTTCAATTTGTGAAGCAAAAATCTTAAAGTCAGTCCCCTGCCAAATGTCGGTGACGTCGGTCATCACAATGGGATTTCTTAGATCAGGTTTGTCAGATCCATATTTCAGCATTGATTCCGCGTAGGGAATTCGTGGAAACGGCAACGGGGTTACTTTCTTACCACCACCAAATTCTTCGAATATCCCATGTAACACAGGCTCAATGGCGTCAAAAACATCATCCTGCGTCACAAACGACATTTCGATATCCAGCTGATAGAACTCGCCGGGTGACCGGTCTGCACGCGCGTCTTCATCACGAAAGCACGGCGCAATCTGGAAATAACGATCAAAGCCTGCAACCATGATTAACTGTTTAAACTGCTGTGGCGCCTGGGGAAGTGCGTAAAAGTTCCCGGGGTGTAGGCGGCTTGGCACCAAGAAGTCCCGCGCGCCTTCAGGAGACGTTGATGTCAGGATCGGAGTCTGAAACTCGGTAAAACCTTGATCCGTCATACGCCGACGAATGCTCGACACAACGTCTGACCGCAATTTGATATTGCGATGCAGTCTTTCGCGACGGAGATCAAGAAAACGATACCGCAGGCGAGTTTCTTCTCCATAATCCTGATCCGAATTCACTTGAAGTGGTAACTGGTCTGCTGGCCCTAACACCTCAATTTCAGCTATGACCAACTCAATCTCACCCGTGGGTAAGTTCGAATTAATGGTGTCATCACTGCGGCGAACAATTTCTCCAGTTACGCAAATTACAGATTCAAGCCGGAGCGTCTCGATTTCAGGAAAAACCGGGCTCGACACATCAACAACGCATTGTGTGATTCCGAAGTGATCTCGTAGATCGACGAACAATAGATTCCCATGATCACGTTTTCTGTGAATCCAGCCAGACAGGCGCGCTGTTGCGCCGGAATCAGCCATTCGTAAAGCGTCGCAATTATGTGTTCTGTATCGATGCATTGAGTTCCCCACCGGGCAAAAAGAAAACGCCAAACCAGCGGGGGAATGGCCACAGAATAGCTTATCTTGTCAAGGATTTATGCAAATAGCATATAGCAAAATCTTTCATGCTTCAGAATAGTTGTGTATAGCTCTCTAATGTCCCTTATTTCCGAGAATGATGCCCTGGCGGCGTTTTGTGATCGTCAAGCAAACGCCCAGTTTATAACCGTCGATACAGAGTTCCTTCGCGATAAAACGTATTGGCCGCGCCTTTGCTTGATCCAGGTAGGGGGTCCCGATGAAGAAGCTGCCATTGACGCTTTAGCGGAAGGCATTGATTTAACGCCGCTTTTAGACTTAATGCGAAAACCTGATGTTCTTAAGGTCTTTCATGCTGCGCGCCAGGACTTTGAGATATTCTACCGGCTGATGGGCGAATTACCCTCCCCAGTTTTCGATACACAAATTTCTGCAATGGTCTGTGGTTTTGGCGATTCAGTAGGCTATGAAACCTTGGTTTCGCAGCTTGCTGGGCAGCGGATCGACAAATCGATGCGGTTTACAGACTGGCAACGCCGCCCTTTGTCGGAGAAGCAACTCGACTATGCGCTCGCTGACGTCACCCACCTGCGAGTGGTCTATGAGAAATTAGTTGACCTTCTTAAGAAAAATGAGCGCGAGGAATGGGTCGCGGAAGAACTCGCGGCTCTCTTGGATCCTCGGCTCTACAAGTTCGAAATTCGAGAAGCATGGCGGCGCCTAAAAGTTCGAAACCCAAACCCAAGGATGCTTGCCGTTCTGCGTGAATTGGCTGCCTGGCGTGAAGAAGAAGCACAAACTCGTGACGTTCCCCGTAACAGAGTCACTCGAGATGACTCTGTGATTGAGTTAGCGATACAAAAGCCAAAATCGCGCGAAGACCTAAAAAATATGCGAGGCCTCCACGGCGGACAAACCAAAGGCGATACTGCTGAACATATCCTGAATGCAATATCTCGAGGTTTGTCTCTTCCGAATGACGAATGCCCGCTAGTCCAAAAATCACGGGCCAATCTCCCAAAAGCCGGGCCGGCAGCCGATCTGCTCAAAGTGCTCTTAAAGATGAAATGTGAGAAACACTCAGTAGCACAAAAACTCATTGCCAACTCAGATGACATCGATGAACTCGCTCGCAATGACAATGCCGACATCCCCGCGCTCAAGGGCTGGCGGCGTGAAATTTTTGGTGAAGACGCAATTGCTCTGAAGCACGGGAAAATTGGACTAACGTCCGCAGGAAAATCTATTCAACTCATAAAGATCGACTAATCTGATTGAGAAGCCTCTAGGATAGATCGAGCAAACGGCACCGATACTGTTCGATGCTCGGCCAATGCAGCTTCATCAAGCAATACCACCAAGTCTCGAGCGGCACCAAGGCTCCGATCCATGCGACGAAGCAAATAGCCGATGACTCCGGGTTCAACCAGAATTTGACGATCTGCAAACAACTTTACCAAAACAGCTGCAAGTAAATCGTCATCTACCTGACCAATATTCAAGACGGGAGCGGCTCGAAGGCGAGACTCCAGGTCTGCTAGGATGAACGTCCATCGTGCGGGCGGTGTATATGAAGTCGCCAAAATTCCTCCATTTTGTTCAGCAACTCGATTGAACAAGTGAAAAAATGCTTCTTCGTCTGCGATGCCATCTGCCACATCTACGACAAAACAACAGTTTGTCGGACCAATTCGCGATGTCATGCCGGCGATTTCCGATTGATCGAGTAATGTCGCACCAACTTGCTTCTGCCATACCGCTGACAGGTGGCTCTTGCCGCAGCCTGGGGGGCCACACAGGATCGCTAATGGAGTTGGCCAGTTTGGCCATCGATCAATGAAGGCCAGCGCTTCCTGGTTGCAGGATGTTACGAAGAAGTCATCACGCCCGAGGGCCGTACGATACGGCAAATCCAAGATTAGTTGACGGCGATCAGCCATCACCGTGCTTCATTATCAGGATCACTCTCAAGATACGCTGCGCTCTTCTTATACTGGACAATACCAAAACGGCTTAGGACACCTATGACCGCTGCCGCCGGTATTGCGAGTAGAATGCCTGTAAACCCGAATACTGCTCCACCAGCTAACAGCGCAAATATTATCCATACAGGGTGTAAACCAATTTTATCGCCAACTAACTTGGGCGTAACGAAATTGCCTTCCAGGAATTGTCCTACAACAAATACGGCGCCCACTAAAACGATGGGTTGCCATTCACCAAATTGAGCAATCGCAACGCCGACTCCGGCAACAAACCCCACGAGCATGCCAAAATAGGGAACAAAGGAAATCAACCCAGTCCCAAATCCTATGATAAAGCCGAATTCGAGACCTATCGCCGACAGTCCCACCGCATAAAAAACTCCCAATACAATGCAGACGGTAAATTGTCCTCGTACGAAGGCAGAGAGTACCGAATTAACTTCAGAAACCTGGTCTCGGATGATTGCAGCGTATTTCTGAGGTAACCAACCGTTAACAGTGTCAACAATCTGATCCCAATCGCGCAGCAAATAAAACATCACGATCGGTGTAATAACCAACAATGACAACAGATTGAGCAGGGCAACCCCGCCACCCCAAATTTTTCCCAGAACGCGTCCCACCCAGGCGATCAAGTCCGGACCGGCAGCTCCGCTAACCTTTTGTTTAAGAGCGTTTATATCTGCGTCTGTTAGATGTGATTGAACAGTCGCGATCAGCTCCGTCGCATGACCGCGAAGAGCGCCGAGATAGTCAGGGACCCGTGTCGAGAATTCAACGAGTTGTGACTGCAGTAACGGGATTACG
This sequence comes from Alphaproteobacteria bacterium, assembly GCA_012103315.1. Taxonomy (GTDB): domain Bacteria; phylum Pseudomonadota; class Alphaproteobacteria; order MPNO01; family UBA2964; genus UBA2964. The sequence continues at coordinate 101,660 of WLWZ01000005.1, forward strand.
AGGAGGAGCGCCGCGACGACGGTCAATACGGTCAGCAAAGTCAAGACTGCAGACGCTACCCAGCGTGGCCACTTCCATTCTTCGAGCTTATCCGCGACAGGGTCCAACAAATAGGCGAGCCCTATACCAGCGACAAACGGAAACAGAACATCGCTGAGCAGCCACAAAAGAAAGAAAAATGCAGCGAATGCGCCTATCCAAAATCGGGTTTGACGCTCAGACGTCATTACGTATCGTTTCCTTTATCTTTTTCGACATTCCTACCCCAGCTCACGACATAGGCACCACCGGAAGCAAGGGTTGTCGCGGTTACAAGATAAACCAAAACGACGACGAACTGCGACCATTCCAACTGCGGAAAGGCTAAGTTCGCTAGAACGGTCGTAACGAGAACTATCTGAGCTGCGGTATTTATTTTACTAACAACGAGTGGCCGCATTTTTACGCCGTCAGTAGAAATGTGCAGCAAAACGACGCCGCCAATAATTATAATATCGCGAAAAACGACTAAAATAACCAACCAAATTGGGAGAAGCTCCGCCTGTCCCATTGTAACGTATACGCCGACAAGCAACGCCTTATCTGCGAGGGGGTCAAGATAGCTGCCAAGTACGGTCGCCTGCCCCATTTGCTTAGCTATATAACCATCTACGGCATCAGAAACCCCTGCCGCAACAAACAGCCAAAATGCCGCAAGAAAAGATCCGTTTAGGATTAGATAAATTGTAACAGGCACAGCCATAAGTCGTGCAAGCGAAATAAGATTTGGAACACTCATTTTAAGAGACTTTTGAATCCATAGTGGGCGTTGTGTCGCGATATATAGTGCCAATTAAATGAAATATCGATGCGCTATCGACGGGAAGACTGCAACTTCCAATAGACTGCGCCTTGCGTCAACGCCATATCTCGTTGCGCTAACGCCAATCGAAGTTGACCAGGGTCACCGAGATATCGAAGCCGGATCAGCGCTGATTTTAAAGACAGCCTCACCAATTCAGCTTTTTGAACCAGAGAAACCCCCTCTAATTTCTTTTGCAACGCAATTAAACCTGGAAGGCCACGTAGCGTCGCCTCCGCCAATAGCTCCCGATGGTCATCAAAGTGCAACAAATTATCCTGCTTCCAGGTTTCTTCAATTTCCCGTCGCAAGTTATTTACGGCACTCGTCAGAATTTCCTGAAGCGAAGTCTCTTTATTACTGGCAAAGCTCTGTACAGAAGTTCTATCTGCCCCACCTGGGCCTAGTCTGCTGGTGGACACCTCTACAATTTTCTCACCTTGGGCTTGTGTGACAGTTGCAATAGTCAGCAGTGTTCCATCTGCTTCGTAACGTCGGGCGATAGACTGGATCTGCTCGTCATTGCCTGCAAGCGCTTGCTCGGGGCTTATTTCAGCGATATCCGCAGTTTCCCCTTTCGGTATGATCAAGTTGATCAACCCATCGCTTTTCGGCAAATCGCGCCACGCCTTTAGCCATAAATTGCCCGTATCCCACAGCTGGAGCGTTGCTTGAGCTCGATACACAGGTAAGACGATCAACGGTTTGCTTTTCGTTTCGGCAAACCGGGTCCCTGAGTTACGCAGAAGATTGCGGACCGCAGATGCGTTAAACCGTACGGTCATTTGCGCTAAATACCGCACCGAAGACGTCTTTTCTTCGCCGACCTCTAATCCTGAAACCAGCTGCAGGAGTTGTGCACCTTGAACCTCTGGTATCTTGGCCCGGTCAGCAATCGGAACAATCCGTTCCATTAAACGTCGAAATGCTGCCGCCTGGCCTTTTTGTAGTGCGATGTCTCGTGCGACAGCCGCTGATTCGGCTGTTTCATCGACACGCACATCGGCAATAGTATAAACAGCGCTCGACTGTGCCGCAGCTGTCAACGGATAGAGAGCCAAAAATACTGGCAAAAAGGCCCGTACAACTAGCCTGAAGGCAGACGTTACAAACCCGGCGGGATCAAGTATCTTCACGGAACTAAGAGGCAATGGCATAGCCTAAGATTATCCCGTTTCAAGCATGCGAGAAAGCCATTAACAGCCGAAGTTACAAAGATTCTGGAGTAGATGTTGATGCAGGTGCTGCGCTCGTCGATTCCATAAAACCACATGTTCGATCTACTGCCCGAGCTGGCGCTGATGTGGAAATTGGTGGCTTTGGTGGCATGTTCGATATTGCTGCTTCGGGTTTCAAGGATCCGATTTTGGTCGCCGCAACCGATGGCGTTGGTACAAAGCTGAGAGTTGCCCTATCCGCAAATGACCATAGTAGCGTCGGCATAGATTTAGTCGCTATGTGTGTTAATGATCTCGTTGTCCAAGGCGCGGAACCCTTGTTTTTTCTTGATTATTTTGCGACCGCCAAACTGAATCTTGACCGGGCTGAAGAGGTCATCAAGGGCATTGCCGACGGTTGCAGGCAGGCCGGCTGTGCCCTAATCGGCGGTGAGACAGCGGAAATGCCGGGTATGTATCATGGTGAAGATTATGATCTTGCGGGGTTCTCAGTCGGCGCGGTTGAACGTGACGGGGTTCTTACCGGTGCGGACATTAATGCTGACGACATTGTCCTCGGATTAGCATCCAATGGCGTCCACTCAAATGGATTTTCGTTGGTTCGAAAAATTATTGAAGATCTAGCACTCGATTATAGCGACAAAGCTCCATTTGGGGACGGGCCTCTAGGCTCTACTCTCCTGGCGCCAACTAAGATTTATGTAAAGTCCTGTTTAACCGCCCATCGAGCCGGTCTTGTTAAAGGATTAGCTCACATTACCGGCGGAGGACTAACGGAGAATATTCCCCGAGTATTGCCCAATGGGCTTGGCGTAAATTTAAATGGCGCCAGCTGGCCCATCAGCGACCAGTTCAAATGGCTGTCAACCATCGGCAACGTGACACCAGATGAAATGGCGCGAACATTCAATTGCGGCATCGGAATGGTGGTGATTGTCGCTCCCGAAAATTGTGACGCGGCAATCAGAGGTTTCTCGGAGGCGGAGGAATCCGTGTTCAATATTGGAACTGTTGTACCGTGTACTGGCGAAACGCGTGTGAAAATCGAGAATTGGGACTCGGCATGGCAAGGTTGAAAACCGCAGTTCTAATTTCGGGACGTGGAACCAACATGCAGGCGTTGATCGACTATTGCGCTACATCAGATGCTGCCGCAGAAATCTCACTTATCCTCTCCAATGTTCCTGATGTCCCCGGACTAGATCGTGCTGCGGAAGCCAATATTCCGTCAATCACCGTTGATCACAAACTATATACTGATCGCGAATCCTTCGAAGAAGCCATGACGCAAACGCTGGAAGACCACGGCATTCAGCTCATTTGCCTTGCCGGATTTATGCGTCTCCTGACAAACACATTTGTTGACCACTGGCGAGATCGATTGATCAATATCCATCCGTCTTTGCTACCGGCTTTCAAGGGCTTGGACACCCATGAGCGGGTGCTAGCAGAAGGCGTTCGCTTTACTGGCTGCACTGTCCATTATGTCCGTGCTGAAATGGATGCTGGACCAATCATTGTACAGGCTGCGGTTCCGATATTGCCTGATGATGACCCGGAGAGTCTCGCCATGCGCGTGCTCGTCGCGGAACATCGCTGTTATCCTCACGCATTATCGCTCATTGCAGACGGGAAAACGCGGATCGTCGACGAGAAAGTAATGATCGATGAAGCGGAAGCCCCGGGCATCGCATTTCTCAACCCGATAGACTAAGTCTAATCAGGCCTTTTCAAACTCTTCATACGACGATAATTTTAAACTATAGCTAAGCGTTACCATTACCCGGCGGAGTATATTAATTATGTCAGATATTACGGAAACTGTTGCACAGCAAACCCGGCAAGGCTGGAAGGGTTTTTCGATGTTCATGTTAATCGGGACAACATCCGTCCTCGCGATTGTTGGCCTCATGGCCATATTCCTGCTTTAGGGGAACATCGTAAGGCCCGCAAAATTAGCGGGCCATCCGACGAACATGGCTAACCGACGATTTCGGTTTGGCTGAAGAAGAATGCAATTTCAATAGCGGCGTTTTCGGGCGAGTCAGAGCCGTGGGCTGAATTCGCCTCGATAGATTCACCAAAATCTTTGCGAATGGTCCCGTCTTCAGCATTGGCGGGGTTTGTTGCCCCCATAATGTCGCGGTTTGCGGTGACCGCGTTCTCGCCTTCCAAAACCTGGACGACAACCGGACCCGAGCACATAAAATCACAAAGGTCTGAAAAGAAAGCACGCTCGGCATGAACTGCGTAAAACCCTTCAGCCTGGCCACGTGTCAAGTGAAGACGTTTCTGAGCAATAATTCTCAGACCTTTTTCTTCAAATCGGGCGTTAATCTGCCCCGTAAGATTGCGACGGGTCGCGTCGGGTTTGATGATAGATAATGTTCTTTGAATAGCCATAGGGCTGATACTCTCGATTCTTTGAAGGCGGCGGCCTTATATACGTTCAAAATCCCCACGGCAACCATCTCTTACATATGGCCTGGGGAAAACATTTGTCCGCCATAAGACTAAATCAGGCTAAGTTGCTTATTCGCCCTTCTTTTCCCAGCCGCCCCGATCATTTTGTTGCCAGTATGTAAGGGAACAATCAGCTTCTTTATAGGTCTTCCAGCGCTCTCTCGCTGCCATCACCGACTGCTCGTCATTGCCATCAAATATTTCGAGACAACGTTTATAATTCTCATAGGAAGACGTATCTGCTCCGTCTGTTAGCACAAGCACATCAGCCGCAATTGGATTTTCTATTTCAGACGTGAGCCAAACGGGATGGCATTCCGCATTGCCCTCGTTTTTTGTCCCATGTGGCAAAAACGATGCCGCGTCGTTAGTCCACAGGGCGCCGTTTAAAAAGGCAACCCTCTCTTCGGAACTACTTCTAACCACAACACGGTTGCCTGCCTCAACGGCCTTTTCGAGCAGACGCAGCAGTGCCTGCTCGAGTGGCGTTTTGGTTAAATGGTAAAATCCGATATCGGTCATGCGTCAAAGCGCCAGCTATTTGCTTTCATAGTGGTCGGCAACTAATCGGTCGAGAAGGCGGACGCCAAAACCGGTCCCGCCTCTTGGCACTGTTCCGGCATCTGAATTAGACCAAGCAACACCCGCAATATCGAGATGCGCCCATGCGACGTCCTTCTGAATAAAGCGCTGGAGAATTTGCGCGGCGGTGATACTGCCTGCATCCCTGCCGCCCACGTTTTTCATATCAGCAATTTGAGAGCGCACCTGTTTGTCATAGGCATCCCCAAGGGGCATACGCCACAGCGCCTCACCTGTTCCTTTGCCAGCGGCGAGGAGCTGATCCGACAGCTTATCATTGTTAACGAACATACCGGCGTGATGATGCCCCAACGAAACAATGATCGCTCCAGTCAACGTGGCGAGGTCAATTATCGTATGTGGCTTAAAGGTTTTCTGACACCACCACAGCGCATCGGCCAATACAAGACGACCCTCCGCATCGGTGTTAATTACCTCAATCGTCTGACCCGACATCGTTTTAACGACATCTCCCGGGCGTTGCGCGTTGCTCGACGGCATATTCTCTACCAAGCCAACAACGCCGACTGCATTTACCTTCGCTTTTCTTGAAGCGAGGGCGTGCATAAGCCCCGAAACCACTCCGGCGCCCGCCATGTCCCACTTCATATCCTCCATGCCGCCGGCGGGTTTTATCGAAATGCCGCCGGTATCAAATGTTACGCCTTTTCCGACAAAAGCAATCGGGCGCTTATCTTTCGCCTTAGGTGCCCCATTCCATTCCATAGCAACCACGCGGGACGGATTGGCACTGCCCTGCCCCACGCCAAGCAATGCTCCCATCCCCAGCTTTTTCATCTGTTTTTCGTCGAGAACCTTTAATTTGACCCCTAGCTTTGCCAGAGCACGTAGTCGAGATGCAAAGCTAATGGGAAAAAGAATATTCGCAGGCTCTGAAACCAAATCCCGCGTGAAAAAAACGCCATCCGCAATTTTTCGCAACGGCGCAAATTTTCGCCGGGCGCCTGCAACATCGCGGAGCATTACGGCAACCGCGTTCAGCGAAGGTTTATCTTCGGGTTTTTCTTTGGTTCGGTACCTATCGAACCGATAGCTTCTAAGTTGGCAGCCATAAGCGAGATTGGCTGCGAACTCCGCTCCAGTCATTTTCATTCCTTTGATGGCATCCACCATGACCGATGCTGTCTTGTCACCGGAGTTCCCAAGGGATCGGAATATCGCGCCGCCTAAAGCTTGAGCGGCAAGATCGTCAATCTTATCTGCCTTGCCGACCCCGAGAAGAAGGATACGACTGGCCTTTACTCCAGCGGGCCCAAGAACGGCCAAGGTTTGCCCCTTTTTTCCCGTGAACTTTCTGTTCTTCAGAGCGCGTTTCAATGCGCCACCGGTGGCCTTATCGAGTTGATCTGCACTCGACGACAACTTGCCGCCGTTGGTTGCAAATACGATATACGCACCGGTGCGCTTCTGGTCTGGGGTGGCAAAGGTCAAACGCATTTTCTAATTCTCCGAACTTTCTAATTTGCTATCGGCGATCTGCCGCTTTCATCACTCTACCAAGGGTCGCGTTAAATAAAAGGCGTTTTGGCGCGATTCGATGTGTTTTGGTAGATTGCCGCTGTGTCCGGCCATGAGATGCATGACACGGTTTTCTCTGTTGTGCGGTATCACGCGAATAATGGCGACTCTCATTAACAGCTTCACCATGTCATCAGGCCAGCTACTTGGCATGGTGGCTCTATTGGGAATTGCACTTCTCATAGCGTCACTAGGTGCCATTGCTGCTGGCCCGAACCGTCGGTCAGAAAGTGACCTCATCTTCGGCTGGGCAGTCGTATCTTCAGTCTTCACAGTCATCGGCACCCTTAAGGTCTTCTCCTTTACCCACATCGCGTTTGGACTAGGGGTGCTTTCAGTTCTTACCTTATTTCTTCTTTGGCGACGTCAGGAACGGATCGGTCCACAAAGTGCGTGGAAAGCTGTACTCCTTATTTTGCCAATGCTCTTTTTGGCCGCAGCGATGATTCCCTCTCAATGGGACGACCTGACGCATTGGCTGCCCAACGCCAGATATCTGTTAGAGCAAGATACCTTCCCCAATTCGGGGCTACCGAAGAGTACATCGACATTTCCTGCCTACCCATACGGTGTCGCGTTAATTACCTACCTCGCCAGCAAACTTGCGGGGCACATGGTGGATACTGCGACTGCTCTTTTTAACGTGCTGCTTGTTGCCAGCTATGGCCTCCTCGTCGCCCGAATTGCGGTGACAGTTGCCCAAAGCAGTTCACAAGCCTCCCAAACTGGACCCACGCCAGAATTGTTGAACAAGCAAAAAGCAGGTTGGGCATTTTGCGCACTAGGAATCCTCATAGCGACAGCGCTTAGCCCAACCTATGTGACACGTCTGGTTTTGAGCTCCTACGCTGATTTACCAACTACGATTGCAATCGGATTTGCCAGTGTAATGGTTTGGTTAATGCTCAATTCGCTGTCCGCTGGTGAGAGGATGTTGGCGCATTCCTATGCGTGGCAAGCGGGCCTAGCGGCAACTGCAGCAATCGCTCTAAAACAGGTCAATCTTGTCTTTTTTCTGTCATTGCTGATTGCCATTTGCGTTGTAGTACTACGCGACAGGTCTATTTCATTTCGCGATATACTCGCGCTCAGCCACAAGTTCATCGTTCTACCACTCGCTGTTTACGTCATTTGGCGGATATATGTTTCCTATAACATTGCCGGTGGTGAACACGCCTTCCGCCCATTTGAAGGCTGGATATTCGACAAAACAGATGAAATTCTTTCCCGGATGGCATTGATTGCATCGAAGAAAGGCGGCTACTTCGGTGTCATGACGTTGGCAACATTGCTGGCATTGCGTGTGGTCTGGCGGCCTCAAACGGCTTTTCATCGCCTAACCCTGATAACTGCTATTATGTTCCTGAGCTATAATGGCTTTTTACTTCTATCCTATCTCGGGGCCTTTACACCAGGCGAAGCCCTCCGTGCCGCTTCATATTGGCGGTATAACACTCACCTCGGCGGTGTTTGCCTGATCTTCGCTGCTTGTGTCATCGCGCACACCTGGCAACGTTGCGAACGCTGCAAAGTCCCCAACGCGCTAGCATCCCTAGCCGTTGTCATCGTTTTCGTAACGCCCATAGCCTTGGCAAAAAAGTTTCGTTTCGATCTAGAGCCTCGAATTGCGTATGCACGCTCAATCATTAAAAACATTCGGCCGCATTTAACGACAAATGATCGCCTATTGTTGGCGGAGTTGGATAGTGACGGTCGCTATCTAATGGTTATGAGATATGGGCTATTTGGCTCCGCTTCTATTGCCAGTGAAATGACTGCTGGTCATAGGCCCTATGCCAAAACTTTATCGACCCGCCTTGCTAAACTAAAGGTGTCTCATATCTGGATTTACGATGTGCTACCCCAACTTGGTTCTATTGTTGGCGTTCCAAGTGGGACAAACAGGTCTTACCTCCTCAAACGAAAGGATAGCGGCTGGGCCGTACAAGGAAGTTGGCCACATCCTCTTACGGTAGATGAAAATAAATGAATTCGGCAAAATCAAGAAAACAGGGTAAATAGACGACTATGCCAGATCGTGTTGCCATACTTGTTCCCTGCCGAAATGAAGAAGCCACCGTGGCCGATGTCGTAGAAGGGTTTCGCTCAGCGATCCCTGATTGCACTGTTTACGTTTATGACAATAACTCCACGGACCGAACCGCAGAAATAGCACGCGAGGCCGGCGCGGTCGTACGCGCCGAAACACTGCCCGGCAAAGGGAATGTCGTTCGACGAATGTTCTCTGATATCGACGCTGACATTTACGTTATGGTGGACGGCGACGCGACATACGATGCCACGATCGCCCCCAAAATGGTCAATCTCATCAAATCTGACAGCCTCGATATGGTTGTCGCGACCCGGCAAGACGAAGATAAAAACAGCGCCGCTTATCGTGTGGGACATCGCGCAGGAAACAAAACGCTGACCAGGTTTACTGGATGGTTATTTGGTAGTCGGTTCACAGACATCCTTTCAGGGTATCGTGCTTTTTCACGCCGTTTCGTGAAATCATTTCCTGCCTTGGCGACAGGATTTGAAATCGAAACAGAGCTGACCATTCATGCTCTGGAAATGAAGATGCCGGTAGATGAGGTTCAAGCTGTCTATCTTGCTCGGCCGGAAGGTTCTGCAAGCAAACTCAATACCTATAGCGACGGCATCCGCATCATGACGACGATAATTTTTTTGTTTAAGGAAATACGACCATTCAAGTTTTTTGGTGCGATCTTTTTAGCGCTCTTCGTGCTCTCCCTCGCTTTCGCATACCCGCTCATCGTAACATTTATCGAAACAGGACTCGTTCCAAGGTTGCCAACGGCAATCCTGACAACCGGTATTATGCTCCTCGCGTTTATTTCATTGGCCTGTGGAACAATTCTTGATTCGGTGTGTCGTGGAAGACGTGAAGCCAAACGGATGTATTATCTCGCGCAGCCTAAGCCCTAACCGGGCCGTCCCTCCTCATTCTACTTTTCTGTAGATCATGCGGTTTCTTATGACAGTGAGCCAGCTACTGGATTATAGTTAAGACGTGAAAAGAATAGTCCGGTACATATTTCGCCAGCTCCTCGGCGCAACAATTTTTGTTGCCGCTACGCTGACATGCGTCGTTTGGCTAACTCAGTCTTTGCGATTTATCGAAATGATCGTAAATCGAGGACTTTCGATTCCCCTGTTTGTCTATTTCACGCTGCTATTACTTCCAACGTTTTTTGCCGTAATTCTGCCAATCGCCGTTTTTGCAGCGGTGATGTTTACCTACAACAGACTTTTGGTAGACAGCGAACTCGTCGTTCTAAGAGCCGGCGGATGCAGTCATTTCATGATTGCACGCCCAGCAATAATTCTAGCAACTTTAGTAACGATTTTCTGCTATTCGCTGACGACATATTTCATCCCTGCATCTTATCGTGAATTTAAGGACCTTCAATTTTCTCTACGGAATTCTTTACCAACGGTGCTTCTCCAAGAGGGCGTTTTCAACCCAGTGATGAAAGGGGTTACTGTATATGTGCGGAACAAGACCAGTGCAGGCGAGTTGTCCGGTATCGTCATCCACGACGCACGTTCTCCAAAAAGTCCGATAACAATGATGGCCGAGCGCGGGGTCATCGTTTCGACCGAGAAAGGCCCGCGCGTCGTAATGGTGAATGGCAACCGGCAACAGGTTGATGCCAAAGATGGACGTCTTTCACTTCTTTATTTTGACCGATATTCGTTTGATATCGGTACTATTACTAAGAGTCCGATTACACGCTGGCGCGAACCACGAGAACGATACCTGACAACTTTATTCAAACCGAATCCAGATGATCAATGGGTCTATAACAAATTGATCATGGAAGGACATCATCGCCTGTCTGCGCCCTTATTTCCTTTGGCCTTCACCTTTGTCGGCATAGCCCTACTCCTCGGCGGTAACTTTAACCGCCGCGGCCAACTTTGGAGGGTACTGGTCGCAATTGCGGTTGTTCTCATCCTCGAAACCAGTCATTTGGGCGTCAAGAATATGGCCGAAAAGGCGCCACATTTTGCATTCTTAATGTATGCAATCCCCATCCTTCCAATCATCGTCAGTGCTTGGTTCTTAAGTGACATTAAGATCAAACGCGGACTAAAGTCTAAACAACCGCCTCCCGAACCTTTACCAGAAACGGGATCTCGGTAGTGCGACTTCATCCAACTTTTGCGGCCTATATCAGCCGCCAGTTTTTAACCTGGTGGTTTGGTATCCTTCTCGTTTTAGTCGGGCTCATTGCCCTATTCGATACCATCGAGATTATGCGCCGCACTGCGAGCCTGAAGAACGTGGCGGTTACCGATATAATGGCGATGGTCCTGTTTAAACTTCCTCATCTCGCTCAAAAAGCGATTCCATTCACAGTCCTTTTTGGCGGAATGATGGCGTTTTGGCGTCTCAATCGACATCACGAACTGGTTGTCGCTCGTTCCTCTGGAGTTTCCGCTTGGGAGTTCTTAACACCGGTGATCATCGTGGCCGCATTGATCGGCGTTGTAAAAGTTACTGTTTATAACCCGTTCGCGTCAGCAATGATGTTTCGCTACGAACAGCTGGAAGCCCGATACTTTAAGGGCGATCACAGCCTAGCGGCGATTTCCGGCAAAGGATTATGGCTCAGGCAACCGGTACCAGGTGGAAATTACATACTCCATGCGTCAAAGATAACGCCAGCGACTATGTCATTGCGAAATGTCATTGCGTTTAAGTTTCGTGGCGCGGAAAATTTCGTATCCCGTATTGATGCCGAGAAGGCGACACTTGGCATCAAGAAATGGAACCTTGAAAATGTGAGAATTACGGCTCCCGAAAAGCCACTCACGACACTACCAACCCTGTCGTTACCAACCAATCTGACCCAAGAAAATATACAAGACAGTTTCGCAAAACCGGAAACCATGTCGTTTTGGGCATTGCCTGGATTTATTAAAACCCTTGAAAAAGCTGGTTTTTCTGGGCTTCGACATCGACTTTATTGGCATTCACAACTCGCGGACCCCTTCCTATTATGTGCGATGGTGTTGTTTGCAGCCGGGTTCACAATGCGCCCAACTCGCCGCGGCGGCGCCACAACCATTGTTATTGTTGGTGTTGCAACCGGCGTTCTGATCTACTTTACGACAGATGTCGCTTACGCATTAGGGCTTTCTTCTCGATTGCCTGTATTCCTCGCTGCTTGGAGCCCAGCCACAGTAGGATGCCTATTAAGTGCAGGATTGTTGTTTCATTTGGAAGACGGCTAGATCAGTGCAAAAGATTTCAACTGTATTCCTGAGTTGCATGCTGATCTTATGCAACGCGCCGTCGTCTTTCTCTCAGCCAGCTCACCAACAAACGACCACACAAAAGTCCGGCAATAAATTATTCAAAGCGGATCGTCTTAGGCATGAGCAGAAATTAGGTCTCGTTATCGCAACTGGCAGTGTTGAAATGGTCGAAGGAGAACGTGTTCTTCGGGCCGATGCAGTCACATATAATCAGAAAGAAGATATAGTAACCGCAACAGGAAACGTTGTCTTAATGGACCCGAGCGGCGACGTTGTTTTTGCCGATCATGCCGAGCTCACTGGCGATTTCAAGGATGGTATCGTCGAAAACATTCGAATTTTAATGGTCGATGAAGCCCGCATGGCCGCAGTCGGCGGACGACGGGTCGGTGGAGAACGAACGGAATTACGGAAGGCCGTATATTCTCCGTGCCGTAGTTGCGAAAACAAATCGGGCACACCCCTCTGGCGAATTAAAGCCGTCGATGTTGTTCACAACAAAACCGAGCAAAGCATCGAATACCGTGATGCCTTCATGGAATTCTTCGGTGTTCCTGTGCTGTATACACCGTATTTTGTTCATCCCGACCCAACGGTAAAACGCAGAAGTGGTTTCCTCGCCCCACGTTATGGCTCCGAGTCCGTTCTTGGTGTCATTTTGGAAACACCGTATTATTTCAACATTGCGCCTGATAAAGACGCAACGCTCAGACCGATCATAACAACCAACGAGGGGTTAGTGCTCGCGGGAGAATATCGGCAACGGTTTGTTGATGCCGAAATTAAACTCACGGGCAGCGGAACACATGGAACCACCCAATCGGGGGATCAAGGTTTTCGTGGTCACTTATTTTCAGACATCAGAGCAGACCTAGATCGAACCTGGCGCGCTGGAGCAGATATTCGTCTTACGTCCGACGACACGTATCTACAACGATATGATTTCACCAGCATTGACACCCTAACAAACCACGCCTTTGTAGAAGGCTTCAGAGGTCAGAATTACGCGTCGGCCCAAAGCTATTTTTGGCGAGGGTTGCGTGGCGATGATGATCCCGGGACAACACCCTTAATTGCCCCCGTTATAGATTTCAACGCAATAACACCTATTGGAAAAGGAGATGCGCGATGGGCGTTCGATGCGAACCTTCTTTCGTTAACCAGGAGCGAAGGCGCAGATAGCAGACGCCTTTCACTTATTAATACCTGGGAGGTACCGCACGTCGCCCGAACAGGCGAAGTTTACCACCTGTATGCTTCGCTGCAGACTGATGCCTATTACGCCAGTAACGTTCAGGAAATTGGTAAAGCCACAGGCGAGACATCCACGGGATTTACAGGCCGCGTTTTTCCACGCATTGGTCTTGACTGGAGGTTCCCATTTTCTCGTGCCGAAGGGTCCAGTACACAGATCATTGAACCTGTTGCAGGCATCCAGTTTGCGCCCAACGGTGGAAACCCTGGTCAAATCTCAAACGAAGATAGCCAGGATATTGAATTCGACGAAACCAACCTATTTAGCCGCAATCGATTTACGGGCCTTGATCGGGTAGAAGGCGGCCAAAGACTCTATTACGGCATGCGGTTTGGTGTGTTTGGGGCATCGGGATATTCAGATGGTTTCATCGGACAAAGTTATCGGCTTCGGAGAGATAGTAACTTTTCATCCTCTTCAGGATTGAACGACCATTTTTCTGATATTGTTGGAAGAGTATCCGTTCAACCATCCACACCCATTAAACTCCAATACCGTTTCAGGTTGGATAAAGATGATTTTTCTCCACGTCGGAACGAATTATCAGCAAACGTCGGCCCCTCAGCACTTAGGCTCAACGTCAGTTATAGTTTCTTTGACGAAGGATCTGGGTCAGGAGAATTTACAGACCGGGAAGAAATTACATATGGATTTAATTCAAAAATAACCCCGGCTTGGTCAGTCAACGCATCAACGAGACGTGATCTCCAAGCTTCCAGTACACTCAATCATAACATCGGGCTCACCTATGAATGTGACTGCTTTACGATGAAACTGTCATTCACCCGTACCTTTACGCAGGATCGAGATGTCCGTCCATCCGACACAATTTTTGTCAGATTGATTTTCAAGAATCTCGGAGAGATTCAGTCTGGGAATTGATAGTGACTGTTCAAATAGCCCTAGCAGGTTTAAATTCCGAGATATGATAAACCCCACCGTCCAGCAGTCTAAACTAACGCGAGCCATTCCATTCGTATCACTACTTATCGGTATGTTTTTGGCTTACCCGTACGCACCTGCGACGGCCCAGGGTGTCCAAAGAATTGCCGCCATCGTGAATGACGATGTAGTTTCGATTTTTGATTTACAAGCGAGGATGCGTGTTGTGATCGCATCTTCCGGAATTCGTCCGTCTCGTCGCATTCAACAACGGCTAAAAAATCAGGTTTTGCGGACCTTAATCGACGAAAGGCTACAGCTACAGGAAGCAAAAAAGCGGAATGTTTCAATTTCCAAACGAAACGTCCAAGCTGCTATGGCTGTCCTGGAAAAGCAAAATAACATTGAGCCTGGAAAATTTAGCAGTTTCTTGAAATCAAAGGGCTTACCTCGAAACGCCGTCTTCGCCAGAATAAGGGCTCAGATCGCCTGGTCTAAGTTAATCCGGCGCCGTCTCGTGCCCCGAATAACGATCGGCGATGAAGAAATAGCCGAAGTATTAGCCCGTCTCAAAGAACGTAAGGGCCAAACTGAGTACAGAGTTTCCGAGATATTCCTGTCCGTAGACAATGCCAACCAAGAATCCACTATCAGAAAAACCGCACAAAGATTAACCGACGAGCTCCGGGCTGGAGCACGATTTGCGGCTGTGGCTCGGCAGTTCTCTGCTGCGGCCAGTGCTTCAACTGGCGGCGACCTTGGCTGGATTCAAGAGAGTGTCTTGAATGAAAATTTAGCCGGTGTAATTCCTAAATTGAAACAAGGAACAATCGCAGGACCAGTACGGACCCTGTCTGGCTTCCAAATTTATCGCCTAGATAATAAGCGAAGAATTCTAGAACCCTCAGAAGACAAAGCTCTCGTCGATCTTCGGCGGATCAAATTACCCTTGCCCGACAAGAGTTCGAAAGAAGAAATTCGGGTACAGACAAATCTCGCCAAGCTTCTCGGTGAAACTGTCGCTGGTTGTGATGACATGGTTCCAATGGCCAAACAGGCAAACGCGACTGGCAAAGTTTTGTTAGGAAAAATGCAAGTCGGCAAATTAGGCAAATCACTCCGGAGCGTCGTGCGGGAACTCGGTATCGGCAAAGCCAGCGCCCCAGTCAGAACACCAAGTGGCATCTCTATATTCATGGTATGTGACAAATCGATGCCCGAGTCGAACTTGCCAACACCGGAACAAATCAAGGAAAGATTGACTCAGGAGCGTCTTTCCGTGCTAATCCGGCGTTATATGCGGGACCTTCGTAGTGCCGCGGTTGTCGACCTCCGAGTTTAATGCCCCAAAATCGTGGTATGGATGACAGATGCCCACCCATTGCTATTACCATGGGGGATCCTGCGGGTATCGGTGGAGAAATCTCGCTCAAAGCATGGGCCACAAGCCTTCGGTCAAACAGCATTCCGTTTTTTCTGATTGACGACCCTAACCGGCTCGAGATGCTCGCCACCGACCTATCCTTAAATATACCTATCGAGACAATTACCCGACCGGACCAAGCACATGAAATTTTCTCCAATGCGCTGCCTGTATTAGAAGAAACGCTCCCCGAAATGATTATTCCAGGGACCCCTAATGCTGCTTTCGCATCAACAATAGTTCGTTCGATAGATCGTGCCTTGGAGCTCGTCCTGTCAGGCAATGCCAGCGCCATGGTCACTAATCCAATTCATAAATCGACCCTATACGACGCCGGTTTCGCCCATCCTGGCCACACAGAATATTTAGCAGCCCAAACTGAGGCAGAATGTGAACCAGTCATGATGTTGGTGTCGCCGAGCGTCCGGGTCGTACCCGTGACGATCCACCTGTCATTGCGGGATGCCATTGAGGCTTTGTCAATCGAGCGCATAATGCAGTGCGCAACTACGACAGCAGCAGCATTGCGAAATGATTTCGCGATCAATCAACCTCGGATCGCCATCGCAGGACTGAATCCCCATGCCGGTGAAGACGGTCATTTGGGCCGAGAAGAAATTGAAATCATTTCGCCAGCCATTGATCAACTTAAGAGTGCTGGCTTATATGTTGACGGACCATTCCCTTCTGATTCTCTGTTCCATGA
Organism: Alphaproteobacteria bacterium; assembly: GCA_012103315.1. Lineage (GTDB taxonomy): Bacteria > Pseudomonadota > Alphaproteobacteria > MPNO01 > UBA2964 > UBA2964. The sequence continues at coordinate 117,821 of WLWZ01000005.1, forward strand.
AGCAGCGAGACGTCATTATGACGTGGTCATTTGTATGTATCATGACCAAGCGTTGATCCCGTCGAAGACCTTGGATTTTGACAGTGGCGTCAACGTTACGTTGGGGCTACCGGTCGTGCGAACATCTCCTGACCATGGCACAGCATTTGATATAGCTGGTACCGGCAAAGCGAATCCTGGCAGTCTGATCGCTGCAATTACGATCGCGGAACAATTAGCGACAGCAAGACAAAACACCTTAAACGGCGGATCCATTGTCTGACGTGGAGCCCGCTACTTCATTCCCTCCCTTACGGGAAATAATTGCACAATATGGTTTGGGCGCTCGACGCGCCCTCGGACAACACTTCCTGCTTGATCTCAACTTGACTAGGCGGATTGCCAGTACACCGGGAGATTTGGCAAATCAGACCGTTGTAGAGATTGGCCCTGGGCCAGGGGGACTGACTCGCGCCCTATTGGAGACAAACGCCAAGCACGTATATGCGATTGAGCGCGACAAACGCTGTATCGAGGCATTGCAGAGCTTGACGACAGCCTATCCGGATCGCCTTACAATCATTGAACAAGACGCGTTAAAGTTTGATTTTCAAACGATACCTACCGATGGCAAGGTTACGATTGTCGCAAACCTCCCCTATAACATTTCTGTTCCGCTCCTGATCGGTTGGCTTCGTCAGCTATCTTCCATCAAATCAATGACCCTAATGTTTCAAAAGGAGGTTGCCGACCGTTTATCCGCGGCCCCTGGCAGCAAGAGTTACGGGCGCACCAGTGTCATCACTCAATGGCTCTGCGACATTGATACTGCCTTCACGGTACCTGCACGTGCCTTTGTACCACCACCGAAAATCACTTCGTCAGTCGTCAGACTAACACCCAGGCATCAACCACAGGCTGAGGCAACATTTGAAGATTTAGAAAGAGTGACCGCTGCGGCATTTGGTCAACGACGAAAAATGTTGAGAAGCGCTTTAAAATCGCTTGTCGCATACCCCATTTCGCTTCTGACCGGAGCGGACATCAACCCCGAAGCACGGGCAGAGACATTAACCGTCGTACAATTTTGTCAGATTGCTGAGAATTACAGGCATATAAAAAAGGCAGGCGGTGCCTAATAGCCTTCCTGAAGTCGCTTTACGAACTCGGATAGACCAATTTGCCGTTCACGGCGAGACCGCTCAGCCGACAGAATAGCTTGGACCTGTGCAACACTCTCTTCGATGTCCTCATTGATCACGATAAAGTCGTATTCTGCCCAATGACTCATCTCATCAGGCGCTTTTGCCATCCTGGCCGCGACGACGTCATCCGAATCCTGTGCACGACTATGTAACCGACGATCCAGCTCGTCCGTTGATGGGGGCAGTATAAAGACACTCACGAGGTCCTGACGGGCTTTCTCAGCTAATTGCTGAGCGCCCTGCCAATCAATATCAAAAATGACATCGGAGCCACGAGCGAGCGCTCCTTCAACCGCTGGGCGTGGTGTTCCGTAATAATTTCCAAACACTTTCGCATGTTCCAGAAACTCTTGCCGGTTAATCATCAGATTAAATTCTGTAGGGTCAACAAAATGGTAATCCCGTCCGTCTTCTTCACCGGGCCTTATTGGGCGGGTCGTCGTCGATATCGACATCGACAAATTTGGATCGCTCTCAAGGAGCATCCGGGAAATCGTGGTTTTCCCAGCGCCAGATGGCGAAGAAAGAACCAACATTACTCCCCGTCGTGCAATTCGATCCGCAGCCATTTCTGTTTCCATACTACTCGATGTTCTGAATTTGCTCGCGAAGCCGTTCAATTACAGCTTTCAGTTCCAGACCTACCCGTGTCAGATCCAAATCAGAGGATTTCGAACAAACGGTATTTGCTTCGCGATTAAACTCCTGGCACAGGAAGTCCAGTTTTCTGCCTACAGGGGAGCCTTCTGCAAGCAGCTCCCGCGCACCATCAACATGCGCACCAAGACTGTCAAGCTCTTCACAGATATCTGCTTTAACCGCCAGGAGCGCAACTTCTTGCGCCAAACGTTCTTCCGATATTGCGGAAGCCTCAGAAGATAGTGCCCTAACTTGCTCACGCATCTTCTGCGCAATAGCTGCCGGTTGAGCAGCGTCTATCGAGGCTGCCTCTTCAACACATTGTTCTATCTCGTCGAGATGTCCATTAATCGTAATTGCGAGACGTTCCCCTTCCGCAATTCGATTATCCACCAAACCAGTTGTGGCTTTTGCAAAGGCAGAGACAATCTCCTTATCTAGCTTACTTTGCTGCTCTTCCGTTTCATCCTCTTCTTTGACTTCTAGAACACCTCGGACGGAAAGCAATCCATCAACGCTTGGAGGAGATACATTTTCTGAATTTGATAAATCGTTCGATAACTTCAGCACCTGATCAAGTATCTCGGAATTCACCGAAACTACCTGACCGCGCTGCGGGCGCATCACTGTCAAGGTTGCCGACACATTGCCGCGATTTAAGTGTTCCGAGACAGCTTTTCGAAAACCTGCTTCGAGCCTGTCCATTCCGGAAGGAAGCCGAAGCCTAACATCCAAAGAACGAGCATTTACACTGCGGAGTTCCCAAACCCAGCTATAGCCGTCTTCTGTTCCTTCAACCCGGGAAAATCCTGTCATACTGGATACGGTCACAAATACCCCGTAACGTGTAATTTCAACTTGGTCGCGCACTATAATGTCGAGATAACTCCCCAACAAGGCCGGTGGCTTGGAAAGCAATGAACACCCCTAAATCTATTCTAATAACAGGAGCCTCAAGTGGTATAGGCGCGGCCCTCTCCCTGGAGTACGCCCAAGAGGGAATTTTCCTAGCACTTTGCGGAAGAAGTCAGGAAAGGCTTAGTGAAGTTGCTGACAACTGCAGGAAGAAAGGCGCTTCTGTCGCTATAGAGCTACTCGATGTTACTAACGAAGCATCGGTTTCAAATTGGGTTTGTCAAACCAACGAAAAGAGAGCCCTGGACCTCGTTATCGCAAATGCCGGGGTCGCCGGAGGCGATGATGGAGCTGGATTTGGGCCAGAGGCTACCCGGAAAATATTTCGAACCAATATTGATGGCGTCCATAACACAGTCATACCAGCCCTTAAATCGATGGAAGCTATAGGAACCGGCCAGATCGCTATCGTAAGCTCCCTCGCTTCATTCAGAGGCTTCCCCGGTACACCCGCCTATGCAGCATCAAAAGCCGCCATACGCGTATGGGGAGAAGGACTGCGTGGCCGCTACGCTGAAAAAGGAATAAAGGTGTCAGTAATTTGCCCGGGCTTTGTTGAAAGCCGCATGACGGCCAATAACCCCTTTCCAATGCCGCTTATGATGACTGGTGAAAAGGCCGCACGAATTATCCGTCATGGTCTCGAAAAAAACACCGCCCGAATCGCGTTTCCTTGGCGGATGTATTTCATCGCCTGGCTGCTAGGGGTGTTGCCACCAACGCTATCTGACAGGCTCATGCCCAAGGTCGCCGAAAAGGAATAGCAGTATCCAACAACCTTGGAAGGAGAGCATTAGTCTTTCTTGTGCTCAACGATATGAATATCGCGTTGTGGAAATGGAATTGAGATTCCTTCAGCGTCGTAACGTTCTTTGATCCCCTTATTAAGATCGAACAGGACATCCCAGTAATCTCCACCGGTAGCCCAACAGCGCATATGAATATTCACGGAACTATCACCCAACGACATAACCATCGTTTGCGACGCTGGGTCTTTCAATATACGACTGTCCGCGTCCATCAGCTGCTGGGCCGCCGAAAGCGATTTCGGAATATCATCCGTGTAGGAAATCCCGACGGTAATATCAATCCGTCGCGTTGGATTGCGTGAGAAATTACTCATCGCCGCACCAAGCAATTGTCCATTTGGGACATAGACGAAGATACCATCGGCGGTTTTCAGGTTAGTCGCAAACAGCCCAATTTCTTCAACGGCCCCGATCTTGCCCGCTGCTTCGATGACTTCCCCTATTTTGAAAGGACGTAAAATCAACAGAACAACGCCAGCTGCAAAATGCGACAACGTTCCCTGTAATGCGAGGCCAACCGCGAGACCGACCGTGCCAAGAACAGCAATAATGCTCGCTGTCTGAATACCGAACTTTCCTAGAACGGCGATGAGAACGAAAGTCAGAATGAGATAGCGCACGATGTTGCTCAGGAATGGCACCAACGTATCATCGACTTTTTGGGATTTAGTCAGGGCTGATCGAGTTTTTTTGCCCGCCCAACCCGCAAACATCCAACCAATAATTAAAATCGCGAGCGCCGCAACGACATCCATACCGTACGTCGTTGCTAACTCCATTACTTGCTGCGTCGCAGCTTCCGCTTCGTTTTTCATGAATTCCTCATGCTGATAGTTGTCCCAACCCGTTTTCACCAATAGTCAAAATTTATCCCGTAGGGGGCATACTCATCGAAATGGGGTTTGTCAATTTAAGCCAAATTTTGTCACGGCTTCTTTTTGTTCGATTTGCGCCACTTCGCAACATTACGGTTATGCTCTCGCAGCGTTTGTGCGAAAGCATGGCCACCTGTTCCGTCGGCAACAAAATACAAATTAGAAGTTTTCATTGGCAGAACGGCGGCGCGTATTGCCGCAATGCCCGGATTTGCAATTGGCTTCGGTGGCAACCCCCTACTGAGATAGGTATTGAAGGGCGATGTGGTCCGTAAATCTGACTTTGTAAGTGGACGTTTGAGAACGGACCTCCCTAATGTCACACTATATGCCACGGTTGGGTCGGATTGCAGCGGCATACGGCGTCGCAAGCGATTATGGAACACGCCAGATATATGCGTGCGTTCAGCCTGCCTTCCGGTTTCCTTCTCGATGATGGATGCTAAAACAAGCGCCTCATTAGGCGTTTTCAGCAGAGATCCTGCTGGGCGTTGTTGCCAAATACGCGTCAACTCACTTCTTAACTTGTGGCGCATCCGTATAAGTAAGTTCTCACGGCTGTCACCATAGGAATAAAAATATGTTTCTGGAAGAAAAACACCTTCTTGTAAAACGGTGCTTTGTACTTCACCCGTAAGGCCAGGCGCCACTCGAACCGCTTCCAAAATTTGGAAGGTCAAAAGCCCTTCAGCAATTGTGAGACGCCGTTTAACGGTTCTACCCGAGGCGAGTATCGAGGCAACAGACCGCATGTTAGAACCAGCGGGGATCGAGTATTCCCCCGCACGAAGCTTTGCGGACAAGCCATCATATTCAACACCAAGTCGAAATATTACCGCATTGTCTATGACGTCTAAGGCCAAAAGGTGTGAGGCTATCTTTGCGACGCTACCACCTTTTTCTATAATTATAGTTTTTGAATTCTTTAGCGGCCCTGGGCGCACATACCGATCTTGCGCGATCAGATAGCTTCCTACTCCGAGGAGTAAAATTACGCTGCTCATCACCAAGAGCATGCGGACCCATGTCCGCTGCATCATCGTCAGGGGGCTTCTTTAAAGATGAGAGTTGCGTTTGTACCGCCGAAGCCAAACGAATTAGACATCGCGATACTAACCGGACGCTCCTTCGCCGTATGCGGCACCAGATCGATATCACAGCCATCAGACGGATCATCTAAATTGAGCGTAGGGGGCACAATATTATCGCGAATAGCCAAGACAGAGAAAACGGCCTCAACCGCTCCGGCAGCGCCCAGCAAATGTCCGATCGCCGATTTAGTAGAAGACATAGATAGTGAATAGGCATGTTCACCGAACAAACGTTTCACCGCACCCAGTTCAATCTCATCGCCAAGTGGCGTCGATGTTCCATGAGCATTTACGTAATCGACATCTTCTAAGTTGATGCCAGCGCGCTTTATCGCCATTTTCATCGCGCGGGTTGCGCCAGCACCGTTTTCGGCTGGAGCGGTAACGTGGTGCGCGTCGCCAGACAATCCATAGCCAACAACTTCCGCATAAATTTTAGCACCGCGTTTCTTTGCATGTTCAAGTTCTTCAAGAACCACAACACCAGCACCTTCACCCATTACGAAACCGTCACGAGCCTTGTCCCAAGGACGTGACGCTCCTTTTGGATCATCGTTAAAATTACTCGCAAGAGCTCGCGCGGCGGCGAATCCGGCGATACCAATACGGCAGATGGCTGCTTCGGCACCACCAGCGACCATAACATCCGCATCATCAAACTGAATTAATCGGGCAGCATCGCCTATCGAATGTGACCCTGTTGCACACGCCGTCGCTACCGCGTGGTTCGGCCCAGTGAAGCCATACCTTATGGAAACCTGACCTGACACTAGGTTAATTAGCGTGGACGGAATAAAGAATGGCGTGACCCGACGCGGCCCCTTGGTATAGAGCGCGACCGAAGCGTCATAAATTCCCGGCAATCCACCAATCCCAGAACCAATCATGACACCGGTACGGGCGCAGTCTTCTTCACCGTCGGGTTGCCAGCCAGAATCGGCAATCGCCTGGGAAGCAGCCCCAATACCAAAAATGATAAAATTGTCGTTCTTCCGACGATCCTTCGAATCAACCCAACGATCAAAATCGAAATAGCCATCGGCTTCATCACCAAGCGGTACTTCCGCCCCAATCTTTACCGGGAGGTCGGAAACATCAAATGATTCGATTTTGTCAATTCCGCAGCCGCCGTTCGTCAACCGCTGCCAACTAGGCTCTGCGCCTGAGGCCAGCGGGCTGACCATCCCGATGCCGGTGATTACGACACGTCTCATTCGGTTCATTCAGTCGTTAAAAGTCACGTGCATTCGGGTCGCCGAAATTATCCGACGAACCCGAAACCGTGATTAACTTAACCGTCTGAGTTTTCGCTGATAAACGAAATAGCGTCTTTAACTGTCAGAATCTTTTCTGCAGCATCATCTGGAATTTCGCAGCCAAACTCTTCTTCAAACGCCATTACCAACTCAACCGTATCAAGGCTGTCGGCGCCCAGATCTTCGATAAAGCTGGCACTATCCGTAACCTTATCCTCATCTGCACCCAGATGTTCTACGACGATCTTTTTGACGCGCTCCGCTACATCACTCATACCAGCTTTCCCTCATTAAATTGATGGCCCTTTCAGGCCAATAATAATCCATAATTTTATGTCGAATCGGGTCTAGTCGCACAGCCCTGAATGAGCCAAGCCTAGGCCTATACCATCGCCATGCCCCCATTTACATGCAGAGTCTGTCCTGTCAAGTAACCACCTGCTTCACTAGCCAAAAAGCTGACGCAACCTGCGACGTCTTCGGGAGCACCAAATCGCCCGACAGGTATCCTATCTAGCATAGTTTGTTTCTGATCATCGTTTAACGAATCTGTCATAGCTGTCGTGATAAATCCCGGGGCGACACAGTTTACTGTAATGCCGCGCGATGCCACTTCAGCAGCGAGCGCTTTAGACATCCCCGTCATGCCTGCCTTTGACGCGACATAGTTTGCCTGACCCGGATTACCCAATTGACCAACGACCGACGTGATGTTGATGATCCGGCCATAACGGGATTTCATCATGCCTCTCAAAGCAGCCCGGGCGAGACGAAAGCCAGCCGTTAGATTGACCTCGAGAACTTCGGCCCAATCGTCGTCCTTCATACGCATCATGAGACCATCACGTGTCAAACCCGCGTTGTTGACCAGAATATCCAGGCCTCCCATTGCGTCATTGGCTGCACCAATCAAACCATTGACGGCATCGCTGTCAGATAAATCTGCGACTAAAACGTGCGCTCGTTCGCCAAGGGTTTCAGCAATATTCTGTAAGGCGGATTCGTTTCTACCCGTGAGGGTTATTGTCGCCCCTTGATCGTACAAGGCCTTAGCAATTGCACCGCCAATTCCGCCACTTGCACCGGTCACCAGTGCCGACCGTCCTGTTAGATCAAACATGAATTAACTCCATTCTAAAACTATCAAAGGGTGCCGAGAAAATTTTCGACGCCCTCGGGGTTCGAGACTGATAAGCCTGACATCTCGCGATCAATACGTCGCATCAACCCCGCCAAGACTTTGCCAGAACCAATCTCAACTACTGTATCAACGCCATCCGCCTTCATTTGCAGCACGGATTCACGCCAGCGGACCAGACCGGTAACTTGATCAACCAACTGCCGGCAGATCGTATCCGGTTCCTGAACTGGTTTTGCGGTTACATTAGCTATAAGGGGTACCAAAGGTGGTGCGACATCTACATTCGCAAGGGCATCGCGCATCACGTCGGCAGCGGGTGCCATCATACTGCAGTGAAAAGGCGCACTAACTTGTAGCGGTATTGCTCGTTTGATCTTGTGTTCTGGAGCCAAGGCCACTGCACGATCAATTGCCGCTGCTGCGCCGGATATAACAACTTGATCAGAAGCATTATCATTAGCAGGAGAGCAGACCTCTCCCTCCGACGCTGCTTCTGCCAATTTTGTTGCCGCCTCCAAGTCCGCACCCAACAAAGCCGCCATGCCACCTTCACCTACAGGAACAGCTTGTTGCATAGCTTGCCCCCTTGTTTTCAAAAGTTTGGCTGTATCCGCAATCGTAAAACTGCCCGCCGCTGCCAATGCCGAATACTCGCCAAGAGAATGGCCCGCAACACAAGCGGCGCCAGAGGAAATATCAAACTTCCCTTCGCTCTCCAGGACACGCATGACTGCCAGGCTAACGCTCATCAGGGCCGGCTGGGCATTTTCTGTTAAGGTTAGCGTCTCTACAGGACCTTCTGACATCAGCTTGAACATATTTTGCTTCAGGGCTTCGTCGACTTCCTCAAACGTTTCCCGCGCTACCGGAAAGGCTTCTGCAAGAGCGGTTCCCATACCAACGGCTTGTGATCCCTGACCGGGAAAAACTAACGCAATCGTCATCTCCTTCTCTCTCCTCTAGGTATGGGGGCGCGATAGCGCCAGTGATAGCGGAGAGCGCTAATCTGTCAAGCGACCGAAAGGCATTTCATATGCTTGCACACAGGTCTCAATCGTGTATATATGCGCGCCCTGAAGCGCCTAAAAGCTCATTTTTGGTGGGTTTTCAGGGTGTCATTTTCTAAATGACTGTTTTTAAACGGATTTTTAGCCAGGCTTGTTTCTGGCTATATGGCATAAACGAGGAGTTTCGAACGTGCCTTATTATGAGAGCGTGTTCATAGCACGACCGGATATTTCAGCTGCCCAAGTAGAGGCACTGACTGAGAGTATGTCTGCTATTGTCACTGAAGGTGGTGGGAACGTTGCCCAGACCGAATATTGGGGGCTTAAAAGTCTCGCTTATCGGATAAAAAAGAACCGAAAAGGCCACTATACGATGCTGGCCCTCGACGCTCCGGCTCCAGCGGTCAAAGAATTTGAACGTAACATGCGGTTAAATGAAGATGTACTGCGTCTTATGACCATTCGTGTCGATGAGCTGGATGCTGAACCATCTATCATGATGCGTAACAAGAATTCACGTGACGAGCGTAGTCGACGCGACGACCGGAGCGAAAATAAAACGGACGAAGCACCAGAATCTAAAGCTAAAGCGGAAATAGAAACGGAAAGCGCCGAAGCAAAAGCCGACGCTCCTGCCGCTAGCGAAAACGAAGGAGAAGATAAATGAGAGGCGGTCGTAAACCTTTCTTTCGGCGGCAAAAGAGTTGCCCCTTTTCTTCTCCTGATGCTCCGAAAATCGATTATAAAGACACAAAGCTGTTGCAGCGGTTCGTTTCCGAGCGCGGAAAAATCGTTCCTCGGAGAATTACAGCAGTTTCGTCCAAGAAACAGCGTGAATTGGCCCGTGCCATCAAACGTGCGCGCAACCTTGCGCTCTTACCCTTCGTTGTCGAATAAGCTCCTAGGGACCACCTCATCGTGACCAGAGGGCTTCTCATCGCCCTCGTTGGGGGATTGGCAAGTGCTGCCTTCTTTCTTGCCGTCAGAACCGGTGCGCCCGGAGCAATTGCCTTGACCTATTTAGCGTCGGTACCGGTCTTAGCAGTCGGTTTATCCCAAGGGCTTCTAAATTCAGCCATCGCGGCGCTAATAGCCGCAATTGCGATTATGCTCGGTATTCATGCAACGGCGTCAGGTATTTACATAGCAATTGCTGCCATCCCTGCCCTTATCGTCATCCGCCAATCCTTATTCTCACGACCTGGTTCCACCCCCGGGAAACTGGAATGGTACCCCATCGGATTGACCCTCGGCTGTCTAACAGCTTATGGCCTCATCGTTCTTGCAATTATCTCACTTTATTTTCTTGGCGACGAAGGCGGCCTCACCGGCAAATCGGAACGCTTGCTTGGGACGGTATTTTCACGAGTCACTGCGGCGAATCCGCAAATTACTATTCCGTTCGAAGGAATTGCACGCTTTCTCCCAGGAATGTTGCTGTCAGTGTGGCTTCTAATTTCAATTGTCAACGCGACTTTGGCGCAGAATGTTTTAGCCCGTCTTGGCCATGCAATTAGACCAATACCCAGTTACAGTAGCATTGAGCTACCGAATTGGATGAGCCTCGCGTTAGCAATGGCAATTTTAATGTCTTTTTTTTTCGGGAGTAATCGGGGATTTTGGTAGGAATGCGTCACCATTGCTATCAACACCCTTTTTTCTTTTGGGCCTAGCGGTTATACACACGCTTTCGCGACGCGTTTCCGCTCGCGGACCGGTCCTTTTCGGCGCTTATTTCCTCTTGGTCGTAGTTGGGTGGTTATCGGCGTTAGTTGTGTTATTAGGTGTTTTGGAACAATGGGTATCGTTACGGCAGCGCTTTGCGCCGCCGGACAGAGATCAGGAGAATGAGTGATGGATGTAATCCTTCTTGAACGGATTGAGAAACTTGGCCAAATGGGCGACGTCGTAGCCGTACGCCCCGGGTTTGCAAGGAATTATCTCCTTCCCCAAAAAAAGGCTTTAAGAGCAACCAAGGAAAATAAGGACCTATTCGAGACCCAGCGGGCACAACTCGAAGCATCAAACCTTGAGCTTAAGAACGAAGCTGATGCCGTTTCGAAGAAACTCGACGGCCTCTCGATTACAATCGTTCGTCAAGCGAGCGACAACGACCAACTTTATGGATCCGTTACAGTTCGCAGCATTGCTCAATCAATCACCGATGCCGGGTTTACTGTCGATAGTAAGCAAGTCCAAATGGCACGCCCAATCAAAACCGTCGGTATGCATGAGGTTATTGTCAGACTGCACCCTGAAGTAAGCGTCTCAGTGACCGCAAACGTTGCCCGCTCTGAAGAAGAAGCAATCGCCCAGGTCGAAGGTCGCTCTCTCGATGAAGACGATCAAATCGAAGCAGCACAGCAAGAAGATGAAACTGTTTCTGACGATACTGCAACAGAAGTAAGCGTTGAAGACACCACCGATGAAGACACTTCTGGTGAAGATGCCGCGGAAACGGAAGAGAAAGCCGCAGAATAACGGCGGGAAATTTTTCACCGCTACGCAACTTATGTATCGGACATTTAGCTAAAGCTCTGCTTTAATAACCGCCTTATGGCTATGCGACGCAGTATTAAGGAAATGTGGCTCGGAGCCACACTTTCAACGCTTCTCCATGTTGGCCCGATAGTTTTGCTTCTAGTTGGGCTACCAGTCCTGACGCTCGCTCTGAATCAGGATAAGAAAGAACCTGAAACAGTCGATACAAAGTCTCAGGCAGGTGCCCGCAAGGCAAAAGCCGTTGCCAAGACAAAGTCGGAAAAGATAGAGGTCACCCGCGATACTGCAAAAGGCCAAGAAATCGACGAAAAGGTTGCCGACGATACCGGTCAAAGCGCACCAAGCATTGACATCCAAATCATCTCAGCATCAAAAGTACCAACAGCCGTACAAAAGGTTATCGAAAAACAGACAGCTGCAATAAACAAAAATAAACAGCAGCCAGCGCAAAAGAAACCGACACCTGCTCCGACGAAGACAGAAACCAAACCAGAACCGTCAAAGACCCAAGAAACCACGGCTACCGAAGCAAACCACAAGAAGAAGACACCACCTAAGAAACAAACAGCAGAGCGCAAGCCGTCACATCCAGTACCGGCTATCACAGAACCGACACCACCCAAAAGCAATACTCAAAAATCGGAGACCATCAAGCTCGCTCAAGCACCAAAGAAACAGTCGGACAACTCTGTGAAAAAGAATTCCATTATTGAAAAACCGCGCACCAGACGCGGCGGTGGTGGAGCCGATGGATCCGATAGTAGCGGTGCTGGTGGCGGCAAAGTCGGCGAATCAGGGAGTAGCGAAGGTAAAGAATTCGGAGCTCTATTGACGCCAAGCCGCCCCATTCGATCAGCGAAGGCTCTTATCGACGTAATCGAAGAACAGAACCCGCAATTACTATCTGAAGTCAGTAGAACGCCCGCAGGAAATCAGACGGCGGAGAGAGTCGAGCGCCAAAAAAGAAATTTTAAGCGGATCGAGGTGGCGGCTAAATCCGGACACGCAAATGCCCAGTACAACATAGCCAAACTGCTGTTACGAGGCCAAGGGGCTGAGCAAGACTTTGATACTGCGCAAGAGTGGTTACAAAAATCTGCTGACCGTGGCTATGCCAAAGCGCATGTATTGCTTGGGTACCTTGCCTTGAAACCGGGGAGAAACCGGGATCTTGCACAAGCGGACGCCTGGTTTTGGGCGGCTGCCCAACAAGGAAATAGATTTGCCGCAGCCGCTCGCAAACCACTCGAAAGAATTATGCGGGCTTCCGAAATTTTAAAATCGCGCAGACTGAGAAGGGAACTGAAAGGTTTATTTTCTTTGCTACCCATTTCCTTTGGCGGTGGCAGTGAAGGAGATGAAAGAACGAAATCTAATGACAAATTGCGCAGTTCAGCATCGCGTGGTGAAGTTAAAGACCTCTTGGATGCGCTGTTACAAGGCGCTGACGTCGACGGTCAGGATATCGACGGGAAGACCGCGATGATCAACGCCGCCTGGCGCGGTCGTCGAGAAATTATCGAGATATTGCTCGATCATGGAACTGATATCGAGATCGCAGATCAAAAGAAAAGGACACCGCTCATGTGGGGCGCGATCAACGGACAATCACCAGTGGTTACAACCCTGATCGAAGCCGGGGCAGAACTTGACATCGCCGATGACGAGAATGTAACCGCGTTAATGAGAGCCGCCTGGAACGGTCACACGAAAATCGTCAACCAGCTGCTCGCTGCAGGAGCCAATCCAAACCGACGTGACGATAATGGTGTATCGGCCCTTGACCATGCAAAACGTGAAGGACACAAAGAAATTGTCAAACGTCTAAAACTTTCAATCAAGTGACATCACGACTAGGCTTCGTCCTCAAACGAAAATTTTTAGGCTCCTGTACATAAAGTCGTTTTCCTGCAAAATTCAAATCCATCATGACCGTCGACCGTATCGCCTTCATTAGTTCAAGCACACCTGCAGCGCGAAGCGCTTGCCAGCGCCTTCGTAAACGCTATGGGAATGTCTCCCTCAAGAAGGCCGAGATCGCTGTCGTCCTAGGTGGTGACGGAACAATGCTGCAAACAATGCATCAGTGTTTTGAACTGAACATCCCGATCTACGGCATGAACAGGGGTACAGTCGGTTTTCTTATGAATGAGTTCAAGGAAGCTAACCTTCTCAAGCGCCTTGAAAGAGCGAGGCCAATTGAACTCCACCCGCTCCTCATGAAAGTGAAAACGGTGACCGGCGTCAAAAAGGACGCCTATTGTATTAATGAGGTCGCCCTTTTGCGGCAGACACGCCAGGCCGCAAACCTTCGCGTCAGTATCGACGACAAAGTACGAATGAAAGAGCTGATTTGCGATGGTGCGGTCGTCGCCACGCCAGCGGGCAGCACTGCCTACAATCTTTCGGCGCACGGACCGATAATCCCACTTGGGGCCGAGTTGCTGGCGCTTACACCAATAAGTGCCTTTCGACCGCGCCGGTGGCGTGGCGCCTTGCTTCGCGACAGTGCAAAAATAAAATTGGAAATTCAGGAGCCTAAGAAAAGGCCCGTCAGTGCCGTTGCCGACTACACTGAAGTCCGGAATGTAAAATCCGTAACCATTCTTCAACAAAAAGACATTTCATTAAAACTACTGTTCGACGAAGAGCACGATCTCGAAGAACGAATCTTGAATGAGCAATTCATTCCGTAAACACGAACACGATTTCTTCTGCAGACCGCGAGAAGGACAGGTACGTGGCCTTTTAAGCCAGCGCTGAAATCAAACCCTTAACTTCCACTTCAATGTCAGAAGCACGCATAACGCCACCCATCACGGCGACGCCTTGCGCGCCGTGATGAATACAATCAGCAGCGTTATTGGACGAAATGCCAGCAAGTGCGATGACGGGAATTGTGAGGCATTCCGTCGCTTCTCCCAATCCACCCAAGCCTAATGCGGGGCCATATCCTGGTTTGCTGGCTGTTTCAAATATCGGACTTAGGGTTACATAGTCGGCGCCTGCCAACTCTGCGCATTGGGCTTCAGCAATCGAATGACATGAAACACCAACGGGAGCACCTGATTGTAATGCCGTCCGAGCAAGACCAATTTCGTCGGTCGATTGAAGGTGAACACCTCCAGCACAAACCTCTCGAGCTACTTGGATGTCGCCGTTGATACTAAGTACAGAGCCATACGAAAGGCAGAGATCGGCAAGAATTTTGGCTACAAGTCGGAAATTCTCTGCAGACGCTTCTTTTTCACGATACATGATCCAGCGGCAACCGGCATCAAGGGTTTGCAAGACAGCATCTTCGATTGTTCGCGGTACCGGGGGCGGATCAGTTATGACCAAGACAGCTGGGACCGGAATCGGATTGGTCACAATTCGATGGCGCCGTCGGTGGGCGTGGACGCCGTTGTATATAATCGACGTGGAATTCTCCCCGCTTCATATGCATATCGGCCAGCTTCGATCCCAAGCTTCATGGCGGTCGCCATCTTTACGGGATCCCGTGCGCCAGCAACCGCTGTATTCAGCAGAATACCATCGCACCCAAGCTCAAGCGCGACCGCGGCATCGGATGCCGTCCCAACCCCAGCATCGACAATGATTGGAACTGAACATTGCTCACGAATAATTCTGAGATTGTAGGGGTTCCGAATACCCATGCCAGAACCAATCGGCGCCGCAAGCGGCATAACCGCCGCGCAACCAATGTCTTCAAGCTTTTTGCAGGTTATCGGATCATCATTGCAATAGGGCAAAACGATAAAACCTTTACCTACCAACTCTTCAGCAGCTCGCAATAACTGCTCGACATCGGGGAACAAGGTTTCATCGTCGCCAATGACCTCAAGCTTGACCCAATTCGTCTCCAGGGCTTCCCGCGCCAACTCAGCTGTCACCACGGCATCTCGGGCGGTAAAACATCCCGCCGTATTCGGGAGAAGATGAAACCTGTCACCAAGAAGGTCATATAGCCCTTCGCCGCCGCTATCTTGGCTAACGCGGCGCACGGCAACGGTAACGATTTCAGCGCCACTTGCCTCAATCGCATCCATCATAATTTGTTGATTTGGATATCGTGAGGTACCGATTAGAAAACGCGAGGAAAACGTTTTGCCAGCGATAGTAAACTCGTTGTTTGCGACTTTAGCGTCCATATTATCCTCCGCGCACGATGTGCACGATTTCCACTTTATCGTTGGGTTTCATTGAAGTTTGAGGCCAATCGGCCCGCGGTACAACCTCTCCATTGAGTGCTACAGCAACACCGCCTTTACTGCTATCGACACCGATTTCTTCGAGCACCTCAACAAGTATCGAAGCGCTTAATGACCTGAGTTCACCATTTATAGAGATCGTGTCACTCAAATGAACATCCCCAACAATATATCTAGTCCACCGCTATACATTTGCAGTAACCGCCTTTTCAAACCGATCTAGCAGAAATGGCTTAATAGAGCTACCAACCTCGCCCTGACGAACAAAATCACTAATCGCCTTCGCCGTCAGCGGTGCTAATAAAATACCATTCCTGTGATGTCCCGTTGCCAAGATGAGCCCGGGTGTCGGGGTCGGCCCCAGTATAGGCGCATCGTCCCGACTCGCGGGTCGCAAACCCGCCCAACTTTCGACCAACGGCAAATCGTAAATGCCTGGCAGCATATCCCAAGCGAGTTTCAAGAGTTCCATAACACCCCCAGCCGTGAGGTCGATGTCGAACCCCATTTCTTCGACCGTTGCGCCAATGATAAGGCGGCCATTGCTTTTCGGCGCGAGATAAATAGACGGCACCACACCGTTGCCTGGCCCCCAGATGACGCTTTCGATCAGGGGATATTGCGGCTCCATCTGAACGGCAACCATCTGTCCTTTCAACGGACGAACCGGCGGGCGGCTAGTCTCTGGCAATCCGCCCAATTTGCGCGACCAAGCACCAGCAGCCAACACAACCGTGTCGGTTTCAATTGAACCGTCCGCTGTTTCAATTGCTGAAACCCGTCCAGCTGCCGTTGCAACCCCGATTATTTCAACATTTTCCTTGAGTGTGCCCCCGGCGTCTACAAAGGCAGATCGTAGTGCTTCAGCAACCTTCCGATTATCCACCTGATGATCTAAGGCGCTATATACCGCACCGCCAACGGCACGGGCGAGGTGCGGTTCGCGTTTGCGAGCTTCATAACCACTAAGCCATTGAACATCGAGACCCAGCGATTGAAAATATGAGAAGCGATGTTCGAGATGTTCGACATCGTCACGATCAAGCCCAACCACCATTGTGCCCTCTTCCCGGTAATCGACGTCTATCCCGGTTACCGCAAGAAGCTCAGCAGCAAACTCTTTCCACATGGCGCGGCTTTCCAAAGCCAGTGGAAGCAATGCCTCTTCGCCGTGTTCGGCCTCCGCCTGGGGCGCCAACATACCGGCGGCCGCCCAGGTCGCTTCCATCCCCGCAACACCGCGGTCGTACACGGTGACATCCTCGCCTGCCTGAGCGAGCCGCCAACCAATACCGAGTCCACAAATTCCTCCGCCGATTATGGCAATCATCGCTGCAATAGCTCCAATATCTCAAGAAGCCATCTTGCTAACGCCGGGAAAGAAGCCCTGCGTGACGGCTCCCTACGCTGGTTCCAACCAGTTCAGGTTCGATGGGTGTTCTCTCAGTCCTGACGGACACCCCAGGTCACTCTCTAAGCGTGATCTCCTGCCCTAAGACTGTCAAGTCTGTCCATTGCCTTGTCGGTCAATTCGTGTCGTTATCCAGCTCCCTAACAAAATAGAAAACTCATGGCATCCCCTGAGACAACAACATCAAGCAAACCCAGCATTCCGATTTGGGTCGCGCACGGTATGCTCATCATGACTGCTGTATTTTGGTCAGCCACTGCTGTTGCCGTTCGCGCTTCTGCGGGAGAAATTCCTCCCCATAGCTTTACATTTTGGCGTTGGGCTATCGCGTTTCTGGTATTTCTGCCTTTTGCTCATAAACCTTTCTGGCAACAACGAGCGATCTACCAGAAACATTGGTTGATGATGTGTGGATTATCGTTCACGGGCATAACCGGATTCACGATATTTTATTTTCTAGGCCTTCAGATCACGACAGCAATTAACGCGTCCGTTCTTAGCGGCGCGACGCCAATTGCAATCGTCATTGTGTCTTTCATCATTTTGCGCATAAGGCTGACCCCCGCCGTTATTGCAGGCACCTTGCTTGGAATCATTGGTTCTCTGGTAATTATTCTGAATGTTGACTTAGGTGCCATTTCAACAATGGAATTCGGGGTCGGAGATCTATTTATCGTCGCTGCTATGACTTCCTGGGCGATCTACACAGTTTGCCTAAAATGGTTGCCGCCTGGTCTCGACCCGTTCGGTTTGATCCTTGTTTTAACGGGCTTATCTTTACCAATGGTTCTTCCGTTCTACATCTGGGAAATCTCGCAGGATCAATTCTTTGACCTGGATTTCAAAAATGTCGGCCTCATCCTCTTCACGGCGATATTTCCATCAGTAATCGCCTATTTGTTTTGGAATAAAGGCGTCGAGGTCGCTGGACCGAACGCCGCAGGTTTCTCGAGCTATCTCATTCCTGCCTTCGGAACGGTTCTTTCCGTTTTGCTATTGAATGAGAGTTTTGAACTGTTTCACAGCATCGCCATCGCGCTCATATTTGCCGGCCTTTATCTTGGGATGCGCGCTCAAGAACCCTGAGGGGTTGACGCGGGGTACCCTGCTTGTAAGGTCCGGCGACCTTAATTTCAAAGTAGTGTTTCTGTCCAATGACTCCAGACAATCGCGTTCTTATCGCAGGTGCCGGCCCGGTCGGTATGATTTCCGGCTACTATCTCGCTCGTCAGGGTATCCCCGTCACGGTTTTTGACTCCTTGCCAGAAACAACAACAGATCACCGGGCTTCGACAGTTCATCCATCTACTCTCGAAATGCTGTCAGAACTCGATATGACAGACGAGATGGCAGCCAAAGGGCTGGTGTCAGCAGTTTTTCAGTTCCGCGATCGATATGATGATCGTGTCGTTGCCGAATTCGATTATGGAATTATTGCTGACGAGACGCCATTTCCTTACGCGCTTCAGGTCGAGCAGCACAAGGTCATCAACATCGCCCGGGAGCACGCAGAGAAATTACCTGATTTCACTTTAATGCGCCCCTATGAAGCCGTCGGTCTGAAACAGGACGATGACGGTGTGGAGTTATCGGTAAAGAATCCCGATGGCGAAATTGAAACTCATACTGGACGCTATCTAATCGCCGCCGATGGCGGTCGCAGCATTATTCGCAAAGCGCTTGATATCGATTTTCCCGGGTTCACCTGGGGTGAACGTTTTGTCATTGCAACGACCAAGTTCGACTTCGGTGCACCAGACGCTGGCAATCACCGCTATCGCAACTATGTCGCCCATCCTGACCAATGGTGTGCGTTAATTAAAGTTGCCGGCGACGACATGAGCGGATTGTGGCGAATTTTATTGCCTGCATCCGGCGATGAGCCGGATGAATATGTCAAAAGTCTGGATTGGGTGAAAGACAAGTACGCCGAATGCCTGCCCTATTCCACAAACTACGAAATCATTCATCGTAACCTCTACAATGTGCATCAGCGTGTCGCTGAGACTTTTCATGTGGGACGCACGGTCTTGGCTGGCGATTCAGCCCACGTGAACAATCCACTCGGCGGCATGGGTATGAATGGCGGCATCCACGACGGCCTGAATATCGCCGAGAAATTAGTACGCATTTGGCGTGGTGAGGGGGATGACGCTTTGCTCGCACAATATGATCGCCAGCGCCGGACGATGGCCAAGAAATATGTGCAAGCACAATCCATTCAAAATAAAGAACTCTTGCAGGAAAGCGATATGGATATTCGGCGTCAGAAGCTAGACGCCCTTGGTGCCATCACTGACGATCACGATACCTGTCACGAATATCTACTGAAATCATCTCTTATCGCTATGGTACGGGAAGCCAACAGCGTTCAATAGCGGATGCCGAACCGGTTCAGTATTCTATTTCGTAGCTTCAGCACATCGCACGGACCGGCACTAAAGTCGATTGCGCCAGGGAAGATCACCTTTCCCCGCTCACGCCCACAAAAATCTGTTTGCACCTTGCCGTAATCGTAGGGCACTGTCGGTGGCGCAACGCCCTCTCGCAGGCTGAAGTTCGCCTGACCCGGGTTGCGAAAGAGAGATTTCAACACTTCGTCACCGCGGCCCAATGAACTTTTGGACAACCAATCGGTAACCCCATCGATTGTTGAATTTATCTTTATGACATCAGCCTTTTCGATCCAGCTGTCATATTTCACGTCATAATCTGAAATACGTTCCTTGAGCTTTCGGGCAATGATTGGGATATAGGCGATAAAGGAATACCCCGTCTGGATGTTGTCATCGGATTTGACATCAGCGCCCCTCCGTAGCGAAACGGCACCAGACATAATGTTATTCTGAACCTTGGCAAACGTGTCCTGAAAACGCAGCAGAATGCCCCAGGAACTAAAGATCGTATTGTGATGGATCGATATATCCCGTGACCGGTTGATATAAACACCCGGCGCTTCCGGGCAATTAATGATCACGTTGTTCTGCATGACCCCGTTTTTATGTTCGAGGGGGCAATCAGGTCCAGTGCATTGGAAGGTCCCGCCACCCCCGAATGAGAGCCCTACACGGGGCAGACCTTTATTTCGCCATTCACACACCACCAGATTGCGTTCAAAAATTCCGCCTTTGCCACCACCTTTTAGAAAGGCTCCATAGCTAATTCGATTGCCGCCGTCTTTGCCAAAGTCAGCGATGAAGTTTTCGGAAATTTTCCATTTATCACCGCCAACAACGTCAATCAGGGTAACCGGTTCTGCCGTCTTTCTCGGGGCATCATTGTAAAAAGCATTTCCCGTAATAACGACATTGTCCGGAGATACGTTCTTTTGCGGATTACCTTTTACCGAGGCGTGAAATCCAACAATGTGATTGCCACGCAGCACAGTGTGATCTGCGCGCCCAACAATATGAAACGCGTGATGGGATTTCTCGCTGCCACGGATATCCAAATTTTCGAAAACCCAGTAAGGTGCATCAAGTTTGAACAGTTCAACGGCGTTCGTCTCGATCTGGGTCTGGGCGGGATTAAGGGCGGTTACTGTAATTGGGGCTTCGGCCGCACCAGGACGGGTAATCAATATCTTGTTCAAACGATACCGACCCGGCTGCAAAACAATTCTGTCAGCAGGCTGTGCTACTTTAATAGCCCGAAGCAAACTCGAAACATCCGTCACCCGAACTTCACGCGCCGCCGACGGCACGCTCACTAAAAACGAAATAGTTAAAATCACCAGAGATCGCATCATTCGCTCTAAACATAGACTGATTTTTTTCAAAACCGGTCCGGCTCCTTCTCCAAAGACTTCGCCATTTCCGGTGCTTTTTTCAAGACCCAGAAAAACAGGATTATGCAGCACACCCCCCCCCTGCGGCGACCGGGATTTGTAAACCGATCCAATCCGCCGCTGCCCCCATTAAAAAAGCACCGAATGCAGGCCCACCGCGCGAAATCATTCCATAGAGGCTCATGACCCTGCCACGAACCTCGCCAGAAACAGCATTTTGCAATAATTGTTGCTCACCGACACCAACAAAGGTCATCCCAAGTCCGATTATTCCGACACAGAGCATGCCAACCCACAGATTGGCCGTAAGAGTAAAGGCGATCAAACCCAACCCAACGACAAGAACGCTCCAGGCTACAGTACGGGTTAACCCGACAACAGTACTCCGCCGCGCAAGGATAATGCTGCCCAGGACAGCACCTGCCCCGATTGCGGCGTGTAACCAACCAAGCCCATCAACGCCACTACTGAATACAACATCAGCAAACCCCGGCAGAAGCTCTGCATAAGCACGTCCACACATCGCGACCACGCTGAGCAAGACAAATAGCGGCGCGATGCCCGGCATCTGGAGGCAATAGCGTATACCCTCGACAATCTCTGCGGGCACGTTCTTAAGCGGACGCGGCTCCGGCACGTAAGGGTTATCGAGACGAATAAAAAATAAAGCCGTAATGAAGATGAAATAGGAAGCTGCATTCACGGCAAATGCTGTACCGGCATCCCACTGCGCAACAATAAAAGCCGCCACGGCAGGTCCCAACACGCGCGCTAAGTTAAACGATAGTGAGTTTATCCCAATTGCTGAGGACAAATCCTTACGATCTACTAAGCTAGGCAAGATAGAAAAGCGTAGGGGTTGATTGAATGACATGATGACACCGCGCGCAAAGGCCAGTCCAACCAACCAGCCAATAGTCGCATCACCGGAAAATGCTATTCCGGCGAGAATGATTGCCTGAACCATCGCCAATGATTGGGTTCCCTGAATCCCGCGCAACCTATTGACGCGATCAGCGAACGCGCCGGCGAAGGGGGCCAGGACAACAGACGGAGCAAGTTCTGCGACTGCGACGACGCCTAACCAGTAGAAGGATTTTTCCAGCTCCCAGGCGAGCCAGCCCATAGCGACACGTTGAATCCAAGACCCGAAGTGAGACAGAATATTTGTGGAAGCGTAGAGCGCAAAATTACGATTGGAAAACGCGCTGACAATTGCGGCGATACCGGTTGGCGACGACATATCAGCGTTGCCCTGTCTGTGGCGATGTCTCCAGCGCCTTGGCGAGCATTGTGCGTCGACGGTAGAACCATGCCCACAGCAGGATACATATCACTGCGCCACCGGCAATTGGCCATCGGAGCCCGACATGATCGCCCATCCAACCCATCATCAGAGACCCCAGTGAAGGGCAACCGCGAGAAATAGCGCCATACAGGCTTACAACGCGACCCCTCATATGTTCATCAACCGAAGCCTGAATTAGCGTGTGTTCACCGGTGCCTGCCACCGTCATCGCGAACCCACCAATTAAAACAGCCGCAACGGCAACATAAAAATTTGTCGAGAGGGCAAAAACAATCAAAACAACAGCCAAGAGCAGTATGTTTAACAGAACGATCCGCGTCAGCCCTTCAATATGCCCACGCTGCGCTAGCCAAAACCCACCAAGGACAGCGCCGACGCCCACCGACGACACAAGCATGCCTAGCGCGTCCGCGCCGAGGTCGAAAATCGTTTCAACGAACCCCGAGAATAGGTCGATATAAGTTCGACCGCAGACACCAACGATAAAAAGAATTATCATCATTGTCCCGAGTCCGGCGTGGGAAAACGTGTAGCTAAACCCTGCCCGAATTTCTGTGGGAATTTGTTTTAAGGGAGCTCGAGAGCTGGCTATTCCCTCCTGAACCAGCCGAATGGAAAACAAGGCAATCGCAAAGATCCCGTTTCCTGCAGCGTTAAAGGCAAAAACAATACCGGCTCCGACAATCCATTCTTCTCCCGAGACCGCGATAATACCACCAGCGATAGATGGACCAGCAACGCGAGCGACGTTGAAAATAAGAGAATTTATCGCAACTGCCGATGCCAAGGCTTCACGCCCCACCATATTGGGGACAATTACCAGCCGTACCGGGTGATTTATTGCGAGAACAAACCCGAGAGTGAGCGCGAGGACGAAGACGAGTTCAATCGTGACAATGCCTGCAAAGCAACAATAGGCCAGCACAGCGGCTTGCGCGGCTGAAAATAGCATCGAAAACCGCATCATGCCTAATCGATTGACTCGTTCGGTAATCGCACCAGCAATCGGCGCGAGAAAAACAGTTGGAAACAGATCCGCCATCGCGATCGCACCGAGCCAGAAGGCAGAACCGGTTAACTTCCAGGTAAGCCATTGCAACGCGATCCGATACGCCCACATGCCGAAATGCGAACAGATATTGCCCGCCGTATAGATCCGGTAGTTCCTGTTACCCAACGCAAACAGAATCGCATCAAAGCGGCCACCAAATGCCATGCAAAGCCTTTCAGATACAGATATCGTGGAATGTTACTCCTTGAGCCCTTCTTGCCCAAGGTCATGTCCTCAAAAACGCGGATAACTGCGGGCGGAAAAATCCAGGAAACCGGGAAAACCCTTGACGATTGAACCTTTCAGGGCACTAATGCGCCACCGCAACGCAAATTGAAGGCATTATGGCGAAAGAAGAGCTCTTAGAATTTTCGGGTACCGTGATGGAACGGCTGCCCAATGCTATGTTCAAAGTAAAATTGGAGAACGGCCACGAAGTGCTCGCGCACACTGCTGGCAAGATGCGCAAGTTCCGTATCCGTGTTCTCGAGGGTGATAAGGTCGACGTCGAAATGACGCCTTATGACCTGACCAAAGCCCGGATTATATTTCGGCACAAATAGACTGGTGTAGCGCCGGCGAGAAAGACTGGCGGCGGCTGTTTCCGTATCAGCTCCGTGGGTATAAACTGTAACTCAGACTGGCAGTCCTGCGGTAAGCAGGACGTTCAACCACAACCGGTGTCCTATGGCGACGCGAACCTGGCGAACCCCTGTCGTAATCCTGACCTGTGCAACACTCATCCTGTTGCTATCGTTCGGTGCGCGCCAAACA
This sequence comes from Alphaproteobacteria bacterium, assembly GCA_012103315.1. Classification (GTDB taxonomy): domain Bacteria; phylum Pseudomonadota; class Alphaproteobacteria; order MPNO01; family UBA2964; genus UBA2964. Next base: position 141,786 of record WLWZ01000005.1, read on the forward strand.
TATGGCCTATACCTAGCCCCCATTTCCAAAACACAAGGCTGGGAGATCGGCGTATTCTCCTTCGCGATGGCGCTTCAAACACTTATTTGGGGCCTTTCACAACCATTCTGGGGAAATATCGCTGATCGGTTTGGCGCAGGCCGTGTCGTCAGCGCTGGCTTAATCATATACGCCGCTGGTCTCTGGATGATGTCCGAGTCCGTAACACCGCTTGGCATCACCCTATCGACAGGACTCGTTACAGGGTTGGGAATGAGCGCCACCAGCTTTCCCATCATTCTCGCTGTCGTTGGGCGTAGCGTTTCAGAAGAACGCCGCAGCTTGTTTCTCGGTATTGCCAGCGCTGGCGGCTCATCCGGCATGGTTATCGTTGTACCCTTCGCGCAGTATTTTATATCTGACACAGGATACACCGTCGCTCTGGTCGTTTTAGCGCTGCTGATGATCGCCATCGTCCCCCTCACGGCAGCAATTGCTGGCAAACCCCAAACACCCGAGGGCGCGAACACCGTCAAGCAGAACACTGGTGAGGCAATCCGCGAAGCGCTGGGTCACAAAGGCTATGTACTCCTCGTCACGGCGTTCTTTGTTTGTGGCTTTCAAACGATGTTTATCGGAGGCCACTTTCCAAACTATTTGGATAAATCAGGTATTGATGCCGAAACCGCCGCCTGGGCTCTCGCATCCATTGGTCTCTTCAACATATTTGGTTGTTTTGTTTGGGGCGCACTCGGCGGCAAGTTTAGCAAGAAACTAATGCTCGCCTTGCTCTATATCTTTCGTTCCTTGAGCATGATCATATTTGTCTTGCTACCTGTGACTGATACGAGTGCGCTTGTATTTGCGGCTTTTACCGGCCTCACGTTTCTCGGCACGGTTCCATTGACCAGCGGCCTTGTCGCCCAGATTTTCGGCACCCAATATATGGCCATGCTGTATGGCTTTGCTTTTACCAGCCATCAAGTCGGTAGTTTCCTGGGAATTTGGGTTGGCGGTATCGTCTTTGACATGACAGGCGGCTATGACGTCATGTGGTGGAGCGCAATCATCCTTGGCTTTGTTGCCGCCATCATGCACTGGCCTATTGATGAAAAACCTGTTGTCCGGACAACCGCTTCACCAGCAACGCCTTGAATTTCCTTTCGTTTGTGAGTGTTCTTGATGCCTAGTATCCCGTGGAAAAGCCGCCCCTATCTGGTTCTTATTCTTTGTACCTTCATCATTCTGATCTCCTACGGGACCCGACAAAGCTTCGGCCTATTTCTAATTCCAATTAGTGATACCATCGCCGGTGGACGGGTAGAGCCCTTCTCTTTTGCGGTCAGTCTTCAGACATTGATCGTGGGTCTCAGTGTGCCTTTTGTCTCCGCTATCGCCGATAAATGGCTCGGTCCGGTCAAAATGCTTGTCGCGGGTGGCGCACTCTACGCCGTCGGGATGTTCCTTCTGGGTCACGCCTCGTCGGAAATGCATCTAACCCTTAGCGTCGGGGTCCTGAGCGGCCTCGCTGCGGCTGGCTGTGGCCTACCGATGCTTTTATCCGTTGTTGGTCGTGTTGCTCCGGAAAAAAGGCGTAGCCTGTGGCTCGGTATCGTCTCCGCGGGTGGTACCGGTGGTCAGATGTTTCTCGTGCCCCTCAATGGCTACCTGCTAGAGCGCATGGACTGGACTGACGCGATTATCATCCTCGCGGCGTTTATCTTTGCCATCGTGCCGATGGCTTTCGTCGCCGGCAAATCAAGCGGTGAAGCCCTCGATCAAAAAAAAGATACACAGACACTTGGACAGGCGCTTCAAGAAGCCCGTGGGCATAAGAGTTTCACCTATTTGTGCCTTGGGTTCTTTACCTGTGGCTTTCAGGTTCAGTTTGTTGTCACCCATTTGCCCAAATATTTGGAAGATACAGGTACAGGCGCCACCATCGGCGCCCATGCCATCGCGCTCATTGGGTTGACCAACGTCATCGGGACCGCTGTCGCCGGTATGCTCGGCGGCAAATACAAAAAGAAAAACCTGCTAGCCGGTCTCTACATCGGACGCTCGCTCGTCATGCTCGCATTCTTCCTGGCACCCGTAACACAGATGTCGGTCTATATCTTTGCCGCCAGTATAGGATTTCTCTGGCTCGCAACCGTGCCGCTAACAGCAGGGCTCGTATCGGGCTTCTTTGGACCACGCTACATGGCAACACTGTACGCTATTGCCTTCTTGAGCCATCAAATCGGTGGATTCCTCAGCACTTGGATGGGTGGTATCATCCGGGATGCAACCGGCTCATATGATCAATGGTGGTGGGTTATCATATTTGGCGGCATGTTGGCTGCATTGTTCCATCTGCCGATTAAGGAACGGCCAGTAGAAAGACTCGCGCAACCGGCGTAAGCTGCTGGATCATTTTCCGGAGAAAACCAAATGACTAAGGCGTTCTGGCGCAGTCCCCACTTCGTGCTGATTTCTGCGGTTGGCATCGTACTGTTCGCCTATGGCGGACGGCAAAGCCTTGGCATGTTTTTGCGCCCCATTACGGAATCACTTGGGTTCATGACGACGAATGCACAGGGTGTCTTGGTCCAAAACTTTGAACCGATGTCTTTCGCAACTGCCATCCAGGTGTTGATCTATGGTTGTGCAGCACCTTTTGTCGGTGCCATTGCCGACCGCTGGGGGCCCATAAAAGTCCTCATGATCTCTGGGCTGGTTTATGCCTTTGGCCTTTTCATGATGTCTCAATCCACTTCAGAAGCCGGTTTGATTCTCAGCATCGGGTTTTTAATGGGAATTGGATCCAGTGGTATTGCTCTGCCGATGCTTCTCTCAATCGTCGGGCGCGTTGCGCCAGAAGAAAGACGAACCTTCTGGCTTGCGGTCGTCGTGTCCGGTGGTACCGCGGGGCAAATGCTCATTGTTCCCCTGAGCAACTGGATGATCGGTCAGGAGGGTTGGGTCTTCGCCACGATTGTTCTTGCGACAATGGCGCTGATGGTCGTGCCATTAACTCTCTGCATTTCACATGCCGCCAGCAACACACTAAACAAGAAAGATAATCAAAGTCTCGGGCAAGCGATCCGAGAAGCAGGAGGACATCGAGGTTTTTGGCTTCTCGTCATGGGATTCTACGTCTGTGGCTTCCAGGTACAATTTATCAATAATCACCTCGAAAATTATCTTAGTGGCACGGTCGTCGGTGGTGCTATGGCTGCAACAGCAATTGCCCTCATCGGTTTGTTCAACATGTTTGGCACGCAAACTGCTGGGGTTATCGGAGACAAGGTCCGTAAGAAATATATACTCGCGAACCTCTATATGGCCCGATCCATCATATTCCTGATTTTCTTTATTGTTCCAGTCAGCAAAGTCTCAGTCATTATCTTTGCCTGCTCGGTCGGCTTCCTCTGGCTCGCAACAGTACCGCTCACTTCAGGGATCGTCGCCCAGGTGTTTGGGCCCCGATATCTCGCCACACTCTATGGCGTCGTCTTCCTGAGCCATCAGCTCGGCAGTTTCACGAGCGTGTGGCTCGGCGGCATTATACGAACACAGACAGGTAGCTACGATTATGCCTGGTACATGATTATCGTTGCTGGCTTCGTTGCCGCCCTGCTTCACTGGCCGATCGACGATAAACCGGTAGCCCGAATAGCGGCGGAAAAAGAAGCCGCGGCGTCTTAATCAGGTATTGGGCCGCGAGGACGTTTAAGCTTGGTAATACGGATTTGAACCGCCTGCATGATCGGTTACGTCGAGGACTTCCCTAATCGTGGGAACAACCTTCTGTATCTCGACAACCACACCTTCTTTAAGCGTTACATTGGCCATGCCACAGCCCTGGCAGCCGCCTTCCATACGGATATAGGCCCGGGCACCATCGACATCGATCAACGAGATATGGCCACCATGCCCCGCAACGGAGGGATTTATTCGAGTCTCCAGGACTTCCTGGATAGCCTTACCCTCATCGGTATCAAGACCAGGTTTCGGAATAGCATCGCGCCAATCCGCCACGCGTTCTACCTCTGGAATGTAATGCCGCAGCATATTTTCCACGCCGCTTTGCATCTGAGCTGCACCACCAACAAACTCAATATAGACAACGCCTTCAGTATACCCCCGAAGATTGATATCACCCCCGCCCTGCGTTGCTGCCGGACGGATACGTGTTTCAATAAGTTCCTTAATTTCACCAACGATCGGGTTGCTTTCATCTAGCTCTAGACTTTCAACATCTTCTGAAGCCGCACCAGCTTCTTCTGTGACTGCTGCGTCACCGGTCACGAAGTGATCCATGATCGCTCCTAAAACTGCCGGTTTTAATTGAAGCCAGTCGGTATCATCCGATTTTGTAACCGTCACATCGTCGGTTCCAATCTCCACTTTCTGGACATCTGCGACACCGAACAGTCGCCGCGCCAATGGTGCTTGTACCGCAGCGTCTGCACTTTCAAACGAGATGGGCCCTCCAGAGTAGACATCCTGGCCTGGCAGGAATTTCATGGCATTTGCATCATCGGTTGCTTCGGTTTGAATAAACATCTAGCTGGCTCGCTTTAAAGTACAGGTGATAGGACCAATGTCTGTATGAATCCCAAAAAGTCAAACAAAAGCCGCGGCTGATTTCTCAGTCGCGGCTTGTTTAGCGCTCATAAAGCGCCGTTATTCCTATTTCGTGTTCAGATCAGCATTGAAATCGTATTTCAAATCCGGCAATGGCGCGTCGCTCGACGCACCGTTACGAATTTCTGCCTGGCGTTTCTGCCGCGAGATACTCCGAAGAGCAGCATAATAATCAATGGAGGTTTCCTTGAGCTTCTGCAGGTCATCCATCACCCCGGCGAATTCATCTACACCACCAACAACCGTCCGTGCGGTGGACCAATCGTCCCGATGGGTGTTGTCCAACCAATGTGAGACAGGATCAAGATAAGAATCCAGGAACGTGCCAACCGCGTCACGCGGATTAGATGGACCAAAGATCGGCAACACCAGATAAAATCCGTCCGGAATTCCCCATACTGCAAATGTCTGACCCAAGTCTTCGGAATGTCCTTTAATGCCCCACTTATCAGCAACGTCCATAGCGCCACCAAGACCGAGGGTAGAATTTATCGCCAGGCGTTTTGTCGTTGTCCAGGCACGCTTCATTTCACCCTGTAGCAGGTCGTTTGCAAGGACTACTGGTGATCTCAAATTATCAAGGAAATTGCCGACTGCCTCCTGGCCTTCATCAGGCAAGATCAGCATGTAAAGCTCCGCTAACGGCCGCAAAATCAACCCATGAAGGAATTCATTGATTTGGAACATTACCCGGTTTACGGGTTCAATTGGGTCATTTACGTCGGCCGCCGCCTGCGCCAACTCATCTCCTTTGGCCAACAGAGAAGGCTCGCTTTTCTTGCTGTTTTGAGCCAATTGAGGTGTTGTTATGATACCTAATTGAAAATCACGAACATCCTGAGAATCTTCAATTGCATGCGGGATTACGTCTAAATTAGGCCCTTTGTCATTTGCAGAAACAGCGACAGGCGCCGCAACCAAAGCCAAAGAAACACCAATAACCGCCGCAGAAGGAACTGCTTTATTAAGCTTTTTCAATAGGATAGCCATTTTATATTCCTCAATCCGCGTCAAATTAATGCCGCGTACTAACTCTTCCCGCCCCAATTGCGTTGCATTGTAGAAAAGCTAGCACCTGAAGGCAATAGAATCGATTAATGATTATCGTTAACAGAAGTTAAGAAATCTTTTCAAAATAACAAGTTAGCTGTACGGGGATTGCGTTCGGCGACCCGGCTGCATAAGTGTATTGTGAACAATTGCCGCTGTGGAGCGCAAAGCACGTGACAGGACTTTCAAAAACACTAGCAGGTGTCGCAATTTGGTTTGCGACAGCATTTCCGGTCGCCGCACAGCAACCCATACCAGCCCAAGCCAAAGTCGAAGCCTTTCACGCTATTCTCCTCAACGTGATGAAGCAGGCAAAATCCCGCAGCGTTCAAGAACGCTTCAAACTTCTAAGACCTACCGTCGAAACCAGTTTTGATTTTAAGCTTATGATCGCGTTGGCCAGTGGCAAACATTGGCGGGCCGCATCAGACGCGGGGAAGCAAGACCTCAAAAGAGCTTTTTCCCGATTTAGTGTAGCGACATACGCAGATCGATTTTCAGGATTTTCGGGTCAGTCGTTCAAGACTCTGTCTGTGGACCAAGGTCCTCGTCGGACAAAGCTTATTCGGACCCAGATCACGCGTCCTGACGATAGCCCTATCCCGTTGACCTACGTTACCCGTCGCAGAGAGGGAGAATGGCGTATTGTTGACGTTCTCGTTGATGATGGTATCAGCGAGCTTGCGGTACGGCGGTCTGAATATCGTAATGTTCTTAGAGATAGTGGAATATCCGGGTTAATTCGTCTCCTAAATTCGAAAACAAATAAACTATTGCGGCCTTAACTACTCGATACCGGTCTCCAGATTTTCGGCAACGCCGCGCCAAATGCAAACCCCGCAGCCACCCAAATAATTTCCCGAATTCGCCTGACAAGGGCCGTCGCAAACCCTGAGACTGGTGCTCCGGTAAAAACGCCACACATAACGACAAAAATTCCTTCCTGGGCCCCGATACTGGCGGGAATGAAAAACGTTCCGGATCGTATGAGCTGAGCTGCTGCCTCGATCATCCAGGCTTGAGACACCGAAACGGGGTAACCCAGCAGGTATAACGTGGCATAAATTTCTGCGACACCAACGCACCAAACTAAAAACGCAACAGTGAGTGCGGCGATAAACTTTGCCGAGTTACCGTCGTAGAATTCTTTGAACCGGCTTTCAACAACTTGGATTTTTGTGATCGCTATATCTGCCCAGGGACGATTGCCAGGTCGGTTAAACAACGTTGCAGAAGTCGATAACAGGCCAAACCTCTGAACCACAAAGAATGCCGAGATTGCGGTGATCAAGACGACCAAGCCAATGCCCGCTACGTTTCGATAAGTATCCTCTATCACAGAGCTAAATTGCATTAAGGCAAAGCCAATCGACAAAAACGCAATTAGCGCGATTAGATTGATTGTCTTGACCATTACAAGAGAGGCGATCGCACCGTCATAATCGATACCAAAATATCGCTTAAGAAGAACGGCTTTTACGGGTTCACCGCCCATTCCACCCGCAGGAATGGTGTAATTGAAGGCTTCACCGACGATGCGAACAATCCAAAGCCGACCAAACCATGTCATACCGATAGACCTTGGTAATGTTAGTTGCCAGGCCAGCACATCGCCCAGAAACGCGACGAAAAACAATCCAAGAACAATCGTAATCCCCCATGACATTTCTCCAACCAGATCCATCGCTTCATTCAGGTCAGTATTGGCAATGATCGCTGCGAGGAGAGCGATGCCAATGATCAAAAACAGAAATCTAGCGAGCTTCATTTGTCATCTGCAAGGAGGCGAAGACACGCCATCAACGCTGGTAAAAAACAGATCGTACATATCAACGTAAACCCTATGGAAATCGCCAAGAGAATTCCCATGCTCGCCGTCCCAGGGTGGCTGGAAAGCGCGATACTCGCAAAGGACCCAATCGTCGTCAGCGCGCTAAACACCACAGCCCGCGGCGTACTTGTTTCCATCAGATTTTGCTGCCCAGATTCATCGCGCTCCCGCATGACGATGTGGATGGCGCTTGCGACGCCGAGACCAAAGAGCAGGGGCAAAACAATAACATTTGCAAAGTTAAAAGGAAGGTTGAATAGAACTGTCGCAGCAATTGTGAATAGAGCGGCGAGCGTAAGAGGGGCGAAAACCAGGAGGACATCACGCAAGTTGCGCAATAAAACGACGACAAGAATGGCAATGGTTATAACAGAAATCAGGGCCGCTTTCACAAAAGCACCGACCACTGCGTTTCCCGCTTCAATAATGATTACAGGGGACCCTGTCGCACGTGGTGCAATCGCTCGGACATCGGCAACAAATTTCACCAAATTCTTGCGTATTTTGAGATCGAATTTCGGGAACACTTCTAGACGGACCTGCCCGGTCGCCCCTATAAAGCGCCGTTTCAACAACATCGGCAACGACGCAGCCGAAACCTCGACCGCATTCATGGCCTCTTTCAAGGCAACCAGCCGACCCTCTAAATTACCAAGCAGATGTCGTTCGAGGTCGCGGAGCCCGGCTGGCGATTTACTTACCTTCGATAGCGCCAGGCGAAGTCGATCCAGCGAAGCGCGTACATCGTCCGGGAAAGCGTCACCACGCTTTTGAAGGAAATTTTCAAACGCCTGAATCGCTATTTTGCGCTCCGTATCAGTCGGTGAAGATTGCCGTTTCGCCCGAAACGCAGGCAATAACAGAAATGCCGCCTGGTCAATTACCGCTAACTTGTCGTTCTGATTATTCGGAATAAGCCCATCAAGCGCTAATACGTGATCAACTGTCGTAAGCCCCTCCAGCCTTGTTTGGAGCGCCTGAGCGGTTTTTCGATCTGACGCCAAAATATCAATTGAATAGGGACCGGTATCACTGTTTTTGGTTAAATCTAGGAGCGTCTTCACTGACTCTGTATCCGGATCACGCAAATTCATCGGATCAAAATCAAAATGTATTTGGGGTGTCAGCATTGTAGCGCCGAGCGCAAGCAAGACTGTAACGACAACGACCTTGCGGGCATTCGATATGACCCAGCCTTTCCTCGCATTCGAATTTTCTATTCGACTTGTTTGTTTGTCACGCGGTGGCATGAGCGAAATTAACGCTGGCAAAACAGTTAGGTTGGCAAACAGAGCAACGAACATGCCCATGCCAGCTATTTTTCCGAGCTCAGCCAGACCGACATAGTCGGTAAACACAAACGAGAAAAAAGATATCGCCGCAGCAACCGCGCAGAGTGTTAATGCTCCACCGACGCCCTGCCCTGCATTCAGGCAGGCGTCAGAGAGATTACTTCCAGGCGTCAATTTTTCTGTAATCCGAAGCGTTAAATGAATACCGAAATCGACGCTAAGTCCTATAAACAATACGGCAAACGCGACCGAAATCAGATTTAGACTTCCCACAACGAGAGTTGCAAGGCACGCGGTCCAGAGTAGTCCGAATACGAGGGTCAAAAGCATTGCAAAGACCAATCGACCCGATCGTAAACCCCAGAATAACAGTCCGCAGACAAGAACAGCAGAGAGGATGCCTGCAATCCCCATCCCCTCAGCGACACTTTCAAGCTCTTCTTCCTCTATGGCCGCTGAACCTGTAAGCCGGATGCGGAAACCCTGAGCAGGCGTCAAAGCAAGGGTCCTTGCCACATTCCGTATGCCCGCGATAGCGTGACCAGCTGGCTGCAAAGTCGCGGAATCAAGAGCGGGTTGGACAATTATAATCCGACGTCGTGCTTCAACATCGTTACCGGTACTGTCATCGATCAACGATTTCCACGACAACCAATTTACTGACCCTGAGCTAGCTGCTTCCGTCGCCGCTGTAACTTTTTCGATCATTTGTTGGAGGGAACCCGGCGGTGTCGTCCCGTCCGTGTTCTCAACTGCTAACTGCAGGACAGAGAACAATCCCCTTAAAGACGGATCGCGCCACAAAGACCCCAAGAACGCCTGAGCCGATGCTAGCCTATCAACGAGCCCCTCGACATCTTTGAGATCGAGAAACAGCAAACCATTCTCGCGAAAAAACTTCTCACCCCGAGGATCAAAGACTTCTCGAAACAACCGGGTATCTGCCCTAAGCGCCTTCCCTAAAGCAAACGCGCCATCGTCGGTTTGATCAGGCGTGGGGCCCTCGATAACGACGACTATGTTATTGGCGAACTGTGGGAACGCTTGGCGAAGCTGAATAGAATCCTGTCTAAATGGCAGTTCGGCGGCAAGCATCCCTGTCGTGTCAGTATCGATAGATAAGTGCGTCGCGACATACCAGGCACTGCCACCTGTAATCAGAATCGAGACACTAACAACTAGCCACGCCAACCGTCGTGCCCCATCGACCCAACGGCCAATAAACTGTCTAAAAATGTTAGCCATTAATCTACTTCAACCATTAGCTGGGCCCGTCCGTCTCCTCAGCCACAGGACGATAAAAACAACTACAGCAATCGAACCGCCAATCGCGGCTAATAAAAGCAACGGTTTTCCCCATCCGAAAAACATCGCAATGGGAACAACAAACATACCGTCATCAGGGTCAAAACCCCAACGCCCACCGAGATCCGCACTACTTCGAACACCCGCGGAATCCAAACGCATTACGAGCAATTCAGCGATAGCGACCGCAACACCTGCAAATACTCCAAGCGCAACAACCCAAGACGGATGTCCCATTTGTGACAACCCGACACCAATACCGAGAAAAACGGCGGCATTTGAGGCACCATCAGCGATCAAGTCATAAAGATGTCCACCCGGGCTCATTTTTCCGGATAGACGTGCAAGTTCACCATCCGCACGATCAAGGAAAAGAGACACAATCAGAACCGCCGCGCCAGACATCTGCCAATCTGGAAGCCCGGTCGCAAAGGCGCCCGCCGCTATCATGCCGGTTATCAGTCGAAGCGTGGTTAAATGGTTAGGGGTAACGCGCGTATTGGCCAGCGGCCGGACAAAGTTTCTTACGGTCCGATGAACCCAAGTATTATGACTGATGATCTCCTCCGGTCAGGTCGACAATGATCCTATGCACCCATTACATTGAGTGGACTTATAAACGAATCAAGCGCGCACTGCGCAAATTCCGAGACAAAAGAAATAATACGCAATGACCACACAGAATACCCAGCGACAAATTCTTCTCACGCCGGGACCTTTGACAACACCCGATTCAGTGAAAGAAGCGATATTACGCGATTGGGGTTCGCGAGACCGTGCCTTGTTCCATGATAATCGGATAGAGCAAGCGGGGGCTGTCCATTGCAGCTGCAGCATCTACCAAGTAGACATTGGCACCGGCACCGACAGAAACGACCGCGGAACATAAGGTGTAAAAATCAAACCCCGTATCAATGGCGAGTTTTAATAAACTATCTGATTCAATCGTCTCAATACTCAACTTATGATGAATGTTGGTATCCGACGAACCAAACCGAATACCAGCCGCAAAGAATTGGGGCGTCGAAGAGATTGCAAATACTTGCAGATCACACCTTCAATGCAATATTAGTGACGTCCTGACAGTTGAAGTAAAGATGCCCAAAGCACCAGTTCTTACAGATTTACAAGTCGAAGCGTTTCACCGCGATGGATTTGTCCTTTTACGCGAAGCTTTCGACGACGAAGATACAAAAACCATTATTCGGTGGGCGGATGAGGTTGAAAGTCTGCCAGAAGAACCAGGGGAAACACTGGGTTTTTCACGAAACTAGCGCATTGGACGGCAGCAACCTGATCAATCGGATTGAGTATATAGCCCCCTTTCATTCCGGCTTCGCTTCTTTGACAGAAACTCTAAAAACCGCCACTGCTCAGCTGGTCGGGGAAAAGGTCACGCTGTTCAAAGAAAAGATCAATTTTAAGATGCCCGGAGGCGGCGGGTTCGAGCCTCATCAGGATTCGCAAGCCGGATGGGAAGATTACGCCGCAAACTTTATCACTGCGATGATTTGTATCGATGAGGCAACTATCGAAAACGGTTGTTTGGAGTTAGCTGCAGGACAAAACAAGCATGGTTTGTTGCGCGGTATGGAACCGCTAACAGACGCAGACACCGAAGACATGATTTTTGTTCCTGTGCCAACGCGCCCCGGCGATTTGGTTCTCTTTGATGCTTATACGCCGCACCAGTCGGCGCCCAACCCTACGTCGACAACCCGCCGGGTATATTACGCGACTTATAACAAGGCCTCAGAAGGCAATCACATAGATCAATATTATGCAGACAAACGCAAAAACTTCCCTCCAGACATAGAGCGCGATCCAAATCGGGAATATGTATACAAGGTATAGCTAATTTCGTCCCTCAACTGTAGCGCGGTCCACCATGCCAAATGCCACCACCGACTCGCTTTATTGTTTGTCCGGCGCCCAAATTCTTACATTTGATGCCGACAATACGATTTATGACCACGGCGAGATATGGTTCGAGAAAGGCGAAATTATCGCCGTCTGTGACAGCGAGGGATTTGAGCCTCCTGACGGGAAGCCTGTAACTCGACAACATGTTGCCGGTCGGGTAATCGCTCCTGGTTTTATCAACGCCCATACACACTCATATAGTGCCATTCTCAAGGGCACCGTCGAAAAAGACCCGCTGGATATCTACATGCTGAGTGTCATCGCATCAGGTGCCGCGATGACACCTCGAGAAACCTATGTCAGCGCTCAGCTTGATGCATTATCGATGCTCCGGCTAGGCATCACATCCGTAATTGACCATTACACAGAGCGCCCGGCCCTGACTGCCGAGGGTCTCAATGCGGTCTGCAACGGGTTTAGCGACATCGGGATCAGAGCGACGGTCGCAACGATGTTTTCAGATAGGCCCTATATCGAATCTGTACCGATCGATCGTCAGGCTCTACCACAAGATGTCCTAGGCCAGTATGACGCCATGGATCGACCTGACGCTGAGGCTTATTTCGACTTGATGGATGCTGCACTTCGCCATCGCGGAAACGAAACGGATCGCGTTCACGTCATTCTCGGCGTAGATGGCCCGCAAAGGTGTTCAGATTTGTTGATCGAAATGACCGGTGATTTTCAGAAAACACACAATGTCGGCTTACATACACATATGCTGGAGACCAAGACTCAGGCTGTTATGCGTAACCCGGCAAAGGAAAGTTTTGTCCGCCGAATGGTCGAACTTGGCAGCCTCAATGATAAGTCTTCATTGGTCCATTTTATCTGGGGGCAAGACGACGACATCGCTGCAGCCAGCGAAGCCGGTGTAACTGTTGTTCACTGCCCGCAATCAAATACCATGCTCGGCGCCGGTATTTGTCCAGTGTTACGTTTGCGCGACCAGGGTATCCCCATTGCTTATGGTACCGACGGCTCGAATTGTGGTCCTGCCAGCTATCTAGAGACCTTGCGCCTGGGAGCACACCTCATGCGGCTTACAGAACCCGATTTCGAGAAATGGCCAGAGGCCAAAGATATTTTGCGGGAGAGCTTCCAATCAGGTGCGCGAGCAATGGGAAATACTGGGCGGATCGGCACCCTAGCGCCAGGGCACCAAGCCGATTTCTCGGTCATGAAACCAGTGGATCATTGGCACCGCCCGATGGGCGACCCTATTCTACATTTATTTTATTACGAGACGGGGGAATCCGTAGAAAGTGTCTGGGTAGATGGCGTCGAAACCGTAAAGAACGGTATGGTGATGACTGTGGACGAACAGGCACTGATCGCCGAAGCGGAAGAAATTGTTATACATCGCAGAGAGAACATGCCGAGCGGTATCGCAGACGCCGTCGCGGCGCAATACCCCGCTTTCCGTGACATGATACTAAAAACGCTCGCATCAGATGAAACTGAAATGGAACGTCGCGTTACCCTACGTTAATCCGCTATAGCAGGCAAAATTTCCTTTTCTGCGCGGTCAATATCCTCAGGGAAATCGATCTCAATCCACGGCAAGCCAGTGATATCAACGCCAACTGCTATACCATCCTCTGCTTCCAACAGAAGATCGCGCACTGCATCTTCATATGGCGCATAAACGTCACCACCGATGGCGTATTTTTCTGTTTGCTTGGCGACAGCCTTAGCGAACTTCGGCGTCATACTAATAAACCCAACCCATTCTCCAACCGTATCGTAAGAAACCTCGTCGGGTACTTTTCGGAACTCCACGGGGCGGCCTTTTTCCAGCATGAACTTCACAGGTTCGTCTCCTGCCTCAAATTCACGATCATATGGAAAGCTTGTAATCCCGGTCGGCTCGATTGTCCGCTCAACAATTTCAGGGTCGTACAAAACGTCCGCGTCCATAAAGAAAACACCCTCACCAGCGGTCAAAAGATCCCGCGCAGTCCACATCGATACGACGCTACCTTCACAAAATCGCGGGTTATGAAAGAAAGTCACTTTGTCAGTCGCTCCGATAGCGTGGATTTCAGCCTTTATCTCTTCCTCTTGATAGCCAAGAACCAAACCAATTTCGTCGACACCGACTGCAGTCAGATTTTCAATATGGCGGGCCATCAAACTTTTGCCAGCGAAACGCAAAAGTGACTTGGGGCTGGCCTTGTCATCGTCACCAAACAGCCGTGTACCAACACCAGCTGCGAGAATTAGAGCCTTCATAAAAATTCGTCCTCAAACAAGTAAACTATCCGAGATAATCGTGCTCACGGAACCAGCTGATGGCATCAGTAAATGCCTCACTGACAGGTCGTGGTCGATATCCAAGTTCTCTTTCAGCTTTGGCAGACGTAAAATACATTTTCTTACGTGCCATTCTCACCTCATCGACAGCGACCAACGGTTTTTCACCCCCCGAAAGCCTAGTCAACGCCTCCGCAATATAGGCAATTGGCATAATGACACCATGGGGAATGCTTATGCGCGGTGGTTTCCGGCCAACAAGTTCAGAAATCTCTCGTAAAATTGTTGCCAACGGCAAATTCTCACCGCCGAGAATATATCGTTCTCCGATAGTTCCCTTTTGCCAGGCGAGGACGTGTCCCTCTGCTACGTCATCGACATGCACAACGTTCAATCCGGTATCGACGAAGGCTGGCATACGGCCTGCTGCAGCATCAGCAATCAGCTCTCCAGTTCGCGTCGGCTTAATATCACGCGGTCCCACAGGCGCTGAGGGATTAACGATCACCACTGGCGCCTTCTTTTCTGCTACCAACTTATGGACTGCTTCTTCGGCCAGAAATTTCGAGCGTTTATAAACGCCAATCATATCTTCCAGTGAAGACGGTGTTGTCTCATCGGCGGGTGTTTCATCTTTGTTTATGCCTAGTGCCGCGACGCTCGATGTATAAACCACCCGCTCAACACCGGCCTTTAGCGCCGCCCCAATCAAAGATTTTGAGCCCTCAATATTGGTCTGCATCATCTCTTCGGGATGGCGTGTCCACAGCCGATAATCTGCCGCCACGTGAAAAACCGCCGAGCAACCCCTAACAGCAGGCTTGAGCGTTTCCGCCTGCGTTAGATCACCAACACAAACCTCAACCGCAAGATCGTCAATGTTTTGCCGATCGCTGTTCTCCCGCACGAGCACGCGCACAGTCTCCCCCATGGCGAGAAGCTTTCGCGCTACTGCAGACCCCACGAACCCAGTTGCGCCTGTTACTAGAACTGTCATGTCTGCAAAGATAGGATGACAAGATGGCCAGCGCCACTGCTTCCGTCCTCTATTTGAAAGAAAGCGTAAACAGGGGTTTCCTTTGTCATGCCAAGTGCTTACATGTTTCTGGAAACCTGCCATATGCAATAACGATTCTTGCCGCTTTGGGGCGAAGCGAATAGTTTGGCACCAGCTAATAGAGAGGACACCGTGGGCGTACCCCTGATCCAACAAATTCGCGTCGGCAGCTATATTATGCGCCAGCGTTTTACACGTACCGAACGCTACCCGCTCGTACTGATGCTTGAGCCATTATTTCGCTGCAATCTTGCTTGTGTCGGCTGTGGTAAAATTGACTATGAAGACGATATTCTGAATAAACGTCTTTCCGTCGAAGATTGTCTCGAATCTGTAGACGAATGTGGTGCCCCGATCGTTTCAATACCTGGCGGTGAACCGCTTCTTCATCACGGCATCGAAGAGATCGTCAGCGGCATAATCGAACGAAAAAAATTCGTTTATCTATGTACAAACGCTTTGCTGCTTGAGAAACGTCTCGACCGCTTCAAACCCTCACCCTACCTGACATTCTCGGTTCATCTGGATGGTATGCGCGAACATCATGATCGCGCCGTCAATCAAGAGGGGACATTTGATCGGGCCGTATCAGCGATCAAAGCTGCGAAAGCGCAGGGATTTCGGGTCAATGTTAATTGCACATTGTTTGATCAAATGACCGCCGCCGAAGCAGCAGAATTTTTTGATTTTTCAATGAATGAACTCCAAGTCGAAGGCATCACCCTGTCCCCCGGCTATGCGTACGAGCGCGCACCCGATCAGCAACATTTCCTGAATCGGAAAAAGACCAAAGAGCTTTTCCGCGACATCTTTCGAATTGGGTCCATCAAAAAGTGGCGCTTTAGTCAGTCGACACTGTTTATGGACTTTCTTGCTGGCAATCAGGAGTATCACTGTACCCCCTGGGGCAACCCAACCCGGAACATCTTTGGTTGGCAGAAACCCTGCTATCTATTAGCCGAAGGATATACACAGAGCTTCAAAGCGCTGATGGAAGAAACCGAATGGGATGCATACGGCACCGGCAAGTATGAGAAATGCGCCAACTGTATGGTGCATTGTGGCTACGAAGCGACAGCGGTTACGGATACGGTCGCTCACCCCATTAAAGCCCTAAAAACATTTCTCAAAGGCATTGAGACCGAGAAGCCAATGGCCCCTGAAATCAATCTCGAGAACCAACGGCCTGCGCAATACGTCTTTGAAGATGTCGTAAAAACAATGTCAGAGCGCGCGGCTGAAGCTCAAAAGCGGAGCGATGCGGCGTAGCGTTTCAAATCCCAAAGCACTCAATTTTCGAAGTTTCAAAAGCCCGGCGATTTCCGCCGGGTTTTTTGCAAGCGCCATAGCTAATGATCCCGCTTGGACGCCTCCACTGGGACCAAGAGCACAACTTGCAGCACGTGGAATTTCATCAGAGGCCGTATCTGCGACAACCCTAAGGGCGACAAAAGGAATGGCTTCCAGTGAAGCTGCATGGATCACCGCATGGCTCTCCATATCGACGCAGAGTGCCCCTGTCCCCGCAAAGAGAGATCGCTTGGTTTCCGGTAAGAAAGCAATTTCATCTAGCCCAAGGATACCGCCGCCGGCAAACGAAATATTGTTATCTTCAAAAGTTCCAATGATTTGGTCTGACCAACTTTTGTCAGTTTGAATCTTTGACCCATCAGCACAGATCACCGCATCCGCAACAACTAAGTCGCCCGGCTGTAAGGCTGGATCAAGTCCCCCAGCTAGACCGAAACTAACGAGACCGTCACACCCAGCTGCGACGCTCGTTCGAGCGGCGATATTCGCCCGCTCCGACGATGCCCCTGAACACCGAATATCGAATTCTGTAGAAGGGTCGCTGTGTTCCAAACACGCAGCCTCAAGCTTGCTGCCGGTAATGATGCCTAATTTGGGCAATCACATACCAAAGGCAGGGAATTGCGTGTTGGAGGTTTTGAGATTGCGATATCGCGCCAGGGCCCAAAGCGGAAAGTAGGAGCTATATCCATGATACAGCAGATAAAAGACCTTCGGGAATCCAACCGCATTATAGAGCTCTTCATGCCACTTTCCGCCATCCCGAGGCGCGGTGAGCAACCAATCGATACCACGACGGACCTCTTCGCTATTGACTTCTCCCGCGGCCATAAGCGCAAGGACCGCCCAAGCTGTCTGGGAGGCGGTTGATTCAATCTCAACTGCTTCACGATCCTTCCAATAGCTGGAGCAATCTTCTCCCCAACCGCCGTCTTCTTGCTGTACAGAACGCAACCAAGTCACTGCTTTATGAACATGAGGTGCGTTCATGTCTTCTCCGGCAGCATTTAGTGCACAAAGGACCGACCATGTTCCGTAGATATAATTCGTCCCCCAACGTCCAAACCAAGACCCGTTTGCCTCTTGCTCCTTACGAAGATAGTCAAGACCCCGCGCCATTACCGGATGATCCCGATCATAACCGAGCTGTGCCAGCATCGATACACAGCGCGCACTAACATCTGACGTCGCTGGATCAAGCAATGCCCCGTGATCGGCAAAAGGAATATGCTCGAGCCAATAATATTCGTTGTCAGCATCAAATGCTCCCCAGCCACCGCGGGAACCCTGCATGCCAACGACCCATTCCGCACCACGGGCCACTGATTCACGAAGATCCAGATTTCCGGTGCGATCAAGTGCGGTAACTACAGCAGCAGTATCATCAACGTCGGGGTAGTGGTCGTTGCGGTACTGAAATGCCCAACCACCCGGTCGCACATTCTTGCGATTGATCGACCAGTCGCCTTTAACATCGAGTATCTGACATTCAGTCAGCCATTTACTGGCACGCGTGATAACAGGGTCATCGCCAGGGTGCCCCGCTTCAAGCAGAGCGTGCGCGGCAAGGGCCGTATCCCAAACTGGCGACAGACATGGTTGGCAATAGGCAACATCATCATCCACAACAAGGAGCTTTTCTATTGCCTTTCGGGCCGTAACATAGGTCGGATCGCTTTTTGAATAGCCGAGAGCGTCAAAGACCATGAGCGTATTGGCCATAGCCGGGAAGATACCGCCGAGGCCATCCTCGCCGTTGAGCCGCTCCATGATATAAGCCATGGCCTTCTCGATCGCCCGACGTTGCGCAAATTTCGGCATATAAGGGACGAGATGGCGAGCAACTTTATCGACAAACAGCATGACATCGCCGAGCCAATGCCCGGTAGGATTCTGTAACCAGTTCTTTTCTTCCTCGGGCGGTATAACAAACAGCTCCTGCACACCAACTTCCTGAGGGTTAGAAGCTTTAGGTTTGAGCGCCTGCAGGACCAATAGTGGCACCATCACGGTACGCGACCAGTAAGACACCTTGTCCATAACACTAAGTGGCGTGCGGCGTGGCGCCAGCAACACCTCCACCCGAATAAGCGGGCAGGCTGTCCACGGGACCTGTTCAAACAGCGCCAGCGAAATACGAGTGAAAACGTTACAGCGGGCAGCCCCACCATTCTCGAGAATAGCTTTACGCGCATGCACCATATGCGGCGCATCAATATCGTCGCCTGCAAGTTTCAAGGCATAATAAGCCTTCACGCTCGCGCTCATATCGAGATCACCGCCGTGATAAAGTGGCCAGCCACCATGGGCTCCCTGAATTTTTCTCAGGTAATTTCCCAGCTTGGATTCGGTTTTAGGATCGACCTCATCCACATAATGGTTGAGCAGAATGTATTCAGCAGGAATTGTCGCATCGGCTTCAAGGTCATAGACCCAGTGTCCATCAGCGGCCTGCTGATCAGCAACGGCAGCCGCGACTTCTTCAATCGTGGAATCGAGTAAAGAGCTCTCTGGAGTGTTGGTCCCGGTTTCGGGAGATACTGATTTTAACATTTTTGGCCTAATTTACCTGGATCCGCACGACAAATATCCATCTAAACAATTACCACCCTGTTAGAGAGATACATTACGACGCCGACATTACACAAAAACCAATTATCGTCGAGAATCAATAACAGATTCAACAACTTCTGCCGTTACTAATTGGCAACTATTTCGTGACCTGACAAGATTTGCGAATGAATAACGCCCAATATACCTTCATATGAGGGCATAACGCATCAAAAGCCAGAGTTTTTGTGCTTTGCTCAATGAAATAGGCTCATCAAGGCGAGACCACCCTCTCGCAACGAGCTTATCGAGAATTCGGCGATAATTTTGCATCATCATAATCGCCGGCCGCATCGTTCGGCGATCACAAGCAGCAAGCGCTCGTTCGGCATCCTGATATCGACGGTGCGCAATCGCCGCGAGTTCCTCACAAATCTCTGGAAAACGCGGGTGACGGATAACTAATTTCACGTCTGCTGGAGGAATATCATAAGCCGCCAGCATATCGTTTGGGACGTAAAGCCGGTCAATACCGGCATCTTCGTCAAGGTCTCGCAGAATATTTGTAAGTTGCAAAGCCTGCCCTAATGACACGGCAACAGGTTCACCCAACTCATCGACGACACCGAATATTCGATTAGAGAGACGCCCCACCGCACATGCTACACGATCACAATAGTCTTCCAATGCAGGCACCGTGGGCATCCGAACAGTGGCCGATGAGTCAATCTCCATGCCTTCGATAACCGCCAGAAAATCCTCTTTTCGTAGCCCAAACTGTTCCACTGGATCGACCAACGCATGCGTAACAGGAAATTGCGGGCGCCCCGAAAACAATCGTTCCACCTCAACCCGCCAATCGGCCAAACGCCTGAGTTTGTCTGCCCGTTCACCAGGATCGTCAGCGATATCGTCTACTTCGCGACAAAACGCATAAACCGCATACATCGCATCGCGTTTGTGGGACGGCAACATGCGCATCGCCCAATAGAACGACGTGCCGGACTCCCGGACAATTGCGGTGACATGTTCAAGGGCTTGGTCAGTTTTCATTTCATCTGCAGCATAATGTACATCCTACGCCAACGTCACCTGCAGGTGGTTTTCCGTCACGCCGAATAGTTCCGCCCCTTCCATGCCCCGCCTTTTCCCCGATGATCCCGCCACGCGGAAGAGATCGTCATAGCGGTGTAGAGCGCCGCGGAAATCGGGAGAAACACCGAGAAGGCAGCATTCATACCATATAGCTTAATTGTCGGAACTATCGAGACCGCCATGACTGACCACGCCGCAGCACCAAAGACAATCGCTGGCAAATCCGTATGCAATAATCCAAGAACCAGTACTATCGGAGGCCCCAGATAGAGAAACATCATTCCAATGGTAGACAAGACAACCAACAGGTTTGAGCGTTTCAACTGTACAAAGGCCGTCCGCGCGACCATGTCCCAGATACCGCCTAGCTGGTCATACCCGCGGAGACTATGGCTCGTTTCGGAAAGCCCGAGCCATATAGAACCACCAGGCTTTATAGCTGCCGCCAGCGCGCAGTCATCGATCACCCGATCCCGAATACGAGAGATACCACCGACCCGTCGCAATGCTGTCCATCGAACCAACATACAGCCCCCAGCCGCCGCAACTGTTTTATGACGAGGTTTATTTACCCAAGGAAACGGGAACAGTTTTTGAAAGAAATAAACGAAGGGTGGAACGAGCAATGCTTCCCAAAGAGTTTCACATCTTAGCCGTACCATAAGCGAGACTAAATCAAGCTGACCTTTTTCAGCCTTAGCGACCAGAAGAGAGAGAGTGTCTTGGCCATGCTCAAGGTCCGCATCAGTCAAAAGCAGATATGGTGTTCGGGGAAATTTAGCCGCAGCATATTCGACACCTTGAGCTACGGCCCACATTTTTCCGGCCCACATTTCCGGCAGAGGCTTGCCGGAAATCACCTCGACCCGCTCATCATCTAGCGCCGCAACAACATCCGCGGTCCCGTCACTGCTGTTGTCATCCACAACAATTATGTGCAACGAACTTGGATAAGGTTGATTGAGCAGCGACATTACGGCCCGATGTATCGATTTCACTTCGTCTCGCGCGGGGATCACAGCAACAATATTAGGCCAATCAGCAGGTTCTGGATCTCTATCCGTCAAAAGCTGATCGCAGCGCCAATAGCCGCCGCGGAAGAGCAGTAGCCAAAACCACGCCAGAAGTGACGCAAACGCGCAAAGAGCAAGACAGGAAACAAACATGCAGAATCGATACCGCTTTTGCTTGTCCTTGCCAAGAAGCCTGAGGTGGGGATTCGGTTGGAGGCATTGACGGGTGGCAGTGATGCGCTAAAAACAGCGCTCAATTTGTTCCTGGGAGCTTTCGATGACTGGTAATGCAAACGGCTGGCAATTTTGGGTAGACCGTGGTGGCACGTTTACGGATCTCGTCGCCCGCCGTCCCGATGGCTCACTGCATGCCTACAAGCTCTTGTCAGAAAACCCGGAACGCTACAAAGACGCTGCCATTCAGGGCATCCGCGACCAGCTCGAAATCGATCAGGACACACCTGTTCCTGATGACTTAATTGACGCGGTCAAAATGGGAACGACTGTCGCCACCAATGCGCTACTAGAGCGTAAAGGCGACCGGACCCTACTTGTCATCACTGAAGGCTTTGCCGATCAATTACGCATCGGTTACCAGAACCGCCCAAAAATTTTCGCCCGCAAAATTGAATTGCCCGAGTTACTCTATGAGAAAGTTGCCGAAGTAAAGGAACGGTATAGCGCCCAAGGGGAAGAACTTGAGCCCGTCGATGCAGAAGGTGCTCGCGCGGCACTTCAAGCTGGATACGATGATGGTATTCGGTCGGTGGCTATTTGCTTCATGCATGGCTATCGCTATCACGACCATGAAAAGACGGTCGCCGAAATCGCCCGAGAAGTCGGTTTCACCCAGGTCTCAGTTAGCCACGAAGTCAGCCCGCTCATGAAGCTCGTGGGACGCGGCGATACGACAGTCGTTGATGCCTATGTCTCACCAATTCTAAGGCGCTACGTCGATCAAGTTGCCTCCTCCCTCGGCGATGTCCGGCTGATGTTTATGCAGTCAAACGGCGGCCTAACAGATGCCCGCTTTTTTCAGGGCAAGGATTCCATCCTGTCTGGTCCTGCTGGCGGAATCGTTGGCGCTGCCCGGACCGCAGCGATGGCGGGCTATACCAAGCTGATCGGTTTCGATATGGGCGGTACGTCCACCGACGTTGCCCATTACAATGGCGAATATGAACGCGCTTTCGAGACACTCGTCGCAGGTGTCCGCATGCGCGCTCCAATGATGCACATCCACACTGTTGCAGCGGGTGGAGGTTCGATCCTGCACTTTGATGGCTCACGTTATCGCGTTGGGCCCGATTCCGCTGGCGCCAACCCCGGCCCTGCCTGTTACCGCCGTGGCGGCCCACTCAGCGTCACGGATGCCAATGTCATGGTCGGCAAGATCAATCCTGACTTCTTCCCGCAAGTCTTTGGCCCTGATGGCGATCAGCCAATGGACTCCGAAGTTGTCTTCCAAAAATTCGCGGACATGTCGGCGGAGATAGAACAATCAACGGATGACAAGCGCAGTCCGGTAGAGGTCGCTGACGGCTTCCTCAAAATCGCGGTTGAGAACATGGCGAATGCCATCAAACAGATTTCAGTCCAGCGAGGCTACGATGTCACCGAATACACCCTAAACTGCTTTGGTGGTGCTGGCGGACAGCATGCCTGTCTTGTCGCTGATGCGCTCGGCATGAAGCGCGTGTTTGTCCATCCATTTGCAGGCGTTCTGTCTGCTTATGGTATGGGACTCGCTGATCAAAGGGTCATGCGTGAACGGGCCGTCGAAGCTAAAATGGACGATGCGCTAATCTCTACGTTGAATGACGCCCTCCAGGAGATGGAAGAAGATGGCCGCGCAGAAATGGAACGCCAAGGCGTAGACACCTCTCGTACCTCAGCGATTTCCAAAGCGCATCTGCGCTATGAAGGCACCGACACGGCGCTGGTGATCGACTTTGGTTCCCGAGACGAGATCATCGAACGGTTCGAAGAAGCCCATCGCCAACAATTCGGATTTATTTCGCCCGAAAAGGGACACATCGTCGAAGCCTTATCTCTCGAAGTCATCGGTGAAGGAGAAGTCCTCGAAGATCCAATCTTGCCAGTCGATGAGAATGCCGTTGCCCCTGATCCGTTGGCGACTGTTTCGATGTACTCAGCAAGCGAGACCCACGACACACCGGTCTATGACCGCGAAGCGCTTGTCCCCGGCTGCAAAGTAGATGGTCCGGCGATCCTCAAGGAAGCCAACGCCACCACTGTCGTTGAACCCGGCTGGCAAGCCGAGGTCACCAAGCACAATCACGTCGTTATCACGCGGGTTGTCGCCTTGCCAAAACGCGTCGCCATTGGCACGCAGGCCGACCCCGTGATGCTGGAGGTCTTCAACAATCTGTTTATGTCGATCGCCGAACAAATGGGCGGCGTCCTGCAAAACACTTCCTATTCGGTGAACATCAAAGAGCGTCTCGATTTCTCCTGCGCGATTTTCGATACCGCCGGCGATTTGGTCGCCAACGCACCGCACATTCCGGTGCATCTTGGCTCCATGAGCGAAAGCGTGAAAACCGTTGCCCGCCAGCGAGAAGGCACGATGAAGCCCGGCGACGTTTACATGCTCAACACGCCTTATAATGGCGGCACCCATTTGCCTGATGTCACGGTGATCACGCCAGTCTTTGAAGAAGGCGTCGATGGTGTGCTGTTCTACGTTGCGTCACGCGGCCATCACGCCGAAATCGGTGGTATTACACCCGGTTCAGTGCCGCCCTACTCCAAACACATTGATGAAGAAGGTGTGCTGTTGGACGACGTCCAGCTCGTAGCAGAGGGCACGATGCTGGAAGCCGAGGTCGAAGAGATTTTTACCAGCAACAAATACCCGACCCGGAACTTCCATCATAATCTCGGCGATCTGAAAGCGCAGATAGCCGCAAATGAAAAAGGCGTGCAGGAGTTGCACAACATGGTCGAGCATTTCGGACTCGACGTCGTGACCGCCTATATGCAGCACGTTCAGGACAATGCCGAGGAAACTGTTCGGCGGGTAATCGATACGCTGCATGACAGCTCGTTCGAATATGAAATGGATATCGGTGCGACGATTAAAGTCGCGATCACCGTCGACAAGGCGGCACGCACAGCGCGGCTCGATTTCACTGGCACATCCGAACAGCAAAACAATAATTTCAACGCGCCGTCTGCGATTTGTGTCGCCGCGACGCTCTATGTGTTCCGAACCCTGGTCGATGACGATATTCCTCTGAATGCGGGCTGTCTCAAACCCCTCGACATTGTGATCCCGGAAGGCTGCATGTTGAACCCGGTCTATCCGGCCGCCGTCGTCGCCGGCAATGTAGAGACATCGCAGGCTATTACCGATGCCCTGTTTGGCGCGCTTGGCATCATGGGTGCCGCGCAAGGCACAATGAACAATTTCACCTTCGGCAATGACAATCACCAGTATTACGAGACAATTTGTGGTGGTGGCGGCGCTGGCCCGGATTATCAAGGTGCCGATGGTGTCCATACCAATATGACCAATACCCGCCTTACCGATCCTGAAATTCTTGAATGGCGCTTCCCAGTTCTGCTGGAAAGCTTCTCGCTGCGACGCGGCTCTGGTGGTGCAGGCAAGTTCCGTGGCGGTGATGGTGTCATCCGTAAGGTTAAATTCCTCGAAGGCATGACCTCATCAATTTTGTCTGGCCATCGCGAGATTCCGCCTTATGGCATGGCAGGTGGTGAACCAGGCAAGATCGGGCATAACTATGTGTTCCGCACCGACGGCTCCAAGGAGGAACTTCGCGGCACTGATTCAACGGAAGTCGAAGCCAACGACGTGATGGTGATTGAAACACCGGGCGGCGGAGGTTACGGCAAGGCCTAGTTGTGCATGCCTAAGAAACAGAGGCATGCCTAATGCACACGGACGTATGAAACGATACTTACTGTGGGCTACCGCGATCTGCGCAACCATCGCAATTCAGAGCGATCTAGCATCAGCACAAAAGTGCTCTCATTCCGAACCCACGGACCGGTTGATTTTTGCTGTCTTCGTCGATGGGGATCATGACGGTTATGAGCAATATACAATCCCAAGAACCATCAATGCGAAGAACATAAATGGCCAGATAGAAATGGTCGTTAAACTCGCGGGCGAAGCCACAGTGTTTGGCAAATCATTTAGCGTTCAGCATCACCGTTGCGAAACATGGAAAAATAACGAGCTGTCTGGGGTCTCAGGCTATTCTGAAGGCGATGAAGTCGACGAAGGAACGACAACAATATTCAGTAACGACCGAGGACGGTTTCTGAATTATGTAAACAAAGAGAAACGACCCGAAATTAAAAAGGAGAACCTACGAAACATACTAATTTTGACATTTTGGAACTTACCTCCAACAGGTGAGCACCAAGCAATTCGGCTTCCGAACCCAACTGCCCAAAAATCAGTTGTTATAAACAAGCCAAATAACGGTCCCGTAAGCATTTCCGGCGAGCTGAATATCCGCCTTTGGTATGATCGAAATGGGCTTCTTCAAAGAATGTGTGAAAAAAGAAGCGTACCGTTCCCTTTCCACCCTGATATTTTTACGGAACTTGTGCGGGTCGACAAAGTTCAAGCTGAAAGGCTGCCATCTCGCAAAAATAATTGCGAAGCGCACTTCAAATCACCCAACGGGAATTAAACTGGCCAAGCGCCCTCCTCTACCATCTCAGCTTTCTTACGGATGAGCGGCATCTTGGCTTCGCAATAGGTGTGCTTTTCAACCAGCTTTCCGTTGCTGAAACGCAGTAAGTCGAGCCCGCGATAGGCACCTGCACGGTCCTCTTCCTCGAGGGTTAGGACCCAGCGGATCATTGCTTTCCCAGCATCAACATCGAGGAACATATCTTCGGTATGAAAGCGCATCTTACCGAAGTCTCCGGAGAACTGCGGTTCAAATGCCTTGCGGATTGTGGTCAGGCCCTTATTGCGAACACCGTTAAACTCGTCATAGATCGCGTCTTCCGAGAAATAGGACATTACCTCGTCGATATCTTCGCGGTTGAACGCTTCGGTAAAGTCGATCACCAGCTTTTCAAGTACCTGTCGATCTTCCAGTTCGTTCGCCATCATCTTTTCTCCAAAGGTCTTTCCCATGATCCTGACTTTACCGCGTAATCGTCAAGATAATCCCGTATTCTGGCTGTGTCCTGCTTGACGCCACGCATCCATCCCCGCAAAATCCGCCGCTTCAGAACAAGGAGTTAGACATGGCGCCCAAAGCAGGCGGAACACCCCCCGGCGGAACACATGATTACGCGGTTCCCTTTGATCACGTCGGCAATCTTTTTGCCAAATACAAAGAACGGGACGCCGACAAGGTCGCGCTGGTTGACGTTACTCAGGATATCTCCATCACTTTTGGCCAACTGCATGACTGGTCAAATCGGATTGCTAACTGGCTCGTCGCCAAGGGAATTCAAAAGGGTGACAGGGTTGCCCTCCTGACAGAAGAACGCATTGAAAAGCTCATCCTCTGGATGGGTATCTGGCGCGCTGGTGCCGTTTGTTGCCCAACCAATGTCGAAATGAACATTGCCTATGTTGCCGAAATCCTCGGCAATTTGGAATGTAAGCTGGCACTTTATGATGCCGATCTTGACGTCAATCTGATGACCGATGGCGTCGATATCGAAAGCATCAAGTTCACCGGATGGTCTAACGACCTCACTGGGGATACATCGAGTGATGAAGCCTTTGCCCAAATCGCCGCCGTCGCTGCCTCACCGGAACAGGGACGCGCTTATTCTGAGACCGATGATGCAACGATCTTCTGCACCTCGGGCACAACCGACAAACCCAAGAACTTCCTGATTGATCACCTAGCCCATTGGTCATTTGGAATGTCAACGATTGACCAGATCGGCCTAACCGAAGAAGACAAGACATTAGAATTTCGTTCGTTTGGCTGGAATTCACCACAGGGTCTTTCACTAATGCCCTGGCTGGCAACCGGTTGCACGCTGCATCTCGCACGGCGCTTTTCGCACAGCAACTTCTTCAAGTGGATCAAAGATAACGAAATCACGTTCTCAGCGGGTATCCCGACAGTCATCAATATGCTGCTCGACCGACCAACTGGGGTGACATCAAAAGACGTTCCCAGCCTACGTTTGATGAGTTCGTCGACGGCGCCGCTTAACCCGGAACGTTGGAAGCAGTTTGAAGAAACTTACGGTATCAACCTGCTACAGTTCTTTGGCTGCTCCGAAGGCGGCTGGGTATGTGGCAACCGCCACTACGCGAAGAAATACGGTACCGTTGGCCCACCGGCAAAGCATCAGGAATTCCTGCTCGTCGATGAAGACGGCAATGCTGTCGCGCAAGGCGAAGAAGGCGAAGTCACTCTTGGTGGCCCACAATGCGCTAAAGCGTCAATGACCGCAGAAGGCTTTTGGGAGGATTTGGACGGCACGCGCGTCCGGCTCGGTGATCTCGCGGTCATGGATGAAGAAGGCTTTATCACGGTCACTGGTCGTCTCAAGGACCTAATCATTCGGGGTGGTGTGAATATCTCCCCCGTCGAAGTCGACAATGTGATGATGCAACATCCCAAGGTATATGAAGCAGCTGCCGTCGGCGTGCCGGATTCAATTTATGGCGAAGAAATTGTCGCCTACATCGTCGTTCGAGAAGGACAGACGCTGACCGAAGAAGAGATCAACGCGCATTGTGCAGAGACTCTCGCGGATTATCGATTGCCAAAGAAGTTCACCTTTATCGACGACCTACCAAAGAACGACCGCGGCAAAGTCCGGCGACCCGATCTTCAGGAAATGTGGAACCAGGAACACGCGTGAGCGTGATGCGCGGCCTGTGGGTCACTGAGTAAGTACACCGAGTTCGACAATCTGGCAGTCGAAGAAATTCCCTCGCCCGCGTTGGAGCCTAAACAGGTTCGCCTCAAAGTGGGGGCTGCGGGCGTTAGCTTTGCCGCCAATCTTGTCGTCGCCGGGAAATACCAGCGCAAGCCACCACTACCCTTTACACCCGGCACTGAATGCGCCGGAGAAGTCATCGAATGCGGCGCCGAGGTCACCAGGTTTAAACCCGGTGATCGAGTGTGCGCCGCCCTCGACTGGGGGGCCTATGCCGAAGAAGCCGTTGCTTGGGAAGTTAACACCTACCCTATTCCCGATAACTTGACCTTCGCGCAGGCGACCAATTTTAATTCTTATGCAACGAGCGGCGCAGCCCTCATGTGGCCGCATTTGCTCAACCTGCAAGCCGGACAAACCTTGTTGGTCCACGGCGCAGCCGGCGCGATCGGTCTCGCCGCCATTGATATCGCGAAGATTATCGGTGCCACGGTCATTGCCACTGCCAGCACCAAGAAGAAACGCGATGCCGCACTGGAGCAAGGCGCCGACCACGTCATCGATTATTCAGACGGTGATTTCCGCGACGAAGTCAACGAGATCACCGGGGGCAAGGGCGCGAACGCAATCCTCGACCCGGTCGGCGGCGACGTATTCGATCAATCGTTGCGCTGCATCGCGATGGAAGGCCGAATATGTCCGGTCGGGTTTACATCAGGTCGCGCCGCGCAAATTCCGAGTAATATCGTGCTCGTGAAAAATGTGACGGTGTGCGGTCTTAACATGGGCACCTATTACGGATGGAGCCCTGTCGATTTACGATATGAAATGGAAGATCGTGTCCGCAGCCTGATGACTGCATTCGGCGACTGGGCCGCTGCTGGGCAAATCAAACCGCAGGTCTGCGCGACCTTCCCACTCGACAATTTCAGGGAAGCGATGGCATTGGTACTTTCACGCAAATCCATCGGCCGCGTCGCGTTACACATGTAAAAGCGCTCCACTCACCCCACCCGGCCACCCAAAGCCAGTATCCTAGTGGGTAGCCGGGTGGGGTGAGCGGTAAACAAACAAAAGGAAACAGAATGCTTGAGCTTTATCACCACGGTTCATCAGTTTGCGCGGCTAAAGTGCGTATGGTGCTGTCCGAAAAAGATATGGACTGGACCGGTCATTACATCGACATCCTCAAGGGTGAACAGTTCACACCAGAGTATCTAAAGCTCAACCCAAAAGGCGTTGTCCCGACGTTGATAGATGACGGGACGGTGATCCGAGAATCCACAGTGATCTGTGAATATATCGACCATATTAACCCCGACACGCCTTTGCGGCCTGCCAATCCTGTCGAAGCCGCCCGCATGCGCAACTGGACAAAGTTCGTTGATGAATATGTTCATCCGATGTGCGCGACTCTCACCTTTACCTGCTCACACCGCGTCACGATGAGCTATATGTCAAAAGATGAGATCGAAGAGTTTTTCGCCAAGACACCCGATGCCGGGCTTCGCGAGCGCAAACGTGGTTGGTTTGAGCTAGGGTTTGAAGGGCCCGAATTTGTCAAATCAGTTCAGGTCTTCGAAAAACTACTGAAGGATATGGAATCAGCTCTGGCCGATCATGAGTGGCTGGCCGGTGACAGCCTCTCTCTCGCCGATATTGGCGTGCTTCCTTATGTGAACCGACTGGCGATGTTCACCATGTTGGAGAAATGGCCGCCAGCGCGACCCCGCGCGCTCGACTGGTTTGAGCGCATGAAAGCACGCGAAAGTTTTGAGCCCGCGGTAAACGAGTATTTACCGGAGTCCCTAGCAAACGACTTCCGGACTAATGGCGCAAAAAGCTGGCCGGAAGTCGAGAAGGTTCTTGAATCGCTTTAATCGCAGAGCTGTTTTACGACTTCGATAATGCGATCCGTATTGGGACCAACAAAATCTTCCAATGCGACATTGGCCGGCACATGAACCGGCATGCGGTTGAGCCGTACCGGTGGTGTCTTGAGCAAATCCATGCCTTTTTCTGCAACGGTCGCGACAATCTCTGACGCCACTGAACAGCGCGGTGGCGCTTCGTCAACAACGAGCAACCGGCCGGTCTTACCAACCGACCTCAGAATCGCGCCTTCATCTAGCGGCACCAAAGATCGCAGATCAACGATCTCCGGCTCGATGCCATTTTCGGCCAATGCTTCAGCTGCCTCCAACGCATGAACCACCTGCAACGATGCCGCAACGATCGTAACATCCTTCCCTTCCCGCTTGACGTCAGCGACACCAAACGGAATATCATAAGGCCCATCGGGCACCTCACCAGATCGTTTGTTGAGTTTTTGATGATCGATGAAGACAGTCGGGTTATTGCTTTTGATCGCAGTGCGCATCAGCCCTTTGGCATCTGCCGGGCACGACGGCATCGCTATTTCAATCCCGGGCGCGTTCCACAACATCGACTGCGGACTCTGGCTGTGCTGGACAGAACCACCACCGCGGAGCCCATGCACCACATGAAATACCGCTGGTACGGATACAGCGCCATTCGACATGTAATGCGCCGCACCGGCCTCATGGATGATTTGATCCCAGGCGCGGAACATAAAGCTGGCCGTCCCCATCGGAAAGATCGTCCGCACACCATCCATCGCGGCACCCGTCGCAATGGCGGCAATGGCCGCTTCAGAAATTGGCGGATGAAAAATGCGATCAGCGAAATCAGTTTTGATATGTTGGACATGGTCATTATTGCCACCAACGCCCATCAAAGAGCCCCAGACCAGCGCAACATTTGGATCCTCATCCATACATTCGCGGATGGCTTCTACCAGCGCTTCGGAGTGCGTCATGACAGTCATGATCAGCCCTCCCCGGCAAGAACATGAGAGTGGACGCTGTCGGTTCCTGGTAAGGGCGAACTCAAGGCAAATTCTTTGGCCGCCTCGATTGTTTCGGTCACTTCGACATCGATTCCAGCTATATCGCCAAACGTCGCCACACCACCAACAATCAGCTGACGGGCAAATCGTAAGACTGGGTCATGTTCTCTAAACCAGTCCTCATACTCACCGCTTATCGAACCGCCGTCCCACGCCATCGAAACCCGGGTTACACCCGTTACCATACTCGGGAATGAAAAATAATTTCCTGGCCAGCGTTCAGTCAGCGCTTCGATGAAAACAGGTTGACCGGTTTCCCGTACGCGCGCCGCACAATCAGCAAACAAGAGATCAACCGCATCCGCATCGCCACCATCGACTTCATGGCATTCCATGCCAAGCGCCTGCGGTATTTGCATGACTCGGCCTTCAGGTAGATTCGACGTGTTATTGCCGCCAGCCGATTTTAGAACCGCCCCCGGCGTGTTGTTCTCACAAACAAAGATTACCGGAAGCTCCCACATTCGCGCCAAATTGAGGGTCTCAAAGACGACGCCTTCTTCGAAACAGCCATCACCGAACATCGACACACCGATGCCACCAGATTTTTGCAGCTTGGCAGCAAATCCAGCGCCCGCTGCCAGCGGGACGGCACCACCGACCAAAGCTGAAGTGTGCGGCATGCCGACCGAGGCGTCGGCTAAATGAAACGTGCCTCCGCGCCCGCCATTGGTACCGTCAGCCCGATTTAGGATTTCGGCCAATGCATTCTTCGGATCAACCCCGCGCGCGATCAGATGTCCATGATTGCGATGAGTAGAGAATATTCGGTCATTGTCGCCCAGCGATGCCATAACCGCAGCACCGGTCGCTTCCTGGCCTATGTAGAGATGGTAGTGACCGCCAAACAATTTCTGTTCGTGAAAATCAAAAACCGCCTCTTCAAAACGGCGGATTAGGATCATGTGCCGGAAGATATCCAGGAAACGTTCTTTATCTGCCATCACTGTGTCTCTCGCTATATTGAGAAACCGCCGAGTTTGGTTTCCAGATATTCGGAAATTCCTTCATGCCCGCCTTCGCGACCTAATCCGGACTCCTTTTGTCCCCCGAACGGCGCTGCTGCCCCTGTTGGGTTAATATCGTTGATACCGATTATACCGAACCTCAGCCCTTCAAAAGTCCGCATCGCGGCAGACAGGTTCTGCGTATAGACGTAAGCAGCAAGCCCATAATGGGTATCATTCGCCATCGCCAATATGTCGTCATCATCATCAAAAGCGATAACCGGCGCTACCGGACCAAAGGTTTCCTCACGATAGATCAACATATCGGGCGTGACGTTGCCGAGAACCGTCGGTGCGTAGTAATGGCCTTTGTCCAACCCGTCATCCATAAGCCGGTGACCACCGCACAGCAATTCCGCAACCTTTTCTGTCGCATCTGCTACCTGACGTTCAACCTTTTCAATGGCTTTTTCATTCACCAACGGGCCGATATTAATGCCCTGCTCCAGCCCGTTCCCGGCCCGCATTTTCTCAACGCGCGAGACAAACTCGTTGGTAAAGGCTTCAACGCCTGATTTGTGAACAAACAGGCGGTTAGGACAGATGCAGGCTTGGCCCGTATTGAGATATTTGACCAGGACAGCGCCCTTGGCCGCAAACACCGGATCAGCATCTTTAAGCACTAGAAATGGCGCATGCCCACCGAGTTCCAGCGATACGCGCTTCATCTGATCCGCAGCGCCTCTCGCCAGCAATTTGCCAGTCTCTGTTGAGCCGGTGAAAGTAATCTTGCGAACCAGCGGGTTGGTGACGAACTCCTCGCCTATTGGTTTCGGGTCATAGCCCGTTACAAGGTTTGCAACACCTTCCGGCACACCGGCTTCTTCGAGGACCTTAAAAATCTCAATAGCACAAAGCGGTGTTGCTTCAGCCGGCTTAAGAACAATCGTACAACCTGCCGCTAATGCTGGTGCGATCTTGCGGGTGATCATCGAGGCCGGGTAATTCCACGGTGTCACCGCCGCTACAACGCCAACCGGCTGATGCAGAACAATAAACCGCTGATCACCACGCGGTGCCGGGATAGTTTCACCATAAACCCGCTTGGCTTCTTCAGCATACCACAACAGGAAATCCGCGCCGTACTGAACTTCATTCATGGCAGCGCGCAATGGCTTACCCTGCTCAGTCGTCATTGTACGAGCAATTTCTTCGCGCCGCTTGCTCATCAACTCATAGGCTTTGTAGAGGATACGCGAGCGTTCATAAGCGGTCATTCCCGACCAGCCTGCAAAAGCGTCATGCGCCGCTTGAATAGCGCGCGCGGCATCTACCTGCCCACCATCCGGCACATCGGCGATTTTCTCACCGTTTGCGGGATTTGTTACTTCAAAACTCCTGCCGCTTTCCGCCGCACACCACTCGCCACTAATAAACATCGGGTTCCTCCATTATGTCCCTTCTTCATAACATTGAGGCGATGCGGACGGTAGAGCACACAGCCTCTTTCCTATGTGACGCAAGCCGGGTAAATTCGCCGCGAAACCGTTCACTTTGGAGAAATCGAAATGGTAGCTGCGTTTGATCAATTTTGTCGGGCCTGTAGCGAGGCACTTAACAGTTATAAAGGTCCCGAAGGTCGCCAGATGATCCAGCAAAACCTGGAAACGCTGCTGAACGATCCTGAATTCGTTGCCGCGGAATGCGGTCCCGATGCCGAGCCCGGTATTCGAACGCTCTATCGTGACAAAGAAACCGGATACAACGTTCTGGTCCATGTTTATGAGGGCGGCAAAAAAGGCCCGCCGCACGACCATGGTCGTAGTTGGGCAGTATACGGGCAGGCCGCCGAATGGACCGACATGACTCTGTGGAACCGCAAGGATGACGGTGCCAAGGAAGGGTTTGCGGACCTCGATGAGGCCGAAACCTTCCGCCTTACACCCGGCAAGGCTGGAACGTTCGAGATCGGCGATATTCATTCAATTCATTTTCCGGATGGTGCACGATTTGTCCGTGTAACCGGTACAGATCTCGATGCCATCCCGACCAATCGATTCAATCTGGCAGAAAAATCCGTTAACGTAGGCGGCAGACTTTAAGCGAGACTTAGCGATGACAATAACCATCGAACTAGAACCTCTTTCGGAAGCGCTCGGCATGGCAGTGCGGGGGATTGACCTCCGCGAGCAAGTCGATGATCGCACACAAGACGAACTTCGTGACCTGTTCGCCAAACATTGCGTTTTGTGCTTTCCCGATCAAAAAATCTCAGCGGAGGACCAGCGCCGGTTCGCGGCGATGTTCGGCAGGGTCGACGGCGCCTATCGCAGTAAGTCGAGCGGCGATCTGAAAAAATCTGCAACGCGTGGCGTCATGCTGGTCAGCAACATTCGCAAGGATGGCAAACCAATTGGATCACTCCCAGATGGCGAGATGATGTTCCACTCCGATGGCGCACATCGTCAATATCCATACCGTGCTACTACTCTATTCGGGATCAAAATCCCCTCTATCGGCGGCAATACGCTGTTTGCCAATCTGCAGGCTGCTTATGACGCCTTGTCGCCTGAAATGCAGGATCGTATCAAAGACCTCGAAACCCAGACGGTTTATGATTACGCCGCCCAGGATCGTAGCACCATCGGCGAAGATCCCACCCTGCCGCGGGCCCGCCATTCATTGGTCAAAACGCACCAGGTCACCGGACGTAAATCGCTCTATCTCAGTAGACTGATGACCGAGAAAATTCTCGATATGGATGATGCGGAAAGCGAGACCTTACTGGCCGAGTTGTTCGATCACGCCGAAAAATCAGAATTCGTCTATGCTCACAAATGGATACCGGGCGATCTCGTGATCTGGGATAACCGATCGACTAACCACGCCCGTACTGACTTCTCGGATGAGGAACAGCGGTTATTGCGGCGCTATACTGTCAGTGACCCCGACGCTCCGCTCGGAAATTAGGGACGAAGACCATGACCCTGACAATCGACATTGAGCCGCTATCGCCCATACTTGGCGCGTCGATACGCGGTGTTGATCTAAGCAAACCTGTCGATGAAGCCACACAGAAAATGCTCTATCAAGCTTTTGTCGATCATTCGGTTCTGTGCTTCCCCGGCCAGGAACTTGCGGCGGCCGATCAACTGCGTTTCGCCAACATGTTTGGTCGAGGCGACGGCGGCGACCGTCAAAAGAGCCGCGACAAAAACAACCGACGGACCGGTCAGCGCGGCATGATGTATGTCAGTAACATCCGTGAGAACGGTAAGTTAATCGGCGTTCTCCCCGATGGTGAGATGATGTTTCATTCGGACGGTGCCCATCGCGAGAGTCCTTATCGCGCAACGACGCTGTATGGCATCAAAATTCCGTCACGCGGCGGTAACACGTTGTTTGCCAATCTCTATGCCGCTTATGAAGCACTGTCTCAGAAGACAAAAGACCGAATTGAAAACCTGGTAACCCGTATTGTCTATGACTATGAGGCGGTTGATCGGGCCGACACGATAGCCGCCGACCCTGTGTTACCACGGGCGCAGCACCAGCTTGTCAGAACCCATCCGGATAGTGGCCGGAAGACGCTCTATCTCAGCCGTCTGATGACTCAGGATATCGTCGATATGGATCCTGCCGAAGGCGAAGAACTGCTGCTGGAACTGTTTGACCATTCGGAGAAACCTGAATTCGTCTATGCTCACGAGTGGAAGATCGATGATTTGATCATCTGGGACAATCGTTGCACCAATCACGCCCGCACTGACTTCCCGACAGAAGAACAACGCATGCTGCGGCGCTATACCGTTAGCGAACCCGACGCACCGGTAACAACCTAAAGTATTAGGGACAGATTTTGGCCTTTAAAGACGACCTTGTCATAATGATGGAGCGCGACGGCGTTAATGTCGTGGTCAGTGACGAGATCATTGAAGGCGAGGACTGGCCGTCCCTATTGTTCACGCGCGATGACGATCAGGTCACAATGCCCTGCCGAGACATCAATCCCGACAAAACGACACCGTTAGATCTTATGATCGCAGCATTTCACGCCATTCAGCATTTCGAAGAATGCGATGATTTTTTGGAGTGGGCCGACGAGTACGAATTGGACGCTGGCAGCAATATGGTATGGAACGAGTTTCGCGAACTCGACGCTGCGCAATGGCAGGTCCAGGACCTGATTGGTGAAGAGGTCTTTCGCACCTTAATGACCGGCATGTTCATTGAACAGGCGATCAATATGGCCTGGGGCGGTGTTGTGAACAGCCAGCAAGATTGATTATTTCCCGAGCGTATCAAGTCCGAACAGCTTCGCCGCACTATGGCCGAGGATATTGCGTTTGGCCTGCTCATCGATAAATGGCAGGTCGGATATCACCGTCGGCAAATCAAAATCCCAGTGCGGCCAATCAGATGCGTAGAGTAGCTGCGTCGGCGCATTGATCGATTCAAACGTTGCCTCCAACAGTTTCATGCTGGTCCGCTCCATCGGTTGGCATGTGTAGAACATCTCCGCCATGTATTCGCTGGGCAGGCGCTTAAGATTTGGCGCTTCTGAAGACCGCATCAAATATTCATTGTCGAGGCGTTGCTGCATAAACGGCACCCAAGCGAGACCAGACTCTATCCATAAGACAGGAAGATTAGGGAACCGCTCTGGCAGACCATTTATGATCCAATTGGTGATATGGACCATATTGCACAGCACAAAGGTAATCGCGTGCATCGAGATAAAGCGGTTGAGCTGACCGACATAGCCTTCATTCTGCCAGTTCGGCCCGGCATGAAAACCGAGCACCTTGCCGCTTTCCTCTATCATCCGATAGATCCGCATATACTGGTTATGGTGGACAGGCTTGTAGCGGACAGACGTCACCATAAAACCTGTAACTTTCGGATGATCAGCGTATTCTGCAACGATGCGTTCACACGCTGCTGGGTCGTTAAACGGCAGATACAGCATCGAGTAGATTCTGTCTTCAGATGACAGAACATTATCAACCAGCCAACGGTTATAGCCATCTGCCAGGCCAACCTCCACATCGTCTTCAGGATGGAGGCCAAGCGATAGCATCGGGGTCGGAAAAGTAATTTGATAATCAACAGCGAGGGAATCCATCGCTCGCCGAATGAGTTCGATATCGCGGTGTACACCGTCTTCCGCTTTAGCTATTTCCTCCAACCCCTGATCATGACTCACGCGTCCACCGACTCCCTGATTGGCGGGCCAGCCCGAGGACTGCATTATCCCGGGATGCAGATGTCCATTGCGCGTAAAAGATTCAGCGACATGGCGCACAATGTCATTGGGGATCAACTCGACAATCTGATCCCAGGACTGATTTTCAAAATGATGTGCATCAACATCAACGATGAGCCAATCATCGAGACCGGCCTCGGTAACGGCGCGCTTGGCCCGCGCCAAAGTCTCACGAGTGTCAGACGCCTTCCCCAGCTGATTGAGTTCTCTCGGTGTTTCAACTCCAGAATCCATGAGAAAAGCCTCCAAATGATCTGGCGTAACGATGCCGTTTTGCCTATTTGTATGACAGAATGGCTGGTTTACCGCCGGGCACAATGAAAAAGACGAAATTTGAGGGCATGTGATGAATGACAATGAATTTGATTATGGGCCGTTGACGGGCCTGATCGGTGTTTGGAAAGGCGACAAAGGGATCGATATCGCGCCTGAACCCGATGGCACTGAGAACAATCCCTATTATGAGACCATCACCTACACGGCCATTGGCGATGTCGAGAATGCCGAGGAACAGCTTCTCACCTGTCTGCACTACACCCAAGTCGTTCAGCGCAAATCAAACGACAAGGTGTTTCATCATCAAACAGGATACTGGATGTGGGATGCAGCGGCAAAAATCGTCATGCACTCTTTACAGATTCCGCGCGCTGTTTCTGTCCTTGCGGGCGGCAAATGTACCTGGGCTGTACACCACGAAGGAGAAGCCATTCTCGACGTATCAGCTTCTGCTGATCACGACACCTGGAAAATTATTGAGTCGCCATTTATGGCCCAAAAAGCCAGCACACGGTCTTTCAGCCAGAAGGTCGTCGTTGGCGAGCACGAAATGTCCTACGGCCAAACCACACTGGTCGACATTTATGGCCGGAAGCAATTTGTGCACACTGATGAGAACACGCTAACGCGCAGCTAATATCAGTCACGGAAATTTATATATTGCAGCGGGTGCTCAAACTTACTCTCTTTGATCAGCGCCATTGCCGCCTGTAAATCATCGCGCTTCTTACCGGTGACGCGTAGCTCGTCGCCCTGAATAGCGACCTGCACCTTCATCTTGGCGCCCTTTATCATCTTGACGATTTTTTGCGCCAGCTCGCGTTCAATGCCTTGTTTGACGACAATATTCTGCCGCATGGAATTACCAAACGCTTGTTCTGGCGTCTGAAAATCAAGCGCACCAACAGCAACTTTGCGCTTGGCCATATGACCGCGCAGAAGTTCCTGCACCTGTTTGAGCTTAAGCTCATCATCTGCCAGAATTTGCAGAACCTCGTCCGTACGCTCTATCGAGCTTGAACTCCCCTTGAAGTCGTAGCGGGTTCCAATCTCACGCATCGCGCCCTGAACCGCGTTATCGACCTCAGGCATATCCGTACGGGAAACAATATCAAAGGATGGCATAGTTCACTCTCCACTGCGTCTATTCTCAATTTTATAAACCAAAGCGGCTCAATAATCAGTGCGAAATAT
Organism: Alphaproteobacteria bacterium; assembly: GCA_012103315.1. Classification (GTDB taxonomy): domain Bacteria; phylum Pseudomonadota; class Alphaproteobacteria; order MPNO01; family UBA2964; genus UBA2964. Next base: position 180,556 of record WLWZ01000005.1, read on the forward strand.
TAAACTGTCGGCGGCTCATAATCCCAAAGGTCTTTCGCCAACTTCAGCATTAACCGGGTTTTGGCGAGCTGATCATAGGCATCGAGACCGGTGCCCTCGACACCCCCGGAGAACCCACATTGCGTGGAGATGCACAATCGATCCATTGGCATGTATTGCGCAGCCTCAGCCACCCGCTGCTTGATATAGTCTGGGTCTTCCAATTCGCGCAATTTGGTGGATAAGAGCCCGAGGACGACGATTTTATCGTCGGGCACTTCCGCTAACGGCTCAAAGCTGCCGGCACGCGGTGTGTCATATTCCAGAAAATAGAACTGCACCGCGAGCTTACGGAACAGATGAGTTGCGATCTCGTCATAGCCGCCTTGGGCTTGCCAGGCCCCACCTTTATTGCCACGACAAAGATGTAATCCGAGGGCAATGTCCTCTGGCGCGTTGGCAATCACTTGATTAATGACACCTGTATAGAGGTCAAGAAGATCACGCCAATCATCACCACGGGCTGCGAGGCCTTCTTGAATTTTGGGATCACTGAACTTAGCGATAGATGTTTCATCAAATTGAATATAACGGCAGCCGACGGCGTGAAGTGCCTTTATTTCTTTGTCATAGGCATCAACCACATCTGCCCAAAAACTATCTAGATTTGGATAGACATCTTTGCTGATCCTGTCCCGCCCCGCGCGATAATGAATGTGGCACGGTCCCGGTAAAGTAATCTTCGGAACACATCCGTCTGGCGTCACCGATGCCAGAAATTCGAAGTCATCAGCATTAACGGGCTTATTCCATGCGAGCTTCCCATCGACAAAAACCCCGTGCCAATCCGCCGAGCCGCCGTTCTGCGACGTATAGCGAAAATTCTCATCAGGGACCTCGCGGCGGGCCATGCCGTCAAAAGCAGCCAAACCAAAACCGTCTGTATAGGCATTACGACGGAACTCCCCGTCAGTGATAACGCGATAGCCCTGCTCCACCTGCCAAGTGACTATTTTTTCGATCTCGGCATTCTCGATTTCGCGCAATCCTGCGGCGTCTAGTTCACTGTTTGCATTGGCCTCGCGTGCTTTCAGCAAGGCAAGTGGTCTTACCAGACTACCGATATGTTCCAAACGGAATGGCGGATCGAGTTGTGTCGGCACTGAGCGGCCTCCGAAAGTTAGAATTTGTAGTAAATATCGCCTTTTTAACCTTAGCGCCCGCCGACTAAATCCGATAGGGCGACTTAGCCATAACATCAAAGGTACTCACCATCTTAAGATATAATATATAGACATAATACATATTAAAAATATGATTTTATTTAATTGTTGGTTTATGGCATTTACACGCCATGGCGCAGCTTACCCATTCCAGCACCGGCACGACGGTTGGCACAGAAATTAGGATTTTAGGCCTGATCGGTACTGGCCATTTTATGAGCCATTTTTATAACCTCACCTTGCCCCTGCTGATTACATTTCTAGCGGCGGACTTTGGTTATAATCCTGCGCAACTTGGTATCTTTATCGCCGCATTTGCTATTGCTGCAGCCTTAGCACAGCTACCCGTCGGACTCCTGGTCGATAAGATCGGCGCGCGGGCAATATTGTTTAGTGGTTTGACACTCGAAGCAGTTTCAATCGGTGCCATGGCATTCGCCGACAGCTACACCATGCTAATTGCTCTGGCTGTAACGGCCGGATTAGGTCACAGCGTTTTTCACCCAGCTGATTACGCCATCATGAATTCCTCTATTGATGAAAGTCGTATAGGGCGTGCCTTCAGCATGCATACAGTTACCGGGACAGCAGGATCCGCCTTGGCACCCGTAACAATCACCTTTCTTGCAGCTCTGTGGGATTGGCGGCTCGCGCTCATCGCTGTCGCCGGATTCGGTATGATCACCGCTGTCGTGGTCGCCAGTCAGGCACACATTCTAAAAGACCAAGTTGCTGGTAAAAAGAAACCAGAGAAAGCCCTCAAACGTCGACCGGTCAGATCAGCTAAGGCCAATCTACGCCTTTTGATAACCCCGTCAGTTCTGGTCCTGTTTGCATTTTTCCTAGTCACCACCATGGTCACAAGTGGCATACAGGCGTTTGGCATTTTCACGTTGGTCGAGTTACACAGCGTTGCGAAAACCACCGCCAGCACCGCGCTTACTGCGTTTCTTATCGCCTCCGCCTTCGGTGTTATCGTCGGAGGTTGGCTAGCAGATAAAACACCGCGTCATGGGCTGGTCGCAACTATTTCCTTTATGGCGACAGCGGTCGCCCTTGTCGTTATCGGTGAAATAAATATGCCTGTGTTTGCTCTTCTCGCGGTGTTCGCGAGCATCGGCATTCTTCAAGGGTTGGTAAGACCAGCCCGCGATATGATGGTCCGCACTGCCATGCCGCCTGGTACCGCTGGAACAATCTTCGCCTTTATGTCAACGGGGCGTCTCATCGGCAGCGCAATCACGCCGGTCATCGTTGGGCTTATGATCACCAACGACATGACCGACAAGGTCTTTATGTTGCTCGCAATTTGCTCAATCGTTGGCTTGGCGACGTTGTTCGTGCCGCGCAAACCGGTTGGTGTCTCTTAGAGCCCGCCGAGAAATTCTTTCAGCGCAGCGTTAAAATCTGTGGGATTTTCAAGATTTGAGATATGTCCCGCTGCAGGAATGAGAACATGCTTGGCACCAGGAATAGCGGCCGCGGCTGCGGCCAACGCTTCCGGCGGTGCGCCTTTATCGTTCGCGCCACCGACAATCATCGTTGGCACTGAGATTTCACCAAGCCGTGAGCCAAAGGCCAGCGTCTTGAGCGCCTGACAGCACCCGGCATGACCGGTTGGATCAGTCGAACGGACCATTGCCCGCACTTTGTCTAGAACTGGAATATTGGCGGCAACCGATTCTGGGGTGAACCAGCGCGTCACTGTCGATTCAACTAACCCCTCCATGCCTTCTTCGGCAGCGACATCAATACGGTGCTGGAAGTAAGCCTGGTAATCCGGCGGCGCATCCGGGCGCGAGTCACAAGCAGTCAGACTCAACAGTCTGTCACCATGCTCTTGCGCCAAGCCATAGCCCATCATGCCGCCGATTGAGAGACCGCACCAATGTGTCTTGTCGACACCAACGTGATCCAGCAGGCCAACCGCATCGGCGATAATCATCGGGAATGTATAGGGTCCCTCGGGTGCCGAAGACTGACCAAGCCCACGAAGGTCATATCGCAGAATACAAAAATCGTCTTTCAGCAGCTCCGCCTGGGCATCCCACAGGGTAAGGTTATTACACAGCGCGTGTGCAAAGGTGATCCAAGGTTTTCCCTCAGTACCGGAAACTTCGTAATTCAAGGTAATGCCGTTGACGTCTGCTTTCACTGTATCCTCCATTTATCGTGCGGACTGAAATACTGGAGCAGCCCATCTCTGTCCACCCACTGCCTTGCCTTTTTGGCACCCGTCCCGTAGACAAATGCATTCTTTTAACACAACTCGGAAGTGAAAATGAGCACGGCACGCAAAGACGCCGCCCCCGGCGCACCATCGGACAAAGTATATGATCTCCGCGGCACTCTGGAGTTTCTGGAAGCAGAAGGCGATCTGGTCGTAACAGACAAAGAAGTCGACCCTGATCTCGAGATCATTTCCCTGCAAAAGAAATTCGATGGCGGTTGCCCAATCCTGTTTAACAACGTCAAAGGCAAACCTAATAATCGTGTCGTCACAAACCTTTTGAGTGATCAAACCATTATTAACAAGCTGTTCGGCTGGCCCGACAACGTCACCCGCACCCGGATGACAGCCGATGCCCTTCGTAATCCAATCCCGCCGGTCATCATCGATCAGAAAGATGCCCCGGTTCAGGAAGTGGTGATCGAAGACCCTGCCGATGTGAACGATTACATCGTTCCTGTTCGTCACACCGAATATGAGCCTGAACTAACCGTTGGCTCCGGCATTCGCTGTGTCACTGGTAAACATTTCGAAGGCGGCACCGACCTTGGCTATAACCGGATGAACTTCCGCTGGGGCAATATCGGCACCTTCCAGATCTCACCCGGCTCGCATATGTGGCAGGTCGCCAGTCGCTATTACAAATCTGACGAACCCATTCCGATTACGGTCTGCTTCGGCGTACCGCCGTCTTGCACAATGCTGGCGGGTGCCGGTTTTGACTATGTCATCTTGCCCGAAGGCTGCGACGAAATTGCCGTCGCGGGAGCCATGCAGGGCGCTCCAGTTCGAATGGTACAGGCCCGTACAGTCGATGCGCTGTCCTTGGCAGACGCCGAAGTTGTTCTGGAGGGCTATATCTATCCACGCGACCGCCGCTTCGAGACCGCGGAGTCCGAAGAATCCGGGCAACAAGGACGTCACCATTTCCATCCAGAATGGTCGGGCTATATGGGTAAAGCCTACAAGGCTCCGACCTTCCATTGCACTGCCGTCACGACGCGGGCACCGGAATCAAAGCCGATCATCTTTGCGCTCGGCGTCCATACGATGGATGAGCACAATATCGACACAACCATCCGGGAAGCCGCAATGTATGAGCTGTGTGAGCGAATGCAGCCGGGGATCGTAACCGATGTGAATATTCCCTACTGCATGACGGACTGGGGTGGCGCGATCATCCAAGTTAAAAAGAACAGCAAGATCGATGAAGGTTGGCAACGCAACTTCCTGTCGGCAATCCTGTCGACCTCTCAGGGTGCACGCGTTGCTATCGCCTGTTCAGAAGACACCGACATTTATGACATGGATGATGTCATGTGGTGCCTGACGACTCGCGTGAATCCGCACACCGACATCCTCAATCCACTGCCTGGTGGTCGTGGCCAAACCTTTATGCCAGCTGAACGTATGACGGCGGGTGACAAGGAATGGACTGCCTCTAACACTCGTTTCGAAGGCGGTATGGGTATCGATACGACCGTGCCTTACGGCTATGAGGAAGATTTCCTCCGCCCACAATATCCGGTCGATAAATTTGATGCCAAAGACTGGTTTACGGATTCTGATATCGACAACATGACCAAGCGTATGCACGGTTGGATGCACTCGCTGGCCAAATTCGGACGATAACCCCTTACCCCTGTTTGACTGGTAGAAAGCACGCTACTCTACCAGTCAGCAGGGATTGAGAACGGAACATCGTTATGAGTGGCGGGTTTATCGAACGGCATAATCTGTGGAGTGACGAGCAGAAAAGCCGCGCCGCCGAGCTCGAACACAGCTTCAAAGCAGACGACATCAAACTAATCCGCTTGGCGTGGTCAGACAGTCACGGTAGTTCACGCGCCAAAGAAGTCTCGGCGCCCGTCTTCCTTAAAACGCTGACAGACGGTTACAACATCAATGTTGCGACCTTTACGTTGGATGCGACCGGCGGACGCGTATTCCGATCCTTCATCCGTGGCGGCGGGATGGGGCTGAATGAAATGACCGGCTCGCCCAACCTGACCATCGTACCCGACCCGTTGACCTATCGGACTTTGCCTTGGGTACCAGGCATCGCGTGGATTTTATGTAACGAATATTTCGATGACGGCACACCGTTTCATTTTTCAAGCCGACAAATTCTACGCAAACAGGTCGACCGGTTCCGCGAAAAGAATATCGACCTTGTGGTGGGCCTTGAAGTCGAATGGTATCTGCGCCGTGTTGATCAAGACGTTCTTACGCCTAAGAATTCAGGGGTACCTGGTCTACGCGGCCGTCCGATCGAGACCTCCTCGGTTGAACCTGGGTATTCCTATCACCTGGAATCGAATTTCGACTTGATGCAGCCCATTTTAAGTGAGCTGGCAGAGATGTACGAAGCTCTCGGATTGCCTCTACGTTCAATTGAAAACGAATATGGACCTGGGCAGGTGGAATGCACTTTCGATGCGCAATCGGCACAGCAAGCAGCCGATGATTTTTTGCTATTCCGCACGGCGACGCGCCAGGTCTGCCGCCGCCATGGTTATCTCGCGAGTTTCATGTGCAAACCAGCCTTTGAAGGATATTGCACCAACGGCTGGCACCTTCATCAATCCCTTGTGGACAGAAATACAGCTCAAAATCTCTGTATGCCTGACAGTTCTGACACACCACTTTCATCTTTGGCGAAGAATTATATGGCGGGTCTGCTCGAAAATGCGAATGCGTCTTCGGTTTTCGCTACGCCGACCGTGAACGGTTATAGGCGGTTTATGCCCAACTCATTAGCCCCGGATCGCGCTACTTGGAGCCATGATCATCGCGGCACCATGCTGCGGGTGTTAGGCGGTGCAGGAGACCCAGCGACACGGTTTGAGAACCGCATCGGCGAACCAGCAGCAAATCCGTATCTCTTCATCGCATCACAAATTGTCGCGGGCCTCGACGGTATCCAGCGCAAGGCCGAACCCTGGGACGCCGATGATGAACCATATGAATCCGACAGACCTAAACTGCCAACGTCGCTAGACGACGCGCTTGATGCCCTGGATAACAGCAAATTATTCCGCGTCGCCATCGGCGACACGTTCATCGACTATTATCTTGGCCTCAAGAATGCCGAATTGAATCGATTTAAAGCGTATGTTGAGGATAATAGTGACCAGGATGCCGAGAACGGCATTTCACATTGGGAACAGAACGAATATTTCGATTTCTTTTGATCCCCTAACGATTACGGGCACAGCAAAGGTTCTGCCATGACACCGGATGACAGCTTCAATAGCAGCGTGGCCCGACCGAAATCGACATCGTTCGATTTTGAGCAGCTAATTTTCGAAGATCGCGTTCATCAATGCATCTATACCGAAGAAGCGATTTTTCGCGCGGAAATGAACAAGGTGTTTGGTGGGGTCTGGGTTTTCCTGGCGCATGAAAGTCAAATCCCCGAAAACGATGATTTTGTGACGTCGAAACTTGGTTTGCGCCCGATCATCGTTGTCCGTGATTCAACGGGTCGCATACGCGCACTTTATAACCGTTGCACGCATCGTGGCTCCACTGTCTGCCGCCAACATCAAGGTAGCGCCAAGTCTTTCTCATGCCCCTATCACGGCTGGAGCTATTTCAATTCCGGCAAGATTAGCGGCGTGCCGTGGCCCGACGGCTATGCCGATGACTTTTCTGATCCAAAATACAATCTGGCTCAGGTGCCGCGCGTGCAATCCTATCGCGGCTTTATCTTTGGTACGCTGAACCCAGACATGCCACCGCTCGAGGAATATCTCGGTGGCGTCAAGAAGCCACTCGACGAATGGCTCGACCGTCACCCTGGCGGTACGCTTTCGTTCTGTGATGCAAACAGGCTCAAATTCAACGGTAACTGGAAGCTGCTCTACGACAATTCGGCAGACGGCTATCACGTCATCTTCTCGCACCGTTCATTGCTGGCGATGGAAAACCGGCTGGTTGAAGGCGGCGAAGAAGACAAGGGGATGTCGTATTACAAATCCAGTCCTGACAATGCACCGTTTTACGTAAAAGTATTTGAGAACGGCCACCACTACAAAGACAAACGCCCTGCGGTCGATACCAGCCCGGGAGGTTTATGGAATATAGAGGGCCCACATCCCGGTATGGAACATTACGAAGCGATGATCCGTGAAAAGCTTGGCGATAAAGCCGGTTCAATATTGGACCTGGCGTCATCCGAACCCGTGAACATCAACGTCTTTCCGAACCTGCATATCCTCGGCAATCACGTTCAGGTGTCACAACCGGTCTCATTGACCGAAACCGATACCACCTGGTGGGGCACGGCGGTGATTGATGACAAAGACGAACTGCATGGCTGTGTCGATGCGGTAAATGCCCTGCGGATGCGAACCCAAGAGAGTTTTCCCAATTTCGGCGAACTTGATGACCTGATGAATTTTGAGCAAATCCAGACAGGGCTCGCCGGGGTCGAAGATGAGTGGGTCTATATGCATCGCGGGCTTGGTATTCCCGACCGTATCAAACGCGACACAGATGGCTATCTGATTGGCCCACCAACCGATGAGGTTTTCCTGCGAGAAACCATGCAGGTCTATAAGCAGCTGATGATGTCAGAACCCAACCTGATTATTGAACGTGAAGTCGACGCGGGGCTCGACTGATGCAGCACGACCCTTCCCGTACTTCCTACTACGTCGGCGACGACTTCTATCAATCCCTGGTCGATAGCTATACCGATTGGCAGACCGACGAGTCTGAGATCATTGACCCAGCCCTCCGCGACACCTGCCGTATGTTGCTGGAAAAAGAAGCGCGGATGCTGGATCAAAATCGGCTCGATGACTGGCTGTCTCTCTATGTGCCCGAATGTCTCTACTGGGTCCCAGCCACGCCACATGGTGGTGATCCACGCACCGAAATTGCGGTCTGTTTTGATGACCGTCGTCGCATCGAAGATCGTATCTATCGCCTCAAAAATGAGTTCGCCTGGTCACAACAGCCGCTATCCCGAACGGCCCGACTGATCTCCAACGTCGGCGCATTCAGCACCGAGGACAAAAACACCTTGATGATCCGCTCGACCTTTCTGACGACCGAGTTTCAGGCGGGTGACAAGCGCACCTATACCGGTTGGTATGGCCATAAAATAGGCTTTCAGGACGGTAACTGGAAAATTCTCGTCAAGCAGGTCAATCTCATTGATTGCGACCAGAACCTGCGCAATCTCAGCATTATCCTGTAACGCTTTGAGTAAATCGCGACGGCAATCATTTACCGCAACACCGCTGTCAGCCGCCGTCGGCGCCGAGATCACCGGCCTCAATCTAAGCGACACCTTAAACACTGAGACAGTTGCAGCACTTCGCGCCATATGGCTCGACAAAGGCGTCCTATTATTTCGCAACAACGATTTGTCAGTCGAAGATCAAATCCGCTTTGCGGGTAACTTTGGGACACCCAGCAAAACTAACAACAGAACCGATCCCAACCGTGATCCACGTCTGATGCTGATTTCTAATATCCGGGAAAACGGCAACCCTATCGGTTCGCTGCCGGATGGCGAATTACAGTTTCATTCGGATTCAGCGTTCCATGAAGAGCCACTGATGGCGACGTTGCTCTATAGCGTGGAAGTTCCCAGCGCAGGCGGCGACACGCTCTTTGCCAACGCAAATATCGCCTATGAAAAGTTACCCGCTGATCTCAAATCTCAATTGGCCGGCCTGACCGCCATTAACGGCTATGACTACTCGACCCAAGTGAAACAGACCAATTATGACCGTTCGACCGGGCCGCACGCGACACACCCTGTGGTCAGAACGCACCCGGAAACCAGTCTAAAAGCGATCTACGTCAATCAGCTCATGACCGAGGAGGTCTTGGGCCTGTCTCAATCCGACAGCGACGCGCTGCTCGCAGACTTATTCGACCGTATTGAAGATCCAGACATTCGCTATACGCATGTCTGGCGGACCGGCGATCTTTTGATTTGGGACAATCGTTTCATTCAGCACGCCCGCACCGACTTTCCATCAACGGAACGACGCATGCTGCGCCGTGTCGGATTGATCGGCGACAAACCGTTTTAAAACAAACGGCTGAAGCTCTTATTTGCCGGCTTTCATCTTCGCACGTTCTTCTTTGATGATTTGCGTCAGTGCCGCTACTCCGACAGCACCTGGCACTAATCGTTCACCGATCACAAAAGCAGGCGTGCCGTTAATACCAAGCGTCGTTGCCAGTTGATAATTATTCTGCAGGACCTGATTGATTTTAGGATCACCCATGTCCTTACGCAGCTTCGCATAATCCATACCGAGTGAATTCGCCAGCGCCGCAATGCTGTCTTCATCCGCCTGTCCAGTCATGAGACCGTCGTGAAATTCTTGGTATTTACCTTGCCTCTGCGCCGCTAAAGCCGCTCTGGCCGCAATGATTGATTTCGGTCCCAAGATAGCGAATTCCTTATAGACGATCCGAACATTTGGGTCCTTCTTCATCACCGCTTTCAACGTCGGTGCGGCACGCTTGCAGTAACCACAGTTGTAATCGAAGAACTCAACAATCGTGATGTCGCCCTTGGGATTACCGGCTACCGGCGATGTCTTGTCGTAAAACAGCTGATCTTTATGTGTCTTGAGAGCCGCAGCGGCCTGGGCTTTTTTAGCCGCTTCCTCCTGCGTCCGTAACGCCTCAATCGCTTGGCGTATAATGATCGGATTTTTGAGAAGGTAATCCTTGATAACCCCTTCAAAGGCTTTGCGTTGCTCTGGCGAGACCCCTGACGCACCAGATTTGCTTTGCGCCACCGCTATCGCCGGAATAAGCGCCAACCCGGCGACCACGACCAATGTCTGAAACTTGTTCAACTGACTGTCCTTTATCTATGTGCCGCCACACTATCCACGGAAACCACCCGCACGCGCAAGCAGCCTAGTCGAGCGTGCAACTATAGCCGGTTTTGTCACAAATATGGCGAGGACGGGGTCAAATTTTCGCGACTAAACCCGCAATTGATGAAACGGCTCCATCGCTTCTTTAGCGAAGATGTCTTCCGGAGTCAGATGTCGTTGCGTCACACCCTGATCATGGCAAAAGCGTAGAAATGCCTCGATAGTCGTGCGATTGCGTTCAACGCCATAGGGCCAGTAATCGCCATCGGGAAAGAATTCTGTCGCGGTGCGTTCGATATATTGTTGAATCCATGGCAGGCCGATTTGCGAAACATTCATATCGCGCATCCGGCGCACCGAGTTGTTCTTGGCTTCTTCAAAGGCGTTAAAAATATTACGCGCGATCCACGGGTTCGCCTCATAGGAAGAACGCTTAAGGGCCACTGTATGCATGATCGGGAAGATGCCGGTCTGTTTGAAATAATCCCGTTCCACCCCTTCAAATTCCGGATAAAGCCGCGTAATTGCCGTATCGCCCGCCAGCATCCGGCGCGGCGGGTCGGCTGTAATCAACGCATCAATTGTGCCATCGACCAGCATATCAGCGAGCGACCCATCAGGAAGATCGGTGAGGCTAACGCCTTCCGGCGGCTGCTCAGCCGTATTATCGAGACGCCCGGCTGAATTAGGGCCTAGCTGATACCAATCGATCTCTGTCAGGGGGATACCAATGGTTTCCGTCAGCCAGCCCCGGGCGTAGGTCGTCGCGGTCTGTGCCCATTGCGGCAGACCAACCTTCTTCCCACGAAGATCTTCCGGTTTAGTGATCGAGCCATCAGAACGGATATAAACACCGGACAATCGAAACAGACGTGACGGGAAAATCGGGATAAGCACAAACGGTGCATCACCGCGCGAGATCGCCTGACAAGACATGGCAAACGAGATTTCCGAAACGTCCCATTCCTGATCCGCCAGGAAACGTTTGAAAGTCTCCTCAACCTCCATCATCAAGCTGGTCAGCTCTATGCCCTTTGGTTTGACCGCGCCGTTAAACATATCCCGCACATGGTCATAATCATTCATGCCCATTGTCAGATGTATATCGCCCATTTCACCCTCGTTTTGCGTATAACTCGATGGGTTTTGATAGCATGCACCAACCATCAACGCACCCGCTGTGGCATAAACGCGGGTGTTGACCTAACATTCCCCAATGAAAAGTGATGCGACAGGATGGGTCGATAAGGAGCGCGGGCTGGTAAGCCGCGAAGCGTTCGTCAGCGAAGAGGTATATCAGCTGGAGATCGAGCGCATCTTTAACCGCAGCTGGATCTATCTTGGCCACGAAACCGAAATACCTGCTGTCGGCGACTATGTCGTCCGCAATCTGGGGAACGCGCCGGTCATTGTTGTGCGGGATACGCCAGACAGCGTCAAAGTTCTTCTCAATAGCTGCCGCCATCGTGGCGCAAAACTATGCCGAGCCGATGCTGGCAACACCAAAAATTTCGTCTGTCCATTTCATGGCTGGGCGTACGAGATCGACGGCGCCCTCCGCACGACCGGCTTTGATCACCATTTCCGCGACGACACAGACTTCAGCGCGATGGGGCTGATCCCTGCACCGAACGTCGAGAGTTTCCACGGGCTGGTCTTCGCCTGTTGGGATAAAGACGCCGTACCTCTACGCGACTATCTCGGCGATATCGGCTGGTACCTGGAAACATTCTTCAAACGCACGCCGGGCGGCATGGAAGTGCTTGCGCCACCGCATCGCTGGCGAACCAAGGCCAATTGGAAGATCGGTTCGCTTAATTTTATTGGCGATAGCCAACATTCACCCACCACTCATATTGGGCCGTCAACGCTGGATGCTGCCCGCACCATTCGCGATGGTTTCCGTAAACACGGACAGGACAGTTTTCACGTTGTCACTGATGAAGGCCACGGCTGTACCCTCACTTACCTCGCCCCCGGCATGCCCGAGAAAAATTATCTGACACATCCCGAGGCGCTGAAACCTCTCTACGAAGAGTCGTTGAATACAGACCAGGTTTCAATGCTGCATCACTTGCGGGTCTGTGTCGGGACGATCTTTCCCAATATGTCCTTTATCGAAAGTCAGGCTGGAGCCGGTGAGAAAGCACTGATTATCCGGCTCTGGCATCCCGTCAGCGGGACTGAAATGGAAGTGTTGAGCTGGGTGTTTGCCGAAAAGGAAGCCGATCAGGGTTACAAGGACCGCGTGCTCCGAAACGGCTTTCACAATTTCGGTGCGGCAGGAGTCTTTGAATAGGATGATATGGCTCTTTGGGAGTCTGCAACGGCAGCCAGTAGCAACCCGGTTGCCCAGCAATACCCCTATAGTTTCCAGACTGCTCTACCCTATCTTGATACGCCGGACGAAAATCATAAATGGCCGGGCCGGGCCCACCGCCCAGCCGATACAGAAGTCGCGCAATTTTGGTTTATGCAGCGTTGGGACGCGCTGATGCGCTCCAACGGGTCCAAGTAATCATGCCTGAGTTTTCAGCACGGCCGACGGTTGATAATGAGGATTACCTCGCGATCCTGCGCTTTCTGTACGCCGAGGCCGCCTTATTGGATCGACGCGCTTTTCAACACTGGTTCGCGCTTCTCACCGAGGATATCCGATACCAGGTGACAACTGTCGTTGCCCGTCCGGCGCAGGATGAAACATCCCGAATTGCCATTGTTGATGAAGACAATCACTCGCTGAAAATGCGCGTTGACCAAATTTCAGACCCGGGCCTTACACACGCAGAGAACCCTCCATCGCTGACCCAGCGCATCGTCTCAAACGTCGAAGCGTATTACGGAGAGCAGAATGGCATTTTTGAAACGACGTCGAATATCCTGCTATATGCCAACCGGACTGGTTCATCAGAAACAGGTTTGTATGCCGGTCAGCGGCAGGACGTCCTCATCCGGGACCATACCGGTTTCAAAATTGCCGAGCGAACTGTTAATCTCGCGCAGACCGTTTTACACGACAGTACGTTAAGCGTTCTCCTGTAATCGGATTACTCTCCGCTTTCGGGGAACGCTTCAAACTGATGCAACTTACCGGCATCCAGTGCATGAGCCACAGCGCTGCGGGTGAAAATATTGATTTGTGGTTTGTAGAGGCTTTGATCATCCAGCGTTCCTGCAGCCAACACATACTGGTCGTCCCAGTCATTTGACTGGCAAAGGACATTTGACCCGCAATCGGGGCAGAAGCCACGTTCCATAACCGTGCCCCGGTCGGTTTCTTTACCGTAAAACTTCAGCTCGCCGTCGAGCTTGATATCTGCCTTTGGCACCATAAGACTGGAGGCGAAAGCGGTACCAGTATAGCGCTGACAATCCTTGCAATGGCACAGCCCCGAATAGAAAGGCTTTTCGGGTATTGTTACTTCGTACTTCACCGCGCCGCAGAGGCATTGTCCTGTGGTTTTGTCAGCCATTATCTTCTCCCAAGTCTTCTCTCAGTCATTCATACTTGTCGTGGTGTCGAACCCACTCCATCCCATAACTCAGATTATCCTCGTCCCGCCCCTTTGGAACAAGATCAAGATACTGATACGTGCCCATCAACGGATCGAGCCCACGGCCATAACACGAATAGGTGTGATAGACCGAGCCATCTGAGTCGAGTGCAAAGACGCTCATGCCAGGCGCTTCCGTCATCGGGAACTTGGTTTTGCGATAGTTATAGTAGATCTCGCCTTCAATCTCCTCGGCAGTAAACCCAACATCGAAATCGGCGTTAAAATCCGAACCGAGACTGGAAACCCACTTAAATTGCCAACCCATACGGTTACGAAAGGCATGAAGCTTATCCAGCGATGCACGGGAAATGGCGACAAGAGAGACGTCGCGTTGATTTAGGTGCGGTACGACCCCGTCATAATTTTCTGCCATGAGGGAGCAGGCTTTGCAGCCCTCGTTCCAACCTTCACCAAACATGAAGTGTTGAACGATGAGCTGGGTACGTCCCTCAAACAAGTCAGCAAGTGTTACTTCGCCCTTGTCAGTTTGGAAGCGGTAATCCTTTTCAATTTTCACACGGGGTAAAGCTCGTCGGGCAGCGGAAACAGCATCCCGTTGTCGGGTCAGTGCTTTTTCCTGTTCCAGCAATGCCAACCGGGCTTCCAGCCATTCGTCCCGCGACGCAATATTGTGATCAGCCATAATCAATCTCCTTCATTCAGACAAAATTGCTGCAAGACATTCGAACGAGCCTTCCCAGCCACCACGATGCTGGCCACGGCTTTCATTATCCGGGAACTTCGTCTGTCTAAATTGCATTTCGGTGCCCGTACCCTGATCGACAAAGTCGATTTCGATTAGCATTTCATGCCCTAACGAACCGTCTTCCTGTTCCCACTGCCAGCTAAAGGCCAGACGTCCTGGCGGGTCGAGTTCGCGGTAATGTCCGTGGGCCCAATGATCGCCTTCGCCTCGGATACAGATTTTAAAAGCGCCACCGACGGATACATCAGTTTCGGCGACCGGACAGGAGCATTCTCCAGGTCCCATCCAGCGCACGATCCAGGATGGGTCTGTCCAGGCACGAAACAGAACTTCACGTGGCGCCTCAAACTGCCGGCTAATTTCAAGAACAAGTTCTTCCTCTGACAAGGACGTTTCAGCTGTCATTTTTCGGCTTCCTCTTCCTACCACTAAGCGGTGAAATTTTGGACTTGAGTTCAGATTTCAGAAAATCCTCCAATGCATCGAAACGGGATTCCCAGAATTCGCGATAGCGCTCGATCCAGCTTGCCGCTTCCATCAGAGGTTCAGGATTAAGGACGCAACGTCGCCACTGCGCTTCTGCCTTACGCTCTATCAATCCAGCCTGTTGCAGAACTTTGAGATGTCGGGAGATCGCTGGAAGTGAAATTGCAAACGGGTCAGCCAATTCACCAACCGACGCCTCGCCTTTAGCAAGGCGGGTAAGGATCGCCCGACGTGTGGGGTCAGAAAGAGCAGCGAAGGTAGCGCTTAAAGGATCATTTTCCATCATTTAACAATATTGTTAATTAAGATATATGTTAAATACAGATCGAAGTGAAATAAGTCAAGAAACGAAATAGCGCCTTATCGATTTAACCCGCTTCCCGAAGCTTGAAGCGCTGGATTTTTCCGGTTGCCGTCTTCGGCAAATCATCCACAAAATGGAACCAGCGTGGATATTTATAGTGCGCCAACCCCTCGCGGCAATGCGCCACCAGCGCCTGCTCCATCTCATCGCCTGTATCAGCGACGTCGTTAAGCACGACATAGGCAGCTGGCTTTAAGAGCCCATCATCATCGGCATGGGCGACCACCGCAGCCTCCAGCACCTTAGGATGCTCAATCAACCGAGCTTCGATCTCAAACGGCGAGCACCACAACCCACCGACCTTCATCATATCATCGCCCCGCCCGGCATTATGGTAATAGCCTTCCGCATCGCGATAATACATGTCACCGGTATTGAGCCACTCACCCTTCATGGTCGCGGCGGTTTTTTCCGGATTGTTCCAGTAAAGCCGAGCAGACGATTCCCCTTTTGCCCAGACGGTGCCGATAACATCAGGGTCGGTGATTTCATTCTCATCATCGTCAACCAGCTTTATCTCATACCCTGACACAGGCTTTCCTGAGGTGCCAAACTTGTAATCATCCGGTCGATTGGAAATGAAGATATGGAGATTCTCGGTCGAGCCGAGTCCATCGATAATGAGAGTACCAGTCTGTTCCTTCCAGCGACGGAACACGTCTCCCGGCAAGGCTTCGCCTGCGGAGATACAAATCCGCAATGACGAAAGATCAGGCTCTTCGGTCTCCATGACACGGAGTTGCTGGGCGTAAAGCGTCGGGACACCGAAAAACACCGTTGGACGAAACTTCTCGATCATCCCGAAACTCATCGCTGGTGTGACCTTTTCGTCTGACAAAGCAATTGTCGCCCCCACCCACAGCGGGAACGTCATCGCATTGCCAAAACCATAGGAATGGAAAAGCTTGCTAACCGAGAACACCGTGTCGTCCTCTCGTAAGCCAGCCGTGTTCTTGGCAAACCGTTCGGAGGTACACACCATCGAACGATGTGGATGCACGACACCCTTGGGGTTTCCTGTCGAGCCTGACGAATAGAGCCAGAAACAGTCATCCATATGGGTCGTGGGCGCGGCTTCAAGAACATCAGATGCTCCTTTGACGCTCTGCGCCAAATCTTCCGCAATAATCACATGGGTAGGTTTGTGGGATGAGGCCACTAAAGCGGGCTCGAGAGTTTCCGAAAACTGAGTACTATACACGAAACCTGTGCATTCAGAATCAGTGATCAGATAGCTGTAATCGTCAGTCCGGAGCAGCGTATTCACCGGTGCCGGGATAATCCCGGCTTTGATCGCGCCAAAGAACATAGCGATAAAATCAGGACAATCACGCACCACCATCATCAGCCGCTCGCCCGGTTTAATGCCGAGTGACAGCAGATAATTGCCGTATCGGTTCACAGATTCGCATAGAGCCTTATAGGACCATTCTTCATCAACCGTCCTGATCGCGGTCTTTTCGCCGCGCCCTTCAACCAAATGCCGATCAATAAACGCCACCGCCACGTTAAACTGAGGCGCAAAATTCAGCCTGTTCGGTTCCACTGTCTGGTCAATTTGGACGATGTTGTTTTTCATGATTCTCTCTACCGAATAGGACCTGATTTTGCGCTAAATTCGTTATAGAGCAAACCGTTGGTGTGTATTCGTGTATTCGCTGAATATATTGCGGCATTTCGCCCCTAAAGAGCGGGTTGATTTTGTGGCGAATAGCTGGCACCAACTCTGTTTCCCGAACTTGATCATCATGGCTGAGCGTTAAGTTCAAACACATATTAGGTAATCACAATGGCGGACGTGGTAGAAGCAAAGAAATATCTCGGGCAACCAGTTGAACGGGTTGAAGATGAGATCCTGCTCATGGGGAAAGCCCAGTATTCTGACCATCTGCCAACCCGTGCCGGCACGCAACATGCGGCTATACTTCGTTCGCCACACGCGCATGCTAAAATCATATCAATCGACACAAGCAAAGCTGAAAAAATACCTGGTGTTGTCGCGGTGATGACCGGTGATGACGTGAAGGAAATGTCCGAAGCCTTCCTGATCGTCCTACGCCAACCCATCAACCAATGGGCCCTCGCCGTCGAGAAAGTCCGCTATGTTGGTGAACCTGTGGCGATGGTTGTTGCCCGCGACCGTTATATCGCCGAAGACGCGCTTTCCGAGATCGACGTTGTCTATGAAGCGATGAAACCCATCATCGATCAGGAAGAGGCCATTTCTGACGACGCGCCCGTTGTGCATGAAGCGGTTGGCAGCAATGTCGTTTCAACGCGGGACTTCACATACGGTGAACCAGATAAGGCATTTGCCGACGCGGATAAAGTCGTCAAAATGAAAGTCCGGTACCCGCGGAATTCTCAGACACCTCTTGAGGGCTTCGTTGTCACTGCCGATTATCATGAGGGCGAAAACCTTTATGATGTCGCCTCCAACTATCAAGGGCCCTTCACCTCACATCCTGTTATGTCGATGGCTCTGCGGGTCAAGAACTCACAGCTGCGCATGCGGACACCGCAATGGTCCGGTGGTGGCTTTGGCGTAAAGGTTCAAATTTTTCCGTATGTCGTTCTAATCTGCCTCGCCTCCAAGAAAACCGGCAAGCCGGTCAAATGGGTCGAAGACAAGCTGGAACATCTTTCAGCTGCAGCTGCTGCGCCAAACCGGCTGATTGAAATGGAAGCCGCCGTCAAAAGCGATGGTACCGTGACCGGTTTCAGGTTTGACCAACAAGACGATTACGGCGCGTTCCTGCGCGCACCAATGCCCGGGCCTCTCTATCGGATGCACGGCATTCTGACTGGTGCCTATGATATCAAGAATCTTTCCGTCACCAACCGCGTGGTGATGACCAACAAATGCCCATCCGCCATGGTCCGCGGCTTTGGCGGCCCACAGATGTATTACGCCATCGAACGGATCATGCAGAAGGTTGCCATCGAGCTCGACATGGATCCGCTTGATGTCATCCGCAAGAACTTGGTTCCTGCAGGCGTCTTCCCCTATCGTGCTGCGGCCGGTGCTCTGATTGATTCCGGAGACTATCCGGCAGCGGTTGAGCAGGCTGTTGATGAGGGCGCCCTTGAAGCACTCATAAAGCGCCGCGATGAAAAGCGTGCCGCCGGCAAGAAATACGGCATAGGCTATGCCGCCATCGTCGAACCGGCGCAGTCCAATATGGGCTATCTCTCAAATATTCTGCCGCGCGATGAACGGCAACGAAATCCAAAGGGTGGCGCTGTCGCCAACGCGACGGTCAACGTTGACCCACTGGGCACCGTAAGCGTTACCGCTGACTCAATCCCGCAGGGACAGGGGCATATGACCATCCTGTCACAGATTGTCGCCGATGTTCTGGGGCTGACACCCGATCATATTAAGGTCAACCTCGACTTCGATACCGCGAAGGATGCCTGGTCAATAGCGACCGGCAACTATTCATCACGCTTTTCATCGGCGACAACCGTTGCCTGTCTGAAAGCCGCTGAAAAGGTCAAGGCGAAGCTATCCCGTATTGCCAGCCAAACCCTCAATGTTCCTGCTGATCAGCTTGAATTCGTTGACGGCAAAATTCGTGACCCCGCGAACATCGAAAACGGCATCAATTTCTATCGCGCTGCTGGTTCCGCACATTGGACACCCGGCAATTTACCAGACGAGATGGAGCCTTGCGTTCGCGAAACCGGATCGTGGTCTCCTCCAGAGCTGGAATCACCGAACGAGAAAGATCAGATCAACACGTCACTGACCTATGGCTTTGTCTTCGATTACTGTGGTGTCGAGATCGATGAAGATACCGGCGAGGTCAAAATAGACAAATACGTAACGATGCATGATTCCGGCACCATCCTGAACCCGTTACTCGCTGAAGGTCAGGTTCACGGCGCTTTTGCATGGGCCGTTGGCTGCGCTCTCTATGAAGAGTTCGTTTATGGCGATGATGGCAGCTTCCTGACGGGAACCTTTGCAGATTATCTGGTCCCGACCTCCTGGGAAGTCCCTGAACCCCAGATTGTTCATATGGAATCACCCTCAATGGTGACGCCGCTTGGCGCCAAGGGCATTGCCGAAGGCAACTGCATGTCGACGCCAGTCTGTCTGGCAAACGCTGTTGCTGATGCACTGGATGTTGAGGACATCACGCTGCCGATGACGCCATCGCGGATCAGCGCCATGATTCACGGCGAGGAAAAACCACCGGCCAACGACCGACCTATCGCTGCTGCCCCGATCAAGGGTGAAGGCAATGTCCTACGTGGCACCGGCGAAACATTCGTTCCGGCAGCCCCGCAAGAGGTCTGGAACACATTACTCGATCCAGAAGCCTTGACAGCAGTTATCCCGGGTTGTCACAAGCTCGACCTGGTTGGAGACAATAGCTACGAAGCTGATGTTTCGCTGGGTGTTGGACCCGTTCGGGGTCGTTTCAAAGCCAATGTCGGGCTTTCCGAAATGGTCGAACCTGAGAAAGCAACATTGTCCGGCGGGCTCATCGGCTCTCTCGGCGCATCCAAGGGTTCGGGCCATGTTTCGCTCAGCGCCTCAGATGGCGGCACAATGGTCACGTACGATTATGCGATCGAACTGACTGGTACGGTTGCCTCAGTCGGTGGACGTTTACTCGAAGGCGCAGCTAAAGCGCTTGTAAATCAATTTTTTCAAAGGCTCGGCGCCCAGGTGGGCGGCGCGCCTGTGACTGGAGGAGAGCCCTGGTGGCGTAACCTTCTCCGTAGTTTGGGACTTGCAAAATGAAACCAAAAGCATTCGATTATTTGAAGGTTTCTTCCGCAGAGGAAGCTGTCGCTGCACTAGCATCAGGCGGAGAAGACGCCCGCATAATTGCCGGCGGTCTTTCCCTGATGCCGATGTTGAACTTCCGCTTGGCAGAACCGAGCATTCTGATCGACATCTCCAAGGTGGACTCGTTGACCTATATCCGCGAGGCCGGTGGTCACGTTGAGGTGGGCGCTGCAACGCGGCAGGCCGATCTGATGCGCTGGGATGGGTTAGAGAGCAAGCTTCCCTTACTCAACGCAGCGTTCCCCTTCATTGGGCATTATCAGACCCGATCCAAAGGGACAGTTTGCGGCTCCCTCTCGCATGCGGACCCAAGCTCCGAACTGCCACTTTGTCTGGCGGTTCTCGGCGGTGAAGTTGATCTGCAATCTGCCACTGGCAAACGAACTCTATCAGCAGCTGAATTCCAGACCGGCATGTTGTCTACCGCTAAACAAACCGGGGAGATGGTGGTTGCAGCACGTTATCCGACCGCAAAAGCCGGTGACGGCCATGCCTTTACTGAAATGGCACAACGCCGCGGTGACTTCGCGATTGTCGCCCTGGCAGCCGTTGCCAGCGCCGACAAGATCAAGCTTGGCATTGGCGGTGTCGCAGACAAACCGACAGTTCGCGAATGGGACATCCTTGAAGGTGATGCCCTGGACGACGCTTTAAATGAATTCGCCTGGGACTTGGGCGGATATGACGATATTCACGCAACGGCGCGCTATCGCCGTGAACTGGTTCGCCGACTTGGTCGCCGGGTCATTGAGGAGGCCAAATCATGCCGCAGCTAAATAAAGATGCTCGCCACACTGTAACGATGACTCTGAATGGGGACGAAGTTTCGGGTTATGCAGAACCTCGCATGCTGCTCAGCGACTTTCTCACACACGAGATTGGGATCACCAGTTGCCATGTCGGTTGTGAACACGGTGTCTGCGGTGCCTGCACGGTCCTCGTTGACGGTACGGTTATGCGTGGTTGCCTTACGCTTGCCGTTCAGGCCGAAGGATCAACTGTTGAAACTGCCGAGAACCTTGCAAGCGATGAAGGTGAACTCTCCGAACTACAGCTCGCCTTTAAAAAGCATCACGGACTTCAGTGCGGCTATTGCACTCCTGGTATTCTGATGTCTCTGACGGCCTATCTGAAAGAAAACCCCAAGCCGACCGAAGAAGAACTGCGGGATATGCTTTCAGGCCATTTGTGCCGCTGTACAGGCTATGTCGGCATGGTCAGAGCCGTCCTCGATTACTGCGAAAACCGGACCGACTGAGAGCTTCTCTCACATCCAACTAACCGAGTTCCGCTTCCCAACGGTCAAGCAGCGCCGTTATGCGGGCAATTGACGGTTCCTTATCAAAGGAATTGGCGTAACCGGCTGATGACCGCACCGGGTCGCCCGCAAAATACCGCTCATAGAGTTGCTGTCGGCCTGAGAAACTCGTGAGAGCTGCATCGCAGGCCAGCCGAAACAATCGAATCCGTTCATGTGAATCAATATTCGCAGCCTGAAAATACTTCTCGATCTCCGGTGATAGATCGCTATCAAGCATCTTAAAGGATGGCACCATAAACAGGCCGCCTGCCCCAATGGTCTGAATGATTTCACAAGCCCGCCGAAATTGCGGCGGGAACATAAACTTCACAGTCTGCAGAGATTCCCGTCTGGGCACCACGGTACCGCCCGGACCGGGAAAACAATCAATCTCAGAGGTCCGAATGCAGGACTCAACCCATTCTGCGACATGAATGAGTTCTGCTAGCTGGTTTTGGATATGTAGAAACTGATCAACATTGGTCGACCGCGCGACGGTAATCGCAAGATCACGCATAAACTCCGCCTTGGCGAGATCCTTAGTAGCAAACTGATGCGACGTGTGAGTATGGGTGTGGGTGTTCTTCTGGGCGTTGTTATAGACGTCGATATCACGGTAGATGAAAGTCTTCTCCCACGGCACCAGAACATTATCGAACAAGATCATGCAATCGCTGTCATCGAAATGATTGGCCAGCGGATAGTCCATCGGTGACCCGGCATTTTGATGCACCACCCAAGGCCGGGCGATCAGCTTTAGTCCCGGCGTGTTGACCGGAATAACGAACCCAAAGGCATGCGTTTTCGCTTCTTCGGCGTCGGTCAGCGGATAGCTTGGTGCCGGCATTACGACGATCTCATCAGCAATCGCGGCCAGGGTCGCCAGCATACGAACGCCGTTGATGATAAATCCTTTGTCATTGTCACCGACAATGCGCGCTGCAATATCTTTGACCTGCGCATCAGGAGCCCGGGACCGGTCTACCTGTGGGCTGACCAGTGCATGGGTTGTTACCACATCATTTTCACGGGCGTATTCGTAATAGGCCGCCACGTTTTTACCGAACTGACTCTGTTCGGAATCAAATGCGTCGCTGGCGGCCCCATAGGACGACAACATGACATTCATAAAATCCGGGCTGCGGCCAAACATGCCACAGGTATAATCGCTCCAGATCTTGAACATCTTGCGGCGGTGCGTCAGGTCTTCAGCCGATTTGGGCTGAATAAAGGACAAGCCTACGCGGTCGCCTGTCGTCGGCGACTCATAGGTCATCTTGTCGATCATGTCGGGCTGGTTTTGAAGGTCACACAGCTCGGCCATCGTTTTGGCGCCACCAGCGAACCGAACATCAGTGGTTACATCTTTGACACGTTCACCATCGCACCAGACCTCGCGGTCATCACGAATGCCATCAAGATACTGCGCGCCTGTTCTGATACCCATAGCCTGCCTGCCCACATTCTAATTATTGTGGAAGCAGCTTATCCTGTGCATGGGCGTAGGAGCAATTGCACCTAAAGAATTAGCGAACCGGCATATTCTTTCGACAGGACGCCAGTAACGACAGAACCTCGAAGGGCTCCTCAACCAGCATGTAACAAGGGACACCTTTAGGCTCGAGGTATTCCTTGGCGGCGACGTTGTGTTTGTGTTCGCCCATGAAGGTCACATAGACCGGCTTGTTGGGGTATTTCTTCGATAGGTCAACGATGAAATCCATCTTTGGTACACCGGTTTCGGTCGTCAGCATCATGATGACAACGACCGCATCGATATTGCGATCTGCAAGAACCGCATCCAGCGCGTCGCCATAGGCCTTTTCATACCCGACCAGCCCAACGCTGCCAAAGATATCAACCGGATTACGCATCCGAATGAATGGCGGCGCATATTCCTGCAACCGCTTACAGGTCTTATCTTCGAGATCCGGCACCTCTAGATCTAGCGATCGGCAGATATCTGTTAGACAAACCGTAAAAGCGCCTGACGGCGACAGAAAAGACACGCGGTTGCCACGCGGCAGGCTTTGCGTATCCAGCGCCTTAGCCACCTGAAATAGATGCGAATACTTGCGTAACCGCGTAACGCCGGCCTGTTCGATGGCGCCATCGACCACACGACCATCCGCTGCCAGAGACCCTGTATGAGCAACAGCAGCGGCGGCACCGGCGTCAGACGCTCCGCCTTTTAGCAAAAAGACCGGTTTCTTTTGTGAAACCCGGCGCGCAACGCGCAAAAACCGTTTCGGGTTCTTGATGCTTTCGAGATACATAAAGATCGATTTAGTCTCGTCGTCGGAGCCGTAATATTCCAACAGATCGCATTCATCGAGATCAGCCTTGTTGCCGAGACCACAAGACCGCGCGATGCCGAAATTCTCTGCCGACATAATATGGCGCAGTGAAATGCCACAAAAATTACCGGTCTGGGTGATGTAGGAAACCGAGCCACGCGGAATATCACCCAACGGAAAGAAGCTGGAGGTATAAGATGACGATGTCGAAACATGGCCAGTCGTATTCGGGCCGAGAACCCGCGCACCAGATTCGCGGATGGCGGCTATAAGCTCGTCCTGCAGCGCTTCACCTGCATGATCAACTTCGGAAAACCCGCTGGCCGCCAGAACGATGGCTTTGGTGCCTTTCGCGCCAAGAGCCCGCACGGTTTCTGGCGCCAGGGATGCTGGCAACGTGACCACCGCCTGATCGATATTGTCCGGTAGCTCGTCGATGGATTTGTAAACCTTATAACCTTCAATCTCGCCGCCACGCGGATTAACGAGATATACTTTACCCTTGTACCCCGCATCGCGCATGTTTTTGACAACGACATTGCCGGGCTTACCGGCTGTCGATGATGCCCCGATAACGCAGACGCTTTTCGGCGCAAAAAACTTTTCCATGACATCAGCCATGTCAGGAAGAGGCCCCGTCCGCCTCTGGGTCTGCCAAAACAATCAACGCATCAACCGCGACTGCTTTCGAGCCCCGGATAATAAGCGGATTGATATCGATCTCTTCGATCTCGGGGTGATCCAACGCCACCTGTCCAACTGCCATCAACGCATGACACAAAATATCCAGATCAGCTGCAGGCATGCCGCGCACGGCTTCCAAAATTTTATGACCACGGATCGATCGCAGCATGTCGCGAGCATCTTTCTTGCGCAGCGGTGCCACGCGGAAAGTTACGTCCTGGAGAATTTCAGTGAAGATACCGCCAAGTCCAAACATAACCGCCGGGCCAAAAGAAGGATCGCGGTGCATGCCAATCATGATCTCTCGAGACCCTGATACCATCTCCTGAACCAAAAATGCGCCGTCGTAATTTTTGCCAGCGCGTTTGCTAATCGTCTTGAAAGCATCTACGAGTGCCGACTGCGACGCCAAATTTACCGCAATAAGGCCTTTCTCGGTCTTATGCGCTTCATCGGCAGAACAGCCTTTGAGAACGACCGGGTATTTGACCTTCTTTGCGGCAGCTTTAGCCTCCGACTGGCTTGAGACAAGGACTTCGCGGCTGATTGGAACGCCATAGGCCGCCAGAACGCGCTTGCTTTCATATTCAGAAAGCGTTTTTTGACCCTTAGCACGAGCAGCTTTGAGTATTCTTTCTACACGAGTTGCCATGTGATTAGCTCCGACCTGTTGTCAGGACGAGCTTACCCGGACTTTTACTTGCTTTGAACTGCGCCAAGGCCGACTGGAAATCACCGAGCTCGTATGTGCCTTCGATGCGCGGATTAATCTTGCCCTCGGCCAGCAGTTTAAGAACATCATCAGCGGCGGCTTTGATAACGGCTGGCTTGAACTTGAAATGCAAATCCAGCGCCATTCCGACCAGCGTCACATTCTTGACGTTGAAATAGTTAGCCTTCGCCGTAGGAATTCCAGCGATGAATCCGATGCAGACAATACGCCCCGAACAAGCAAGCGTCCGTAGCGCTGCGGTAAAGATATCACCACCAAGCGGATCAAGAACGATATCGACGCCTTCCTTGCCGGCGGCCTCAAAGACCTGCTGACGGAGGTTCTCGTTGATGTCATCAACCGAGAGATCAATAACGGCGTCAGCGCCATTTTCCATAACGATCTTGCCGCGTTCTTCGGATGAGCTGCCGCCAACCACAAACGCGCCGTGCGCTTTGGCAATCTGGACCGCAGCCAGACCGACACCACCGCTGGCACCCAAAATCAGGACCTTTTCGCCCGGCTGATAAGCACCGCGCTCCATCAGCGCGACCCAGCTTGTCATATAGACTGTCGCCATCCCGGCCGCGGTTACGTAATCAACATCGTCTGGAAGTGCAAAACAGCGAGCAACCGGCGCGACACATGTTTCGGCATAAGCGCCCCACGCCACAATCGCCATCACGCGATCTCCGACGTTAAAGTCAGTCACGCCGTCGCCTATAGCAGAAATCACACCCGCAACATCACGGCCCGGCGTAAAAGGACGCTCCGGTTTGGTTTGGTACATTCCCTGCATCATCAACGTATCGGGGAAATTAATCCCGATTGCGTGGATATCGATCAATACCTCTCCCGCACCGGGCGTAGGTGCATCAATTTTACCTAATTTGTGATTTTCGAGGGGGCCAAAATCTTCAACAAGTACCGCACGCATCGAGTCATCCCTTTTATCTGTAAAAGCGGGCGGACCCTACCATCGGTGTAGCGTGTGATAAAGACGCTTTTAAGGCGTCATTAGTCGTTCCCAGGCCCTAAATTGGGCCCGCTGCGGCAATTCACCTGTGCCGGTATTGATGACATCACCATGATTGTCGGTTTGATCAGTATCAAGACCACGGGCAAACCATACCCATTCCGAATTTTCAGCGCTTGCGCCCATCTGACAGCGTTGAAAATTCTCCAGATCATCGGTTTGGATTAATGAAGCCGCCGAATGGGTTGCATTCAGCCCGCGAATAATATCGCGATTCATTTCCTCCGGCGCATCCTCGAACAGGACCGGCCATACCAAGATTTCAGTACGATCAACCGCAACTGGGCAAATAACGCGCACATGCTGATTGAGCGCTTGTAACGACATGTTGGGGTAAAAAGCTGTGTTGTGACGCCTTGGCGCCAACACCTCCGCCAACCGCTCAGGTGAATGGTTGCCTTTCAAGCTCTCGACATAGCTCAAATAAGCAGGGTCATCGCGCCTTTTATCGGCAACCGGTTGATGGCCGGTATAGCTATGGCCGTTTTTTGCAGCGCCCCAGGCCTCCCGCTTTTCCCAACGTTCCGCCGCCTGACCTTCGTCACTAATTGTCGACCCCGCATCATCGCCCTGACGCCGAAAGAATTGATGACCCTGCGGACTCAGTGTCGATTCATGGCTAAACGGCACATGATACATATCGACGGTGTTTTCGAGCTGGAACTTCCAATTGCCGCGAAACACGTAGCGATGAATGCCTGCATTGAGCAGCACCTTACCCGACGGAGACCGGTCAACGATATCGTCAATACTACGCTGAGCGGGGCCGAGCCAGTCTCCTAGTGACGGCGCCTCTTCCGCAACACAAGCGAAGACGAAGCCACGATAGTTTTCAACATGTGGCAACCGCCGCATGCCAAGAGCTGGGTCGTTGAAGTCGACATTGCCGCCATATCCTCGGGGCATGGAAACCGCCTCAAGGTCGCCATTCGTCTTGAACGTCCAACCGTGATACGGACAGCGGAATGGCTGTGCATTGCCACGTGCCTCTACACAAACCTTCGCACCGCGATGACCACAACTATTGTGAATGACATAGATTTCGCCGTCGCCATGACGACTGAGGATAACGGGGCGACGCCCCATGGTTCGGGTAACATAGTCGCCCGGTTCGGGCACTTCGCTATCGTGTCCGACATACACCCAGGCTCGACCGAAAATGCGGTCCATCTCGAGATCGAATATCGCCGGATCGGTATAGACGGAGCGATGTACACTGTCCGCGCGGACCAGTCCGCTTAGATCAGATGCGTTGCGAGGGGCGGCAAAACTATCATCCATATCGTCAGTCTCTCCCAAACCGGCAAATTTCGCTAGTGGAACAATGTTCCACCATGTTCGCGACGCAGCAGACGGGCTATTGTGACGCCACCATCATGACAGACACCCAAACAACAGCTCAGGCCAACCCAGACGACGTCCCGTTAAAGACACAACTTGCCGTCTATGGGATCGGGACCTTTAGCACGACAACCCATTTCATGTTGATGGTCATTGTGCCGATCTGGGCTCGAGTGAATATGGGCATCCCTGAAGGTTTTACGCTCGGGCTTATCCTTGGCTGCCGTCCCTTGCTATCGCTGTTCCTGTCGATCCATGCGGGTACAATGATGGACAAGCTGGGCACCAAACGGGTGTTGTTCTTTATCGGGCTGATGATCCTGACAACGCCCTTTATGTACCCTCTACTACCCTTTATCTCCGCCTTGATTGTCATTCAGCTTTTATCTGGAGTCTGTGATTCAATCGGCTGGATGGGTGCCCAAACACTTATCGGCCAAGTCATGCATGGCCGTACCAAATATGCAGCCCGACTGGGCGCGGTGATCAGGTCGGGCCATGTCGTCGGCCCGCCGGCAGTCGGTGCAATGTGGGATTTCGCCGGCCCGGTTGCTGCTTTTAGTCTGGTCGGGCTGAGCGGCATTGGATTTATGATTTCGGTCATGATGCTACCAGCAATTTCAGCACGTCCCGCTGGCGAGG
This sequence comes from Alphaproteobacteria bacterium, assembly GCA_012103315.1. GTDB lineage: Bacteria > Pseudomonadota > Alphaproteobacteria > MPNO01 > UBA2964 > UBA2964. The sequence goes on from WLWZ01000005.1 coordinate 208,777, forward strand.
CAGAGGCACCCGAAACACCTCGTGCGCCGATCAAATGGAAGTCGTTACTGCCCAACCCCGCCGATTACATCGCGTCGTTTAAACTGCTGGCATCCCCAACCATCGCAATCGTAATTCTGCTCGGCATGATGGTCCATATCGGCAATAACATTCAGAGCACGTTTTATATTGTCTGGCTGGAAAAATATGTCGGTGTCCCAGCAACATTGATCGGATTTCTTATATCGTTTTCCTCCATCGCAGCTGCTGGCGGTTCACTGGTAGCAACGCCATTACGACGACGTTTCCCGGCCTTCTGGGTTTTATGGACGACCGTATTTGCTGCACTGATATTGATTGCCATTACACCCCTTCTCGGCAAAGCAGTGGTTGTAGCTGGTATAACCGGCACCTTGGGAACGATCATAGAAATGTCGCCGGTAATCGCTGCATACACTGTCTTCTGCTTCGTCGCGGGGCTGAGATCAGTCTCCAATGGTATTCATCAACCACTCGTCATCACACTAATGTTGCGCACCGTTGGCCCCAATGAAAAGGGCAAAGCCATTGGGCTACGTGGCACCATGAACCGCGTCACCTCGATGATTGGTCCATTCCTGCTCGGTGCCTTGGCAAGCATGGTGGGATTGGAATACGGTTTTTATATTATCGGAATATTGTCGTCGGTGATCATGTTGTGGCTCGGCTGGTTAATGCTACGACATCCCGAGATTCACGACATCCAGGACAGGGTAAAGGAAGCATAATGCGACTTCAGGATAGAATAGCGATTGTAAGCGGTGCAGCGGGTGGCATTGGCGAAGGCGTTGCTAAAGGCTATGCGGCCGAGGGTGCCACCGTTCTCGCTTGCGACCTCAACGAAGACGGCGCTGCCAAAACCGCAGAGGCGATCAACAAAGATGGCGGCAAAGCCTCTAGCTGTCCTATTGATATTACAGATGCTGAGGCCGTACAGGCGATGGTCGCCAAATATGTAGGCGAACATGGCAAGCTCGATATCATCGCCAACGTCGCAGGCACCGGCCAACGTCATAGCTTTCTCGAGGCCAAAGTCGAGGAATTTGACCGCGTCATGAAGGTCAATCTGATGGGGACTTTCATCTGTGGTCAGGCCGCCGCCCGTGAGATGGTCAAACAGGGCTATGGTCGTATCGTCAACATTGCCTCCATTGCCGGCACCCGCGCTGGTTCTGGCCGCACGGCCTACGGGACCTCCAAATCCGCCGTCATCGGCCTAACACGGCAGGCAGCCTTGGAACTAGCCCCGCATGGCGTCACTGTAAATGCCGTTGCCCCAGGGCCAGTGGATACACCCCTGACCCGTGTCACCCATAACGATGTCACTCGTGAAGGCTATAAGCAGCTCATTCCTGCGGGCCGCTATGGCATGGTCGAGGAAATGGCCGACGCCGCTGTATTTCTGGCGGGTGAACAGGCATCCTATGTCAACGGACATATTCTTTATGTCGATGGCGGCTATATCGCAGCTGGCATCTCAACTGATTTCGGTGGGACGATAGATCCCAGTGCCAAATAATAGGAGGGGCTCATGTTAATCGACATTTACACCCATATTTTTCCCGGCACGTTTTTCGAGCAGATGTCAAAGGCGGCACCACGGTTGGAAAATATCGGCAAACGTATGCAGGCCGTCGTTCCTGTTCATAATCTCGAAGAACGCTTTCGGCAGATGGATGCCTATGGCGATTACAAACAGCTGATCTCGCTGCCCAACCCGCCGCTCGAAGATATTATGGATGCCGAAACCGGCACGCACCTCGCCCGTGTTGCCAATGATGCGATGGCAGAGGAGTGCGCCAAACACCCTGATCGATTTGTAGGCTTTGCCGCAGCCCTTTGTATGCTCGACATGGATAGTGCGATGGAAGAGTTACATCGTTCGATCAAAGACCTCGGTGCACGCGGCGTTCAAATATTTACCAATGTCGCCGGTGAACCACTCGACAAACCTGAATACCTGCCTTTGTTCGATGCAATGGCAGAATACGATTTACCGATCTGGATGCATCCTGCTCGCGGCGCAGATATGTCTGATTACAAAGGCGAAGAACGAGGTCGCTATGAGATGTGGTGGTGCTTCGGCTGGCCTTATGAGACCTCGGTCGCCATGACCCGGCTAGTCTATTGCGGCATGTTCGACCGTCATCCTGACCTCAAGATCATCACCCACCATATGGGCGGCATGATCCCGTTCTTTGACGGTCGTGTTGGCCCCGGCATGGATGTGCTCGGTGCTCGTACCACCGACGAAGACCTTACGGGCGTTCTCCCGGCGCTCAAAAAGCCACATGCCGAGTATTTCAAAAATTTCTACGCAGATACCGCGATGTTCGGCGCAACGTTGGGTATTGAATGCGGCATGAAATATTTCGGCGTCGGGCACACCGTGTTCTCAACCGATTTCCCCTTCGCGCCAACGGCCGAGACCATTGAGGCGATCAATAGCCTCGAACTCGAACGCAATGATCTCGACGCCTTGTGTTCCGGGAACGCCGAACGGCTCATGAAGCTATAAGACTAACGACTGAGCAGGATCAATGTCGGCAAAAGAACAGGCTGGAGACGGCAAAACCGAATTAGGCGCCCCCATCCCCCGGGTCGAGGATGAGCGCATGCTGACCGGCAAGGGTCGCTATGTCGACGATCTGTCGATGCCGGATATGTGCCACGCCTATGTCGTCCGCTCACCACATGCCCATGCCCGACTTCTGAGCATCAACACCTCGAGAGCTGCCGCCGCTCCCGGCGTGCTTCTGATCCTAACTGGCGAAGATGTCACTAAAGAACAGCTCGGTGATCTGACCTGCATGTCGTTTCCCAAGTTGCCGCCCAACAGTCCGTCTTATTGTCCTACCCAACCAATCTTGGCGTGTGAGAAAGTACTATTTGTCGGTGAAGGCATCGCTCTGGTCGTCGCAGAGACACTGGAACAGGCAAAAGACGCTGGCGAGTTTCTTGAGATCGAATACGAGCTACTTCCCGCCGTCACCCTTGTCGATGCACACGTCGACAATGCGCCCAAGGTTTGGGATGACGCGGAGAGCAATACTAGCTTTCAGATCATCTCCGGCGATAGTAGCGATGTCGACGCGCAATTTGTCGCCGCCGCGCATGTCAGCAAATTCCGGGTTCAGTATCCACGCGCCACTTCAAATTCTATGGAACCACGCGGGACGTTCGCCTACCGAAACCAGATGGATGGTCGAATGACCCTGTGCAGTAGCGCGCAGGAGCCCCATGAGATCAAACACGTCGTCTCGCACATACTCGACATGTCTCAGTTAGACCTCAGAGTAATCGCCATGGATGTCGGCGGTGCCTTTGGTATGAAGGGTCAAGTCTATCCCGAGGATGTACTCGTCGTTTGGGCCGCAGCCAAACTGGATCGCCCGGTAAAATGGACAGCCGACCGAAGTGAAGCCCTCGCCACGGACATGCATGGGCGGAGCCCTATCGCTGAAGCCGCAATGGCCTTCGACAAGGACGGTAAGATTCTGGCGATGCGGACTTCCGTGATTGTCGATGTCGGCGCTTACTTAAGCATCTGGGCCGCTGTGCCGCCGCGTAACGCAACGATCAGTTTTCCGGGCACCTATCACATCCCGTTGATCCATGCCGAGGTCAAAGCCACCTTCACCAATACGACCTTGATGGGCCCGTATCGCGGCTCCGGCAAGCCTGAAGCGTCCTATGTTCTGGAGCGGCTCATGAGCAATGCCGCGCGCGAAATGGGCATCGATCCGATTGAGCTACGCCGCCGCAACCTGATTTCTCCTGATGTGATGCCTTATCAAACACCAGGAGGCTATCTCTATGACACTGGCGATTTCGAGAGAGTTTTAGACACCGCTATTGAGCTTGCAGACTGGGACGGCTTTGAGACGCGTAAAGCAAAGGCCGAAAATCGAGGTTTGCGTCGTGGCATCGGCCTGGCGCTACATTGCCAACGCGCCGGGACATTCTCTGAACGGATGGAAATCCGCGTCGATCAGGACGGCTTGATTTCCGCGCATGTCGGGACCCTCTCCACGGGACAAGGTCATGAGACCATGTTTGCGCAGATGATCTCCGGTTGGCTCTCCGTGCCGCTTGATCAAATCCGGGTCTTTCAGGGCGACACTGACAAGGTATTGTTTGGGCGCGGCACATTCGCCCAGCGCAGCATGGCAACCGGTGGGCCAGCGCTCAAACTGGCCGCAGATGATGTTATTCGAAAAGGCAGTCGTATCGCTGCCTGGATGCTGGAAGCCTCGGAAGCTGATGTCGCCTTCGAAAACGGCCTCTTCAAGGTCGCTGGCACCGACCGATCCGTAACTTTCAAAGAAGTCGTCAAAACTTCCTATCTAGGCGCAGGGGTGCCACAGGAACTTGGCGTTGGTCTCGATGGCGTCGGCAATCATGATGGCACCTATAGCTTCCCGAATGGCTGCATGATCTGCGAGGTCGAAGTCGACCCGGATACAGGTAGCCTCAACGTGGACCGGCTTTACGCGGTCGATGATGTCGGCGTTGTTGTTAATCCGCTGACATTAGCGGGGCAACTTCATGGCTCTGTTGCACAGGGGCTTGGTGAAGCAACAGTTGAGCAGATCCTCTATGACCGTGAAAGCGGCCAACTTTTGACGGGGTCGTTCATGGATTATGGTATGCCGCGCGCCGATATGATGCCGGATATCATTTCAGAGGAATCACTGGTTCCCAGCACCAACAATCCGCTTGGCGTCAAAGGTGGTAGCGAGGCGGGCAACTGCGGCATGCCTTCTGCAATCATCTTGGCAACGCTCGATGCTTTGTCACCACTTGGCGTAACGGATGTCCCGATCCCCGCAACCCCGCAACGCGTATGGCGTGCCATTCAAGACGCCAGTTAAAAGGACTGAGATAATGAGTGATTTGGAAATGTCTTTGGCCGTCTGCGATTACGATCACGTGCGAGACCTTGTCTCAGGTGCTGTGAAGGCCGAGGGACTGAACATCAATTTCCAGAGTTTTTCGATACAGGAAATATTCCACCGCTTCACCACCTTCCGTGAGTGGGATGCATCAGAAATGTCTATGGGCATGTATACCGCTCTTCGTTCACAGGGCGATGACAGCCTGATCGCGATCCCGGTTTTTACATCGCGGGTGTTTCGCCTGTCGTCCTTCTACGTGAATCGCAACAGCGCCATAAAGTCAGCGGCAGACCTGCGCGGCGGCAAAGTTGGATACCCGGAATGGGCCCATACTGCGGGCATCTATAGCCGCGCCTATCTGATGCACGAGACCGGTATTCCTCTGGAGGAAATAGAGTGGGTCCAATCTGGTGTGAACAAGGGCGGCATCGCCGAACATGTTGATCTCGCGCTACCCGCAAACGTACGAATAACACCCGTCACTGATAGAAGCCTCGACGAAATGCTGATCGCCGGCGAGATTGATGCCTTGATGTCATCTGCCGCGCCGAAGAGCTTTATTGATGGAAACCCGGATATCGTCCGCCTGGTTCCTGATTTTGAGGATGTCGAGAGCGCCCACTACAAGAAAACCGGCATTTTCCCGATCATGCATTGTATCGCCATCAAGCGAGAAATCACCGACCGAAATCCATGGGTGGCTAAAAACCTGTTCACCGCTTTCGAAGCCGCCAAGAACCGCTCAACGGAACGGCTACGCGATGTCACCATTTCACGTTACCCCAACCCCTGGAATTTCGCAGGCGCTGAACGCGCCCGCGCGCTATTCGGGTCAGACATCTGGCCTTACGGCATCGAGCCTAATCGAAAGACACTGGAACCGTTTTTGCAGTTTTGTCTCGAACAGGGCATCGCCCATCGGCCAATGGAAGTCAAAGAGCTGTTTGCGCCGCAACTGCAGTAAAGATTTCAAGAAAGAGAGACACACGACATGATTAATCTCGCGATTGCAGGCCTCGGCGGATGGGGCAAAAACCTTGTAAATTCCATTCAAGGGAAGAGCGAAAATATACAGTTCGTGGCTGCCGCCACCCGTACACCCGCCAAGGTCTCCAATTTCTGTCAGGAGAAAAACATTCGGCTATCGGATGACCTCTCTTCAGTTCTAAACGATTCTGAGATCAACGCAGTGGTCGTTGCCGGACCGTCGCAACTGCATGCCGAGACGGCCATGGCGGCACTGGAAGCAGGCAAGCATGTGATGGTGATCAAACCACTCGCCCTTTTCAAAAAAGACGCAGAAGCCCTACGACAAAAAGCCGAAGAAAACGGCCTTATTCTCGCGATGGGATATGATCGCTGTTTCCATCCGGCTTCCGATGAGTTGCGGAAATGCGTCGCCGCCGGGAAACTTGGCAAGATCATCCACGCCGAAGGCAATTTCTGCGTCGATCGCCATCGTGGGTTACCAGAAGGCGACTGGAAGGGGTCTGATGAAAATTCACAACCCGGCAGCCTGACCGATCATATGCTTTACCGGATGATAGAGCTGTTGGGCCCGGTCGAATCATTGACCGTTCAGGCATCGCGCCATGCGGCCACGGAAGAAATATCAGATACCGCCGCAGTAGCGCTAAAATTCGCCAGCGGTATCAGCGGCCATCTCACAGCCATCGGCGTCACACCAGTTTTTCATCGGCTGCATCTGTTCGGCACCGAGGGCTGGGCGGAGATACGCAATGATCGCCGGTTTGAGTTCAAGCCACTCAAAGGCGACGGCACCGTCATCGACTTCGACGCCTTCGACGCATTAAACGCACAGCTTGAAAGCTTCGCCGCTGCGATCAATGGTGAGCGGGCTTTTCCGGTATCGCCGGAAGACGCGGTGGCAGGTGTCGCTGCACTTGAGGCTATGGGACGCTCGGCAAAGTCTGGCAAGACCGAGACTGTATAATATAATTGGATTTAACGGCTTTGCCCGATATTCTCGGGCAAATGATATCGAATTGAGGAGTATTCCAATGACCAAGCATCGTATTGAAGGTTCATTTGTCGCGTTGATTACGCCGATGAATGATGATGGATCCGTAGATTTTGAAGGTTTCCGTACCTTGCTTGATTTTCAAGAGCAAAACGGAAGCTCCGCCGTCCTGATCATGGGCTCCACCGGTGAAGTCTCGATGCTGACACCAGACGAGCGTCGTCAGGTCATCAGTGAAACCATCAAGATGAAATCCGGTAAGATGGAGTTCTGGTACGGCTGCACCGGCCCCAGCACCGAACAAACCATTGGCTATGTCGAATATGCCGGAAAAGAAGGTGCCGATGGCGCAATCATCGCCGCCCCGCCCTATATCTGTGCACCTGATGAAGACATCACAGATTATTTCCTCGAAGTCGCTGATGCCAGTGATATCCCTATCGGGATTTACAACAACCCGCCCCGGGTCAAAACCGATCTGGCGCACACGTCGATCCTGCGGCTCGCCGAGCATCCGAATATCATCGTGAACAAAGAATCAACCGCGCGGGTTGGTCAGATTGCCCAGACGGTTGCTGGTAACCCCGATATGTCACTGATGTGCTGTGATAGTCCGACACTTGGGTTGGTCGTGCCGTTAATGTCGCTTGGCGGCCATGGCACGGCAAACATGTCCGGCAATCTCATCCCGCAAGAAATGGTCACGATTTCTACGCCCTGGAAAAACTATGAAGATGCTATGGCCTGTCGTGAAGCCTGGCTGACCAATCTGCAAATGCTGCATTTCACCTATTCAGCAATCAATCCGGTTGCCGTGAAATGCCTGATGGGTGCCGTCGGCTTGCCTGCTGGACCGTTGCGCAAACCGCTTAAGCCGATTTCGCCAGACCATCTCGCAAAAGGGCTTCATATATGCCGCGAGTTGGGGCTGGATCAGAAGTACGGCTTCAGTCTGCCCCTGATGCGTTCCGCTGCAGAGTAATCCCTGCAGGGACTAGCCTGTTATCTCTATAGCCAGTTGGGCGTCGACATGACGTAATAATGCCATCTGCGTTAGCCATCGCACGTCCAAATTTGAGGTAACTTTGGCCGATTGGTGACTATAACGGACCTAAACTTATCCGATCGTTCCTAATACATGCTTATCCGTACGTTTAAAGGGTCCAAAGGTTTAACACCCCGCAGGACGGGCTTAACTGTGTTGGACCGGAGTGCTCTCACTAAATTTCTGGGAGCAGGACCGGGAAACAGTTGAAAAAAATCACCACGGAGAAACTAAAATGAGCACTGTAGAAATCGATGGTTACTGCCCCGTCGCCTATTTTGTGGCGGATGGCCCTCTAAAAGGAAGCGCGGAATTTACGTCTACCCATGAGGGCAAGACATACCATTTGGTAAGCGCTGATGCGAAGACGGCCTTTGATGAAAATCCTGCCAAATTCGTACCGGCTTTTAGGGGCGTTTGCGCCTTTGGCACGAGTATTGGCGAAACATTCCCCGTTGACCCAACCAACTACAAGATTGTTAACGAGCGTCTCTTCCTCTTTCTAAAAAATGACGACACGGACGCGCTGGCTTTATGGAATGATGGGGATGAAGCGGATCTCGTCGCCAAAGCCGATGCGAACTTTACCAAGCAGTAGTGATGACAAATCTCAGAGGCAAAAAGGCATGTTTAACGACATGCCTTTTTTGCTGCACACCGTTCAAGCTCCAGATTATTAAGCCAGCGTTAGCCCACCGTCTACATGAATGGTCTGGCCGGTGATAAACGCCGCCTCCTCTGACAGCAAGAACGCTATCAATCCAGCAACATCATCGGGGGTGCCGATACGACCCATTGGTGACTTTGCTGCCGCCTTTGCCCAGGCATCCCCCGGCAGAGCTAAATGGCCGGTGGCATCTTTCTTCGTATAGCCCGGTGCAACACAATTGACGGTCACGCCATCTGGCGCCAGTTGGACCGCCAGCGATTTAGCTAGGGCTTCGATCGACGCTTTTGCGGCAGCTGTTGTTGGAAACAATCCGCCAGCAGCAAACACATGCGCCACGAATGAGCTGACAGCAATCACACGCCCACAATCAGATTTACTGAGATGGGGCATCGCGTTGGTCGCCATCCGGAAAAACGCTTCGGGCATCCCTTTCTCTGCACTGGCAAAAGATTCTACGTCAACATCGCCAAATAATCGTCGATCTGCAAACCCGGCATTGCTGACGATCTGATCGAGGCCACCGAGGCGTTCGACCGTTGTGCCAACAAGAGATTCTGCAAAGTCTTCATCGGTAAGGTCACCTAGAATTGTTTCAGCACTTCCCCCGGCCCCCTCAACCGCCGCCACGACTTTATCGAGGCCTTCACTATTGGTCCGGGAGTGGAGCATGAGCCGATAGTTGGGCCCTGCAATGCGCTTTGCTGTCGCGGCGCCAATACCACTGGCAGCACCTGTAATCAATAAATTGGTCATTCGTTACGCCAAATTTTCCTTAGCTTCTGCTCTACAGTGTGCGGCGTTCTGCGGTAGCATGCAATTGCCACTCTCGTGCCGTTCCACATGACATATTTCTCACGCCATCGTGAATGGTACGGTGGTGTTATTCCACTGTAACTCTTCCAATATCCGATCTGGAGATATTTGGGTGGCATTGGAAAGGAAATAAGAAATGCATAGAAAATTAATGGCAGTCGCCGTTGCGTTGGGCATCGGTGTCTGGGGTTTTGCGGCAGAAGCTGCGTCTCCCAAACGGGTAAAAGTTAGCGGCGAAATTGTCGATACCTGGTGTTATCTGACCGAGATCATGTTCGCAAAGGGCTCGGCCCATCACAAATGCGCAATTTGGTGCGCCGTTGGCGGCGTACCGGTTAGCATTAAGGGCAATGATGGCAAGGTTTACATGGTTCTTCGCGTTGAAGGCGACGATACCAGTGTTGCAAACCCCAAGATCGTTTCTATCCAATCACATGAAGTGACCGTCGATGGCGATCTCTATGTTCGCGATGGCGTAAACTACCTACTCGTCAACAAAGTCGCTGACGACAAGGGCGTTATCAACCTGACGCACAAGAAACACGGCGTCGTACCGTTCTGAGGGGCATCATGAAAAAATCATTTATTATCAGCGCGGTCGCGACGATCGCCATTTCCTCCGCCGCCTGGGCAGCCGACGGCTGGGGTATTAAGAACGAGAAAGTTACACGGACCGAAGCCAAAGTTGTCGATATTGCCTGCGAGGTTACCGGCAATTGCGTCGCCAATTGTGGCAGCGGCAAACGCCAGCTTGGCCTATTATTTGATAACGGCAAACTGGTCCCGGTTGTTAAGAATAACGATCCATTTGCGGGCGCAACGGTCGACCTCATCTCTTTCTGCAACAAACGCATTGTTGCCGACGGTCTTTTGATCAGCCATCCCAAAATGCCAATCTTTCAGCTGCAATTCAAACGCGCAGCGCCCAAGGGGAAGCCAAATGGTAAATGGAGCGGTGCAAACTGGTTTGGCAAAGAATGGGCCAAAGCCAACGGCAAACCCGGCGGTGAGTGGTTCCAACACGACAAGCGCGTCAAAGCCGCCATCGCTAAAGAAGGCGTGCTGGGCGTACCGGGTCTCAAGCCCCCCAAATGAGACCCTTTCGGCAAATTATGGCAGGTGTTGCAGCGGTTGGTTTGACCGCCGCCGCACTTGCTGTTTCCTTGCCCGAAAATAGCCGGGCGGCACCTCCTCTACCGCTGGCGTCATTGTTTGGCGGTCCATTCACCTTGACCGATCACAATGGCAAGCAGCGTACTGATAAGGATTTCCGCGGCAAATTTATGCTGATTTATTTCGGCTATACCTATTGCCCGACAATTTGCCCGACGAACCTGCAACATATGGCACTAGCGTTGAAGAAACTAGGACCGCAAGCAAAGTCCATTCAACCGCTCTTTATAACCATTGATCCGCGTCGCGATACGCCAAAACTCCTCAAATAATATATGTCGCATTTCGGCCCGAATTTTGTTGCATTGACCGGCACAGACGGCCAGCTCCGAGCGGCAACCAAATCGTTTCGGGTGCATCGTCGTAAGGTCATAGCCGACAAAACCGCACCCGATGATTATCTGGTCGACCATTCAAGTATTACGTTTCTGATGGGGCCCGACGGCAAGTTCAGGACGTTATTTCCGCATGACACGACGGGCGATGTGATGGCCACGCGGATGGCGAAGTATTTAGCGAAGAAATAGGCTCGTTAGCCGAAACGGCCTTCTAGAGTTTTGGCGATTTTGTTCAGCCCATCGGCTGGGACCTTACCGATCAGCATGAACCCGAACCCGCCTTTGATCCAGTGCACAACTTGCATGCCGTTTCGCACTTCCTGTTTAGGCGGATGCGCCGGCTTGCCGCTCGGCAGGATACAAAAGGCAACCGGCACTTTTCCGTCATAGAGGTAGGCGAGCTGTGCCAACGGTTTACTTTTAAAGCGTAATATTTGGGTACGCTTGTAATCAAGGCCATCAACCGTCAGCCGATCACGCTTCAGCTCGATTGACAGCGTTTTCGACGCCGCTGCCAGCCGTTCATCCTGTAATGGTGAGTTGCCGTTAGTCCCCGCCAGTGTTTCCACAGAATAAAGCGCATGATAGTCGGCTACCACTTGTCGCCAACCTTTCGCTTTGGGCGTCGGCGCCTTGGCGACTATTTGGTTATCCGATTGAGAAAACCTGTCACCGACAGCAAAACCCAGCCCAACCGCTAGGACCAGACACGCAGCCATTGCCCAGCCCCGATATCCACCCATAGACGTCAAAGCGTTGTCTTCCAACGGCGCTGTGGCGCGCGCCGCCTCAAGCCCTTCTTTTAAGGATTGTGCCGGCGCAGCCTCAAGCATCAAGTCAAACGCCTTCCGGAATGGACGCGACCCAGCGTCGAGAAGCGCCAGCCGTGCGCTGACATCTGCGTCATCGGAGAGTTTTTCTTCAATCGCAGCAGTTTCTTCTGTCGTCGCCTGACCATCGAGATAGGCGACAAGCATTTCATCTGTAATGCCGATGGAATTGTCCTGATCTGCCATATCGTTACCCATTTCCTGGCTGCGCTGCACCGTCAGGGACGTCTTGTTGCAACTTACCCAAACTCGCCCGCGCCGCCGCCAACCGGCTCATTACCGTCCCAATTGGAATCTCCAAGACATCAGCGGCTTCGCGGTAGCTCATCCCCTCTACATAAACCAGCAACACAGTGACACGCTGCGCCTCCGGTAACCCGTGTATCTGCTTTAACACCTGTTGCAGCTCAATATTCGCATCAGCGATCCGTCGACCGTCGATTGTCAGAACATCTTCTGCTGGCACCAACCCCTGCCCTTGCCGCACGGCATTAGCGCGCAGTTGGTTTTTCCAGATAGAAGATAAGATCGTAAAAACCCAGCGATCGAGATTGGTTCCTTGTTGAAACTGCTCTGCGCGCTCCAACGCTCGTACACAAGCCGCCTGCACAAGATCCTCAGCGATATCGGGGGAATGTGACAGGGTATAGGCGAACCGCCATAATCGCGGTAAAAGCGCCGGTAACCCGTCACTAACGAAGGCTTGATTATTTTTTGTCATTGCGAACGAATAATATCGATCCCAGCGTGTTTCCCATACAAGAGCCTAACGGAGCTCGCCGGATGGTGAAACCTGGATTTGACATACTGGATTCAACGAGCGGCAAATCCCATATGGACGATATAAACGGATTTATAACAGAGGTGTTAGAATGACTCAGAAGCTCTCAATAAATGGAAAAATCGCTGTTTTCGCTATTAGTCTCGCAGCACTGGCCCTTAACGTCGCCGCTACAGCGCCTAACGCATTAGCGGCCGGCAGCGATAGCAATTGGGGATCAGATTCAGAGAAAAAACAGAATCCCGATTGGGCGGCAGCAAAAAAGAAGATCGCCGATAAAGATTATGCGGGTGCCATTCCGCACCTGCAAAAATATATCGGGGACAATCCCAAAAATGCGAATGCCCACAACTATCTGGGATATGCCCTGCGTAACCTTGGCAAACTTAAAGAGTCAGGGGTCGCCTATAGCCAAGCGCTAACCCACAACCCCAAACATCTCGGCGCTCTGGAATATCAGGGTCGGTTGTACTTAAAACTCGGACAGGTTGCCAAAGCGAAAGCTAATCTCGCCAAGCTCGATGGTCTCTGCTTCTTTGGTTGCGATGAATATACCGAACTGAAGAATGCAATCGCCCAGCACAAGGGCAGCTAACTCTCCCACTCCCGCAATGCGGCGGCGCGGCGCGACGCGACTTAAGTTTCGTGCGTGCCGTCGCATAGCAGCTGGTTCTGGGTCCGTTTACAACCGCAGAACGTCACCGGCCGGTCACGCTTGGCGATATATTGCACGGGCGACACGCCGGTTCCCTTATGGGAGTCATCACAAAATGGCTGGTCCTTGCTTTGACCGCAGGCACACCACCAATATTCCTTACCTTCTTCAACGAGCCGCTGATAATAAAGCGCCATCCGGTCTGATCCTTATATCCGTAAATTGAGTTCCCTAATTTTTAGAACGAGACTGGGTGGTTCACAAGCCCTGCCCAGCCCGCTACGCTATCTGTAACCGAGGGAGGAACACATGCCAAAATCGTTCGATACCCGACCGTTGGGCTCGGCCCTCGGCGCCGAGATTATCGGTCTCGACATTTCCAAGCCGCTGGATGACGAAACCATTCAGGATTTGTACGACACCTGGCGCGACAACATCGTCCTGTTATTCAACAAGAAGGACATGTCGCAGGAGGAGCAGCTCCGCTTCGCCGCCTGTTTCGGCAAGCTCGGCGAGCGTCCAAAACCCAAAGAAGCGCGACCGGAAGATTACAGCAAGCTCGATGCCGCTTTCATGCTGGTCACCAACATCCGCGAGAATGGCAAGCCAATCGGCACGCTACCGGATGGCGAGATGATGTTTCATCACGATACGATCTATAAACCGCGCCCCCACATCGGCACGCTCCTCTACGCCATTGAAGTGCCATCTGTCGGTGGCAACACCAAATTCACTAATCTCTACAAGGCCTATGACGCACTGCCAGAAGACATCAAAAACAAAGTCGAAGGCCGCAAGGCGCTACATCTCTATGATTATGATCGCATCGCCGAGCGCAATACCGTTGAAGGGGCCAACGATCTGCTGGAAAATTGCTCGCACCCAGTTGCGATCACCCACCCGCGTTCAGGCCGCAAAGCACTTTATGTAAACCGGCTGATGACTGCCGAGATTGAAGGGCTCGACCACGACGAGAGCGAGGAAATCCTCAACCTGATGTTCGATATCGCCGAACAGCCTGAGCACGTGTACGAACATGTCTGGACGCCGGGCGATCTTTTGCTATGGGATAATTTCTGTTCGTCCCATGCTCGAACTGATTTCTCGGATGGCGAAGTACGTTTACTGCGCCGCTGTCAGGTCGAAGCCGAGAGTGCACCCGCGGCGTAGTAACCCCCATTGCCGACGATTCGGGGTATGGGCGGATAAACTTGCCTTAGATTTAGTCCAAAGAATTTTAGGGACAGAGCAATTTCTGTAGGAATCGAACATCATCACGGCGACCATAGTCATTACGTCCATCGTATTGGCTGGTTGCGCGCCGCGGTGCTCGGCGCCAATGACGGTATCGTCTCAACGGCGAGCCTGATCGTTGGCGTTGCGGCGGCCTCGGATGACCGCAGTGTTATCCTGATCGCCGGGATCGCCGGGCTGGTCGCGGGCGCCATGTCGATGGCAGCCGGTGAATATGTCTCGGTCAGCTCACAGTCCGATACCGAGCGTGCTGATTTAGAGACTGAACGACAGGCCTTGGAAGACGAACCCGAAAGCGAACTTGAAGAACTCGCTCAGATATATGTTTCGCGCGGTGTCGAACCTCCCCTTGCCCGGCAGGTTGCCATCCAGCTCACCGAACATGATGCCCTCGCCGCCCATGCCAGAGACGAGCTTGGCATTACCGATACCGCCAGCGCGCAACCAATACAGGCCGCCCTTACTTCAGCCGCCGCCTTTTCCGTAGGTGCTTTTTTGCCGCTCATTGCAATAATGCTAACACCGATTGCGCATGCCATTCCCGTCGTCGCAGGCGCGACCCTTGTCAGCCTCGCGCTGTTGGGCACGCTATCAGCTCAGGCCGGCGGGGCAGGTGTCCTCAAAGCCGCCGCCCGCGTCACCGTGTGGGGCGCACTGGCGATGGCACTTACAGCTGCAATCGGGTCGGTTGTCGGTGGGGTGGTTAATTGACAGCTTTCGATGACATACGAGAACCGAAGGAATCAATCCATAAACTTCTCGCAGGAGTGCGCTCCCCTATAAATAACCATAAATTTAACGGGGTGATCGTATTTTTTTCATACGCGCTCGAAGTATGACCTGAATTATCGCGTCTTTATCAAATCTGTTACTTATTTGGTTAGCAGCCGTTTCGGCAAAACCAAGCTCTTCTCTAGCAACAAATTCATTTGCTAATTTTTTAAGTTGCCGATCCTTCGTAAGTCTGTTGGATAGATCACCCAAAGCGATAAGAGAAAATTTATATTCTTTCTTTTCGAGTGCGAGATCAGAAATCTTCACCAATTCATCATCTCGAGAAAACCTATTACTGATTCTTTTCGCAACCGAAATCAGGTTATATATGTCGTGTAGACTTTTCCGTCTTTCAAGGATCTCCACCGCACTCGGTTGCTTTAAAACACTGACTTTATCCCTTTGAGATTTGGTCACCTCTATTGTTTTATCGATTTTTCTGGATCTCAATTTTAAAGGTGGTGCAATATGCTTAGCATTTTGACTTTGCCCACTGAGAATTTTTAACCTCGGCTTACTTCCCGACCGGGTCTCAACCGTAGTCGTTGTAAGGACGGGGGGTTTTGTGGTGTTCATCGCCTCAGACTTGTCCACATCCGATTCTTCTTGATTATCTCCCGCCACGGATTTTGCGTTATCAGTCAAAAATCCGTATTCAAACAAAGCAACCAAGATACCAGCCAACAAGGTAACAAAGAACACTGTGATGGATTTCTTCATTAAGACTACGTTTTTGTGCAGGCGGAGGAGGACACCCTCCACACGGCCAATGGGTTTTCACGACATTCGCTGCAGGATCTCATGCCAATGAGCCGGATTTTACCTTAACCTCAGCGTAGTGTACGTTAGTGCTGCCCGTCTAGTCTCCACAATGATCGATTTTCGAGCTTGTTTCAGGATTACTGTTAGCATCATCTGAAAAAAAATTCGAAATGGTGCCCGCTGCCGGACTTAACACTTACTCATCCAGCCAATTAGCAGCACCGTCGATAAACAAACCATCGATATCCGGCACCTTGCTGATGAACTTTTGCTCATGCAGATAGCGCATCAGCGTCGCGACGATCTCCCGGTTTTTGTCGGTCAAGCCAAACGGGATTGGATCATCCTCTGATTTGCCTCCCGGCTCATCTCCCCAAGGGTTCAGATTACCGCCCTCGGCATAAAACTGCGTCTTGCTCGCGCAGTACGCATCAAACAGCATCTTCGGCGCGTTGGGGAACTTTACGAGGGTATCGTTGTGAATAACCACAGCATGGTTTAGCGGGTAAATACCGGTCCGTCCGAAATAGTCGCGCTCAGCTGCCTCTGTATCGGGAAACAATGGTCGTAATTGCTGTTCCGTCGCTGGCTTTTTGCTGTCGTTCGTTGTGGGGGCCAAAAGGGCATCGATCTTGCCATCGATGACGAGTTGTTCGAGGTCTTCATCCAACGCCTCTACGCCCGCTTCCATCGGCGGTGCAAAGCGCTGTTTCCTTTCCGACACCCAATTGATGTCGCTCCAATGCAAATTATATTCATCGACCATCAAACCACGCCACCAAACACCGGCAGTCTGGGTATATTCACGCGCACCAATCGTTTTGCCTTTCAATTGGCTTGGATGGGTTAAATCTCCGTCCTTACTGACATAGAGAGAGCCATGGCGGAAGGCGCGATTAAGGAACACCGGGATCGCCATCATCGGCGCGATATCGCGATCTTTCATCAGAGTATAGTTGGCGAGCGAGAACTCATTAACCTGAAACGGCTGACCATCAAGGACTGCTTTGAACGCCTGACCGGGACCGACGGGTTTATATTGCAGGTTTAAGCCATCGCTTTCGCGGCTGACATGCCGAAAAAACGGATAGTCGTTTCCCACCATTTCAATCGAATTGTCACCAAGTGTATCAGGCATTCTTTTGGCTCCCCGAAATCAACTTTGAGATCTTGCCCAATGATAGTCACGAGGCCAAGCGCACGCACCCTTGATCGTCAACCCGATCAAAATGCGCGTTGTGGAGACAGGTTATCGAGAACCGCTTATTCTGCAGCCTGGGTTACGCGTGCTTCCTCACGGTCTCGGCGCGCATCGGCCTGCTGTTTAGCCTTATCAACCGCAGCCATAGAGCTTTCATTCAGATCGAACATCTCTAGATCCTCGCCTTCTGCATCTATGACTTCGGTGATGGCCAAATCAGTGTAATCCTTGACACTATCGTCCTTTTGAATACGTGTTCGGATCCGATGGAAGCGCCACGCATATGCGCCGTAAGTCGCGTATTTTGCGATGGTCTCCGCAATATAAGCTGGCCAAAACCGCAATGCAGAAACCCTTGGTCTCTCGGGACGACGTTGGGTGCGATCTTTAATGCGGAAATAGCCACACTGCTGCGGATGCACACCCTCAAACGCCATGGCGCCATATATCTGCAGAACACCCCGCCAGATTTTCACCGGCTTAATGCCATATGCCTTGTTGCGCTTCATCATGCGTTCGACGTGCTCGTCCGTGTAATACCACGTCCAAATATCCTGATAGGTCTGCTGCCATTCCTCAGTAGACATCTTGGGATGTTTTATCGTGGCGTTTTCAAGATCGTATTTATTGAGGTCAGGGTCCATCCAGGTGCCGGCATCATAATGTCGCTTGTGATCTTCCGACCCCGGCAATGGGGTCAGCATTGTGAATTCAAGCAAATCCACCGGTAGTTCGCGTTGAACAATGCCAATATCGCGTTTGATCGTTTCGGGGGTATCGCCCGGCAGCCCCATGATGAAGCCCGCATAGGTAATAATGCCGGCTTCCTTCCAGGCCTGAAACATCTTGCGATACTCGGTAATCCGGTTCTGCCCCTTGTTCATTTCCATCAGATTATCGGGATTGATGCTTTCCAACCCGATAAAGGCGTAATGACACCCATCACGCGCCGCCTTTTCGATAAAGTTATCTATTTTGTGTGCGAGTACATCAACCTGGATCAGAAAGGTAATACCAAGCCCCTCTTTTTCCCTGAGTTCGATCATGCGATCGAAAATAGCCTCCCAGTTCTTGTTGCGGGCAAAGTTGTCATCCGTAATAAAATATTTATCGATCCCTTGGGCCGTGTTTTCACGGATGATACGTTCAATATCGTCTGCACCCCGCCAGCGCGATTTTCGTCCCTGTACATTGATGATGGTGCAAAACGAACATTGAAATGGGCAACCTCGCCCCGCATCAAACGACGCTAATATACCGTCATAGCGCTTGATAATATTCTTGGGCAGAAGCGGGATCGTCTGGCCCTGGAGGTCCGGCAAATCGTCCATATAGTTATAGACTTCTTGTGCTTTGTCAGCGTCAACATCCTTCAAGAATGAGTCAAAATGTTCCTCTGCCTCGCCCGCAAATAAAGTGATGCCCAGATCAATCGCGACCTGCAAATCCAGTGTTGGCTTCTTGAGCATTGAGATAACGCCCGATACATGAAAACCACCAATGGCGACCTTAATGCCCTGCGAGCGAAACTGCTTCGCAATTTCAAGCGCACGGGGGTACTGGTTAGACTGGACACCCACCAGAGCAACAATGCCAGAATGACCGGGCTGCTTCATCCGGCGCGCCATCTCATCAACAGGCACACGCATGGTCATCTCATCATGCGCACTTACTTCGATATCGACATCATCACCAAGCACCTTGCGTGCGGCGCTATCCTTGGCGATGGCGAACAGAGATGCCATTGAGTTGGAGGGTATCCACGCTTTCCACCACTGAATGACATAGCCTTGGCGGTCATAATGTGACGGCTTAATGATCTCGACATGGAATGTACGCATCTTCATCCCTCAGCTCTTAGATTTAAAGCCTGCTGACGTCGCCGCAGCGCTACAGACAGAAGCACTCTCGCAACAGCTGACTTTCCCTGTATCCGCATAAACTTACGGTGAAGCCTATCAGAGAGAGTGTTAAAGCAACAGTTTTTTGAGGGACTTACCAAAAGCAGACAGTCAGAAGCAAAGTCATGCCTACGGGCGCTGCGATTCCTCTGATCAACTAAAAATATGGTGCCCGCTGCCGGACTCGAACCGGCACGCCCTTACGGACAACGGATTTTAAGTCCGTTGCGTCTACCAATTCCGCCAAGCGGGCACTAACCACTGATCATCAAATCGAACTGGCGGCAGAAACTAGCGTAAATTGCCCGCACAAGGAAAGCGAAAGACGTATTTTTCAACGACCAGCGACTATCTGGTCTGGCATCACCCAATCAGCTAGTCTCGTTCATCACTTCGCAAACCAATATATGGTCGATGGCAACCCCAACCCTTAACGAAATTGTCCAAGCATTTCAGGCAGGACAGCTGGCGCAAGCAGAGCAGTTGTGCGATGCCCTCCTCGCGCAAGAACCACAGAACCCTGACGCACTTCACATTCTAGGTGGTTTAATGCTCCAGCGCGGGAACGCGGCCCAGGCGGTATCAAACCTGACCAAAGCGGTTGCCTTGGCACCAAACAATCCACTCTATCTGGGCAATCTCGGCATGGCCCTGCTCGAAGCAGGTTCAGCAAGGGACGCAATTGAAGCGCTCAAAAATGCTCTAACCGCAGAGCCTAACCATCTCGATGCCCGCTACAATCTTGGCAACGCCTATCGGGCAACAGGCGACTTAGGCGCGGCTATTAGGGAATATACTGCAGTCACCGATGCAGCACCGGATTACTCGGAGGCCTGGAACAATTTGGCACTTTGCCACGCCGAGTCTGGACGGACACAACAGGCTATCGAGATGTTGTCTATCATTACGGAACAGTCGCCTAACGACACGCAAGCTCGTACAAACTTAGGCAAACTTCTTTTGCAATTTGGTCGTCCGAAAGAAGCCATCGTACAATTTGACGCGGCGCTCGCCGTGACGCCACAAGACGGCAATTTGCACAATGGCCGTGCCGCCGCCCTGGTTGATGCAGATCGTTTTGACGAAGCTGAAGCCGTTATTTCAGCTATCCTAAAAGGCTCACCGGACAATTACGAAGCCCTCCTGAATATGGCCAATCTGTGCTCCAAGCGGGGGCAGATTGACGCGGCTGAAGAGCTCTTCAAGAAAATCATCACCTCCTATCCGAATGCCGTCGGCGCGTTGAGCAACTACGCCGATATTCTGTGGCGCCAATATCGCTATGAGGAAGCAGAAGCGACCATCCGCCATGCGTTAGAGCAACAACCCGACCGGACGGAGTCGAGCCATATCCTAGCAGTGGCACTGGCTGCTTCTGG
Organism: Alphaproteobacteria bacterium; assembly: GCA_012103315.1. GTDB lineage: Bacteria > Pseudomonadota > Alphaproteobacteria > MPNO01 > UBA2964 > UBA2964. The sequence goes on from WLWZ01000005.1 coordinate 229,250, forward strand.
GAAGTTTGACGAAGCGCTAGCAGTCTTCGACCAGGCGATAGAACAAACACCTGATTTCGCGGATACGATCTTTCACCGCGCCATTCTGGAATATGGATGCGGCAAGTTCGAGGCCGGCGCACGGGATTATCGCAAACGGCTGGCCGTCCGCCATGAGGCAAACCGGATGGGCAACGACCGCTTGGCGGACGATCTGTCCGGGCAGCTGATTGTGGTGGAGGGCGATCAGGGGCTCGGTGATGAAATATTCTTTTTGCGCTTCATGGCGGAGGTCAGAAAACGCGGCGCCCAGACATGCTACATCGCCGATCCACGGCTTGTGCCGATGCTGGAACGGGCGACTATCGCAGATAAAATCATCGCCAAGGGTATGGAAGTCGATACCACGGCAACACGTCTTTATGTTGGTGACCTGCCTTATGCCATCGGGCTAAAGGATGACGGTGCTCTGCCCTCTCCCATCAGTATTCCGCCCGACTCTGACCGAGTCGCCAGCATACAGAAACAATTGTCGGGCTTTGGCCCACCACCCTATATCGGCGTTACCTGGCGCGCGGGGACCGCCGGACGCCGTGACGCGATTTACAAGGAAGTTTCGGCAGCTGATTTTGCGGCCGCATTGAAGGGGACAAGCGGTACCTTTATTGCTATGCAACGGTTACCAGCGCCGGGCGAAATAGAGAGCTTCTCCGAAGCGCTCAATGCGCCATTGCATAATCTCACCGCCCTTAACAAAGACCTTGAAGATATCTTCGCATTGTCGGGATTGCTCGATGAGTATGTTTGCGTCAGCAACACCAACGTGCACTTTCGAACTGCGCAGGGGAAAACCTGCCGGGTTCTGGTACCCCACCCGCCAGAGTTCCGCTGGATGGTGGAAGGCAATGAATCACCTTGGTTCACCGGAACGCGTATTTACCGCCAAGGCCGCGACGGCGATTGGGGCCCGACGCTTAGCGCCCTTAAAGCCGATTTGTCCACTTAATCGGATTGGTGTTCTTTTTCCAGCGCTGCGGCGACTGTCTGTGAACGTGTCAGCATCCACATCCAAGTGCCCAGACACAATACGCCGCCCAATGCGACACTCCACCGAATACCAATAAATTCAGCGGCGGCCCCCATCGCCAAAGCCCCAATCGCTGGGGCGCCGCGATGGATGACACCGTAGAGACTCATCACCCGCCCGCGCATAGCGCCATCGACCGCATGTTGCATCAAAATCTGGGTCGCCGTACCACCATAAATTCCGGTGATCCCAAGGACAAAACAACTCAAAATCGCCAAGGGGTACCAAGTGGTCGCAACAAATCCAAATATGCATAACCCTGTTAGCAGCAGAGCGAATATCGTAATGCGGGTTAGCCCCTGAACAGGACCGCGCTGCGCCAGCAAGATCGCCGCGATTAATCCACCAATGCCTGATGCCCCGGTCATCTCGCCTAGCCCCATAACATCCCTGGAAAATACTTCTGCGGAGAATTCCGGCAACACTTCAAAAAGAGCTTTGCCGCCCATCGCCATTGCTATGAGCAACACCATTGCCGGGCCAAGGCCGGGATGAATGACTGTGTGCTTAATACCTTCTTTTAATTGCACCATCATGCCTACGCCGCTGGCGGGTTTCTCCTCGGTTCGTACCGCCCGAATAACCAAAAGAGCTGCTATAAAAAAGACGAAAGTCGCTGCATTAAAGATAAAGGCAATGCCGACATTCCATTCAAAAATAATCCACGCGCCGACAGGCGGGCCGACAACACGGCCAAGATTGAAAATTGCAGAATTGAGGGCGACCGCCGGCGGAATAAAATTATGTTCCACCAGGTTGGGGACCATCGAGAGACGCGCCGCTGTATTCAGTGCCCAAGCAATACCGAGAAATAAAGTCCAGCCCACCAACCACCAAATATCACTTGCTTCCGCCAAATAACCTTTGAGATACATCCAGCCCAGAACGAGGGCCTGCACCATTCCCATCACCTGACTAATAATGGCCAAGTACCGCCGGTCGTATCGATCAGCGATCACCCCCGCGAAGGGCGTTAGGAACAAGGTCGGTATCAAATCCGCAAACGCCACCATGCCAACCCAGAAACTCGAATGGGTCAGCTCCCAGGCAAGCCACGCTGCCGCCAGCCGGTGTGCCCAAAGCCCGAACAGCGAGATCGTACTGCCTGCGGTATAAACACCATAATTCCACTGGCTGAGGACGCTGATGACTCCTGGCTTGGGACCGGTTTCATTATTAGGCGTTTGGCTGGCAATCGTCATGTGTCGGCATTACCTTCGAGAGAATTCTCCATCGTCTTCCGCTGGCGAATGACCCAGACGAATACAGCTGCAACGATTACCCC
>WLWZ01000006.1 GCA_012103315.1 Alphaproteobacteria bacterium
ATTGAGCATACCTTCTACCGTTATGATGGGGCAGGCCACGCTTTCCAGAATACGGTCAATGAAGCGAACTTCCGGCCTGAACAATCTGAAGATGCCTGGGGCAAAGTTCTGGGACATCTCAGCGATCACCTGCTCGGTTAGGCAGGCAACATTTAAAATTAGGAGAAAGACATGGTTGCTTATTTTATTGCTGATCAGCAGGAAGTTACGGATCCCGAAACAATGAAAACATACTCAGCGGGCGTTGCGGCGACCATTGAGCAATATGGTGGGAAGTTCGCGGTCCGCGGTGGCGATCCGGAAGTTCTCGAAGGAGATTGGCCGGTAAGGCGCGTCATTATCCTCGAATTTGAGGATCGGGCAGCGCTGAAGGCGTGGTATAATTCACCGGAATACGCCGATCTGCTGAAGATGCGGCTCGCCAGTTCGCGATCCAACGCCATCATCGTTGATGGTGCCTGATAGAGCGCGCTCATGACGGCTTATTACATTACCCATCGGACGTCTGAAGGTGATCCCGAAGTGATGAAGCTCTATTCGTCTAAAGTGAATGCGACGATAGAAAAATATGGCGGAACCAAGATCGTACGCTCTGGCGATATCAAGATCGTCGAGGGCGATTGGGACCCGGATCGCATGACGATTATCGCTTTCCCCGATATGGCGTCGCTGGATCGCTGGTATGACAGCCCCGAATATGCCGAACTGAAGGCCATGCGTCATGCGGTGATGACGTCGAACGCGGTAGCCGTCGAAGGTATTTGACCGATGAAGCTGTTCACCTGGGGGATTGCGCCTAATCCGCGTCGCGTAAAAATCTTTCTGGCGGAGAAAGGTCTCAACGTTCCATCAGAAGACGTTGGCGTGCCTGGTAAAGCGTTTCTGAAGCCGGAATTTCTGGAAGCTCATGCCCATCGCCGGGTGCCTTTGTTGCTACTTGATGATGGCACTTATATCGCTGAGGCAATGGCGATCTGCCGTTATTTTGAAGCGCTGCATCCCGAGCCCGCACTGATGGGAACTAACCCTCAGGAAGTTGCAGTGATCGATATGTGGGAGCGGCTCGCTGAGTGGGAAGGCATGCAGGCGATCTCGGAATATTACCGCAACTCCAAGGGCTCGTTCACGGATAGATCTTTGGCTGGGTATTCGAAAACCCTTGAGCAAATTCCTGCTTTGATTGAGCGCGGTGAAGCGCGGCTGGATTTGTTTTACGAAAAATTTGATGCCCAGTTGTCCGACAATGAATATGTCGCTGGAGAGCGCTTCTCAGTCGCTGATATTACGACGCTCTGCACGATAGACTTTGCGGCTTACTCAAATCTCGGTATTCCGGAAAATTGTCAGAATTTGCAACGTTGGTACAAATCGGTCTCGAAGCGCGCGAGTGTCGTGAATTAAGCTTCTTGTTTGCGTCCATACCACCATCGGATGATATAGCCAAAGGCTGATCCCATCGCCATCACCAGGAATGCTGCGGTCCAGGCATCGGCAGAGTCTTTGCCGCCGGCGGCTTGCAATGTTGCGCCAATCGCCAGTGACCCCAGAACGCCACCCGCAAACCCGACGCTGGCATGAACCGCCATCGTTGCACCGCGAACTTCCTGTTCTGCTGCTGCGACCGTTCCGGTGTTAATGGTCCCTGTGTCTGAATAGCCTGCCATGCCATAGGCGAGGGCGAGAACAGTGATGACCCACAAAGGCGCGCTGGTCGTGAAGGCGACGGCGATGCCGACGACAACGGCAGAGATCATGCTGATCCGGATGATGGGTTCTCGACCGTAGCGAGACGCTAACTCACCACAATACATCGCTGCAGGAACGCCGATCAGGGCGACCAGTGTTGCCAGCCATGTGGTTGAAATTATGAAGTTGCCGGGCTGCGAGGCTTCGGCAAAAACCAGAAAGGTGACGATCCAAACGCGGTTGGAAAAAACTTCCCACAAATGACCGAAGTAGGAGGTGATATTGATCATCACAGGACGATTGCGAAATACCCGCTTGAAATCGTCGATCTGGCTTTGGGTACGCTGTGTAATTTTACCCGCTGGTAAAGCAAAGATGCCAATGATCAATGCAATGCAGATGCCGAACCCGGCGACAATGAACGCACTCTCCCAGCCCCAATACTCTGTGACATATCCGGCAGACAAGATTGAGACAGCTGTGCCCACAGCATAGACCGATGTGTAATAGCTGGAAGCTCGGCTGCGTTCCGGCTCTTCAAGACTATCAACGATGGCCTTGAGCGCTGGCATATAGGTGCCGGCGACGCCGACACCGGTCAGCATGCGGAAGATGACGCCGGTCCATAGATCATCCGCGAGATAAGCAAATCCGAAACAGGAAGCCGCACCGATGGCGCCTGCGAAAACATAAATCTTTTTCGGGAGAATCCGGTCAGTCAATGTGACCAAAATCGGGACTGAAGTTACATAACCAATAAAAAAAGCGCCGCCGAGCAGGCCTGCCTCGGTTTCCGTGAGGCTCCATTCGACAAACAGAATGGGGAGTACCGGCGTGATGGCCATAAACGCCATGGTATTGAGCACCAGTGACGTACAGCTCAGAAAGACGAGAAGGCGGAAAGACATAAGACCCCGGTTGAATTGATCGGGTGTAGCTATACAGGGGCGCGGCGGTCCCGTCATCCCGGCAAATATGAGTGATAGGGGGTCGATTTTGTGGGGCGTTTGCTTTACATCACCAGCATAAAATTTTCATGATCAGTCGAGTTGATATCAGCATGTCTTTTGAAATTCCCACGCCACGCGAAACTCTTGAATTAACGATGGGGGATGGTGCAACTATCTGTGTTCGGATGCATGGTAATCCGGACGGACCTCGTATTTTTTTGGGCAACGGTAACGGCTTCGCCGCGGACGGCTACTTCCCGTTCTGGAGCCTGTTCCAGGACCAGTTTGATCTGGCGATTTTCGATTTTCGTAATCACGGGCAAAACCCGACCGCAGTTTCAGGGCTGCCGGCGCATACCTATGCGCAAATGACGCTCGATCTTGATCGTGTTTTTCGGGAGGTAAATGCACAGTGCGGTGAAAAGACCAATATCGGCATTTTCCATTCGATGTCCGGTCGGACGGCAATGAAACATGCCTGCGAATTAGGCTTCAAATGGGATGCGTTGATCCTCTTTGATCCACCGAACGTTCCGCCGCAGGGTCATCGCGAATATGAACGCATGGATGTGTTTGAACAGCGCCTTTATGAATGGGCAATGGGACGGCCGGATCGGTTTGAAGACCCTGACGTCCTGGCACAGCATTATAAGGAAACTCGAGCGCATGCGACCTGGGTTGAGGGTGCACACGAGCTAATGGCGCGATCCGTTTTGCGCAAGGATGAAGAGGCCGGGAATTGGACACTATCCTGCCCCCGCGATTTCGAAGCCTCAATCTATATTCAGGCGATGACCCTCAATCTGTGGCCTAGTGCCGACGAGATTGGTGGTGTCGTGAAGTTGTTCGGTTGCGATCCTGACTCCAAAGGCGCGCCTGGTCCGGCGTTTGCGAATAAGGCTTTGGCGGAAGATGGTGGTTATGTTTACCAAACCGTCCCGGGTACAGGGCATTTGATGCAAATTCAGAACCCGGAAGAATGCCGTGATGGCGTCTTGGCGTTTCTTGAGGAAAAGGGCATCCTTTAAAACTAGTTAGTTTCACGAGTAGACATGACGGGAGAAGTTGCGGTGGCGCAGCAGGCAGAGATCGAAAAATACGTAGGACAGAGTGTTGAGCGGGTAGAAGATAGCCGCCTTCTGACGGGACGCGCCCGGTTTGCAGATCATTATCCGGTGCCGCAGGGGACGCTCCATGGCGCGGTCCTTCGATCACCGCATGCCAGTGCTGAGATTGTCTCAATTGACGTGTCGAAGGCTGAAGCCCTGCCGGGTGTACGCGCTGTCTATACCGGTGAAGATATCAAGGCAATTTCCGATCCCTTCCTGGTCATTGTCAAACAACCGCTCAATGAATGGGCCTTGGCGGTTGATCGGGTGCGGTTCGTTGGTGAGGCGGTCGCTGTTGTTGTCGCGCGAGATCGTTACATTGCTGAAGATGCGCTGGATCTCGTTGAGGTTACCTACAATGCGCTGACGCCAATCATCGATGCGGAAGCGGCGACAGCAGAGGGTGCACCGCTTGTTCATGTTGATGCTGGCACCAACGTAATGTCTGACCGCAATTTCATTTATGGTGATCCGGAAAAAGCCTTTGCTGACGCGGATCAGACGGTTTCGCTCAAACTGGAATATCCCCGTAACTCGCTGACGCCGATTGAAGCCTTCGTCGCCATTGTCGAGTACATGCCCGACGACGATGTCTACGATGTGTTGTCCAACTTTCAGGGTCCTTATACTGGGCATCCTGTTATGGCGCGTTCCTTCCGGGTAGCTGAGAGCAATGTAAGGCTCCGCACGCCTGCTAATTCCGGCGGCAGCTTTGGCGTCAAACAGGCCGTATTGCCGTACATTGTTTTGATGGGGTTATGCTCCAAACTCACCGGCAAGCCGGTGAAATGGGTTGAAGACAGGCTCGAGCATCTCACCGCAGCGTCGTCCGCTCCCAACCGTGTGGTCACGATTGAAGCGGCGATTAAGAATGACGGCGAAATGATCGGTATGAAGATCGATCAGCTTGATGATTATGGTGCCTATCTGCGCTCGCCAATGCCGGGACCGCTCTATCGGATGCATGGCGCGCTAAGTGGCGCTTACAAGGTTCAGAATCTGGACGTGACCAACCGTTTGGTTATGACAAACAAGATTCCCGGCGGGCTGGTACGAGGTTTTGGTGGTCCGCAGATGTATTTCGCTATCGAACGGCTGATGCATAAGGTTGCAGTTACGCTGGGGCTTGATCCGTTGGATGTCATTCGGACCAATCTTCTGGATGCGGATGTCTTTCCGTATCAGGCACCGGCAGGTGCTCTGTATGACTCCGGCGATTATCCCAAGGCCGTCGAGATGGCCGTGGAACAAGGTGGCCTTGATGAGTTGCTGAAACGACGCGATGAAGCACGCGCCGAAGGCAAGATTTATGGCATTGGCTATACCGCTCTGGTAGAGCCTGGCATGTCGAATATGGGCTATCTCAGCACCATCGTGCCGGTTGAGGAACGCCGTAAACGTGGGTCGCAAGATGGTGCGATCTCGATGGCGACCGTCAACGTTGATCCATTGGGCTCTGTGAGTGTTACCAGCGATACGACACCGCAGGGACAAGGCCATGGCACGGTGTTATCGCAGATCGTCGCCGATCAGCTTGGCCTGCGTCCGGAAGACATCCGGGTTAATGTTGAACACGATACGCACAAAGACCCGTGGTCGATTGCAGCGGGGACCTATTCCTGTCGCTTTTCGCCGGGCACGGCTGTTGCGGCGCAGTTGGCGGGCAAGAAGGTCCGGGACAAGCTATCTCGAATTTCTGCTCAGCTGCTGAACGTCCCTGCAGATCAAGTTGAATTCGCGGGTGGACAGATTTTTGATCGGGAGAACCCTGACAATACGCTGAGCTTCCGGCGTATCGCCGGTGGCACTCACTGGTCGCCGGGGTTGTTGCCTGATGACATGGATGCAGCCTTGCGGGAAACCGCGACGTGGGCGCCTCAAGAACTGACGACCCCCGACGAACAGGATCGTATTAACACCTCCCTGACTTATGGTTTTGTGTTTGATTTTTGCGGAATTGAGATTGATCCGGATACGGCAGAAATCCGCATTGATAAATATGTGACCATGCATGATGCAGGGACATTGATGAACCCGATGATTGTGGAGGGTCAGGTATACGGCTCATACGGTCAGGGTATCGGTGCAGCCATGTATGAAGAGTTCCACACTGCGGAAGACGGTAGCTTCCAGTCAGGTACCTTTGCGGATTATCTAGTGCCGACGGCTTACGAAGTGCCCGAACCGGTACTTCTCCATATGGAATCGCCATCGCCTTTTACACCACTCGGAGCGAAAGGCGCTGCCGAAGGCAATTGCATGTCGACGCCGGTCTGTTTGGCAAATGCAGTGTGCGACGCATTGAGTATCGACAATATTGTGGTGCCCCTGACGCCTGCCAAAATTAGTGAATTCTTGCATGGTGAAGAGCAAGCGGCTCCTGCGGGGACGAGTGAGGAAACGAAATCGGACGGCGCAGAGGCGGCGCTCACTGGCGAGGGTGATACGTTTGTTCCGGCTGATCCACAAAAGGTTTGGGATACCTTGCTAGATCCCGTCGCCTTGGCTGCGGTTATTCCTGGTTGTCACAAGCTCGATTTGGTTGCTGAGAACGAATATCAAGCCGAGGTCTCACTTGGCGTCGGACCAGTGCGTGGGAAGTTCAATGCGACAGTGAAACTCTCTGATCTTGACGCGCCAACATCGGCGACGGTCTCCGGTGGCCTAGAGGGACCCCTGGGTTCATCCGCGGGCTCGGGCAAGGTGACGTTGGAAGCGCGTGATGGTGGGACGTTTGTTCAATACAGCTATAGCGTTGAAATTGGCGGCAAGGTAGCGGCGATTGGTGGCCGCATGCTGGAAGGCGCGGCCAAGATTGTTGTCGGGCAGTTCTTTGAGCGTTTGACAGCGCAGGTCGGTGGCAAGCCGGTGCCGACACCGACTGGCAGCTGGTGGCAGAAATTGCTGTCGGCACTCGGGCTCGGAAAGTAACTGCATGGCACTCCCTGACCTTCAGGAAATCCAGACCAATGAATACCGCCTTTCCTATCGTGAGAAGGGCGAAGGGGATGTTTTGTTTTTCGTCCATGGTATGGGGTGTGGCTCGGAAAACTGGGAAACCCAATACGAACAATTCTCTGATCGTTATCGTGTCATTGGCTGGGACGCACCCGGCTATGGGAAATCAACTGATTTCGATACCGACCTGCCGTCCGTTGCGGATTATGCGATGGCGATGGCTGGTTTTCTTGATGCGCTCGGGGTTGAGAAGGCGCATCTGGTTGGACACTCCTATGGCGGTATCATGGTGACAGCTTTTCACCGCGCCTTTCCTGACCGGGTTCTGTCTTTGACGTTGGCACAGCCGGTGGTCGGTGGCGGTATTGATAAGCCCGAAGATCGCGAAAAAGACATCAAGGAACGCCTTGCCCAGGTCGAGAAGATGGGTATGAGCGATTACGCGGTACATCATGTACCACGCTCCTGTGCGCCTGATGCGGCAGCAGACGTTTTGGCGAAAGGCATCGAGCTTACAGCGGCAATGCCGCAGGCAGGATATCTCAGACAGTTTCGATCTCTCAAACACGCCAATATCTTTGAATGGACGAGTAAGCCGCGGATCCCTTCGATGATTGTGTCCGGTGAACATGACCGAACGGCAGCGCAAAAGATGGTCAAAGACATTGCCAAGGAAATGCCGGGTATTCGACACGAAAACATCCCAGATATCGGTCATATGATTTATTTGGAATACCCTGAGCGATTCAATTCGCTGCTAGAAAACCTCCTGACTGAAGCTAGCGAATAGGCCTTATTTCATTGCGTTTCGTCGTGTGATTTGCGACGTTCTCCCATGGCATGGGGATGTCGATTTACGTTCAGGAATTAGCTATGAAAATTATTTCTCGGATTGGTGCTAGTGGCGCGATAATCGCAGTGATGCTTGCCGCGTCGCCAGCAATTTCACAGAGTTTTCTCGATAGAGGGAAGGATCTTTTAAAAGGCCTCGGTGGTGGTTCGACGACTGGTGCTGCAGCGTTATCAGTTGGTGAAATAGCCGGTGGCTTGAAGGATGCCCTGCGCGTCGGCAGCGAACGCGTCGTCAGCACGCTGGGTCGAGCCGATGGTTTTAACAAATCTTCCGACGTTCATATCCCGCTGCCGGGATCGCTCAAAACGGTACAATCCATGCTCAACAAGGTTGGCATGAGTAGTCTGACGGATGATCTAGAGTTACGCCTCAATCGCGCGGCAGAAGCAGCGGTGCCAAAAGCCAGCAAGCTGTTTGGCAATGCGATTGCTCAGATGACAATCGAAGATGCCAAAGCAATTTTGAATGGCCCTAAAGACTCTGCGACAAAATATTTTCAAGGCAAGATGTCCGGGCCGCTGATGGGTGAGATGAAACCCATCGTAAACAGCCAACTGTCGCAGGTCGGCGCGATTGCGTCCTATGACAAAATGATCGGTCAGTACAAATCGATTCCGTTTGTGCCCGATGCTAAAGCCAATTTGACAAATCATGTGCTTGAAAAAGCGATTGCCGGGGTCTTTTTGTATCTTGGACGCGAAGAGGCGGCCATTCGCGAAAATCCAGCAAAGCGAACCACTGATTTGTTGAAGAAGGTCTTTAACCGCTGATATGACCGAGGCCTGTCTTCTTTCGCCGCCGGTAGGGGCAGATCGAATTGCCCTTCAAGCACATTTGCAGGAACTTCAGGCAATGAATACAGAAGATCCACTGATACAAATAGCAATCGAAGATGCCGAGGGGTTGCTTCAGGAATTATCTACGTCTTAGCAGGGAAGGAATAGGCCATGACCTATACGCTTGATCAAATGGTACAAGACTGCCGGGAGGCGCTTTCGACAGATCGCGGTGCGGTTGGCCGCAACGCCGTACGACAGATAGTCGAAAAAGCTTGCATGGATGAGGCGTTCGTCACGGAACATCTTGGTCCTGACAATGATGTCCCAAGACAGGTTCCTTACGAGGACGAGGATTATAATTTTTGTATTCTCGTTCATGTCGCGGCCGCCGAGACTGGTCTCCCGCACGGTCACGGGCCAACTTGGGCCATCTACGGGATCGCTGCCGGTATAACCGAAATGACGGATTGGCATTGCATCGAGGAACCGGATGGCCGTACGCCGGGTAAAGTCGTTAAGGTCAAATCCTATGAATTACCGACCGGAACAGCGCATCTTTATAACGAAGGTGACCTGCATTCCTCACGCCGCGAGCATGAAGTTCGTATGGTCCGCGTTGAAGGGATGAACCTATATGGCGTGCGACGGCCTCGCTATGAGGCGGCTGCCTGATCTAAATTTACTCTTCCCCGATCGGAAGAGCGTGGCATAATCGTCACAACATGTTCTGAAAAGGAGATCATCATGTCTTATACGCTTGAACAACTCTCTGCAGATTGTCACGCCGCAATGGCGGCGGATTCCGGTGAAGCCGGTCGCGAGAAAGTCCGTGATTTTATTGGTAAGGCTTGTGCCGACGCTGATTTCGTTGCGGAGCATTTTGAAAACCCCGGTCAGGAAGAACGTCACCTTCTTTATTAAGATCCGGATTTCGATTTCTGTATTCTGGCGCATAGTTATAACGGACCGAAAGGGAGCAACCCGCATGACCATGGCCCGAGCTGGGCGATCTATGGTCAGGCCGTGGGTGAAACTATTATGACCGACTGGGAGTGCATCGAGAAACCATCCGAGGGGCAGGCAGGTAAGGTCAAAAAGGTTTGCGAATATTCGCTTAAACCTGGTGATGCCCATGTCTATCATGAAGGCTACTTGCATTCGCCTCGTCGCGAAGCTGATACGCGTCTCATTCGCGTAAAAGGTCGCAACCTGATTGGCGTGAAGCGCGATAAATACGAAGTCGCCGCTTAATCAGTTTGACGATACAAAGTTTAAAGGGCCGGTTTATACCGGCCTTTTTTTATTACACGCCCGGACAGGTCTGTGTGACACCGCCATCGACTGTGACATGCGTCCCCGTAATGTGGGTCGATTCATCCGATGCCAGAAACAAAGCTGCATAGGCAACATCAAACCCTGTCCCCATTCGTCCCGATGGAATAATCGCGTCGCGCGCAGCAGAATATTCTTCGGCTGAGGTGTAACCCTTATAGGTATAAGACGGCTTGCCGTTGACCAGTCGCCGGATAAACGGTGTATCGATATAGCCGGGACATACGCAGTTGGCGCGGACACCTGAGCCTGCATGCTGGATCGCGATATTCTTGGTAAACTCGATCATTGCGCCTTTGGTAGAGGAATACACCGCGGTGTTGGAATTGAGGTGACGCAGGGCTGCAATCGACGAGATGTTGATAATCGATCCGTCCTGCTGTTTTTCCATGATCGGCATCACGGCCTTACAGGTCAGCATGGCCGAGGTCACGTTACGGGCGAAAGTCGCATTCCAGTCATCGACAGTGATGGTGTCGAGGCTGCGCCCGACACCCTGACCGCCAACATTATTGTGCAAAATGTCGACACGTCCCCAGGTTTCCATACAGGCCTCAACCATCGCGTTGACGGCGGTTTCATCGGTGACATCTGCTGCGTAGGCGATGGCTTTGCCGCCAATCGCTTCAATCTGCTTGACGGTCTCTTCGGCGGCTTCCAGACGAAAATCAACACAGAAGGTCTTTGCGCCTTCTTTCGCGTAGACAAAGGCAGCGGCCTTGCCATTGCCCCATCCGTCTCCGATAGAACCAGCACCGGTGACGATGGCGACTTTGCCTTCTAGGCGATTACGGCCGGGGGTGTTTTCGTTTGGTCCGATGGGCATTTTCATCTCCCTGAATGTTCGTTTCTGTTGCACTGGTTTTCGCGCTTACGAGGTGGGCGGTCAAGGGTAGGAGCGTTTTCCACTAATCACTGGTTTGACTCAGCTGAAAAGGGCACACTGCGTCGAACCAGATAAACGTTCCTCAATTTCAGAGAATTATGGCTGAGCAAGACCCTGTACTCGCGCGCCAGCGCACCCTCGTTCTCATCGGTTCTGTGTCGATGCTGTTTATTACCGGCGGCGCGATGTTCATGATTGTTGTGGCCCTCAAGGAGATGGCGACAGATTTCGGCTGGCCGCGTGAAGTCCCCTCGCTCGCGTTTTCGCTACAGTTTGTTGGTTCAGGTTTCGGCGGCCTGATCATGGGGCGGGTCGTTGATCGTTGGGGTTTTGGTGTCCCCGCCTTACTCGCCACAGTAATGGTAAGCTGTGGCGCGATGCTGGTCAGCGGGATTGACTCTGCGTGGCAGCTCTATGGCATTTATACCATTATGTTTGGGCTTTCCGGGCAGGGAGCACTAGCGGCACCGGCCCTCGCGAATATCGCGCGCTGGTACTCGGAGCATAGAGGCAAAGCGGTAGGCATCGTTTCCAGCGGACAGGCTTTGGCCGGTATCGTCTGGCTCCCGGTGTTTGGCTATGTGATGCTCGAAATTGGTTGGCGCGACATGTTTTTCTGGTACGGCGTGTTCGCACTCTGTGTGATGTTGCCATTGTGTCTGATCGTTCGGCACAGACCACCGCCCCCTAAACCGCTGCCACAAGCGACCAAAGGCATGGGCTCGTCTTCTGACAAACCCATTGTGCCAATGTCCAATAATAACATCCAATATGGATTGTGTTTTGCAATCTTCGGCTGCTGTATCGCTATGGCGCTACCGCTCGGTCATCTTGTTTCTTTCGTAACAGATCGCGGTCACCCCATTCAAAATGCGGTGGGGGTGCAGTCGATTATGTTGCTAAGCGCCTTTATCAGCCGGGCGGTTCTGCTGGGTCTGTTATCAGATCGTTGGGGCGGCATGCGGGCTTTGCTGATATTCTCCGTGTCGCAAGCGGTCATGCTCACCGTGTTTACGATAACCCATGAGCTATGGGCCCTTTATGTCGTTGCGGCTTTGTTTGGACTTGGCTATGGCGGTTTGTTTCCGGTTTATACTGTCGCAATAAGAGATCATTTGCCGATTGGCGAAATTGGCCGTCGCACCGGCGTCGTATTCTTTGTCGGCGCAGTGGCTATGGGCGTCGGCGGTTGGATGGGCGGTTATATGTTTGATCAAACAGGATCATACACCGCTCCGTTCCTTCTCGGTGCGGCCTTCAACGCAGCAAACGTGATCCTCGTCGTCTATATGATTTATCGGCTGCGCAACGTGTTGCCGGGTAAGTTGGTCAGGGCGTAATCAGCTCGCCTGCTGGATTGCCTGCCACACGCGTTCCGGGGTCGCAGGCATTGTAACGTTGTGAACGCCGAGCGGCTCTAGCGCGTTATTTACGGCATTCATCACGGCACCCAAGGCACCTACCGTACCACCTTCACCAGCGCCTTTGACGCCAAGCGGATTGGTTGCCGTCGGCACCGGATGACGATCCAGTTTGAATTCGCAGAAGTCAGACGCGCGTGGCATACAGTAATCCATGAACGAGCCTGTCAGCACCTGACCGTCCTCATCGTACACGACCTGTTCCATTAGGGCCTGTCCCGCGCCTTGCGCGATACCACCGATAACCTGTCCATCAACGAGAACGGGATTCAACTCGACACCGACATCATGGACGGCGGCGTAGCGTACGATCTGGCTGGTGCCGGTATCAGGATCAATCTCAACCTCACAGACATGATAGGTGTTGGGGATGTTGGTTGTTTCGGGTGACCAGCTGGCGGTTTCATAGAGACCAAACTCCATGCCCGACGGCATTTTCTTGGGCTCAAACGCGACGTCGACAATGTCTGCCAATGAGACGCTTTGGTCTGTCCCTGCGACTTTAAAGTCACCATCGTCGAACTCTATATCTTCGTCTGCGGCTTCCAGCATGTGCGCAGCAATCCTTTTGGCCTTCTCGCGGGTTTTCTCGGCGGCGAGTAAGACAACGCTGCCGCAGATCGTGGCGGTTCGCGCCGCGCCGGTACCCGACCCAAAGCTATGCTGGCTTGTATCGCCTTCGACAACGCGAATTTTTTCGGCATCGATCCCCAGCGTTTCCGAAACAATCTGGGTGTAGATCGTGGCATGGCTTTGCCCGCCAGCGGTTGATGCCGTCATCACTGTCACAGTGCCCCCTGGGTCAAACCGCAATTCAGCCGCTTCCGGTGCGGGACTACCGGATGGATCGACGCTGGAGGAAACACCGACGCCATAAAGCTGGCCTCGTGCTGCGGCCTCTTTTCGACGTTGTGGGATATCATCGTATTCGGCTAACGCCAGACATTTATCCATAACGACTTCGAACTCACCGCAATCATAGGATTGACCGTTCGGCAGTTTTACCGGCATGGCCTCTGCCGGGATGTAGTTGCGGCGGCGAATTTCAGAAGGGTCAAGATCAAGCTGTTTGGCCGCGAGGTCGATCAGCCGTTCCTGGACATAGCTGCCGGGCGTTCCTGATGGCCCGCGATAGTTTGCCATGGGGACCGTATTGGTCAGTGTTGCAGTTGAATGGCCATGAACGGCAGGCATGTCGTAGGTACTGCAAAGATAACTCGCAGCGCCGTTCGGTGTACCAAAGCCATTCATTGACAGGAAAGCACCGACATTTGCGTGGGCGCGGGCCCGATACCCAAGGAACTTGCCATCATCGTCGAAGCCGAGTTCGGCGTCAAAAACGACATCGCGTGCCTGATCATCTGCGATATGACCTTCACTGCGTTCGCAAACCCATTTAACCGGGCGACCAACGCGTTTGGCTGCCCAGGCCGCCAGCGGTACCTCGGGATAAAGCCCGCCCTTCATGCCAAATGAACCACCGACGTCACCGGCGATGACCGTCATCTGGTTTTCTTCGATGTTAAACATCTTCTTGGTCATCATGTTGCGCCATACGAACGGACGTTGCTGGCAGGCATAGACAGTGTAGTGCTCACGCCCTGGGTCGTAGCTGGCAACGACCGCGCGGGGCTCCATCGTGTTGGCGGCCACTCGGGTTACAGGCATCGTCTCCTTGACAGTATGGGGTGCTGCAGTAAGAGCAGCTTCCGTCGCAGCTGCATCACCTTTTTCGGAAGAGAAAGCCTCGTTGTTTTCACCATCTTCCCAAATCTGTGCTGCATCGGCCTGACCGTTTGCAATGGGGTCGACTTCTGCGTCTAAAATTTCGTATTCGACTTCGATAGCTTCCGCAGCATCCTTGGCCTGATTGATTGATTCCGCGACGACCATGGCAACGAGTTGCCCAACATGCACAACGCGGTTCTGTGTGATGGGTTCTCGGGGCGGTCGGAACCCTGGCCGTCCATCACTGCGTTTCGGTGGCGCATTCCCGGCGACATGACCGACATTGTCTTCGGCAACGTCGTCTCCGGTAAAAACATCGATAACTCCGGGCTGTTGCTTTGCGGCCTTGGTGTCGATGGAAGTGATCTTGGCATGTGCGTGCGGCGACCGCAGGAAGATCGCATGACACTCAAAGGGCAGCTTCACATCGTCGGTGTAACGCCCTTCGCCTTTGAGGAGCCGAGGGGCTTCAACCTGGGTTACAGGTTGGCTGATCGAGTAGCGCGTCATGTGGTGATCTCCAAAGAGGTGATGTGCGGACAGTTTATCTGAAGTTTTCAGATCGGCAATTGCTGCAAATCGCTGAAAATCAGTTGACATCGTAAGGTCGCTGGCTGACTTTGGCGACAGCGCTGGAGTGCCCTATCTGTCGTCAAAACCCGCCCCGAAAAGGCGGGTTTGTTGTGATTAGACGAGGTGTTTTAGTATAAATTCTGTCGGCCAACCGAGGCGCGGTGTGTCGCCAGCTCACATAGGTGCAGAAGCATCGGGAAGAAAAAGGACATACCATGTCGCAGGCCAATGACGGCGATACCGTCAAGATTCACTACACTGGAAAATTAACGGACGGGACTGTCTTCGATTCGTCCGAAGGGCGTGATCCGCTGGAATTCAAAATTGGCGAAAAAAACATCATTCCTGAACTCGAAGCATCAGTTATTGGTATGAATGTTGGCGACAAGGCGACAGTAGAGATCACTGCCGAGAACGCTTATGGCCCACGGGTCGATGAAGCAATTCAGACGGTAGAACGCTCAGTCATTCCGCCTGAAGTGGAACTTGCCGTTGGTGGGCAATTGCAGGCTACTGCGCCAAATGGTCAGGATCTTGTGTTTGTTGTCATGGAAATGAACGACGAAACGGTAACGCTGGACGGCAATCATCCGCTTGCCGGGCAGGATTTGGTGTTCGACATTGAGCTGGTTGAGGTTGCCGCCTAACGATTCAATTATCGAATGCGGCTCATTGGTTTGTGAGCTAACCTGCTCTTGATTTTATGTTGAATGTTAGGGGTGTGGCGATGCGACCATGGTATATCCAACCTGCGATTCTGTTGTCTTGTTGTGCCTTTGTGTTGGGGATGTATCCCGACATTGCTGACGCGCAGCAGAAGCGGGCCCCTCGGCCACCGCCGAGCGTTGTCGTTGAAACAGTCCAGGAAAAGGACGTATCGCAGGCGTTTACTTTTATTGGTCGTGTTGAGGCGGAAAACTCGGTTGATATCAGAGCCCGGGTTCAGGGCGTTCTTGAAACACGAAATTTTACCGACGGGCAGACGGTAGAAAAGGGCCAGCAGCTTTTTACAATTGAAAAACCACCCTACGAGGTCGTCGTCGCGCAGCGTAACGCCGAACTCGCAAGCGCCCGAGCCGCTGAGGTAAACGCGGCCGCTGATTTTCGCCGGAAAAAGGCTTTGGTTGGTCGTAGTGTCGTCTCCGGTGCCAAGGTGGATGAATCAAGAGCAAATCTTGCGAGCGCCAAAGCTGACGTTCTAAAAGCGAAAGCAGCATTACGCGCCGCGCAGCTAGATTTGGGTTATACCAATATCAAGAGTCCGTTGAAGGGGAGGATCAGTCGGGCACGTTACAGTGTCGGAAACCTTGTGGGTTCGGATAGTGAACCTTTGGCAACAGTAACGAGCGTGGACCCCATTCACGTCACGATAGGGGTGAGTGAGAAGCAATTGATCGATTCTCGTAAACGCGGGATCGATATGAAGAACCCTACTTTTGAACCAACCATCGTGTTATCTGATGGGTCACCTTATGGTGCACGCGGCCGGTTCGATTATCTCGCGCCGACCGTTGATCAGACCACGGATACTGTTGTTATTCGGGCGATATTCCCAAATCCAACGGGGGTATTGCTGCCCGGACAATTTGTTACCGTGCTCGTTCATCCCAAGGAAAAGAAGCGCGCTGTTTCAATCCCGCAAACCGCGATTCAGCAGGATCGGCAGGGCTACTTTGTTTTGGTTCTGGATCGGGAGAACAGAGTTTCTGTCCGGCGGGTGCAAACGGTTCGTCAATCGGGTTCCGATTGGGTCATCAAGTCTGGGTTAGCGACCGGTGAGAGAATAATCGTTGAGGGTATTCAGAAAGTTCGGCCCAAAATGGTGGTGAACCCCGTTGCTCCTGCCAAGGGGTAAGTCATGCTTTCTTCGTTCTTCATAAATCGTCCAAAATTCGCGATTGTTATCGCGGTTTTAATTACGCTCTCCGGGGCAATTGCCCTGTATTCGTTACCAATTGCAGAGTATCCCGAGATTGCACCGCCGCAGGTCAAAGTTACAACAGTTTACAGCGGTGCGTATGCATCCGCTGTCGAAGAGTCCGTTGCGACGCCTATTGAAGAAAAGGTCAATGGCGTTGATGGCATGCTCTATATGTCGTCGACCAGTGGCAATGATGGGAGTTATGCGCTAACTGTCACCTTCAAGGTTGGAACCGATCCTGATATTGCGGCGGTGAACGTTCAAAATCGCGTGGCCACAGCGACGGCCCAGTTGCCGCAGGAAGTGACGCGTAACGGCGTTGTTACCCAGAAACAGTCGACCAGCATGTTGATGGTAATCAACATGGTTTCGCCAAAGGAAACGCGGAATGCGTTGTTCTTGAGCAACTATGCGTCGATCAATATTGAGAACACGTTAGGTCGGATATCTGGCGTTGGCAGTGTTTCCCAGTTTGGCGCGCTCGATTATGGGATGCGCGTGTGGCTCGACCCTAATCGTATGGCATCGCTTAACCTGACAACGAGCGACGTCAAAACCGCTATCAATGAGCAGAATATTCAGGCCACAGCGGGACAGCTTGGCGCGCCGCCATACGAGACGGCGCCGCAGTTCCAGTTTTCAATTCAGGCGAAGGGACGACTGAAGACGGTTAAGGAATTCGGTAATATCATACTCCGGGCGGATAAAGGTGGGACGTTCGTGCGGTTGAGGGACGTTGCCCGGATAGAGCTGGGGTCTCAGTCTTATAGCTCGCGCGCAACCCTCAACAACAAACCATCGGCCGCGATTGCGATCTATCAGTCTCCGGGCGCCAACGCGTTGGATGTCGCTAAAAAGGTTTATGCTGAACTCGATCGATTGAAGAAGGGGTTCCCCCCCGATGTCGAATATAAAGTCCTTTATGATACGACGCGCGCTGTCCGGGCATCGATCGGTGAGGTTGTCGAAACTCTTTTCATAACCTTCATTCTTGTCGTCGCTGTCACGTTTTTGTTTTTATCGGACTGGCGCTCCACGCTGGTGCCGACTCTGGCAATTCCAGTTTCGCTAATTGGGACATTTGCGTTTCTGTCATTGGTCGGTTTTTCGATCAACTTGATCACCTTGTTTGCATTAATTTTGGCGATCGGCGTGGTCGTCGATGACAGTATTGTCGTTGTTGAAAACGTGCAGCGCCTTATGCAGGACGAGGGGCTTGATCCAAAGTCGGCAACCGAAGCAGCGATGCAGGAGGTCACAGGCCCGGTAATTGCAACAACACTGGTGCTGCTAGCGGTCTTTGTGCCGGTGTCGTTTATGCCCGGCGTGACGGGGACGCTTTATTCTCAGTTTGCGCTGACGATTTGTGCGGCCGTGGTGCTGTCTTCTGTCAACGCATTGACTCTCGCGCCTGCTATCTGCGCGATAGCTTTGAAGCCGGGTTCCGGAAAGCCACGTGGGCCATTGAAATGGTTTGCGGTCGCCGTTGATCGAGGACGCGATAGCTATGTCTGGATCGCCGGTGGGATGGTCCGCAAAGTATTCATCTCCTTTATCGCATTCGCGGGCTTTGTCGCCGGCACAGGGTATCTCTTTATCAATGCACCAACCGGGTTCTTACCGACAGAAGATAAAGGCGTTTTATTTGCAAACGTGCAATTGCCCGCTGGGGCATCTTTGGCCCGCACGGAAGCTGTGACGAAACAAATGTCAGCGGCCTTACGGGATATAGATGGTGTGACGGACGTTATCGCTGTACCGGGTGTCAGCATACTGTCTGGCGCGGCGTCGAACTCTTCGTTGCTCATCCCCATTTTGGCGCCGTGGAGTGAGCGCAAGACACCGCAAAAGAGTTGGCAGGCAATTTTAGGGCAAGCCAATGCGCGGCTCTCGACGGTACCCGCCGCAAATGCCTTTGCGTTCCCGTTGCCACCGATTATGGGGCTGGGTACAGGTGGCGGGCTCGAAGCGGAAGTTCAGGATATCGGCGGGCAATCTCCTCAGGACCTCGCTGCTGCAACGCGGAGTCTTGTCTTTAGCGCGAACCAGCAGCCAGAGCTCGCAACCGTCTTCACAACATATTCTGCCAATGTGCCCCAGCTGTTTCTCGAAGTTGACCGGGATAAGGCTCAGGTTCTTGGGATTCCACTGGCGGAAATTTTCTCGACATTGCAGGCGCAATTTGGCTCCAGCTATATCAACGATTTCAACCTGTATGGCAAAGTCTACCGGGTGATCATTCAGGCCGAGTCCCGCTATCGCAATACGATAGACGATATCAATCGGCTCTATATCCGCAGTGCCAAAGGCGACATGGTGCCGTTGCAGGCGCTGGTGCAGGTGAAGTCCGTTCTCGGCCCGTTGGCGATCAAGCGCTACAACTTGTTTAAAAGTGCATCACTGAATGCCAACCCCGCACCGGGGGCTAGTTCGGGCGATGCCATCGCTGCGATGGAACGCATTGCCCGCGAAAAACTACCAGAAAATTATACGATTGCATGGACCGGCACGACCCAGCAGGAGCTTGAGGCTGGCGGACTGATTATCGTCATTTTCGCACTGGCGTTGATCTTCGCATACCTGTTCCTGGTGGCGCAGTATGAGAGCTGGACGACGCCGATGTCGGTCGTCCTATCGGTGGTGTTAGCGGCGTTTGGCGCTTTGTTGCCGATCTGGCTATTACCAACGCTCGACAACAACCTGTATGCCCAGATTGGGTTGGTGATGCTGATTGGTCTGGCGTCTAAAAGCGCGATCCTGATCGTCGAATTTGCCAAGACCCGTCGAGAATCCGGTTTGAGTATTGATGCGGCAGCTTTAGAGGCAGCCAAGCTTCGTTTCCGAGCGGTGATGATGACGGCGCTGTCATTTATCCTCGGTGTGATGCCGTTGCTATTTGCTTCCGGCGCCGGAGCTGCAGGCCGTGTTTCAGTCGGGTCGGTGGTTTTCTGGGGCATGGTCTCAGCAACGTTTGTCGGGCTGCTATTCGTGCCAGTGCTCTACGTCGTCATTCAACGGATGGGCGAGCGCTTTAGCAAAAACACCGCGTCATAATTTTTGCGCTAGCATTAATTAATTTGAGGGTGCCGGATTGTTTCTGGCCTCAAAATTGCCGACACTCCCTTTAACAAAAAACGCATTAAAGGGAGACCATGTTATGGCGGCAAAAAAAGCAGCGAAGAAATCGGCAAAGAAGACAGCTCGGAAAAAGGCAGCACCGAAGATCAAAGACCCCGTCTTTGAAACGGTAAAGATTGAGCGCAGCAAAGGCATCACCTTTCTGATCATGAACCGGCCGGAGAAGCGGAACGCGATGAGCCCGCAGCTCCATATGGATATGAATGACGCGATCGACTATCTGTCGATAGATCCGGCAACGGACGTTCTGGTCGTTACCGGTGCGGGCAAGGCGTTTAGCGCTGGTCAGGATATCAAACTTTATTTCCGGGGCACGGCAGATGACCCGGCAGCGCGCGCGAAGGCACGGCGAGCCTCCAATGCCTGGCGCTGGCAGAAACTGTCGCGTTTTCCCAAACCAACCATCGCGATGATCAACGGCTTTTGCTTCGGCGGAGCGTTTACCCAGGTGTGCGCCTGTGACTTTGCGATTGCGTCGAGCACAGCCACGTTTGGCCTATCAGAAGTTAACTGGGGCATCATTCCTGGCGGCATCGTGAGCTGGAATGTTGGCCAGGTCATGAACTATCGCAACGCCATTTACTACGCGACCACCGGCGAGCCATTCAACGGCAAACGCGCCATGGAAATCGGGATGGTCAACAAGGCTGTGCCAGCCGGCAAGCTCAAAGCTGAGGTCATGAAACTGGCACGGCTGATGCAGCAGAAAAGCCCGGCAGCGGTTCGCTACACCAAGGAGGCGATCCGTTCGGTCCGCTTTATGAATGAACCGGAAGCCGCCGACTATCTCAATGCCAAGAGCGACGCGCTAAAACATGTCGATAAAGAAGACAGCCGAGGACAGGGAATGAGCCAGTTCCTTGATGAAAAGAGCTATCGTCCAGGTCTCGGCCATTTCGAGCGGCGGAACAAGGGGTAGGGGCCAAAGGCAGAGAGCCTCAACAATGGCGGCAAAAAGGAAGATCCGGTTGCCGCAACGTCGCGATATCGCGGCGCTGCTCAATCCCCGCAACATCGTCATTGTCGGTGCAAGCGATAAGCCCGGTAACTGGGCGGAACGCAGTTGGAATAATCTCCAACGTTATAAATTTAAGGGCGCTGTCTATCCTGTAAATCCAGGGCGGGAAAAGGTCTGGGGCGTCAAATGCTACTCGAGTTTTGCTGCTCTGCCGGAGAAGCCGGATCATGTTCTGGTGCTGGTCCCGGCGCGGTTTGTTTCAGCGGCTTTAAAAGAAGCCGCCGCCGCGGGCGCGCGCAGTGCGACGGTGATCTCGTCTGGATTTGGTGAAATGCCAGATCTCGTATCCATAAAACTGGGCGAAGAGCTGGCGGAAACGATCCGTGAAACAGGGCTCGCAGTATCTGGTCCCAACTGTCTTGCTAATTTCAACGGTGGCGAACGGGTTGTCACGATGGTGGACAACCGGACACTGCGCACCGAGCCCGGACCGGTGGCGATTATTGGTCAGTCCGGCGGGCTGGTGATGGCGCTCAAGCGCACGCTGGAAGAGCGCGGCATGGATGTCGGCTATATCGTCACCAGTGGCAATGAGGTGGGGCTAAAGACAGCGGACTATATCGAGTATTTCGCGGCCAACCCGCAGATCAATGTTATCGTCTCTTATCTCGAGTCTGTCCGTGACCCCGAGAAGTTTCTGGCGGCCTGTGAGGCGGCAAAGTCCGTCGGCAAACCCGTCATCGTGTTAAAACTCGGAACCTCTGACAACGGTCGTGCGGCGGCGATGGCTCATACTGGTGCTCTTGCTGGATCAATCGCAGCCTTTGATGCAATCGCGGGCGATGCCGGGGTGATCCGTGTCTCCAATCTCGATGATGTTATTGAGGCGTCGGAATATTTTCTGCATGCACGCCTGCCAAAAGGGAACGGCGTTGGGGCAATCACTTTCTCTGGTGGATTGCGGGGTTTGTTGCTCGATCAGGCCGAAGCCAATAACCTGTCTTTCCCATCGCTGCGCCCGAAAACTAAACGGCGTTTGGAAGAACTGCTTGGTGTCGGCTCGATTATCGTCAACCCGCTTGATTCCGGCTTTGCGGCTCTCAATAGCGAAGAGACTTATGTCAATTGCGTGAAGGCGATGCTCGACGATCCCGGCATCAATACGCTCATGTTGCAGGAGGAAATTCCGCGTGCGCCGGGGGCCGAGCGCAAGGTCGACTATATCCGGGCGGTGAACAAGTTGGCCAAGAAAGTCGATAAGCCGATCACCTATGTCACGATGATCTCACACAGCATGAACGAGTATAGCCGCGACATCAGAAACGAATTTCGCAATGTCGCGTTTCTTCAGGAAGCGGACAAAGCCCTGCGGGCCGTGCGCGCTGTAACGAGCTATGCGGAGCGCAACGCGGGCAAGAAACGCGCGGGGCGAAAACCTCAAAAACAATCGATCCCAGCGGTGATCAGGCGGGCCATAGCCAAGGCAGAAAATGTGAAAGGGCAGGTACCCCTGTCGGAGATCGAGTCCAAGAAGCTGATCCGTGCCTATGGCATCAAAACGCCGAAGGAGAAGCTTGCAACTAGTGCTGTTGCGGCTTTACGGATAGCGCGCGACATAGGGTTTCCCGTTGTGCTTAAAGCCGTGGGCGCTGAGCTTACCCATAAATCCGATGTTGGGGGCGTGCTCCTCAATAACAATACAATCACCTCGGTGCGTGAGGGTTATCAAACCATCCAACGGAATGTGATGGCGAAAGCAAACGGCTTGGCTCTGGATGGCGTGCTGGTCGCGGAACAGATCAAAGGCGAGGTCGAGTTGGTCATTGGCGCATCGCGTGATCCTGAAATGGGACCCTTCGTAATGTTTGGTTCCGGTGGTGTTGCGCTGGAACTTTATCGCGACGTCGCCTTTGCAGCGCCGACACTGGATGAGAAAAGCGCGAATGCGCTGATTGATCGAACAGCAGCGGCACAGCTGATCAACGGCTATCGCGGCGCGCCAGCGCTTGACCGAAGCGCCGTGGTCAAATCTTTGATCGGTGTTTCCCGACTGGCCGTCGATCTAGGTGAACAGCTCGACTCAATCGATGTGAACCCGTTCGTCCTCAAACGACGCGGCGGCGTCGCTCTTGATGCGCTGGTGGTGCTGGCTGGGAGTGGGTAGCTTTCGGGAAAATTTTTCGCTTTCAGCGAAAAATGGTGCAGGCTAGAAGACTCGAACTTCTGATCCCCTTCTCCCCGATAGAACTGACTGATTTCCAACATATTTGACCGTTTTTCTTGTCATGAGCGTTAAGCGGTGTCACGTTGGCGCTAGCAATGTTTATTGACAGTATGTTGCCTAAAACCGAAAAAAGAAGAAATTCCGTGCCTGATTTTCCAAAATTAACATGCTGTTTTGGATGTTCTCGGTGGCAGGCAGGATGCAAGCCGATTATGCAGCTTCATACCTAACTGTGTTATTTAACTCATTTACGTTCATTTTCGGTTTCTTGCCTTTAACCTTGGCAGGGTTTTTTATTGTCAGGCGAATATTCGGGCAAAACGCGTCGTTTGGTTGGCTCGTCGCCGCGTCAATATTCTTCTACGGCTGGTGGAATCCACAACTTGTCTTGCTGTTACTTGGGTCGCTGTGTGGCAATTTCTTAATTGGTCGGGCTATTGCTTCTACCGCAGAACAACATCTACGCGGTCTATTCGTCTTTGGGATCGTCGCAAACCTAGGGCTTCTGGCCTACTTTAAATATACAGACTTTTTCATAGGAACGATGAACGACCTGACTGGGGTCAACTGGACTTTACAACATATCATTTTGCCGCTCGGTATATCCTTTTTCACATTTCAACAAATTGCGTGGCTCGCTGATATACGCCGGGGAACTGCGCATAAACCAAGTTTCTTGCATTTTACTCTTTTTGTAACATTTTTTCCTCAGCTGATAGCGGGACCGATTGTTCATCATGCTGAGATGATGCCACAGTTCACTAATCGTTATGATCGATCTTCAGCGAATGACCTTAGTATCGGGGTAACAATCTTCGGGATAGGGTTGTTTAAAAAGGCTGTAATAGCCGATTCAATGGCGCTGTATAGTACGCCGGTATTTGAGGCAGCGGTTGCGGGGCAGGTACTAACGGTTGTTGACGCTTGGGGAGGGGCGTTAGCTTATACCTTCCAAATTTATTTTGATTTTTCGGGTTATTCTGACATGGCAATTGGTTTGGCGCGGATGTTTGGAATAATTCTGCCCCTTAACTTCCACTCTCCCTACAAAGCCAGAAGTATTATCGAATTCTGGCGGCGCTGGCATTTGACGTTGTCGCGATTCCTCCGGGACTATTTATATGTACCGCTAGGAGGAAACCGGCACGGTAATTATCGTCGCTATACAAATTTATTAATCGTTATGATTTTGGGCGGTCTTTGGCATGGCGCTGCTTGGACATTCATAATCTGGGGCTTTCTACATGGCATGCTCCTGACAATAAACCACCTATGGCGCGCGATCAGTAGTGCCGTTCGCCCACAATCTATAATCATTCGCAATTTGGGGGCGTCCGCGTCGCTTATCCTAACTTTTTTAGCCGTTGTTATTACGTGGGTTTTCTTTCGCTCGGCAAATCTAGATACAGCAACGAATATTCTAGGTGCTATGGCTGGAATGAATGGCTTTGTATTACCCGCCGTTTATCAGCCCTTGATAGGTGGATTGGTTTCTTCACTGCCTATCACATATAGCGTAATGCCATTATTTGGTGGGGGCACTCAGGTCGTAATTACTGCATTATTAATGGTCTTTGTTTGGACTTTGCCAAACACGCAGGAACTCATGAAGTACGTTGAGCCAATCGTGACTAGCCCCAGTAGAGTTGCGAGGACAAGACTACGGATTTCACCAAGTTGGGGGCTGTTGTTAGGCGTCGTCGCTGCGTTGGGTTTGTGTGGGACATTTAGCGTGTCCGAATTCATATATTTTCAGTTTTAAATCATGGCATCTTATTTTTCACGTTGGGTGGCCGGTGTCATCATCGGAATTACAGTAGTCGGTACAGCGAACTGGTATTTGGACGCCTATGGTTATTGGGGAAATGCCGATGGTGTCTTCTATTCTTCTGAAAGAAAGTTTAAGGCCTCACAAATCGGCCATTTCGAACATGATGGTATTCTTTTAGGGACGAGCCGTATGGCTCATATCGATCCTGATCGCGTCAGTTGCGTAAAATTCTTCAACGCAGGTTTCTCCAGTGCGTCGCTCGAGGAAGTCATTGAGTTTACGGAAAGGTTTGTAAAGAAGGAGAAGGTTATTGTGCTCGGTCTAGATTTTCAGATGTTCGAAGATGTGAAGAAAGCGAAAAATGCGCAAGGCGGTTTTGGACGGACACCCAGAGATTTCATAGAGCATTTACTTAGTCTTGAGCTGCTCTATAAAGGCGTGCTCGCTGCACGACACATTCGCGCAGGGCTGAGGCCCAAAGTATTAGCGAACGGACAACGGAATACTTCAGAGAAAGACGCAAAAAACGCGGCCTTGGGCACGGTACAATACGATATAAAAGCTGTTAGTGAATTTCGTAACAGGGTCGTTCAATTTCGAATGTTGCCCGAAAGTGAAATCTTGTTACGCCGTCTAAAACATCTGTTAAAGCAGCGAACAAAGCATTCCGTTGTAATTTTTAACCCCATCAATCGTATCCTTGCGGATGACGAAGGACATATGGACAATCTATTGGGTCGAATTGCTTCAACTATCCGTGAAGTGTTTCCTGATGCTCGCGATCTCTCACGCAGTCAATACGCAAATGCTGATCGACACTACAAATTTGACTATTCTCATTTCACTCCTGATACAGGTGTTAGTTTTGTCAATGAGGCCCTCAGCCAGACCTATTTCCCCTGCACATCTCCATCCGCCAAAAACTGAATGTAATAATCAAGTTGTCTCAATCTAGAGGAATGGTCATAAAATACCCCAGTATGTCTTTGTCGGCCTCCACTCCTTTCCAATGAGGCGGGTCGTATCAAGTCGCAGAGCTTTTTGGTTAATGTTGTCTGTCGGTTGCCTGAACGGCGAGAAGATTCAAATACGTTCCTAAAGACTTTTTCTAAGTATTTGAAAAATGGTGCCGGCTAGAAGACTCGAACTTCTGACCCCCTGATTACAAATCAGGTGCTCTACCAACTGAGCTAAGCCGGCCCATAATGCGCTTCGCAGGTTATTCGTAAATAAGGGCTGCGGGCAGCGGTTCTATAGCACAAAAGATGAAATGCAAGAAAATTTCGTTCCCTTGCCCTCGATTGTGGTTTCGCCCTAATTTGCCCTTCATTCATTTAGTAACCGAAAGAGCATCGACATGACCCCCGAAGCCGCCGAGCAGGCCGCCGAAATATTCCTTCATTGCCGTGAGCAGGGCAGCAAGATAGACACCCTGCCGGAGGCCTGTCGCCCCGCGACGATTGGCGAGGGGTACGAGATTCAAGATGCGGTCTTACGGCTTGATGGTGCCTTTGCCATGGGCTGGAAGGTCGCAGCGACCAATCATGCGACCCAGTCGATGCTGGGGATTAATCAACCCTTCGCCGGACGCATGCCGAACACGGCACTGGCGTTGAGTCCACTGGATATCCCCGCCGGAAAATTTGCCAATCCTGCTCTCGAAGGCGAGTTCGCGGTGATGCTGGGAGCAGACTTGCCCGAAGCCGCCGACCCTTACGAAGCTGAAACTGTTAGGGATGCCGTGGCGACGGTGATCCCTGCCGTGGAGATTGTTGATTACCGTATTGGCGATCGTAAGGCGGCGGGTGAAAACACCTTGATCGCTGCAGGGACCGTTGCCGGGTTGGTGCTGGGGACGCCGTGCACAGACTGGCGTCAGTTTGATTTGCCATCGCATCGCGTAGCCCTTCACATTGATGGAGAGTTAAAGGGTGAGGGCGAGGGCTCCATGGTGCTGGGCGATCCGATGAACGCCCTGGCCTGGTTGGCAAATCTTTGCATTGATCTTGGGCAACCCTTAACGGCAGGCCAGATCATCACTTTGGGTACTTGCACGGGATTGGCACCGATTGCGGCCGGGTCATCTTCGACGGTTGATTTTGGGCCGCTTGGTGAGGTCTGCCTGAATTTCTAAATTTGTGGTGAGGGGCTTGATCGCGATTGGCGTCACGCTATTTCACCGGTTAGGATAGGGCACACACGGTCACGAAGGATCGAATATTATGGCACAGCTTCAACAAGATCAGCCCCTCGCAGAGATCGAGACGACAGTTAACTTTCTGGTTGATACCGGCATTAAGCCGGTCAACATCCCGTCCGTTGCCGGTGGCGGTAAATCTGAGCATATCGGCGAATACGAAACCAAAACGGTGACAGTTCGGGATGCTCGGCCGCTTGTGCCAGCGTTGTCGCTTGATCGTGAAGGCTTCGCCTTGGTGCCACTTGAGACCGAGGTAACCGATTTTTACGAAGATGATCAGATCGAGAATGTTTATAACGCTGAGTTACAGGCGCTGATAAAGCGCGAAACCGGGGCGAAAGATGTCGTGGTTTTTGACCATACGCTGCGGGCAGGTGACGAAAATATCCGCAAGGCCAAGCAGGTCCGGGAGCCTGTTCAGCGGGCGCATAATGATTACACAGTTAAGTCCGGTCCGGTCCGCGTCCAGGATTGGTTTGGCAAGGAAGAGGCCGCACCGTATCTCGAACGGCGTTTTGCGATTATCAATATCTGGCGCTCAATTGTCGGGGTCGTGGAAACCAACCCACTGGCAATTTGTGATGCGCGCTCGGTGCCCTTAAGTGACATGATGGCGACGGAACGGCGTGCTGCAGAACGGATCGGCGAGACCTATCGGTTGATGCACAACCCAAACCAGCAATGGTTCTATTTCCCACTGATGCAACGCAACGAAGCGATGCTGATCAAGTCTTATGAATCCGAAGATGACGGTCGGGCACGGTTCTCTCCCCATACAGCCATTGTGGACCCGAATACGGCGCCAGATGCAAAACCGCGTCAGAGCATTGAATCACGCGTCTTCGCGTTCTTTTGAGTTATCGTTTACGCCGCTTTTGCCGATAGGGAACACTGACCGCGATCAGGGTTCGGTTCGATGTCGCGCTCCAGCAACGTGCTGAGCTGGTCAGCACCCCCGACATAACATCCATCCAGCCATATTTGCGGGACGGTGATCGGCGTCTTGGGGCCGACGATGGGTTTAACCCGCGCCAGCATTTCATAGAGGGCCCGAGGGTTCCGAACGACATCGTGATAGGTGTATGCTATTCCGGCTTCGTCGAGATATCCTTTGGCGCGAACGCAGTGTGGGCAGGTTGCCTTGCCAAAGAGTACGTTGCCTTTGACCTCAGAGCGCGAGGCATGCGCATCGATAATGGCTTCAGTCAGGACGCCGCGATTAAGCGCGTGTCCCTGGCTGATGAGTTTTCCCTCGACCATGACGATCGGCGCATGCCAGCCACCCTTCATGAGGGGTTTCCACCATTCAGTGAGCCAGTCGCGGACTTCAAGCTCAACAGGCACGCCGTCGAGCTCGGTCTCAAATGTGTCCTGGATGACGTCGAGGGTCAGTGAGCATTCGCCGCAGGGTATATTGACCTTGAATGGTCCCCAAGCACCGGCCCATCGGAAAAGGGTTACCTTTACGGGTTCAGTCGTGTCAGCCATCGGCATGCCCCATTAATTGTTGTCTCAAATAGATATGGGGTGGCAAGAAACGTGCCGCTATAGCGGGTGTCTATCGATGACGATCTTGTGAAGAGACGTGAGGTGTTAGCTCGCGGTCCAAACGACGGGATATTGATCACTATCCAGGGGGCCACCAGCCACAAGGTCAGGCGTGTCCGGAACGGACGGGATATAAGGCCTTGGTTGCCAAGTTACGTCGTCCCCAGCAAAACGAATGGAGACCGCCCGGCGGCGGGTGCTCTTGGTTGTGTTGGGCGACGCATAATGCAAAACGGCGGCCTGGAACGCGAGACAATCACCAGGTTGTAAGTCATCGAACGTCACAATATCGAACTTGTCCGGGTCGCCGGCGATATCAGGGGCGGGGCCATCAAAACTATCAGCTTCTTCGACGAGGTCACCGTCACCGATACGAATAGGCTGATAGAGTTTGCCCCAGCGATGCGACCCCCGAACGAAGCTGACGGCGCCGGACTCCGGGCTGGTTGGATCCATCGGTAGCCACAGCGAAATAATCTGTGTTCCAGACAGCTCGTAATAAGGCAGGTCCTGATGCCAATGGCTTGGGTTGTCGGTGCCGGGTTCTTTAACCAGAAGGTGCTCATCAAACAGGTTGAGTTTCTTGGTGCGCATAAGCTGGGCGCCAACTTCGCGGATTGGTGAATCATCGAGAAATGTTTGAAATTCCGGCACGCGCCGACGCATGTGATGATCGGTGAAAAAACGGCCTTTGCCTTCTTCGGCATATTCCTTCGAGGTTGGGCCGGGGTTGGCCATCGCGCTTTCAGTACCGGCGCGCAGCACATCCATCATGTCTTCCGGGATCACATTGCGGACAAGGGCGAAGCCATCGTCATACCAGGATTGGGAAAGTTCTTCGCTGATCATCTTATTTCTCGTGCCTTCCTAATTCGCTAGAGCCTTAACGGCTTCTTCAAATCCATCGGGGTCAAACTGATGGGGTCCCAGACCACATTTCCATGTTACCCGGCCGTCGGCATCGATCACATAGAGCCGTTCCGGCATCGCCTTGTATTTTCCCTCAACCTCGTTGGTCATATTGTCGAGAACCATCGGAAAAGAGAAATTGAAACGCAGCATACAGGCTGCAGCAACTTCAGCGCGTTCATCATCCGTCGTCGGTTGGGTGTAGAGCACATCGTCTTCAATATTGGGCGGTGATTGTGAGCCGTCTGTGGGATGCGCTTCCTTGATATAGACGCACAGGAATTCGACCCGATCACCATATTGTTTCGCAATATTATCGAGACGCACGGCCTCGACGCGAAAAGGTGGTCAGGTATAGGACCCGAAGATTAATCCAACTGGTTTTCCCCGCAATGAGGAGAGCGACATCTGCTCTCCGGTGCGTTCTCCTGCGGGTCCCAGTCGTTCGAGCTGAAAGTCAGGTGCTGCGTCGCCCACTTGCGGAGAATTCACATCTTCAGCGACCCGCTTGCTGTAGCCTTCGCGCATGCTCTCGCGAGTCCAGCCGCGAAACTCCAGCTCCTCATCGCTGATGCTGGCGATCCGGTCTTCCATTTCCTGGGGCAGTTCTACGTCCATTCGGTAATTCTCCAGATTAATCGTTTGCTGGTTTCACGTCTTTCACGGCACCGCGCCAACCGCCAGCGGTAATGTCAAACATTTCGCCGGTCGGCATACGATATTTGATCTCATAAAAGCTGTTGGGGTCGCCGCTTTTGTTGCCCATCACGTGTTTTGCGCCTGCGGCTTCCACCTGTTCGCAAGCCTTTTCAACATCATCGACCCAGATGCCGAAGTGATCGATACCGAAAAACGGCTCATCGCCTTCATAGCCAAGCGGTTTCCCCTTGCGATTGAGAAGCGCAATATTGACCGTGCCATCGGTGAGATACTTGGTCCCGGTGCCGGAATGGCCGACTTCTTCCATGTCGAAGGCCTTTTTGAAAAACTCGCAGCTCGCTTCAGGGTCATCCACTGAAAGGGCGATGTGTCGTAATTTTCCCATCTCGTTCTCCTCGCCTGATCGGCGTCTAATGATATGCGGAAATGTTCGTTGAGTGCCGGGCTGACGTCAACAGCAATCGACGCCTTGGCGGATAAAGCGGTCATGCGGTAGAACGGGTGCCGGTAATTTGCGTGAGAGATATGATGACACGGCAGCTTTTGGTTCTACGCCACGGTGAGGCAGAAAACGGTTCTGGTGTTGAAGACTACGACCGGGCTTTGGCGATACGAGGCTATGCGGAAGTTGAACTTATCGCCAAGTGGTTGCAGACCGAAGGACACGTGCCGGAAATCATCTTTGGCTCTTCGGCAGAACGCGCTGCCGCGACGGCTTTTCACACGGCCGGTATCCTGGAACTTGATGAAACGCAGATTGCTGTTGATCAGACACTGTATCTCGCCCCCAAAAAAGTGCTTCTCGATTTTATCGCGACGATACCTGATGAAGCGCGGAGCGTGATGATTGTCGGTCACAATCCGGGCCTGGAAGACTTGGTGTCGAATGTTGTTGGGTATGACAGCTTTGCCAATGCGGGCGGCAAGATGGCGACCGCCACTGTGGCCTGCATCGAGTTCGATGGTGACTGGGACGACATTATGCCGGCGCTTCCGACATTAAAGTTTCTCAAGCGGCCAATCGACGTCGTTTAGCCAAGCTTATTTGACCGCGACACACATAATTTCGACAAGGGTACCGGATGTTAGCACGACACCAACGCCAGCGCGTGCGGGCGGGCAAGCCGGGTCCATCCATGCCATCCACGCCTCATTCATCTCATCCTTGAGGTCCATATCGGACATGTAGACAACAGAACTGACGATCTTGGTTTTGTCGGATCCCGCTTCGGCAAGCACAGCATCGATCTTGGCCAGCACTTGTTCGGTTTGGGCCTTCATACCAACCGATTTGTCATCGGCAACAATGCCTGACATGTAGATGGTGTCGCCGTGGATGACAGCTTTGCTGTTCCAGGCGCCGGGCTGAATGCGATCTAGGCTCATGATGGTCTCCCTGTTTGAGGTGCGATGATTGTTTCACCCTCTATCAACGTGGTCCAGTGCTTGAAGGCTCCTCATTGCTACGGTAACTTCACGGCATATTTTTAAAGGTGGAACGAGAGCATGGACGGCGCACAAACCCCGGGCAATTCAGAAACCGATATCTGGTCAGAGGCCGGGACGACCCGCGTCCCGTTTCAGGTCTATCAGGACGCAGATATCTATGCGCAGGAACTAGAGCGCATCTTCTATGGCTCCTCCTGGAACTATGTTGGCCTCGAGTGTGAAATTCCCGAAGCCGGGGACTATCGTCGTAACTTTATTGGTGAACGTGAAGTCCTGATGATCCGCAAGGAAGACGGCGGGCTATCCGTTGTCGAGAACCGATGTGCGCATCGCGGGGCCCAGCTCTGTCAGGCGCTCTCCGGCGTTGCCGGTGCGGCTATTATGTGTCCCTATCATCAGTGGACATACACGCTGGAGGGTGAGCTGACAGGTATACCCTTTAAGCGGGGCATTAATGGCAAGGGCGGCCTTAATCCAGACTTTGATATGAACGCACACGGCCTCGTGCAGTTGCGGGTTGAAAGCCTGAACGGTGTTGTATTCGCTAGTTTTGATCACGAAGTCGTGCCGCTTAAAGAATATCTCGGCCCTGATATGACGAAGTACTTCACGCGCATTTTCGATGGTCGGGGCTTGCGGGTCGTCGGCTACGAGCGGCAGGTGATTGATTGTAACTGGAAGCTTCAGATGGAGAATCTGAAGGACCCGTACCACGCCGGTATCCTGCATCTGTTTTTGATCTCGTTTGGTCTTTTCCGGCTCGATCAAGAGTCCAAATGTTTGGTTGATGACAGCAAGGGCCATTCGGTTCTGATGACCGCAAAGGGAACGGAAGAGGGCAAAGAAGATACCGGCGGCGTTCGTATCGCCGCACCTGATTTCTCGCTTACGGATCACGATTTAATTCAACCGCGTCTGGAGTTCCCGGACAACGTCACCTTGTCGATCCAGACATTGTTCCCGTCCATTATCATTCAGGCACAATGCAACACTTTGGCCACCCGTCAGGTCATTCCAAAAGGCCCTGGTAGCCATGAGCTGGTCTGGACGTTTTTTGGTTTCGAAGACGATGATGACGAGATGAAGGATTTGCGTTTGCGCCAAGCTAATCTGATGGGCTCGGCTGGCTATGTGACCTTGGACGATGCCGAAGCCCTAGAATTTAGCCAGGTGGGCCTCAGTGGTTCTCCTACCGGAGATGCCGCGATACTGGAAATCGGTGGAACCGATTGTGAGTCCAACGACCACCTTGTTACGGAGTCCCTGATTCGCGGATTTTATATGCGCTACCGTGACATCATGGGCCACGGAAAGGCGGGCGACTGATGGACCAGACAGAAACCAGCCAGCCTGTGACAGACGATGCTGTTCTACGACGGATTGAACGTTTGCAACTAAATTACATTGCGTCGATTGACGAAGGCCCGCTGGATAACTGGCCGCAATTCTTCACCGATAAATGTCTCTACACTGTTGTCTCTCGCGACAATTTTGATCGTGGCATGGAACTCGGTGTCATGCGGTTTGAATCAGTCGGAATGTTGGTGGATCGCGCAACCGCAACGCAACACGCGGCTGTGTTTGCGCCACGTATCATCCGTCATGTACTGGGGCCAGCCTTGGTCGATGATACAGGCGATGGGTATCGGTCACGCTGCAACGTCGTGATTTATCAGACGTCACCGGATGGCGACACAGTGCTGTTGATGGCGGCGACTTATGACGATTTGATTGTCGAGCAGGATGGTGTTCTGAAATTCAAAGAGAAGCGCGTTATTTACGATACGCACCGCATTCCGGATTCGATAGTCTATCCGCTGTAGCGTTAGGTAGGCTGTAAGTCCGGCCACACACTTTGTTGACCCGCACCGGGCCATGCAGCGGGTGCTGCGGCTTTCTCAGCGGCGGCGTGTCCAGGTAGTTTTTTATCCCAGCCCGTACCGGTCAGGCGGTTGCCGTTAAAGCCGTCCGAGTCGTCTGACATCAGCCAGACAATGGGTGCCTGCATGACCTCTGGCTGGACCATGGACTCACGGTCGGGCGATGAAGCCTGAGGGACCATCGCGGTATTCGCTGGTCCGCCCGGCACTAGCACGTTGACTGTAACACCACTGCCTTCGCAATCTTTGGACCAACAGGCGGCTTGTGCTTCAAGGGCGCCTTTGGAAGGGCCATAGGGCGTCCACCCGCGACGGATCATTGTGTCCATGCTCGTTGTGACGTTGACGATACGTCCCCAACCTTGCTCCAGGAGATGTGGCATGGCGCCTTTAGAGATTAAGAAGGGCGCGCGAACATTGACGTCGAAAATCGCCTGCCAGCGTTCGTCAGGGACATCCCAGAATTTGATATTATCGACATAGTAATTCTCGCGAATGCTCGACAGACCGATACCGGCATTATTGACAACGCCGTGTAGCCCACCAAGGGCTTCGATAGCGCGTGCTGCGATGGCGGCGCAGGCGTCGGTGTCTCGCAAATCAGCGGCGAGGGGCAATACTTCGCCTGGGCCCTCGATCACGGTGAGAGCTTCCAGCCTCTTTGTTCCGATGTCGACCGCAGCAACTTTTGCGCCGTCGGCAACCAGGGCTTCAACCATGGCTCTTCCCAAGCCACCAGCGGCGCCGGTTACGATTATGATTTTTCCATCCAGCTGATTGTTTGCCATGTCGATCTTTGTTCACCCCAGATTTAATTTGAGGCGAGGGTAGGAGGCGCCGGAGAAATTGACAATGGTGATCTTGTTTTTCGAGTGCCGATAGGTGCAAACTCTACGAAGGCGCAGCTCCAGAAACCGGGCACATAAATGACAAAACATCTGACAGAAGAACAGATCGAGAGCTTTAGAGAGAACGGGTTTATCAATCCAATGGATGGGCTGACTCCCGAAGAGGCGCAGGAGTGCCTGGAATGTCTTGAAGATTATGAAAAGAGAACGGGTAATGCGGCGCAAGACAGCCTGACGCTGAAATCACATTTACCTTTCGGCCTTTTCAGTCGCGTTATTCGCAACGACCGAGTGCTCGATGCCGTGGAAGATTTGATTGGGCCAAACATCCTTTGCTGGGGCTCATCGTTTTTCGTCAAGGAACCGAACTCGCCAACGTTCGTTTCCTGGCATGCTGATACCTATTACTACGGCATTGAGCCGCAGGAGACCGTAACGGCCTGGATTGCGTTTTCGCCGAGCAATCTGGAATCCGGATGCATTCGCTGCATTCCCGGAAGCCATAAGGTGAAAACCGAGTTTGAAAATGCGCCCGAAGAAAACAACGTTCTCAAGCGCGGCCAGAACACGAAGAACGTAGATGAAGAGAAAGCGGTCTTTATGCCATTGGAGCCTGGCCAGTTTTCAATTCATCACGAATGTACGGTTCATTCCTCATTGCCCAACAATGCCGACTACCGTCGGATCGGCTATTCGATCCATTACTGCCCGACGCATGTCCGCGAAACCATGTATGACCCGGTCGATGGCAAAAAGTCAGCGGCACTAGTCCGCGGTGTTGATGAGTATAATTACTGGGATCCCGAGCCAATGACTGAAGTTGATTATGATCCGGTGATGGCGGCACATATGGTTGAAATTCGTCGTCAGTTCATGTCCCGCAATAAAGGGAGAGGTTGATATGCCCGATGGCATGACCCGGCCAATGTTGCCGGCTGTAGAAAAATTTATCGTGGCAATGCGCAAAGTATTTGAGGACGGTGTTCCTGAACCTGATCGCTGGGAAATTTGCCGGGAACATTTAAAAGAATTGATCGCCGACCCTGATGTTAAAGCCCATGCCAAGGACTGGCTGATCACCGGCTTTAATCCGGAAACAAACCGGGTGCAGAATTTGTTGTTTTATGAAGACCCTGATTATGGGTTCGTGATTAACGCATTGATCAAGAAGCCCGGCGGCTTTGCGATGATCCACGATCACGGGTCAGCCTGGACAATCTATGGCGTTCTGTCGGGCAAAGAACGCATTGTTCATTTTGATGCTGAAGAGAATTCGGACGGCACGTTTGCGACCAGCGAGAGCCACGCAGAATATTGCGAGCAAGGCGATGTTGACGTCGTGAAACCGTGGCTGATCCATTCCGAATTTGCCGGTGATGAAAAATCTATCGCGGTGATTGTGCGGTCAAAACGGTCCGGTACGTTCAAGCAGTATCGTTATCTCGAAGATGGCAAACGCGTCGTTATTAAGGGGCCGGAGCAGGTGCCATACGCGTTGGCGTAGGAGAGTAAATTGAAGTTCGGCTATTTCACGCTTTCGGATAACCACTACCCAGATAATCCAAGGTCGGCTTCTGACTTTGTTCTCGAAATTCGTGAGCAAGCAATTCTCGCAGACAAGCTAGGCTATAATTCCGCCTGGATTGGCGAACATCACTTTGACCGGCTTGGCGTGAATTCACGCCCCGATATTTTGCTGGCGAGTATCATCCCTGAGACCGAAAACATTCGTCTCGCCCCGGCGGTGAATGTGCTGCCGATCCATCATCCTATTCACGTCGCTGAAATGTGGGCGACCCTTGATTTGCTGTCGGGTGGTCGCGTCGATTATGCCTGTGGGCGCGGTTATGACCGCGAGGAGTATATCCCGTTTGGCGCCGACTTTATGACCTCGGCCGAAGTGTTTGAAGAAGGGCTTGACGTCTTAAACAAGGCTTGGACCGACCCTGGTGTTTGGTCGCATCACGGTGAGCATTATCATATCGATGATATGGAGATCACACCGAAGCCGGTGCAGGACCCCATTCCAATCTATGTCGGGTCATTCTCGAAGACCTCAGTCGATCTGGCGGCGCGCAAGGGATTCAACATCGCCTATGCGCCCTTCGCAGCAGCGATGGTGTTTGGTGGTTTAAAAGAAGCTGTCGATGCGTACCGGGAAGCGACTATTGCGGAAGGCAACACACCAGGAAAAGCGATCTGTAGCTATTTCATCTATATCGCCGACACACCGGAGGAAGAAGATCGAGGGCGCCAGTATCAGATCGATTATTTCCAGAATTGCGTGTTGCGTGCTTTCCCGGATGACCCAAGCAAGATGCCGCCGACCATGCATTACTTCATGAAGATCAACGAGGTTTTGCGGAACACCAAGAAGGAAGATCTTTCAGATCGCTCTATTCTCATCGGCTCACCTGCAAAAATCATCGATAGTCTCAAGAATATTCAGGCTGCTGGGATTGATGAAGTGATCCTCTATTTCAATGTCGGGCGCAAACCGCATGAAATGGTGAAAGAACAAATGCATCGTTTCACTGAAGAGATTGCGCCAGCCTTTGCGGAGTGATGTTAAGCTAGGTTTCCAGCGACAGCGTGATCTTGCGTTCATCATGTGACGCGAACAGCCGCACTGGCTCGTTCTGTTTAATTTCCATTGGCTCCGAGAATGTGTAAACCGCTTGATGCCAGTGGGTAGGCGGTGCAGCTGGTGATGTCGACAGGGTGATCTCCGAACTGAGATGAAGATCGAACCAGAAGGCGACGCCATGCGCGACGCCGTCAGTGTGCGGTGTCAGGCGGAAACTCTCTTCCCTCGATGCCAACGTATTCTGTGTAAAGTCAAAGCTAAATACTGGTACTGGGTCGCTCAGCATTTGCCACTGATATTTCGACAGGTTTGTCTGGAGATACATGTTGGGTCGCAGTGCATTAAATAACGAAATATCAAAGCCGCTTGCCGTATCGACCATCCGTTCGTGCGCCAGATCTTCGCTTTCGATAGGGACGGCATAGACGGTTGCGGCGGCAGGAATGATCGTGACATCTGGTTTACACAGCCTGCGCCGCGCGTCGTCGATGGCTGTAAGGACATTCTCGCCAAGGAGCCCCGCATCGACGATCTCGGCAACTAAAACATCGGCAGGCTCGTCAATATCTTCGTCGAGAGTCATATCCTGAGATCGCTTGTGCAGAATAGAAATACGATTCTTAAACCCGTTCTGGTTCACTATTGTCTTCGCGGTTTCTGCCAAAACACCAACGGATTCGCAGCCCGTTACAGTAGCGGCACCGGCGCGGCTGGCCATCATTGCCAGCAAACCGGTTCCGGTTCCAATATCGAGAACGCTACAACCCGGTGTTACAACCGCTTTTATTGCTTCTTCAAAAGCCTGGTTTCGGTTTGTGTCGTTGAGCATGGCACTGTGCCATTGCGGCAAAACGAGTGCTAACGTGTGATCGAGCCCGGATTGAGCCGCAGCATTTTGTGGATCAATATCAAGCGCTGCGCGATAACATTTGCAGGCGGCATCGGTCATATTGGCCGAACGATATTCATCACCCAAGGCAACCTGCGCTGAAATGAGGTTTGGTTGGAGAAGAGTGGCCCGCAAAAGGTCGTCAATCGCCGCAGAGACGTCGCCAGCTTCTGAATAGACTTGCCCCCGGCGCAAATGTGCATGGCTTGCATGTGGTGCAATTTCTATCGCACGGTCGTACGCCTTGATGGCGAGTTCGAGAAATCCGAAATGCCGTGAGAAATCTCCGGTTAAACAAAGAATGTCGAATTCAGGATCGTCAGCGTCAATAGCCTTTAGAAGGAAAATTTTACAATTGTCGAAGTCTTTTCGTTCGTTGGCGATTATGCCCGCGAGCGTTGAACCGGCGGCGACCATGTCGCCTTCAAATTCGCTCAAAGCAGCGTCTGCTTCATTTAACGCGCCATCACTTAGATGTGTTAGAGCCGACAGCAGTGATTTTCCCCCGGCCGTACGCGCTACACCGGACTGGCTGACGGCCACTTCGAAATTGGCTAAGAGCTCGAAAAGACGGTCTGAAGCGGTCATTTCTTCGACTTAGTTGCTGGGAGCCCTGCTTAAGGCGTATAGCGCGACAGCCGCAGCATTAGAGACATTGAGGCTTGCGATCGCACCCGACCCCTCAATTCGGACTAATTCATCGCAATTTTCTCTGACCAATCGCCGTAATCCAGCGCCTTCTGCACCTAAAACCAGCGCAGTGTGGGAGGGTTGCTTAATTTGTTGCATGTCACCAGGGGCTTCAGAATCCAGACCAATGCACCAA
The DNA here is from genome assembly GCA_012103315.1 of Alphaproteobacteria bacterium. Taxonomy (GTDB): domain Bacteria; phylum Pseudomonadota; class Alphaproteobacteria; order MPNO01; family UBA2964; genus UBA2964. The sequence continues at coordinate 38,084 of WLWZ01000006.1, forward strand.
AACTTGCTGTTTTTGAGGGTTTCAATAGCGCGCGACAGGTTGGTAACTCTGACGAGGGGTACTTCTTCGATGCCCCCGGACGCGGCCTTGGCAATAACGCCAGTGATCTGCGGCGCATTGCGGTCCTGTATTACAACTGCAATAGCCCCAAAAACTGCCGCAGATCGGATGATTGCGCCTATATTTTGGGGATCTGATACTCGGTCGAGGACGACGACCAGCGCCTTTTGCTGATTTTCGGCTTTGGCGCAGATATCTTCCACGGCAATTATGGGAAGAGGGCTCATTAAGGCGGCCATTCCTTGGTGCACTGCGCCGGGCGGTAATGCCGTTTCGAGCTGATCGCGGGAGACTATTTCAGGTTTTATATCGATTTCCGATGGAAATGGCTCATCCTCTGGTAAGGAGTCCCGTAAAAGCAAGACGCGTTTGGCCATTCGGTCAGAATTTTTTAGAGCCGCAAAAACAGCATGGTGGCCGTAAATCCACATTTCTTGTGAATTTCCTGACGTTCCCGGGTTTTTACGGCGTCTTGAACGGCCCCCCGCCATGTTTTTGTTCTCCTTGCACTTATAGTTTTACCCTTCTATATTGCGCCGCAATTGAATGGTAAAGCAAACCTCCCGCTCGCCAATGGAAATCAACGGGCAGGGGGTCTTTTTTGTTTGGCTCATTTAGGACATTGACAAGCGAACCTAAATTCCCGTATTTGCTCGCTAATTCTTCCATCTAACTGGATTGGAACTAGGAGGGGTGCCCGAGTGGCTAAAGGGGACGGGCTGTAAACCCGTTGGCTTACGCCTACGTTGGTTCGAATCCAACCCCCTCCACCATCCAGATGGTTTTGGGGATGCTAGTACCGGAAGATGTTAGTTTGTAAGGGTTTGGTTAGGTTTTTAGAAAGAAGGTTCGGCGAATAGAAATTGATTGAACATTACTGGCTTTTTATGCGGGCGTAGCTCAATGGTAGAGCCCCAGCCTTCCAAGCTGGTTATGAGGGTTCGATTCCCTCCGCCCGCTCCAGCATTGGATAAAGCCATGTTCTTGAAAATACTGTTCACCGTGATGATTTAACGTAGGCACGTTTTACGAAGACACGACGGCCCAGATAGATGCGGGCCAGATAGATAAGGGATAATACGATGGCGAAGGAGAAGTTTGAGCGTACGAAGCCGCATTGCAACATCGGAACGATTGGTCACGTTGACCATGGCAAGACGACGTTGACGGCGGCGATTACGAAGGTGCTTGCCGAGAGCGGTGGTGCTGATTTTACGGCGTACGACCAGATTGATAAGGCTCCAGAAGAGAAGGAGCGCGGTATCACGATTGCAACGGCGCATGTTGAGTATGAGACGGAAGCCCGTCACTACGCGCATGTGGACTGCCCAGGTCATGCTGACTATGTGAAGAACATGATCACAGGCGCGGCACAGATGGATGGCGCTATCCTGGTTGTATCAGCTGCCGATGGCCCGATGCCTCAGACGCGTGAGCATATCCTGCTTGCGCGCCAGGTTGGTGTTCCGGCGATTGTTGTCTTTATGAACAAGGTTGATCAGGTTGATGATCCTGAGCTTCTTGAGTTGGTTGAGATGGAGATCCGTGAGCTTCTGAGTTCTTATGAGTTCCCGGGGGACGATATTCCGATTATTTCGGGTACGGCGCTTGGGGCGATTGAAGACGGTGACAAAGAGACGGGTCATGATGCGATCCTGGCTCTGATGGCAGCGGTTGATGAGTATATCCCGCAACCTGATCGTCCGAAGGATCTGCCTTTCTTGATGCCGATTGAGGATGTGTTCTCGATCTCTGGGCGTGGCACGGTTGTGACGGGACGTATTGAGCGCGGCATTGTGAATGTCGGTGACGAGATTGAGATTGTTGGTCTTAAAGACACCGAGAAGACGGTTGTTACGGGCGTTGAGATGTTCCGTAAGCTTCTGGACAGCGGCGAAGCGGGTGACAATGTTGGTTGCTTGCTGCGGGGTGTTGACCGTGAAGATGTTGAGCGTGGTCAGGTTCTGGCACAGCCGGGGTCTATTACACCGCATACACAGTTTATGGCCGAGGCTTATATCCTGACGAAGGAAGAGGGCGGTCGTCATACGCCGTTTTTCTCGAACTATCGTCCTCAGTTTTACTTCCGGACGACGGATGTGACGGGGTCGGTTGTTCTTCCGGAGGGAACAGAGATGGTGATGCCTGGAGATAACATCACGATGGAAGTGACGTTGATCCAGCCGATTGCGATGGATGATGGGCTTCGGTTTGCGATCCGCGAAGGCGGCCGTACCGTTGGTGCTGGCGTCGTCGCTTCTATTAAGGCTTAGGGCTGATCGTATTTTAAGACTGTTTGGTCGAGAAAGGTAAACGGAGATGGACAACCAGAGTATTCGCATTCGCCTCAAGGCGTTTGACCATCGCGTGCTCGATACGTCGACGCATGAGATCGTCAATACTGCTAAACGGACGGGTGCTCAGGTGCGTGGTCCTATCCCGCTGCCTACCAAGATCGAGAAATTTACAGTTCTGCGGTCACCACACGTTAACAAAAAGTCGCGCGAACAGTTCGAAATCAGAACTCATAAGCGCCTTCTTGATATCGTCGACCCGACACCACAGACGGTTGACGCTTTGATGAAACTCGATCTCGCCGCTGGCGTAGATGTCGAGATTAAGCTTTAGGATTGGTTTGATGCGTACGGGTTTAATCGCACAGAAAATGGGTATGACCCGCGTCTTTACGGCGGATGGGCAACATGTACCCGTGACAGTGCTCAAAGTGGACAATTTGCAAGTTGTTGATGTCCGCACAAAAGAGGCTAACGGCTATAACGCAGTCCAGCTCGGCTGGGGCGGCGCCAAGCCGAAGAATGTTTCAAAATCGATGCGCGGCCATTTTGCTAAAGCAAAGGTTGAGCCGAAGCGTAAAGTCGCTGAATTCCGTGTTAGCGATGATGCGTTGCTCTCTGTTGGTGCTGAACTTTCCGCCGACCATTTCGTCGCGGGCCAACATGTCGATGTTGTCGGAACAAGTATTGGCAAGGGTTTTGCGGGTGCGATGAAACGCCATAACTTCAAAGGCCTTGAAGCATCGCATGGTATTTCGATCAGTCACAGAAGTCATGGTTCGACAGGTAACAGTCAGGACCCAGGCAGGGTATGGAAGGGCAAAAAAATGGCCGGCCATATGGGTGCTGTCCGGACAACCACCCAAAACCTTGAAGTTGTTTCAACTGATGCTGATCGTGGTTTGGTTTTGATCAGAGGTGCCGTTCCGGGATCCAAGGGCGGTTATGTCTATATTTCCGATGCAATTAAGAAGATGCAATCGGATGATTTACCGTTTCCCGCAGGACTGGTTGGTGGCGCTGATGTTGCTGCGACCGAAGACCAAGCTCCTGTAGAAGACGCTCCTGTTGAAGAAGCAGCGCCAGTTGAAGAGGCCCCTGTAGAGGCTCCCGAAGAAGCGTCCGCTGACGCTGAAGAAGAGAAGAAGGATTGAGCACGATGAAGTGCGACGTCGTCACGCTTGAAAACAAGAAATCCGGATCAGTCGATCTCGACGAGGCGGTTTTTGGAGTTGCTGTCCGACAGGATATCCTGTCGCGCATGGTCAATTATCAACTCGCCAAACGGCGCGGTGGTAATCACAAGACCAAGACCATCGGAGAAATCCGCGGTACGACAGCGAAACCCTGGAACCAGAAGGGTACCGGTCGCGCGCGTGCTGGTAGCCTACGGGCAACTCAGTTCCGCGGTGGTCAAACAGTTTTTGGTCCGGTTGTTCGGTCTCATGCAATTAGTCTGAATAAAAAGGTTCGTCGTCTAGCGCTTAAGACCGCGCTTTCGAGTAAGCAGGCCGCTGGCAAGCTGATTGTTCTAGATGATGCGAAAACGGGAGATGCAAAGACCAAGTCCTTGTCGGCTCAGCTTTCCGCCCTTGGATTGAAATCTGCATTGATCGTTTCGGGACCTGAAGTTGATTCAAATTTCGCGAAAGCCGCAGCAAACATCCCGTTGATCGATGTCCTGCCGCAGCAGGGCGCGAATGTTTATGACATCCTGCGCCGCGATACGCTGGTGCTGACCAAGGATGCGGTTACTCACTTGGTGGAGCGGTTGAAATGAGCGCGCGTCGCGAAAAGCCAGTCTCGGTTTCGATGATTGAGGCGTATGACATAATTCTGTCCCCAATGGTGACGGAAAAGTCGACCATGGGTTCAGAGCATAATCAGATTACGTTCCGGGTGCCGTTGTCGGCAAATAAGCTGGAGATCAAAGCCGCTGTTGAGCAGCTGTTTAAGGTCAAGGTCAATGCCGTCAATACTTTGCGGCAAAAGGGTAAACTCAAACGTTTCCGGGGCAAACTCGGCAAGCGTCCGGATTACAAGAAAGCCATCGTATCTCTCGCCGAAGGCGAAATGATCGATGTGACGACGGGAATCTAAATTATGGCGTTGAAAAACTTTAAACCGACGACCCCGTCGCAACGTGCCCTGGTTCTGGTTGATAAATCAGAGCTCTGGAAAGGGAAGCCGGTCAAAAATCTGACCGAAGGCCTGAATAGCAAGGGTGGTCGTAATAATCTCGGTCGCATTACGATGCGTCGCCGTGGCGGTGGTCACAAACGGCGCTATCGCAAAATCGACTTCAAACGTCGTAAAGTTGATGTTGCGGCAACGGTAGAACGCCTTGAATATGACCCTAACCGGTCAGCATTTATCGCGTTGATCAAGTATAGCGATGGCGAAATTTCCTATATTCTTGCGCCGCAACGGATCGCGGTTGGTGATCAGGTTATTGCCGGTGAGCGGGTAGATATTAAGCCTGGTAACGCAATGCCGATGGAAAACATCCCCGTTGGAACAATCATTCACAATATCGAAATGAAGCCCGGGGCCGGCGGACAAATCGCCCGCGCTGCTGGTGCTTATGTGCAGTTGGTCGGTAAAGATGCCGGTTTTGCGCAGCTCCGGCTTGGTTCGGGTGAGCTTCGTATGGTTCCGGCACGTTGTATGGCGACGGTTGGTTCGGTATCCAATGCCGATAATAAAAACACCAATATGGGTAAGGCGGGCCGTAATCGCTGGCTCGGTAAACGCCCGTCTGTTCGCGGTGTTGCCATGAACCCGGTTGATCATCCGCATGGCGGCGGCGAAGGCCGCAGTTCCGGTGGTCGGCATCCAGTCACCCCTTGGGGTGTTCCCACAAAAGGCAAGCGCACGCGGGGCAAGAAGCCCAGCGATAAATATATCATGCGCCGCCGGCATAAGCGTTAGAGGAGAGGGCTCGTGGCTCGTTCAGTTTGGAAGGGACCGTTTGTGGATGGTTATCTGCTTAAGAAAGCAGAAGCTGCCCGTGGTTCTGGACGTAAAGAAATCATTCGCATCTGGTCGCGTCGTTCGACTATTTTGCCACAATTCGTCGGCCTTACTTTTGGCGTTTATAACGGCCAAAAGTTTATCCCAGTGCTGGTTACTGAAAACATGGTTGGTCATAAGTTTGGTGAGTTCTCTCCAACGCGTACCTATCGTGGGCACGGCGCGGATAAGAAAGTGCGGAGGGCTTAATGGGTAAGAAGTCTGTTCCACGCCGTTTAAAAGACAATGAATCTATGGCGTTTGCAAAAGCAATCCGTATTAGCCCGCAAAAGCTTAATTTGGTTGCTGGTCTCATCCGCGGAAAAGATGCAGGAAAAGCGTTGGCTGATCTTGCCTTCTCACCGAAGCGGATCGCTGGTGATGTAGAGAAGGTTCTCAAATCTGCGATTGCCAATGCTGAAAATAATCATCAGCTCGATGTGGATCGTCTTTACGTTGCAGAAGCAACGGTCGGCCGCGCTTTCGCGCTCAAACGGTTTCGTCCGCGAGCTCGTGGCCGCACCGGCAGTATCACAAAACCTTTTAGCAATTTGACTGTTGTCGTGCGCGAGCGCGAGGAGGCCAATTAATGGGACAGAAGGTCAACCCAATCGGGCTTCGGCTCGGCATTAACCGGACCTGGGATTCTCGCTGGTATGCGGAAGATCAGTACGGCGACATGCTTCATGAAGATATTAAGCTTCGCGAATATCTCTTCGACAGGCTGAGCCAAGCTGGTGTTTCGAAAGTCGTCATTGAGCGGCCCGCAAAGAAAGCGCGTGTCACGATTCACTCAGCACGTCCCGGTGTTGTAATCGGTAAAAAGGGCGCGGATATCGAAAAACTGCGCCTAGAGCTCTCACGGATGACCGGCAGCGACGTTAATTTGAACATCGTTGAAATTCGGAAACCAGAAATTGATGCAAAACTTGTTGCTGAGAACATTGCACAGCAGCTTGAACGACGTGTTGCTTTTCGTCGCGCTATGAAACGGGCTGTTCAGTCTGCAATTCGACTGGGTGCTGAGGGAATTCGGATCAACTGCGGCGGTCGGCTTGGTGGAGCAGAGATTGCTCGTACGGAGTGGTATCGCGAAGGTCGCGTACCGTTGCACACGCTGCGGGCTGATGTTGACTACGGTACAGCAACCGGACGGACGACTTATGGCGCTTGCGGCGTAAAAGTTTGGATCTTTAAGGGCGAAGTACTTGCTCATGATCCAATGGCGCAAGACAAGCGTGCTCAAGAACAACAACCGGCGCGCTGACGGGATTTAGCAGGAAGGATTCAAGAAAATGTTATCTCCCAAACGTACAAAGTTCCGTAAGGCTCATAAGGGCCGTATCCATGGTAATGCCAAGGGTGCCACTCTTTTGAACTTTGGGTCCTATGGTTTGAAGGCAACGACGCCAGGCAGAATTACGGCGCGGCAGATTGAGGCGTCGCGGCGGGCTATTACCCGGCATATGAAACGTGCTGGCCGCGTGTGGATCCGGGTTTTCCCCGATGTTCCAGTATCGCAAAAGCCTGCGGAAGTTCGGCAGGGTAAAGGTAAGGGTGCTCCAGAATATTGGGCGTGCCGTGTAAAACCGGGCCGGATCATGTTTGAAGTCGATGGTGTACCGGAGCCAATTGCGCGGGTTGCGTTGGCATTGGCCGCTGCGAAGTTGCCGTTGCAGACGCGTGTCGTCAAACGGTTGGCCGAATAAGGATAGTGTGATGGACGCGGCTGATATCAGAACGAAAACCGATGATGAGCTCAAGGATCAGGTCCAAGAGCTTAAAAAGGAAGCACTTAATTTGCGCTTCCAACGGGCCAGCGGCCAGTTGGAAGCCACAGCGCGTATTCGCCAGGTTCGGCGGGATATTGCGCGGGTTCGCACCGTGATGGGCGAACGTCGTCAAGCCGCGGTGCAGGGGTAAGTCATGCCAAAGAGAATGTTGCAGGGTGTTGTAGTGTCCGACAAAACGGACAAAACGATTACCGTTCGAGTTGAGCGCCGGGTGCGTCATCCGCTTTATGGAAAGTTTATTCGGCAATCGAAGAAATATGCCGCGCACGATCCTGAAAACGCTTTCAAGACCGGTGACAATGTTCGTATTCGCGAATGTCGTCCAATTTCCAAATCCAAGCGCTGGGAGGTACTGGCTGACGGTGAATAACGCCGTACCTGCTGGAAAGTAATACAATGATTCACGTCGAAACAAATTTAGAAGTAGCGGATAATTCCGGCGCACGCCGGGTGCAATGTATCCGTATTCTTGGTGGTAGCCGCCGTCGGAGCGCCAGTATTGGCGACACAATCGTGGTCACGGTTAAGGAAGCTATTCCGCGCGGTCGCGTTAAAAAGGGTGATATCCACAAAGCGGTTATCGTGCGTACTGCTAAGGAAATTCATCGCCCTGATGGCACGTCGATCCGTTTTGATCGGAATGCAGCCGTCTTGATTAATCCGCAGGGTGAGCCCATCGGAACACGTATCTTCGGGCCGGTAACGCGCGAATTGCGGGGCCGTAGTTTCATGCGGATTATTTCCCTTGCACCAGAAGTTTTGTGAGGGCTCGACGTTATGACGAATAGTAACAAAATGACCAAAAAAATTCGTAAGGGCGACAACGTTGTCGTTCTAACAGGCCGCGACAAAGGTAAGTCTGGTGATGTTCTTCGCGTGTTACGCGATGATCAGCGCGTAATTGTTCAGGGCGTAAATATTGTTAAACGCCATACTGCGCCATCACAGAACAACCCCGGTGGGATCGATGAAAAAGAAGCGTCGATCCACGTTTCCAACGTTTCGTTGGTCGATCCGGATAGTGGTAAGCCCACCAAAGTTGGTTTCAAAGTCCTAGAGGACGGCCGGAAGGTCCGCGTCGCACGCGGCTCTGGCGAGATGATTGATTAAAGGCAGTTCGATGACTCGTTTGCAGGAACATTATAAAGACGTTGTGAAGCCCGAGTTGGTAACGGCTTTTAGCTATGGCAATACAATGGAAGTGCCATACCTGGAAAAGGTTGTCATCAATATGGGTGTTGGCGAAGCCGCTTCAGATTCGAAGAAAATTGACGCTGCGGCAAATGAGATGTCGCTGATTGCCGGTCAGAAACCAGTCGTCATCAAATCTCGGAAGTCGGTTGCTACCTTTAAATTGCGTGAGGGGATGTCGGTTGGCTGCAAAGTCACCCTACGTCGTGATCGCATGTATGAATTTCTGGATCGTCTTATCAATATCGCATTGCCACAGGTTCGTGACTTTCGCGGCCTGTCACCAAACAGCTTTGACGGGCGCGGTAATTATGCACTTGGTTTGAAGGAACAGATTGTATTTCCCGAAATCGATTATGACACAGTCGATGAAATGCGCGGGATGGATATCGTAATTGTCACGTCTGCGAAGACGGATGACGAGGCAAAGGCCCTGCTTAAGGGCTTGAATTTGCCGATTAACTAAACGAAGGACTGCGGGAGAGTTTGCATGGCAAAGACCAGCGCTGTTGAAAAGAACCGGAAACGTATCCGCTTGGCAAAGAAATTTGCATCGCGGAGAAACCGGCTTAAGGCGATCGCGAGTGATCAGTCGATACCGGCTGAAGAGCGTTTTGCGGCGAGATTAAAGTTGGCTGAGTTGCCGCGCAATTCAGCGCCGACAAGAATTCGGAATCGCTGTGAAGTATCGGGTCGTCCGCGCGCTTATTATCGCAAGTTTAAGATTTCGCGGATTGCTTTGCGCGATCTTGCGTCAAATGGACATATTCCCGGCATGGTTAAGTCGAGCTGGTGAGAGAGAAGTAACGATGACAATGAGTGATCCCATCAGTGATATGCTGACCAGAATTCGCAACGGTCAAAGTGCGAATAAAGGTGCTATCAATAGTCCATCCTCCAAACTTCGGGTCGGAGTCCTCGATGTTCTGCAACGTGAAGGATATATCCGCGGATATGAGCTTCAGCAGGACGAGCGGGAATTGCCCGAAATTCGGATAGAACTCAAATATCACGAAGGCGAGCCGGTGATTAAGGAGCTGCATCGTGTGTCGCGGCCCGGACGGCGCGTCTATTCGAAGATCAAAGATTTACAGCGCGTATATAACGGGCTGGGGATTTCGATTCTGTCAACGCCGCGTGGCGTGCTTTCCGATGGGGAAGCGCGGGCGCAGAACGTTGGCGGCGAAGTCATTTGTACGGTTTTCTAGGAGACGAAAATGTCACGCGTTGGTTTAAGCCCTGTAACTGTGCCTGATGGCGTTACGCTTAGTATCGCTGGGCAGCTTGTTACGGCAAAGGGCAAGCTCGGAGAGTTGAGCGTGAATGTGGTTGATGATGTTGAGGTCAGCCAGGAAGACAATTTGGTGCGCGTGAAGGCTCGGAATGACAGTCAACAGGCACGTGCGATGTGGGGAACGACCCGCAGCTTGGTGCAGAATATTGTCACGGGCGTTGCCGAAGGATTCACCATCAACCTCGAGATCGTTGGTGTTGGTTATCGTGCTGCCGTACAAGGCAAGTTTCTGGTGCTGCAGCTCGGGTTTAGCCATGAAGTCCGGCATCCGATCCCCGAGGGCATTACGATCAAATGCGAAAGCCCGACAGCGGTTTCAGTTAGCGGTGCTGATCGCCAATTGGTCGGTCAAGTTGCGGCGAATATTCGCAAATACAGAAAACCTGAACCCTATAAGGGCAAGGGCGTTAGGTATGAAAATGAATTTATCCTCCGCAAGGAAGGTAAAAAGAAGTAGGGCCGCAGCATGTTGAAAACGAATGCATTAAAAGAGAGACGGAAACAGCGCATACGATCCCGTATTCGCAAAACCGGTGGTGGGCGTCCCCGCCTTTCGGTGTTCCGTTCTAACAAGAATATCTATGCCCAGATCATCGATGATTTGAATGGCAACACCGTTGTTTCAGCTTCCTCTATGGAAAAGGAATTACGGGATGGCATGAAGTCCGGTTCAACGAAGGATGCGGCGGCCGCTGTTGGCAAGCTTGTCGCCGAACGGGCTGTTGAAAAAGGGTTGAACGACGTTGTGTTCGACCGAGGTTCTTATCTGTTTCATGGCCGCGTCAAGGCGTTGGCTGATGCCGCGCGTGAAGCCGGCTTGAAATTCTGACGGAGTAACAAAGATGGCACGTACGCCGAGAGCAGGTCAGCGAAATGACCAACGTCGTGGACGCGGTCGCGACGGCGGTCCTGAGCAGACGGAACTGGTAGACAAGCTGGTTGGTATTAACCGGGTTGCCAAAGTTGTAAAAGGTGGCCGCCGATTTGGTTTTGCTGCCTTGGTCGTTGTTGGTGATGAAAAGGGTCGCGTAGGTTTTGGCTCGGGAAAAGCCCGCGAGGTTCCTGAGGCTATTCGTAAAGCTACCGAACAGGCCAAAACCAAAATGATCCGTGTCCCGCTTCGTGAAGGTCGTACATTGCATCATGATGTCAAAGGCGATTTCGGTGCCGGGCACGTGATTTGTCGTGCAGCGCCTCCGGGAACAGGCATTATCGCTGGTGGCCCGATGCGTGCTGTATTTGAAACGTTGGGTGTCCAGGATGTTGTGGCGAAATCAAATGGTTCGCAGAACCCCTATAACATGGTGAAGGCAACATTCGAGGCTCTGAAGCTTCTTCAGTCGCCCCGTTCAGTAGCCGCCCGCCGGGGCCGCAAGGTCTCTGATATTCTTGGTCCACGTGGTGGCACGGAAAATGCTCCCGTAGCCGCGGAGGCGTCCGATGGCTAATAGCACGGTAAAGGTAACGCAGACGGGAAGTCCGATCGGGCGGCCTGCGGATCAACGTCAGACGTTGATTGGTCTTGGTCTAAATAAGCTACATCGTACGCGTGAACTTGAAGATACGCCGGCGGTGCGCGGCATGATCAACAAGGTCAGTCATCTCGTCCGTGTTGAAGACGATTAAATAAGGGCGCTTCGGCGCATTGAGGTAGTAAAATGCAATTGAACCAGCTTTCCGATAATCCGGGAGCCACCAAACCGCGTAAACGTGTTGGTCGCGGTGCTTCTTCAGGATTGGGTAAGACATCCGGTAAGGGTCAAAAAGGCCAAAAATCTCGAAGCGGTGTCGCCCTGGCAGGTTTCGAAGGTGGCCAGATGCCACTTTTTCGGCGTTTGCCGAAGCGCGGGTTTAACAATATTTTCCGCAAGAATTTCCGGGAAGTGAATCTCGGACGTCTTCAGGCAGCTATTGATGCAAAAAAAATCGACGCATCCTCGCTTATTAATGAAGAAGCGCTCCGCGGTGCAGGATTGATCAAAACTGCGCGAGATGGTGTACGACTCCTTGCAAAAGGGGCGTTGACCTCCAAGATTGATATTGAAGTTGCTGGTGCGTCTAAAGCTGCGATTGCCGCAGTGGAGAAAGCCGGTGGCTCTATCAAATTGTCCGAACCTCTAAAGGCCGATAAAGCGCCTAAAGGTCAGGCAAAGAAGGATAAAAAGGCCGCTAAAGCTGCAAAAGCGGCGGCCAGCGCTGCTGCTGATGACGACGCTTCCACAGAAGACGCGCCGTCCTGATTTAGACCGGGCGATTTAGCGCCCACCGGAGAACGATATGGCATCTGCCGCCGAACAATTAGCCGCTCATATCAATTTTGGTCAGCTGTCAAAAGCGACTGAATTGAAGAAACGGCTGTGGTTCACGCTTGGCGCGCTGATCGTTTATCGTTTGGGCACCTATATTCCATTGCCGGGAATTGATCCAAGCATCTTGCAGGAGATATTCCAACGCCAGGCAAGCGGCATTCTCGGCATGTTTAACATGTTTGCCGGTGGTGCCTTTGGTCGTATGACGATCTTTGCGCTCGGCATTATGCCCTATATTTCGGCAGCGATTATCATGCAGCTGCTGACGGCAGTTTCGCCCTATTTTATTGCTCTGAAAAAAGAGGGCGAGCCCGGCCGCAAAAAGATTAATCAGTATACCCGGTACGGCACAGTCGTTCTCGCGACCTTGCAGGGATATGGCATTGGGGTCGGCCTCGAAGGAATGACTGGATCCCAAGGGTCTGCTGTTATTGATCCTGGCCTGTTCTTCCGGGCAACGACGGTGATCACGCTTGTCGGTGGCACGATGTTTTTGATGTGGTTAGGCGAGCAGATTACGGCCCGCGGCGTTGGCAACGGTATTTCGTTGATTATTTTTGCCGGTATCGTGGCTGAGTTGCCGTCTGCGTTGGCTGGTACTCTTGAGCTTGGTCGTACAGGCGCTCTTCCCGCAGGTTTGATTGTCTTCTTCCTGCTTATGGCGATGGCGGTAATTGCTGTGATCGTCTATGTGGAACGAGCTCAGCGACGAGTTGTTGTGCAATATCCCAAGCGCCAGGTCGGCAATAAGATGTTTGGCGGCGACAGCTCGCATTTGCCGCTTAAGGTGAATACTGCGGGCGTAATTCCGCCGATTTTCGCGAGCTCGCTCCTGCTGCTTCCAATTACATTGGCGAGCTTCACGGCGAACGCAGGTCCTGAATGGCTCGGTACGGTCACGGCTTATTTGGGCCGTGGGCAACCGATGTATCTAATTCTGTATTCTCTCTTCATCGGCTTTTTTGCCTTTTTCTACACGTCAGTTGTCTTCAACCCGAGTGAAACGGCGGACAATTTGAAGAAGAATGGCGGTTTTCTGCCTGGAATTCGTCCCGGAAAAAATACGGCAGAGTATCTCGATTTTATTCTCACCCGTTTGACAGTTTTTGGCGCCCTTTACCTCATCGCGATTAGTATTTTGCCTGAATTGTTGATTTCAAAATATTCGGTTCCGTTCTATTTCGGCGGTACCAGTCTCCTGATTGTCGTGACCGTGACGATGGATACGGTTGCTCAGGTTCAGTCGCATTTGTTGGCCCACCAGTATGAAGGGCTAATCAAGAAATCACGTCTGAGAGGGCGTCGCGGATGAATTTGATTCTGTTAGGTCCGCCTGGTGCCGGAAAAGGCACGCAAGCCCAAGAGCTTGAGCGCCGTCATGGGCTTATCCAGCTCTCGACAGGCGATATGCTGCGGGCAGCGATTAGTTCCGGTAGCGAACTTGGTCAGGAAGTGAAAAGCATCATGGATTCCGGGGCGTTAGTGCCGGATGAAATTATGATTAGAATGATCTCTGAACGCATTGATCAGCCTGATTGCACCAATGGATTTATTCTCGATGGTTTCCCACGGACAACCGCCCAGGCAGAAGCTCTCGATGAAATGCTTAATGCAAAAGGCATGAAAGTAGACCACGTGATAGAGATGTCGGTTGATGCCGATGTCTTGACTAGGCGGATTGCTGGACGGTTTAGCTGTGCTGGCTGTGGCGCTGGCTATCACGATGATTTTCAGAAACCGGTTAAAGATGGTGTATGTGATCATTGCGGTAAAACGGAGTTTTCGCGCCGTTCAGACGACAATGCCGAGACTGTGCGGAAACGGCTTGATGCTTACGAGGCCCAAACGGCCCCGTTACTCCCGTATTACCGGGGAAAAGATAGTTTGAGAACGGTCGATGCGCTGGCAGAAATTGCCAATGTGACGGCAGAAATTGAGGCCGTCATAGGCGGCGCGTGATTGTTGACTTGCATACGAGAGTTCCTATAATCCGGCACCTTCGGGCGCAGGTAAAAGTAACTGAAAATCAAGGCGTTTATCGCCTTAACGAGGAGAACGCGGCATGGCGCGGATATCGGGTGTAAACCTACCAAATAAGCCTACAGGGATTGCCCTGACCTATATCCACGGGATTGGTCGGACGACGGCATCGAAAATCTGTGCAGACTTAGGGGTTGATGCAACGATACGCATGAACGAACTGAGTGATGATGAAGTTGGTCGCATTCGTGAGGTTATTGATCAGGATTTCCGCGTTGAAGGCGAGCTTCGCCGCGACATCGCAATGAATATAAAGCGTTTGATGGATTTGGGTTGTTACCGCGGTTTGCGTCACCGCCGTGGCATGCCAGTACGAGGACAACGTACGCATACGAATGCACGAACCCGTAAGGGACGTGCCCGCCCGATTACTGGCAGAAACTAACGCACGGTAGGAAAATATAATGGCTAAGCCTGCAGCAACCCGCGTTCGAAAACGCGAACGAAAAAACATCACCTCTGGCATCGCCCATGTGAATGCAACGTTTAACAACACGATGATTACCATTGCCGATGCGCAGGGTAATACAATCGCGTGGTCCTCTGCCGGTCAGTCCGGTTTTAAGGGATCACGGAAGTCCACGCCGTACGCCGCGCAAATGGCCGCTGAAGATGCCGGTCGCAAGGCGATGGAACACGGAATGAAGACCTTGGAAGTGGAAGTCAAAGGACCTGGTTCAGGACGGGAATCAGCGTTACGGGCTTTGCAGACGGTTGGTTTTACGATCACTGCTATCAAGGATGTAACACCGATACCGCACAACGGATGTCGGCCGCGTAAACGTCGGCGGGTCTAAGCCGCGTTAGCAAATGGATTGACGGTAAGGACCGTCTTAAAGATTAAATGCATGGCGGGCTACGGTCCCCAAGTGAGAATGAGGTTACACTCGTGATTCAAAAAAATTGGCAAGAGCTTATAAAACCGAACAAACTGGAAGTTACGCCGGGTTTCGACGAAGCCCGCATCGGCACGATCGTCGTTGAACCGTTAGAACGTGGTTTTGGTCTGACGTTGGGAAATGCGTTGCGTCGTGTTCTGCTTTCGTCATTGCAGGGTGCTGCGGTCACAGCCGTTCAAATCGATGGCGTGTTGCATGAGTTCTCATCAGTCCCGGGTGTTCGCGAGGATGTCACGGATATCGTCCTTAACCTAAAATCGCTTGCATTGCGTTATCATGGCGATGAGCCACGCAGGATCGCGCTCTCAGCTGAAGGGCCGGCAGAAGTGACTGCCGGTATGATTGAAGCATCGCATGATGTTGAAATCGTCAATCCTGATCTTGTGATTTGCACGCTTGATGACGGTGCAAAGGTGAATATGGAGATGACGGTAACGACCGGTATGGGATATGTCGCTGCCGCGCAAATGCGCGCGGAAGACACACCGATTGGCCTCGTGCCAATTGATGGAATTTATAGCCCCGTGCGCCGCGTTTCGTTCCGGGTTGATAATACGCGCGTTGGACAGGTCACGGATTATGACAAGTTGACTATCGATGTCGAAACCGATGGCACAGTGACGCCAGATGATTCAGTCGCGCTCGCAGCGCGTATTCTGCAGGATCAGTTACGGCCCTTCATTAACTTCGAGGAACCGACGGTTGCTCAGGATACCGAAGCACCGGCTGAACCAGAGTTCAACAAAAACTTGCTGCGCAAGGTTGATGAACTTGAATTGTCAGTTCGGTCGGCAAACTGCCTGAAGAATGACAACATCATTTATATTGGTGATCTCGTTCAGAAATCCGAGCAGGAGATGTTGCGGACGCCGAACTTTGGCCGGAAATCTCTTAATGAGATTAAGGAAGTTCTGTCGCAGATGGGTCTCCATCTCGGCATGGAAATCCTTGAATGGCCACCCGAAAATATTGAAGAGCTCGCGAAGCGGCTCGAAGAACCTTACTGATCTGGAGCCAGGAATATGCGCCATAGAATGAGCGGCCGGAAACTTAACCGGACGAGTTCACATCGCAAAGCTTTGTTCCGCAACATGTCTGTTGCGTTGCTGAAGCATGAACAAATTAAAACAACCTTGCCTAAAGCCAAGGAACTGCGCAGCGTCGTGGATCGTCTGATCACACTGGGTAAACGTGGTTCTTTGCATGCGCGACGTCAGGCTTTGAGCCGTCTGAACAATGATCGTGCCATTGCTGAGAAGCTTTTCTCTGTGCTTGCTGATCGTTACGCAGATCGTGATGGCGGTTATACCCGCGTTCTCAAAGCGGGTTACCGTTACGGAGATAACGCGCCAATGGCTGTAATCGAACTGATTGATCGCGATGTCGAGGCAAAAGGACAGGATTCTGGTCCCCCTCAAAACGTACCGGAAGAGTTGGAGCCGGAAGCTGCTGTAGCTTAGCTGACCAGCGCCGAATGAATTCGAAGAGGCAGCCAGTGGCTGCCTCTTTTGTTTTCGGCATTCAAACTATCGCTTAACATGCCGTAACTCGATAAATACGAAAGATGATGGATTTGAAAAGATTAGCCCAAACCGGTTTAGCAGTGCTCTTAACGGTATGCGTTACAGCCCCGGTGTTGGCGGCAGAAAAACGCCTGCCTAAATCGCAACGCGAGATACAGCTTTCCTACGCACCCTTGGTAAAGCAGGCGGCCCCGGCTGTCGTAAATATTTATACAAAACGCGTGGTCCGTAGCGCCCGCTCACCCTTTCTGAACGACCCTTTTTTTCGCCAGTTCTTTGGTGAGAATGTTTTTAAGTTCGGAGCACCGCGTAAACGCGTTGAGAATTCTCTCGGGTCGGGTGTTATTGTCCGTTCCGAAGGTATCGTCATTACCAACAATCACGTCATTAAAAAGGCCGATCAGATAAGGGTTGTTCTCTCTGACCGCCGGGAGCTAGCAGCGAAGGTCATTCTCTCCGACGAAAAGACTGATTTGGCGGTTTTGAAATTGCAGGACGTACAAGGCTCGTTACCTTATCTCAAGTTACGCGATTCTGATGATCTCGAAGTCGGCGATCTCGTTTTGGCTATCGGGAATCCGTTTGGCGTAGGACAGACTGTGACTGGGGGTATCGTTTCGGCTCTGGCGCGGGCCGCCGGTGGTATTTCTGATTTTAGTTTCTTTATCCAGACAGACGCGGCGATCAATCCCGGCAATTCAGGTGGCGCTCTTATCACTATGGATGGGCGACTGGTTGGGGTTAACACGGCGATTTATAGCCGTAGTGGTGGCTCACAAGGTATTGGGTTTGCCATTCCTGCCAACATGGTAGCGCGTATCATCGATAACGCCGTTCACGGCGCAAAAGTCATAAGACCTTGGTTCGGCGCGGCGGGGCAGGCATTGACGCCGGATTTAATGTCGTCGCTCGGTTTGGCACGCCCCACAGGCGTTTTGATAAATGAAATATATGGAGGAGGCCCGGCGGCACAGGCCGGAATCAAATCTGGGGATGTCGTAACGAATATCAACAAACGAGAGGTTGCAGGCCCTCGCGAGCTGAGATTTAGGATTGCCACCCTTAAGGTAGGTGGAAAAGCAAAATTGACATTGATCCGACGGGGTAAGCCCAAAACGGTCATCATGACGCTTGAGGCGCCACCAGAACAGCCACTGCGTGATGTGACAACGCTGCAGGGGCAGCAACCGTTGTCCGGTGCCACCGTCGCCAATATGTCGCCGGCATTAGCAGAAGAGCTGTCTTTGGACCCTATGAGACGTGGTGTGCTCGTGGTTGGAACGGCGCACCGCAGCCCTGCGCAGCGTATTGGGTTACGCCCCGGTGATTGGATATTGGAGATCAATGGTACCAAAGTTGAGTTAGTGGAAACTTTGAAAGGGATTGCCGACACCGCGCCGACCAAGTGGCGCATCACCGTCCAGCGCAAGGACCGCGTATTTACGGCTGTGATTGAGGGGTAAAATGACACCGGCCGATACCCTTTTCGAAACCAGTGCCCCGAGGCCGCTTGCCGATCAATTGCGGCCCGCAACATTGGATGAGGTCGTTGGTCAGGATCACTTGCTGAATGTGCAGGGCCCGATTGGACGCATGGTATCTGCGAAGAACCTTACATCGGTTATTCTGTGGGGGCCACCGGGGACCGGTAAGACGACTATTGCCCGCTTACTCGCGGAATATACCGACCATAATTTTGTCCTTCTCTCGGCAATTTTTTCTGGCGTTGCAGACCTTCGAAAGGTCTTTGAAGAAGCAAAACGTGAACGCGACGCGGGGCGCGGTACCTTGCTCTTTGTCGATGAAATACATCGATTTAATCGGGCGCAGCAGGATGGGTTTTTACCCTATGTTGAAGACGGGACGATTGTTCTTATTGGCGCAACGACAGAGAACCCGTCATTTGAGTTAAATCCGCCACTTTTGTCTCGCTGTCAGGTTTTGGTTCTTAACCGACTGGACGACGCCGCGTTGGAAGGATTGCTGCTCCGAGCAGAAACTGAATCCGACAAAAAGCTGCCGCTAGAAGAAGATGCACGGATCGCCGTTCGGGCAATGGCAGATGGAGACGGCCGCTATCTTCTCAATATGGCGGAAATGCTGCTTGCATTACCAGAGGGATCGACCTTGGATGCGGCTGGCTTAGCGGATGTCGTGCAGCGACGGGCGCCGCTTTATGACAAGGGACAGGAGAGTCATTTCAACCTTATCAGCGCCCTCCATAAGTCGCTGCGCAGCTCCGATGTTGATGCATCGCTCTACTGGCTAGCGCGAATGCTGGTCGGCGGGGAGGACCCGCTCTATGTCGCGCGTCGTCTCGTGCGGTTTGCCTCAGAGGATATTGGCCTTGCTGATCCAGACGCGCTGCCGCAAGCCCTCGCGGGATGGGATACATATGAACGTTTGGGCTCACCGGAAGGCGAACTCGCTATTGCTCAAGTTGTCCTTTATCTCGCCAGCGCCCCTAAATCAAATGCGGCCTATAGCGGTTTAAGCGCTGCTATGGCGGCTGCGAAGAGGACGGGCTCCTTAATGCCACCGAAGAATATTCTGAACGCCCCGACAGGCCTTATGAAGGATTTGGGCTATGGTGAGGGATATCAATATGATCACAATTCGCCAGACGGATTTTCGGGACAAAACTGTTTTCCGGATGGTATGGATCGGGAAAGTTTTTATCAGCCAGCAGAGCGTGGATTTGAACGGGACATCGGTAAACGATTGGCCTATTGGGAGAAGTTGCGGAATGAACGTAATGACGGGTAAAGAATAGCAATGTCGATGGTTGTTGCGGTTGCCTGCGGTGGTGCCCTGGGTGCTGTCGGGCGATATCTGATTTCAAGTTATATGCAGACGGTTGTGGGCAATGCTTTTCCGTGGGGAACGCTAACGGTCAATGTACTTGGCTGTGCGGTTCTTGGCATTCTCGTAACGATCTTGGCGAGTATTTGGTCTCCAACCCAGGAAATGCGAGCCTTCTTGACGGTCGGCATGATGGGGGCCCTGACAACCTTTTCAGCATTTTCGTTGGAAATTGTCTTGATGATTGAGCGTGCGCAGTGGCTGTTGGCAGGCAGCTATATCGCAGCCTCGATAAACCTGTGTATTGCGGCGCTGTTTTTGGCAATGGTGGGAACGCGGGCGTTTCTTTGATGAGTAATGTACAAAACCTACCCGTAACGGGTGATGAAGATGGTATTCGTCTGGACCGCTGGTTCAAACGGCATTTCCCCGAACTCGGGCACGGCCGAATGGAAAAATTACTACGGACCGGGCAGGTTCGTGTTGATGGTGGCAGGGTAAAGTCTTCAACTCGTATTCAGGAAGGACAAACGATTAGAGTGCCACCAATCGCGGCAAGTGCTACCGAAAAGCCTAAGAAAACGCACGCCTTTGCGTTGACACCGGAAGACGTCGCCAAAGTGCAATCCATGGTGTTGTACCGTGACGACGATATCATCGCGATTAATAAACCGCCGGGTCTTGCGGTTCAGGGTGGCAGCAAGGTGTCATCGCATCTCGATGGTTTATTGGATGGGCTAAAATTCGATGCGCCGGAAAGGCCAAAGCTGGTCCACCGGTTAGATAAAGATACTAGTGGCCTTATGTTGTTGGCACGCAACCCCTTTGCGGCCTCTAGATTAACCGCTGCTTTCCGGACCCGTGAAATATCTAAGACCTATTGGGCGTTAGTGGTTGGCGTTCCCGACCCAAAGGCTGGACAGATTAATGCGCCTATTACAAAGCAGGGCAGTGCTGGACATCAGCGTATGGCTGTTACGCAACTCGATGCACCCTCAGCGATCTCGGATTTTGCGACGATTGAAACGGCGGGCCGGCGAGTTGCCTGGTTGGCCTTGCGCCCACAAACGGGTCGGACTCATCAACTCCGGGTTCATTGCGACGTTCTCGGAACACCCATTCTGGGCGATGGAAAATACGGTGGTGAGGAAGCGTTTATCGATGGCTTGCCGGGCCCCCGAAAATTACATCTTCACGCACGCTCTCTTGAGTTTGATCACCCGCGGGGTGGCAGAATGAAACAGGAAGCACCTTTGTCGAAGGATATGGAAAAGACCTGGCGATTTTTCGGTTTTGACCCCAATGAGACTGGTGACGCTTTCGCGGACCTTGATATGGGAATGAAACAATAAATGACTGCTCCGTTGCGTTTAGCTGCTTTCGATCTTGATGGTACGCTCCTGGATAGCGCCAGTTCTATCGTTACTGGAGTTCTTGCTTGTTGGGAGGCTTGCGGGTTTCCTGCTCCTGACAAAGAACATATTCGGCGGATAATCGGACTGCCTTGGGAGGAGTCTATTTGTGAGCTCTTGCCTGGCGCCGGTGAAGAGGAATTCGCCCAGATTAAGGCGTATCACGCCGAAGTTGCCAATGGTCACCGACCGCGCCCTGCGCGTCAGGAAACCTTGTTCCCGGGGATTGTAAATGCCCTGGATCAAGTTGAAGCAGCTGGTTATCTGCTCTCTATCATCACGAGCCGTTCTTCCGGCCGTCTCCAGGATTTGTTAGATGTTAACGGGGTCGGAAAACGCTTCATCACTTTGAAAACGACAGATAACGGCCCTGGAAAACCCAACCCCTTTTTGATGAACCAGACTCTTTCTGAGCTTGGTATCGACAAGGAGAATGCCGTGATGGTCGGAGACACCACATTCGATATGTTGATGGCGCGTAGCGCAGGAACGGCGGTGATTGGCGTAAGTTGGGGGGTACACGAGCCCGATGAGTTGACCGAGGCTGGTGCCCATCACGTTGTGGATGAAGTTCTCCACCTCCCTGACACGATTAGTCTTTCGGTCCCGATCTAATGCCATTGTTTGTGGCAACCTCATGAAACGGTTCTACGAAAAGGTTGAAACGGTTGCTGAAGGCGATGGCTGGGCCATTCTCCTTGATGATAAATCGATAAAGACCCCGGCAAAAAAAATGTTAGTCCTACCAACAAAAGGGCTGGCGGAGAGTGTTGTTCAGGAATGGCAGGAACAGGACGATGAAATCGAGCCTCTCTCTATGCCTCTGACGCGTTATGCCAATGCCGCTATCGATAGAACAAGCGCCATGCGCAACGATGTAATTGAGCAGGTCTGTGCATATGGCCAGGGTGACGTGCTGTGTTACCGCGTTGATGAACCGACTGACCTCGCGGATCGTCAGCGGGCCGAGTGGCAACCGCTGCTCGATTGGTTATCTGCCTCGCGCAATATCGGCCTTCACAGTACTGCAGGGATTATCCAGATTGATCAGGATACGACTGCGTTAGAGGCCGTAAAGGCTGCGGTTTCGACGTTCGACGATTTTCGGCTAACCGGCTTGCATGAGGTGACGACAGGGTGTGGGTCGATTGCCATAGGCCTGGCTTTGGCAGACGGACAAATCGATTGTGAAAAGGCGCTGCGATTGGCAACGCTTGAAGAGCTCTACCAGATGG
Source organism: Alphaproteobacteria bacterium (assembly GCA_012103315.1). Classification (GTDB taxonomy): domain Bacteria; phylum Pseudomonadota; class Alphaproteobacteria; order MPNO01; family UBA2964; genus UBA2964. Next base: position 59,948 of record WLWZ01000006.1, read on the forward strand.
AGCTTTGGGGCGAAGACCCGGAAACCACGCGGCGGCATGAAGAACTCAGTCAGGCTATCACTCACGCCAATCAGTTTATGTGTCTTGCGATGGCGGGTGCCTGATTAATGGTTGCTATTAAGGCGACGATCTCTGGTCGGGTTCAGGGTGTCTGGTATCGCGGCTGGACCGTTGAGAACGCCCAGGTACTGGGATTGGATGGCTGGGTTCGAAATCGCAAAGATGGCACCGTCGAAGCCTGTTTTAGTGGCGCAGAAGCGTTGATTCAGGAAATGTTGTCGCGTTGCCGGTCGGGGCCTATTGCAGCACGTGTGACGTCTGTATCGGAAGAACCAGCCGAAAAACTCCCCCCAGCGGGGTTCGTGCAGCTGCCGACGGCATAAGCCCGTTAGGTTGTGATGGTTTCACTGCCAAAGACGGTTTCGAAATTTGTTCGAAGGGCGTGTGCGACGTCTGCCATCGTGGCGGTAATGCCCAGATCAACCAAGGACGTGACCCCGTGCTCTTGAATGCCACAGGGAACAATGCCGGAAAAGTGGTCTAGGTCAGGTTCGACATTAATCGAAATTCCGTGATAGCTCACCCAACGTCGAACACGAACGCCAACCGCTGCGATTTTAGCTTCGACCACATGACCATTTGAATCCTGCCCCCGGTCCACCCAGATGCCGACGCGTCCTTCTCGCCGTTCTCCGCGTATGCCGAACTCAAAAAGTGTATCGATCGCCCATTGTTCGAGGTCGTGGACATATTTTCGGATGTCGCTGCCGCGCTGGCTCAAATCGAGCATCGCATAAGCAACCAGCTGCCCTGGGCCATGGTAGGTGTATTGACCCCCACGACCGGTTTGAATGACGGGAAAACGGTTAGGGTCTAGAAGGTCATCAGGCCGCGATGCTGTGCCCGCAGTGTAAATAGGTGGATGTTCGACGAGCCAGACTTGTTGATTGCATGCGGCATCCCGTATCGCGGCGACGTTTTTCTCCATTTGGGCGACGGCAAATGCGTAATCCGTGGGACATTCCCAGGATTCTTTCCATTCTATCGAATTTATAGACATTTGTTCGGTTAGCCTTGCGATAACGATGGCAATTTGGTATCTCCCGCCACAGTATGAGTAACTAAATTTATTTATTCTATTGAATATGCGGTCGTGGCGGAACTGGTAGACGCGCAGCGTTGAGGTCGCTGTGGGAGCAATCCCGTGGAAGTTCGAGTCTTCTCGACCGCACCATTCTTCAGGCCCGTAGCTTAAAAGCGCGGGCCTGTATTTTTAGTTAATCTCCGATTGGCGGCTTCGATCCGCCCGTGCATGTTGGTTTTGACGTTTAGAGGTTGTACGACATGGCGGAATCTACGACCACATTTGAAGAATATCCTATCCAGGCCGAAGAGCTTCTGGGACTAAGACCCGAGCTTGTTGCCGCGGTTGCGGTTGCGCTGGACGACGAACATCGGTTTGAGGCCCGCATTCAAGTCGAACCCCTGCGCGCGCCTGAGTGTGCGGATTTGCTACAGCTTTTGCGACCGGAGTTACGGCGCCGACTTATTGAATATATGCGGCCAGATTTCGACCCTCAAATTCTGCCGGAGCTCGAAGAAGACATCCGCGATGAGATCGCCGAACAGCTGGGAACGACATCACTGGCGCATGCGATTGCGCGGCTTGAATCCGATGATGCTCTCGAACTCATTGAGACGCTAGACGATCAAAAGCAGCGCGACATTCTGCAGAAAATACCAACCGAACTTCGCAGCATGGTCGAAGATGGTTTGGCATTTTCGGAAGATAGCGCTGGCCGACTTATGGAGCGCGATTTTGTTGCCGTACCCGCCTTTTGGACAGTTGGTGAGACCATCGATTTTTTGCGCGAGGCTGATGACCTTCCAAATGATTTCTACGATATTTTTGTCGTCGACCCACGCCACCGGGCTATCGGAACCGTCGCCCTAAGTCATGTTCTACGAAGTAAACGCCCCATAAAAATCAACGATATCATGGTGTCTGATATCGTCACGGTTCCCGCTATGATGGACCAGGAGGAAGTAGCCTTCCTGTTCTCGCAACAAGATCTGGTTTCAGCGCCCGTCGTTGATGAAGCAAATCGACTAATTGGGACGGTTACAGTTGATGATGTTCTCGACGTTATCCAGGAAGAAGCTGAAGAGGACATTTTGCGGCTGGGTGGCGTGTCGGGCGATGACCTTTATTCCGCGGCCTTGGAAACCGGTCGATCACGTTCGTCCTGGCTATTCGTCAACTTGATTACCGCTATAATTGCGTCGGTTGTTATTGGACTGTTTGAAGGAACGATTGAGCAAATCGTTATCCTGGCCGTTTTAATGCCCATTGTGGCGTCCATGGGTGGCAATGCAGGTACGCAAACAATGACAGTGGCTGTGCGAGCAATTGCGACGAAAGAGCTTACCGCTGCTAATGCCATGCGGGTTATGGGTAAGGAAGCACTGGTTGGTATCTATAACGGTGTTTTATTTGCGCTGTTGATAGGTGCCGTTGCGTGGTACTGGGCAGATTCATGGCAGATCGGTGGCGTGATGGCTGTTGCCATGATTATCACCCTCGTCTTGGCAGCTCTTTCGGGTATGGCCATTCCGTTGGTGTTGGCGAGAACCGGTATCGACCCAGCTATTGCCTCCGGCGTAATCCTAACCACTATTACAGACGTAGTGGCGTTTTCTGCCTTCCTTGGTCTTGCCGCTTGGTTTTTGCTGTAATGGTTCCTATGAAACGAGTTAGGCGGGTACTGTGAAGCTGACCAGCTGTATAGCCTGGGCTGCCGCTGTCGCGGGTATGATAATTTTTTTCTTACCAGCACCGGTAGGCGTTGAGCCCGTTGTCATGCGGACCGCGGGAATTGTGATGCTGACTATCGGGTTATTTGCCACGGCGGTAATTCCTGAGTTTCTCAGCGCGCTTATTTTCTTTTTTCTCTGTGTCATTGTTGCTGTGGCACCGCCAAGCGTTGTGTTTTCGGGGTTTTTCTCTGGTGCGGTCTGGCTAGTTCTTGGCGGTCTGATTATCGGTATCGGTATTGAGGTCTCGGGTCTTGGGGCTCGTGTCGCCGGTACCTTGGAACGCGTTTTTGGTCAAAGTTATTTTAGAGTGGTTGCGGGGACAGTTCTTCTGATGCTGATGTTGGCATTTCTGATGCCATCAGCGGTCGGTCGGGTAACCATCATGCTACCAGTTGTCCTGGCGTTGGCTGACAGGTTGGGTTTTGAAGCAGGTAGTAATGGCAGAGCGGGACTGACGCTAGCGGTCGGCATGGGCACACTGGTATCGCCATTCTCGATCCTACCGGCCAACGTTCCTAATGTTGTGCTGTCGGGGGCAGCCGAGGCGGTGCATGGTATCCAGTTTTCCTATACCGATTGGCTCATGCTGCATTTCCCCGTGTTGGGTCTTGTGGGCCTGATAAGTTTACCAGTGGCGATCTATTTGGTGTTTCCCGATAAAATCGTAGATCGGTCTAATAAAGAAACCGAACCTTCAAGGCCTTGGTCGTTTAATGAGAAAAAGCTCCTGGGGTTGCTTGTCATTACGTTAGGTCTATGGGCTACCGACAATCTGCATGGTGTATCGCCAGCATGGGTGTCGCTTGGCGCAGGAATTATGTGTGCGCTACCTGTGATCGGGGTCCTGCCTGCAGGGCAAATCATGCCAAAAATGAACTTTGGGCCAATTATCTTCCTTGCTGCTGTTGTCGGTATGGGAACGGTCGTCACGCAAACCGGGCTCGGCGAAAGTCTGGCTCAATTCCTGATCGCTAAAATCGATCTAACGGCTGACTCCGGGCTGCAAAAATTTGCGTCGATCGTCGGTCTGGGTTGGCTCCTGCAGCTTGTAACGACATTACCCGGGCAGCCAGCCATCATGACTGCCGTATCGGAGCCGATAGCCGCCGCAACTGGCTGGTCTCTGACCGCTGTATTGATGACGCAGGTCTCAGCCTGGGCTTTGCTTATTTTTCCTTATCAAGCGCCGCCTTTGGTCGCGACAAGGGCGATTTCTGGACTGCCGATTTCCAAATTTATAAAATTGATGATCCCATTCGCCGTGTTTGGAGCGCTGGTTTCGGTTCCGCTGCAGTATTATTGGTGGAAAGTCCTAGGATATTTACCCGCTTGATTCTACAGGGTTATTGTCTCGATTTAACCAAGTATAAAGACGTCATCGGCCACAATGTGATCAATTGTGGGGCGAAGCACGTCGTGTGACATGTGTAATTGGTTTCCACGTTAATGCCGCGAGAGAAGCCAGGAAATGTCTGAGCCGACGTCCCGATACGCCCTCGATAATATTAACGTCCTTGTTTTGGACGATAATCGTCATATGCGTGGTCTTGTTCAGTCCATCCTCCATTCGCTTGGGGTGAAGAATATTCGCGAAGCGGCTGATGCGGCAGCGGCCTTCAAAGAGTTACAACATTTTCTTGCCGACGTATTGATTGTTGATTGGCATATGGAGCCATTAGACGGCCTTGATTTTGTCCGCTTGGTCCGTACGGCGAAGGACAGTGCGAACCCATATGTCCCGATCATTATGTTAACCGGTTATACCGAATATCGTCGCGTGGTCGAGGCACGGGATGCCGGGGTGAATGAGTTCTTGGCCAAGCCGATTTCCGCGCGTGCTCTATACCAGCGTTTCGCATCCATTATCGACAATCCTCGTCCCTTTATCAGGACAAAGAGTTATTTTGGCCCAGATCGTCGACGACAGAATATGGGTGCACCGCGTGGTGTCCCAGAACGCCGTAAGGATGCTGAAGAAGGCGAGGCAGGGGGTGAAGGTCTCAGTCAGTCTGAAGTTGAATCGCTGCTCGGCGGCTAGATTTCTAGATGGCGGAAGTAGAAATTATTGAGACACCCAATAATTTGCGCAAAGCAAAGATAGGGAATGGTCCTGGTAAATTGGATAAATCGCTCATTGCGGATGCTGAAAAGGCGATCCAAGCCTTTGGCGAGGATTTCTCTAATTGGATACAAGATGATATCGGCGCCATGGAGGCAGCCCGGCTCAGCCTAGCGCAAGGTAATAATTCTGAGAAAGATGTTGCAGATGTATTTCGGATCGCTCTCGACCTAAAAGGACAGGGCGTTAGTTTTGGGTACGAGGTTTTGTCGGCAGTTGGTGCATCGTTGAGCGATTTCCTGGGCCCACTTCGCGAATCAAATGCGACATTGAGTTCACTACAGCTTGACGTTGTGGCAGCTCATGTTGGGGCGATCAGAGCTGTCCTTTCAGAAGACTTGAAGGGCGATGGCGGAAAGACAGGGCAGGCGTTAATGAATGGTCTCGCAAGCATTGTTGCGAAAGCCAGAGCGCAGGCCGACCAACAAGGTACCGAGTAATGTTCTTTAAGGGACGATGCAATTTTGGACCCTGAAACATATATCAATCAGCTTCGCGAAGACCTCTATGGCTTCCGGGACGTGATTGACAACGCTCTTTCGAATGACGTGCCAAATTCCGCCGCAATCAATGATATCTACGCGCTGTTACAGAAGACGAGAGAATCTGCAGAAGGCGTTGGCTACGGGCTCGTGACGCAGATATGTTCGCTTGCTTGTGGGATCCTGCAACGCCGTGAGACAGCCGATGGCTCAACCCTCCGGGCGGTAAGGGCCCATTTAGACGCATTGGTGATTATCACTGAACACGACCTTGATGGCGATGGCGGTACGCTTGGTCAGGAAATGGTTTGTGAGCTTGAGGGCTTGGCAAAGGCGGTCAGTGCGTAAAAAGCGCCGCCGAGGTCTGGATCACAAACTGATTCCAGCCCATATTCAATTCATGACAATCCATTTGGTAAAGATCGCCGTCGGCATCGACAGTGTTGATCACTTAAGAGAAGTTCAGATTGAACGGCTACAGCAGGCGCAAGAGCCGGGCGGAGCAGGGGCGCTGCGTCATGTGACGCGTAATGCGCCTAGGCGAGCAGAAGATGTCCTCGATGAAGGTTCTATCTATTGGATTATCAAAGGCTATATCCGAGTACGGCAACGCATCACTGGTTTTGGTGAAGCTGTCGGGCGTAATGGAAAACCGCGCTGTGCGTTGATTCTTGATCCGAAGCTGGTGCAAACAGTGTTACTGCCCCACAAGCCCATTCAAGGATGGCGTTATATGGAACCAGCGGCGGCGCCTGGCGATCTGACGGGTAAGGAGCGTAAGATAGTTTCGTCGTTGCCACAGGAAATGGCCGACGAGCTTAGGTCGCTTGGATTGCTGTAACGGAATTAGCGCTTTAGGAGCGCTTGCATCTTGGTCTCGGGATCCTCTAATTCAGCGGCAGAGACAGGTTTCTTGCCCTGCATAAGGCGCTTGCCGACCCTGAGATCCCGTGGATTATTTACTGAAATGGCGCCGTCGATAACGCCGTCCTTGAGATAGAAAGTGACGAATTCATTAGCGGCAACATCGCCGCGTGTCGCTGTTTCATCCCAGTCTTGGGGAAGGCCGATCATTTGCAGATTGGCATCGAACTGGTCCGACCAGAACCACGGAATTTCTGAATAAGGCTCTGCGGTACCGAGCATCGCCTTGCCAGCGGTTATGCCCTGGTTTTGAGCGTTCTCGTAACTTTCCAGTCGTATACGACGGCCTAGCAGGTCGTTTGGATGGTTGGTCACGTCGCCTGCAGCGACAATAACAGGATCTGAGGTACAGGCGCGTTCATCAACGACAATGCCGTTATCGATATCCAGTCCTGCATCCTGAGCTAGCTCAACATTTGGAATGACACCAATTCCGACAACGGCGATCGAACAGTCGATGCTATCACCACCAGGCAGGACTGCACGTTCCAGCTTGCCGTCCCCTTCGAATTTCTCGATGCCAGTGCTTAATCGGACGTCAACATCGTGACCGGTGTGAAAATTGAGCATCCAGTCGCTAATCTCAGGTGTAACCGCGCGGCCACATAAGCGATCTGCTGCCTCGACGACAATGCTTTTACAGCCGAGCTTTGTCAGCGTGGCGGCACATTCGAGACCAATCCAGCCACCGCCGACGATCATGGCGGTGGTGCCGTCTTTAACAGCTTCCCGAATAGCCAAAGTGTCTTCCATTGTGCGGAGATAGAACACACCCGGAAGGTCAGCACCTTCGATGGGGAGTTTGCGAACGCGCGCTCCTGTGGTGATTGCGAGCTTGTCGTAGGTAATGCGTTCGCCACCGTCGGTCTCAATCTCTTTGGCATCGCGATCAATCGCGGTGACGCGGGTGTTCAGCCGTACTTCAATATCGGCTTCTTTGAGTGCGTCGGCTTGCCAAAAATAGGTGCTGTCGACCGTGACCTCACCGAGCAGAGCTGCTTTTGAGAGAGGTGGCCGCTCATAGGGCAGATAGGGTTCTTCTCCAATCAGGATGACTTTGCCTTCGAAACCTTCGTTGCGCAGTGTCTGGGCAACCCAGCCGCCAGCCTGGCTGGCACCAATGATTACGAAAGTCCGGTCATCACTCATGGTATCTAGAACCCCGTCAGAATATTAGTCTTCAGCCTTGGGAACACCGACCATGATTTGATCGCCCTCGACCTTAATTTCGTAGGGCCGCAAATCAATGGTTGCCGGGGCGGTCAAGGCCTTGCCGGTTTTGATGTCAAAGCAGGCGCCATGCAGCGGACATTCGATCTGGCCATCGTCGATATAACCGTCTGTCATACAGGCATAGGCATGCGTGCAGATATCATCGATAGCGTAAAATTCGCCGTCGAGCTTATAGATGCCGATATCCATACGACCGATTGATACGGCTTTAGGTTCATCTTCGGTTACTTCAGCAGTCGTGGCGACAGCGTGAAATTCGATATTTGCGTCGGTCATTGTATTTCCTCTTTCGTTCAGGGTCGTCAGGCTTATTTCTCAATACCAACGTAGATGGTGTCGCCTTCGACTTTTACAGGGTAGGTCTTCAAATCAATTTCAGCCGGTGGGTTTACCGCTTTGCCGGTCTTTATTTCAAAGCAAGCGCTGTGGAGCGGACATTCGATGAGGTCGCCTTCAACAAAGCCATCGGCCAACCCAACATTTTCATGGGTGCAGACGCCGTGGGTGGCAAAATACTCGCCCTCAACATTATAGACCGCGATTTCTTCGTCGCCGACAAAAACGCCTTTGACGTCTTCTTCCATGATTTCGTTGGTCTTGGCTACAGCGTGATACTCAATCTCACTCATCAAATCTCTCGTTCTGTTCCACTGTGGGAGGTTAGATGTGCGCGTTTAATTGGCGCGGTGAACGGCCCGGATACTACACGTCAGGGATGGCTTCTGCCAACCCGTATCCCGGCTGGTTTTCTCCGTTATCCTGAGACCGTAAACCCGGTGTAGCCAAGTTCCTGCACCATATTTCGGACATAGTCGCCGGGGCTCAACGCATGGGCTGCTGTGGCACCACCCGCCATGACAACCCAACCCGCCTGCAGGCTTTCGCCCGCCTGTGTTGATATACGCGCGGCATGGGCGAGGGATCGAACAGGGTGACCAAGGATAGCCGCTGATGAGCCGATCTGAACTGGTCTCCCATTTACTTCGAGGATCATTCCAAGATTGCTGATATCTACGTCTGGTTTGTTCCAGGCGCCGAGTACAAATCCTGAAGAGGAGCTGTTGTCAGCGACGACGTCTTCCAGCGAGAATTTGAAGTTCTTATAGCGGCTGTCGATGATCTCGATGGCCGGTGCGATAGCTTCGACAGCAGCCAATGCTTCAGCGGCGGTGACCGGACCTTCGAGTGGCTTCTTAAGTAGAAAGGCAAGCTCAGGTTCAGCGCGCGGATGGACGTATTTGTTGAAATCGATCTCGTCACCATCTGCGACCAGCATTTCGTCTGACAATCGGCCCCAGACAAGATCATTCAATCCCATCTGGATCATTTTGGCGCGGCTGGTGAAACCCATCTTCATGCCGACCTGTTTCTCGCCACGGGCGAGGCGCCGTTGGAAGGCCGCGGCCTGAATGGCATAGGCATCTTCGAGATTATATTTGGCTTTGTTGCTGAGCTGCGGGATGGCCTTTCCAGCGCGGGCCGCATCGTCAACAATTTTCGCCATTGCGTTTATGTCTGCCATTATGCGGCTCCTTTTGCGTCACGTTCTTTGGCCAGGTCCAGCGCCACGTCGACAATCATGTCTTCCTGGCCGCCGACCATGCGCCGTCTACCGAGTTCCACGAGAATATCGCGGGTATCAATGCCATAGGTCTTCGAAGCCGTCTCTGCATGGCGCAGAAAGCTCGAATAAACCCCGGCATAACCAATCGAGAGTGTTTCGCGGTCAATCCTTACGGGGCGATCCTGCAAGGGACGCACCAGGTCGTCTGCGGCATCCATCAGCCCGAATACATTACAACCATGGTTTAGCCCCATGCGATCCGCGACCGCAATAAAGACTTCCAGCGGCGCGTTTCCGGCACCCGCGCCCATGCCACCAAGCGAGCCGTCAATCCGTGATGCGCCCTGTTCGAGAGCAACGAGGTTGAATGCGACGCCAAGGCCGAGATTGTTATGCGCATGCATACCGGTCTCGGTGGCGGGGTCGAGAACATCAGCCATCGCCTTGAAACGATCCGTCACGCCATCGAGCAGCAAGGCTCCGGCGCTATCGGTGACATAGATGCAATTTGCACCATAGCTTTCCATCAGCTTGGCCTGTTCGGCAAAGGATTTTGGATCAGTCATATGGGCCAGCATCAACAGGCAGGCGACATCCATGCCATTCTCGCGCGCCCATTCGATGTGCTGCTTGGAAACGTCGGCTTCCGTGCAATGGGTCGCAACCCGGACAGAAGTTGCCCCTGCGGCTTGCGCGTTCTGCAGGTCTTCGACGGTGCCGATACCGGGTAGCAGCAGAACGGTTAGCCTGGCGTTCTCGACGACGTCAGCTGCTGCTTCGATCCATTCGAGATCGGTGTTGGTGCCAAAGCCATAGTTGAACGATGTTCCCGCGAGCCCGTCACCATGGGTGACCTCGATGCCGCTGACACCGGCTTCATCGAGTGCCTTGGCGATGATCTGTACCTGATCCGGCGTATAGGCATGTTTGATAGCATGCATACCGTCACGGAGTGTGGTGTCCTGGACATAGATTTTGCGATCTGGATCGATATTCATGATCAGGCTGCCTTCTTAAGCTGGACCAACCGTTCCGCGGTCTTGAGCGCGGCGGAGGTCATAATGTCGAGATTGCCGGCATAGTTGGGCAAGTAATGAGCCGCGCCTTCGACCTCAAGGAATACAGAGGTCTTGAGCCCGACAAACTCACCAAGCCCGGGAATTTTGAGCGGCGTGTTGTCACCAATCCGTTCGAACTGTACTTCCTGCTTCAAACGATAGCCGGGGACGTAGCTTTGGACTTCCTCAACCTGTTTGGCGACAGACTCAGCAACGGCGACGGTGTCGGCGTCTTCGCTCAGTGTATAAACTGTGTTGCGCATCATCACTGGTGGATCGGCCGGGTTGAGAACGATAATCGCCTTGCCGCGATCCGCCCCGCCAACCGCTTCGAGTCCAGTAGCTGTGGTAACGGTGAATTCATCAATGTTGGCGCGTGTGCCAGGACCGGCTGATTTGCTAGAGATCGACGCAACGATTTCGGCGTAATGGACCTTAGCGACTTTCTGCACGGCATCGACCATCGGGATCGTTGCCTGACCACCGCACGACACCATGTTGATGTTTGGTGCCATCAGATGTTCGTCAATATTGACGACCGGTACGACATAGGGGCCGGTGGCCGCCGGTGTCATGTCGATGATCTGCTTGCCATGCTCCCGGGCGATCTTGTCGTGATAGGCGTGGGCCTTGGCGGAGGTCGCATCGAACAGGATTTCGACATCCTTGAACACATCCATCTCGACCAGCCCGTCGATTCCTTTATCGGTGATCTCGACACCCATTTTCTTGGCGCGGGCGAGACCGTCTGACTCAGGGTCGATCCCGACCATCACAGCCATCTCGAGAATGTCGGAGGTCCGTAGAACTTTAATCATAAGATCGGTGCCGATATTGCCCGACCCGATAATGGCCACTTTGGTTTTCATAGGGGCTTTCCTTTACTTACCAAAGACGGCGCGAACCGAGCCGAGACCCGAAATCCGCACTTCAACTACATCGCCGGGTGTTACCGGTGCCATCGGACCCAGCGCGCCCGTCATGATCGTGTCACCAGCCATCAAGGGCATACCGACATCGACCATCTTGCGCGCCAGCCACAAGGCGGCGTTTAGCGGATTACCGAGACACGCGGCACCAGCGCCGATAGAAACCTGATCCCCCTGATTTTCCATCACCATGCCGCACATCCGCAAATCGATCTCATGCAGACCAACTGGCTTGGTGCCAAGCACATAAAGACCGGAGGAGGCGTTATCGGCGATGGTGTCGAGAATAGTGATATCCCAGTTGGCGATACGGCTGCCGACAACTTCAATGGCGGGCAGGGCATAGGCTACTGAGTCGATTAGATCGACCAATGTAAGCTGCTCATCGACCAGGTCATCATCTAGCACGAGGGCGATTTCGCCTTCGACCTTTGGCTGCATGAGGCGATCAACGGCAATCTCATCACTATCGACGACTTCCATATCAGCATACAGAATGCCGAAATCGGGCTGATCGACACCAAGCTGCGCCTGGACTGTCTTGGCGGTTAGGCCGATCTTGCGCCCCACTGGGCGGCGGCCTTCCTTGAGCCAGATATCGGTATTGGCCTGCTGGATAGCATAGGCCGCATCGAGATCCCCTTTCTTGAGGAGGTCGCGAATTGGCTTGCACGGCTTGCCGCTGGTCATGGCGCGGCGGATACGCGTTGCGGCCGTTTTAATCGGGTCGGATTTGGCTGGTTTCTTGGCCATCATCGATGCCTTTTATCTGCTCAAATTGATGGCTGTTTATAGAACAGGGAAGGGCTTTAGGAAATAGGGGGATTGGCGATACCGCAGACAAAACGCAACCACCAAGATTACTTTTCAAACTGAGACCAATAGCTCAAGGCTGGAGCGTGTAGATCGTTTCCTCAACCTCGGTCGTTCTGCGGAACATCGTGACGCTGCTTTGCGCTTTTTTATGGGGTTCCAGCAGGCTCAAGATCTCGATGTTATTGAAGTCGGATGTCGCCTGCAGCAGCTTGATGCTCTTGATGAAGGTCGAAATTTCCAAATTGGTCAGGGTTGAATGCATGAGCAACAGGCCGCCTTTTGGATTCACGAATCGCCAGAAGTTATTGAAGAACAGGAAATATTCTTTCAGCGCGCCGCAATCGAACCACACAAAGTCGAGCGGCAGGAACGATTGGTCAATCTGCTCCGAGTATTCTGTGATGTCGGCTTCGACAAAATCAACGAGATCATCCAGCCCCATCTCGCCCATCAATGCCTGAACCTTCGCCGACGTAGAACTCGGCAGGGTATGATTATCAATGCACAGCAGCTTTGGCGCATAGGGCACGGCGTAATGCTCGGCAACGTGGTTCGGGTTATCGGGGTCGGTGGCTTCTTGTGCCCGCGCGTCGACAACATCGCGCAGCGCCTGGGCGATAAAAGGTGTCGTATAGCCAGCGCCGACTTCGAGAAGCCGCTGTGGCCGATGAAAATTGATCAGCGAGTGGAGAAGCGGCGCCATGTTCTCCGTGCCCATTTGCTCGTTATAGAGCGGTGCGACTTTTTCGAGGAATTCTTCGGTATAGGGCATGGGACGCTGGTTCTCTTATATGGTTGCTTCGCTTATTTGCGCGGTTCGCGAAATTTAGTGAATTTTTGATCGTGCAGCAATGTTACCCCATGCCCGCGTGGCGGCCACCAGTAACTTTAATATTCGCGGCAAGGGAGATGCGTTGGCCCGAGCCATAAAACGGGTGCACCGAATGTTCCATCCAGGAGGGAAACAGGATCAATTTTCCCGGTTCAGGGTCGATCAGCAGGCTGCGGGCAAACCCATAGCCGGCCAGTTTTGAGGCCTGCGCCATGATACGCGGGTCACGGAGTTCAAACTTGCCGTTGCGGTCCCAGCCTGGTTCCAGCTCACCGCTCTCGGCATAGTAGACACAGGACCAGTCGCAATCGGGGTGAACGTGTCCATCATTGTAATTGCCGTGATGATTAACGTTGGCCCAGGCACCCGCAATGTATTCGATGTCGACATTGCCAAGGTTGGTTTCCTGGGTCGATAATGCCGCCATCCGCAGCATGCTGTCATGCACCCAAGATTTAAAGGTCTCGACTTCCGGTGTGTCCCAATCCCACAGGGTGGGGGAGGATTGCCAGCCACCGCGATTGGAAACGCTTACGCCGGTGTCATTCTCTTGGGCGGCAAGGACTTGTTCGATAAGACCTGCATTGACGGTCTCGAAATTGGGCATATTGCGCACGAGGACGGGAGTCGCAAAGGCGATTGAAATTTCGGGGGTTATTGGAAAGCTAAAGTCCAAGGTTGTTCTCCGATGTTTGGACGGTGAATTAGGGCCACAACGTAGAATATCGACGTGCGACAAAAAAGGGTACAGTCGCTGTATCGACGTACCATGATTTAGCCAGGAAGCGCGGCGCCATTATGCATTTTCACGTTCAACTGATTGACGACCCGGAACATCCCGAACGGCGCGCGCAACATCGCGAGGCGCATTGGGCCTATTTTGACGCCTACAAGGACCATTTCGTGGCACGTGGCGCGACGCGGACCGACGATCTGGAAAACTATCTGTCGAGCGTCATCTTTGTCGAGTTTGACGGCTGGGCTGAGGTGCGCAACTTCATTGATAATGAGCCGCTCAATAGCAATGGCGTCTATAAGGACGTCCGGATTTGCCGCTGGCACCAGGGGATTAAGCGTAATCAGCGCGATTTCCCGCGCTCTGACGACCAGTCCTACTGGTATATTCGTGGCTTTGGTCGCCCAGATGCGAATGACCGGCGTAATGAATTGCTCGACGCTCACCGGGCCTATTTTGCGCCCTATGATGGACCGAACTTTATTACCCGCGGCGCTGTGCTGGATGATGCGGGAGAGAAATGGGTTGGCAGCGCCAACTTGATCGCGCTACCAGACCGCGCCGCGGTTGATGGATTTATGGTGGATGAGCCATTTTATAAAGACGGTCTCTATGATCATGTGCTGATCGAACGCTACAAATTTGGCGGCCGCGTCGGGCAGGTGGTTTAAGGACCCAGGGTAATAGAAAAAGGCGGCCCCCGTTAGGGAACCGCCTTTGTTTATTGATGCCGTAAAAAAATTACGACGTGTGTTTCTTAAACCAGGCCATCGTACGACCCCAGGCGATCTTGGCCTGTTCTTCGTTATAGCGTTTGGTTGAATTATTGTGGAAACCGTGACGCGTTCCGGGATAGGTGTGAATTTCGTGCGTTACCTTGTTGTCTTTCAAGGCTGCCGCATAACCTGCCCGGCCTTTATTGATGCGTTTATCGTTCTCGGCAAAATGAACCTGCATCGCTGCTTTGATCTTTGGCACGTCTGCAGACTTAGCGACCTTACCGTAATATGGTGCACCAGCCTGAAGGTCTGCGCCCATCTTGACTGCAAGATAGTTGATAACGCCGCCGCCAAAACAGAAGCCTGTTGCAGCCAGTTTGCCATTGAAGAGAGAATGACCTTTAAGCCACTTGGCACCGTTCAGCATGTCGACGCTGATCTTGCTGCGGTTGAGCTTCTTTTGCATGACTTTGCCGTCATCATCGTTGCCGGGATAGCCGCCCAGCGGATAAAGGGCGTCAGGTGCGAGAGCAATGAACCCATCCAGCGCCGCGCGGCGCGCAACATCTTCAATATGCGGGTTCAGGCCACGATTTTCGTGGACCACCAAGACTGCCGGGAAAGGCCCCGCGCCTGCCGGGTGTACCAGATAGCCGCGCATTTTGCCGGAGTTACCACCGGGAGAATCATAGGTGACATATTTGGCTTTGATCCGCTTATCCGTGAAGGAAACGGTTTGAGCTTCGGCATAACGTGGCAAAAGAGCCTGTGCCATGGCGAGACCGGAGACTGCCCCGACGACGGTTAGGGCAGCGGCGCGTTTCAAGAATTCACGCCGGTCCATGTCGCTGTGGCAATACTGGTCATAGAGATCATAGACCTGTGGGTCGATCTGATCGCTATCAACGTCTGTGATTATGTCTTGTTGTAGTCCGTCCATTGAAGGATTCCCCTGTGTTATGTTGCTTCCTAACGGAAATGCCCAAAAGGCTCGGTATCGTGGCAACCCCGTCCCAATAGTCGTGGAGATTTTCTAAATCCATCTCCCTTGGGTAAAACCGTACAGCGAATATTGATTTTGGTGTACAGAAATCCACCCTTACCTAATCAAACACGTGTGAGGCGGCGTTATTCCGCCGCGGCAGCCTGATTTGTCCGAATAATACGGCAGGGAATGCCACGGATATCGGACGAGCCGGTTATCGGATCTTTTGGCCCGTCATAGCTCAAGGCCGCATTAACGTTGACGTCCAGCGCGCCGCGTTCCGGACCAGCCGCTTCGGGATACCACCAGCCCATGCCAGTGCGGGCGACGTCTTTCATGGTTTCGTCGGTGACCCGGACTTTCAATCGGCAACTGCCATCATGCCCCGATGTTTCAACGGTAACCCAGTCATCGGTCACGACACCATACGCCGCAGCCGTATCGGGATGTAGCTGTAGCCACGGGTCAGGGGCAACCTTACGGGCCCAGCTTTGATCGCGAAACCGAGAATGATGATAGGATTTTTCACGCGCGCCAGTGAGCAGGAGGAGCGGAAAATCGGTCTGTGTCTCTGCTCGCGCGATTGTATCTTCGGTGGGCACATAATCCGGCAGGGGGTCGAGCCCCATACCCGCGAGTGTTTCTGAATAAAGCTCTATCTTGCCGGTGGAGGTCTTAAACCCGTCTCTGGCAAAGTTACCGAGATCGTATTCATATTCGGCGTAGCCTGTGTCGAGCAGCGTCTCCATTTTTATGCCGCTGTCGCCGAGCAAATATTCGTTGAACTCACGTTTGGTTTGCCATGGAAAGAAACGGCGTGCATCAGAATGGCCCCGTGCTTCCAGACGTTTGATGAGTTCGCCTGCGATCCAGAAATCGCTGCGGGCTTCTCCCATTGGCGGATGAGACGGCTGGACGACACTGAGACATGGTCCGTTGGCCTCCAGAGAGATTTCTTCATCTTCCAAACCGGTTGTCTTAGGCAAGACGAGATCGGCGTACTCCGCTGTCGGCGTCATCATATGCGTCGCAACACACAGACAATCCAGCGACTTGAGTGCTTCGATAGTCTTCTGCGTGTTGGGGTAGGTGATAACGATGTTGACGCCGGTGACATACAGGGCCCGCACTGGATAAGGCTTCCCTGTTAGGATGGCGTTGATAACCGAGGGATTGTGGCAGGCGGTTTGCCAGCCTTTCGGTCCGGCCCAGAGCGGGAACCGGTCGGCACCGATCGTCTGTTCTTCAGCCTCCAGCGGTAGTCTGAACTCTGGCTTGTGGATCACCTCAATATAGTTGGTGAACCCCGCAGGCTTTTTGACCCGACGATTACCGCCGACGCGATCGAGATTACCGCTGATTGCGACCAGTGCGTGGAAGGCCCGATAGGTTTGAACCCCTGCGCTAAAAGCATCGATACCGTGACCGCTGACAAAACAAGATGGGCCGTCCGAATACCACTCCGCGGCCGTGACGATGTCTGCGGCTTGTGTCCGGGCAGGATCAATGGTGATGATCTTTGCACCCTTTTTCTGGGCGCGTTTAAGAGCGAGCCATTGTGTCGGGTCAGCCGCAGAAGGGTTGCGCCCGACAATCAAGGCGCAGTTGGTATTGTCGATATCCTCGCCATTGCCCATCGCCAGGCCGGTGAGCTTGTCTGAAAGAGCACGACAGCCGCCGCAAAGATCCTGGTTCATCATCCAGTTTGGGGAACCAAAAGCTCGCATTAACAAGGAAAGTGAAACGCCGCGGCTGAAATGAGCATTGCTGACGGCACCGCACAATGACAGCGGTCCGTATTTGGCTTGGGTCTCAAGAAACCGGTCGCACATTTCATCTAGCGCTTCGTCCCAGGAAATCCGTTGCCATTGGCCATCGCCGCGTTCAGCGGTACGCCGCATAGGATAGAGCACGCGATCGGGGTGATAGGTCAGCTCCGGTAAACCGCGAATTCCTTTGACGCAAAAAGCGCCGAGCGATGCGGGGTGTTCAGCGTTAGGGGTTATTTTTGTGACGCGCCCATCTTCGGTCGTGAAATGCCCGCCACAATGGGTACTACATTCCCAGCAGGTGCTCGCGATGGTTTTCGTTTTCTGAGCCATGGGAAAATCCTAATTCAAAATTACCCGCTTCGCATTAACAGTATGTCACAGATATTAGAGTGGCCAGACCAGCAATATCATCGGGATGGCAACCAGGATAACGAGAATCTCAAGCGGTAATCCCATACGCCAGTAATCTCCAAAGTGATAACCGCCGGGTCCCATAATCAGCGTGTTGTTCTTGTGCCCTATTGGCGTCAGAAACGCACAGGATGCGGCAACCGCAACGGCCATTAGAAATGGATCAGGGTTGGCGCCAAGACGGGTGGCTACATCAACGGCAATCGGCGCAGCAATCACTGCGGTCGCAGTGTTATTCATCACGTCTGACAGGGTCATGGTGATGATCATCAACAAGGTGAGTGCGACCCAGGGAGCATAGCCGTCCGACAAGGCAACGAGCTGTCCAGCAATGAGCGTGGTGCCGCCACTGGTTTCCAGCGCCTGTCCGATTGGGATGAGTGTGCCCAGCAGAACGATGACGCTCCATTCAATGGAGCGGTACAAGTCGCGAATGGGGACGATTCCCGAACCAACATAGATGATAACCACCAGTCCCAACGCGACCGGTAAATAAATTAAGCCGAGGCTGGCCAATAAAATCGCGACCGCGAAAGCAAGCGTCGCCCACCCAGCAAACTTACGCTGAATTAATTGGAGGCCGCGCTCAGCTAGTGGCAAGCTGCCGAGGCGTTGGGCGGCAATGGCCAGGCTATCATTTGATCCCAGAAGCAGCAGGACATCACCGGCAAGGATGCGGGCGCTGGATAATTTCTCGCGGAACCGTCGACCTTGTCGCGAAATACCCATGAGGCTGACGCCTTGCAAGCGCAGCAATTGCAGGGAACTCACGGTGCGGTCTTCGGCGCGGGCGCCTGGCGGGATAACGACCTCTGCCATTTCAAGGTTTTGGCCTTCGAGAATCTCGTGCCCTTTGATATGTTCAACATAGCCGAGTTTTAGGGCCGCAGCGAAAGACTCAATACCTTCTGGGCTGGCTTCGATGACAAGAAGGTCATCCGCTTGGAGCAAATAGCGCCGGGCGACCCCCGGGAGCCTTTGGCCATTTCGAATGAGACCTAAAATTTGAACATTGTGTTTCTCTGACTCTTCCGTCAATTCACCGACGCGCTGACCAATGGCCGTGCTGTCTTCCATAACTTTAAGTTCTGAAATGTAATCTCCGAGGGCTTGCAGGTCGGCCCCGGCGTCAATTTCGGTTCTTGCCTTGGGGATTAGCCGCCAGCCGATAAGCGTAACGAATAGAATACCGATCAACGCACAGGCCGCACCAACGGGCGTAAAATCAAACATCCCGAAGGGCTCACCCATGGTTTTTTCCCGATAGGCAGCAATGATGATATTGGGCGGCGTGCCGATTAGCGTCACCAACCCCCCGAGGATAGATGCAAAGGAGAGGGGCATCAGCGTAAGAGCCGGGCTTCTGGCGCTTTTTGCCGCGGCTTTCAAGTCGACTGGCATTAACAGGGCCAATGCCGCGACATTATTCATTACTGCCGACAGAACCGCCGAGACTCCTGCCATGATGCCAATATGGGCCCACAATGCCCGGGACGCATCGACGGTCTTGCTGGCAATGAGTTCGATAACGCCACTGTTTGTGAGCCCGCGGCTGACGATGAGAACCAACGCAATGATGACCGTCGCAGGATGGCCAAAACCTGAAAATGCCTGCTCAACTGGAACAACGCCCGCAATAATAGAGACCATCAAGGCGCTGAATGCGACGAGGTCGTAGCGCCAGCGCCCCCATATAAGGAGTGCGAATAGCCCGGTTAAAATGGAAAACAGGATCGTTTGATCCATTGTGAGTGTCATTGTCGCTTACTGCTCCATCCGTAGGGCGGGTCTGTGATTTTCCCCTTTGCCATAAGGTAATCCTACTGCAATAACGGAGGCAGGACATCATGACGTTACTATCATAATGCGGGGACTAGAAATGAAATTGGTACGCTACGGGGAAAAGGGCTCGGAAAAGCCGGGGCTTATTGATGAGCAGGGCGGGTTACGGGATCTGTCCGCAGTGATTGCGGATATTACACCAGAAACTGTTACCCCTGAAGGGCTTTTGGCCTTGAAAGCGGTTGATACGAACTCATTGCCCGAAGTGTCCGGCGACCCCCGGTTTGGTGTCCCTGTATCGGGGATTCCTAAAATCGTTGCGATTGGTCAGAACTATATGAACCACATCCTGGAGATGGGATACACGCCACCAGAGGAGCCGGTAATTTTCGTTAAGGCCATTAGCTCACTGACCGGGCCGTCCGATCCAATGATTAAGCCCAAAACCTCAACCAAATTCGATTACGAAGTTGAATTGGCAGCAATTATAGGGACGACGGCGATCAATGTTTCCGTTGAAGAGGCGCTTGATCATATCGCTGGTTATGCGGTTATGAATGATGGTTCCGAACGCGCCTATCAGCGTGAGCGATCAGGTGGAACAACGAAAGGAAAAAGTGCTGACACCTTCGGTCCTCTCGGTCCGTGGCTGGTTACGTCGGACGAATTTGGCGATCCGCAAACCAAGCGTATCTGGACGAAAATTAATGGTGAAGGCCGCCAGGATGGACATACCTCGGACATGGTGTTTGGCATTGCCCAACTGGTGTCTTATGTCAGCGAATTTATGTCGCTCAACCCTGGCGATGTTCTGACGACGGGGTCACCGCACGGTGTCGCCGCCGGCTTCGAGCCCCCGAAATGGCTGCAGCCAGGTGACGTTATTGAAATGGGTATCGATGGGCTTGGTGAACAGCGACACGACGTCATTGCCTATCCGGGCTAGTCGGCAACCTCAAAGACGCCCTCAATTTCCATGCAGAATTCGCGTGGTAATTCGAACATGCCGACCGCGCTTCTGGCGTGCTGGCCAGCCACGGGCCCGAAGAGGTCACAAAACAGATTTGATGCCCCGTCGATGACGGCGAATTGTCGCTGAAAGCCAGCTGCAGAATTGACCATGCCGTTGATTTTGACCACTTGGGTGACGCGGTCCAGGGTGCCAAGTTTTTGTTTAACGGAGGCCAGCATGCACAGGGCAGTGGCCTGGGCAGATGCGACGGCTTCTTCCTCTGAAACAGTGTCACCAACTTTGCCGTGAACAGTTACACCAAAGTCTGACGGTGGTGGATGCCCGGAGATGTAAAGGATATTGCCTGTCTGAACACAGCCGGTACGGTTCGCACTTGGATAGACGAATGGTTCGGGCAAATTCAGCCCCATCTCTTTTAGTTTCGCGTCAATTCTTCCCATTGGCTTCCCTGTATTTTTGTCGAGCTCTAGCGTGGGATAGGCTGGTAGGACTGTCAATGTAACAGCAGGGTTTTCCTTAAACGCTCCTTGGCGTATGACCAGCAACACCTGTTACGCTTGAACGACCTTAGGAAAGACGATGACGGATGCAAAAGGTGCCCTCGACGGCATCACAGTTCTTGACCTCACCCGGATTCTTGCTGGGCCATTTTGTACACAGACGTTGGGCGATCTCGGCGCTGATATCATAAAGATCGAACGGCCGGGAGGGGGCGACGATACGCGGCGCTTTGGCCCACCATTTCTGAAAGACGACGACGGCAACGACACGATTGAGAGCGCGTATTTTATGGGCGCTAATCGCAACAAGCGATCAGTTGCCATCGATATATCGAAACCAGAAGGCCAAGCACTTATTCGCCAGATTGCTGAAAAAGCCGATGTTGTGGTCGAGAATTTTAAACTTGGCAATCTCGCACGGTATGGTCTTGGCTATGATGACCTCAAGGAGATCAACCCAGGGCTCGTCTATTGTTCAATAACGGGCTTTGGACAAACCGGCCCCTATGCGGAGCGGCCCGGCTATGATCCTCTCATTCAGGCGATGGGCGGGATTATGAGCGTGACCGGAGCCCCCGACGGCGAGCCGATGAAAGCAGGCGTGCCAATCGCTGATATCATGGCGGGTATGTATGCCACGGTGGCAATTTGCGCGGCTTTACGATCCCGTGAGGTTAGTGGTGAAGGTCAGTATATTGATATTGGTATGCTTGATACGCAGGCCGCGTGGCTTTCAATCCAAGCCATGAACTATCTTATTGGAGGTGAGAATCCTCCGAGACTCGGGAACGGGCACCCGAATATTGTACCCTATCAGGTTTTTGCGACGGCGGACGGTCACATCATGTTGACCATTGGCAATGATGCTCAATTTAGAAAGTTCTGCGAGTTCGCGGATTGTGTTGAACTGGCTGATGATGAGCGCTTCGCCACAAATGGTGGGCGGGTACAAAACCGTGAGCCGCTGATCGCGGCGATGATACCGGTGCTGGCATCAAAACTATCACAGGTCTGGCTCACTGAATTGGAGAGGCTGACAATTGGCTGTGGACCGATAAATACTGTTGAACAGGTTTTTGCTGACCCGCATGTCCAGGATCGGGGCATGGTTATAAATATGCCACATGACGCCCTCGGTGGTCGTGACATTCCGTTGGTGGCGAGTCCGATACGATTGTCGGAAACACCGGTGACTTACCGTCATTCCCCACCTGTTCTGGGGAATGATACCGACGAAGTGTTACGGGATGTCCTTGATCTTGACGACGCGGCACTAGGTGAATTGAAAGCTGAAAGCATAATATGAACCCTGAAAAGGGCAGAAATCCAAGTATTATACCCTTTTGTTAACCTTTCGTTAACCATATGCGAAAGAAGTTGTATGATCGCTCAGAGAAGCGGCGTGCAATAGGGATGATATGATTGGGATTTCTACTCTCATGTTGAGGATTGGCGGAGGCGGTCTGCGTAATGTCTGCGGCTGAACCTTCATCCCTTTTCGCATTTGCAATCGGTGCCGGTTTCCTTCTGGTTGGCCTGTTGTGGCAGCTATTTGGCCTAAGAAAATCCAATAGACGTCTTAAACAGTCTGCCCAGGAGCGGGAACTCGTTATTGATACGCTGCGCGGTACGGAAGCTCGTTTTTATGAGCTAACGGAATCTTCTCCTGTTGGCATCTTCTTCTCCGATATTGAGGGACGGCGCATATTCGCCAACCACAAACTGCGCGAGCTGTCTGGAGAAATCCACGAGTCAAACGCAAACAACGGTTGGTTCGACGCTCTTCACCCCGATGACCTGCCGCTGGTTCAGGACGCCTGGCAACGTACGTTAGCGAACGATGACCCATTCCTCCTGGAATACCGGTTTGTCCTTCCGAGTGGTGAAACGCGTTGGGTTCTAGGGCAGGCGACCGCCCAAAAGAGTGAAGCAGGTAAAATTGTTGGCTATATGGGCACCGTTACCGACATCACTGAGCGAAAACTGTCGGAACAGGCCTTGCAGGCGCATGAAGGCCGACTCGTTGAAGCACAGCGCATCGGCAATATCGGATTTTGGGAACGAGACATTGCTTCTGATGGTGTTATCTGGTCGGACGAAATGTTTCGAATTTATGGTCTGGAGCCCAATGCCAAGCAGCTAACACCTGACGAGATTTTCCAACGAATTCATCCCGAAGACCAAGACCTCGCCCGAAGCAATTTTCGGGAGTGTATTTCAACTGGAAACCCTTTTGATTTAGAGCATCGAATTCATCAGGAAAATGGCGAGGAACGCTGGATTCGTGTGAAAGCTGAAGTCATTTTAGATGCTGGCGGTAAAGCCATCCAATTCTTTGGCACGGCGCAGGACATTACTGAAACGCGTCAAATGCAGGATGCGCTTCGCCAGAGCGAAGATCGCTTCCAAATGACATTCGACGTTGGTGGTGCAGGAATGTTCATCGCCGACAGCGGCGGTTATTTTGTACGCGTGAACGAGTCGTTTTGTAGTTTGATTGGGTTTTCAGAGGAAGAGTTGCTAACGAAAAATAGCGTTGATGTTTCTCACCCCGATGATTCGACGCTGATACCAAAGCTGTATCGGCAGGTGGCCTATGGAGAACTCCAGGGCCACAGCCGGGAAAAACGATTCATTCATAAAGATGGACATGTTGTTTGGGCTATTGTCTCCGGCTCGGCTATTCGAGATTCTGTCGAAGAGGAGCCGCATGTTTTTATCAACGTTCAAAACATTACAGATCGGAAGTTAGCGGAACAATCACAGGCTGACGGCGAAGCCCGACTGGTTGAAGCGCAGCGCATTGCCAACATCGGTGTGTGGAGTCGTGATCTTGAATCGGAAGTCATTGAATGGACGGATCAGGTGTTTCGGATATTTGGTCTGGAGCCCGGTTCTATTGACGTTACTTTGCCCGAAGCCCGGAAACTGTGGCATCCCGATGATGTTGAAATGGTTCAGGAAGCTCTCGCTGACGTTTTTCGGACTGGTGAGAAATACGATCTGGATCACCGGATCGTTCAGCCGAGTGGTACGATCAAAATCGTCCATGAGCAGGCAGAACTGGAATATGACGAAGAGGGGAAACCACTTCGCCTTTTCGGGACCGTGCAGGACGTAACAGAGTTACGATCTGCGGAGAGTGAACTACAGTTGAGTGAGGAGCGATTTCGGACGGCCTTTAATGCGGGCGGTGCCGGGATGGTTATCAGTGATCATGAAGGGCGCTATGTCGAAGCAAACCGTGCCTTTTGTGACTTTGTCGGATATGGGCTCGAAGAGTTACTGGAGCTTACATCGCGTGACCTGACCCATCCGGATGATCGTCCAGTCTATGATGAATTGCGTGACCGGTTGAGGTCAGAAGACCGAGTAAATATTCGTGAAAAACGCTACGTCCGGAAGGATGGTGAAACTGTCTGGGCAATCACCACGGGCGCGCGCGTTGTCGACCGGCGGACTGGTGACGTCGTCGTTATATCGAACGTTCAGGATATCACCGAGCTAAAGAGCGCTCAGGAATCTCTTGCCGAAAATGAAGCACGATTTAGAGGCGTCTTTGATTTGGGCGCCGCTGGCGTGATGGTTGTTGCCCCGGATGGCGAAATTTTGGAAGCCAACCGCGCATTCTCCCAGTTTATTGGCTATTCCGTTGAGGAATTAGGCGGCATGAAGGCTTTTAATTTTATGCATCCAGCGGATCAGAAGAGTGGCGCAGAAGATCGAAAACGGCTTTATGCTGGTGAGGTCGAACGCATCAACGTCGAGCGTCGTTTCTTTCATCGTGATGGTAGCATGCTGTGGGCGCAGCTTGGCGTTTCGGTGATGCAGATTCCGGGTTTGGATCCGGTGCAGGTTGTTATGGTTCAGGATATCACCGATCGAAAGGCTGATGCCGAGGCCCTGGCGAGGAATACCAAACTGCTCGATTTGGTTCGCGAAGTAGCGTTAGCTGCCAATCAGAACATCGACTTCAATGATATCGTTCAATTCTCACTCGACAGGGTTTGTGCGTTTACCGGTTGGCCGGTGGGGCATGCTTATGTGTTGCCCGAGAATGAAGAAGATTTGCTTGAGCCGATGCGGGCCTGGCATCTAAGCGACCCCAATAAATTTGAAACGTTCCGGGCGCGAACGGAATCGACTGCTGTGGACCGCAATCGTCAGCTGGTTGGCGAGGTGCTTGAAACAGGGACATTGGTGTGGCGCGAGCAAACGCCAAAAGACCTCGATAATGTTGGTCCGAGGGGCGCTCTCTTGCAGGGGCTTGGGCTGAAGTCTGGGTTTGCGACACCGGTAAAAGTCGGAGATGAAACAGTTGGTGTTTTGGAGTTCTTTTCTGATGAGCGTACAGAAAGGGACGAAGAGCTTGCTGACGCGTTGATCCAAATTGGTACAGAGTTAGGGCGTGTGTTCGAACGACAGCGCGCAGACCGAGCTTTGTTGGCTCGGGAGGAGCAGTTACGGCAGATTATCGATAACGCTCCATTATGGATTTATGTCAGGGATCAAGACGGTCGATATATTCTCGCCAATAAGGTTATTGCCGATAGTTTGGGTGTAACAACAGATGCCCTGATCGGCCACAAGCATGAAGAGTTTTACGACTATCCCGAACAAATTGAACTCATTCGAAGAACCGACCGGGAAGTCATCAAGAGCAATAGGCCGCAGCAATTTAGGGACTCCAAAATATGGAATTCTAAGGGCGAAGAGCGTGATATGCGTATCTTCAAATTGCCATTCACCAGTCACGACGGGACCAAAGCTGTGCTGGGCATCGGCACAGATGTTACCGACGAAAAGAAAGTAGAGAGTGACCTGTGGCGGGTGCAACGGATGGATGCTCTAGGTCATATGACCGGTGGCGTCGCCCACGACTTCAATAACCTGCTGACAATTATTCTGGGTAATCTACAGCTGCTTTGCCGCCGTATTGATGATCCGAATGTATTGGCCCTGGCGGAAACCGCTGAGCGCGCTGCTCGACGTGGCGGCGATGTGACCAGTCGACTTTTGGCCTTTGCGCGGTCTCAACCTTTGGCACCTCAGGCGACAGAAATTTCTAAACTGATCGACGATACATTTCCGCTTCTGGAGCGCTCCGTTGGTACCGGTGTCCAAGTTGAAAAACGTCTGGCGCGCGATCTCTGGTGGGCGCAGGTCGATCCCGGTCAGCTCGAAAATGCATTGATTAATCTTGCCGTGAATGCTCGGGATGCGATGCCAGAAGGTGGACGGATCGCTATTAAGGCTGAGAATTTCCGCTTAAAACGCCGTACGCGGAATCAAACGGTAAATTAGTACCTGGTGAATATGTCCGTATTTCCGTTCAGGATAATGGGTCAGGCATGGCGAACGAGGTTTTGGCGCGAGCGTTCGAGCCGTTTTTTACAACGAAGGCCTTTGGTGACGGTAGTGGGCTCGGGTTAAGTACGGTTTATGGGTTTGCTGAGCAGTCCGGCGGTGGCGTTTCCATTGATACTCAGCTTGGCAAAGGGACCACTATAAACTTGTTTCTGCCGCAGGCGGACGAGATGGTGGGAGAGGAACGTTCTACGCTGTCTATTGAGACTGAAGGCAAGAATGAATCGATTTTATTGGTCGAAGATAATGCGGACGTTCGGGCCTTTGCCGCAGCGGTTCTTGATAATCTCAACTATACGGTGATAGAGGCCGAGAGTGGCGATGATGCGCTGGTAATGTTTGAGAAGATGCCGATCGATCTTTTATTTAGCGATGTGCTTCTTCCCGGCTCGTTAAACGGCAAGGCATTGGCGCGTACTATTCTTGCACGTGATCCAACTTTGCCAGTCGTTTTGGCGTCGGGGAATTGGGACCTTGCAAATAGCGGCGGGACATCGGATGTTCCCGAGCAAGCGATTGTGTTGCAAAAACCCTACACGGCGACTCAGCTTGGCGCTATTATCCAGAAGCTGTTCAGTGAACAAATTGCGGGGAGGGTTGGATCTTGAGTAAAAGGCGTCTCTTGGTGGTCGATGACGAACCGGATATTGCTCGTTATATAGGGCAAGTTGCGGAGGGTCTCGGATATGAAGCGCGCGTAACGACCGACGCCGAAAACTTCAAAGAAAATTTTGACGGGTTTGAACCAGACGTTATCGTCCTTGATGTCGTTATGCCCGAAATCGATGGCATTGAACTCGTGAAATATTTAGCGACTCAAGAATGCGGTGCCAGAATTTTGGTTATTAGCGGGTATGCCCAACGCTATCTTGATAATACCAAAGCATTGGGAGAGGCCTTTGGGCTTATGTCGGTGACCGCAATGTCGAAACCAATCGAGCTTCCGAAGCTCGAAGAGTTCTTGAACGCGGCTTGATTTTTCAAACGATTTTGGCGTGAAGTGTATGGAGCGGGTAGAGGGAATCGAACCCTCGACACCAAGCTTGGGAAGCTTGTGCTCTACCACTGAGCTACACCCGCGATCTTGACCGGAATATATCTTTATTTTGCACCGCGGCAAGAACCGTTCTACCTAACATCAGCGGAGAAATAGTGCGAATGCCGACAGAAACACTACAAGGTAAAATTGCTACAGGATTAGGCAAAGCAGCTGATTTCACGGAGGTCCCGTGGGCTAAAGCTGCCTTTCGTAATGTATTAGGTGCTGATCCGTATCCAGGTACGGTAAACATCATTGTTGCTTCGGCCGATCACCTGGCCGCATGGGCCCGGGTGAAAGCAACGGCGGGCATCGTGATAAAGCCGCCACAACCAGATTGGTGTGACGCCTTTTGCTACAAAGCTATGATCGCCGGAATAATTCCGGCTGCAGTTGTGCTGCCAGATGTTGCAGCCTACGCCGATAATCAGGTGGAGTTGATTGCGGCCGAGAATGTACGTGAGAAGCTCTCACTTTCCGACGGAGACCCCGTGGAGATCGAAATCTATGAGACCGATGCAAACTGACGGATCGCTAAAATGACATCTGTAACAATTTCCAAGGCCACGGCTGAACTATGGCGCTATCCCTTACCCGGTGTGACAGGTGGGTCAGGCATAACAGAAGTTGATGTCATTGCGGTTTCTCTTGAAGCGTCTACCGGCGAAACAGGGATGGGGTTCAGCTATGTCCTTGGCGGCGGGGGTGAAACCGTCGCAGCGACGGCTGTCCGAATGTTGGAACGATTCGTTGATGGAGAGCAGCAGATACCACCTGCGGCTTTGTGGCAGCGTCTCGCAGGGTCCCTTAACAGGCTGGGGCGCGGGACTGGTTACGTTGCCATTGGTGCCATTGATTTGGCGGCCTGGGATCTATGGGCGAAGTGCCAGGGCGTTACCTTGGCGGAGGCGCTGGGTGGTGTCCCAAAACCGATTAAAGTTTATGGCAGCGGTGGTTTTGGGCCGACGCAGGCACCAGAAGAAGCCGTTAAACAAGCCCTTCGCTATGCCGATCAAGGCTGCACGGCAGTAAAGCTCAGATTTGCTGGTAACGCTGCTGATATTGATCGATTGCAAGCTGTCGTTGAAGCATTGCCATCCGGCGTTGCGGTGATGGGCGATGCTAATGAGAAGTGTGATCTTGTTACAGCACGTTGGCTCGCGAACGCTTGCGCAGACTACAATTTAATGTGGCTTGAAGAGCCGTTGCCTGCGACAGACATTGCTGGATACGCGTCCCTCGCACAACAATCGCCTGTAGCATTGGCGACCGGGGAGCATCACCAAGGCTTGGTAGAGCTTGCACCATTTCTAGAGGCCAAATCGTGCGCTGTGGTGCAACCCGATCTCGCGATGATAGGGGGCATTACAGAAGCGATGCGGGTGGCGACGGTTGCAGGGCATTACGGTGTCGGTGTCGCGCCACATTTTTTACCTGCTTTATTTGTCCATTTGGCGGCGGCAGCACCCTCTGTAACTTGGCTAGAGCACTTCCCACTTCTAGAACCACTTTTTGATAATCCAGTGGATTTAGACGAAAACGGAACCATAAGCCCACCAACAGAACCCGGGCATGGACTGCGTTGGGCAGAAGACGCTCGCGACAGATTTTATGTCGAGGGATAGGCTGTAATCAATATGGTAACCAAATTCTTGCGTTGTTAACTTTATTTCTGTAGGTTTGCCGCCGATGTTGGCTGGGGAGCAAGACATCGGATTCAATGGGGATGTAAGGACGTAGTTCCGGTGGCACGCCAGCTCGGCAGGTGCTGGAACAGTTATTGGTTTGGATACATCTCGGTCGGGGGATTTTTATAGCCATGGATTGGCTGCTTAGTATCTTTAAGAGCGTAGGACGCTATCTCGCTGCTGCCACTGAATCTCGTGACGTTGTAATACGGCGACGCGGGGCGGTGAAATATCTCACCATTTCACGCTGGATTCAGATTCCTGCCTTTATAGGTCTTGTTGGTTTTCTGGGATGGTTTGCCCATATCAGCTATGTCTATCATGGCTATGACGAGATCATTAAGTCGAAGAACGAAGATCTTGCGCGCGCCATAAGCCATAATCGGTCGCTCACGGGCAAAGTGTCCGATATGCAAAGCGATATCACCGACGTTGCTGGCACTCTAAAGAAAAGTCATCACAATCTTGTCAATCTGATTACCCAGAATGACAATTTCAATTCGGCTCTTAAAAAACTGAAGGGCGACCTTCAAGTTTCTGAACGTAAACGCGGTGAACAACTGCGCCGTCAGGCGGCATTGAACGCTCAGCTAAAAGGACTCGAACGGCAACTCGACAAAGCAGAAAAATATGCCGGTCGTCTTAATCTGAAAGTAGACGAAGCCAAATCGGAACTCACGACCGCGCTTGTTGATAGAGGTGCATTCGCCAGTGCTCGCGATTGGTTACAGAAGCGTGTCGACCGGCTGGAGCTCCGCATTAAATTTATGCGGAAAAGTCAAAAGTCTGCGCTAGCAGCTGTAAGCGAACGAACACTTTATGACATTCGCAAGATTTCAGGAATTATCGAGAGCGTCGGTCTGAGCCCAGAGAAACTTCTTCAGGCTTATAAGCCTGAACTATATTCTGCTGGCGGGCCTTATATTCCAGCTGGAAAAGGTAATCCTGTTCTCGAAGATGATGACGCCATTCTTGAACAACATCTGACCCATTGGGAAGATCTGAACAAGTTGATGAGATCTGTGCCTCTCGTGGCGCCGATAGATCATTATAACCTGTCTAGTAAGTTTGGTCGTCGCCGCGATCCAATGAATAAAAAATGGGCGCAGCATCAAGGTTTGGACCTTGCCTCAAGACCACGGTCAACGATTTTTGCCCCAGCCGACGGCAAGATCATCTATGCTGGTTGGAAAGGTCGTTATGGTCGTGTCATCGAAATCGACCATGGATTTGGTATTGTGACGCGATATGGCCACTTGCGACGCACCAGCGTAAAAAGAGGCAAACGTGTCAAAATTGGTGATAAGATTGGTGAGCTCGGTTCATCGGGCCGCAGTACCGGGCCTCATGTACATTACGAAATAAGAGTAAATAAGAAGGCCGTTGACCCACTGAAATTTATCAAGGCAGGCAAGGATGTTTTCAAAGGATAAGAAAGAACGCCCAGCGAAAAAGAAACCCGCGGTGCCAACGATCATTAGCGCTGATTTGACGGTGAGTGGAAATCTTAATTGTGACGGCGAGGTCCAGATTGACGGCACCGTCGATGGTGATGTCCGGAGCAACAGTCTAAGCGTCGGTGAAACAGGTCAGATTAAAGGAGCTGTTGTTGCTGATGAGGTGCTTATCCGTGGCACTGTCAAAGGTCAAATTAGAAGCCGTGCAGTGACGCTGACGCGTACAGCACAAGTCAAGGGCGACATCTTCCATGAAACCCTCAGTATCGAACCTGGTGCTCAGCTGGACGGTCATTGCCGTCGGTTGAATGCCGTAGAAGAAGGTGAGCAGGCCGGCATCAATCTTATCGTTAGTGATGGATTGCCGGCGACGCCACGGGGGTCTTGAGACCTCCCGAATCGCGCAGAATTTAGGTAATTGCCGCGCCAAATATCGCGGGATCTACGTTGCCGCCAGATACAACGGCGACGACGGTTTTGTCGATAAACTCATCCTGGCCATTGAGAAGCACTGCCAGTGCAACGGCACCCCCTGGTTCAACAACTAGTTTTTCTTGCAGGAAAGCAAAGGCCATTGCCTTTTGCACCATTGTATCTGTGACTTTATAGCCGCCACTCAAAAGCTGTTTGTTTATGGCGAAAGTAAGGTGTCCGGGAGTCGGAACTAATAGGGCGTCACAAATTGATGTGGCCTCTAAATCCGCCGTTTCCCGTTCACCGCTGGCGAGGGACCGCGCCGTATCGTCAAAGCCTTCTGGTTCTACCGAATATATTTGTGTGTCGGGGAAGTGATGTTTGATGGCTGTCGCAACACCTGAGATAAGGCCGCCGCCGCTACAGGGGACCAAGACGGCATCCGGTATACAATCTAGCGCAGTCAATTGTTCGACGATCTCTAGTCCCACCGTACCTTGTCCGGCGATGGTATGAGGATGGTCGTAGGGGGGGACAAGCGTCGCCTCTGTCTCTGCGACAATCGTAGCGGCGATGTCCTCCCGTGATTCCGAGTAGCGGTCATAGAGGACCGTCTGTGCGCCGAATTTCTGTGTTGCTTCGATTTTAATTTGAGGGGCGTCTTTGGGCATGACTATTGTAGCTTTGATGTCGCTTAGGCTAGCGACCTTCGCGACCGCTTGAGCATGGTTCCCCGACGAATAGGCGACGACTCCTTTGGCTCTTTGTTCAGCCGAAAGCTGGTAGATCAGATTATACGCCCCGCGAAATTTGAACGATCCGGTATGTTGGAGTGTTTCAGCTTTCAGGAAAACTCGAGCGTCACACGCCGTGCTGGCCACGACAGACTCGATTAACGGTGTGGTACGTATAACCCACTTTAGCCGTTTTGCGGCCGCCACAATATCTTGGTACGCCGGTAATGAGAATTGTTGGTCCATCGTAGTCGTTTATTGCTTGTCTGCGGTTATGCCGATCAAGGCTGGCAATTCAGCGAGTGATGGAACCGTTGCCGCTGGTCTCGTCGGAAGACATTCCTCTGCTAGTCCCGCCCGATTGATCCAGGCCGTCATGAAACCAAAAGAGGCCGCGCCTGCGATATCCCAGCCATTGGCCGATTGAAAGGCGATGTAGTTTGGCGAGACGTCGAGGGTTTTGGCCGCAAAGGCATAGACCGATGGATGAGGTTTAAATATGCCAACCGACTCTACTGAGATTATTGTATCCAAATGCCTCCGGATACCCGCAGCCTCTAAACCTTCCTCTAACATGGAAGGCTCGCCATTCGAGAGAACGGCCGTCTTTAACCCAGCTTCCTTGATGGATTGTAGTGTCCGAGCCACTTCTGGATAGGGCGTAAGTTCTCGATATAGGCTCATGAGTTTTTCTCGAAGAACCGTATTTTCGATCCCTAATGCCGAAAGAGAATGATCTAGGGCCTCGCCAGTAACCTGCCAAAAGTTTGCATGATCGCCCATCAGGCTTCTCAACCAGGTATATTCTAACTGTTTGCGGCGCCACAATTCGGATAGTTGATCGGCAGTCGCGCCTATTTCGTCGTGGCAATTCGCAACGGCGGAATTGAAATCCAGTAAGGTACCGTAGACGTCGAACACGCAGGCTCCGGTATTGGTAAACTGGTTGTCGACCATTAGGTTCGTTCCCTAGCGCTTTAAATCTTTTTGTAATGTGAGGGCGACGCGGCCAGGCTGCAACCGGCTGCGATAAACCTGTAAATTACCTAAAACGCGTTGAACATAGGTCCGCGTCTCGCGAAAGGGGATCATTTCAATCCAATCGATAGCATCGACATCGGGATCACTGGGGTTCCCTGAGCGTTTAACCCAACTAGCCGCTCGATGGGGGCCAGCATTATATGACGCGATGGACAAAATATAAGAACCATTGAACCGGGACAGCATCTGAGAAAGATATGCCCGACCAAGACGGATGTTATAGCTCGGGCGCTGTGTCAGAAGAGATCGTGAATACCGGATGCGCAGTGAGCGGGCAACGGCCCGCGCCGTTGCCGGCATGAGCTGCATCATACCTCGAGCTCCTGCCGGGCTGATTGCCTGCGGATAAAAATTACTTTCTTGCCGGGAAATAGAGAGAAGGAGTGCTTTCTCTGGTTTTCCATTGGGCATGGGAAGAATTGGATAGCCAAGAGACATGGCCAGTATGCCGCGGCGTTGGGCTCGGCGCGCAATCCACACCGCGAGGTCAGGCCGTCCGATCCGATAGGCTAGCCGTCCGACAAGAAGACGTTCTTGGTTGGTTTTTGCATTTCGACCTAACCGCAATGCAAAGATGCGGAGTAATTTTTTCTCACCGAGCTGACTGAGTATTTTAAATGCCTTTACGAGTTCACTCCGGTGGAGCGCTTTGACCATAACGCTGTCTGGTTCTGCAACTGGTGGCGGCAGGCGAAGAATGTCGCCAAGCTCTTCAGCAGCCAATTGGCCGTGATAGGTCGTAGGATGAATTTGAGCGCGGCGGAACCATTCATTCGCGGCTATCTTGTTTCCAGCTGCTTTCGCGGCACGGCCAGCCCAATAGGCAGCGCGCGCTCTGCTGACGGGATAGCGTACGACGTCATGCAGCTTGCTAAATCGATCAAAGGCCGGTCGGGCATCATTCAAATATCTCAACTCAATCCAGCCTGAGAGCCATTCGGCTTCGGCAAAGCGAGCACGATTTTTAGGGTTGACCCGATGATCAGAAATCGCCCGGTGTGCGTCGGTGATACGTCCTTCTCGCAGCAAACGGCGCGAGATAATTTCGCGTTCTCGGGACCACAAATCCGCTCGAACGAGGTCATTGGGAGGATTCTTCAGAATCTCGAGTGCATCAAGCGTACGACCTTTACGCCGTCGCCAGCGCATACGTTCATATAATAATCCCGGATCGCGCCTAAGGGCTGGCTCGACACGGGCTATGGCACGATCCACCCCGCCACGAAACAGGCGAAGGCTGGTGCGAGCTTCTGCTAAAGTCCGTAACTTGGGGGATACCCGTCGATACATTCGGTGGGCTGAGCTGTAATGACGTTTCCATAATAAGCCATCCAGCCGCTGCCAGTGATCTTCGGCGGTAAACATCTTGCGATGTTGTCGTAGAAAAAGTCGTTCGGAACGACGGTTGAAGCGGCCCGTAATCCAAGCACGCCGCAGGTGTGTCTGTCCTTCGTTGATTTTTCCGGTGGCGATTAAGGCTTCGCCAAGGGCAATATGACCGTCAGTATTAATCGGGGGACGTTTAGCGAACCAGGATAGTATCTCGGCACCGCTGGTGTTTTCGTCGATGGCTTCTTCGGCACGACGCTGTAATCGTTGTTGGCGTGGCCATGTAGGATTCTGGCGAATAAAGTTTGTAATTTCACCGAAACTGGCTGTCGTGCCCCGCTGTGTCATATCCATCCAGCGCAACAATTTCCTGGGTAATTTGGCGCGACCGTGCTTGGCGGTCCGATATGCGGTTGTCCATTGGCCTTGCTTCGCGGCTTTGAAGGCAGACTTGTATCTTTTTGTATCGGATTTTGTGAGTAGTTTGAGATCAGTATCGGCGGCGAAGGAGGGTGCGTTAAATGCGCATAGAGCAACGAGAATGGCAAATGACCTAAGCACGGCTCTGGCACCGTTTCGGGGCAGTTGGTCGGTCCAGGGTGGCAACATTGCCGTCATCCAGAGCTCCGTTGATCGCTGATCTCTATAGAGAGTCTTACGAGCGAAAGGGCTGGTATGTCCAGCATTCCGGGTGTCATATCAAAACTTGCCGTGTCTGGTCAGTCGGTTTAATCTCGCATTTCGGCAATTTTGCGACTATTTCGGTTAATATTCAGGGAATTACGGGGAGTTCGATGTTCCACGGATCTATTTGTGCGGCTGTCACACCTTTTGCCAATGGCAGTGTAGATGAGCAGGCATATGAACAGTTTATCGATTGGCAAATCGAACAGGGAACCAACGGTCTTGTGCCGTGTGGCACCACGGGCGAGTCCCCGACGCTAAGCCATGATGAGCATAAACGCGTTGTTGAGATATGCATCAGCGTTGCAAAGGGCAGAGTGCCCGTGATTGCAGGGTCGGGGTCAAACTCGACAGATGAAGCAATTATGCTGACCAAACACGCCAAAGATGCGGGAGCGGATGGCGCGTTGATCGTCACGCCTTATTATAATAAGCCGACCCAAGAAGGCATGTATCTGCATTACAAGGCAATCAACGACGCCGTTGATATTCCGATTATCATCTACAATATTCCAGGGCGCTGCATAATCGATATGTCGGTCGACACGATGGCGCGTCTCGCAGAACTCCCCAATATCGCTGGAGTTAAAGACGCAACCAATGACGTGGCGCGGGCGACATTGCAGAAGAATGCGATGGGTTCAGAGTTTATTCAGCTCTCTGGCGAAGATGGTACGCAGATCGGATTTTTGGCGCAGGGCGGTGTTGGCTGTATTTCTGTGACGGCGAACATTGCCCCAAAGGAGATGTCGGAATTTCACGCAGCTTGGCGGAATGGCGATGTCACCGGGGCTCAGGCCCTCAACGAACGCCTTATGCCGCTGCATACCAATCTGTTCTGCGAGTCTAATCCAGGACCCGTGAAATATGGTGCCAAGCTGCTGGGTAAATGTGCAGCCGACACGCGGTTACCTCTTGCGCCAATTTCGGATACGAGCAAGAAAATTGTTGAGGAGTCGATGAGGTCCGCGGGACTTCTAAACTAGGTACTCTGGAGGCCCAAAATGGCCAGCGATGTTGATGCCGTCCGCGTAGCCGCCCAAAACCGTAAGGCGCGCCACAACTATACAATTGAAGATAGCCTCGAGGTTGGTATCGTTCTTCAGGGGAGCGAGGTTAAATCGCTGCGTGAAGGGCGGGCGACTATTTCTGAATCCTATGCAACAGATCAGGGAGGCGAGCTGTATCTCATTAACAGCTATATCCCCGAATATAAGCAAGCAGGCCCGTTCAATCATGAGCCACGGCGGCCCCGAAAGCTGTTACTTCATCGCCGTCAACTTAGTCGAATGTTTGGCGCTATTCAGCGAGAAGGTATGACGCTGGTGCCCCTCAAACTTTATTTTAATGATCGCGGTAGGGCTAAGCTGGAGCTTGGTCTGGCTAAGGGCAAGCGCAACTATGACAAGCGCGAGTCGGAAAAGAAAAAGGATTGGGATCGTCAGAAGGCACGGCTGATGCGCCAGAAGGGCTAGCGATGTCGGACGATATCGAGGATGAACAGACCAGCAAGTCCCGCGACAAGCTGATCGAGAAAAAACAGGAATGGGCCAAGGGTGGCCGCTTGCTGACCGGCAAGCCTGGCGACAAGCAACGCGACCGTTTGCCACCTGGTCAACGTATCGTGAAAGACTGGCCGGTCCTTGATCTTGGTGTCACACCGAAGCTTGATCTTGAAAAGTGGCGATTGCGCATCGATGGCGAAGTAGAAAACCGGGCGATCTGGAACTGGAACGATTTTCTCGATCAACCACAGCTTGAGATTACCAGTGATATTCACTGTGTTACCGGTTGGTCGCGCTATGACAATCGGTGGGTTGGCGTATCTGCAGCCCACATACTGTCACTCGCGAACCCTTCGCCGCAGGCTAAACACTGCATTTTTTATAGCCGGGATGGCTATACCACGAATGTGAGCCTTGAGCGATTTGCGGAATCCAACGTGATGCTGGCCTTCAAATGGAATGGCGACGTGTTGTCAGCGGCGCATGGCGGACCAGTGCGTGTGTTGATGCCAGACTGGTATTTTTGGAAAAGCGCCAAATGGCTGCGGCGGATAGAGTTTTCGGAGGATGACAAGCCGGGCTACTGGGAAATTCGTGGCTATCACAATGAAGGTGATCCGTGGCAAGAAGAACGCTATAGCGATGATTGAGAGGGTTCCGTGAATCGCCCGCTGTACGGTATATTGTTGGTGTTGCGCGAAATGTGATTGTGAAAACTCGAGAGGAAGTAATGGCTCAACTTGATATAGGAAGTGAAGCGCCAAGCTTTACGTTGCCCAATCAGGACGGGAAGGACATAAGTCTTTCCGATTATTCAGGAAAGAACGTTTTAGTTTGGTTCTTTCCACGTGCTTTTGGGAATAATTGAACTGTCGAAGCCAAAGGGTTCCGTGATCGAATCCAGGACTTTGCAGACAAGAATACAGCACTTATCGGTATAACGTTTAACCCGCCGGATGATGCAAAGGCGTGGATGAATGAACTTAATTCAACGACGGATATTTTGTGCGACGCAGACCATTCCATTGCCGTGGCCTATGGGGCGGCTGAAAGCACCGATCAGGAAAAACCATCACGGCTTTCTGTCTTGATCGGACCGGATGGAAAAATCATCAAGAATTATCCTAATCCTGAGGTGCCTCCTCATGCAGAGGGGGTTCTCGCTGATTTGTGAGACATTATAAAAGGCGGTCCAATGGGCCGCCTTTTAATTTCCATAAGCTAGGGCTCTTCGGCGCCCTTCTCCTAAATCAATTTACGGATTGACCGGAACACATCGTGGAACATTTCCTCGGTGAGGCGCCCTGTGTTCGTATTGTAGCGTGAGCAGTGATAGCTGTTCACCAGTACCGGCAGATCGGGTAAGACGTGAACGGCATTATGGGCAAACTTCCAGGCTGATACCTTTTGTCCGAACGCCCGTAGCAGCGTGTTATGGGCGATTCCGCCGAGTGTTAGGATGCATTTAAGGTTTGGCATCGCTTCAATCTCGGTGTTCAGGAAGGGGCGGCATGCGTTGATCTCGGCGCCAACGGGTTTGTTTTGCGGCGGTACAC
The DNA here is from genome assembly GCA_012103315.1 of Alphaproteobacteria bacterium. Taxonomy (GTDB): domain Bacteria; phylum Pseudomonadota; class Alphaproteobacteria; order MPNO01; family UBA2964; genus UBA2964. The sequence continues at coordinate 97,414 of WLWZ01000006.1, forward strand.
AGCGCACGCCGTTGGTGACGCGACAACCAGTAAGCTCAAATCCATCATCGGCATGTTGGGCATAGGCGCCTTTGGCAAAACCGAATTCAAGCAAGGTGTCATAGAGTAGATCGCCAGCATAATCACCGGTAAACGGGCGACCCGTACGATTAGCCCCTTTCAATCCCGGCGCAAGCCCAACGATGAGCAGCTCAGCATCGAGGCTGCCAAAGGGTGTTACTGGTGCATTGTGCCAATCGGGAAACTTTACATTATTTTCGTCGCGGAACGCGGCCAGCCGAGGACAGAGACGGCAACTGCCGTCCGGTAGGGAAATTGAAGACGCCATGAACTATGATACCAGAATCGCGTTACGCTGTTTCCCGTAAATCTTCATTTTCATGCGCAACTGGCTGTTTCGGCAACAAATCCGGATGGTCGTCCAAAATGTTTCCCGGAAGCGGAATATCCTGATCTTTGCGAGCGATCTGCGGTGCCAGGTCATTGAGTTCGATAAAAGTATCCGCCTGACGACGCAATTCGTCGGCAACCATCGGCGGAGACGATTGGAATGTGCTGACAACAGTGACTCGAACACCACGACGCTGAACCGCTTCTACGAGCCGGCGGAAATCGCCATCGCCTGAAAACAGGACAGCATGATCTAAATGTTCGGCCATTTCCAACACGTCGATCGCGAGCTCCATATCCATATTGCCCTTGATCTTGCGACGGCCCATAGAATCGGTGAACTCCTTGGTTGGTTTAGTAACCATCGTATAGCCATTGTAATCCAACCAATCGACCAGAGGCCGGATCGGGAGATATTCCTGATCTTCCATCAGGGCTGTGTAGTAATATGCGCGGACCAGCTGGCCCTTTGAAGAAAATAGCTCCAGAAGATTTTTATAATCGATATCAAAACCCAGTGCGCGTGCTGCTGCGTACAGGTTGGAGCCATCTATGAATAACGCAATCTTTTCCTGCGAATATATGTTCATCGGATGCTCTTTTCGTTGTGCCTCACCTAAATACCGTGTCGTTTTTAGTGCCGCTTTCTGTCAATTTTATCGCAATAATGTGTTTGCTTTTATTATTTGGCGATGCATGACACACAAAATTTGTGCCAGCTTTCTCATTTGAGAGTATAATCCCCGTGTCTCAAAAATAAGACACTTGATGTCTGGAAACAAGGCCGGGCACGAAAAAAAGTATATTTTTCAATGATTTTTATCGGAATAGGCGGAAATCTACCAAGTGAGAATTTCGGTTCTACACCGGAAGTTTTGACAAAAGCGCTGCAAGTCATTGATGCAAAGGATTGCACGGTGGTTCGATGTTCCCCGTGGTATCGCAGTTCACCCGTACCAGTTGCAGATCAACCGGACTACATAAATGCGGTCTTTGAACTAACTACGAAATTGCCGGCTACGACCCTTTTGAACAAGCTACATGGTGTTGAAGCCGAGTTTGAGCGCGTTCGAACGGTCAGAAATGCGGCTCGGACACTTGATTTGGATCTCCTGATATATCATGACTATATCATTGAAAAAAAAGGAGAAAATGACCTGACGGTACCCCACCCACGGATGCATGAACGAGCCTTCGTGCTGTTGCCGTTGCGGGATTTGGAACCAGATTGGATTCACCCGGTGAGGAACGTGACCCTTGATGCCTTGATTCGTGTCTTGCCGGCGGATCAGCGCTGCGAGCGGTTGCCGGAAGACACCTTGGAATAAATTGCGATTAGTCCTTGTAAATGCTTGCTTTACTATAGTGTTAGCCCATATATTGCGCGTCCGCTGACCCGGCAGACGGGTCCCTGAAACAATTGCAAGGAGTGTGACGCATGGCGCGCGTTACTGTCGAAGATTGCGTAGAAAGAATTCCGAACCGGTTTGAGCTGGTCATGATGGCCGCGCAGCGTTCGCGCGAGTTGTCTGTTGGCGGCGAATTGACCGTTGATCGTGACAACGACAAAAATCCTGTCGTTGCGCTACGTGAAATTGCTGATGAAACAATTTCGGTTCCGGAGCTTGAAGAAGAGCTTATCCTGGGTCTGCAGCGTCATGGTGATACTGACGATCCCGAAGAGGAAGCCGAAGAGCTTCTCGCGATGGAGGAAGAGCTTGCAGCATCGGCAGAAGCCGAACTCGCTGCCCTTGCTGCGGGGGCTGACGCTGCGGCGGACGCTGCGGCTGCGGCACCAGCACCAGCTCCTGCCGAAGAGAAGTTTGAGGATGTATCAGCGGAAGACCTCAAAGAAGACTAGAGCATAGCCAATATGCTCTCGATAATGGTTCCTGAAACCAGGCAACCAAACCTCACATGAGGCTTAAGGCGCCATGATCCGTCAATATGAGCTTGTCGATCGTGTAAAGGCCTATGATACCAGTGCCAATGAGGATGCGCTAAATCGCGCCTATGTCTTCTCGATGATGGCGCATGGCTCCCAAAAGCGCGCCTCGGGCGATCCATATATCTCGCATCCGCTTGAGGTCGCCGGTATTCTCACTGAACTCAAACTGGACTCTGATACAATCGTCACAGGCCTGTTGCATGATACGGTGGAAGACACCGTGGCAACGATTGAGGAGATCCAGACGCAGTTCGGCGACTCTGTTGCTCACCTCGTAGACGGTGTTACTAAGCTTTCGAAATTTGAGCTGCAGTCTGCCGATAAAAGACAGGTCGAGAATTTCCGCAAGCTGTTGATGGCAACGTCACGTGATATTCGCGTGTTGCTGGTTAAGTTAGCGGATCGTCTGCACAACATGCGGACTTTGCATTTTATCAAAGGGTCAGAAAAACGCGCCCGTATCGCGCGCGAAACAATGGAAATCTATACACCCTTAGCGGAACGCATCGGCATGCACCGTATTAAGGACGAGCTGGAAGATCTTGCTTTCGCTGAGCTCTACCCTGATGCCCGCAGCACTATCCTGGCTCGTCTGGATTTTTTGCGAAGTGAAGCGGTCGAGACGGAGGTCATTGATGAGATATCCGCTGAACTAAAGCGTGTGCTTAAGGAGCAAGGTATATCGGTTAGCCTATCAGGGCGGGAGAAACGGCCCTATTCGATTTGGCGTAAAATGCAGCGTCAGAATGTCGAGTTTGCCCAGCTATCCGACATTATTGCCTTTCGGCTTGTAGTCGAGGATGTTCCACAATGCTATCACGCGCTGGGGGTCATCCACGGCCAGTATTCCTGTGTGCCTGGTCGGTTTAAGGATTACATCTCGACACCTAAACGAAACGGTTACAAATCAATCCATACAGGGGTGATCGGTCCGCAGCGGCGACGGATTGAGATTCAAATTCGGACGTCGGAAATGCACCAGGTTGCTGAACTGGGTGTTGCAGCTCACTGGCAGTATAAGCAGGAAAATCCACCGCGTGATGCCGACTCCTATGAATATCGTTGGGTCCGCGAACTTCTTGATATTTTGGAACACGCTGACGACCCGGATGAATTCTTGGAACACACTCGTCTGGATTTATTTCAGGATCAGGTGTTTTGCTTTACCCCTAAAGGTGAATTGATCGCATTGCCGCGTGGCGCGACCCCGGTGGATTTCGCCTATGAGGTTCATTCTGAGGTCGGCGATGCTTGTGTTGGCGCCAAAATCAACGGGCGCCTCGTACAATTGCAGACAAAGCTTCGCAATGGTGACCAGATCGAGATTGTAACCTCGAAACCCGGTGTGCCGTCTCCTGATTGGGAGGAATTTGTCGTGACTGGCAAGGCGCGCGCCAGGATAAGACGCTTCGTGCGGTCGAAGCAAAGAACTGAGTACGAACAGCTCGGTCATGCCATGCTGGAGAAAGCATTTTCTAAAGATGGCTATCAGTTCAGCGATCAGGCAATAGAGACGGTGCTTCCTCAACTTGGCATTTCGTCAGCCGAGGACCTCTATGTCTCTATTGGTCAGAGTCACGTCAGCGCTACAAGTGTTGCCGAGCTAGTCGTTAATGGTGAAGGCGCGGAAACGCTGAAGAAGATACTGGCTGAAGGAGATTCAGGTACACCAGAACATGGCGTCGGTGAGATGACCGGCGGCATTCCAATCCGCGGGCTGACTCCGGGCGTCGCCGTCCATTATTCGAATTGCTGCCATCCTTTGCCGGGCGACCGCATCGTCGGAATCCAGACGCCGGATAAAGGCATAGCCGTCCATACAATTGATTGTGAAACACTAGAAAGTTTTCACGAGATGCCCGAGCGCTGGGTTGATATTAGCTGGGACCTTGGGTCAACCGAAGATAGTACTCATATTGGTCGCCTTAATCTTGTTGTCGCAAATCAGCGCGGCGGTCTCGCAAATTTGGCAACGGTTGTCGCGAATAATCAGGGCAACATCGTAAATTTGAAAATTACCAACCGGACGTCGGAGTTGTTTGAAATGTTGCTGGATATTGAAGTTCATAACAACAAGCATTTAAACGACATCATGGCGGCGCTGCGGGGTGTTTCTGTGGTAAGTTCGGTGTCGCGTGTAATTCAATAAGATGAAGATATACAAACAGGGAGAGCTAAGATGGGCGCGATAGATTCAGACGCACATGTTTTGGAAACAACAAAAACGTGGGAATATTTGGAAGGCGACGATAAACGCTATACTCCGTATATCGTTACACAGACCCATGGTCCTGAGCTTAAGGCCAATGACGGTACGAATACGCAACATAATTATTGGCTCATTGGTAATCGCCCGATGGGCAAGGACCGTAATGTTGGTACCGAGATGTCGCGTGCTATCGCGGAGATGGAAGATATTCCAGGTCGTCTTGCTCATATGGATGAACTCGGTATCGAAACCCAAGTTCTTTATCCGACGTTGTATTTGCGACCTGTAACCGACGACATTAACGCCGATCTCGCGTTGACCCGGGCCTACAATCGCTGGGTTGCTGATGTCAGCAAGCAGGCAAATGGCCGGATGCGCTGGATTGCCCTGCCGCCGATGCGGTCGCCCAACCTGATCCGGGATGAGATGAAATTCGCGAAAGACAATGGCGCTTGCGGAATATTCCTTCGGGGATTGGAATGTGATCGGGCAATTGGCGATCCAACGTTTTATCCGCTTTGGGAAATTGCGTCTGACCTCGATATGCCGATCTGTATGCATTCAGGTAATGGTAGCGTCTTTCATCATGATTTCTTTGAATCCGATACGTCCTTTACCAAGTTTAAACTGGCAGTTGTCGGGGCGTTTCATACGCTGATTGAAAAGCAGATACCGGCTAAGTTTCCTGATATCCGTTGGGGCTTTATTGAGGTTAGTGCTCAATGGGTCCCATACGTGCTGTGTGATCTTGAAGATCGCTTCCGTCGTAATGGCTGGGACTGGTTCGAGAATCCCCTCAAAGAAAACAACATGTATGTCGCTTGCGAAAACACCGACCATCTAGACTACATCGTAAAATATGCCGGTGAAGACAATTTGGTGATTGGCACTGACTACGGACATCACGATCCCTCAAGTGAGGTCATGGCCGTTAAGTTGCTACGGGAAGATGATCGTTTGGCACCGGGCGTTGCAGATAAGATCCTCGACGACAATGCTCGCGCGCTTTACGGCTTGAATTAACGGACAAGACAATGACTGGGAATTATTTGCGCCTTGGTGTCAATATCGATCATGTTGCCACGATCCGAAACGCGCGGGGTGGGCTCCATCCTGATCCCTTGCGTGCAGCTAAAGTTGCAGAGAAAGCAGGCGCAGATGGCATTACAGCGCACTTGCGCGAGGATCGTCGTCATATTGGCGATCGTGATATCGAACTGCTTCGCAACGAGATTGATCTACCGCTAAATCTCGAAATGGCAGCGACAGAAGAGATGTTGGAGATAGCCCTTCAACATTTGCCATATGCGGCATGTCTTGTTCCTGAAAAGCGGGAGGAACGTACGACCGAAGGCGGGCTCGACGCAGCAGGGAATTTTGATCGCTTGCTGCCCTTTGCCGATCAGCTCGGTCGTGCGGGCATCAGATTATCATTGTTTATCGAACCTGACCCGAAACAGCTCGATGCAGCAAAAGCTTTGGGTGCGCCGGTCGTGGAACTTCACATAGGGCCTTACTGCAATACAGAAGCAGGTTCCGTTGAGAGAGACAGAACGCTTTCTGAGATCGTTGACGCTGCGGACTACGCGGAGCAGCTAGGTCTCGAATGTCATGCCGGTCATGGACTGGATTTCGATACGGTTGCACAAGTTGCAGCAATTCCGTCGATTGTTGAACTCAATATTGGTCACTTCCTGATTGGTGAGGCGATCTTTGGCGGACTTGAGAGCACAATCACGCGAATGCGGGCGTTGATGGACAATGCCCGCGCTGATGCGATTGGCGATCGTAGCGCTTGATGATTATCGGTATTGGCAACGATCTGATTGATATCCGACGCGTCGAGCGGACGCTTGAACGTTTCGGTGATCGATTCATAGATCGGATTTTTACCGATATTGAAAAGGTGAAATCAGAACGTCGTGCTAACCGGACAGCGAGCTATGCCAAACGTTTTGCTGCGAAAGAGGCGTGCTCTAAGGCTTTGGGAACAGGATTTCGTAAAGGCGTGTATTGGCGCGATATGGGTGTCGTGAACCTCAAGGGTGGCAAACCGACAATGGCGCTTACGGGTGGTGCAGCGAAACGATTGGCGGAACTAACGCCTGACGGCATGCGAGCACAGATCGATATTAGCTTGACGGATGAGCCACCGCTCGCAGAAGCATCGGTTATAATTTCTGCAGTGCCAATGAACCCCGCGGCGGGCGAATGAATAACGTTGATTGACACTGTGGGTTCCCGGTGGCTTTATCTGCGCGCGCTAAAGAAAACGCTTAGTGACTCTGCTTATTTTGTTCTGTGTGACGACGCCATATGAAAAGTTCACTCTGGGAAACGATTAAGACCGTAATTTTTGCGGTGTTCATTGCACTGATTATTCGGACGGCAGCCTACGAGCCTTTTAATATTCCGTCAGGGTCAATGATTCCGACCTTGCTGGTTGGTGATTATCTGTTTGTTTCAAAGTTCTCGTATGGTTATAGCCGACACTCATTTCCGTTAAGCGCGGCGCCTATTTCGGGGCGTATCTTTGGCAGCGAGCCCAAGCGTGGTGATGTTGCGGTATTTAAACTACCCAGCGATAACGAGACGGATTACATCAAGCGGATCGTCGGATTGCCGGGTGAGAAAATCCAGGTCAGGCGTGGTCGACTTTATATCAATGACAAGATAGTCCAACGCCAGAAAATTGATCCGTTTGCCATGCGCACGGAGTCGGGCCGTTTTGTCGCGGTAACGCGCTATGTCGAAACGCTGCCCAATGGCGTAGCGCATGAAATTCTCGAAAAGGATGGTGATAGCGGACCCCTCGATAATACGCCGATCTATACCGTGCCAAAGGGGCACTATTTCGCGATGGGCGATAATCGTGACAATTCGCTGGATAGCCGGGTGCCAAATAGGCCGGGGATCAATGGTGTTGGCTTTGTGCCGGCAGAAAATTTAGTGGGCCGCGCTGAAGTTCTGTTTTTCTCGACTGATGGCAGTGCCAGTATGTTTGAGCCTTGGGGGTGGTACCATGCTGCAAGGCTCAAGCGCTTCTTTCAGGGTATCAAATAGTGGGGGAGGGGGAACGGTCTCCCGCTCAGCTATGCCGGATCCTCGGCGTCAAATTCGCTGACCAATCCTTGCTAATCCGCGCTCTCACACATGCTAGCGTCGAGAATACCCCTGATACGAAAACCTATGAGCGGTTGGAATTTCTTGGTGATCGTGTCTTAGGTCTTGTCGTTTGTGATTTTCTGATGCGTACCTATCAATCAGAGGATGAAGGGGCGCTATCGCGCCGGCTAAGCGGTCTTGTAGATCGGGCGACGCTCGCTTCAGTAGCCTCTTCGATTGAGTTAGATGACTATATTATTCACGGAGGTGGAACATCACTGAACGATTCCATTCAGGCTGATGTAATGGAATCTTTGTTTGGCGCGATCTATCGCGACGGTGGTCTAGAGAAAGTGCGGCCGGTCATCGAGAAATTGATTTGTGCGCTTGCAGATGAAGTCACATCGCCGCCGACAGATTCCAAAACAGCATTGCAGGAATGGGCTCAAGGTCGAAAACTTGGTTTGCCGCAGTACAGGGAAGTTGGCAGGGAAGGCCCTGACCATCAACCTGTCTTTTCGGTTGAAGTGTCGGTTGATGGGGGTGAAACCTGTATCGCGCAAGGATCGTCAAAGCGCGCGGCCGAACAAGCCGCTGCGGCAATGATGCTGGAAGCAGTTGAGGCGGAATCCGATGGTTGATCAGACAGAAACCCGTTGCGGATTTGTTGCGCTGGTCGGAGCGCCTAACGCCGGAAAGTCGACTTTGATGAACCATATTATGGGTACCAAAGTCTCTATCGTAACGCATAAGGTGCAAACGACCCGAGCGCGTGTGGTTGGTGTTCTGACGCACGAGCATGACCAAATAGTCTTTGTCGATACTCCAGGGATCTTCTCACCAAACCGCCGACTGGAACGCGCGATGGTTGCTGCTGCCTGGGGCGGTGCCGCGGATGCCGATAAAATCGTTCTGCTCGTTGACGCCGAACGTGGTTTGGGTGGCGATGTGCAGCTCATCATTGACGGCTTTAAGAAAGCTGGAAAAACAGCGGTTGTCGCCTTAAATAAAATCGACCTGATTCCCCGAGAGAAACTGCTGACTCTTGCTGAAGACCTGCAGGAAACAGGTGTTTTCGAGAATATCTTTATGATCTCTGCCCTGAAAGGCGATGGCGTTGAGGATCTTGTCAGCAGTTTGCAAAAAGAGTTGCCGGAAGGTCCATGGTTGTATCCTGAAGATCATCTGAGCGATATGAATGACCGCCTCTTTGCGGCGGAAATCACCCGCGAGAAGTTGTTTCTTTCATTGCATCAGGAGCTGCCGTACTCGCTAACCGTTGAGACCGAAGGTTGGGAAGAGCGTAAGGACGGTAGCGTTAAAATCGATCAGGTAATTTATGTCGAACGATCTGGTCATAAGGGCATCGTGCTCGGCAAGGGTGGGCAGCAGGTTAAACGCGTTGGTGCAGAGGCGCGGAAAGAGCTTGAGGAGATTCTTGAGCGCCGGGTACACCTATTTTTGTTTGTAAAAGTACGCGAAAATTGGCGGGATGATCCTGAACGCTATCGCGAGATGGGTCTCGATTTTAGCGACTAATTTACCGTCTAGCGCTGCGCCGCTATCGTTTTTTCATACAGGCTTTGTCCGCTTATATCTCTGAACCCCACAGTTAGCGCACCAGTTTTGGCGTTGATCCGACCATGCCCAAAATAGACATATCCTGCGCTTGGTGGATTGTTTCCCCTTGGCGCGCGGGCCGTCCGAAAATGGCGTTCGGCCCCAAAGGTTTTGTCGTAATTAATTATGCGACCGGCGCGTGTGTGAAACGGGCCAGCGATGAACTCCCAGAACGGGTCGAACTCCCGGAAAGCGGCGCGGTCAGGATGAAAATGATGTGCGGCTGAATAATGAACGTCAGCGGACATCCAGACGGTGTTGGTGATCGCGTGCTTTTTAATATGGGAGAGAATATCGGTGATTTCATGTTCGCGACCGAGCGGTGCTCCATTGTCGCTATTGGCAAACTTATCGTAGCGCGGGCGTTGTTTCCGTTTTTCATGCGCTATCGGTAACGGGTTGGCGATGATTTTCCAGAGCGCTTTGGATTGTGCCAAAGCGGCTTTTAACCAATTAATTTGATACCGGCCGAGCAATGCTGTTTCGCTACCAGGGTTTTCCTGTCGATTGCGATTGTTTGGACTGCGGTAACTTCGTGAATCGAGGATAAAAACATCGACATTGCGCCCATATGAGACTTTACGAAAAAGCCGGTTTGGGTCAGTGGGGTGGCGTTGCATGGGTGTAAAGTCAAAGAAAGCTTGTCGTCCATTTCGTACCAAAGTGTTTACATCCGACTGAATGAAACCTTTGCGAAACATGACCCGACGGGAGAGTTTTCGATCAGGCCACCAGTCATTGACCACTTCATGATCATCCCAGGTGGTAAGCGCAGGAACGTCCTCACAAAATTTGCGGTAATGGGTATCGATGAAGTTATAGCTGTAATTGCCCCGAAACTCTTCGAGGGTCTCGGCGACTTTGGATTTGGCCGGGGTAACGATATTTTTCCAGCTACTGCCGTCCGGTGTTGAGGCTCGTTCGAGAACGGGGGAGTCAGCGTAAATCCTGTCTCCTAAATGGATCAGAAAATCGGGGCGGGTCTGACGCATCGTCTCAAACAATTTGAGGCCACCCCAATCGGGATTGATACCCCAACCCGCGCCGCATTGATCACCACCAAAAACAAAGGTGACATCATGATCTTTGGTCGGTGTCCGTAGATGCCCGATACGGGTCTCTGTACCTCTGCTATCCCCAAAACGGACGCGGTAAAAAATTTCCTGGCCTGACGGCAAACCGGTGAGGGGTATTTGCCCTGTATAGCCCGATCGGGCGGTAACGACCGGTCCTGCGACACGCTGAGCTTTCTCAAAATTCGGAGTTGTTGACCATTCGACAAGCATTTTCGCCGACTTGTTTGACCGTCCCCAAATGATGGCACTATTCGTTGTGACGTCGCCAGATGCAATGCCATCAGCAATGCGTGTTCGGGCCTCGACACCAGTGATGATTGCGGGGGCGGCGGTAAAGCCAGCGAGCCCACCGACAAATTGGCGACGGTCAATATTGAGCTTGGGTACTGACATTTTGTCAGTCATTGAGAATCTTTCCTTGTCGATCAAACAAGAATTGTTCGTGTACGACATAGCCGTCAATCCTTTATAAGAGAATTATGGACTGGACAGATGAAGGGTTAGTGCTCTCGGCACGGCGTCATGGCGAGAACTCACTGATCGTCAATTTGTTGACGCGCGAGCAAGGCCGCCATGCTGGATTGGTCCGGGGCGGCTCTAGCACCCGGAATCGCGGCCTCTATCAACCCGGAAACCTTTTGCGGGCTCATTGGCGCGGACGTCTTGCGGAACATCTGGGAAACTTCAGCTGCGAATTGCTGCATTCATACGCTGCTGATCATCTTCATGACCCTTTGCCGCTGATGGCTTTGAGCTCCGCGACAGCCATTTTGGATTCTGCCCTACCGGAACGCGCACCATTTCCGGGTTTGTTTGAAAAACTCGAAGCGTTAATCGGGTGTCTCGGCGAGCCGGAATGGCAGGTTCGCTATGTACAGTGGGAGTTGGATTTGCTTACGGAGCTCGGGTTTGGACTTGATTTAACTGAATGCGCTGCGACAGGCAGCGATCAAGACCTGATTTATGTTTCGCCGCGTACAGGCCGGGCGGTATCGGCGGCGGCAGGGCGGGAATATCATGACCGGCTTCTCACATTGCCGGGATTTTTGCGCGATGAATCCATCGCTGATATTAACGGTACTATTTTGTGTGAAGGGTTGGCGCTGACGGGTTACTTCTTGGGTCGTCATGTTATGGGCGATACGCGTCACGGCTTGCCGGCCGCTCGCGAAAGGCTTGTAGATAGCATGCGACGGGATGCCGCCGTCAAAAACAAGTAGATTTAGTCGGTATTGGTATATTTCTAGCGTCTTTTGGCTGGCCCGCTACTAGATATGGTGTATAACTGATTTATGGCTGAAAGTTCCGCAACACCCGATAATACAACGGATATTCGTCTTGATGACGCGTTGGGCAAACGCTATCTCGCTTATGCGCTCTCGACAATTACCTCGCGCTCATTGCCGGATGTCCGAGACGGCCTGAAGCCCGTTCATCGTCGCTTGCTGTTCGCGATGCGCCAGCTGCGGCTTGACCCGGGCACAGGGTTTAAAAAGTGCGCCCGTGTCGTTGGTGACGTCATTGGTAAATACCATCCGCATGGAGATACGGCGGTTTATGATGCGCTGGTACGCTTGGCGCAAGAATTTGCCGTCCGTTATCCGCTTGTCGAAGGACAGGGCAATTTTGGCAATGTCGATGGCGATTCTGCCGCCGCTATGCGGTACACCGAATCCCGGTTGACTGAATACGCCTTGGCGATGCTTGAAGGGATCGACGAAGCGGCCGTTGATTTCCGCGAAAACTATGATGGGACGGAAAGCGAACCCATTCTGATGCCGTCGTCGGTGCCGAACTTACTGGCGAATGGCGCTGCGGGGATTGCCGTTGGCATGGCAACATCGATCCCGCCGCACAATTTGGATGAAATCTGTCAGGCGCTCGCCCATCTTATTAAGTTCCCCAACGCAACGATCGACAAGCTTCTGTCGCTGATGCCCGGACCGGATTTTCCAACTGGGGGGGTGCTGGCAGAAATGCCAGAGAATATACGGTCTGCTTATCGTACGGGGCGCGGTAGCTTCCGCCTGAGAGCGCGTTGGGAAACCGAAAAATTACCACGTGGTCAGTGGCAAATTGTCATTACCGAAATTCCGTATCATGTGCAGAAGAGCCGTCTGGTCGAAAAGATCGCAGAGCTCATGCAGGCCAAAAAGCTGCCGATGCTTGAGGATATACGTGACGAGTCTGCGGCGGATATTCGTCTGGTATTAGAGCCTAGATCGCGCGCTCTGGAACCCGAAATGTTGATGGAAGCGCTCTTTCAGCATAGCGATCTTGAGGTTCGTATTGGGCTGAACATGAATGTGCTCGATCCCAATACTGTGCCGCGGGTAATGGACCTCCGCGAGGTGCTTCAGAGCTTCTTAGACCATCGTCATGACGTTCTGGTCCGGCGGACGAATAACCGGCTTGAAAAGATTGAGAAACGGCTCGAAGTCCTCGCAGGCTATATGATCGTCTATCTCAACCTCGATGAGGTCATCGCAATTATTCGGAATGAGGAACATCCTAAACCCAAGCTCATGGAGCGCTGGAAACTCACCGAAGCGCAGGCCGAAGCAATCCTCAATATGCGATTGCGGTCACTACGGAAGCTTGAAGAAATTGAAATCCGCGAAGAGATCGAAGGGCTTGAGAAAGAACAAAAAGCGCTAAAGAAGCTGCTTCGTGACAAGGACACACGTTGGAAAACCATCGCCAGCGAAATTGCGTATATCCGCAAACGATTTGGCAAGAAGACCGAGCTTGGCAAACGTCGGACGGAGATCGGTGAGGCGCCGAGCGCAACGGTTGTGCCGATCACCGCGATGATTGAAAAGGAACCCATTACGGTTATTTGTTCACAGATGGGGTGGATCCGAGCGACGAAGGGACATGTCGAAGATTATGGTGCGCTGAAGTTTAAGGAAGGTGATCGCTTCCGTTTCGCCTTGCATGCCCAGACGACAGACAAGCTATTGTTATTCGGGACCAATGGTCGGTTCTACACGATTGGTTGCGACAAACTGCCTGGCGGGCGTGGCCATGGCGAGCCTGTTCGCTTGATGACTGGTTTGGGCAATGACCATGAAGTCGTCCATCTGCTTATTCATGCAGAGGGCCGCAAGCTTCTGGTTGCTGCCTCAGATGGGCGCGGTTTTATTGTGCCCGAGAATGATGTTGTGGCACAGACCAAGGGCGGTAAGCAGGTGCTCAATGTCTCAGGCGATGTCGAGGCTCGAGCCTGTTCGATTGTTCCGGACGGGGCGGATCATATCGCCGTGGTAGGCGAAAACCACAAGCTGATTATTTTTCCGATTACAGAAGTTTCTGAAATGACTCGGGGGCGTGGCATGCGATTGCAGGTCTATAAAGATGGCGGGCTGTCAGACGCAAAAGCCTTTACCCTGACGGAAGGGCTAAGCTGGCGTAGCGGCGAGCGTACCCGCACTGAAACGGATCTAATTGCCCATATTGGGAAGCGGGCGCAGGCTGGTCGACTCGCGCCTAAAGGCTTCCCCCGTTCCAATAAGTTTACCTGATAACGCGCTGAATTCGATGCAGGCACTCGCCAGCTTCGTCCGCACGATAGATCGTTTCAATGACGCGATCGGGCGGGCGGTCTCCTGGCTGACCTTGGCTATGGTCCTCATTACGTTTGGCGTCGTGGTCTTGCGGTATGTTTTTTCGTTGGGCTGGGTGTGGATGCAGGAATCTTATGTCTGGCTGCATGGCATCGTGTTTATGCTCGGCGCTGGCTATACGCTGTTGCATAACGGTCATGTGCGCGTCGATATTTTCTACCGGCCGAAATCTGATGAATATCGAGCCTGGGTTGATCTTCTCGGGGCGCTGTTGTTGCTCCTGCCGGTTATTCTTATGACCTTCTTTGGCAGTTGGGAGTACGTCATCAAGAGCTGGGCTGGTTTTGAAGAGTCCCGTGAGGCGGGCGGCTTGCCTGGGCTATTTGTTCTCAAGACAGTTCTCTGGGGATTTTGCTTCTGCATCGGAACGCAAGGGCTGTCCTTGGCGGCGCGATCATTCCTGATTTTAAAAGGCCAGCAGGGCTTGCTTCCGCCGACCAGCATCGAAAGCGGGAAGGGCTGAGCATGGAGGCTGGCGCGCTCGCTTTATTGATGTTTATAGCAACCTGTGGCGTCTTGTTGCTTGGGTTCCCTGTCGCCTTCACCCTGGCGGGTGTTTCGCTGAGCTTTGCCGTATTGGGATCGCTCCTCGGTGTTTTTGACCTGAACTTGCTCTATGGCGCAATACCATCTCGCTTTGTCGGAGTGATGACCAACGAGGTTCTCGTTGCTGTGCCGCTCTTCGTGTTTATGGGGGTAATGCTCGAACGCTCCCACATCGCCGAGCAATTACTTGAAACTATGGGGCTGATGTTTGGCCGCTTACGTGGCGGGCTTGGCATTTCTGTAATTGCGGTGGGTGCGGTCTTGGCGGCTTCGACTGGGATTGTTGGCGCCACCGTTGTCACGATGGGGCTTCTTAGCCTGCCAGCAATGCTGAAGGCAGGCTACGACCCTAAGCTTGCAACCGGAACCATTTGTGCTTCCGGCACACTGGGGCAGGTTATCCCACCGTCGATTGTCCTCGTGCTGCTGGGCGATATTCTGCAGGGGGCTAATACCCAAGCGCAACTCGCCAGGGGCAATTTTGCGCCGGACCCGGTATCAGTGGTGGATCTGTTCGCGGGTGCCTTTATTCCTGGTCTGGTGTTGGTCGGGCTGTATGTCGCGTGGATTTTATTCAAGGCGGTGGTTGATCCACAATCTTGTCCGGCCTTGGTTGATGAAACAGGTCGACCGGACGATATGACCCGACGGTTCTTTCAGGTTCTGCTACCGCCGGTGATTTTGATTGTCCTGGTGCTGGGGTCCATTTTGGCTGGTGCGGCAACGCCGACGGAATCTGCTGCCGTTGGCGCCGTAGGAGCGATGCTCCTGGCGACCGGTCGTGGTCAATTTAATTTGGGAATTTTGCGTGAAGTGATGCGATCGACTTTGAGTATTAGCTCAATGGTGTTTGTTATCTTGCTTGGGGCGTCGATCTTCTCTCTCACGTTTCGAGGGTTTGGCGGCGATGACATGGTCGCTGAAATTCTGAAAGATATTCCCGGCGGGGCTTTCGGCGCGATGTTTGCCGTGATGGCGTTGATGTTTCTGATGGGTTTCTTTCTCGACTTTATCGAGATCATTTTCGTTGTTGTGCCCATCGTGGGGCCGATCTTGTTGGGGATGGGGTTGGATCCGATTTGGTTCGGCGTGATGATTGCCATTAACCTGCAAACCAGCTTTTTGACACCGCCTTTCGGCTTTGCGTTGTTCTATTTACGGGGCGTTGCACCTGCGAGCGTCACGACGATGGATATTTATCGCGGCATTATCCCGTTTGTGATCATTCAGGTGATTGGGCTGGGGATTGTCGCGTACTGGCCGGGTTTGGCGACCTGGTTGCCAAAGCAGCTCTTTGGTTAGTGGGTAACCACCATCAGCAGGCCGCCCATGACAGCGATATTGTTACAGAATGTATAAAGCGCGCGATTGCGTTCTACCCATTCGCCCTTTTTGTTCCAGAAATCGTGATACAGCACATTCGCCAAAATTGTGAAGGCGATCAGGATACCGCCGCCGATCTCTGCCTGATAATCGATAAGCACCGCTATGCCACCAATCAGCATCATCCCGAATCCGCCCGCCAGGGAGAGCCTGGGGAGGGGAACACCTTTTTTGGCCAACCGTCCTGAATGTTCATCAAAACGGGGCAGGGCGGTAAAACAGCGATACAAAAATAAAAAGGCAATCATCGCATGGGCGAGAATCTGCAGAGCAGTGTGATCAGCGTGAAACATGATGCCTCAGTGTCAAATTGAAACCGGCGGGTTCCCCCGCCGGTTCATCACTATTATGTCTATCGCTTAAAGCGCCTTCTGCCGTGCAGGCAGATAAGCGCCCTCTGACCGTGATGACCATTCCGCAGCATCGGCCCGGAACTTCACGTAATCATCCATGACCTTACGGCTCAGTGGGTCTTTTGAGACAATGTCGTTCATAACCTGTTTAGCCAAGCCGCCGAGGCCCTTAAGAAC
Organism: Alphaproteobacteria bacterium; assembly: GCA_012103315.1. GTDB lineage: Bacteria > Pseudomonadota > Alphaproteobacteria > MPNO01 > UBA2964 > UBA2964. Next base: position 113,847 of record WLWZ01000006.1, read on the forward strand.
TTCATCCGGGAAGCCCCGCAGCTGTACATTGTGCTTGTTGACCAAGGTACTCAGCGCGGCGTTGTTGCGGGCAACAAATTCGCTGAGCACGATCTGGTTGACTGCAGCGTTAGCAGTCTGAACTACCGCCTGGAGATCGCTAGGCAGGCTTTCCCACGCCTTCATATTGATGAAATTGTCCAGAACTGTTGCCGGTTCATGCCAGCCTGGGAAGTAATAGTACTTAGCGCTCTTATAAAGCCCGAATGCTAAATCGTTATAGGGGCCGACCCATTCTGTTGCATCGAGAGCACCAGATTGCAGCGCGGGCGGAATTTCACCACCGGGCAGGTTGATGACGTTACCGCCGGCCGCTTTAACAACTTCGCCGCCGAGGCCCGGAATCCGCATCTTGAGGCCCTTGTAATCGTCGAGGCTGTTCATCTCCTTGTTGAACCAGCCACCGGCCTGAACACCGGTGTTGCCACTCGGGAAGAATTTGCAGCCCATCTTGGCGTAGACTTCGTCAGCCAGTTTCTGGCCATTGCCCCATTGGTACCAGGCGTTGACTTCTTGCGCGGTCATCCCAAATGGGACTGAAGCGAGGAACTGGGCTGCTGCCTGTTTGCCCTTCCAGTAATAAGGCGCACCGTGACCCATCTGGACAGTACCATTGGCCACGGCATCCAATGATTCAAATGCCGGCACAACTTCCTTGGCACCAAACACTTTAACCGTTAGGCGACCATCGGAGCCTTTGGTGATGAGTTCACCCAATAAGTTGGCACCAGTACCGAGACCTGGAAAGTTCTTTGGCCAAGTTGTGACCAATCGCCATTCTTTAAGCCCCTTATTGACTGCGGGTGCTGGCATGGCTGACTTTTTTTCAGCTGGCTTCTTGCTCTTTAGAACACCGTAGGTAGCAGCACCACCGACGACGGCACCGGTAACCCCGGCGACAAAGTCACGACGTTTCATTGTATTTCCCCCATTAAACCATTCTCCAAAATAGGCTTGGAGATTTCACAAAGATGTTATCGGGGGTAAGGGTGGGGCGCAATATAGAGGTTTGGTCCACCTCCTCTGAAATGGTGAATGCGCAAGCAGGGTCCGCTGTTAGGTTAGTCCGCTTAATCTTCGCTGTTTTGCCCCAGCTGGGTTTTTAAAACCTGCAACTCTGCGGAAAGTTGCAGCAAACGTTCCATAGCCATGTCACGTTGTGACAGCGCTTCATTGAGAGCGCCTTCCAGACGGATGTTTTCGTTCTTTAGCCCATCGAGTTCTTCTGAAATTTTATTTTTATCTGTTGTCATTGAGCTATCTAAGATTTCTGGAAGTCGGCGAGTTTGATTGTTTTGACTTTGCCGTCATACCGTATCTTGAAGTTGAGGTCGCCACTATCCTGGTCGACAAAAATGACGCCAGTTCCCTCACTAGGGGTGCGCGGTTTATTTCGAGCTTCCATCGCGAGGCCGCCGCCATTTGCTGTTTTTGCTATGTGCACGCCCGCCTCAGGGTTTTTTGTCCCAAAACCCACGCCACCGCTGCTACGAATACGAAGCGAATTCTCCACACCGTTAGAATCCAAACGGATGATTTGTTTCGATTGATGGGCATCGTCTCTGACCATGAATGAAGACCTGTGGCACATAAATGTATAGCGGCCACCGGAGGGGTCCTTTAACTTTAGGGCCTCTGGCGAACTGGAATTGATTACGACGGAATTGACCGGAGAGTCGTTGTTACCGATTTCGATTGTCTCACTGGTCGATTTGGGAAGGATATAATTCTGTCCGCCGCCTAATCTGAGGCTCCCGCCCATACTGATACCAGCACCATTTCTACCGAGCTCAACCTCATTTTTCTGGTTGATACGTATGGCTTCGATATAGCCGGTGTCTTTCCCTCCTTTTTGGACAAGCAAGGGCCTGTCATTTTGATCGAATTGAAAATTTGTCCCGGCACCGACATAGATCTTATCTTTCGCCCAATCAAATTTTAGCCTGGTGGTGTTTTCCTTATCAGCTTCGCTGAAGCTCACAACACTCGAAGTGAATGCAAGATCAAGTGTTCTAGCAATGTCCCCACGATTCCATGATGACGTCAAAAGGCGCCGCGATTTACCGTCGGTGTCGATCAGGTTGTGGTGGTATTCGGCAAGTCGACGTTTGCCGGTTTCCCATAGTTCTTCGAATTCGATGGCGAGTGATGGCTCGCTCTTAACTTCTTGTAATCCGTTATTGCGGATATTGATGCCCCAACGGTGAACCACATTGTCGCGTTCTGTAGGGTTTTTACCGGCACCTTGGTTGAAGCTGAAACTGAGCGCGTCAGGGTGAGCTTTGCTGGGGTCGTTTTTTAGCCAAGTTGTCGGAAATTTCTTCGGCTGGACCGTTTGCTCCGCGAAAGAGTTTCGCAGGGCCGTACCCAAGGGTACCTTGTTCTTTTTGCTTTGAGCTTGTGCGTAGCGAAGGTTTGGCTTCGCGTCGGCAACGGTGGTTGCACCCACAGTTGTGCCGGTTAAGCCCATAATAAAGTCACGTCGTTTCATGGCGTTTTTTGACCCCCTAAAACCTAAAAACCCATTTTCGATTAGGTATGTTATCGAGGACAATTTTTACGCGCAATGGCGTCTAAACAATTTCTATAGCGTTATCCAGCCTTGTGGCGTTAATCCCTCAAGTGGTCGAAACCGAGCCTTATAGGCCATTTTTGGACTCTCCTCGATCCAATAACCAAGATAGACATGCGGTAGATCATTTTCTGCTGCTTGTTTTATAAGCCATAACACCATGTATGTGCCGAGGCTTCGCTTGTCGAGCTCCGGATCAAATAGGCTGTAAACCGCGGACATCGCATCCATTTGACGATCCGCCAGCATCACCGCGACAAGCAACCGCTCTGGATCACGAAATTCAATGATACGGGTGTCGATCGGGCTATCTTCAATCATGGCCCGAAAATCCCGAAAGCTCATACTGGACATTTCGCCACCAGAATGGCGTGATCTTTGATAGCGCGTGAACAGGCGATATTGCTCCATGGTGGCATGACCAGCCATGTCGCGTGTTGTCAGGTCAGCGTTGCGATTGGCTATGCGTCGAAACGAGCGCGACCATTCAAAACCTTCTACCCGAATACGTACTGGTACACAGGCCGTGCAGCCGCGACAGGCGGGTCGATAGGCCAAACTATGACTCCGCCGAAACCCCGCTCGTGACAGGTTGTCATAGAGTTCCATCGCATTTGGTGTCGCGAGGTCGGTGACGACTTTGCGCTCTACGCGACCGGGAATATAGGGGCACGGTAAAGCGCGCGTTCCCATAAAAAAACGGTGTGGACGGAGTTCAACAGGCCGGTTCATCAGTGGCTACTTAAGATCACACATAATGATCCACCATAAATCGCTGGCTGTTCACGTCAAGCGAGCATGTCTACCGGTTATGAGAGCGTCTGCTCAACGAATACGGGGGCCGGTCCAGTCTTGTTTGGGCAAGGCGGGTGCAGTCTTTTTCTTTTTCGCGGCGCGGCGGGCTTTTGTAACTGCCACCTGTCTTTTAGCTTCGGCTTTCTCGGTCACTTTTCGTCGCAGAAGCAGGATGCTGATACGGCGATTGCGGGGTGATTTGGTGTCGTCCGGCAACAGTGGGTCGAGAGCGGCGCGGCCCGCAACGGAAGATATCCGATCCGGAAACAGACCGGTCGTGGCCAAAACACGGCGGCTGGCCTGAGCACGCTCACTCGATAATTCCCAGTTGCCATATCCTTTCCTGTTTTTGAAAGGGACCGAGTCAGTGTGACCGGAAATCCGGATTTTATTATCCATTGTGGCGATGGCATTGCCGATTGCTTTGATCAGTGTTTCCGTCCGTTTAAGCATTCGGGCACTGCCACCGGCGAACATTGGCTTACCTTCCTTGTCGATGACCTGGATACGCATGCCTTCCGGGGTCTTGTCGATAAGAAGATGTTTTTCCAACCCCTTTAGCTGAGGTGTTTTACTAATCGTTTCCTTTATATCTTTTTCTGCGCGATCAAACTTGGCTTCTTCAATGGCGTTTTCGCGATCTTGCCGATCTTTCATGGCCATTTCTGCGGCCTTCATTGAGTCCTCGGCGGTAGCGGCCTTGTCGTTGGCACCGCCTTCCTCTTCGGCATCACCGGCCTGAGCGCCGGTGGTCGGTTCTAGTTTGAGTGACACGCTCGGAACCGCAGTCCGTGATGTCATTGCACCTGGCGTAGAGATCGTTCTACCGCCGAGCATGCCACCCGCGCCGCCAGTACTTGTTGAGACGCTTACCGGGGAAAAATAGTCAGAAATGCCCTTTTTCTGGTCCTCGGTTGTCGCGTTGAGGAGCCACATCAGCAGGAAGAACGCCATCATTGCCGTCACGAAGTCAGCATAGGCGACTTTCCAGGCACCACCGTGATGGCCATGCCCGCCCTTAACAATCTTCTTGATGATAATGACGTCGTCGCTCATGGAACTCTTTACCGTTTGATCGTTTGACCGTCTGGGTTAGCCATCGTATTAGCCAATCGACGGTAGTTCGTTTACCGCTTCTTCGACTTCGTAGAAGGAGGGGCGGACATCGCTCAACAACGCCTTGCGGGCGAACTCGACACAGACCGCGGGAGCATGACCTGCAAGATAAGCGAGAATTCCGGCCTTCATGCAGGAGAAGTATTTACTGTCGGCGTCGTACTTTGCTGTCAGCGTCGTAGCGAGCGGGCCACAGAATCCATAGGCGACAAACACGCCGAGGAACGTTCCAACAAGGGCGCCACCGATTAGTTTACCCAGAACTTCTGGGGGTTCGGAAATCGACCCCATCGTTTTGATAACACCGAGCACGGCGGCCACAATTCCGAGCGCTGGCAGGGCGTCAGCCATCGCCTGAACAGCGCCGGCAATCTGGTGCTGTTCATGATGGTGAATCTCCAGCTCTTCATCCATCAGCGCTTCAAGTTCGTGGGGACTTTCGGTGCCGAGACTGATCATCCGAAGATAATCGCAGAGAAACGTGACGTGATGATGATCTTCGTGGAAATCCGGAAAAGCAGAAAAGATGTCGCTTTCATCTGGGTTTTCAACATGGGCTTCGAGTGCCAGCATGCCTTTACTCTTTGCCAGCTTAAAGACCTGGTACATCAAGGAGAGTAATTCGACGTAATTATCCTTGGTATATTTGGGGCCTTTCATGGCATCGCCGAAGCATTTCGCCGTGCGGCCGATAACAGTTTTGGGGTTGCCGATGATAAAGGCGCCAATAGCGGCACCGACGATGATCACGACTTCAAAAGGCTGCCATAGAACAAAGAGCTTGCCACCCATGGCCACGTAACCGCCAAGAACACAGGCAAACACAACAACGATGCCGATTATCACAAACATATTTGGACCTCAGACAGACTCTTCACCAGGGTTGATGGTAAAGATGACGTATTTGGGTTAAGAAGCAGTTAACCAGCTGAGGTTCATTCGTCAGTAAAATCAATAACTTACAATTAAAAACAAAGTAAACGAGTGTCTCGCATGTGGCTCTTGACGTGGGCCGGCGGGCACGACAGTTTAGCGGCCATCTTAAGGTGGAGAGTATTAAATGGCAGAGAACGTAAAAACCGCTGACGAACTACAAACCCGGTTGGTCGCCAATCATTTTAATGAGTGGATGGGGCTTAAAATCGTCGGGCTTGATGAAGAGAAAATTGAGATAACCATGACCTGGCGCGAAGAGATGATTTCCAATCCCAAGGCACGGGTTACACATGGTGGTATCCTCGGCGCCCTGGTTGATGTCTCAGCCGACTTTATGATTGCCGCCAAGCTGGGTGCGCCGGCACCGACTGTTGATATGCGGGTTGATTATCATCGCGCCGCGATGCCCGGTGATCTTAAAGCGGTTGGTCGGATTATTCGTCTCGGCGGCACGTTCTCGACAGCTGAAGCGGAAGTTTTTGATGGTGACGGCAAACTTGTCGCCAGCGGTCGCGGGCTCTATTTCTCGGGGGCGTTAAAAAAATAGATCAATGTCCGGCTGCGGTTTTGACAAGCTCAGAACTGCGCGCCATGATTGATCAGCGTATCAAATGACGGGTGAGGACCCTTAGATGACCATCGATCCACGAGAATTCCGCAACACGGTTGGCTGCTTTGCAACGGGCATCACCGTTATTACAACGTTGGATACGGATGGCGCGCCGATCGGTCTGACAGCAAATTCTTTTACGTCGGTTTCTCTCGACCCGCCAATGGTTCTGTTCTGCCTTGATCGTAAGGTGGCAAGCTTTGAGGCGTTTGCGGTCGGCAAGCCGTTTGCCGTGAACATTCTCGCTGTAGATCAGATGGATGTTTCCAACCGTTTCGCCAAAAGTGGTGCAGATAAATGGGACGGGTTTGAGTACGACACCAACCAGGATGGTGTACCTATGCTGCCGGGCAGTCTCGCCAACCTCGAATGCCGTGGCGACTCAATTATGGATGGCGGTGATCATGTCATCGTTATTGGCGAGGTTGAACGCTTCGCCTCGGCTGGCGAAGACACCAAACCGCTGCTCTATTATCGTGGCGGTTATAACGAGGTCGCGTCTTAGCGACTTCTAGTTGGAATTAGCTCCAGCTTTTCAGAACCTTTTTGCATCATTAAGGCCCCGCCATCGCGCCAGCGTTTTGCGAGGTCTTTGTAGTGCGGTGAGAACCAGTTGCCTGATTGTCCCGGTGCAATGATGTATCGGCTTTTGCTCGGATCATCTAGGTCATAAATGCCGCGATAGGCTGCACCATGTACGCTGGCGAATGGGTTGCCCGGGTTGCGAATGAGCGTGTTGCCGCGATTGATTGTGTACGGCCCGCCATCAGAGGGCAGCCGGATATTAAACAGCGAACCAATGACCGGGACACGCCCTAGCACCGGGTGATCAAGCTTTGCAAAATGCGCAGCGCCCCATTTCCAGCTCGCTTGATCAGCGCCGTAGGTGTCAGAGAGCGATTTGAGCGCGGTACCCAAGGCGCGAGCCAGCATACCGCCGCAGCTTTCCAATGGTTCTGTGGTTGTGTCGTCACACCATTTGGCTTCGCCGCTGAGGACACGTTTAATTGTCAGCGGCCGCAACCCCCAATAGGCCCCGAAGGTCTTGCCTAACTCATCGCGGAACAGCTGCCGGTTAAGCTCTCTCAACCAGGTGAGAAATATCAGAGGCTCGGCAGCCTCCCGCGCCATGCGGTGGTCCCAGCGGCTGAGCTGATCAAGCATCGCGGCAATCTCTGGCGCACGAGGCGTTTGTTTCAACATCAGTGGCAATAGCTCTTGTGCCATTGCCGATACGGCATCCTGTTGGAGACGGGACATGTCATCCATGGTCTTTGGCTTCGTCTTGTCGAGTTGCTGGTCGATCCGTTTGGCGCGATAGCCGGGTGCCCGATAATTACCCAGCGGATAGCGATAGCTCGCGGTAGGAACCGGGTTATTGGCGTTAGCAATTTTGCCGGAAGACGGATTGTAGAGCTGCGGTAGTTCATCGAACGGGATGTAGCCTTGCCAGTCTGCGTCACTGGTCGAGCCATCCGCAGGAACCAGACCGCTTCCCTGTTTACGGATCGGCACGCGTCCCGGTGCAATCAGGCCGATGTTTCCAGCTTGGTCGGCATAGCTAATATTCATGTGGGGCGCATGCCAGTCACGTAGCGCGGTTCGAAACGATGCCCAGTCCTTCGCGTGGTTGATGCCATAGAGCGCAGCGGCGGTCTTATCGATTGGATCGATTGCCGGAGTCTGTATGGTCATGACCTTGCCGGGTCCCGCAAGCCTGGCGAGGGCCGGGTTGTGGTCAGACAGGATGGGCCCATGACGGGTGATCCGGATTTTGAGCGTGACGTCGGGCTTTCCTTTCACGCCTATATGTTCGGTGATTGAGGTGAAAGGCTGGTAGCCATCGGGCGTCTGATATTGGCCTAAATCCTCTGGATTAAGCGTCTCAACAAAAAGGTCCTGTACGTCGGTTTCGGCAGCGGTGACTCCCCACGCGATCTTGCCGTTTTGACCGAGTACTGTGAAAGGCAGGCCGGGGACCGTTGCGCCGGATAGAGTCCGTTCGGGTGTTGTGATACTGGCGAGATACCACAAGGCCGGAGTGCGGAACCGCAGATGTGGGTCATTGGCCAACATCGGTTTGCCAGCCGCGGTGCGTGTGCCTGAGAGTACCCAGCTATTGGAGGCTGAACTTACAGCAAGGGCTGATGGCACATTGCCAAACAGGGTGGCAAAGCTGCGAGGGCCGTCTGAAGGGTAGGGTGGCAGGAGCATCTCGACGTCAGCCTGCTTTAGCGTTTTTAGCAATTGTGCGCGGAGAATCTCTGTACGAGAATTCTGCGATAGAAAGATCGCCATCATCCGCCCCCAAACCAGAGAGTCTGCAACAGTCCAAGGCTCGGGTCTGTAACGCAGCAGATAGAACTCCACTGGCCAGGCGCGGCTCCAGCTGTTTCGATGTTCAGTAAGCCAGGCATTTACGCCTTTGGTATAGGCGGTGAGGGCGGCACGTGTGTTCTTATCGAGATGTTGGAAGGATGCCTTTGCCTTCTGATACAGTCCGAGCGTTCGCATGTATTTATCGGTATCAAGTGTTGGGCCCCCAAGAATTTCCGAGAGTCGTCCAGCGCCCAAACGGCGTTGGAAATCCATTTGCCAAAGCCGGTCCTGGGCATGGGCAACACCGAGCGCATAATAGGCGTCGTGCTCTGACGACGCTTTTATATGAGGGATGCCGAATTGATCGCGGCCGATCTCGGTTTTTGCCTGTAAGCCCGGAAGGTTGAGCGAACCTTCAATGATCGGCAATGACGTTCGCAGCCACGCCCAGCCAGCGGCGATAATCACGATCACCATGAAGAGGAGAACGGCGCTACCGCGACCAAGCCATTTACGCATCTGGCAATTAACCGAGCTTCTTCGCGGTCTCCAAGGCTGCGTATGTCAGAATGCCGTTGGCCCCTGCGCGTTTGAACGCGAGCAGCGCTTCATCCATCACCCGCTCACCATCGACCAAACCTTGCTGGCCCGCAACCTTGAGCATCGCGTATTCACCACTGACTTGATAAGCGAAGGTCGGCATCGAGAACGCCTCTTTCACGCGTTGCAGGATATCGAGATAAAACAGGCCAGGCTTGACCATCACCATATCGGCGCCTTCTTCGATATCGAGAGCGACTTCGCGTAGCGCTTCATCCGAATTGGCCGGGTCCATCTGATAGGTCTTCTTATCACCGTCGCCGAGATTAGGCGCAGAACCCACCGCGTCACGAAACGGTCCATAAAGCGCAGAGGCATATTTGGCGGCATAAGCCATGATACGAACGTGCTGGAATCCTTCGGCATCTAGTGCCGTACGGATCGCGCCGGCACGGCCATCCATCATGTCGCTGGGGGCGATAACATCGCAGCCCGCCTTGGCCTGAACCACCGCCTGCTTGCACAATACCTCGAGGGTTTCGTCATTGACGATATAGCCATCGCGCAGCAGCCCGTCATGACCATGGCTGGTGAACGGGTCGAGCGCGACATCACACATGATGCCGATACCGTCATGGGCTTCTTTTACAGCAGCGACAGCGCGGCAGACGAGATTGTCAGCGTTGTAGGCCTCTTCGGCTTCGTCCGTTTTCTTGTCCGGGTCAACCACAGGGAACACCGCAACTAGTGGAATGCCCACCGATTTTGCTTCACCGACATCCTTTATCAGCTGCTCAATCGACAGCCGGGCGACGCCGGGCAGAGTCGGAATGTCGATGCGGGCTTCGTCACCGCCATGCACAAATACTGGCCAAATCAAATCATTGGCTGATAGTTGATTTTCAGCGACCAGACGCCGTGTCCAGTCGTCATAGCGGTTGCGCCGCATGCGCGTTGTCGGAAAGCCCGGCTTTGGCATCATAGGGTCGGGGGTTGGATTACTCATCAGATCGATCAAGCCGCGTCGAGGGCTTGGCTAAGGTCCGCAAGAATATCGTCGATATGTTCAATGCCGATGGAGAGACGGATATAGCCTTCCGTGACACCTGACGCGATCTGCTCTTCTGCAGACAGCTGTGAATGCGTCGTTGTCGCTGGATGAATGGCGAGACTTCTCGCGTCTCCGATATTGGCGACGTGATAGAACAATTGAAGTGCTTCGATGAATTTTTTTCCGCCTTCGGCTCCGCTCGCCACTTCAAAGCCGATTAGTGAGCCATAACCGCCGGTAAGATATTTGTCGGCGCGGGTGCGGGCTTCGCCTTCCATCACGCCGGGGAAGATGACATTGCTAACCTTGTCATGACCGGAGAGAAATTCGGCAACTTTGTTGGCATTCTCGCAATGACGTTCAACGCGGAGTGCCAGTGTCTCCATGCCCTGTATGAACTGAAACGAATTCATTGGGCTCATGGCGCTGCCGATATCGCGTAACTGAACGACACGTGCTTTGATGATATAGGCAATAGGGCCGAGGGGCTTGACGGCCTCCACCCAGACTGCTCCGTGATAGCTCGGGTCTGGTTGGTTGAGCATTGGGAACCGCCCAGCGTTTGCTTCCCAATCAAAATTACCGCCATCGACAATGACACCGCCGATTGAGGTGCCATGGCCACCGATGAACTTGGTTGTCGAATGCATGACGATAGCGGCACCGTGATCAAACGGCCGACACATAATCGGTGCTGCAGTGTTATCCACGATCAGGGGTACGCCAAGCTCACGGCCAATTGCGGCAACTTCGGCGATAGGGAAAACCTGCAGCTTGGGGTTTGGGAGTGTCTCGGCAAAATAGCACCGGGTCTTGTCATCTGTCGCGGCGCGGAAGGCTTCAGGGTCAGCCGGATCTACAAAGCGGCATTCAATGCCCATTGTACTCAGTGTGTTTTGCAGCAGGTTCCAGGTTCCACCATAGAGATCGGTGGAGCTAACAATATTGTCGCCAGAATGGGCGATGTTGGTAATCGCGAGAAAAGCGGCGGATTGTCCTGAGCTGACGGCGAGGGCGGCAACACCCCCTTCGAGGGCCGCGACGCGCTTTTCCAATACGTCGGTCGTGGGGTTCATGATCCGAGTATAGATGTTCCCGAATTCCTGCAGACCAAACAGCTTGGCGGCATGATCCGTACTATCAAATTGATAGGAAGTGGTTTGATAGATTGGCACCGCGACGGCATTGGTTGTGTCGTCTTTACGCCATCCGGCGTGTAGCGCGATGGTTTCCGGATGTTTGCTGTCTGTCATTTCAGGTCCCTTGATTAATCTTTGGCGGCATATTCCACGAAATGGCCGCTACGCCAAACCTATTTTTTGGAAAATGTCTCACGGATATTGTCGGATCGGATCGCCATATAGACCAATCCGATAGCACCAACGGTGAACAAGATCGACATCGCATAGAAACCGGCACCGATATCACCGCCCGCTAAATCGATAGCGAGGCCGGCTAAAGGCGGTACAATTGTTGCTCCAACGCGGTTACCGGTTGTTCGCAGGCCGACGCTCAATCCGAACTGGCTGACTGGGACGCTTCTCGATAGCAACATCAAAATATAGGCCATGCCAAGACCGACACCGGCGCCAAAGATCACCGTGCTGAGCGTGAGGCCGGGAAGGCCATCAAACACCGGAACGATGGCATTGCCGATGGCTGAGAGCAGGATCATGAAGATTACGATCCAGTGAGGTGCGAGAAACTTTCGGGCCCAGTTGGTTGGCAGGGCGGTAACCCCGGCAATCAAATAGGCAAACCCTGTGATCAGCCCGATGATACGGCCTTCATAGCCAATGGATTCCATATAGATCGACATAAAGTTCATCCGAACCTGAATGAGGCCGTTCATAAAAAGAGACGCCATAACGACAAAGGCGACAGAGGGGATCAGGAACAGACGGAATGCTTCCTTGTAATCGATCAGTCGTGGCCATAGATCGCGGAGCCTTGGTCGCTCCTTGGGGATTGTTACGGAGTCAGGCACGGGCATCAGGGAAACCGATATCCACAGGGCGATATTACAGGCGGCAATGACCCCGAAAGCCGCCCAAGCACCACCAATAGGTGTCGCCTGTCCGATGTCCCAAGCCCAGCCCGCGAGCGGAGGGGTGAAGAAATTGGCGAAATTGGAAACCGACGTAAACCGGCCCATATGTTTAGGCGACCCTTTGGTCAATTGCCCGAGCTGGGTTTGGCAGCCTATCCAGCCAATCGTGTGCATAAAGCCGGTTAACAGCTGCAATATTACAATCAGGATGAGTTGGATGATGATGACTGAGGTGATGTCTGGGACCACTGGATACATTAGTGTCAGAACAATACTAGCGACCGTGCACCAGATCATCACCCGCCGAACGCCAATCCTGTCGAGAACCGCCCCGCTATGGATCGAAAATATGGCGGCGAGCAATGACCGTGCGCCTGCCGCAATGCCGATCATGGTCGCTGACATGCCAAGGCTCACCAAACACCAGAGAGGCACAATCAGCTGGATCATTGGTAGGATGCCAATACTGATAAAGGCCGATGAATAGGCGGTGAACTCCGCACGAAACGTTAGCTTGGGTTCCTCAGCAGTTTCCTCGTTTTGGTCTTGAGATGTCACGTCGGTGTGGCTTCCAGGTACACGGTAGCCGCCAGTAACTGGCGGCGTTTGGTTTGCCTACCATACCCGATAGGATTATCATAATGCTTAGAAATCGAAGCTAATTTTTCGTGGGCGAGGCCGTAAATGTCGATCGCAGTAACGCCACTTTCAGACGCGCTGGGCGCTGCCATAACCGGTGTGGACCTTAGTCAGGATGTCGATGCTGAAACGGTCGCAGCCATCAAACAAGCCTGGCTCGATAATGTCATCATCGTCTTTCCTGGTCAGGATATTATCGATGACGAGCAGGAGAAATTCTGCCGAAATTTTGGTGAGCTAGAACTCGTTCGGACGACCACCTCTATTGATAAAGAGCATCCGAGCATCATGATGATTACCAATGTCAAAGACAGTGGTAAGCCAACGGCGCTCGAAGATGGTGAGATGATGTTCCACTACGATCAGTGCTATTACGAGCAACCCAGCATGGGCTCGACGCTCTACGCCATTGAAGTGCCGGATGAGGGCGGCAATACATTGTTTGCCAACTGCATCAAAGCCTATGAAGCGCTTTCCGATGACTGGAAACAGCGCCTCGAAGGACTCAAAGCGCTGAATTATTACGATTATGCGCGCAACCCGACCATGCGCCCCGATGATGTTAATCCAGATGTGCCGCAATGGACCCATCCCGTTGTCCGCGTCCATCCCGAAACCGGCAAGAAGGCAATCTATGTAAACCGGCTAATGAGTATCCTGATTGAAGGTCTGTCGGGCGAGGAAAGCGACGAAATTCTCAACTATCTGTTCGACCATATTGAGAAGCCAGAATTCGTGTATGAACATGTCTGGACGGTCGGCGATATGATGATGTGGGATAATCGTTGTAGCGTACATGCGCGAACGTATTTCTCACCGGACAAACGTCGCATGATGCGCCGGGTGACGGTTCGTGACGCCATTCCGTTCGCAACGGCCTAAGACGTAAAATCTGGAGGTAATGTCGTGTCAATTACACTCACCATTGAACAGCGCGACCATTACGACCGCGAAGGCTATTGCTTTCCATTTACCGCGTTTGGCCCAGAGACAGCTCAGGCCTATCATCAGAAGCTTCTCGATTTTGAGCAGGAGATTGGCCAGGACCCGCTGAAGGTCCTCCGGATTAAGTCACATCTCGTGGTGCCGTGGCTGGTCGAGATGGCGAGCACGCCCGCGATCCTTGATGTCGTCGAAGATATCATCGGGCCAGACATCATGCTGTACCTCAGCGCCTTGTGGGCGAAACCGGCAAATGACCCACATTACGTGTCGTGGCATCAGGATTCGACTTATTTCGGCCTCGATCCACATGATGAGGTGACGGTGTGGACGGCGCTAACGCCCAGTACTATTGAAAGCGGCTGTATTCGCGTTCTACCGGGCAGCCATACCCGGCCTGACATGACTCTTGTTGAAACCCGTGATCCCCAGAATATGTTGTCACGTGGTCAGGCAATTATGGATATCGATGACAAAGACGCGGCCTATATGGAGCTACAGCCGGGTCAATTCTCAATCCATCATGAGCGCATGGTACATGGCTCAGAGCCAAACGGGTCTGACATGCCCCGGGTTGGGATTTCCTTCATGTTCATTCCAACCCATGTGACGTCAACGATTGGCCGCAAAGGCGCGATTCTGCTCCGTGGCGAAGACAAGTATAATAATTGGGATAGCGATCCCGTGCCGCGCTTCAATAATGACCCGGTCTCGCTGGCAGTTCTCAAGGCGTTTCAGGATTCTTATCGTGATCCAAGTCTGGGCACTGAAGCCGAGCGGGCTGTGGGGTCGAGTTAACCTCGCAGCAATTTGACTCGCAGAAAAAGATATCTGCGGTTACTATTTTTCATGGTTATGAAACATGAGCGGCGGCGTCTGGCTTGTGTGCTAGTTACCACGGCAATTGCCGCCTTCACCTACAACTCGCCTGCGCTGGCAGCTAGCTCTGCTGACCCTGGTGTGACCCAATGTGATCGGCTTGCCTCTCACCCTCATGATGATAAACGTGTTGCGCCACCGTTAGCGCGTGTTGCTGATTCCGCGGCGGCGCTAGAAGCTTGCCGGAGAGATTTGAAACAGTTTCCAGGCCATCCACGACTCCAGTTCTTATTGGGCATGTTGCTGGATGGGGAGCCCCGCGCTCGGTGGATCAAGTCGCCTGGTTTGCCATGGATGAAGAAGGCCTCTGACCAGGGATATCTTACCGCGACATATATGATGGGCAGGTCGCTTCTTAAGTCCTGGGGGCGTGGTCGCCGCCGCGAGGGCCGCGACTTATTGTTCGTTGCGGCGCGCAAAGGGCATTTGCAGGCGCAGGCAGAACTGCCGCGCTATATCGGACGGATGAACGATGCACTGCGGAAGGAAGCACTCGAATGGGGCGAAATAGCAGTTAAACGCGGCAATATCGATGCCTATGCCTCGATTGCCAGCGCATATCTTCTGGTGACGTCGGACGCAAAGAACTATCCCAAAGCGATCGATTATTTGCATAAAGGTGATCGTGCCGGGTCGCTGGAGGCGATGGCGCTGCTCGGGCGATTGCAGGTATTCCCCTTCGCCCCAAATGGGATGCGAGAGCTTTTGCCAGAAAACCATTATGGCGGGATGCAGCGGATGCTGGATGCGGCAAGAGGTGGTAGCAAACGCGCGGCATTTTATCTTGGTCTGCTATATGCAGGATCGACCATCTCAGTCTCTCCACGTCGGGAGAAAATGATTTACTGGTTCTGCCGGGCCGGTGAACGCGGCCGCTACATGGTCGCGGAGACACTGGAAAGGGACGTGTCGACCTTTCGCTGTCCGGTTGAGAAAATGCAAAAGAAAAACTCAAAAAGTCTGGGCCAGTAAGCTTTTCGACGGATTTTCCCTGATTGTAACGTGTTCCGAATATGAGCAACCATATGACTTTTAGTCGCCGCCGAGTGGTAAGCGGTCTGACAGCTCTCACAGCAGTGGCGATTGCGCCTTCTGTTAACGCCGCTCTGTTGAGAACCCCCAGTCAAAACGAAGGGCCGTATTATCCTGTCAAACTTCCACTCGATCATGACAATGATTTGGTACAGGTCGCCGGACAGACCAAACAGGCGGCAGGAGAGGTCGTACATCTGTTTGGCCGCGTGCTGGATATCAACGGCAAACCGGTTAAGGGTGCCAATGTTGAAATCTGGCAGTGTGATGCGCAGGGCCGCTATCATCATCCGGGCGAAGGGCGCGGGCCCGCTGATCCTAAATTTCAGGGCTTTGGCAAAACGATGGCGGATAAGACAGGGGCGTGGCGGTTCCGCACCATCAAGCCCGTAAACTACCCTGGTCGGGTGCCCCATATTCACTTCCGTGTTTCAGGCAAAGGGTTCGGGCGGATAACCACCCAAATGTATCTCAAAGATCACCCCGACAATGAAGACGATTTTCTGTTTGCCGGCATCCAGAGCGAAGCTGAGCGGCAAAGCGTTCAGGTGTCATTCAACCCGACGAAAGGGATCGATGGTCTTGCCGGAAAATTTGATATTGTTCTCGGCGGCAACGCGCGAGCGGAGTAGGCAGCCACAAAAAAGGCGACCAATTGACCGCCTTTTTTTCGTGTTTGTATTTTTCTGTTTTAGGCTTTCTTGCGGCGGCGCATGAATCCAACCCCAGCGACGCCGAAGGCGAATACGGCCAGGGCACCAGGCTCAGGTACTGCTGCGTTGGAAACGGCTATACTACTTCCGCCCAGGATTTGAATTGAGTTACCCGCACCATCGGGCAGGACAAACCCTGTTCCGATAAATCCGTTGTCGGGTGTTGGCGTCGTTAGCGGAAACGCCGAGAGGTCATTCGGATCAATGTTCAGAGTTGTGTTGCTCCATGACGCGCCAACACTTTGGCCGGTATTGCCGCTCGACAGCGAAAACGTACTGTTGGTGCCGTCGTTCGTCAGGATAATATTGAACGGAAAGCCCGCAAGGAATGTGAAAGCTGTTCCTGAAATAGCAGGAATGTCGATGCTAATGTCCGCCCCATCGATCCCACCGAATGTACCGACCGTTGCGCTGGCGTTTGAGTCTGCAGTTGTGCTTTCTGCTTCCCAGGAAAAGGTGACCTGGACATTATTTGCATTGCCTGCAGATGTGTTAACCGTACCGAAGGTCCCGGAGTATTGATAAATGATCGGTGCGGCGCTTGCGCTGCCACTATGGAATGAAAGCGCAATAACCGCCGTTAAAAGCAAACAAGCAGTTGAAGTACGTAATGCATTAAATGTACTAAAAGTTGTTTTTGTCATATTCGTTCCATCTATTTCTGGCGTAACCCTGAGTCGGCTGGGTGCACCGATATAAATTCCTTACCGAATACCATGCAATTGTTATGCCATATTACCGGAATGGCCTTTTACAGCGCTATTATCGCCAGCGGAATTCATGTTTGTAGAGAACTGTAAGAAATACCGACATTTTTTAGGGTCTTTGAGCCCCAAAGCCCTAGTCAGCAGCTCCAATCCAGCGTCGTAATGCCCAGCTGGAGAGAATGCTTAAGATTGTATAGATCAATATGCCGGTAAGCGAGAGCAGGAATAATGCTGCGAACAGTTTGGGAATTTGCAACCTGTAGCCCGCTTCGAGTATTCGAAAGGCGAGCCCTGTTGCGGTGCCGCCGGTTCCGGCAACAAACTCAGCGACCACGGCACCGATTAATGCCAGCCCACCAGAGATACGCAACCCCGCAAAAAAGTAAGGTAAGGCCGTGGGCGTTTCCAACCAGCTCTGTGTTTGCCAACGGCTTGCACCATAAAGCCGAAATAGGTCCCTGAGGTTTGGATCGGCACTCTTGAGGCCGGTCATGGTGTTCGCGAGCACCGGGAAGAACGCAACGATCCACGCACAGAGCACCAATGCGGCAAACGCGCTATCCACCCAGATGATGATTAGCGGCGCAATGGCAACGATTGGTGTGACCTGAGCGACGATGGCATAGGGCAGTAAGCTGCGCTCAAGCCAGCGGGCGCGTGACATCACAAACGCGAGCGCCGCACCACCAAGTGCCGCCGCGATGAGGGCAACAAGGGTGATCTCTAAGGTGATCCACAGCGAGCCGAACAGAAGCGAGGCGTTCTGCCAAAGTGCTTGGGCGATGAGGAACGGCCCGGGAAGAACGTAATGGGGCACTTCAAATAGCCGCACGGCCACCTCCCACCCAATGAGAACGGCTATACCGATCAGGGTCGGCGGCAATGGGTCTTTAAGACGCATTCTCATGGCGCGTCCCCTTCGGTGAGGAGAAGGGAGATTTCACCGCAACTCTGGGCAAATTCCGACGTCGCACGAAGGACAGCTGTCCGATTACCAAGATCGATTTCTTTCTCGGCGATAATCCGTCCGGGCCGTGGCGACATGACCGCGATTTTGTCGGACAGATAGACCGCTTCATAGACGCTGTGGGTGACGAAAATGACTGTGCAGTTGACCGCTTCCTTAATCCGCAACAAATCATCATTGAGCCGGAAGCGCGTCATCTCATCGAGAGCGCCAAACGGTTCATCCATCAAAAGAACAGATGGGTTGGTTGCTAGCGCGCGGGCAATTGAGACTCGCATCCGCATGCCACCCGATAGCTGGTTTGGATGATGGTTTTCAAACCCATTCAGATCGACGAGGTTGATCGCGTTCTCAATCGCTTCGTTGGCATCGTTCCGCGACGTGTTTTGGATTCGGAATGGCAGATAGATATTGTCCCAGACATTGGCCCAAGGCAGCAGGGTCGCGTCCTGAAAGACGAAGCCAATGTCACCTGATTGCGGCGCGCCGTTCTGCCAGTTGGTTGTCCCTGTGCTCGCATCATCAAGACCCGAAATAATTCGGAGCAAGGTGCTTTTGCCACAGCCCGATGGCCCGAGCAGAGTGGTGATATGGCCCTCCGGAATATTGAGAGATACATTGTCGAGCGCTTGAGTGCCGTCCGTGAAAGTCCGGCTGATGTTATTGGTCGTTAGCAAGGGCTTGGAGGTTGGCGTCATTTCGCCGGTTTAGGACCGGTCGGCAGGAACTTGGTGGTGAAACCCTTCCGCCAATCCATCTTCTCCGGATAGACGCCGTGCTTGCTCATCTCGCTGTGGAATTGCTGCCAGCGTTTTTCAGTCATCGCGCCGATGCTACGAGTTTTGGCATCACCTGAAGAGACGATACCGTGCTCATTCATCTTGGTGCGGCCATAGGCCAGCAGTGCATCGGTCATTTCAGGATTGTGCGTCTTTATAAGGTTATTGCCTGCCATTGGATTGCCAGTCAGATAATCTTGCCAGCCGCGAATGGAGGCCTCGACGAAGGCACGGACGATCTTTGGCTTTGTCTCAGTAAGTTTCCGTGATGTCTGGATGAGGGCGCCATACCCCTGATACCCCGCATCGGCAATCAACATAACGACCGGTTTGATGCCCTGTTTCTCGATCAGGAACGGTTCACTACCGAGATAGCCTTGCTGGATGACGGAACGGCTCACGAGAAACGGCGAGATCGAAAACGTGTAGGATTTGATCTGCTTGTCGCTATAGCCGAACTTGTTTTTGAGGAATAGCCACCAGCCGATCCTTGTATCGGCGCCGATATAGATCGGCTTGTCTTTAAGTGCTGCGAAGCTGTCATTGCCGCGACCAGGATGCGCGATCAGAACTGACGGGTCTTTTTGAAAGATTGCGGCCACGGCGACCATCGGAATATTTTCCCGAACATAGTTGAGCGCAATGAAGGAATTCGAGGACAGGCTGAACTCGACCTTGCCGGCCGCGAGTAGCTGGGCATGGTTAATCTGTGGCCCACCCTGGCGTATCTGAACATTGAGCCCGCGCTCGGCGTAAAACCCTTTGGCGAGCGCCTGATAAAATCCACCATGCTCCGCCTGCGCGCGCCAATCCGTACCGAACGTGATGGTTTCCGCACTGCGAGTGCCGGTGGCCAAACTGGTGATCAAGAGGGCGAGGAAAACGACGCGCATGTTTTACTTGTCTCCGCAGGGTTTCGAGTCACTTCTTGCATGGTAGCATAGCGCTAAAGCGTTAACAGGAAAGAGCTCATGGAAATACGAAGAATTGGCGGCGATAGTGGATTTGATATCACCATCGTTGGGCTCGGCTGTAATGCCTTTGGACGGCGTATTGATCAGGACGCGACAACCAAGGTCATCAATGGCGCACTTGATGCCGGGATCAATTTCTTTGATACCGCTGAAGGCTATGGCAACGGGTTGTCCGAGGTCTATATCGGCAATGCGCTCAAAGGCCGTCGTGATCAGGTCACGCTGGCCACCAAAGTCGGCTACAACATGCTGCATGTTAAAGGGAAGGGTAAAGGGTCGCGCGAGAACATTCGGGTTGCGATTGACCTCAGCCTACAACAGCTTCAAACCGATCATGTTGAGCTTTATCAGTTGCACAGACCTGATCCGTCGACGCCGATAGAAGAAACACTGGGCGCTTTCGACGAGTTACGGACGGAAGGCAAGATTCGGTTGTTCGGCTGTTCCAACTATTCTGGTGAACAAATGGCTGAAGCCGTCGCCGCCGCAGATGCCGCTGGCTATCAGGGGTTTGTGACGGCGCAAAACCGCTGGAGCGTACTGAACCGCGATATCGAGGAAGGCCTCATCCCAGTCTGCGCTGACAACAATATCGGTGTGCTGCCATTCTATCCGTTGGAGATGGGGCTGCTGACCGGCAAATACCGGCGCGGCGAAGGGGCACCCGAAGGCAGTCGTCTCGATGGCGATGCCAGACTCGGCAGTGCTGATTTTGATCAGCTGGAGGCGCTGGAAGGGTTTGCACAAGCGCGTGGTCATGACCTCATTACCTTGGCGGTATCCTGGCTTGCCTCGCAACCGGCGACAGTCAGCGTGATTGCTGGTGCCACGCGCTATGAGCAGATGGCACAGAATGCAGCCGCGGCGTCCTGGAAGATGACAGCGGAAGAGTTAGCGGAGATCGATAAAATCGTTGGGGGTTAAGCCACAAACACGTTTGTCATGCCGTACTTGATCCGGCTCCATTGGTAGGTGTCTGACATGGACCCCGGATCGTAGTTCGGGGTGACAGATGGGTTTTAAAATAGTCGTCAGCCGTCATCCCGCACTTGATGCGGGATCCATATTTCCGTCATCATCTGTTGGTGCAGTTCTAACGCGGTTTCTCGATTTCCCACAGCAGATTGGCCTTCACGGCAGGCCATTCACTGGCGATCATCGAATAGACGGCGGTGTCGCGCAGCGTGCCGTTTTCCATCACCCGGTGTGACCGCAGAATGCCATCGAGCTTAGCACCGAGCCGTTCAATGCCATTACGGCTTTGCCGGTTCATAAAATGGGTGCGGAATTCCACCGCAATACAGTCCAGCGCTTCAAACGCATGGGTCAGCATTAGCAGCTTGCATTCGGTGTTAAGCCCACTGCGCTGCACCGATTTTTGGTACCAGGTCGAGCCGATTTCCAACCGTTTGTGGGGTGCATCTATATCCATATAGGTGGTCATGCCAACTGCCTTGCCGGACGCCTTGTCGATGATCGCAAAAGGCAGCATCGAGCCTGCGGTCTGCAATCCGAGTCGTCGGTCGATCTCAGCGGCAACGCCGTCCGGGGTGGGCACGCTTGTGTACCACAACTTGTACAGCTCGCCATCGGCGCAGGCTTCTTTCAGATCATCGCAATGCGATTGACCAAGTGGCACGACAGAGACAATTTCGCCGTGCAAAGAGACGGGTTCAGGCCAGGGCATCAGGTTCGCCGGGTTTTGATGGCGGCGGGCCTCAGCCCTAACCACGCTAGGCAGCTATCGGTGAGATCCTCGATCAGATTTTCGCCGGTTTCCTGACCGGTGATGTCTTTCATCTTGTGATGCAGCACGTCATTGGCCCACAGGCTGTGCATTAGCTGCAACGTGAAATCGACCGCGCGGGTAGCGTCGGTGTCCGCCTTTATCTCGTTCTTCCGTGCCAGCATGACAGGCCGCAGCCGGTCACGGACTTCACCCCAGGTGCGGGCATAGCGGGCGTGGAACTCGGCGTCGACGCCGCTGCGCTGGATAAACACCCGTGTCAGTTCCCGCCGCTGCCCGGCAAACAGAAACAGCGCTCGCACACTTTGCCGCACGACATTTTCCAGCGAGGCATTTTCGGCCCGTGCCAGATCACCGAGGAAATCGATACGTTGAATGAGCAGTGCGCATTGCTGGTCATGGATATGGAGGAACAGGCCCTCCTTATCCTTAAATCGGGCGTAGAACGAGCCGACCGAGCAGCGCGCGCGGCTGACAATGTCATTGACCGTAGTGCCGTCATAGCCGCGTTCGGCGAACAGGATTTCTGCGGCCTCAACGATACGCGTCAGGGATTCCCGGCTGCGGCTTTGTTGTGGCGCGCGACCGTGATCCCGGTCGAGGTCAATCGTATCGGGCATTTGACGGCTGCCCTATTCAGCCGCCGCCGCGTTGGGCTCACCGATATGGCGTAGCTTGGGCATTACCTCTTCGGCGAACATTTGCATGCTCTTCTTGGTGTGTTCATGATCCAGCGTTGCAAACTGTCCCATGATCACCAGATTGCCGTAGCCCATTTGGCTTTGATATTCCTCAAGCTTTTCGGAGACCGTCGACGGGCTGCCACAGATGAACATACCGTTTTCCATCAGCATTTCGATGCTGAGATATTGTTCACGGAATTTCATCTTGTTTTCCATGATCATCTTGTAGGAGTTGATCGAGGAATAGCCCGGTGGCATGCGATATTCAGTTGGCGCCAGCACGAACTTGTTGAAGAAATTCTCGATATGCGGACGCACTTCTTCGATGGCCTTCTCGTCGGTTTCTGCGACATAAAGCGGCAAGGCCCAACCCAATTGATCAGGCTGACATTTATAGCCGTACTCGTCGCACTTGTCGGAATAGGCGTTCATGTTGCGGACGACGTTCGCAATGGGGCTGAAGGTCATCAACATGGTGTATTTACGATCCGGATGTGAGGCCCAGTCTTTGGTCTCGGATGAACCTTGCGACGGAATCCACACCGGCGGATGTGGCTGCTGATACGGGCGTGGCCACATATTCACATATTGAAAGCGGTAATATTTGCCCTCGAACGAGGTCGGTCCGGGCTGCGTCCAGGCCTGCATAATCAGCTCATGGGCTTCGTGGAACTTTGCCAACGAGCTCGACGGGTTGACCATGTAGGAATGGTATTCGCAACCAATGCCGCGCACGAACCCGGCGATGAGCCGTCCCCCCGTGACGTTATCGATCATGGCATATTCTTCGGCGATCGAGAGCGGGTTTTCGGTCAACGGCAAGGCACGGCCTAGGACACAGATTTTGGCATTCTCGGTGCGGCGCGACAGAGCCCCGGCGAGCACGCTTGGCTGTGGCATGATGCCGTATGCCGTTTGATGATGTTCATTGACGCAGATACCGTCGAAGCCAAGCTCATCGGCATATTCAAGCTCGTCGAGATAGCGGTTATAGAGCTTGTGGCCTTCCTTGGGATCGTAATTGCTGTTGGAGAAATTGATCCAGGCAGTGTGTTCGATGGCGTCGAGATCGACGGCGCCATAAGGCATCAGGTGGAAAAAGGAAAATCGCATTGTGCTGCTCCCCTGCTAATTCTTTGATATGTTGGCGTCGACCCCAGCGAGGAAATCCTCAAGCTTTTCCTGGTGAGGCAGGTGTCCGCATTCCGGAATGATCCGGAGTTCCGATCCGGGAATGGCATCGCGATAGGCTTCGCCATAAACCGGCGGGAAAATATTATCGTTCTCTCCCCAGAGCAGCATGGTGGGGACTTTTACTCGATGCAGCCACTTGATGAGATCAGGATTATGAAAGCGCGGATTCCATGAGAGCTTGCCGGTGGTGAAA
This sequence comes from Alphaproteobacteria bacterium, assembly GCA_012103315.1. Lineage (GTDB taxonomy): Bacteria > Pseudomonadota > Alphaproteobacteria > MPNO01 > UBA2964 > UBA2964. The sequence goes on from WLWZ01000006.1 coordinate 137,324, forward strand.
TAGTTTTTGAGCTGTACGTCCTTTTGTTCGTCAGTCATCTCAGCCGCGGCGGCGATGCGCTGCTCGGCAATTTCCTGATTGAAGAACATCTTTTGGGCGGCTTCTTCATTGCTCCACAAGAAGATATCGCCCATTGGCACACCAACAACGTTTACGCCGGCCGCGGAAACAAGCGTCAGCGTCTTGATCCGGTCGGTGCTGCGCACCGCGATCTCGCTGGCGATCCAGCCGCCAAGCGAATTGCCGACCAAATGAACATCTTCAAGGCCTAACTCTTCCATAAAATCGAGATAGAAAAAGGCCATGTCCGATATGTTGTCGAGCCATTCGGGATCATCTGATCCACCGAAGCCAGGATGGCTTGGCGCGATGACGTCATAGCGTTCAGCCAGCGCATCGAGATAGGGCGCCCAGGCGCTAATCCCGCCAGCTCCATGTAAAAATAATAGTGTTGGACCACTGCCACCGCGCCGTACTTCGGTAGCGCAGCCATTGATATCGATTGTTTCAGCCTTGTGATCGGCCATTCTACTGATCTCCCCCTTGAGTGTCCGGGTGTTGATCCCCAAAACAGAATTGCCATTCTAGTTTAAGCGCATAACGCTGGCAGCAGCAAGGGGCGGTAATTTGACAAAAGTTTCAGATGTTTAGAGATATGAAGCTGAAACCATATTGGGAAAATATGACGAAATGCAGAGTCGTTCGGTCACGTCTTGCCCCTTGTTGGGCTGCGCCACTAGGATGGCGCGAATTTTGAACCAGCACCAGATTTTGTCAGATGCCGGGATTGGGAATTGAGGAAAGCACAATGGATACGCTGCAAGAAGAAATCAGATCACATGAAGGCGACAAGCCATTTTTGGCCGACCCGTTTCTCGACTGGGCTGAAGGCGAGGGCGTGCCGATTACCGAAGATTTCGGTATCCACCTCCCCGACGTTGAAGTCAAAAAATGGGATCGCTTTGGCTGCAATGGGGGCTTCGCCCATCTCAAAGGTCGTGGTGACTGGCTGTCGGTCTTTGTCCTGGAACTTGAACCCGGTGGATCAACCGCACCGCAGCAGCATATGTTTGAAGAAGTCGTTTATTGCCTGTCCGGTCAGGGTAGCACCCAAGTCGAAACGGCGGACGGCACCAAGCATAGCTTTGAATGGGGCAAGGGCAGCCTGTTTGCCCTGCCGCTGAATGCCAAATATCAGCATTTTAATGGCTCAGGTCAGGAAGCCGCACGTCTGTCCTCGACCAACAACATGCCGATGATCATGAACGTGTTCCATGATCACAAGTTTGTTTTTGAAAACCCATTCCGTTTCCCGGCGCGCGAAGGCACCGCCGATTACTATTCTGGTGAAGGCACGTTTATTCCGAAACGTCCGGGCCGGCACATGTGGGAAACCAATTTCATCCCTGATTTGCAGACCTTTGAGCTGCAGAAGTGGGAAGCGCGTGGCGCCGGTGGTTCAAACATGATGTTCGTTCTCGCCGATGGTGCGATGCATGCGCATATGTCGGAAATGCCGATGGGCACCTATAAGAAAGGCCATCGTCATGGCGCTGACTTCCATGTCAGCTGCATCACCGGTCATGGCTATTCTCTTCTGTGGTACGATGGCGAAGATGATTTCACACGGGTAGACTGGAAGCACGGCACTGTGTTTGCGCCACCCGATATGATGTTCCACCAGCATTTTAATGCTGCCGCGACTCCGAGCCGTTATCTTGCAATTGCCTGTGGCGGTCTGCGTTATCCACTAATGGAAGAGAAACGCCGTATCTTTATGGGGATGGATGTCGATGTGAACAAAGGTGGCGCCCAGATCGAATATGGCGATCAGGATCCTCGCGTCCATGAGATGTTCCTCGAGGCGATGAAAAAAGCCGGTGCTGAATCGGGTATGGGCAAATTCATCGACGAATCTCAATTCAAATAGAAATCCGAATTAAGCGCTCATAAAAAAACAAAGAAGCGCTAACCTGCGACCGGCGGGGCCTTGATTGGTTCCGCCGTTTTTCTATGCCTTTTGTCATGCCGGACTTGATCCGGCATCCATCAATACAGTGTTTAATATGGACCCCGGATCGTAGTCCGGGGTGACGATAAGTGCCGTCCACATTGGCCTCAGTGCCCGCGTGCAATCGTTTGTTTGTTAACGTTATGTTAATGAACTCTGGCCACTTTAATAATCTGATAATTATTGTGGTAAACGCCGATGTTTCCTATCCCGTTCAACGAAGCCAGCCGACTGGAAGTCCTCGAAAGATATGGCATTTTGGATACCAAGCCTGAACCGGCATTTGATCAGCTGACCGCGCTTGTCGCTGACACATTCGGTGTACCAACGACACTGGTCTCCATTCTCGACTGTGACCGGCAGTGGTTTAAATCGAAAGTTGGGTTGGACGTCGATGAAACGCCACGCGATGTAGCCTTTTGCGCGCATGCCATTTTGGATGACGGTCCCTTCGTCGTTCTCGACGCAAAAGAGGATGTTCGGTTTCATGACAGTGATCTTGTCGTGGGCAACCCCAATATTAGATTCTACGCTGGGGCCCCTTTGGTTAGCCTAGAAGGGTTTCGCCTGGGGACGCTGTGCCTCATTGATTATGAACCGCACCCTGATTTTGGCTGTGAGAAGAAGGCGCAGCTCGAATCCTTTGCTGCCCTTGCAATGCAGATATTTGAAATGCGGCGAAAGTTGATTGAGGACGGTGTCGTCCCGGTAACGAGCGAAGAAGCTGAAGAGGCAAAGCGGGATTTGTTCGCACTCGTTGCTCATGAAATCAGATCTCCGATCGCAACAATTGTGAGCCTCTCGCAAATCGTTGATGAACAGATGTTTGGGCCTTTGAGCGATCCAAAATATCCCGAGTATCTTTCTGATATTCGTCAGACCGCCGAACATGTTGCAAGCATTACCGATCGCATGTTGGATATGGCCCGCGCAAAAACCGGTGAAATAGTACTGAAGGAGGAAGAGTGTACTCTTTCGGACTTGTTGAAGTTAGGCGTGCAATCGGTAGAGAAAGCAGCAGCCACAAAGAATATCTCGATTGCGGCGAGCAAGGATTGTGAAACGATCCGGCTCAACGTTGATCCGACGCTGACCACGCAGATGCTGACCAACCTCCTGCACAACGCCGTTAAGTTTACACCTGAGGGAGGCCGCATTTCATTATGGATACGCGAAGCCGGTATCGGCGAGATCCATGTCGAAGTGGTGGACAACGGCCCCGGTATGTCTTCTTCGAAGATTATGGGAATTCTGGGCAGCCATGCAAACCTTGGGCATATTAAACTTGGTGACCATGGTGGTACGGGGCTCGGGCTACCGCTGGTTCGGCGCTTGATCGAACTTCATGGTGGACGGCTGGAACTGACCCCGGGCCACACCGAAGGGCTGACTGCGCGCTTGCGGTTTCCGGCTTATCGAGCGTGTGACGATACATCGCTGTCCGCACAAACTGCGTAGATTAACCCTATAAATCGTCAAAAAATTTTACGGTTTTACGTTTCGCTTGTGCGCTTGCGGGCGTAAGCCTTTGATTTCGCGTAATTGATCGAATTTGGTATAGGTTTTGCATGAGTCATACTCTAGATTACCCATAGAACGACGATTGAAGGCGAATGACGATTAGGCGCACGGTCTATAGCGGAGTATTGGTAGCTTTTTACGCTTTCGCGTTTCTTGCTTTGCCGACTGCCGCCCACGCGACCGTGGTGGCCCAGCATACCGGTGCCGCCGATCCAACGACTGAAGGTTGGTTCGCTTCCGGTCCGTTTGTGAATGTCGCGACAGGCGCCGTCTTTAATGACAATGGGTCAGGTTTTGACGCTTGGATGGTTGACGACAATTCGACGAGTAGCCTCGGCGTCTATAGCCGGAATGTGTCAGCAGGTGAGGTTGCGACGGGGACTAGCTCTGGCTGGACGATGTCCTCCAATCTTCGGGTTATTGATACACCCGGTGGGTCGATCGTCAATGATGGTAGCCCGAGTATTTCTTATCGTGATGGTTCAAAGTCCTGGCAGATGCATTTTGAAACGACAGTGGGGGGATTGAACGTATTTCTTCTGACCAATGTCGGCGTTGCCGGTCACACGATTTCGGTCAGCGGTAGCGCGGATGATTATCATCTGTATGAGCTAATATTTGATTCCGCAGACGGTAAAGCGGACCTGTTTATTGATGGTGCACTCGCTTTTTCAGATTATGAAGGGGCGAACCTCGTTTCAGCCGCCAATATCAGCTTTGGCACGGGGTCGACGGCTACTCTCGGGCAAGGCAATTACAATACTGTTTCCCTTGAAGTAGACACAGCGGTAGTGCCGGAAATAAGCTCCTGGCTTATTTTTGCGGCAGGTCTCGTCGGCCTGGGTGCAGTACGGCGCCGTTTATCAGCCTAGTATCTGCCACAGCAGATAGAGACACGCCAGCCAGCTTACCGCGAAAGCCGGTGTTCTGAGGAATGGTACACCCATCGTATAAACCACGACATGCACGACGCGCGCGCCAAAGAATGTTGCGGCGGCGATTGCCGTTGCAGCATCGCTTTTGCCAAGCACCTTGATCATGATCACCAGCGTGGCAAACGGGATCAGTGTCTCGATCAGGTTCATATGCGCACGGTGACAACGCTGCGCCCAGTCCGGTAGCTTTGCAGTTGGCGGCACGTCTGTCGTACCCGATTTGACCCCAACGATTCCGCCATAAAGCGCGGTGTAGGGAATCCAGATTATTAAACAAAGACCGACCGTTAGCGCCAACCAGAACATTTCACCCGTAACCATGACATTCTCCCTATTTTTTGCTCGCGTTTAGTTTACATGAGTTGATATGGGGGGCTGATCAATTTCATGTCATAAACGTCGTATGCTTCGTGTCGTCCTTGCCGTCCTCATTGTCGCCTGTACCGGTCACACCGTCTCGGCGGAGTCGCTTCATGTTTTGAAGGGTCGCATTATCCGGTCCGTGGCGATTGATGCGAATGACCCAAGCCATATTCTTGTTGGGCAAAAAGCCAAGGCGGCTGGTTCGGCACTCGTATTTCGCAGTCTCGATGGCGGCAAGAGTTGGCAAACGCAGAATGGCAATAAACCCCTCCACCCGAAGGCGACAGATGTGCAGGCAGTGTTGGCTGTGTCAAAGCAGGTGATGTTGGCGGGTACCTGGAAGCATGGGCTTTATATTTCCAGAAATGGCGGACAAAGTTTTGACCGCATTAGCGGTTTTCCCAGCGCAGACATTCGTGATCTGCAACTGGCAGATGGCGTGATCTATGCTGCAACGGCGCGTCATGGTGTTCTCGCAAGCTCGGATGTTGGACGAACCTGGAAGGCGCTTGGGCCAGGAGATGATTTCCTGTGGTCGCTAACGGTGGCGGGCGATGATGTGTTCGCCAACTCTCCTGAAAAAGCAGTTTACCAGCGAAAGCTAGCTGGCAGTACGTGGCGGAAGATTTTCAAAAGAGACGGCGCCAATGCGATTGCGGTAACGCCCGGGTCTGGAGCGCTACGGGCAATTGCCGGGGCTAAGGGGCTTTATCTTTCGTCTTTAGATAATTGGCGAAAAGTACTCGCTAGCGAGAATTTCGCCGACATTCTTATCACGCGAAACAATCGGGTGATTGCTGGCTCGTGGGACAAGGGCATAGCTGTGCTGACATCAGGTGGGCACCTCGAGAAACGCTTGCTGAACAAGCAATCGGTCATTCACCTGCAGACGACTAACCGCAAGCTCTATGCTGGGACGTGGGGCGACGGGTTGCACATAATCCCGATGGCGGAACTATTGGCACGACCGGGAAATGATAAGCCACTCATTGCTGCTGTTCTGCGCGATGATTTTGAGGCTGTGGAGCGTTTGCTGGCCACTGGTGCAGAGCTGAATGGTATTGATGCAAATCGTAACACAGCCTTGACCTTTGCTGCGCGTGACGGACAGGTGGAGATTGCCAAGTTGCTACTCGATGCCGGTGCCGATCCTGGCTGGATCGACGGCGAAGGGGTGACGCCGCTGATCCTTGCGTCCTTCAAGAACCACCCCAAAATTGTGGTGCTTTTGCTCACTCAAAAAGAAAAGGTGCGCCCCGGTCATACCGATAAAACAGGCCGAACCGCGCTCGACTACGCCAAACGACGTGGCACAGATGACCCGATCTTTAAGCTGCTCGTAAAGTAACATCAGCCAACGCGGTTGAGCTGTCATTGGTACTCTACTTTCGATTGCGATTGACATAGAAATTACAAAAAAATTGCGGTTAAATGGTTGGGGCTAGTGAAATTCTACTCTAACCCGTTCATAGATTTAGAGGACGGGTTTTGAAATTTTACAAGGGGTGGTATTTAAAATGAAGCAATTTGAGGACGAACAGAAGAGGGTTGCTGAAAGCGCTGCACGTCGGCCTTTCCATCAAAATATTTGTATTTTTTGCATTGCCGCATTTTTCGGTGTTATTGCGAGTCTTGGTGTCCCAACGAGCCAGGCTCACGCTGCGGAATGTAAAGTATCGGGGCATTGGTTAGTTGTGGCGCATCAAAAAGCGCGAAGTAATGGCTATAAGTTTAAATGTTCAATCGGAACATTTATTCCCACGGCTTGGCAGTGCGTCGGTCGTATAAAAAACTTGTATCAGGTGCCATTGCTTGCTGCCGAATTTGGATGCAAAAAGGGTAAGCTTAAAAATGGTTGGGTTCTTGCCAAGGCAAATCTTGATGGTCACCCTGGAGCCATAAAGGTAGCTGCAAATAAGAACTGTATTTCAAGGTTTTTGGCGAACCCGAAATTTGGCTTAGGATTTAGTTACAGACTTACTACCTTCTCTATCAGAAAAAGAGGTGCGAGCTGTAACAACATGCCTGCCGTTCTGACGTCGGCATTTGGGCGGTAGAACAGCTTATTCATTCGATAAACGTTAGAATGGGAGGTAACTATGAAACTAATTATTGGTAACTCACAGGATCCACTGAAACCCAAATTAGGCTTAAACAGAAAAAGTGTCGTTGTGACCCTGCTAGCGCTTGTTCTGGTGTTGCCCTTAGCGGGTATTACCTCAGGCATTGTTCATGCGGCGGAATGCAAAGTATCAGGGCACTGGCTCTTGTTGGCTTATAACAAGGCACTGAGCAATAATTATAGATTTAGTTGCAGCAGCGGGGCCTTTAAACCCTACCCAACAGGTTTGACCTGTGAAGGGAGACACGGTGTCAGAGGAAACTCCGGAGTTATAGGAAGCTCCAAACTACATGCGAAATTTTTTATGCGTGGACCGAACGGGGCATACGGGCTGAGAAACGGATGGAAAATTTCAAGCTACAAAGCGCGTGGTGGTCCAATTCACAAAATTAAATGGACCCGTCTGAAAGGCGGCAAAAGAACAAAAAATTCTAAACGAACGGATCATAAACTTATCTATTTTAAAGCTGCGGTAAAAATTGGAAAAAAGTTTAGTTACAGAATGACGCGCTTCTCGATCAAGAAAAATGGGGCGAGCTGTAATAATATGCCTGCCGTTCTGACGTCGGCCTTTGGGCAGTGATGATAAAATCTTGGAAGGAAAGCAGATGAAAAAACTTACCAATGTGATTGTTGCGCTGGCTCTTGGTTTCGTGTTGCTTCCGGTTGTTAGCGCCCAGGCTCAAATGGGCTATCACCAGGCCCGCCATGTCAATGGCAACCATCTGGATGATGCGCAGATTAGGCAACTGGACCGGACGCTAGGTTATAAAGTGCCAAGCGGGTTTTACTGGATGGATGGCAAAAAAGGCATCTGGGGGTATGAAGGCAATAAGGAAGTCCTTGGCTCTATCTTTAAATCCAATGATCCGCGCCGTAAGGCCGTAAAACGACAACAACAAAGACGCCAGCAACAGGGCAACAGCCGTTCGCAACGACCCTATATTAGTAACAATACCGGGACCGGCAGTGCGGTGATCAATCCGAAAAAAGGCGGTTGTTCGTATGTTTCCGTTGGCGGTACGACGATGCGTGTCTGCGATTGAACGGGCTCGTTGATCGAGCTGATTACAGTCGCATTGTTTCGCCACAATTTAGGCTGATACCCTAACCTCATCCGTGATAGTTCGGATCATCACGTGACAATGGGGCAGGCGGGCGGAATTAGAATGCAGGTTACCAAGCAAGATTTGAAATGGGCGGCTGAACAAGGCGTTATCGAACAGGCACAGGTTGACACGCTGTGGCGTGCGCTTGGGGAACGGACAGAAGACAATCCGAAGTTCGATCTGATTAATCTGGTTTATTTTTTTGGTGCTTTCATGGTGATTGGCGCCATGGGTTGGTTGATGACCAGCGCCTGGGAAGAGTTTGGCGGCGCTGGAATTTTTGGCATCGCCGTTACCTATGCTGTGGTGTTTGTCTTGTTTGGCGCCAAGCTCTGGCACCGCGATGATTTGAAAGTGCCGGGTGGGCTGTTGATCACGATGGCGGTGTGCATGACACCCCTCGCTGTCTATGGCTTGCAGCGTTGGACGGGGCTGTGGGGCTTTGACGACCCCGGTGAATATAAGGATTTTCACCGCTGGATCAGAGGTGGTTGGTTCACGATTGAACTCACGACAATTGCCATCGGTATCATCGCGCTCAAGTTCTTCCGCTTTCCATTTCTGACAGCGCCGATTGCGTTTACGCTTTGGTATGTATCGATGGATATCACACCGATCCTTGCCAATGTTGACACAGAGTCCGTCGGTCATTTGCGTAAGCTGGTCTCGATGTGGTTTGGCCTGGTGATGATTGTCGGCGCGTATTTGGTTGATCAGCGGACCAAACGAGATTTTGCGTTCTGGGGTTATTTATTTGGCATGACGACCTTTTGGTGTGGTTTGTCGCTATTAGAGAGTGGCAGCGAGCTCGGGAAGTTTCTCTATTTTCTGATCAACCTGGCGGCGATGGCCATGTCGATATTTCTGCGCCGTGTGGTGTTTGTGGTGTTCGGTTCCATCGGTGCCTTTGGTTATCTCGGTCATCTGGCGTTTGAGGTCTTTGAGGACTCGTTGCCGTTTCCGTTCGTGCTCACCGTGGTTGGGGTCGGGACCATCTATCTCGGCGTCAAGCTAAAGCGCAATTTCTCAAAGATCGAGCAGGCATTGGAGCGCGCTGTGCCCGATTAGATGAAACGCCTGCGACCGGAGGAAAGAGTCGGAAGTGGGTAATTGAATGCGTTATGACGGGTCGTCCGATGTTGCATTCAGAACGACGTAACAAGTATCGAATAGAAACATGTCAGCACTACAGAAAATTGAATATGGCGCGCCAACCGACAAGAGCGCGGATACCGTGCGGCTCGGTGTCGAAAAGGGCATCTTCGAGGAGGAGGGGCTGGACCTCTCCGTTAAGGTGGTGTTCGGCGGACCGCAAATCGCCGCAGCTTATGAGTCAGGCGAACTGCATATTGGTGAGATGGGGTCACCGCCGTGCATTGATGCCATCGCAGCTGGTATGAACTTCAAGATTATAGGCAGTGGTTGTCGCCAGCGCGCGCATATGTTCTTCGGTGTCCGCAAAGGCATTGAGTCTTTTGACGATCTCAAGGGCAAGAAGCTTGGCCTTCTTGGCCTTGGCAGCTGCCCAGACTGGATAGCCCGTAAGATCCTGATGCAGCATGGGGTTGAGCCGGACGACGACGTCACCTTTGTGCCGCTGCTTGATCAGTATCCTCGGATAATCGAAATCATGGAGCGAGGTGACATAGATGCTTGTATGGCAATGGAACCAAACCTTTCGATTGGCGAGGAAAAGGGTCTTCTTAATGTTTGGGCAGCTGGTTTTGATGAGCCTTATCTGCCGCACTATCAATGGGAGGTTCGTGTTGCACGCGACGAGCTGATCGAAAGTGATCCCGAGCTGGTCTCGGCGGTTATGCGCGGTTGTCGGCGCTCGGCTCATTATGCTGCAAGCCACGTCGATGAATATCGTGCCTTTGCAGCTCGGCAATTCGGAATTAGTGCGGAAGTGGCACAAAGTTCATTAGAGCGCGAGTTGCCTCACTTCCACCTTGATTGCCAAGTCGACATGTCGGGGTTGCAGGTTGCGGTCGATATGCAGCAAGAACTCGGCGGAATCGAACAGCCGATGACGGCAAAGGATTTCGTGGATTTGCGGTTTCAGCCCGATATCTCGGTTGCCGCCTGAGGTGCCATCGAGACTACCTTCAATGCCTCCTACAATTCGCTTTTGTTTCAGTCGATCTTCGGGGGTTTAGCCTCTCTCACAGATCGCCGAGCAGTGGCGCAACCTCACCCATGAACCGGCACAACGAGCGGGCGCGGTTTTCCTTTGTCGTCCAGTTCTTGCCGCCGACCAGCAGGAAGGTGCCGAACCCGCCACAGCCTTCGTAGTAGGAACGGATTTTTTTAGCGACCGTGTCGGGATCGCCGAGTACATATATCCCGGCCTCGACCAACGCATCGAGCGCCTGATCACTGTTGGGTACATCCACCCCGTAAACCCGTTGCAGCATGGTGAGGAAGCCGCGTTCCGCCTGGAAACCCGTTTCGTGCGTTACGGCGGCACGCAAATCCTCCAGCGCTTGTTTCTCGGAATCCGCGACATAGACCGCGCGCGACCCGGCGACCATTTTGCGCGGATCGGCATGCCCGACGGCCTTGCCTGCTTCCTCATACAAATTCGCCTTGCCGCGCAGCACCTCTTCCGATTCGAAGAACGCGCAGAGCAGTGCGTAACCACGCTCGGCGGCGAGTTTGATCATTTCTGGCGTGTCGGTCGCGGTCGCCATTGGCATATCCTGACCCGATAAGGGTTTGGGCAGGGCGACCAGCTTTTTGCCTTTCCAATGTTCTCCGTCGATGTTGAAGGGTTCGTCCTCAGTCCAGCATTTGCGGATCACCTCGAGCGATTCTTGCAGGCGCGCGTGGCGGTCCTCATAGGTAAGCCCACGAGCTTCGGCGAATTGCGGATGGGGAAAGCCCGAGCCGAATCCGAAGATGAAACGTCCTTTCCCCACCAGGTGTTCGACGATCGCCGCCTGCACTGCAACGTCGAGTGGATGGTGGAGGTGCAAAAGTTTCACTGCCGCCCCCATGCGGATGTTTTTAGTTAGCGCGGCTAGCTTGCACATCATGAATTCAGGGGCGGGGATGGTATCGACCCGATTTATGTAAGGCGGTTCGCCGTGATGTTCACTGATATAGACGTCGCGAAAACCGAGCTCGTCCGCCAGCACGATCTCGTCGATATCATCCTGATAGGTCTGCGCGGCGGTGGTATGGGGTCGAAAACCGTTCGAAAAGAGCCCAAATTCCATGACTGTTCACATATTCCTGCTGGGTCGAAAATTTCTTATGAGCAAAGAGTACTCGCTTCTGCGCGAAAGCAGAAGTTCGCTTGAAAGCCGCTGAGATCTCCTAGGGTTACTATCGGAAATTACAGGTCCTGATCAGAACCTTGTCCTGGATAGACTCGTTCCTCGAAGATGCCTAACCTTTCGAGGGCAATTTGTATAAGGCGCTGACAGGCCTTCACAACGGAGGACAATAATGAAAACACCATCGTCGCTTATCACCCTCGGGACATCGGCTGGCCCGTCTTTGACACCTGGCCGGGCGCAGACGTCGCATCTCCTGACCGTAAATGACACATACTATGTTGTGGATGCCGGCGACGGCGCGGCGCGGCGCATGGCACGGGCTGGTGCGGAGGTACGCGACGTTGGAATCATTTTTCTCACCCACCATCATGACGACCACACCGCTGGCCTCGGAACCTTGATGTCTCTGGCGTGGGATCGGCAACGCACGGATCCCATCAACGTCTACGGCCCGCCCCGAACCAAGGAGCTCGTGGACGCGATCGTGCAATATTGCAGTATCAGCGCTGATATCCGCATCGCAGACGGCGGTCGTTCTATTCCGCTGGATAATATGTTCTTTGGCCACGATGTCGGAATTGGCGAGATTTTTCAGGACGACAACATTCGCGTTACAGCGACGGAGAACACTCACTTTAGTTTCCATCAGGGCGACGCTGCCGGACGCTTTAAATCGTACTCCTACCGGTTTGAGACCCCTGATCGGGTGATTGCGTTCACCGGCGATACCGGTTTTAGCCCGGCCGTGACAGATTTGGTCAAGGGCGCCGACGTTTTAGTGACCGAGACCTCGTCCTGCGACGACCGTAAGAACCGGATGATGGATGACGGTATCTGGCAGGCGATGGGCACTGCCGAGCGGGAAGGCATCATGCGTCAGGCAACGATGGGGCATATGGGGTTAGACAATATCGGTAAGCTGGCAACAGACGCTGGTGTTCGTAAGGTGGTGCTGTCGCACCTTACGCGGCGTTTTAAATCCACAGATTACGAGCCCTGGGCTGAGGAGGTCAGGAACCACTACTCTGGCGACGTCGTTATCGCCGAGGACCTGATGGAGTTTTAGGGAATAGACACTGAGTCTCCCTGGGCTCGGCTATTGGCGACGCGGCCCTATGACAGCGTGTTCTCAGAAGACGACGTAGGTTTGGACCACTGGTCGCCCCTCTGATTGGGGTGAAGGTCTGCCAGCTTGCATCTGCATTTGGCTGATAACGATCTATATGGTCAAATGACGCCATACGGCTGGACGGTGAGACGGCCAGGCTGGCAGTTCTGATACAGTTGATAAAACACTGTTGAATAAATATGGGAGAAAACAACATGGCAGTAACCGAAATCAATGTCCCCGCCTCGGGCGGCGGCACCATTCCCTGCCGGGCGGCAACACCGGATGGGGGACCTAGCACCGGAGTCGTGATCGCCCCGACCATCTTTGGTCTAAACGACGACATGGACATGGTGCTTGAGCGGCTCGCCGGCGAGGGCTTTGCCGCTGTGGTCCCCAACCCGTTCTCGCGCGACGAGGAACCAGGGATTATCGGGCACTCCGGGGAGGATCGCGATCGCGCCTTCGCCCGTCTCGGGCGGACACCTTTCGACCAGGCCTTTGGAGATATGGCGGACACAATCAACGATCTGCGCACGCAGCCCCATTGCAATGGCAAGATCGCCGTGATGGGGTTCTGCTACGGTGGCCCGTTCGCCCCTGTCGCCGCCGCCAAATGCGGCATCCAGGCGGGTCTCTCCTACCATGGCTCGTTCGTCCAGGATCATCTCGATGCCGTCCCCGATGTTGGCTGCCCGCTTAGCTTCCACTGGGGTGACAATGACGGGGCTGCGCCGCTGGACGTCATCGAGCAGGTAAAGCAATCCTTCTCGGCGCTCGACGACGCTCAGGTCTTTCTCTATGAGGGCGGTGTCGCCCATGGCTATATGCTCCCCGGTCACGGAGACGCCTATAATGAAGCAGCGGCCGAGCTGTCCTGGGGACGCAGTTTAGAGCTGTTGAAGTCGATCTGAGGCGACTAAACCGAGATCGACCTGACGCGGTGTCGCAAGACAGTCTGACAACAATCAGGCCAATAGTTCATCCGTAAAAGCGGCGGTCTGGTAGGCCGCCGTTTTTATTCTCGTCACGTCCGCTTTGGGTCAAAAGAGGAACTTCTGAGCAGGCCGATCGATGTCGGATCTTCTGGCATATTCTAATCTGGTGGAGTTTTAGTGTGACTAAAAGTCTGCCATATTTTATTGAGTTGTAGCTCAAATGGATAAGGTGCTGACGCTGCTATGAGCAACCCTAGAATTTCTTATCAGATGGCCAGTCATCGACCACGTTTGAAACCACCGAACGGCAAACCGATTATTGTGCATTTGGTGGTGAACGTTGAAAATTGGCTGTTTGATAACGCGATGCCGCGCAAAATCCTCACGGCGCCGCACGGTCTGGAGCAAATTCCAGATATTCCGAACTATAGCTGGGCCGAATATGGCATGCGCTGTGGTATGCCGAGATTACTGGATTGTTTCTCGGACCGCGGCTTGCCCGCTAGCGTTAGTCTGAACGCTGGCGTGATTGAGGCCTATCCCAGTCTTGCCGCCGCTATGCGTGATGCTGGCTGGGAATTTATCGGCCATGGCATCCATCAAAAATCAATTCAGGGAGAGACAGACGAAGCGGCATTGATCAATCAGTCTCTTAGCCTGATTGAGGCCTTTACCGGAAATCGCCCTGATGGCTGGCTTGGGCCCGGGTTAAAGGAAACCGTGGACACACCCGATATCCTCAAAGCACAGGGCGTTGAGTATGTTTTTGACTGGGTTGTGGATGATTTACCGTGCTGGATGACGACAGCGCACGGCCCGCTACTATCGATGCCTTATGCCCTGGAGATTAATGACAGTATCGTCTATGCGGTGGAAAAGCATGCATCGCCGGAAATGTATCGTCGTCTGGCCGACACGCTTGAGTTATTCAGCCGGGAGGCCTCGACCCAACCCCGTGTCCTGACTCTTGGGCTGCATCCCCACCTTATCGCTGTCCCGCATCGTATGGGCTATCTGGAAAAGATGCTTGATCTGCTACAGGATCACCCGGATACGGTCTTTATGACAGGACGCAGCATCGCCGACTGGTTTGTATCCGAATGCCCACCGCCTAAGGAGTAAGACTTTGGAACCCTTGATGATAGACAGCCTCGCAGAGAGGATTGATCCGGCCCAAACGGCCATATTGCTGATCGATATGCAGAAAGACCTGGTCTATGACGGCTTCCTCTGCGATCAGGCTGGCCGCAATCTGGCCGCTACGCGTAGCGTAATTCCAACCATGGGACGATTACTTACCGCTGCCAGGATGAGCGGCGCACTGGTCTGTCATGTGGGCTTCTGGACACTGCCTAATCATGATTCAGATTCCGGCCCTTGGCTCGCCCAACGACGAAGGTCCACCTATTCATCGGATGTTCTTTGCATCGCTGAAACCGAAGGTGCCGAATTTATCGATGAACTCGCGCCCGTAGAAGGCGAATTGATCATCCATAAACACCGCTATAGTGCCTTCAAAGGCACGGACCTGGATATGACCCTTCGGGCGCGGGGTATTAAAACCGTGATCACCGCTGGCGTTTCGACAAATGTCTGTGTTGAAAGCACCCTCAGGGACGCCTTCGAGACAGGCTATTACGTATGCATTCCGTCGGATGCGACGGCCAGCTGGGATATGTCGTTACATGAATCAACGTTGCAGACAGTGACGCACCGATTTGGACTAGTAACAACAACTCAAGAAATCGAAACGATCTGGGCAGGGAAGGCTATTCAAGCCGCCGAGTAATTCTCAGACTTCAACTTACAATTAAAAAAATCTGCACAAGAGCCGCCGCAGCAAAAAAGATGTACTACCATTACTGCCAATACCAATAAATTTTTTCAAAATGAGGGAATAGGATGAAAAATTATTTTGCGTTTGCCGCTGCGGCGGTGATGAGTCTATCGGTTTTCAGTGTGCCGGACATGGCGCGCGCGCAGACCGAAATCAAAATTCCAATTGAGGCACCGCCCGGGCATATCAAAACACGCTCCGCCATTGCCTTTAAGGAATCGCTCGAAAAGATTTCCGGTGGCAAATACAAGGTATCGATTTTCCCATCCGGGCAGCTGATGGCAGGTAAGGACGAAGTTCCAGCTGTTGCGCGCGGTCAGGTTCAGATGGCTATGCCGACTATTGGCTATGTTTCAACTTTCGATCCGGCCTTCAAGCTTCTTGAAGTTCCGATGTTGTTTGAAAGCTATGACGCCATGGAGACCGTTCTCAATGGGTCAGTTGGCAAGGAACTCCTCGGCCGCCTCAAGAAGAAACGCCTGATGGGCGCAGGGTTTTGGTATGATGGATTTGTTGCGCTGTGGACAAAGTCGCCGGTCCGTACCCTGGAAGATTTTAAAAACCGGAAAATTCGCGTCTTCCCGTCAGAAGTTCTGGCCAAGTCGACAACGGCCCTCGGTGCCGCTCCGACGGCGATTCCAGGCGCGGAAGTATTTCTGCCCTGAAACAAGGGGTTGCCGATGGCGCCTGGACAACACCACCTTATGGCAATCGTATCAAGCTCTACGAAGTGCTGAAATCTGTTACCAAGGTGAATTTGTTCCCGTTCGGTTATGTCGTTGTCATCAACCCGGCCTGGTACAAAAAACAAGGTGCCGCTGGACAGAAGATGATCCAGACCGCTCTTGCAGCTGGTAAGGCATACAATCTGAAAGAGATCACCAATTCTATCGCAGAGGCATACAAGAATGTCGCCGCGAACGGCATGGAAGTCGTCGGGTTTTCGAAAAAGGAACGCGCCCGTTGGAAAAAAGCCCTGAAGCCGCTTTATGACGGGCTGGACCCCAAAGTAAAAGAATTGATGAAGCAAATAAAAAACTAGGCTGTTAGCCAAATAGGCTATGGCCTCTTCAACACCAATGCAGCCAGGGCCGCGCCGTAGAATGAGTATTCTACTGCGCGGCCTTGATGTATTTGTAGATATTGCAACTGGCGCCCTTTTCGTTCTCGGCGCTATCGCCATGTTCGTCATGGTTGTCACACGGTACGGCTTCTCCTGGTCGGACCCCTCCGTCGAAATTCTTGTCCGTTACTGTATGATCTGGGGCACCTTCGTCGGGATCGCCGCCGCCGTGCGGTTTGGCGTCAACATCCGGTTTACGTTGCTGGAACATCTCTGTAATGACGCTGGACGCCGGATCATCCAAACCATCGCCCATGTTATTACCTTGTTGTTGGCTCTCGGTCTCACTGTTTCTGGCTTTACCTTGGCCGACGAGACTTTGATGTTTGACGAGCGTATGCCCACCGCTCTGCGCTGGCCGATCTGGCCATTTCACGTTGCTATATTTGCCGGAGGATTCCTGCTTAGCATCCAGATCATTCGCTCTATCGTTATGCTCTGGCAAAATAATCCAGAGGCCCCACAAGCTAGCGCCGATAGTGGTGGGGTATAGGGTCCGATATGGATGTCGGATCAGCCACACTTCTGCTCGTTGGAACGCTTGCTATCCTGTCGATAATAGGTGTCCCCATCGGCCTGTCTTTAGCCGCTGCCGGGACCTCTTATATTTTTATCATCACGACATCACTTCCGGTCTCGGCGGGTATCATGTTCAGCGCCCTGGACAAGACGCCGGTGCTGGCCATTCCATTTTTTATTATCGCTGCGGAGATTTTGAGCCGAGGTGGCGCCATCAAGCGCCTGGTCCTGAGTATTGATGCCCAAATCGGTCACCTTCCGGGCGGGCTCGGCGTCGTTGCCGTCATCTCAACCATTATTTTTTCTGCTATGTGCGGCTCCAGCATCGCAACCGCCGCTGCCATCGGCGTCGTGGTTCTGCCCGAGCTCATTGAACGCGGTTACCCACAACGTTTCAGCCTCGGACTGATCGCTATGTCAGGCGGGTTGGGTATTCTTATCCCTCCCTCTATCCCTCTTATCATCTATGGGCTGGTTTCAAACGAATCCATCGGGAAGTTGTTTCAGGCAGGCATCGTGCCCGGACTTATTTTCGGTGCCCTCCTGTGTCTCTACGTCATCGTTCGTACATGGAAGTGGCCGGAGACATTGCGTCCAAAAGCCAGCGCTAAAGAACGAGTTCAAGCTCTTGTCGCGGCAACAGATGTCCTCATACTGCCGGTTATCATTCTGGGCAGTATCTATGGTGGAATTTTTACGCCGACCGAGGCCAGCGCCGTCGCGGTCGTCTACGCCCTGGTTATTACCGCACCAGAATATCAGCGCCAGGGTATCCGTAAATTCGTAGAAGTGGTTGCGCGCGGCTGCGTTACGTCGGCAGCGATCCTTCTCGTTCTCGCCGGGGCCGCAGTGTTTGGCTATGCCATGACAGATAGCGGTATACCACAAACGCTCGTCACCTGGATCGCCGACCACAAGCTGAGCGTTGCCCTGTTCCTGATTTGCGTCAATGTGTTGCTTATCTTTCTGGGCATGTTTCTGGAAGTTATCTCGGCGCTGCTCATCACGCTTCCTATCTTTTTACCGCTTATCAAACTGTTGGGGATCGATCCGATCCATTTTGCTATCATCATGATTATCAATATGGAAATCGCCGCCGTGACGCCGCCCATCGGGCTCAATTTGTTTACGTTAAGCGCCATCGGCAAAGTATCTGTCTCTGAGGTATTTCGCGGCACAGCGCCCTTTTTAGTAATCGCCTTCATTATGCTGGGTCTTATTACTTTCGTGCCGTCCTTGAGCCTGATGCTGGTGAAATGACCGCCGGTAGGGGCCAGTCGACCACCGTTATCCTCTCGGTTTCGCTGCTCTTTGTTGTGTTGTGGAGTTCAGGCCATATCACCTCGAAACTGGGGCTCCCTTATATTGAGCCATTTCAGTTTCTCGCCATTCGTTTCTCGCTATCGGCGGGCCTCCTTTGCGTGATCGCGATTCTCATGCGTGCCGCGTGGCCCCGCGACCCGATGCAAGTTATGCACATAGTGATCGCCGGAGTACTGCTGCATGCCGCTTATCTCGGGGGCGTTTTCGTCGCGATCGATCTCGGTCTTGCTGCCGGCGCCCTTGCCGTCATCACTGGCATCCAGCCTATTCTGACCGGTGTTGTCGTGGGCCCCGTGCTAAAGGAACCAGTCACCTGGAGGCAGTGGTTAGGTCTGATGCTCGGCTTTGCTGGGGTAGCCATGGTAGTGTGGGAAAAGGCGATATTCGAAGGCACGCCTGTCATTTCCTTTATCGCGGCGTTTCTTTGTCTTTTGGCGATTACCGCCGGAACGCTCTATCAAAAAAAAATACTGTGGTGATCACGACATCAGGAGCATGAATGCTCTGCAGCTTGGCATCTCCGCCTTGTTTTGTGGGGGCATTTCTTTCCTGTTCGAAACTGAGGCGATCAAGTGGACCAGCACTCTTATCTTTGCAATTGGCTGGCAAGTCATCGTGCTGTCGGCAATAGCCTATGCATTGTTTTACTGGTTATTGCGTCAGGGCCAAGCCCTTCGCGTGACGAGCTTGTTTTATCTGATGCCACCGACAACCGCCATTATGGGGTATTTCTTGTTTGGGGAAGTCTTTGGCATTGTAGGACTCGCGGGCCTGTTTACGGCCATGACCGGGTTCTGGATTGTGTATTTCTTTAAACGAGACAGACATGGCTAAAACCCAAAACCCAAACCTTTCGGTTAATCACTATATTTGCGGCGAAGAGGTCTCTTTTCCCGATTTTGCGACTGCGGTCCGAAAAGCAGGGATGACATCTGTAGGGATCACACGGACGGCAATTGCCGAAATGGGAATTCGGGACCTAATCAGTTGCCTCAAAGATCAAGGCCTCGGCGTTTCCTCACTCAACAGCGCGGGTTACTTCACGCTCGGCGACCCCAACCCGATTCAATACACCAACAAGGAAATGGTCGAGTTTGCCGCTCAACTAAATGCCGATGTTCTCTGCGTCATAACTGGCGGGCTCGGTGAGCCGCCTTTACAATTGGACTGTGCCCACAGGCAGGTAGAAGAAGGGTTTGGCAAGCTGGCCGAATTTGCGGCAGCGGCAAATATCGTGCTCGGCCTGGAACCAATATATCCAGCCGACATATTGACCAAAGGCTGTATCAATAGTTGCGCACATGGTCTCGATATTGTCGCGCTGTATGGCAATGCCAAACTCATTCTGGACCTTTACCATTCCTGGTGGGATCCGGATTTATCAAAAGTGCTGCACGATCGCTCAGACAAAGTTGCCTTGCTTCAACTCTGTAACCCAAGATTCGAAAACGGCTTAGCCGTCGGGCGCGATACGCTTTCGGCAGGCGGCCTCGGTCGGCATGAACTGCACCAACTCTTCACCACACTCAACTATCATGGAACGCTGGAGCTCGAATTATTCAACCATGACCTAAATGGCCGAGATCCCCTTTCAATCATTCGGCAATTCCCCAATGAACTCGAACGATGCAGAACATAGTGAGCGGGGAGTCGAGACGAGAAACACATGATCGCTCGTCTCCCCTGGATCATTAGCGGACGTACTATGCTCCCAAAGAAATGTCTGTTGCTGAGGTAAAAGCAAGCACCGCGCGTTATTTGCCGCCGGCTAATTGCGACATCGTGATTATGCCGCCTCAAACAACGCGGCGACGCCCTGACCGCCACCGACACACATGGTCTCCAAGCCATACTTGCCGCCACGGCGTTTCAGCTCATGCAGCATTGAGGTCATGATCCGCACACCGGTTGCACCAATCGGATGACCAAGTGAGATGCCAGAGCCATTGACGTTAAGCCGGTCGGGGTCATTCCAGCCCAGCCCCTTGAGGCAGGCGAGAACCTGACAGGCGAAGGCTTCATTGATCTCCACCAGGTCCATATCATCGAGCGACAGGTCGGATTTTGAGAACAGCTTTTCAACTGCACCGACCGGGCCGATGCCCATCGTCTCGGGGTGACAGCCGACTGCGCTCCAGCCGGACATATAGCCCATCGGGTCGAGCTTGAGGTCTTGCAACACATCTTCGGCAACGACCAGACAGGCGGCGGCCGCGTCGTTTTGCTGGCTGGCATTACCGGCGGTAACCGTGCCGTCTTTCATGATGGAACGAAGCTTGCCGAGCTGTTCTATGTTGGCGTCGGGGCGGACACCTTCGTCCTTATCGAACACAATATCGTCGCCACGGCGCTGCGGGACGCTGACCGGAATAACTTCGTCGGCAAATGCCCCGTTGTCCCAGGCAGCGGTGGCGCGTTGCTGGCTGCGGAGCCCATACTCATCGGCTTCTTCGCGCGAAATTTGATATTCAGTCGCGAGGTTCTCTGCCGTTTCAATCATGCCGGAGATTTCGCCAAACCGATCGACCGGTTGCGAGCGTTCTCGGCCACGGTCCAGACGGTCATGAAATTTGACCGATCCGGCGCGTTTTCCCCAGCGCATGTCGGTTGTGTAATATTCGACATTGCTCATGCTTTCGACGCCGCCCGCAATAACGACATCGGCGGCCCCGGTCTGGACCATCATTGCCGCTGTGATCACTGACTGCAGGCCACCACCGCAACGCCGGTCGAGCTGCATACCAGCTGTTTCAATCGGTAAACCAGCCTGCAAGGCTGCCCAGCGACCGATGCAGGGTGTTTCACCATTGGCGTAGCTTTGCGCGAACACGACCTCTTCAATCTTTTCTGGTGCAATACCCGTGCGCTCGAGAATGGCGCGGATTACGACGGCGGAAAGTTCCTCGACCGGGACGGATTTGAGGGAGCCCCCAAAGGTGCCAACGGCGGTACGGACAGGGCTAACGATTGCGGCGCGTCTCATGGTATTTCCTTATGTAAAGCGAAAGGGCTGGTCGGCCCGTTGCAGACATAGTCTCAAATTTCGACGGCTGACTCCATGGTGATTTTGGTTAGCGATAACGGTCCGATATTGACATCCACCCTGACAGCCAAGACTATGCGGTCGCCTTTCTGGGGAGAAAGGTTGGTACGGGTTTAACCCGTGCGATCAAATTGGGGTTTGAATGGTTTCGGGCTTGAAACGTTTAAGTGTGTTGCTGGCGCTCTGCGTAGCTGTTTGGCCGATTTCTGGCCACGCTGCGCCAGTCACTGTCGTCAATGCCGGGTTCGAGGATACCTCGGGTCAGGCCGTATTTAATGAGTTTACCTTTGGCACACCGACCGGCTGGGTCCAGTATGACCCCAACAGCATCATCGTTGGATCGGGAAATGGGCCCGATGTTTTTCTTGGCACTCTTGAGCCTAACGGGACAGACTTCTTCAACGCGACAGCGCCGCAAGGCAATAAGGTCGCGATCATGTTTAACCGGGGTGCGTCGACCGGGGCAGGGGAATTTGGCCTGACCCAAACATTGGGCGATACCCTGCAGGCCAATACGCGATATGAACTCGCGGTTGAGGTTGGCAATATTGCGAGTGGTACAGCCCAGAATGCCGAGTTCTTCAATCTCGATGGTTTTCCAGGCTATCGTATTGAGCTTCTCGCCGGCGGCGTCGTGATTGGCCAGGACAACAACACGCTTGGTGGCCTGATCCCTGAAGGGGAGTTTCTGACATCGGTGTTTACCGTCGATGTCGGCGCAGCGCATGCACAGCTTGGACAAAGTCTTGGCATTCGACTGGTCAATCTAAACCAGCTGACGGGGCTACCGAGTCTGCCTGACCTTGAGGTGGATTTTGACGATGTTCATCTCGACGCAACCGCGATTTCAGCGCCGGGATCTGTTGCGTTGTTCAGCCTGGTTCTTGGCGTACTCGTTATACGACAGCGACAGCAATCGCTTTGTCAGTGGCGCAACCTCTGATTTATAGAGTCACGCCGCCGCCCGGTACTTGCGACTGTCATGTCCATGTTTACGGCCCGCCATCGCGTTTTCCGTTTGTCGAAAGCCATCGTGATCGGTCGCCCGATGGCCCTGCACCACAGCTAGAAGCGATGCATCTGGCTATCGGTGTGGATCGCTGTGTGATCGTCCATCCACCGGGTCATGGTACTGACCTCGCCGTGACAATCGATGCGATGGACAGCGGCGACCGAGACTATCGCGCCATCGCTTTAGTCGAACCGGCGATCTCTGATCAACGGTTGGAGGAACTTCATCGCCTTGGATTTCGTGGCGTGCGTTATAGCCCGACGCTTGATGGCGGCGCGCTCGATAAGCCCGCTGTGCTGGAAATGGCGCGCCGCATTGAGCCGCTCGGCTGGCACCTGCTGTTGCACTTTAAAGACAATGCCATTCTTGACTATGCTGACCTGCTGGAAGCACTTACGATCCCGTTTGTACTCGATCATTTCGGTGGCGTTGACCCGGCGACCGGTGGCACAGATCAGGACTCATTTCGATTGGTCGCGAAGCATGTTTCGGGTGGCAATGGCTGGATAAAAACTTCGGCCATCGAAAAAATCTCACATCAGTCATATCCCTTTGAAGACGCCATCGAGATCGCCGCTGCCTTCGTCTCATTGACGCCCGACCGGGTGATTTGGGGAACAGACTGGCCGCATCCTGGCGTTGGAGAGAAGGCAACGGATGACGACGATCTTCTCAACCTGATCCCGCTTTATGCGCCAGATGCTAAAACTCAACGCAAGATATTGGTCGATAACCCGGCACAGCTCTATGGATTTGATTGAAAGTCAGCCCGTCGATATCTGAGTTCGGGGCAACAGCGGACGCTGATTGTTTCATCCGCGATGTCTGCTACTAGCCAGAAGCGGAACTATCATGGTCGACCCAGCAGGTGATTATCAGTTCACCAATTTTATGCGTTCGCGTCCTAAGCAATGCGCCGCAGCCTTCTGAGGTTGGCTGCTTATTTTATCCGTACCTTGCGCAAGAGCTTGCCATTTTTACTTTCAACGACATATTTACCGCCGCTCTTCTCTGTATAAACACCGCGCCCGTGCCACTTGCCGTGCCTGTATTCGCCGTCGTATTTGCTGCCGTCCGCCCCAGTGAAAAAACCGCGCCCGTGCCACTTGCCGTCCCGCCAACCGCCGTCGTATTTAGTACCGTCCCCCCATCTGAACATACCGCGTCCGTGCTGCTTTCCATTCCTGTACTCGCCGTCGTATTTGTTGCCGTTCGCCCATGAGGAAACACCGCGCCCGTGTTTCTTGTTGTCCCGCCAACCGCCGTCGTATTTACTGTCGTTCCCCCATCTGAACACACCGCGACCGTGCCGCTTTCCATTCCTGTACTCGCCGTCGTATTTGTATCCGTTTGATCCTGAGAAAACACCGCGCCCGTGACGCTTGCCGTCGCGCTGTGTGCCAGTGTAACTGTCTTCCTTCCACGCACCATTCTTCCAAAACCGCCACGTCTGTGTCCCAGAGCCATCCGCCCGACTAGCAACGCATCGGCCCGTCCACGTTACAGTTTCTTTTTTTTGCGGTTGGGGGTTCCAGACGTAGCAATTCGCCTTGTTCTGATATTTCTGCAGACGTCCTTCTGCCAGCGCTCCGTTCGTAACCAGCAGCCCTGTCAAAGCCAGCAATGTTATCGCCCGTATCATGGCTGTCCTCCCTGTTGAAGCTCCGATTTCTCGACAAACCATACTTACAACGGGCATTTTGTACCAGCCGTATGTACTAAACATTGCGGGGCATGGCGGCATAACATGCCTCGACGAGACTGGACCCCAATGTCATAGGCTACGATGGGTAGAGCACAAGAAACCGCCTTGCGGGTTCGAATCCTTCTTCCTCAACTAGCTTAAAAATAGTGTTAAGGTTCTGGGGGCAGAAAGCACCATGCAGTTGAAATGGAAACAGAATCGAAACATCTCTCGGTAATAAGCTGGGATGAAGATGACACCCCAGAGGGAGGAAGCGCTCTAACTTGGTGGGGCGGTTTCTTTGAAAACGGAATGCGCTGGAAGGATTATGTGGGTGAGTTTGATGCAAAAACTCAACGATATATGGAAGTTGCTAGACACTCCGCTATAGAAAACAAAGTCAAAGTATCAGGGGGCGTTCACCAGTCGGGAGGCATCACCCCTGTATTTTCGGATGGTGCCTATTTTTTAATGTCTCTGAGATCTTGGGGGGACTTTATGGCTGCCGTTTGGAGCGAGGAAGAAAACAAGAATTATAGTTATCTCGATTTTTATGGGTAATATGGCGTCATGAGTGGAATTTTTTATTACGGCGTCAAAGTGCGTTGGAACGATGGAAGTAGCGAAATGTTCCGATACGATACCGAGGAAGACGCTCGTGCCGCTGCGCAATACCAACTTGTAACCAATTGGGAAAGAACCAAGAGCGCCTTTTTTGTTGGTCGGCGCGTAAACTTGCACGGTTTATGGCGATCACTATTTGGCTAGACCGTACTAGATGTTTCGTTGTCAGTTGTTGGCGTAACAGAGGAAAGAACTAGGCCAAATGTCTGCTAACGGGTGCAAAGCGGACACTGGTTTCAGAAGCTGTCGTTTCCGTCAATAGCCAATAGTGGACGTAGAACCATTGTCTATGGTTGCACAAAAAATTGAAAAGTACCTCTCGTCGCCACCTATAAATTGAGTTCAAATCATCTATACTTGTACATGAGCGCGGTTATTATGGCAATCTCCTCCAGGGTGCGGTTGGCTGGGGGAATTTTCGACAAGGTAAATTACTGAGGTACGTTCAGCACCTCAGGTAAATTAATATTCCCGACTCGGCTGTGAGGTCGATAACGGGCCAACCGGAGGCAACCGATAAAACTGTTTTTGGACAACCTTACCTGTGGCGGTGTTTTAACGCGCGCCAAATACTGCAGGAGGTCGACCTGGTTGGTTTAATACGACATCACTGCAATAGGTCTTAAATCTTTAATCCGACAATTAATCTAAGGAAAAAACAAATGTATAAAACCATCTCGAGCTTGGCTTCAGTGCTAGGGCTTGTCTTGGTCTTCGGTCTCGTTGGACCGACGTCCCAGGCCGCACCGTTCACTCTGACCCAGACTATAGACAACCCGACTCCGACGAGTGGTGATCTGTTTGGGTCCTCGGTGTCGATCTCCGGCAATAATATGTTGGTTGGGTCGATACTCGGGTCAGGTTCGGGTCAGGCTCATCTATATAACGCTACTACTGGCGCATTGCTGCAAACCTTCGATGATCCGACGCCAACGGGGAATGACCTGTTCGGGCTCTCGGTATCAGTATCTGGCAACCATGCCTTAATCGGCGCATCAGCCGATGACACGCAAGGTGTCAATGTGGGCCAGGCGCATCTATATAACGCTACTACCGGCGCGTTGCTGCAAACCTTCAATGATCCGAACGTCACGACTAATGACCAGTTCGGCGGATCTGTATCAGTATCTGGTAATAATGTGCTGATCGGAGCACGGCGAGATGACACGAACGGTCTGGATGTAGGGCAGGCGCATCTGTTCGACGCCACCACTGGCGCGTTACTGCAGACCTTCAACGACCCGACCCCGACAGGTGGTGACCAATTCGGTCGTTCAGTATCAATATCGGGCAATAACGTGCTGGTTGGGGCAGTTTCCGATAACACGAACGGACCCGGCGTGGGTCAAGCACATCTTTTTGATGCGACTACCGGTGCGCTGCTACAGACGTTCAATGACCCAACGCCGACGGGCGCAGATAGTTTCGGTTCATCCGTGGCGATCTCAGGCAACTTTGCGTTAGTAGGCGCCCGACACGACGACACCAGCGGTGTCGATGTTGGCCAAGCATATCTGTTTGATGCCACGACTGGCGCTCTGCTGCACACTTTCAGTGATCCAACCCCAACGGGCCTGGATAATTTTGGGGTTTCAGTAGCGATTGATGGCACCAATGTGCTTATAGGAGCCTTTGGCGACGATACTAACGGCGGGGGAGTGGGCCAAGCCTATCTGTTCGATGCACTTACTGGTGCGTTGCTACAAACTATCGATGATCCAACGCCAACGACCTCCGATGAGTTTGGGGTATCGGTCTCTATCTCTGGCAACAATTTACTGATAGGCGGCCGGGGAGATGACACCAGCGGGGTCGATGTCGGCCAGGCGCATCTGTTCACTGCCAGTGTCGTGTCCGAGCCTGGAGCGTTGGCAATATTCGGAATAGGTCTCATTGGTCTGATGTTGCGTCGTCGAAATAGGAAAATACCATGAAGAACCTCTTGGCTTCCCTTTTTGTCATCACGACATCGCTGATTTCAACCCATGCGCACGCTCAGGAAACCACCAACCGGTGCCTGTTGCTCGGGCCTTTGGCTATCTCCAGCTATATCGCAACTCTGGAACAGGTCGCCCGCAGCAATCGGGCGGAAGGGGCCCGACAAAGTGCCAACGCCGCAAACGTCATCGGGCTATACGAACGACTGGGTTGTCCGCAGAAAGCGCTAATCACCGCCATTGAATGCCTCAGCACCCACGTCGTCAAACCAACTGAGAAAAAGAAAATCTCGGCGATTGCGCAGCGATGTATGAAACAGGCCGGAATGCCGACACGATAAATGGCCCGCGTTATTTTCAAATATCAACCCACAAAAATATTTTCGTAGGATTCAATCGGTTGGAAGAAGAACAAATGTTTATCTCAAAAAAAGTGATGTCAGGGCTAATTGGTATAGCCGCAAGTATCTTCATTGCGAGTGCTCAGGCAGCGCCTATTACAGTTCCAACAGGCCTGAACGTCGGCGACAGCTATCGCCTCGCCTTTGTGACTAGCAATACTATGAATGCGATTTCATCAAATTTAGCTGATTACAATGCTTTCGTCACCGCCGCAGCGAACAGCCAAGCCACTCTTGCCGCCTTAGGAACTGCTTGGTATGCAATCGCGTCGAACGCCGCTGGAAATGCACGCAGTAATACCGGGACCGACCCCACGACAGCGACCGGTGTCCCTATTTATCTTCTGGATTCATCATCTACAAAATTAGCGGATAACAATGCGGATTTATGGGACGGGACGCGAGATACACCGCTGAATATCACTGAAGCGGGGACCATTTGGACGGGCTCACTGGTTTGGACAGGTACAGACGCAGACGGGTTACGAACCGACGGGTTTTTCTCCGGCTTCGGTACGACAAAGTTTGGACTCGCGAATGATAGCGGGATGGCGGGGATCAACGCAGGGAGAACAAATCCGGAATTAAGCGGTAGCATCTACGCCATTTCGGACGTGCTCACAGTAGCAGTGGCCGTCCCCGCACCTGCCGGTTTGGCTTTATTCGGTTTGGGGATTGCTGGCATAATGTGTGTGTGTCGTAAACGAGCTACGTGAATTCTCTTCAAGGAAACAAAACAACATCGGTAGTCCGACCAGGCCACTTTTTCTTATTTTTAACTTCCGCTTTGGGTCATTAACGGACGTACTGTCAAAAACATTAGACGTCCGTTGTTTGGGCAGTAGCGGAAGCCTCGATGGCAAATTTCTAAGCAACATGCCGGAACGTGTGACGACGAAATTTATGCTGCTGCTTGTGTCGTGCGCGCCAATGTTTGATCCGCGACCGGGTCCTACATCAGGCTAACGGGCCAAGCCACGATGATGGGGAAGAACAGGACAATCAGAATCGCCAGTGCGTCGCAAACCAGGAACGGCACGGCGGCGCGATAGATCTCGTTCATGGTTGTCCCTTTGGGGGCGACGCCTTTCATGACAAACAACCCGGCGCCGAATGGCGGCGATGTCGAACCGGTCTCAATTGCGATCAAATACAGCACCGCGAACCAGATCGAGTCGAATCCCAGTTTTTCCACGACAGGGACAAAAACCGGCAAGGTTACCAGCATGATCGGGACAGGGCTCATCAGCATGCCCAACACGATGACCGTTACCAGCATCAGCCCGATGACAGCCAGCGGTCTCACATCAATGCTGAGGACCAGATTGACGAGGCCTTCTGTGGCGCCGGTGAAGGCCAGCATCTGGGTAAAGGCTAGGGCGCCCGAGATGATCAGCAGCAGCATGACCGAAATTTCCAGGCTGCCGACGATGGCGTTTCTGAACACTTTCCAGCTCATACGGCGCTGGAATACCGCTAGAAGGAATGTTGCTAAGGCGCCTGATGCCGCGGATTCGCTGGGTGTGGCCAAGCCGGTAAAAATGACACCAACAACCATGAATATAATGAAAGCCACTGGCAGGATTTGGGTGGCTGCGATACGCAGCTTCTCTGGCCACGGCACGGTTTCAACTGAAAAAGCGGGAGCCACCTTGGGGTCCAGCGCGCAACGTCCCAGAATATAGAGCGTATAGAGGATCGCCATGATGATGCCGGGGAGAACGATCGCGATCAGAATGCGGCCGATGGAAAGCTCGGCGACAACACCGAGCAGAACCGCAAGGCCGCTCGGCGGAATCATAATAGCAAGCCCGCCACTGCCGAGGATCGGGCCGAGCGACATGGGTTTGCCATAGCCTCTTTTTTCCATTTCCGGGACCAGCGATGACCCGAGGAGGGCGATGCTCCCCATGCTGTTTCCGGTCAGGGTGGAGAACAGAACGCCGCCGCCAACCGCCATGAGGGCAAGGCGGCCTTTTACACTGCCAAACCATTTGTCGATGGCATCCAGCAGGCTGAGCCCAATACCGGAATGGAACATGATTTCGCCCATGACCAAAAACAGGGCCACCGGGACGAGGGTGAAGGTGCTCAATGATTCTGAAACTTGAATGACGAGCTGCGACAGACCGGGCAGCCCGCCAAAAAACAGATAGGAGCCCACCAAGTTCACCACCAGGAAAGAAAAAGCGACAGGCATGCCGATGAACATCAGCACGAACAGCGACCCCATGATGATTGTAAAGGCTTCCCACCATTCCATGAAATGCGCTTCCTATTCTTCTTGCTGGCGGATGGAGAGGGGAAGGCCAAGGGCCGCCCTAACCCCGCGTCGAAAGAACTGGAGCCCGAGAAGCAGCAGGCCAAAGGGCACCACCGCTGTAATCCAAAAAGTAAGTGGTGCCATCATCGTGGGCTCGCGGATGTCGTTTTGGAACTGATCGATGACGGTCAGCACGCCAAACCAGCAAACAATCAAGCAGGTCAACCCCGCCACCGCTGACAATATTATATGGAGCGTCTTAACCGTCTTAGGCCCCATAAATCCAAGAAGAAGATCGATAGAGACATGCTTGTCATTGCCTAACACCCAGGCCGCTGCCAGGAAGGTCAAATAAAGCAGTGTTATCTCGCTAAGCTCGACCAGCCAGGGATTTGAAATATCGAAGAACGAGCGGGTGACGATTTCCATACAAATTGCAAGAGTGATCAGCACCATCAACGCGCAAGCGACAGCCGCCAAAAACCCGTTTAGCCGGTCGAACCATTTTGCCGCCACTGTCAGCACATTGTGCATGGATTGTCTGGCTTTTTTAGAGAAGACGTAAGAACGGGTATAGCCGCATCCCCTGACCGGTATTGTGTCGGCCGGCCAGGTTGATGCGAACTACGTTAAACGAGGTTGACGTTACTTCATCAACATTTTCTGAAGCGTTGGGCCATGTTCGGCAGACTTCTTATTAACCGCAGCCCAGGCGGCATCGAAGACAGTCTTTTTGAATTTAGCCTCTTCAGCAGATGAAAAGCGGACAGTCTTGACCCCATCTGCCTTAAGGGTTGCATAGCCAGCCTTTAGATTTGCATTCCAGCTGGCTTCATAGGCTACCGGATCGGCATTACGAACAAAGTTGATGACCTTGGCCTGTGTTGCCGCCGGAACCTTCGCCCATGATTTCGGATTTGCCAGGACGTGGAACGTTGCCCGATAAAAACCAGGATCTACGTAGGCGCCGATGAGACCTTTAAACCGCTTGGCGACACCAGAAACGCCTGTCACAAAACCCGCGACAACACCCCGTTCCATGGCCGTGTAAATCGCCGGCATGGGCAGAACAATGGGATTGGCGCCAAGGGCCTTGATCGCCGGAGCGATGGCCGGGAACACGCGAATTTTCATGTTCTTAAAATCACTGAGTGTCTTGATTGGTTTCTTGAGGAAAATGTGAAAACGCAATTGGGAGACCGGAAGTTCACCAACATAGACCAGCCCTTTTGCTGCGTGCAGCTTGGTCATGTAGGCGTGATAGCCGGTGGACTTAATCTCAGCATATTGCTTGTTCGAATAGTTGGCCGCACCGGATACGTTCAGGATGCCGTTGGCATAGCTTGGGCTGGTCAGGGTCATATCGACCGAGCCGAGCCGGACAGCATTGGGCTGCTTGAACTGGGGGACGACTTCCGGGCCGCCGCGCCAATCGATCTTGAATTCGCCAGCAAGCTTGGCATTAATGCGATCGACAAATCCACCGAAGGTTTTTCCGATAGGTGTTTTTTTCGGCAACATGGACACCATCTTGAGTTTGACCTCAGCGGCAAATGCCGGGGCTGTCGTCAAGACAGGCATGGATAAAACGAGTGCCGCGCAAACCGGCACGCAAATCTTTTTCATCATAAAAATCTCCCATTTGAAATTGAACAATTAATAATTTTGTTGGCTATGCTCATTTGATACGAAATCATATTATCACGGTCGTGGCCAACCACAACAACCCCGGCTTTTGATCGAAGACACATCGTATTTCTGCCGTCTGAAGGATGTTGAGGACATACCGCTAGATTGGGCGTCTCATATTTCTCCATGCAACGCCGCATCTTCTCTCTGCTATAGTCCCTTACATATTCATGGCTGGGGAGGCTTGCGATGTGGAGTTTTAACCGGATTGATCATGTCGTTATCTGGGTGCGTGATCTCGAAAAATCGATGACGTTTTATCAAAAACTCGGCATGGAGATTAACCAGAAATCGCTGGAGGAATATCACGCGGGCAAGACGCCGTTTGTGGCCGTGCGCGTTGGCCCCAACAACCAGATAGATCTGCGGCCCAATCCCGACTGGGTCCCGGTCGAGCGCGAGAAGGGCAATATGCAGCACATCAATGTCGCGATGGATGACGTCGATAATATCCAGACCGTCATCGACACGCTGGCCGAGCGTGGCCTGACGCCGGACTACGGGCCCGAGGTTCAGGGTGGCTCGTGGCGCATTGATATATATGATCCCGACAATAATCGGATTGAGATGGCGCTGAACCGTCCGGCATGAATTGGCGGGGCGCTTATGAGGGAACAAAGAATGCAGGTCAATAAACTAACAGACAGCTTCGCGGCAGAAATCGTTGGCGCCAAAGTTGCCGATGATATGAGCGAGACTGATGTCGACACCATCACCGACGCGTTTCTGGAACATCAGGTTATCGTCATCCGCGACCAGAATATGTCGCCGGTCGAACAGAAGAAATTCAGCCTGCATTTTGGTGAGCTGGCTTTTCATATTTCCAAGACCAACAAGGACAAGGAGCATCCCGAAATGCTCGTCCTGTCCAACAAGAAGGTCAACGGCAAATGGGTCGGCGCGACCAATGCCGGCGATGAATGGCATACGGATTCTTTGTACCAGCCGGTGCCTGCCAAATGCACTATGCTGCACGCGCTCGAGGTGCCAGAGGAGGGCGGTGAGACCGCCTTTATCAATACTTATGCTGCCTATGAGGCGTTGCCCGAGGAAACCAAACAACGGCTCGACGGCGTACGCGGTATTAACTCGTGGAACCGGTTGCGCAATCCGCGGGTCAAAGTCCCGGAACAACATGGTGACGGCAAAAGTGTCTATGACACAGGCGCGCCTGACGTGATGCACCCCATTATCCGCACCCACCCGGAGAGCGGCCGCAAGGCGTTGTTTGTATCGCCACGCCATACGTTATTTGTCGAAGGTCTGCCGGAAGATGAGTCCGAAGACTTGCTACAGGAACTCTTCGCGGTTCAGCAACGCGAAGAGCATATGTACATCCATAAATGGCAGCTCGGCGATATCCTGATTTGGGACAATCGCTGCACGCTCCATAAAGGTCTAGGCAAGATTAAAGAACCCGGCATACGGCATCTGCATCGCACGTTGATCGAGGGCACGGTGCCATTTTGATATTTTCAGCCTACGCCCGCTAACTGTCAGAATTTCTTACGACTTTTGAGCTGTGCCGTGTTGGGTAACCGCTAACCCTTTGAATACACTCAAAACTTATTATTGGCATACAAATTGCATGGATAAGGGCAGGACATCGCGCCATAGATCGCGGTGTTAGTAGAGTGATTGAGCAGATTTGATGAAATTACGCGTTTTGATCGCAGTATTTTGTTTCCAGCTGGTGGGGTTAAGCGCCTCTGCCGGGATCATTTCGCTTACCCAACATGACATCGTAAACCAGTTTGACGTTGCCAGCACCGGCACGCTGGTTGTTGCCAATAGTCTCGGTGCTTCGCCGATTACCGGAACAATTAATGGTGTGGCATTCGGCACTGATCAGTCTGGCATTGGTAATTTCACCAATGGCGGCGGCAATTTTTCGAACCAATATGGTACGGCAACCGGCCTGGACCGGGTTCTCAGTAATCTGGTTTTCACCCCAAATACTGCGCCGGGTACGTTGACGCTCGGTGGACTGACGGTTGGTAATACCTACCGTCTTCAGCTTCTGTTTTCTAATGTGCCGAATAGTACAGGTGACGATCAGCGAATTTCCGTACTCGGCAGCAATATCGACATCGTCAATATGGGAAATCGCGGCATCAATGTCGTCGCCGAATTTACCGCTGATACAGCATCCTTGCTGACGTCATTTATCGATCAGGGCAATCGAACTATTCTCAACGGTTATGCTTTGCATGATGTCACCCAGGCTTCGGCACCTGGCACGATGACGATCTTTGGTCTCAGCGTATTTGGGCTTGGGATCGTTCGCCGACGGCGTAAAGCGCTTTAGCCGTTCCGACTACTGCAGCGCGTTTTGGAGCTGCTCTGTTAAATTTTTGAGTTCGGTCTGTTCATACGGTATTGGTGTATGCGCACCCCACACAGGTCCCGGCCAGGCATCATCATCGGCATGGCGCGCCACAACGTGGATATGCAGTTGGGAGACGATATTGCCGAGCGCGCCGACGTTGATTTTGTTCGGTGTAAACAAATCAGCGAGAACTCGCGAAGCGCGATCAAGTTCAGAGATCAGGAGTGTTTGATCTGCGGGCGCAAGATCGTGAATCTCTTTCATGTCCGCCCGCGCTGGCACCAGGATTATCCACGGGTAGCGGCTGTCATTCATCAGGAGAACACGGCATAACGGCCAGCGCGTGAGCTCAACTGTATCGGCGGCGAGCGTGTCATTGAGAATGAAATTGGACATCAGTGAACTCATCTATTTGAGCCGCAACGATATTGTGAAACGGCGGCTGTTATGATACCAAGACCTTGGGTCGGTGGTGTTGAATATTAGTATCTCTTTGTATGAGAAGTGAATGGCTATCACTGATCTAAAACCCTCACTTCCTAAGAACAGTTTGCGCGTTCAGCTCGCCATGACAACGGCGATGGCTGGAGTCCTCTTTAGCTATGGCGGTAAGCAGGCCTATGCCGGTGCCTGTACCGGCGGTGCCGGGGTCTATTCCTGTTCTGGAATTGCTAATCCGGGAACCGATGCTCAACAAAATTTGAATGGGGTGCCGGGTGGGGCTGTCAGCATTACGACGACCGCCGGGTTTGGGATCGATACCGCTGCGACTGCGGCGATAAGAAGTCAAGGCATCAATACCGCAGGGATCAGCATAACCGACAATAATGCGTCAACCATTCGGGGCAGTAGCACTGGAATTCATGCCCAGCAAAGTGGTGCGACGAGTAGCGGCGATATAACGATCACGAGCAATGGCCTCATCGAAGGTGGGTCTAACGGGATCTATGCGTTCAATCTTGCGACTGGTGGTAATCTCCAGATCACCGCCAATGACGTATCCGGAGGTTTTGTTAACGGTATAATTGCCTCGGCTGACAACAATATTGATATTACGACAAACGGTACGGTTACGGGAAACCAGAGAGGGATTGAGTCTTTCGCGAATACTCTGGGAAGTGGCAATAATACGATCGTAATCAATGGCAGCGTCACCGGCACTTCCGCAATCGGTGTCGGTGTCGTTGGCACGGCCTATAACGGTGGCAGCCTGTCGATCTCGGTCGCTGCAGGCGGTTCTGTCAATGGTGCCCAGACTGGAATTGTCTCCTATGTTAATGCCGCCTCGACGGCCGCAATTACGGTAAGCGGAACCGTTACAGGCGGAACCCGAGCGGGCATCGATAGTAATTTCTTTTCCACCGGCGGAACGACAAATATCACGTTGAATAATGGCGCGAATGTTAGTGCCACCTCGGGTGTCGCTATCTCCAACGGTATTTATGGTGCTTCAAACTACGACAACACGGCAAATGTTATCGTGAATAATGGTGCTGTCGTTACCGGTGACATTAATTTGGGTGATGGAACGGACACGGCTACTTTTAATACCGGCGCCGCTGTTAATGGCGCGGTCAATATGGGGAGTGGCACAGACACGATTACCTTCAACGGCGGTGATTTTACCAACATTACGACCGTCGATGGTGGTAGTGGCACCGACACGATGACGATCACAAACGGGTTTGTTGGAACCAGCGGTAATATCGTCAATGTTGAAAACCTGACCATCGGTAGTGGTGGCACAGTCCATTTCACTGGTGCGCTGGCCCACGATACCGTTGCGGTGCAAACTGGCGGCACGTTAAGCGGAGGCAATTTACCGATTGCGACCAATATCACGGGTAGTCTTGATCTCGGAGTGGGATCAACAGTACTGGCTGAATTGGGCGGGACCTCCAGCACTCAATACGATCAAATCGATGTTGCGAACGCCACAACGCTGGCCGCTGGCGCAATCTTCGATGTCGATTTTATCAGTGGTTTCTCCGCATCGCTGGGCGAATTCTTTGACATTGTTATCGCTGACAGTTTCATCGGCGATATCAACGATCTGATATTCGATTTCTCCGGTGCCGCGCTTGGTATTGGGCTCGGCTGGGAGGCTTCTTTCGTCGCCGCAGGCGGGTCAGATGAGGCGCTGCGTCTTACAGTTGTTGTCGATGATACGCCAGTTCCGGGGCCGTCAACTATACTTACACTGAGCGTTGGGCTGTTTGGGCTTTACAGGTTGCGGCGTCAGCGTAAGCATCGGTCGTCCCAGGCCGTCGCCTAAATTTAAATCTCAAAAATCCCGATTGTTTTTTTCGACCAATTTGTCCTAGGTTTGCGCGACAATAACTTGGGGCAGGCATCTCTTGGCCGATATTCACGATGTCATTGATGTGATCTATGCACAGGCCGCTGGCAATGGCGACTGGCGGCAACCGTTATCGATGATCCAGGAGCTGGTGTCATCCAAGGGCGCGTTTTTTACCGGCCACGACATTGTTGAGGCCAAGCCAACCTTTCGTTTGTCGTCACGCGGGCTGGTTGCGACCGAAGACGATTATGATCTGAAAATGTATCGCGCTAATGAACGGATAAAGCTCCTGCTTAAACACCCGACCGGGTCATCGATTACCGGCGGTGAGCTGACCTCTGACGCGGAATTTGAGCGCAGCGCGTTTTATCTTAGTTTTATGAAGGATCATGATTTGTTCCATACTGGTGGCACCATTCTCGAGAATAATTATCTCAAGGCGCTGACGTTTGGGGCGATCCGCGAGAAAGGCGCTGGGGATTATACCCCGGCGGAAATGAAAGATCTGGCGATCCTTGCACGGCATGCGCATCGGGCTTTGAAAGTCCGTGAAGTGATAGAGGATCGCGATGCCGCCTATCGGGTGCGCGATGAACTTGGTGACAAGATCAATGCCGGGATGTTCACGCTCGACCGGGAAGGCCGGGTCCTTGCGACAAATGTCGAAGCCGATGCGGTGCTGGGTGACGAGGATGGCGTGTCGATAGTAAAAGACCGTCTGGCCTTTGCCGCACCGACCGCAAACGGTCATCTGCGGCATATTTTGTACAGCCAGTCGGGCGATGGTTTTGAAGAGCTCGAAGACGACCCGCCACCCAACATGTTCGGGATTAATCGGCCTTCGGGCGAGACCCCCTATTGGGTGACCTGGATGCCCGCGACCGATACGCGCTCCATTCTGACATCGCATTTTTCTGGCCTGCCGCAGCCGGCTATATTGGTTTTTGTGACAGATAGTGCTCGGCGC
Source organism: Alphaproteobacteria bacterium (assembly GCA_012103315.1). Taxonomy (GTDB): domain Bacteria; phylum Pseudomonadota; class Alphaproteobacteria; order MPNO01; family UBA2964; genus UBA2964. The sequence continues at coordinate 173,768 of WLWZ01000006.1, forward strand.
TGGACCGTGTCGATTGATACCCTGAAAGAACATTTCGGACTGACCGATAAGGAAGCCTGCATCGTGGCGGCATTGGTGTCAGGCGAAACCACCGAAGAGATTAGCCGGTCGCATGAGATCTCGATCAATACGATTAAAACCCATCTCAAACGGATATTCGACAAGACCGGGACGTCGAGCCAGATCGCGCTGGTTCGACTGGTTCTGCGCGCCCATGCCGTTGTTTCCTGAATGACTTTTCTCGTTCTCGGTGTAACCGCGGTGTTTTTGCTGGGCGGTGTCGGGATCGCCTATGTCATCGGAGCGGGGTCAGTGCTCGGCTTTATTGCAGCGGGGCAGGATATCTATCTTGCGGTTTTGCCGCAGCGTATTTTCTCACAGCTCGATTTGTTCGCGTTGATGGCGCTGCCGTTGTTTATCCTAACCGGCGAGATCATGAACCGGTCCGGTATCACTAGGGTGATCGTGAATTTGATGATGGCGCTGGTTGGACGGGTCAAAGGTGGTCTCGGTCATGCGAATATTCTGACGAGTGTCTTCTTCGGCGGTGTGTCGGGTTCCGCAATCGCGGATACCGCAGCATTGTCGAACACGCTGGTCCCCGCCATGGTCGAACGCGGCTATCGCCGCTCCTATGCCGCAGCACTGACGGCGGCCTCGTCGATCATTGGCCCGATCATTCCGCCGAGCATCATTCTCATCCTTTACGGCGCGTTGATGGAGACATCGGTGACCGCATTGTTTGTCGCCGGAATCGTACCGGGGTTGTTGTTGGCAGCTTCCTTGATGGTGGCGAACGCAATATGTGCAAGACGTGAAGATCACCGAGAGGAAAACGAAAAGGATGACCCTGTTTTATCCCGGAGCATTATCGCAGCTTTGCCAGCCTTGTCTCTTCCAGTTATTATTCTCGGCGGCATCGTTGGCGGGGTCACCACACCAACCGAAGCGGCGGCAATTGCCGTGGTCGCGGCGCTAATTGTCGGTAGCCGGCAGGATGGTATGAACGCACAAATTTTCTGGCAGGCTGTACAGACTACGGTCCGGCTGACGGGGTCGGTGTTTATGATCCTCGCCGCTGTCGCGGTGTTTGGTTATCTCGCCGGCTTGTTGCAGTGGCCACAATCGTTAGCGGGGTGGGTGTCAGGAACGGGGTTGTCCGGTCTTGAGCTGTTACTGGCGATCAACCTGTTATTTCTGGTGGTCGGGATGGTGCTCGATTTACCAGTGGCATTGTTTTTGATAGTGCCAGTGATTGCCCCGCTGGCTTTGGCGCAGGGCGTTGATCCGACCCATCTCGGGATCGTGTTGTGTTTCAATCTTTGTATCGGGCTGACGCCGCCGCCCTTTGGCGCGTGTCTCGCGGTCACGGCTTCAGTCGCGGGGGTAGAGTATAAAAAGATCGCCCGTGCAGTGTTGACATTTGTCGCAGCGGAAATCCTTGTGTTGGGATGTTTAATATTGTTTCCACAAATCAGCTTGTTCTTGCCACGCCTTGCCGGCTTCGTCGCCGGGTAGAGGAGAATGAAATGAAAACCATAAGTCTGTTTCTCACTGTCCTTCTTTTCTCTATCGGGCAAGGTCGTGCCGCTGAACTCAAGATGGCGCTCGATAGTCCGCAGGATGTGAAGAAATCCGGCTCTTATGTCTGGGCTCATAGCTTTGCCTCGACCCTGCGCGCAGATGGCATGGCGGTAACCGAATATCCACGAGGTGCACTGGGCGGGGAAGATGAACGACTCGATCAAACCCGTCAGGGATTGCTGCAGATCAACATGGCGGCGGTGCGTTCGGCGGGTAAAATCGACAGACTGATCTTTGGTCTCTATCTGCCTTATTTGTTTGACGATGATGCGCATCAGATTAAAGCGCTGGAGCAGGCGGGCTTGTCTGAGAAGATCAATAAGAGCCTGGAGAAAGGCGATATCCGCGTTCTTGCCTTTACGCGTCCCGGTTCCCCCGCCGGTATATTCAATACCAAGCGGTCGATCCGAACTGTCGCCGATATGCAGGGACTGAGAATGCGGGCTCTCGATGCTGGGCAGATTGCGCTCTACAAAGCGTGGGGGGCGACCGGTACCATCGTGTCATGGCGCGAAGTGCCAAACGCACTGCAAACCGGCGTTGCTCATGGCTATATCAATCCGTCGATTGCGCCGCTGATTTTTGGTCATACCGGTTTTCTCAAACACTTTACCGATGCGGGGGCGATTGTCGGTGGGCGGGTCGTGCTGGCGTCACTCAAATGGTATCGCGGTCTGACCGAACAGAAACGACGTTTGATTGGCCAGGCGGCGAAAACGGCAACCGCCGCGAACCAGAAATGGCTCAAGAAAACAGGACCAGCGATGCTTGGTCGATTGGAACAAGTTGGAATTACCGTTACGCGATTGGCTCCAGAAGCTCGCGCTGAATTCGCCCGCCGCGCACGCACGGTTTACAGCGCCGGTGTGCTTTCGCCGGACCAAGTCAAAATCTGGACTGATGCGGTGAAGGCAACGCGCTAAATGATGATGGCTTTTCACACTCTCAGCGATGTTCTCGACCGGGTGTGCCGGGCAGTGGCGGGGTGTGCGTTGATCGTGCTGTTGCTTGTGGTTTTGATTCAGCTCGTCGCGCGATACGTCCTCGATAGCCCACCTGTCTGGACCGAGGAATTAGCACGTTATGCGATGATCTGGGCCGGGCTGTTGGGTGCGACCGTCGCCTTCAAGGTAGCGAGTGATCCGGTTATTGCGAACATCTTTCCGGAGAAACTGTCCCGAGCAATCCAGACAATCGCTGTTTTGGTCTTTCTGCTTCCTATTATCGCTGTCAGCCGAGGCTTTCTCGGACGGGCCGCAGAACTGTCCAGCGAAGTTCTCGGTATCTCGATGATTTTTGTTGTTGCGGCGGTACCCGTTGCGGCGATGGTCATCTTGATCCACCTCATGGCACGGCTCGCAACCCGGCCTTAGCGTCAAGTTTTCACGCCTAAAACGCGCAAATCTTTATTTTCCGATATCACCCGTTCGGGTGACGCGGGTACGCCGCGATTCCCGCTAGTTTCCGCATGTCGTTTGGGGGGATGGCATACGCCGATTTTTTGGGCGTGAAATAAAAGGAAAATTGGCTGTGAAAGCGCAAATATTGTTTCTGAAATATCTACTGATCATGCTGTTTGTCGGACTCATTGCAGGACCAGCGAAGGCGGCGCCTATCACCATTCCCGTTGGCCTAAATCCTGGTGATCAGTATCGGTTAGCTTTTGTGACCAGCACGACAACAGATGCGGTCAATACCAATATTTCCTTTTACAACAATTTCGTCACATCTTTGGCCAATTCAGTTTCGGAACTCGCAGACCTCGGTACAACCTGGACAGTGATTGGCTCTTCAGGGGCGATTGGCGCCAGGAACAATACCAACACGAACCCAAACACAGAAACCGGTGTTGGGATTTACAGGACAGATGGCAATAAAATAGCCGATGACAATGCAGATCTTTGGGACGGTCATCTCGATTTAGCGCTTAATAGAAACGAAAACGGAAACGCGATAACAGGCGGAGAACTCAGAGTTTGGACGGGGACAGACACAAACGGGTCCAAGAGAGCCATACTGGGTGGTTTTCTCTTTGTTACGTTTGGAAAACTTGACGTTACCGGTAACAATTGGATTGCACGAAATGAGCTGAATAAAGTTTCGAGCCTTCGTCTTTACGCCATTTCAGACGTCCTCACGGTTGCCGATGAAGAAGTTGCTGTTCCAGCTCCGGGGTCGCTCGGTATTTTGGCTTTGGGGCTACTGGGCATTGGCGCAATGCGCAGACGATCACAAAGAAAACGTTATCATTTCCTGTCGTTTCATAGAACACCTGCTCGTTCTTTATGGCTGGTATTGACGACTTTTGTCGTCGTTCTGGCCGGTGGTAAACCAGTTGATGCTGGTGTCTGTGTCGTTGATGGCGGGATCGGCACCTATAGTTGTTCCGGCACGGCGAATGCTGGCACGGATACGACCAATGGCGGGCTTTCTGATCCTTTGGCACCGGGCGTGCCAGTCACCATCAACACTGTCGCGGGTTTTGGTCTCAGCACAGCGGCATCCCAAGGTTTTAATATTGAAAGCACTGGTGGCCTGTCTTTCACTGATGCAAATGGCTCCTCGATCATCGGTAGTGAAAAAGGGATCCGCGCTTTTAACGATACCAGCGGTGCGATCAATATCACGTCAAACGGTCCTATAACGGGGTCGACTAACACCGGCCTTCAGGCGAATAATCAAACCGGGACGACTGATATAAACCTCTCCGTAAATCAGGTGACGGGTGCGAATGGGGCAATTGTTGTCGTGAATAGCGGTACCGGTTCCACGACTGTTACATCGACCGGGGTTGTCAGTGGGAGTTCAGGAGACGCTATTAGCATCGTCGACAATGGAACAACCAGCGGCGCTACAACGGTCACAACGTCGGGTCAGGTCACCTCGACATCGGGCGGCTACGGCATCGATATCCTTAAAAACAGTGCAAACGGTGATCTTGTAATTGATACCGCTGGCGTAAAAGGCAGCAGCGGTGGCATTCGGGCACAAAACTTTAGTGGCGGTGGCATAGATTTGACAGTCGATGGCATCGTCAAAGGAACCAGTAATCTTAAGACGGGAATTCATACGGCGAGTAATGCCAACAAGGTGGTCAATATCACCTTAAATTCAGGGGCTGATGTAATAAGTGTGACTGGACGGGCAATAGAAGATTTGGCCGGCCATGCTAACGTTCAAGTTAATGCGGGGGCGAAGGTCACCGGGGCAATAACTCTAGGGGACGGCAATGATACCCTGACCTTCGATGGGGGGAATTTTAACAATGTCAGGCTATACACGGGTGGGAACGGCACGGATAGCATAACCTTCCGCAATCGTACTGGTTCTCTCGACGCCGGCGATATTTTCGATTTCGAATCCATCATATTCGGCAGTGGTGCTGATATTTCCGTTTCCGACAAATTCGATGCAGATCTAATCGTAGAATCTGGAGGAAATGTTACCGCAAGTACCGGAAACTTAGCATTCGATCCGGGTGATAACGATTTGACCGTGAATGGCGGCTCCGTGACAGGCGACGTTCGCATGTTAGTCGGGGTTAATACCATTTCTGTTGGCACTGGCGGTACGATAACGGGTGATGTTTTTACGTCCGCATCAGATGACGTGATGACCGTTAGTGTTGGTGGCACTGTCACTGGCAACATCGCCATGGAAGATGACAGCGATACCTTGACCGTTTCCGGCTCTGTGACCGGCAACATTGATATGGGGACAGGGGCAGACAATCTCACCCTTAGATCTGGGAGCACATTTTCCGGGGCAGTTGCCCTGGGAAATGGAAATGACGTGGTCACTTTTGATGGCGGTGATGTTTCTACCGTCGCTAGCATTGACGGCGGCAACGGAACCGATGATCGCGTGAACTTTGAAAACGTCACCGCGACTATGGATAGTAGCCTTCTCACTGATGTTGAAAAGGTAAATATCAATGACGGCGCAACGGTATCACTGACCGGCACCTATGATCAGGAAGTGTCCGTGAATACTGGTGGAACGCTTTCTGGCGGGCTTACCCAGGGTGCAGGCGACAACGTACTGAAGGTTTCCGGTGGCACAGTTAACGGCAACATAGTTACTGGAGACGGTGTGAATACTGTTAGTGTCGACAATTCAGGTATGGTCACCGGAAATATTACATCTGGTATCGATAGCGATGCGGTGACCGTGTCCGACGGTAGTGTTGATGGCAATATTTCTACGGGTGACGGTGTCGATACCGTCAAGATTGAAAATGTTGGTTCTGTGACTGGCGACATTTCAACCAGTGCCGGAAACGATATCGTTTCCGTTTCCGATAGCACGGTTGACGGGGATATCGGCACTGGTACTGGTGCGGACAACGTCACCATCAATGCAGGTGGTGGGGTAACCGGAACCATCGAAACCGGTGGTTTTACCGATACGGTCACCATCAATAGTGGCGGAACACTGACGGGGGACCTGTCGACATCGGATGGTGCAGACACCATTTTGATTGCCGGCGGTACGGTCGCGGGCAATGTCACGACTGGTGGTGATGCTGACATCATGACCGTGAGTGCCGGGGGCGCGGTCAATGGCACCATCGGGATGGGCAACGGCAATGATAGCCTGACGTTTGACGGCGGCGGGTTTTCGGGTGTGACAAGCATCGATGGCGGCAATAGTACGGGGGATAGCCTGACCTTCCGCAATACCAGCGGTACCGTGGCGAGTGGTGTCATCAGTAATATCGAAAACGTGGTGATCAATACAAATGCGAATGTATCTCTCAATGGCGTGTTGACGTCAGATCTCGCGGTCAATAGTGGCGGTACTGTCGGGGCTGGAAATTCCCCCGGACTGTTGAACATTGTTGGTAATCTTGATCTCGGCGTTTCCTCCACGACATTGTTTGAACTCGCCGGGTTAACCCCCGGCGTTGAGATCGGCGGCTATGACGTGATCGATGTTGCTGATGATCCGGGAACCGGTGGGACCACAGAAGACGTCGCCAATATTGCTGATGGCGCGATCTTCGACATCGACTTCTTCGCAGGTTTCATGGCCACGCTGGGGGACACGTTTGATGTGCTGGTAGCAGACTCCATCACGGTCAATGATTTCGACTCACTGATGTTTGATTTTTCTGGCGCAGTGCTGGCGGCAAGTCTCGGCTGGAATATGTCCTTGCATGATCTCGGCAATGGCAGAAGCTCCGTCCGGCTTGAAGTCGTTGCCGATGCTGTGCCGGAACCGGGTACGTTGATCGTATTTGGGGTTGGTCTGCTGGGCATTGGGGCGATGCGGCGCAGGCTCGCCTGAACTTCCAATCCTATTGAGATTGGACTAGGGCGAGTGATAGCCTCAGTGGTGAATGCAAATGCTGCTGAGGGTTGTTTATGTCGCTTCCTGAAATTTCTTATGACAATGCGCCGGTGCCGGTCCGTGAAGATATCACTGTGGCACACCGCAGAGCCTGGGCGCATATCGCGGCCCCCTGCACGTGGCTGGATGGCAAAACACGGGTCGCCATCGCGGCAGAGACCCGTAACGCCGCATCCTGTGCCCTGTGTGCCGAACGTAAACAGGCGTTATCGCCTTATGCTGTTGACGGCATGCATGACAGCCTGGGCGTGCTTCCAGAAAACAGTGTCGAGGCAATTCACCGTATCGCGACCGATCCGGCACGGCTGACCGAAACATGGGTTAATTCAATTCTCGATGGCGGCGTGCCCGATACCGAATATGTCGAGATGGTTTCAGTTCTGGCGCATACGATGTGTGTTGATACGTTTTGCGATGGCATCGGGATAGAGCGCCATGCGTTGCCAGAACCGCAACCGGGTGAGCCCAGCCGACAACGCCCGGATGGTGCGGTGGTTGATACAGCGTGGCTGCCGACGGTACCGCCAGAACAAGCGAGTGGTGATCTTTTGAAGATTTATCCTAGCGGCATCGGTGATGCGCCAAACGCACCGAATGTGCGGCGGGCGATGAGCCTGGTGCCGAATGAGGCGATCAGCTTTTTCGCCCTCAACGATGCACAGTATTTGCCGCCCGAGGCGATGTGGCAGGTGGACGTTAACCCACGTTGCATTGAAAAGGCGCAGATCGAGTTGGTGGCGGGCCGGGTGTCGTCTCTCAACGGGTGCTTTTACTGAACGGTCAGCCATACCGACAGGCTCCGTGCGAGTCTGCAAGGCGATGAGGAGCAACCCGATTTATCGGCTGTGAATGGTGGCGCGGACGGCGCGGATATTCTCGATGCAGCGTTCTTTGTGGCCTTCGCTGAAGCCGTTGTCGGCGGTGATCGCGATGTCATAACCGTCGCCCGGTCTGCGCTATCGGATCAATGTAGCCCCGAGGCAGCAACTGACGCCGCAGCGGTCGCGGCTTTGTTCAATGCCATTAACCGTGTCGCCGATGCGATTGGCATTCAGGTCGAGGAGTCCAAAGAGGAGCGCACTGCCTATTTCCGCGAAGCACTTGATCTCGACAGTTTCCCGACCGCGCGCATGGAAAAGTTCTGACTGGAAAGCTTACGAGGCTTGACACAAATCACTTGGCCGGAGATTTTGCCGCTCAGTTTCTAAGGTAAACTTGGCGGCAGTGATGCTCGATCATCTCAAGGAAAATAATCGCGTCTGGGCGGAGAGTATGGTCTCCGGTGACAGCGCATTTTTTCAGCGGCACGAGGGCCAGCAGGATCCGGACTACTTGTGGATAGGCTGTTCTGATAGCCGAGTGTCCGCCAATGAGATTGTCGGGCTGGCGCCGGGGGAGCTGTTTGTTCATCGTAATGTGGCCAACCTCGCACCTCCACAGGACGCCAATTATCGATCGGTTTTGCAATACGCTGTCGACGCGTTGCAGGTGAAGCATATCCTCGTCGTGGGACACTATGGCTGTGGGGGCGTTGCCGCCTCTACGCAGGACGGACTAAGCGGGCCGGTGGATCACTGGCTGCAACTGATCCGCGATGTGCATGAGGACCATCAGACAGAACTCGATGCCATTGAAGACGAACATCAACGCCTCAATCGCCTCTGTGAACTCAACGTCATTAGCCAAGTACGCAACGTTGCCTCTGACATTTTTGTTCGTGAGGCCTGGAAACGCGGGCAGGACCTCCACATACATGGCTGGGTCTATAGCCTGAGCAACGGACTGGTGACTGATCTCGACGTCACCGTCAGCAAGGCGGAAGACATCGCAAGGTTAGGATAACGTTTTGCGCGATCCCTTTGCGGCGTTTTGCCTCCGGCGTTAAACTCGCGGTGATAAGTGATTTCACGGAGTACGGGATGAGTCGGCAGGGCACACGCATGTATAACGAGAACAGGTTCAAGCTGGGCCTGTTTGGCATGAACTGCTCCGGCGGGTTAACGATGACGCTCGCGCCGGAATATTGGGACGCGTCCTGGGAAAATAATCTGAAAGCCGCACAGCTCGCCGATGAGGCGGGGCTGGAATTCATCCTCCCCATCGGACGCTGGCATGGCTATGGCGGTGTCACCGATACTGCCAGCTCGACCTATGAGACCCTGACCTGGGCATCCGGCCTGTTGGCGGCGACCAAGGGCATCTCGATCTTTGGCACGGTGCATGTCTCGATGATCGGTCCGGTATTTTGCGCCAAGCAGATGGTGACCGCCGACCATATTGGCGAGGGCCGGTTTGGGCTCAATATCGTCTCTGGCTGGAACGTCGATGAGCACGAGATGCATGGCGTTGGTATCCGCGATCACGACGCCCGCTATGAATATTCTGAAGAATGGATATCCATCGTCAAACGTATCTGGGAAGAGACTGCGCCATTTGATCACTCCGGCAAATATTTCGACCTCAAAGGCGTGAAATGCAAACCCAAACCCTATGGCGATGATCGGCCGTTGTTGATTAGTGCGGGGAACTCACCGGTCGGGCGCTCCTTTGCAGCGCGCCATTGTGACTGTCTGTTTACCTCGATCCGCGAGCTGGAAGAGCTGGCGGGTAAGGTCGATGATCTGCGCAAAACCGCGCCGGCAGATGGCGCTGGAATTTATGCCAGCGGCCATGTCATCACCAAGCCGACAGCGAAAGAGGCGGCGGAGTATTATCACTATATCGTCCATGAACATGGCGATTGGGCGGCGGCGGAGCACACAGTCGAAATCCGTACCAAGGGCGGGTCGTCTTCGGGGCCCAAGCTCGCCAAGATGAAAGAAGCGATCATTAGTGGCACCGGTACTTATCCAGTGGTCGGCAGTTATGATGAAGTTGCCGAGAAGTTTGAGTTCCTTGCGGGTTGTGGGCTTGATGGCATGGCGATTGGTCTGGTCAACTATGTTGATGATATGCCGGTAATCCGCGATGAAATTTTACCGCGAATGCAGCGACTCGGTTTACGGGAGTAGTCGACGATGGCGGCAATACGCGAAGCCAAGGACGAAGATTGGCCTCAGATATGGCCGATATTGCAGGAAGCCTTTGCCACCGGCGATACCTACCCGTATCCCGCTGATATCTCAGAGGATGATGCCCGCCATAGCTGGATGACGATGCCGCATTTGACGGCGGTCGCGGACGGCGAAAGCGGAATCGCTGGCGTTTATTATCTAAAACCCAACATGCCGGGGCTCGGCAGTCATATTTGCAATTGTGGCTATATCGTTGCGAAAGCCGCGCGAGGGCATGGGCTTGGTAAGGCGTTGTGCACCCATTCGATGGATGCGGCGCGGGCGCTGGGCTATCGCGCGATGCAATTTAATCTCGTTGTCTCAACCAATGAAAATGCCGTTGGGCTGTGGCAAGCCTTGGGGTTTGAGGTGATTGGCACAGTGCCGGAGGGCTTCAATCACGCAACACTCGGCTATGTCGATGCGCTGATTATGTATCAGCAGCTTTAGGGCGAGGGTTGGCCGCGACCCATTCGACAAAATCGAGCATTAAGGGTTCGACGTTATTGGACATCTTTCTTTCCTTTTACGTGGTGATGGCGAGATAGCTGCCATAGAGGACGTAGTATGCTGCGATGCCGGTGACAATTCGGCCAGCCCAGCGCCGGTACAGAGCTTCCTCCATGGCTTCGAGGAATTTTTTGGACCAGGTGGTCCCGGCAAAAGACGCGATGATGGCCAGGACCGCGACGTAGGGTTCAATCGTTCCCGCTTGATCAATCAGGGCGCCGAAATAAGCAAGTTTCACCGAATGGCCAAAGACCTGGCAGGCGCCTTTGGTGGCGACGATCTCGCGCCGGTCAAGTTTTCCATTCAAAAAGAACTGATCGAGGATTGGCCCCGCGACACCCGTTAGCAACATCAGCGCCATCGCGATAAATCCGAAAACTCCGCAATGGCTGAGTCGTTCTGGCGTCGGTAAATAGCGATCAGGGATCAGCTTGCCAATGAACGGCACAATCCCTAGCAGAAGAAGTGCAAGCGCGACGCTTGGCACATATTGATAGAAGGTCCAGATCAACAACACGACCAGACAGCCTGCAGCATAGGCTGCCACCGCTGGCCAGCGGATATAGCGCCACCACAAAGCCGCGCGCCAGATGTTCGATGCGATCTGGGTAATTGCGTGCAACGCCATCGCGGCGGGCACCGGCAGGATGAACAGAAGCACGCCAATCAGCACGAGACCGCCGGCCATTCCAAACAGCCCTGACAGAAAAGAGGTGCCGACCATGGTGACACAGATGATAGTGAGCGTGAGAACTGACATTTGAAAACTCCACGCTCTTTATGCGGCGTTTTTGGGGCAAAAAACAAACTGGTTTATTTTGCCCTTAGCATTAAATAAACTGATGCTAATGACCCGAAAAATTCCGTTTCTAAATGGTGCCCGTGCTTTCGAGGTGACGGCCCGGCTTGGCAGTATCAAACGTGCCGGGGACGAGCTGAATGTCACCCCGGCGGCGGTCAGCCGGATGGTTAGACTCCTCGAAGAACGGTTGGGTGTTTCTCTGTTTCAACGCACTGCGAACCGATTGGTACTGACACCGGCGGGCAAGGCCTACCAGCCGGGTCTTACTCAGATCTTTGATGCGTTGGCCAATCTTACAGAGCAAGTCACGTCGCTGTCCAAACGTCAGGTGTTGACGGTGGGGGTTGGACCAACTTTTGCCACCAAATGGTTGATCCCAAGGCTCGGAGATTTTCAGAAAGCCGTGCCGGAAATTGATGTTCATATCGCGACAGGCGGTGTGGCAGCCCCTTTTAGCGACGATTGGACCTGTGGCATTACGCTGGGCGACGGCAATTGGCCTGAGCTGAAATCAGAAGCGATCGTTGCGGCAGATTTAACGCCGGTCTGTGCACCGTCGATTGGCAAGAAGCTCAAAACAGCTGCCGGTCTTAAAAAGGCGAGCCTGCTACGGGTCTCGCATTCACCCGATGATTGGAAACTCTGGCTCAAGGCAGCTGGCGTGTCTGCCCCTGCAGCCAAAGGGCCGGAGTTTGATTTTTACGGCCAAGCGCAACAGGCTGCGGTGGACGGGCTCGGCATTGCCATGGGCATCCGACCTTATATTGATGATGACCTTGCGGCTGGCAGGCTGGTCGCGCCGTTTGATATTTCTGTTCCAAAGGGTGTTCGATGGCATCTGCTCTATAAACCGCACCGCACTGAGGAACCGGCTTTTCAGGCCTTTAGAGCCTGGCTGATTGGTTTGAATTAAGGCGTGTTTTCTGCGGCAAATGCATCGAAAGCCGCGACGGCGGTAGCCTTTTGACCCGCATCCATAAACGAGCCGAGATAGGCGTTTCTTCCGAGCTGGCAGATTTCCTCGAAGGAGAGGTTGAGAGCGTGCTGAACAGCGAGGAAGTTTTCAGAGATATAGCCGCCAAAATAGGCCGGGTCGTCAGAATTAATCGTGGCTAGCAATCCTGCTTGTAAGGCCAGTCGAACCGGGTGCTGTGACAAATCATCGACAACGCACAATTTGAGATTGGATAGCGGGCACATGGTCAGTGGAATTTGGGCTGCTGACACACGGTCGGTTAGAATGGCGTCGTTGAGGACGGCATTGCCATGATCAATCCGGGATATTTCGAGAAGGTCGATAGCATCCGCAACATTGGCTGCAGAGCCTTCTTCACCGGCATGGGCAACTGCGGTAAATCCAGCGTCGCGGGCCGCTTTGAAGACCCGCATGAATTTAGGTGGTGGGTGATCCTTCTCGGACGAATCCAGTCCGACACCGAAAATCCGGTCTTTGTGGGGAAGCGCGGCCTCCAGTGTTTCAAAGGCGTCTTCCTCAGATAAATGGCGGAGGAAACACATGATCAATTTCGACGTAATGCCAAGAGATCGCTCGGTTTCGTCGAGGGCAGAGGTAATCCCGTCAAGCGCCGCTTCAAAGGTTAACCCGCGCGCAGTATGACCTTGTGGATCGAAAAAGATTTCGACATGGGTAACGTTTTGCGCAAAACAGCGCGCTAGATAGGCGTTTGTCAGATCATAGAAATCAAACGGTGTCTGGAGCACCGCCATGCCTTGGTAATAGAGATCCAGGAAATCCTGAAGCGATGTAAAATTGTAAGCCGCGCGTATTTCATCAACGGACGCATAGGGGAGAGCGATCTTATTCCGGTCGGCGAGACTCATCATCATATCGGGTTCAAGGGTACCCTCGATATGCAAATGCAGCTCAGCCTTTGGCATGTTGGCAATAAAACTCGTGATATCCATTCGCCAACTTTAAGTCGAATTTGTTGGAAATTGGTGAATTTATATCGATCACTGCAGAAAAAATGACGCGCCGCCTTAAAACGCGGGGAGGTTAGGAGGGCGACGCGCCAGGTTCCTATTAGGAGAAACGTATCAAACGCCGTGTCGTCCTATTTTTTCGCCTTACTGATGGCGGCCATGCCGGCATTTAGCTGCTGTGTACAGGCCGTCATGTTTTTCTGGACGCGTAGCTTCATGGCCAACTCGTATCGGGATTGCGCTGATGCCACCAATCGTGGATTGGCCTTGCTATCCTTGGCGCGGGTGATCTCGCCGAGCAGCGCGTTAAACCCACCGGTATCGCAAGTAACAGTTTGGTTATTAGCGCCGACCGGCGCCCCGCTGGTGATAAAGGCTGCTGTGGCGATGGCGAGGAATGAGGTTTTCGATTGTGTCATTTGATATCTCCATACTGGTTGTGTCCATTGAACCTGTTGGAGATAGGGGAGAAGACGTCGGTCTTTACCGGGGGGACGGGATTGTTTTAAAAATGCCCGATCTTTGCCACGAGGAGATCAATCATGGGAGAAGCGAACCGCGAGACTTGTTAAGTCGTGGGCACGGTTCCTTCCCATTGGACTGGGCTTACGCGTTCAGTAAACCCACTGAACATCAGGTTGAAACTAACACTGATGCGAAGCTGATCTGACGGGTTTGGTTTTACAGAATGAACAAGCCAGGCGGGGAACAGGAGCAATACGCCTGGTTCGACATTCATGATTGTGTGTCCGGAGTTTTCACCGGTCGATTGGTGAACTCGCGGTGAAATCAATTTAGGTTGAGCACGTGGATCTTCGAACATGATCGATCCTGAGTTTTCCGGGGTGTCGACATAGTAGACGCCACCGAGATAATTGTTGGGGTGAGTGTGGGGTTGGGTGAGCCCACCTTTGGTGTTGATGTTTGCCCAACAGCTGGTGATTTCGATGCCTTCTTCCGCGACTTGCATGAAATCCATTACGCCTTTGGTTGCGGCCAATAGATATTCACTGAACTCTTGAAATTCTGGCAACGTATGCAGGTTTTGGTCCGTCTGGTGTCTGAAGTTTTGAAGTTTCTCTGCACCTGGTTCGAGCATCGACAACAACTTAGTACGGATCGTGTCATTGACGCGCTTAGTGTCTTCGGGCTTGAGGCGATGCATCCAAACAAAAGTTGGAAATAGCGGCATAGCGTGGTTTTCCGCGAACATTTTAAAGCCTTGCCTCGTTTGTATCTGGGACCCGCATGTTACGTTAGGCAAACCTAAAATATCAAACCGGTCAGGAAACTGGTTTGTGAAGCCTTGCTATTTGCGCGCTTCCTGGATCACTTTGAGGCCGGCATTAAGTCTGTCGGCACAGGCAGTGGCATTTTTCTTCCGCCGCAACCTTCGCGCCTTACGGTAATGCTTTTTGGCAATATTGATTGCCTTGGGAGAGAGATCGGAGGTGCGGGCGACGCGCATCTCGGCATTGAGTGCACTAAAGCCGCTATCGTTGCACTGTACGCCACGCGCTAAAGTTTGGGCCTTTACCGCCTGCGACGCGTGGGCATTTTTCAAAGTTCTTAGCCCGGTTGCGATTTGACGAGCGCAATTCTCGGGCTTGTTCTGCGCCAACAATTTCCTGGGAATCAGGTAACGCGACTGGACCGAGCGGATCAGCGCGTGGTTGAGTTTGGCTTTGCGGCCTTTATTGATCGCGACTGACAGACGGTTGAGATTGGCTTTGTCACATACAATGCCGATCGTTGAGGTAGCGGTATTTCCCGTCGCCGCCTGACGCAGATCATTTAGAGCATTGCGCAACAGTCCTTCACACTCGGCAGCCCGCGCCCGCATTCGCCAACGTCGTGCGCGTTCATAGCGGCGTTTCGCAGTGGCAATCAAAGCAGGCGAGAGTTGCGCTTTTTGCGCTTTCGCAATTTCATCTGCTAGCACCGCGAAGCCGTTATTCTCACAATAGACCGGCCGCGGTTTCTGGGCCTGCGCTGTTGCCGTGGTAAACCCATAGGCGGTGAATACACACAGCGTCATTATGATGATTTGCGAGGCGTTTTTCATACCGGACTTCTTAGCAGCCTTTCACCGCGAATGCCCGCCAAATCCGTAACGCCACAAAAAAGGGGCGCCCATTATTGGGCACCCCTGATTTGAGAATGTCGTTAGATCCTACAGTTGGTTTTTCATGACTTGTCGAATTTGCTGGATGGTTAAACGTCCATTGTGTACCCGCAAAGTGCCCATATTGGCAATGGATGGCTTGTTCCAGGGCGAACCGAGGTAAAGCGGTGCCTTGTTTAGGGTCAACTTGTTGCCAATTTTGCACCGGTTATTCCCCTTCCCATTGACATAGATCCAGGCTGTTCCGGGCGAGAACTGTAGATAGACATGAGACCATTTATTGACAGCCAGTTGCGCCTTTGCATTGCACCCGTCATTTGGTTTTCCCTTCGTCCCCATTCGAACATGAAGTCGGGTGGACTTAGGAAACATGAAAACAGCTGGTCCGCGTTGAAAGTTTTTGCTGCCCTTATGGAAAATCGCTGTCCAGTCCGGGGCTGCTTTTAAGGGCCTGATCCAAAAGCTATAGCCGAAGGATTGTCCGTGCTTGATCTTGGATGCTTTTGCGAGAATTTTTGCTTTCCCGATGCGGGTGATACCGCTGTGGAGCGTTCCGGGTCTAACGACAGCTTTTCTCGGTTTGTTGCCGACTTGGTGTATAACCGCCGCTGTGGTCATTAGAGCGTTGCCGACTTTGAGGGCTCTTTCGCACAGGCGGGGTCTCTTTTGGGCGCGCAGTTTTTTGGCGCTGGCATATAAATAATTGGCGGCCGCTACGGTCGATGGATGAACTTTGGCCACTTTGCCCTTGTTGATTGATTTTAAAAGAACGCCAAATGATTTGGCTTGGCAAAAGGCAGGTTTTTTGTTCTGTGCCGCCGCTGGCAAAATGCTGAAACTGAAGGCCATTGCGCAAGTTAGGGCGATGGTCGTCGTCAATATCGATTTCATAGAACTCCTCCTCAGTGACATTTCAATTAACGTTCTTTTGCGGGGCGCGCTTAATTTGCGCCAGCCCGATCACGTGGTTGAAATAGCTTGCCAGTGACAAGACGACGACACAATAGGATGCGTCTGTGACAAAAATAAGATCGCTCTATGCGAGTCCAAACGCGTTCTTGATTCCTTGTATCTCATCCGTCGTCAGCAGATCGCGATAGTTCTTCGTGGATTTTTTGAATTGTTCGTTGATTGCTTTCTCGATGGCTTCGGATGGACAATCAATGAGAGCACCGATCTCGACGGTTTGGCTTTCGAGCTCGTCATAATTCAGCCGGGTAATGGTTAGCCCCTCGGCTTCAATATCTGCCATTTTGGCATCGATGTAGCGACCGATCTCCGCCATCTTTTCGGCATGGGCCTGCAACGTTTCATCAAACTCGCGGCGTGAATTGACCATGTTAAAGACATTCCGGGTCAGATGCGCAAATCGTACGTCGCAATGGTCCTTCAGGGTGTGATAGATCTCGTGGATGTCCCACTGATTTGTGACATCACGATAATTGCCTGACGGGTAAGAGTTGTCTTCCAGCATGATGCTGTCTGGTGGAATTTGACCGAGAAAGTGGTGCGCTCCGCGAATGCAATCACGCTTGGAATAGTTCCGGCAATACATGCCGTTAAAGGCGTTGCGTGGTTTGTTGCGGAAGAAACGGTTGTACTCATCGCCGCCATGGGTCTCGGTGACCGCTTGCGCCAGGACCGGGAACAGCCCGTGATGGCCACACCCCTCAAGCCCGATGACGTGAACGAAGAGCGGTCTGGTCCGAGACATATCAGAAATTTGGTTTAGGCGGCCTGTTGCAGGATGTCGGCGCCCTCATAGGAAAGCCCGGCGTCTTCGATGGCGGTGCGGACACCCGCCAGTTCAGCCTCGGTTAGCTTAACCAATGGTGGACGAACCACGGCTTTCGGCATACGTCCCAACATCACCAATGCTTCTTTCATGCGGTTATGCATGTCCGTTGCAGGCGGGCCGTAGAAACATTGTGCGGTTGGGTAGATACGGTCGTTGATCGCCTGGGCGCGTTTGAGATCACCCTGCTGGACAGCCTCGAACAGGGCGACCTGCAAATCGGCGATGACGCTGCCCGACCCCGACAGCAAGCCCTTGGCCCCCATGGTTAGTGAACTCATCAGCCAGGCGCTGTTGGTGGTGAGCACATTGAACGGACGGGAGGAGGCTTGCAATTCACGGACATGGCGTTCGTGCATCTGGCCCATGTTCCAGTCTTTGATCGCGACCAGGTTGGGAATTTCCTCGATCATCCGGTGCAGCGTTTCCATGCGATAGGCCTGCTCGACTGGATATTGAAATGCGATGATCGGCAGATCGGTGGCATCGGCGATGGTTTTGAAATGGGCGATGCCCATCTCGGGTTTCATCTGGCCCTGCATCATCATGATGGGCTGCGGCGGGAACACCAGCAGGCAGGAGGCACCAGCGGCTTCCGACCATTTGGCGATGCGCGCGGCTTCATGGCTGCCATCGGCCCACACGCCGTTGATCAACGGGAGTTTGTCGCCAACCTCATCGAGTGAGACATCGAGAATGCGCTGTTGTTCATCATCGGAGCAAGCATGGACTTCCGAGGCATGGCCGTTAACGGTGATCGCGGTGATGCCTGCGACATTGCCGACATGGCTGAGATGGGCGCGGGTCGCGGCCTCGTCGATGGAAAAATCGTCGTTAAAAGCCAGCAAGGTAGCGGGAATAACCCCGGCGGGCGTGAAATCCTTAAAGCGCGGCATAAAGTGCTCCTGCAGCAAAATACTGTGCAAAAGTCATAAGCCAGTCAGACGAGAATTTCAATTGGTAGGTACGGCGCTCTAGTGCAGCTTGTGCCGTCGAATATAACCGAGACCGGCTAGCCCCAGCCCAAATACCGCTAGTGAACCTGGTTCCGGAATAGCGTCAGATGAAATCGTCAACGTCACTTGATCTGCGTACGATGCGGAGGCTCGAGCTGAATGGAGACCGACGGCGATATAGCGCGTTCCCGCTGCGATCACGTAATTATTGATGCTGAATTCTTCCCACGTTGATGTATTGCTGTCAGTAAGTGGGTTGGCTTGGAAATCTACATTGGTAAACAGTCCGCCGCTGACCGGGTTGGCGCCTGTCGGTTCCGCGCCACTATAGCTGCGTAGCGACAGTGAGGTGTTTTCAACGCCGAGACCGTTGAAGAATGCTGAAAGGTCCGCCGTCGCTGTGCCGGTATCGATGGCAACCGCGAGAGCACTTACATCAACCACATTATAGACATCACTCTGACCACCACCACCCGCACCAAAACGCAACATTTGGGTGCCGTCGAGTGGTGTTGCGCCGTTCTCGGCATTGACGATGGAGAGAGGGTCGACGCTCCAATTGCCGGTGGAGGTAAAGGTAAAGCCGGCGCTGGCATAGGAGCCGAGTGCTTGCGATTCCATGCTGCCACCGACCATGACATTAGCCTGAACGCCGAATGACAGACATACGACTGTACACCCTGCGATCAGTGTTTTTGCGATGGAACGCGTCTCAAACATTGTCTTACTCGCCGTATTACAAAACCGGCCAACCCCTTAAGCCTGTTTTTATCACCCCAGTTTCCTGGTCTCAATTGTTTTCTCTATGGATGCACATCCTGGGTGAAGTAGCGGTTATCGACCTCGAACCCCAGGCCTTGGTCAATGGCGCCTTGGTAGATCAGGCTGCCCATTGCAGCGAATTGCAGTCCGAGGCCCTTATAGTTGTGAAACCCGGTGACCTCGTTATCGCTCTGGCGGCCCTCGACATGTCCAGCGACGACATCCTTTAACTCCGGCACTTTGCTGAAATCGATTACATCCATATCGGGGCGGCTGTAATCGCCATTGATGAACTCGGGAATCTCGGAAGGTTTGCCGCGCGCCGCATTGGCGGTAACCGGCGTCGACGTGTTGACCACCAGCCGGTCGAGCCCAACCAACACATCGGTTGGAATTTCGCTGCCGCGTACGCTGGTGACATGCATGCCAGGCTCGATCAGATCCTGGGTAATCACTGGCGTCATGGAGTTGGTGGCGGAGATCAGGATATCGGCGCCCTTGGCCGCCTCGGTCGGCGAGGCGACGGCAACCGTCTCAATCCCCAGCTTTGCGGCATAGGTATTGGCAATGAGCGTGCGGTTCTGGCCGGTCGGGCTATAGACCTGCAGCCGTTCGATATCGCGCACCGCGCACATCGCCTCGATCTGGGCACCAGCCTGCCAACCAGAGCCAAGCAGCCCGATCACCTTGCTGTTCTTGCGCGACAGATATTTGGCGGCGACACCACTCGATCCGCCGACGCGGGTCTTTTGTGTATAGCCATCATTAAATGTACAGAGCAGTTGCCCGGTGGCAGTGGAGAACAGCAGCACCATGCCGTTATAGCGTTCACCCTCGGAGACCGGCAGCTTTACCCGCCGTGGCGTGCCATTGACCTCGGGCCAGGAGACAATATCGGAGTTTAGCCGCAGCGCCGTGACGCCAGCCCGTGGCCAGCTGCCCGACATGGTCTTGAAGGCATGTACCGCTTCCGGGCGTTCATTATCAACGATCGCGTCATGGCGGGGAATCTCGACAGCATCCTGATTGCCGAAATCGCGATAGGCCTCTTCCAGCGCCGCGACACAATCCGGCATGTTGATGATCTGCTCAACATCTTCATTGGTGATTAGCAGCATCACGATCTCCCTGATGATCTTATTTTATGTAAGGAGATCATGCGCCGGGCGGGCCTGGAGATCAAATGGGGCGGGTTTGACGCACCTCTTCCATTCCCTGACAATGCGCTGCATAGATAACAAGCAAGACAGGGAGCACACCTATGGCGCAGAAGAACGTGATCGACAGGCTCGATCAAGAGGTCAATGATTTCGTCAATCGGACACTGATTTACGAGGGCAATGCCTGGACCAAGAACCGCTGCCGGGCCTTTGTCCTGCAGCATCGCCAGAACACCCGTCATCGCAACTCGGTGCTCAAGCTTAAGGTCGCGACCAATTGCCCGATCTGGGACATCAAGATCGATATTATCGAAGCCTGTGCGCAGGAGATCATCGCCGATAACGAATATGGCGGCGGCCAGCCTCACTGGCAGATTTTGGAAGACCTTGGCGTGAAGATTGGTATGGATCGGGATGAGATTCAGGCCGCAACCCCATCACAATGGACACAGCTGAGCTGGGATGCCTGGGCCGGGTTAATGACCAATGCGCATTGGTTGCTTGGCCTGATCGGCAATACCTGCTCCGAACGTGTTAATGTACCAGGCTATGGCACAGGCCCGACCAAGGAGCTTGGCTGGTTTGGCCATGTCCGCGGTGTCTGGCAGGAGATGTGGGAGCTGGAAGACGCCGATGTGAACTTCTTCAAGCTTCATACTGAGGCTGATCTGGAACATTCAGAGCTCGGCTGGCGCAATGTCGCGAAATATGCCGAAGAGCTGAACCTCGAAGATCAGGTGATCGAGGCCTGCCACCGTAATCTTATTGTTTGGGAAAACTACTTCAACGGCATCTGCCACCTCGGCGATACGTTCGACTAGCGAACCGTTTCCCCAAGAGTCTGACGATAGTTCGCAAGGAATTTTCGCGTGGCCTCGCCGGCGCGTTTGGCACGCTCGTTAAAGGACAGACCAGTTTGGTCGACACGCGGCGTCTCAACCTCAATCTCAACAGTGTCCGGTAGGGCATTGAGCAACGCATAGAGCGGTAACGCGCCATCGCCGGGATATAGCCGCCCGGTGCGGGCCTCAGTCGGCAAATTCATGCCAGCGGGCAGTGTCGCCGCCGCATCACAAATCTGGGCGAACACGATGTGCCTGGCATCGATATTGGCGAGCTCGTCAGGCGTCCCGCCAGAGCGTGCAATGTGCAGCATATCGATCAATAGTCCGAAATTGTCCGCTTTCGCGTTCTCAATGATGCGTAAGCCCTGGGCCAGGGTGCTGGCGGCGCTATAGGGAACAACCTCAAGCGCCAGTGTAATGTTGAAGGGCGCCGCCGCCTCACAACATTGGGCAATGAAGTCGGTCCAGCGGGCCTCATCGGAATCCATACAGGTGACAACGATGGATTTGGCACCCAGCTCAGCCGTCACCTCGATAGCCGGTTTGAGGTGCTCTAGCGTTATGGCGGGCGATAAATGATAAATCGACGTATTCGATAAGGTGATGCCGCTATAAGCGAGCCGCCGATGTATCTCGCGGACGGCAGCGGGATCATTAATCACCGGGAAATAATCGTCATCCAATGTTCGGCCCGTAATACGAAGACCAACAGCGTCAAAATTGCCACTCGCTGCCGTTACCACATCAGCCGGTGGGGCATCGAACAGAGTCAGCCATCCTAACGTCAGACGTTCCATTGTGGGTTCAATCGTATTCACGGCGATCAATTTTAATTATGTGTGTTATAGATCACTTACAATTTAGGCGCGATATTCGATTCCTGTCTACGACCATGTTCTCGGCAATTTGACCTTCATCCCCTAAACCCTGACAATGCGGCACAAACTTTCACCTCGGAGTAGAAAAACATGGCCAATTCCCGGCTAAAATTGACCTTTGCCAGCAGTGATTACGAGCATGTCCGCGACCTCACGATGGGACCGCTTGAGGCGGAAGGCATTGAGCTGGTACCGATCACAATGCAGATTGAGGAGATGTTCTTCCGATTTATCAATTTCGAGGAATTCGATATCTCGGAAATCTCGTCTGGCAAATATACCTCGATGATCAGCCAGGGTGATGACCGCTTTGTCGGTTTGCCGATCTTTCCATCCCGTGTGGCACGACAATCGTCGGTTTATATCCTGCCCGACGGACCAATTAAGAAAGCCGAAGATTTGCGTGGCAAACGGATCGGTGTGCCGGAATGGGGACAGTCGGCAGCGGTTTATTCACGCGGCTGGTTGCAACATGAGGTTGGCGTGTCGTTAAACGAGGTCGAATGGCACCAGGCTGGCGTGAATATGCCAGGTCGTAAGGAAAAGGTGGGGCTAAACCTGCCGGAAGGTTTGAGTCTGACGCCGCAGCCCGATAAATCCCTCAGCGGTATGCTGCTGGATGGTGAGATCGACGCTATTTTTACCGCGCATGCCCCGGAACTGGTTGAACAGCGTGATCCTCGGATCGTCCGGCTCTATCCAAATTTCCGCGAAATCGAAAAGCAATATTACCGCGATACCGGCATTTGGCCGATCATGCATCTCTACGCTATCCGGCGGGAAGTGTTTGAGGCCAACCCTTGGGTGGCGCAGAGCATGTGCAAGGCATTGACCGAGGCCAAGGATCGCTCGATGGCGCGGATGCTCGATATCACAGCGTGTCGCGCCCCAATTGGCTGGATTTACGATATGGCGGAAGAAGCCCGCGAGCTGTTTGGCGACGACTTTTATCCCTATGGTATTGAGCCAAATCGCACGACACTTGAAGCATTTCTGCTCTATGGCTACGAGCAGGGATTGTTCCATAAGCACATGACGCCAGAAGACATGTTCCCCCGGGAAGTGCAGAGCGAGTTCAAGGTTTAGGCCGGTTGCCTTCGGGCGCAGTCCGGGCTATCTCGCTGACATGGCTGAAGAAGACCCAATTGCTCATTGGCTGATAACCGGTGCCGCAGCGGCGCCCGATTTGCGTACAGCCGTTCAGGGGCTGGTTGAACGGTTGGAAGCTGATAATACGCCAATCCTACGAGCCCTGCTCTCCGTCGGTATGTTGCACCCGGAGTTGCTAGCGGCGAGCTATAGTTGGCAGCGGGGAGACAAATTCGTCAAACGTACATCCCATCACCATGGATCGTTGAATACGGATTTGTTTCGCAAGAGCCCGTTTCACGCGTTGAGCGATGGCACGACAATGGTGCGTCGACGTCTTACCGGGCCGGACGCGCAGTTTGATTTTAACAATCTTGAAGACTTACGTGATGCCGGCGGCACGGATTATGTTGCGATTGCTTTGCCGCGTAGTGACGGAAGTTTTAACCCTGGCTCTTTTTCCACTGATCAGGAAGGTGGCTTTACCGACGCTCAAATCGACCGAATATGTTTCTTACGGCCTTATCTCGGCATTATGGTCGAGGTGCATGGTCGGGCGCGGATGACCCGGACACTTTTGGACCTGTATCTCGGGACCAATGCTGGCCCGCGGGTCTATGGGGGTCAGATCAAGCGAGGCGAAGGGTCGATAATTAACTCTGTGTTGTTTATCAGTGATTTGCGAGGTTTTACGAAACTATCAGAACAACTTCCCTTGGAGCATATTACGGCGGTATTGAACGATTATTTTGAAGCCATCATTGGGCCTGTTCAGGCGCATGGTGGGGAGGTCCTCAAGATGATCGGCGATGGCGTTCTTGCGAGCTTTCCGATCGACAATGAAGGCGAAATGGACGATGTCTGTGAACGGGCACTGGATGCCGCCGACCTCGCCATTGCTAATATGCGAATCCTCAACCGGCGCCGTGGGCGTGAGAATAAACCGCCGCTGGAATGTGGCATTGGCTTGCATGTCGGGGACGCGATCTATGGCAATGTCGGAGCGCATGACAGGCTTGATTTCACGGTGATTGGCCCAGCCGTCAATCTCTGTGCGAGATTGGAGTCTCTGGCAGGCCGTCTCGGCGAACCAATTATCTGTTCCGCCGACTTTGCCGCGCATAGCCCGACGACTCTGAAATCGGTCGGGAAACATGAACTTAAAAACGTTGATGGAGCCGTCGAGGCGTTCATTCCCGGCGATTAAGTCTCGTGTTCGAAAGTTCTGATAAACGTCGGAATTCTTTACATAATTTTGTGGGTCACAGGGCTGTGATTTCGTAACCCTTTGATGTTGTTCAATAGGTCAAATTGGCATGGTTCTTGCTTATTTTATAAATTAAGGTGCCAACGGTCATTGAATGGGTTTCGAATGAGTTTTTTTAGAGGTTCTATAGCAATCTTTCTCGCCGTTTTGGCGTTGATGACAGTCGCGCATTCGAGTGCCCATGCCGCGCCAATAACGCTTCCCACAGGCCTAAACGTTGGTGACCAATACCGTCTGGTTTTCGTGACCCGGTTTGCAACGACAGCAAGTTCAACAAATATTGCGGATTACAACACATTCGTACAAGCAGCTGCAGATGCGTCTTCGCTTAGTGCTCTCGGCGCAACCTGGACCGCAATTGGTTCGACCGCCACTGTTGATGCGCGCGATAATACAAACACCAACCCGGCATCGACCGGCGTCGTAATCTACAATCTCAATGATCAACTGGTCGCCAGCAACAATGCCGATCTGTGGGATGGCACGATCAGTGCAGCGATCAACTTTGACGAAACAGGTATGACTGGGTTGGCCAGTGATCCGTTTACCGGCACAACATCGAGCGGTGTCGCCTCTGCTAACCCGCTGGGTAGCGTATTCCCTGATTTGGTTGATACCGGCACGGCAAGTGCTGTGACAGCGGAATGGATCACAGCCACCGGCGGCGAAACACCAGGCTTTTTTACCCGCAGTCTTTACGCGATATCAGACGTTTTAACGGTTCAGGCGGCGGTGCCGGAGCCCGGTGCATTGGCGATGTTCGGTCTTGGTCTTGCCGGTCTTGGTTTTGCACGACGCAGACGGGTTTGGGCGCGTTAGCGCGATGACGAAACCCTGCACCAAACTTTTATTCTTATTGGCGTCAGCGGTTCTGGTTTTCGCGGTACCAGCGAACGCGACAACCATTTTTGAGTACTCTGGTAGTGGTGATCCGACGGCACAAGGCTGGTCAGAAGGTGTGGGCGCTGGCGGCGGAACCAGTGCAGGCCCGGTTGGTGGAGAGAGCGCCTGGTTTGTTGAAGACAGCTCGACCGCCGGTGCATCAACGCTGACCTATGGTCAAAATCCTACCGCAGGGAACAATGTGGACGCGGCCACCAATGGCTGGTCGTTGACGACGCGCTTAAAGATGATCACCGGCACTGTGGGAATTCATAATTCCATTTTCACTGATTATATCGATGGATCAACGCAGTGGGTTATGGATTTCGATGTTGCCCCTGATGGTGACCCGGTCGTGTATCTTGGGTTTGGGGCGGGCAGGCCGTCGTTCGAAGTGGATGGTGGCGCCGGGCAATATCACACCTATTCGCTGGTCTTTGACCCAATAGCAGGATCAGCCGATTTGTTCGTTGATGGCATTGAGCGGATCAGTGATCATGGAGGCATTGCGGCGGCGGCCTCCCGCGTTGCCTGGGGTGCTGGGGCTTCTAATGCCACTGGCAGAGCAAACTTTGAATCTGTGACGTTTGATATTAACGCGGCAGAGATCCCTGAACCTGGGGCATTGGCTATTTATGGTCTCGGTCTCGTGGGGCTCGGGTTTGCCAGGCGTAGAACACGCTGAAAAAAGTGTTCTCGCAGCTGCGGATTTTATCTGCGCTACAACCGCATACCCCCAACGAAACGTCGGCATTCTTTACAAACGGAAGTAACGACCTGTGCTCTTTTGTCGGTAACCCGTTGAAATATATGCATACACAATATTTGGTATGGAACTTGCGTAGGGGTAGGTGATTTTACATAACCGTAGTGTTTTATGCGGTTTGAATAATTTTCGATTGGGTAGGGGAAATCGAGATGAGTTCTTTTAAGAGATTTTCGCTGGCGGTCTGTCTCGCAGTCGTCGGCGCCACTGTTCTAGTTCATTCAGCGCATGCTGCATCAATTTCTGGCGTACCGATATCGGGTCCGGCAATTTTATTGGTGTTTGGTCTTGGTCTGATTGGTTTAGCGATCATTCGCCGACGCTAACGGGAATAACAACTTTATGACTTTCCGGTCTATCGGCGTGTTTGTCGTG
Organism: Alphaproteobacteria bacterium; assembly: GCA_012103315.1. GTDB lineage: Bacteria > Pseudomonadota > Alphaproteobacteria > MPNO01 > UBA2964 > UBA2964. The sequence continues at coordinate 199,913 of WLWZ01000006.1, forward strand.
GCTATGTTTCTTGTGATGGTTTCTCCCGCTATGGCGGTGGTTATCATTGACCAGGAAAATGATGAGCCAAGATCTGGGTACAACGATATTGGAACGCCGCAATGGCAATCCTTTATGCAGGCCGGTGATAATATCGCTGGTGCGGCGGTCGTCATTAATCGTTTCGGTGAATCCGGTACCATTACGCTTTCAATCTATGATGCCGAACCTGGTACCGGTACGTTAATCGCTTCCGGATCTGGATCGGTAGATGGTCTTCCGGCTTCGGCCGACGTGTTCTTTAGCGTATTTTGGACAGCGGTTTCGGTGATCCCAGAGACAGAACTCTTCCTTGAAGTCACCAGTGATAATGGAAGCATTGAGCTCGTGAGCATTAATAGCTCACCTTATACACGCGGTACCCAATATTTGAACGGGACCCCTAGCGGTAAGGGGGCCGATCTTGGGTTTCGGACCTATAGCGATGATGCGTTCGGAGCGAGTGTCCCGGAGCCAGGAACTCTACTGGTCTTCGGAATTGGTCTTGTTGCTCTCTCGCGAACTCGCCGAAAGGTTCGTGGCTCCATATTAAGTTAACGCTGGCGGTTTCGGCAGAACGCGTCGTGCATGATTTTTCTACGGAAATTCCAAAATTCTCTGAAGCCTGTTGGACATCTGTTGGTTGCCATTTGACCGCTTGCGCCAGGGCATGTTCAAAAATTTCAGACGCTGCGCAGATACTGCTAACGAGCTACCTATTTGTGCTCCATGCGGAAGACCACCGTGCCGCCCACGAGGTCTGTCCTTAAATGATTGTACTATTACTCCATCCCACCACCCATCCACTGTCTGACAAATTTCTCACACACGGAATGCGAAGCAGAATGTTACCCGTAAACTCGGAATGGTATTATGTTTTAAGACCTGCTAACTATTTGCTAGGGTATTGAAAAAAGGACCCTAATGGACTTCGACGGCATTATAAATTGGTTTACTGAGACGCTTCCGGCGATGCTTTTGCAGTGGTTCGACACGTTCGTCGCGTTTGCTATTCCACTCTGGGATAAAACTGTTGATTTTGTATCAACCTGGTTCAGTTTCACTGTCACTTTTTTTAAGCAAGCCTGGGAAAATTTGCCGGCCCTCATGGCGGACTGGGGTGTGGCGATAAGCGAATTTTTGAAAAGCTTACGGAAATCCTTTTCAGAACTTTTGCCAGAGTCTGTATTGCCGGTTCTGGACCCTATCCCCGATTGGGCGTTATTTATTGTTGCTCCGCTCGTCATCCTGTTGTTGCTCGTTTTAATTCTCAAGAAAATATTTGGCGGACCAAAGGAGTCTGAAAAGCATCTCAAGAGCGTGGAAAGTCCTGAAGTCCCGACATTCCGTCAACCGATGCCCGCCGACGAAAATGATTTCGTGGACCAACAAGGGAACGCGGATGATGAAGATGTTCCGGAAATACCTGAACCAGGGCGCCCTGATCCCGCCGTTAGCATGGAAGCGGTTGAGCCAGCTGATATCGACCCGATAGAAAGACAGGAACCGCAGCTCGTGCAAGAGCCAAGAGAGGATGAGGTTTCGCTCGATGCGGCTGAGAAGCTTGAGACGCCGACATCTATCGGCCCGGGAGAGTTACAGACCCGCATTCGCGAACAACTCGGTATTGATGAAAGTACAGAGGAACCATCCGACCGAGTGGAACCTGCTTCAGATGATGCTGAGGCAGGAAATCTGTTGGATACTAATGCCGAACGCGACATCTCTCTGAGTTTGGGTAAGCTGCGGGGGCTTAGACCTGAATCAGAAGCACGTTCTGCCGAACTGAATATCACCGGAATTAGTGACGACAAAACAGAGGAGGAAGATCCGCCGCCAGACCCGGTAGAAGTGGAGCTTAAACCTGATCCGTCGCCGGAGCCGCTGGAACCGACCCTAGCGGTGCCTTCCGCAAGCTCACCTGAAGAGCCGCGTATTATTCTTACGCCGGTGTCGGCCTCTGAGGAGCCTCGAGAAGCGGCGGGGTCGTCAGTCGAGAACACACCGCCGTCGGAACCAGGTCAGCCAACAGATGTGCCACTAGCGGCAATGGCACCGGAAGCGGTGCCCGAAACGCCTCCAGTTGCTGCTGCTGATGTTGTTGATCCGCCAGAGACTAAAAAAATTGACGATGAGGAGCCCACCGTCGGTGAGACCGAACCGAGGCCGGACGAACAGACTGCCGGATCAGATAGTGAGGGCGACCAAACAGAATCTACGACCGTTACCGGCGTTCCAGCACCTCCCGGACCGCTTCTCGCAACGTTGGCGCGTCTGGAAGAGGGGCTCCGGGTTAATGAACGTTTGGCGGCCCAGAACCCGGCAAGCGCGCAAGTCCAAAGGGATGTTGCGATTAGCATGAGCCGGCTCGCCGATGCATTGGTCGAAGCTGGTGACCTCGCCAATGCCATCCCGCGATTTCAACAGAGTCTCGCGATCTCGGAAAGGCTGGCCGAACAAAATCCGGCGAGTGCTGAAGCGCTCCGTGATGTTACAGTCAGTCTCAACCGCCTTGGCGATGCGCTGACCATAACTGGTGATCTAGAAGGTGCCACAGCGCAGTACGAGATGAGCCTGAGGGTATCGCAACAAATCGCAGAGCAAAGTCCGGCTAATGCCCAGGCTCAGCGCGACGTGTGGATTAGTCTTAACCGATTGGGTGATGTTCGGAGCAAAGCGGGCAACCTTGACGGTGCTATCGCTCACTTTGAGACAGGTATGCAGATTTCAAAGCGTTTGGCTGACTTTAACCCGGCGAATATCGAGGCGCAGCGCGATTTAATTGTAAGCTACGCAAAGCTCGGAGAAATTTGTCCCGGCCAAGGGTGGTGGACGAGAGGTCTCGAAGTCTGTGAGCAGTTGGCCGCTCAGGGTAAGCTGCAATCTCAAGATAGTTGGATGCTCGAAGACCTACGGCGGCGGTCAGCCGCGGACGCATCCTGACAGAGGTCAGCTATTCGCATCCCGAATTTCGGCCGATCGATCGAACAGATTGGGCACAGCCTCATTGGAATAGCCGGATACGAAATCTTTCGGGGTTCCGGTGTTGGGTTCGTATACATGGCGGCGCACCGCCCCGATATTGGCACCATAAACATGGATGCTGATTGATGGTTTGTCGGCCAGCGCATTTGAAACCTTGTGAATGTCCCCAAGCGATGGAGAAACGGCGCTAACCATACCAGGGGTCAGGACTTCATCGCCGGTTTTTGTCGGCGTACCATCGGAGCCGATAGAGAAATTTTCGCCAACCTCGCTGCCCCGGAGCATACCAATCAGCCCCCACACTGTGTGATCGTGAATCGGTGTGGTTTGACCGGGTCCCCAGACAAAACTCACCAGTGAGAAACGTTCCAGTGGATCGCACCATAGCAAGTTTTGGCGATAGCTGTTTGGATCAGGCTCCGCATAAGGGTCAGGCAGCCAATCATCATCGGAGACCAGTTGTGTAAGAAGTTCTGTGCCTTTTGTAAGGAGGACTGCTTCCTGGTGTTCAAGGCTGACCAATTCGGTCATGTCAGCGACGAATTCTCGAAGGGGTACGATTGAAGTCATGGTTTCCTTTCCTGACATTGCCTGGTGGCTGGGTGCCCTCTACACTTTCCCATAGACAAACACGCCGTAAAAGGGAGGTCAGTTCATGCTGTTTATTCATAACGATGTCGTCGAGGAAATTCTCAACATGGAGGATTGCATCGCTGCCCAAGAACAGGCGTTCCGTGACCTCGCGGCGGGCAAGGCGACGCACCGACCTCGCTCGGATATCTATGCACCTTGTGAACGCGAAGATGGCTATTACCGTTGGGGCACGATGGAAGGTTGTTCGGGCGGTTATCTTGCGATCCGGATGAAGTCTGACATCATGACATGGCCCCGCGCCGAGGATGGCAGCTGGACCGAGGATAAATACTGTGTTGAACCCGGCACCTATTGCGGGCTCATCATGGTGTTCTCGGCGATGAACGGCGAGCCACTGGCTTTTATCAATGACGGCGTCTTGCAGCACATGCGGGTCGGCGGCGGTGGCGGCATCGGGGCAAAATATCTTGCGCGGAGCAATGCCAAGACGGTGGGTATGCTGGGTTCTGGCGGCATGGCGCGGACCTATTTACGGGCCTACTGCGCGGTGCGCGGGATCACTAAGGTAAAGGTCTATAGCCCGACCAAAGCCAACCGCGAAGCTTACGCAGCAGAGATGAGTAGGCGTTTGAATATTGAAATTGTTCCCGTCGATAGCGCCGAAGAAGCGGTGCGTGGGGTTGATATCGTTTCAAGCTGCTCTGACTCAATGGAACCAACCTTTGAGGCAGACTGGCTGTCGGCAGGTCAGCACGTCACCATGCTCGGTCCGATGGAGATTTCCAATGAAGTTTTGGAACGTGTCGACGTTCGGATTTCACAAGGTAGTGGTGGCCTCGATATTGACAGTAAGGGCACTGAAAAAGGGATTGGTCATAGTCCGTTGGCCTGGGTTGCGGGCTCGGAAGAAGAACGTAAACGCTTGCCGGAGAAACAGGAAAACTTCAACTTCATCGTCGATTTCCCAACCTTTGGCGACTTGATCAACGATCCGTCGATTGGCCGCACCGATGATGATCAAATCACGTTTTATCATAACGTCGGAAATCAGGGATTGCAGTTCTCCTCCGTTGGCGGGCTGGTCTATGAAAAGGCGTTGGAAGCCAAAGTCGGTCGTCACATGCCAACCGAATGGTTCCTGCAGGATATCCGCGACTAGTGGATTCGTTTCCGCTATAGTTTTGGGGAAAGGAGCACGCTATGGCTGACTCCCCAAGTTCCGATTTTATTCAAACCGGGAAGCTACCGGTTGCTGATCTACCCGTTGATCCTCTGAATGATGATCTTTGGCTGAAGATCGAGGCTTTCCAGTTTGACAATCCCGAGGACGATCTCAGCTTTAACGCGCGGCTGGCACGCAAAAATGGATGGAAGTCTGATTACGCTATCCGGGTGGTCGAGGAATATAAGCGTTTTGTCTATCTGGCGATGCGTGCTGATCACGAGGTAACACCGTCTGATGATGTCGACCAGGCGTGGCATCTGCATCTGACCTATAGCAAAAACTATTGGGATGAATTTTGTAAAAACGTTTTGGAAATGCCCTTGCATCACGGACCGACCAAGGGCGGTAAGCAAGAAGCCGAGAAGTACTGGGAACAGTATCAGCGCACGCTGGACTCCTATAAGGCAATTTCCGGTGATGAGGCACCTAATGATATTTGGCCATCGCCGCGGGATCGCTTCGCCGATGTCAGCGCGATGCGCCGGATCAATGGCGCGCAGAACTGGGTTATTCGCAAACCATCCATCCAGCAATTCCGGATTATCCGCTGGGGAGCACTGGTGGTGGGGATAGCTTTCGTTGTCGCCGGTTACCCCTGGGTCGCGGTATGTGCCGGGGCGTTCTGGATTATGTGTTCCGCCGTCATGACGCGCGAAGAGAAGCTCGCGACGCGTCGATATCAGGAAGACGGCAATTTAACCATGCTGGCGGGCGGTTATATCATGACAGAAGGCTTGCGTGGCGACGGTCTTGGCCGTCATGACGGCCACGGTGGCGGCGAGGGCGGTGGTTGCGGCGGCTGCGGTGGTGGCTAACCGTCACCGATACCGCTAGAACATCTACACACTTCATTATGAGAGAGGTCCGTCATGGTGGTTCAGGCTGTTGAAAGCACGTCATCCATTCGCAATCAGGTAAGCGCAGAAGAGTGGGAAGCGCGCGTTGCGTTGGCAGCAGGGCATCGGGTGCTCGCGCATTATGGCGTCAATGACCTGACCTATAACCATTTCAGTCTGCGAGTACCGGGGGAGCCCGATCATTTTCTGGTTAAGCCTACCGACTGGATGTTTGCTGAGGTGACCGCTAGCTCGCTGCACAAATTTGATCTCGACGGTAATCCGGTGGCGCCGCATGAGGGCAAGAACTGCGTTGGCGGCGCGCTGATAATTCATGGTGGGATGCTCAAGGGTCGTCCCGACCTCGATGCCGTTCTTCATACCCACACGCCGGATGTCATGGGCGTCTCATCGCATAAGTTCGGGCTGCTGCCGATCAGCCAACACTCGATGCGCTTTTATGGTGAGATGAAATACCACGACTTCAACGGCTTCGAGTTCGATGCCGCGATGACACCTCGGCTGATCAAAGACCTCGATGGCGGGAAATATGCGCTGTTGCGGAATCACGGATCGCTGATTTGCGGCAATAGCGTCGGCGAGTGCGTGGTCAATCATCACTGGCTTGATATGGCGTGCAAAGGCCAGGTCGCGGCCCTGGCGGCGGGCGATGGCAACTATCTCGTGCCGGATGAAGCGGCCTGCGACTATGCTGCGCAGCAATTCAAGGATGCTGGGGCGTTTCTCAACGGCAGCAAGGACTGGGCAGCCTGTCTGCGGCTCGCGGACCGGCTCGACCCGTCTTACAAGGAATAATTGCGGCCGACCTTTGCTTTTTGGCAATTTTAGTGCCATAAGAGTCGTTATATAGTCGTGGGGACTATTTAGGGGATCAAACGGTGAAAATTCTACGTACTCTGGGGGTTAGCTGTGTTGCGGCCTTGATGTCATTTCAGGCGCAGGCGGTAATTTTGACGGGCGATATTGATGTATTTACTGACAGTATCTTTACGTCCCCAGCTTTTTCCTATGTAGATGGCGCTACACTGTTCTCCCAAACAGGGATTTCTGGAACGCTTGAAGCAGGTGAAATCTCTGCGACAATCGATGCAGTTTCCTTTACCGATATTACGCTGACGGGTCCTGGGTCGGTTGTCTTGATGGCCGCCGGCGCGTTTTCTATTGAGGGTGTCGCGCGCAACCTCGCTGTTAATAACAACGGTGGTCCCTCAATTGCTTTGCCGGGCGGGCCGATGCATGCCGATTTTAGCCATGATGTGAACACCACGCTTGATCTGCAGGGTCCTTATACCCTTTCTGCCACGCTTGATGTCACTCTGACGATCGATACGGGGTCAGGCGGTACCACGGTTGTGCAGAGCATTTCCGTGAATTCTGGCAGTTTCGATTTTGAAGGCGGTGCCGCGCCAGCCATACCGGCACCGAGTGCGTTGTTGCTCTTTGCAATTGGCGCTGTTTATGCAGGCGCGTCGCGCCGTAAGACCCGCGCCTGATTTCTCTTAAATTGTGAGACTTCGTTAGCCGCGTTTGCGGCGGCGGATCATTACGAGTCCGGCAAGGCCGAGACCGAAGACCATCGTAATACCGGGTTCAGGGATGGTAGATAAATTGCCGAAACTTACCTCATCAACCGCGACCGAGTTACCTGCACTCACAAATCCGATGGTCAGGCTGCTAAAGGCGGTCGTGTCGTTAATGATGCCGATGAAATTCAGACTATTCGCGCCGAAATTGACGGGCTGACTATTGAATACATCCCCGGCACTTGTTGAAATGTCCAACGTGGTATTCAGGACATTTACGACGTTGAACGAAACAGCGTTCACTGCGGTGTTAAAATTGAAAGTGATTTCACCACTGGCGTGGATAAAGACTGATCCGTCCGTTGGAAAGCCTATGGCCGAACAAACCCCAGCCGGACAGGTGCGTAAATCATCCGGAAAAGGATCGGTCCCGGTGTCTTCTAACGTAAATCCGGGCGTTACAATCGATGCAACAGGTAGGCCATCTGGCGTAAAGGATTCGAAGCTCTCAGTTGTTAGTCCGCCACCAGCAGCGGTCAGAAATCCAGCCTCATCGTTGATATAGGTCGTCGTAATAGCGCTAGCGCCTGTCGCGGACAGGGTCAGGGCGGATAGGACCGCAGCAGAGGCTAAAAGACGTTTAAACATCACAGTACTACGCGCAAGTTAGTTTGCGGCGGCGGGAAATAGCGAGGCCCACGAGACCGAAACCAAAGATCGTCATCATGCCTGGTTCTGGGACCACGGCGAAATTGTCGAAAGTTACTCGGTCAATCGCCACCGAATTTTCGTGATTGGTAAAATTGACCGTCAGGCTTGTAAAAGCGGTTGTGTCATTGACGATGCCAATAAAGTTCAGGCTATTTGCACCGATATTGACGGTCTCATTGTTGAAGACGTCACCGACATTTGTAGTTAGGTCAACACCCTGGAACTGAATGTTCACAACGTCGAAGGCGACGGCGTTTACGGCGGTGTTAAAATTAAAGGTGATTTGCCCACTGGCATGGACATAGATCGAGCCATCGGTTGGGAAGGCAAATCCGGCGCAAAATCCTGCGGGGCAGGTTCGCAAATCATCCTGAAAAGGACCGGTGCCAGTATCCTCCAACGTAAAACCAGGTGTTGCAATCGATGCAACAGGGGCGCCGTTGGGGGTAAAGGATTCGAAGCTCTCGGTTGTTAGTCCGCCACCAGCAGCGGTCAGAAATCCAGCCTCATCGTTGATATAGGTCGTCGTAATAGCGCTTGCGCCTGTCGCGGACAGGGTCAGGGCGGATAGGACCGCAGCAGAGGCTAAAAGACGTTTAAACAACCCGAATACTCTCGTTTTCGTGCAATTGTCGACCATCGTACCTCATACATATAAGCAAAACTCGTGCCAACACACCAGAATCGCGCGTTTTCAACGTGTTAGAGGGTTAAAATATTCAGCGTTTCGAAAAACCGTAAAGAATCCTGACAGTTTTTGCGGGAATCTGTCTCAATCGCCGCGCACTTCCGTGCCTTGTGTGGTTGCTTGACGGTTCTGCTTTATTGTTTGTACACATACAATTATAGTTCTGGTGACTTAGCGCCACAGGAGGAGAGATTATGGCAGACCGGATGGCTGTAGAGCTTGAGGAAACAGGAGCAAACGGGCTCTCGCGTGAAGAAGCGCTGGTTGATTTGCGCACCACGCTCGACTGGCTTGGCGATGACGTTCAGTACATCGATGGTGAAGTCGATCCGCTGGTTGAGATGTGTACGATTACCAAGGCATTCGATAATTCCAAGGTCATTGTCGCCAACAACATCAAGGGCTATCCCGGTGTTCGGATGATCTCCAACCTTTATTCACGCAAAGAGCGGGTCAATCGATTTCACGGCGCGGAAGATTTCCGCGACATCAAGCATCAGCTTCTCAATCAGGTGAGCAATCCGATCCCGCCACGGATCGTCGATGATGCGCCGGTCCATGAAGAGGTTCTAATCCCGGGCAAGGATTTCGACCATATTCACGACATTATTCCGGTCGCAACGCATACGTTTGACGATGGCGGCCAAATTTTTGGCGCGGGTTCGCATTTGTTTATGGGCGAACCTTGGGTACCAGGCGGCGGCAGTCAGATCTCGATGTATCGGATGTCCTTCCGTGAAGGCCATAAATACGCGTCGATCAATATGGTACCCGGCGGTGCTGGGGATGTGATCTGTTCGCATCATCCCGGCAAGAAAGTCCCCTGCACGGTCAATATCTGTCCGCCGGTTGGCCCGGAACTGGTTTCGGTTTCAACGATGAACCCGGTAATCTTCCCCGGTCAGACGGATAAGCTCGGTTTTGCTGGCGCTATTCAAGGCTTTCCGGTTGATGTTGTGAAGGCCCGTACGGTCGATGCCTACACAATCGCCAATTCCGAATGGTCGCTCGAAGGCTATGTCCTTGAAGGCGAACGGGTTTGGGAAACTGAAGAAGCGGAACGTCTCGGCAAACAAGGTGTCGCCCTGCTGCATCCCGAATGGGCGCGTTCGATGGGACACGCTTATCGCACACCACGCGCGTTTGAACTGACCGCCGTTACACGTCGCAAGAAAAACCCGATTGTCTATACACCGCATTTCGGAGCGTTCTGGTACGAAGCGCCGTTTATGTGCGCCAGCGTTTATGAGCTGTGCGAACGCATGGCGCCGGGCTTTGTCAAAGATGTGGCGAGCTGGCTCGGCCTGACCCTGTGGGGCGGGCTGGTGATCCAGGTCAATAAACGCCGTCGTTCCGATGAAGGTATGCAGCGCAATTTGCTGACGGCCATCATGGGGCTATATCGCGGCATGCGGCTGGTGGTTGTGGTCGATGAAGATATCGATCCTTGGCAGCCCGAAGATGTGATGTGGGCGATCCAGTCCCGCGCTTCGGCTCAGAAGGACTATGTCGTTTATAACGAATATGGCCGCGGTCAGGCCTTCCAGCCGTCAGAGCTGAAGATCGGCAATATCTCGGTTTCCGATGGGGGCATGGGCATCGACGCAACCGCCCCGCTTGGTGAACAGGTCTATGAGCGTTCCAAATATCCTGTCGATCAGATGGATTTCTCCAAATGGATGAGCGAAGACGAAATCGCCGAGCTCAAGAACATGCAGGATCCGTACTTCCGCTGGCTTGGTGAGACCGGCCACGGCTGATTACGGAAGAGCGTCCTAACGATAATTTGAAGACAGCCCCGGCTTTCCATGGAAAGTCCGGGGTTTTCTTTTGGTTAACACTCCCCAACTATGGTTAACGCCAAAATGGAGAGTGTTCGATGAAAGCATCTGATTTATTTGTACAATGCCTTGAAGCAGAAGGCGTTGAGCGCATCTTTGGCGTTCCCGGCGAGGAAAACGCCGATCTCATGATTTCACTGATGGATAGTGATATCGAGTTTGTTCTGTGTCGACACGAACAAGCTGCGGCTTTTATGGCTGACACCTATGGCAGGCTTACCGGCAAGGCCGGTGTGTGTCTCGCAACGCTTGGCCCGGGCGCGACCAACCTGGTGACCGGGCTGGCGGATGCCAATATGGATCGCTCGCCTGTTGTCGCTATCATCGGGCAGGGTTCGACCCGCAGGCTGCATAAGGAAAGCCATCAGAATATGGATGCGATTGGCATGATGAAGCCGATCAGTAAATGGGCCCACAGTGTTTATACCGCGCAATCAATTCCTGAAATTGTCCGCAAAGGTTTCAAGATCGCTGAGGCTGAAAAGCCGGGTGTGACGGTCATTGAGCTGCCAGAGGATATTGCCAAGCGTGATACCGATGAAACCCCGATGGTGGTCGCAGCGACACGGCGTCCAGCGGCAGATCACAAGGCCGTTACCCGCGCGGTCGATCTGATTACCAATGCTAAGTCACCTGTGATTCTTGCGGGTAACGGGTCGGTACGGAAACGTGCAGCGACCCAGATGCGTCGTCTTGCCCGCAAGACCGGTATCCCGGTGGTAAATACCTTTATGGGTAAGGGCGCGGTGCCGATGGATGACCCGCATACCTTGTTCACCATGGGGCTGCAGGGTCGCGATCATGTCATTAAGGCGTTTGCCGATGCCGATGTGGTCATCACGGTTGGTTATGATTTGGTGGAATATTCTCCTGAGTTCTGGAATTCTGATCGCGATCATAAAATCGTCCATATTGATTTTGAACCGGCGGAGATTGACCAATTTTATCTGGTGGCAGTCGATGTGGTTTCTGATTTGGCTGACGGGTTGTGGCAAATCAATGAAGAGATTAATCGCCGCCATGGTGACATCCTGCCGCTGTTTGATATCGGCAAATGGGGCGAATTACGCCAGACGATTGTCGATGATTTGGCCGCCGAGAAAGATGATAATTCATTCCCAATGAAACCACAGCGCATTCTCAATGATGTGCGGGCATTCATGGGGGATAATGACATTCTTCTGTCAGATGTTGGCGCGCATAAAATGTGGATCGCGCGCTACTACCAGTGTCAGGAAGCCAATACCTGCCTGATCTCCAACGGTTTTTGTACCATGGGGTTTGCAATGCCGGGCGCCCTCGGCGCCAAGATTGCTTTTCCTGATCGCAAGGTCATGTCGATCAGCGGTGATGCCGGGTTCCTGATGAATGTTCAGGATCTCGAAACGGCCGCACGTCTCGGGCTGAACACCGTCAATATGGTGTGGCTCGATGGTGAGTACGGGCTGATCAAATGGAAGCAGCAGAACCATTTTGACGGTAAGCATTCCGATCTGAAATTCAATAATCCGGACTTTGAGCTTCTGGCACAGGCGTTTGGCATTTGGGGTAAGGTTCTCGATGGGCCAGGGCAGGTTCAGGGGGCGCTCGAAGAAGCGTTTGCTCAGGATAAACCAGCTTTGATTGCGGTGCCGGTGGATTATTCAGAGAATCAGAAACTCACCAAACGTCTTGGCGATATCGACGTTTCGATTTAGCCGCCGAAGCCTGAACCGCCGTTGATGTGCATGTTTTCGCCGGTCATGAAGCTTGCCTTGTCTGAGACCAGATAGATCGCCCCTTCGGCGATTTCTTCTGGGTCGGCAAATCTGCCGAGTGGGAAACGTTGCTTCATCGCGGCGTTTTGTTCATCAGTGTAGCCAGCAACCATCGGTGTATCTGTGATACCGGGGCTTATAGCATTCACTCGAACGCCAGATGGGCCAAGCGCTCGTGCGAGGGAGCGAGTCAAAGCCAAGACGGCACCCTTGGAGCTGACATAAGCAGGGCCACCTTGACCGTTTCCACCCGTAACACCGAACAGAACAGACCCCGAGGTCGTCAGGACAATTGAACCCTTGCCTTGTTTTGTCATGTGGGTCGCTGCAGCCTGCGCGATCAGGAATGAACCGGTTGCATTGACGGCGAGGACCCGGTTCATCTCGTCAGCTTCGAGTTCGTCCCAACGGGCGCTGGAATGGGCTGCACCGCAATGGATCAAGCCATCCAATCCGCCGAAATGATCGATAGTCCTCGTGACCGCATCGACACAATCCTGCTTCTGAGAGACGTCGCCACCTAATGTGAGTATACTATCTGACTTACCGAGGGTATCTTGCATTCTTTCAAGCTGGGGATCGAATGCGGTGACTTTGGCGCCGCGCGCCAGCAGTAGCTCTGCGCAAGCCTGGCCAATACCGCTGGCTGCGCCGGTAACCAAAACTGTTTTATTCATATGCAGGTATGCCTTTAAGCTGAGGATGGGGTGCTCGAATTGATTTATATTTTGATCACCGATGACGCTATTGATCAACTGCGAACCATGCTACAATGCGGTCATCTTTCGTAAATATGTAATGGGGTCGTTCATTGGAAACGGTTGGCACATCACTAAATGAGTTACCTTGGTTCCTTGCCTATCTCGGAACTGCCTTTGGTCTCACGCTGGTTTATATGGTCGTCTATATGTGGGTAACACCGCATGATGAAATCGAACTCATCCGTGACAATAATTCAGCGGCCTCCATTGCGATGGTCGGAAGTCTGATTGGATTTTCGTTGCCATTGGCCAGTGCCATTGCCCATTCGGCGGCTTTGATCGATTGCGTCATTTGGGGTGTGATTGCCCTGGTCGTTCAGATATTAGTTTTTTACCTGGTACGTCTGCCAGTGCCGAAAATTTCTGAGAGAATTGAAAAAGGGGAGACGGCCAGTGGAATTTGGCTTGGTGCCGCCTCTTTGACCGGCGGATTGCTCAATGCAGCCTGCATGACCAGCTGATTTGGAGAGAATATAATGAAAAATTTTACGTCGGTTTCCGTACTCGCCCTCGCCGCAGTTGGCGTGATCTGGTTTGCGACCCGCGAAGAGCCAAAGACTGACGCAGCCGTTTATGAAACGCTGCAGCAATGCCTGGCTGATATCAATATGGTGCGCTCGGATTGTGAAAAGAACTATGCCGCCGCACAACAGCAACACGCAACTGTCGCGCCAAAGTTCGCTTCCAAAAAAGAATGCGAGACGGAATTTGGTGCCGCTCGGTGTGAGGTGTCGCCGCAACGCTCCGAAACCGGTGGCTCAATGTTTATGCCGCTGATGATGGGTTACATGATGGGCTCGATGCTTGGCGGGCGCGGCTACGGAAATGGCCAGCCGCTTTATCGAAGCCGGAGCAATCCTGGTAACTTTCGGACAGCGGATAATAAGAGCGCTGGCAGGACCACGGGACGGACACGGGTGGCGCAATCTTCGACCGCACGACCGACTGCCAAATCGTCAACTCGGTCTCGGGGTGGCTTTGGTTCCTCTGGCCGTCGTTTCGGTTCAGCCGCGACCTGAAGATATAACGCTTAAGATCGCATCATCCTATGAAGCGTATCCCCGTCAAAGAACGGTCGGGTTTGGCGGAGGCTGCCGCCCGTCACGAGTTTGAGTTTCAAACCGGGAAAGGCGTGCCGTTTTGGGACGAAACCGGTTTCTACCAATTCACCAGCCAGCAGATTGACGAAGATATTGTCGCACCAGCGGAGGAAATCGAAAATCTCTGCTTTGAAGTCGTTGCCCGGGCTATGGAGGACGAGACCGTGCTGCAACGGCTCGGCGTTGCGCGACCGCATTGGGATTTGATCGCCGATAGCTGGCAGAATAAAGAACGCAACCTGTATGGCCGTATGGATTTTTCCTATGACGGTAAAGGCCCGGCTAAGCTTCTAGAATATAATGCTGACACGCCGACAACACTTTATGAGTCAGCGGTCTTTCAATGGGAGTGGCTGGAGGAGGCAGACAAAGAGGGGTTGCTGCCAGATCGCAGCGATCAATTCAATGAAGTCCACGAAAAGATCGTCGAAGCTTTTCCCCACCTTGGCATAAACAGCATCCTCCATCTCGCGAGCAACCAGGACGTCGAAGACGATAAAGGCACGGTTGAATATATCAGTGAATGCGCTCAGGAAGCGGGGCTGCTCACAAGCGTATTGGCGATGGAAGATATCGGTATTAGCGAGGACGGCCAGTTCACTGACCGTGATGACAAACCGATCTCGACTTTGTTTAAGCTTTACCCGTGGGAATGGATTTTTGCTGAAGATTTTAGCGCTCATATAACCGCAAGCGGTGCACGGTTTATCGAGCCCGCCTGGCGTTCAATCCTGTCGAATAAAGGGCTGTTGCCTATCCTATGGGAAATGTTTGAAGGTCATCCGAACCTACTGCCAGCATATTTTGAAGATGATCCCGCGGCTGACTCTCTGGGCGAAACCTATGTTCGCAAACCCTTGCTGGGGCGGCAGGGTGCCAATATTGAGATTTACCGAGATGGTGAGATCGAGACGTCGCGCGGTGGGCCATATGCTGATCAAGATCATATTCTGCAGGAATTTCATCCCTTGCCTGACTTTGAGGGGCGCTATCCGCTAATCGGTTGCTGGATGATTGCCAGCAAGGCCGTCGGTATGGGTATTCGCGAAGATCAGACTCTGATCACCGGCACGGAAGCCAACTTTGTTCCGCACCTGACCCTCGATTAAAAAGACTGGCGAGCAGCGAACTAGGGGGAGCCGGCGTCCGGTCGATCACCCCAAACATCTTGCCACGCATCTGCCAAGCAATTCTTGAAGTGGTCGTGGCTATAATGGGTTTCTACGAGACGGCGGGCATTAACTCCTAATTGATCGCGCAGCGACCGGTCATCAATTATTTCACCGATGGTGTTGGCCATATCAGTTGCCGTGAAACCAACTAAAAACCCCGTCTCATTATCGATGACGTAATCTTCAGGGCCACCGCAGCGGGTTGAAACAACCGGGACGCCCGAGGCCATCGCCTGTAGCCCGGCAATGTTCAAACCCTCCTGAAAGGACGGAATCACAAAGACGTCTAGGTCTTGATAAAACGCTGGCAAGTCGTCCTGTTCCAACCAACCCGTCCAGGCGACGTGATTGGTTAAACCTAGCCGTTCGATTTCGTTTCTTAAGGAAGGTGAAGGATCGCCCGTCAGATTTAGGGATATGTCATGCCCTTGGTCGCGTAGCAATTTAACAGCCTCGAATAGAAGCGGCAGGTTTTTGCGTCCGTCTTCGGGGCGTCCGGCAAAGCCGATAACACCTGGTTTCGCAGCGGTATCGGGAATCTGAAACCGGTTTAGATCAATAGGTATGGGGGTAACGGATACTTTGTCGGCATTGCCACCGGCAGCGATGAGCATCCGTCTCGTGTAGTTGCTGACACCCATGAACCGGCCATTGCCGTTGAGGACTGTCTTCTCCATGTTCCGCAAGATTGGCGATACGAAAAGGCGATCGAACAGGCGACGGAGGAAGGGCGTCGCCCTGCGGCGGTCGATGCGATCTTCGAGCATCGTACTGGCACACCAAACCAGATGGGGTAGCTTCATCTTGGCAATCATGTGAGCGGTGAGGACTGTGCCCGTGATGACGATGTGCCGGTCATATTTTTCAATCAGTTCGCGCCATCGTGGGGTCGATGAATAGTAGGTAAATTCCAGTTCGGGAAACCGACAACCGACCGAGACACAGGGAAAGTCATCAAAACACGAACCATCGCGGATGCCGGGCTGTTTGCCCGAAATGCTTTGCCAGCTCGGGACCACGAGGTCGGCGTAATCGCTCAACGTTGCAAAATGCGCAACGGTTACATCATGCCCCAGGTCGCGAAGGTGATTGGCCAGAATGCGGGCTTTATCCGGCACGCCGCCGGTCAGTGGCGGTATCGTTATGATCAGGATCGATTGTGAAGCCATTATACTCTCTTTTGAGCAGCCTCCTGGCAGAACTGTCAACTCTGTCATCGTGGTAGTTCTTTGCGACTCGGTCGTCTCACGCTAGCATTTGGTATGAAAGAGATTTCACGCGATGAGGTCGATGGGTTGGTCACGATTGACCGACACGTTGACCATATCTCGACCGTGCCTGCGATTGCCGGCGAAGCAGTACAGCTGTTTGTACGCGAGAAAGTGCACAGCGAGCGCTCTGACGCACCGGTAATTCTTATGGTGCATGGCGGTTATTGGCCGTGCACCATGGCGTTTGATTTCGACTATAAGGATTACAGCTGGATGTCGGCGTTGGCCGGAGCCGGGTTTGACGTCTTTGCAATGGATATGACGGGCTATGGATATTCCAGCCGACCGATGATGGATGACCCTGGGTACCTGTCGCAGGAAGATCAAACTGCTCTTGTGCCTAAAACATTGATGGATGCAAAGCCATCGACCTATCCCGCCAATCTCGTAACCAGTGATTCCGAGACCGACGATATTAACCGGGTTGTCGATTTTATTTGTGAACTGCGGGGCGTGGATCGTGTAAATCTGATCGGCTGGTCGGGTGGCGGCATTCGCACCGGCACCTATACCGTGCGTTATCCTGAAAAGGTTGAACGATTGGTGATTTTCGCGTCGTCCAATTTTGTTGCTGATAGTCCGAGTGACCCGCCTGCTGAAGTACCAGGGCCGGGTGTCGCGATGAGTATTCAGACCCGCGCGGTGGGCGAAGGTGAACGCTGGTTACCAAATGTTCGCTGCGACGGGCAGCTTGAAGACGGGCTTATCGATTTAATCTGGCCCGCGAGTATGGCGACCGATGAGGTTGGCGCGGCGTGGGGTCCTGGATGCTTGCGTGCACCGGGTCGAACCTATTGGGGATGGAATGCAGCCAACGCGACGACGGTCAAAACACCGACGCTTGTAATGGTCGGTGAATATGATCGGCTTTACGATTCCAATGTTGAACTGTTTGGTGCGCTTGGCGCAGAAGATAAAGTCTTCCTCGGTATTGATTGCGCTTCGCACTTTA
Organism: Alphaproteobacteria bacterium; assembly: GCA_012103315.1. Taxonomy (GTDB): domain Bacteria; phylum Pseudomonadota; class Alphaproteobacteria; order MPNO01; family UBA2964; genus UBA2964. The sequence goes on from WLWZ01000006.1 coordinate 217,368, forward strand.
TGGCGTGGGAAATGCAACGCCATGTGTTGCACCGCGCCTCAACAGAATGGCTGTCATCGGGGACATTAAACGGCTCACAAGCCGGAACCTACCGGGTCGGTAAAGACACCGAAATAATGCGCGTTGAATAGGAAAGAACTAATCTCAATCATCGTCCCGGACTTGATCCGGGATCCACCAACTCGGTGTCTGACATGGACCCCGGCTCGGTGGCCGGGGTGACAATTGAGTTTGGATATCCAGTAGATTGCCGCATCGGCTGGCCAGTGCTAAACAATCGCCATGTCGGAAATCACCGCTAAATCGTTTCATCAGGTCGTTGCTGAGAATGCTGCACAATGGCCGGAGCGCACCTATGTTCACTGCATCGATCAGGACAAATCGCTGAGCTATGGCGCGCTGTACGGTGTGTCCAATCGCGTCTCACATTTCCTCAAGCAACGCGATATCAAAGCCAATGAGCGGGTGCTGTTGCTGGCGGAAAACTCGGTCGAGAATCTAGCTGTCTTTGTCAGTGTGTTGCGGTATGGCGCCACTTTGGCGACGGTGCAGGTCGAGATGAACCGGACAAATTTGTCGGAGATCATTGAGGCAATCGCACCAAAGATAGTTCTTTATCAGGAAGGGCTGGGTCTCGATGAGTTACAGGCCGGTGCGCCAGGAGAATGGTTCGCGCTCGGTGACTGGCAAGCCGATGATAGTGCTGCGACCGGCTGGTTCGCGGAGATCGCGAGCCTCTCGGATAAAGATGATATTGAGACCATCGCCGGGCCGGATGATCATGGCGTGATCTTTTATACGTCAGGCACGGTGGCGAAGCCCAAAGGCGTAATCCAGACGCATGCGACGGCCTATTATAATTACGATGCCACAGCAGATTATTTGCAACTCGCACCTGGCGATAAAACTTTCGATTGCCGGTCCTATAGCTGGCTGTCGGCACAACATATGAGCCTTGGCGCGCCGCTGGTGGCAGGGGCGACTACACTCATCGCCAAGCATTTCTCGCAAAGCCGATATCTTGGGTGGCTCAAGACTTATGAGGCCAATGTTGGTTTTGTAGTGCCGACCATCGTCAATATGCTGATCAACCGACCGCAGGATATTCGCGGTTCTGACCTGCCGCATCTTCGCTTTCTAACATCAAGCTCGGCGCCACTACTTGATGAACAATGGCGCAGCTTTGAGGAAATGTACGACATTAAGCTGGCCCAGAGCTGTGGCTCAAGCGAGGGTGGTAATACGGCGGCGCATCGTGGTGCAGATCGCAAGATTGGTACCATCGGTCCGGCGCAGAAGTATCAGGATATCCGGATTGTTGATGGCGATGGCAATCGGCTGGCGCAGGGCGAGACCGGAGAAATTATCATTGGCGGTGGCAAACAGCAGGCCTTTGGGTACCTGATGTCTGACGGCACTATCGAACGCCTCCCTGCAGACGGGCATCACTCGGGTGATCTCGGTTATTTCGACGATGACGGTCATCTGCATATTACCGGTCGGGTCAAAGAGCTGATCATCCGCGGTGGGATGAATATCGCGCCTTTGGAAATCGACGCTGTGCTGATTGAACATCCAGATGTAACCGAAGCCGGCACGATCGGCGTACCGCATCCGATTTATGGCGAAGAGGTGGTGGCTTATGTCGCCTGCGCACCCGGCAAATCAGTGACTTTTCCAGAAATTGCCGCCCACTGCGCGAATCAATTGCCCGAAGCCAAGCAACCAAAAGCCCTGTATGTCCTGGGGGAATTGCCCAAGAATCCGCGCGGAAAATTAGACCGTAGCGCGATCGCCACACATTATCAGGATCATCACGCGGATAACGCCGACTGGTCATCTTGAGCCCTTGGTGTTTCGATGTCAGCGCTTTTCTTTGTGATTTACGGCAGAAACTTACCGGATTAGTCTTGTGCTATCCGCAGTGAAGCGAGGTGTGTCATGAGTGAAATTCCAATTATCGATTTTGAGAATTTCGAAAACGGCAGTGATGGCGAGCGTCGCAAGGTTGCCGCGGAACTCGATTGGGCGGCCTCCGAAGTCGGCTTCATGTATGTTAAGAATCTCGGGATTGATCCGGACATTCTGGCGAATGCGTTTGCTTCAAGCAAAGCGTTCTATACCCAGCCGCAGGAAATCAAGAACCGCTCCGATTATAGCCAGGAGATTAATCACGGTTATCAACCATCGGGGCTGCAGCGGCTTGACCCATCGGTCGCGCCTGATCTCAAAGAAGCCTTCACCATGCGGGATGTTCACAAGAACGAGAACAATCCCGAGATGTGGCCGTCACCGGAGTTTCTTGAGACCGCGAAGGTGACGTTCGATGAGTTTCTACGGGGCGGGAATATCGTGATGGAAGCTTTCGCTATCGCGCTCGATTTGCCGATTGATTTCTTCCGCAAATGCCATATCGGTGACAACACGGCATTACGCTATCTGCATTATCCGGTGATCACCGAAGAGCCGACCGAAGAACAGATTGGCTGTGGTGCTCATACAGATTTTGGTACCATCACCTTGCTGTTTCAGGATGATGTTGGTGGATTACAGGTGCAGGGACGGGACGGCGTATGGCGCGACGCTGTCTATATTCCGGATACAATTGTTGTGAACACGGCTGACCTTGTGGCGACTTGGACCAACGACCGCTACTGCTCGACACCCCATCGCGTGAAACCGATGATTAGCGACACTGACCGCTATTCTATTGCTTTCTTCCTGGACCCGGATGTCGAGACACCGGTGAGCACATTTGCGAGCTGTATCACCGAGGAAAACCCGCATAAATATCCCGATACGACGGCAGGTGCCTATGTCGCGAAACGTATCGCCGACAGCAATAAGATTACCGGCTGACGTTTTCTGATCGACACCCGGTTAAGGCAGTTGATTGTCTCGTATGAGAGTGTCAGTCTGCGCCGCAATGCATGAAAAATTCATGCCATTTTCGAGAGGGAGAAAATTCGATGATCAAGACTTTGACTTTGCCCGTAACGGCTGGTGCCGTAGCTCTCGGGTTGATGTTCGGCGGCCAGGCCGTTGCTCAACAGGTTACGCTGAAGCTGCATTCATTCCTGCCGCCACCGTCAAACCCGGTTAAGACATTTCTGAAACCGTGGACTGAAAAGGTTGCCAAGGCATCAAAGGGCACATTGAAGGTTCAGTATTATCCGTCCATGCAGCTGGGTGGTAAGCCACCGCAGCTCGCCGATCAGGTCAAGGATGGCGTTGTTGATATGGTCTACACGCTGCCGGGGTATACGGCAGGTCGTTTCCCCATGCTCGAAGTCTTTGAATTGCCTTTCATTCATAAGAGCGCTTTGTCCACCGCTTTGGCTATTCAGGATTATCAAGCCAAGCATCTGAAAAACGAGTTCAAGGATTATCATGTCATCCTGCTGCACAACCATGCGGGCTCGATGTTCATGACCAAGAAGGTCAAGATTCAGAAGGTTAGTGATCTTAAAGGTCTCAAGATTCGGACCGCGACGCGGGCCGGTGGCTGGTATCTGAAATCATTGGGCGCTGTACCAATTGGGGAACCGTTACCGAAGATTCCGCAGATGCTGTCTAAAGGTGTGATTGAAGGCGCCATGCTGCCGTTTGAAATTGCCCCGGCAATTAAGATGCAGGAATTGGCAAGCAACTTCATTCAGCTTGCTGGTGATCAACCTCGCATGAATACATCGACCTTTGCGTTTCTGATGAACAAGAACAGCTACAAGAAGCTGTCCAACGCTCATAAGAAAGTTATCGATGGACTGTCGGGTAAGAACATTGCTCGTTGGGCCGGTCAAAACTGGGAAGATGTTGAAGCGCCTGGCGAAAAAGTCATGCGCTCCAAGAAGAAAAACAACTTCCTGACGATTCCGGCTGGCGAAGTTGCCAAGATGAAAGCGGCGGCAAAACCAGCTATCGCGCGCTGGATCAAGATCATGAAGAAAAAGGGCCATGATGGTAATCAGCTGATTGCCGATGCCCGCGCCATGATTGCGAAGTACCATAAGTAAGATTGCAACTGCGATCTAGGTCTTCGTAATGGCTGAGTCCATGGGACAACATACCCGACCCACTGATCCGGTGGGTCGGGTTTTGTTTCAGATATCGCGTTTGTTCGCGATCTTTGGCGGCTTTGTGCTGTGTGCGATGGCTCTGTTGACGACGATTAGCGTCATCGGGCGTTCTACGATTAGTCTACCGGTTACGGGTGACTTTGAATTAATCGCGATTGGCACCGGTGTTGCGGTCTTCGCATTTCTACCGTACTGCCAGCTGGTCCGTGAAAATGTCATCGTCGATATCTTTATGAGTAAGACACCGTTCAGGGCGCGGACCATTTGCGACCTTGTCGGAAATTTTCTCTATGTTGTGATTATCATATTGATGCTTTGGCGCTTACCGCTTGGCGGTATGGATCTCTATGACAACGATCAAATGACGCTGGTGCTGGAAGTACCACAATGGTGGACATTTCCGCTCGCCATACTTTGTTTGATCCTGTTATTGGCCGTCAATATTTACACCACCGTGCGGAGCTATCGTGAAATCCGCCTGAATCGGACGCTGTAGGAACCCATCATGTCAGGTTTGGAAATTGGTGGTCTCGGATTCGTAATCCTTTTGGTGTTACTGGCGCTGCGCATTCCAATCGCCGTCGCGATGCTCAGTGTTGGCCTGGTCGGGTATCTCATCATTGCGGGACCCGCCGCGCTCCTCAGCTATCTCAAAGGCGAAATGTATTGGCGCTTTACGACATTTGATCTGTCGGTGGTGCCGCTCTTTGTCTTGATGGGTCAGTTCGCTGCCAAGGCGGGGCTTAGTCAGGCACTCTTTAAGGCCGCCAATGTGTGGCTTGGTCATTATCGTGGCGGCATTGCCATGGCCGCGGTTGGTGGTTGTGGTGGCTTTGGCGCGATCAGCGGCTCGTCTTTGGCGACAGCGGCGACAATGGGCCAAGTCGCGTTGCCAGAGCTTAAACGCTACAACTATGCAGGCTCCCTGGCGACGGGTGCACTGGCTGCCGGTGGTACGCTCGGCATTCTGATCCCGCCCTCGGTCGTGCTGATCATCTATGCGATCATGGTGGAAGCCAATATCGTAACGTTGTTTCAGGCGGCGTTTCTCCCCGGCATTCTGGCAGCCCTTGGCTATATGGCAGCGATTGCCATTGTCGTCCGGATCAACCCTGAGGCTGGTCCGGCCGGACCGAAGGCGACCCGAAGCGAACAGTTCTTGGCATTGCTCGATATCTGGCCGGTTCTCGTCATCTTCCTGCTGGTGATGGGCGGTATTTATCTCGGCTTCTTTACCCCGACCGAAGGGGCAGGGGTCGGCTCTGTCGGCACCTTCCTGATCGCGCTATCCCGTGGTGGTATGAAGTTTAGGGACTTCATTGATGCCCTGATGAGTACAGCGACAACCACGGCATTGATCTTCCTGATCCTGCTTGGTGCCGCAGTGTTTAACGCGTTCCTCGGCTTTTCTCAGCTGCCTTTAGCGGCGGCGACCTTCTTTAAGGAATCTGGTCTGCCTCCGATGAGTGTCCTGTTGATGATGGTTGTGCTGTTTATCATGCTCGGCTTTGTGATGGATTCACTATCGATGATCTTGCTGACCGTGCCGATCTTCTGGCCGATCATCGCGGTGCTTGATTTTGGGCTTCAGCCGGAAGACCTCAAGTTGTGGTTCGGGATTATTACGTTGATCGTGGTGGAGGTCGGGCTGATAACGCCGCCGGTGGGCCTCAATGTCTTTGTCATCAATTCGATGGCGAAGGACGTGCCGATGATCGAGACGTTCAAGGGCGTCATTCCGTTCTTTATTTCCGATGGTGTCCGCGTCGCTTTTATTATTCTCTTTCCGACAATCACGCTGCTGCTGCCGCGATTACTGGCGAGCGAGTGAATCGGGCATCACGTTGATGCCTCTCCAAATCCCCCTTCTTTGATCATCTTATTGATCTCATCATGCACGAGGCGCGTTAGCTCGATGACCGCCGGTGTTGGTGTCCGATCTGCACGATGCACCAAGGTACGTGTGATCGTGAGGCCATCGATTGGCACTGCTTGGTAACGGCCTTCTTCGACACCGGGCGTGATGGAGGAGTAGGGCAGAATGCCATAGCCAAGCCCGCGCTCAACGAAATCCCTTACGACGTCGACATTGGCAACCTCGTGGGTGACGTCGAATGTAATCCCAGCCTCTACTGCCATGCCGTCGAGCTTGACGCGGCTACCCGCTGGACGCGGTAACAGGATTAAGGGGAGCCCCGCGAGATTTTCGACCGTGCAGCTCGGCGACGGCATGTTCGCCTTGTTGGTTCCAATCAGATATTCCTGTTCGGTCACCAAAGGTTCGAGTATCAGACTGGCGCGCGGTTCCGGGTCAACCATCACCGCAAGATCAATATCACCGGTATCGAGGCCTTCCAGCAGCAGATAGGGCACACCCTCGACAAACTTTAGCTGCACATTCGGATAATCCTGCGCAAATCGCGCGGCGAGGGGTCCATAGAGAATTCGGCTGGTGGTCGATGTAGTGCCGATGACGGCATTGCCACTGGGGAGGGCGGCCTGAGTCATAACCTCGTTCCGAGCCTCTTCGAGCTCTGCCATGATTCGTTTGGTACGGGTGAGCAATAGTGATCCGGAATGGGTGACATCAATGCCGCGGGGGTGTCTGTCGAACAGTTGAACACCCAATTCCTTCTCCAGCGCGTTCATATGCCGGCTGAGTGCCGACTGGGCAATGCGCAGGCGGGCTGAAGCCTCACTAAAACTACCAAACTCGGCAATTGCCGCGAAATATCTCAATTGGCGAAGGTCCACCGATAAATTCCTCGTTAAAGAGTTCAAATAAGCCCTTAAAAGCGCTTAGGTATCTCATTTTGATATAACTATAATACCGAGACGGTATTTGTATCAAGCGGCCCTGAGTCTGTAGGTTAGCGGTAGTTTGTAGCAGAGAGGCTGCAGCAGAACCGTGCCACCGGTGCGGGGATTTCTCACAGGGAGATTTTATATATGGCAGATTCTACAGCCACAGCCGTCGACGCAGGGTCAAACGTCGGCGCCCGCATGACTTACGAGGACATGCGCGAATGGATCGTGGAGGCTGAAAAGCTCGGCGAACTCCGCGTCGTTAAAGGAGCTAGCTGGGAAGAAGATATCGGTCTTGCGGCCGAAGTCGTCCAGCATGACGAGAACGCACCGTGCATCGTATTTGATGATGTTCCCGGCTGCCCTCCTGGGTTCCGCATGCTCATCAACTTCTTTGCCGGTAAGCGCAAATGCATGACGATGGGCTTCCCAACCGAATGGGACAAGCTTGAGCTCACCGATGGTGTGCATCAACACATGAAAGGCGTTGAATCGATCCCTCATAAGATCGTTGAGACGGGTTCTGTGTTTGAGAACGTTCTTGAAGGCGATGACATTGACATCGAGAAGTTCCCGGCACCTATGTGGCATGACAAGGATGGTGGCCGTTATATCGGTACCGGTTCTTACAATGTCACGCGCGACCCCGACACCGATTGGATCAACCTTGGTACTTACCGGGTCATGATCCAGGGCAAGAAAGAAGTCGGGTTCTATATCTCACCTGGCAAGCATGGCAGGATTCATCGCGACAAGTACGAAGCCAATAATGAGCCGATGCCGGCTTGTGTTGTGCTGGGTGGTGATCCGATGGCCTTCCTGATGGGCTGCACCGAATTGCCGCCGGGAGAATGTGAGTATGACATTCTTGGTGGCTATCGCGGTCACGCTCTGGAATGCGTCGAGGGCAAGCACACCGGACTGCCTTTCCCGGCCAATGCCGAGGTTGTTATTGAAGGCTTCATTCATCCCAACAATCGCAGACAGGAAGGCCCGTTTGGCGAGTGGACCGGTTATTACGGTTCTGATGTTCGTCCTGAGCCGATCCTTGACATCAAGGCGATTTATCACCGGAACGACCCTATCATCCTTGGGTGTCCTCCGCTGCGTCCGCCGGATGAGCTGGCTCGTTACCGTGCGGTTACCCGCTCGGCTGCGTTGGAGGAAACCATCGAAACAGCCGGTGGTCCTGATGTAACAGGCGTCTGGACCCACGAATGTGGTA
>WLWZ01000007.1 GCA_012103315.1 Alphaproteobacteria bacterium
GTTAAACGGTAGCATCTCAGATGGCGGATACTGAAGAGACCTCCGCTAATCCCATCCTAATCGAAGCCGTCCGCGGCGATGCTGTCGAAAGCGTTCACCGCGGGTCTTTCGCCGTTGTCGATGCGCATGGCCGTGTGGTTATGGCGGCTGGTGATACTGACGCGTCGGTCTTCCCGCGTTCAGGCATCAAACCCATTCAAGCCCTTGCCCTAATTGAAACCGGTGCAGCCAAAGCCTTCGGCCTCGGTCATGCAAACATTGCTCTCGCTTGCGCTAGCCATAATGGCGAGGTTACCCATACCGATATCGTTGGCAATTGGTTACAGAAGATCGGCTGTACTCCCGATGATCTGGTTTGTGGTCCTTCCCTGCCCTGGACTGATGAGGCGAAAGCCGTGCTCACAGAAAGCGGCAACGAACCATCGACTCTTCATGATAATTGTTCTGGAAAACACACGGGGTTCCTGACAATTGCCAAGCATCTGGATCACCCAATTCTTGGCTATAGCCGCGGGGATCATCCGGTCCAGCAACGCGTCATTGGTATCATCGAGCAGATGACCGGCATGGATCTGTTTGATGCTCCCAAGGGGTTGGATGGCTGTGGTATTCCAACCATTGCAGTCCCGCTTGGAAACCTGGCGCTGGCTATGGCACGGCTCGGTGACCCGCATGATCAACCCGAAGAACGGCAGAAAGCCTGTGCCCGTATTCGCAACGCCATGGCGATGGAACCCTATCTAATTGCTGGCAAGGGACGCTTCTGTACCCGGGTTATAGACGCTCTTGGACAAGCAGCTTTGGTAAAAACCGGTGCCGAAGGCATTTACTGTGCGACACTTACGGAACTCGGCCTCGGTGTAGCCATCAAAATCGATGATGGGGCGCGTCGCGCAGCCGAAGCCGTCATGATGCGACTCCTAATGAAGTTGGGCGTGATCGACGACCGAGCAATGGGTCGGCTCCTCAATTTGCTTGAGCCACCCATCTTCTCAAGAGCCGGAGAGGTTATCGGTGTACTCCGCGCCGCCCACGATGATCTTCAGTAATCGTTAGAGGCCTAATCCCCCTGGACGACCGGGTTTTGCAACTCACCGATCCCATCGACGGTAATCCGTACCGTATCGCCGGATTTAAGGAAGATACCGCGCGGGCGTCCAACACCCGACGGCGTACCGGTAGAAAACACATCACCTGGTAGCAGGTTAAACCGGCGGCTAACCCATTCGATCTGTTCCGCTATATCAAAGATCAGATCCGAAATGACTTCATTCTGCATTTCATCCTGATTGACCCAGAGTTTCATACGGCACGCATATGGGTCGTCGATCTGATCAGCAGGCGTAATCCACGGTCCCATTGGCGCTGCCGTGTCAAAGTTCTTGTGACCAAACCAGTCTACGCCAAAGCGCGGCCAGTCCTCCCGTTTGCCCTGATCCCGGGCAGAGAGATCATTCATGATCGTGTAGCCGGCGACGTGTTCAAACGCTTTCTCTACCGAAATGTTTTTCCCCGGCTTGCCAATGACAACGGCAAATTCAGCTTCCCAGTCAACCATGTCGGATAATGCAGGTAGTTTAATTTCCTCATCCGGACCGATCACGCAATGTGGACCATTCTTGAGAAAGAAGTATGGGTTGGTGACCGATTTATCCGGATAGGTTTTCTTGTCCGGCGACATTTCCATCGCATGTTTTTTATAATTCGCGCCCGCGCAATAGATCGCAGGCGGAAACAGCAAGGGCGCCAATAGCTGGACATCAGCGAGGGGACGCATCTCCGCTGGATTATCCGCAATCGCATGCAGCGCACCACACGACGTTTCCCAATTGTTGAGGATCTCGATATTTGTTCGCGCCCAGGCTTCCCCGCCGGTCGCTTGTTCCAAATCAACGACCTGATCATCACCAACGAGAATGCCAGGTCTCGGTTCTCCCGCGACGCCGGCATAGTTCAAAAGCTTAAAGTCAGCCATTTCCTGTTTCCTTATTCTGAGACTTAGAGTTTCGAGTCTAATATTTTTCTGACAAGATTATCTCACTAGGCGTTGGTTCACTCAACGTCGGGCACGTCATTAACGCAGGATTCGCTATGTCTAATATTACGCTCGATCAAGCATCCACTATTGTCGATACGGCATTGGCTAAAGGTCGCGCAATGGATCTCAAACCATTGACCTTTGCAGTACTTGATGCCGGCGGGCATATGGTCGCCTTTAAACGGGAAGACAAGTCCTCATTGCTACGCGGTGATATTGCGTCCGGCAAAGCCTGGGGTTCCCTGGGCATGGGGGCATCAACCCGAACTCTTGGCGAGCGTGCAGCCGGAAACCCAAGTTTCTTCAGCGCCCTTTCTGATCTTAGCGGCGGAAAAATTCTGACGAGTCCTGGTGGCGTTCTTGTTCAAAACCAGGACGGCGACGTTATCGGCGCCGTTGGTGCCAGCGGAGATACAGGAGCGAATGATGAAGCCTGTGTTATCGCTGGTATTGAAGCTGCTGGACTCGTCGCGATCATTTAAGCCGATGGAGCCTCAGAGATGAGTACGCCCCAAGAACATACCCCTGATAATCTGGTTGAACTCGATCTATCGCCATTTGCGAAGGAAGACGTTGAAAAAATCAAGGCATTGGGTGAGAAACAACGGCTGTGTTACCGCTGGTTTAGGTTTCAACGGAGAACCGAGCCTGGTCTAGATCAATTTATAATCTATTCAGGGGCACGCGGTCGCACACCCTACGCAGCGTACCGAATAGAAAGACATCGGGACGCCCAATATGCTCTTATAAGCCAGCGAACGGGCGAAACCATTGCAAATGGCAGGACAATTGGGAACGTATTGGATCACCTGCCAGACGATTTCTTTTACTCGATCTAGGCATTTAAGGAGAGCGGAATGACTGGTGTTGCTTCTTTCAACCTGATGCAGTGGGTAGACGACAACCGTCACCTGCTCAGACCACCCGTTCTCAATCAAACCATTTTCGCAGAAGATGATTTTATTGTTCAGATTGTCGGCGGGCCTAATATCCGTACGGATTATCATGACGATCCTTATGAAGAGTTCTTCTATCAATTGAAGGGTAACATGGTGCTTAAGGTCGTCGAGGACGGCGAACTCCGTGACAAACCCATCAACGAGGGCAGTATTATGCTGATCCCGCCGCACATGCCGCATTCACCTCAAAGACCCGATCCCGAAAGCATCGGGATGGTGCTCGAACGTGTTCGGCCGACTGGCGTTATGGATGCCTTCGAATGGTATTGTGAGAACTGTGCCACCAAGGTTTGGCGACGCGAAGTTCGTGTTGATAGCATCGTTGAGGACTTACCTCCGGTGTTTGAGGAATATTACGGCAGCATCGCGGAAGGAAATTGCGAGAATTGCGGACATCCTCATCCACAAAAGCTAACTGCGACAAAATCTTAGTTTGCGGGGACTATCTCTTCCCTGGCACTGTTTACCTCACATGAACGTGTGTTGATGCCGGAACCGAATTCGGCAAACGTTCGCTTTGACGTATGAATTAATGGGAGTTGAGGGATGAAGAACTTAATCAGATTAACCTGTATCGGGTTAGCCTTAGCAATCGTCGCTAATACCGGGACGGCTTGGGCTCAAAAGAAAGCACCAAAACGCGCTATTACCAAGATTGCAGGCGATCTTTACCGTTTTCAGAATAACTTTCATTTCTCGGTGTTTTACGTCACTGATGAAGGTGTTCTCGTAACAGATCCGATTAACAGCGGCGCCGCGAAATGGCTAAAAGCGGAAATCAAAAAACGGTTCAATAAGCCGATTAAATATCTGGTCTATAGCCATGACCATCAGGATCATAGTTCAGGCGGTGAGGATTCGCCGGCGTGACGATTGTCGGCCATGAAAAAACCCGAGCAGCTATGGTTGGCGAAAAACGGCCTACTCCACCACCAACACTGACATTTTCAGATAAAATGACTATTAATCTTGGTGGTAAGAAAATCGAACTCACCTATGTCGGCTTAGGTCACTCCGACAATAGCATCGTGATGCGATTTCCTGCAGAACGGGTGCTCTTCGCAGTCGACTTTATCTCGGTTAAACGGCTGGCCTTCAAAACGCTTAGCGATACGTATATCCCGGGCCTTATCAAATCGATCCGAAAGGTTCAGAATATGGATTTTGACATTATCGCCCCCGGCCATGGCAAGACCGGTACACGCCAGGACGTCAAAGATCATGGTGACTATATTGAAGATCTCCACAATGCAGTCATTGGGGGCATGCGATCCGGTAAATCTCTCGATAACCTGAAAACCTCCCTCAAGCTGCCAAAATACGCTAATTGGTCTCAATATAAGGGGTGGTTACCGTTGAACATCGAAGGCATGTTCAGCCGGTTAAAAAACCAGAGACGTGCAACGAAATAACAAACATTTAAATCTTAACCAAAACAGCGGTGCCTGATCAGGTGCCGCTGTTTTTGTATCTGACGACCTAAATCAATGAAATTTCGTACAGATTTGCGAATTTCTAGCGGCGAAAATCAGAAATCTAGACTTAATCGAAGGCCTCTACCCTTAACCAATTTCCTAAATCATTGATTTATCGTTGTTTTGTAAAGTTGGCATAGTCCTTGCATATAATTACCTATCTTTAACTAATTAGACCTGTACTCGTAAAATGACACAGATCAAACCAGTTCTCATCGCTCTTGGAATGGCATTCGCTCTTTTAGCCACAGCCATTGTCCCTACTGCCAACGCGCAAAATGTCGGCTTCCAAACTGCCTCAGTTGGAAATCAGGAACCGTCTGTCGCTGTTACAATTTGGCGAGAAGCAGCAGAACGTGGTAATAGCAGCGCCCAATTCATGCTTGGGATGTATAATGCAAAGGGCATAGAAATGCCTCGCAACCTCCTGAAAGCGTATGTCTGGTTAAAACTGTCAGCCCCGAGCTATCCGCTTAGCAAGGCACTTCTCAAGCATGTAAAAGCTGAGCTGACACCGGCCAAAATCTCTCTAGGAGATTTCATGGTTCAGGACTGGAAATCTCGCAATACCAATTAGCCGCCGGTTAAATCACCGGGCATACGTTCAACAACCCGGTCTGGTGATGCGTGAATACCGTAAGTTTTCATCGGTTGATCACCCGTAACACTAAACCAATGCTTTACCGTGGGCGGGAAAACCATCGTTGTTCCTGGCCCAATAGTTCCAACTTCGCCTTCTCCTTCGATCCAGGCTTCCCCCTTACCTTCCAAGACAATCACAATTTCCATATAAGGATGCCAATGGATGCCGGTATTGAAGCCCGGCGGAGATGTCTGGAGTCCTAATCGAACCGGTGTCGATCCCTTTTCGTCTCCGACAAGCGTCTGATAGGTCGCATCATCGTGTAAAGGAAACTCTTCGACGTCTGTGTCTTGAATGATTGGCATAGCATTGCCCCTCTAGTGAGAACGGATTGGCTGCAATGTTGATCCGTTTCGTTTTCGTAACGTATCCATAGCTCGATCCAAACCGTTTAGGGTCATCGGGAACATACGGCCACCAAGCAATTTGTAGATGAGCTGCGTCGACATGGTTTGCGGCCATCTTTCAGGCGATTCAGGATTGAGCCAAACTGTGTCGGGGAATTGTTCTATCAAGCGTTGAAACCAAACCGCGCCTGCTTCATCGTTCCAATGTTCGACCGAGCCGCCTGGTTCGGTAACTTCATAAGGGCTCATTGTCGCATCACCGACAAAAATCACCTTGTAGTCCGAACTATAGGTGTTCAGCACTTCCCAGGTAGGAAGAAACTCGCTCCTGCCGCGTCGATTATCACGCCAAACACGTTCGTACAGAAAATTGTGAAAGTAAAAATACTCAAGATGTTTGAACTCGGTTTTTGAGGCTGAAAACAATTCCTCACTGACTTTCACGTGCGGATCCATGGTGCCACCAACATCGATAAACATCAGGACCTTCACACGATTGCGACGTTCGGCCCGCATTTTAACGTCAAGCAACCCAGCATTTCGAGCTGTTGAAGAAATCGTTTCATCAAGATCGAATTCGTCTTCTGCACCTTCCCGGACAAATTTTCGAAGACGCCTAAGCGCAACTTTGATATTGCGCGTTCCGATCTCGACCTCGCCAGTGAGGTTACGAAACTCTCGATTCTTCCAGACTTTAGTAGCGCTGCCGCCGCCGCCTTCCCCGCCAATACGAACGCCAGCGGGATTCTGTCCGGAATGACCGAAAGGCGATGTGCCGCCGGTACCGATCCATTTATTACCACCAGAATGCGGCTTGTCCTGCTCCGCTAAACGGTTTTGCAGCTCTTCCATAAGCTCATCAAATCCAAGCTTCTCCAGTTTCTCTAGTTCCTCTTCGCTAAACACACGTTGCGTTAGGGCCCGTAACCAGGAATCCGGAATAGCATCATCAAAGAACTCCGCACTCTTTCGTTCAAGACCTCGGAAATAAAGACCGAAAGCCTGATCAAAACGGTCGAAATTTCGTTCGTCTTTTACGAGGGCTGAGCGCGCCAAATAGTAGAAATCATCGACATTCGCGTCGCAAACACCCTTTTCCATAGCTTCGAGCAACATGAGATACTCCCGGATTGTCACCGGAATCTTCAATTGTCTTAGCTCGTAAAAGAAGTCGACAAACATGTCGCTAACTCAAGTTATCCCTGACGCCGCGATAGAAAAGCCAACCGTTCGAACATGTGCACGTCTTGCTCATTCTTTAGCAAAGCGCCGTAAAGCTGCGGAATTGCTTTAGAGGAATCAGCTTTGATCGCATCGGCATCAATGTCTTCGACCAACAGCAGTTTAATCCAGTCTAATAGTTCCGACGTGGAGGGTTTCTTCTTAATCCCGTTTACGTCTCGCAACGAATAAAACACATCGAGCGCTTCTTTAAGGAATTGCTGTTTAATCTCAGGGAAATGGACGTGGATGATTTTCTCCATGGTCTCATTCTCAGGGAACTGGATGTAATGGAAGAAACAGCGGCGTAAGAAGGCGTCGGGCAATTCCTTTTCATTGTTAGACGTAATGATCATCAGCGGTCGATGCTTCGCCTTGATGGTCTCCTGCGTTTCATAGACCGAGAATTCCATCCGATCGAGTTCTTGAAGCAAGTCATTTGGAAACTCAATATCCGCTTTATCAATTTCATCGATTAGAACAACCGCTTGCTGGTCACAGTCAAAAGCATCCCAGAGTGGGCCTTTGTCGATGTAATTTCTGATCTCTGCAACGCCTTCAACGCCCAGTTGGGAGTCCCGAAGCCGTGATACAGCATCATATTCGTATAGTCCGTGGCGTGCCTTGGTTGTCGATTTGATATGCCATTCAAACAGCGGCATACCCAATGCCTGCGCAACCTCAATAGCCAATAAGGTCTTACCCGTTCCGGGCTCTCCTTTGATTAGAAGAGGGCGTTCGAGGGTCATCGCAGCATTAACTGCCATGTTCAGGTCGTCTGTCGTGACGTAGGTATCAGTTCCGGTAAACTTCATCGGTTCGCTTTTGATTCCATGATTTCGGGGTTAGCGTTACTCGCGATAGATCAAGCGCGGACCGTAGAGTACCGATCTGACGCGATCAAGCCCGGCAATAAGCGCCGCAGAACACATATAGGAGGACATTTCATGGCCGCAGCAGAAACACTTCATCTCCTCGCCGCCGTCATTTGGGTTGGCGGTATGTTTTTTGCCGTTTACGTGCTCAGGCTCGCCGCCGGTCCAATGGAACCTCCAGAACGTGTGGCATTATGGGGGCGCGCATTTGCGAAGTTTTTTCCGTGGGTCTGGATGGCCATCATCATCATGCCGGTAACCGGCTATTAAATGGTTTTCGAAGGATTTTCAGGATTCAAAGACCTACCGGTGCCTTATCACATCATGCACGGCATCGCCTGGCTGATGATCGCGCTGTTCATGCATCTATGGTTTGCGCCCTATGCTCGTTTTAAGAAAGCACTCGAGAGCGACGACGTTCCAGAAGCTGGCAAAAATCTTAATCAGATCAGAATCATCGTCACCACTAATTTGTGGCTCGGCTTGATCAATGTTTTGTTGGGTGCCCTTGGTGGCTTTCTCGGCTAGGGGGTCCGAGGAGTTTTGTCAGGACAGACTGGAGTTCTTCAGTCGACGGATTGGTCTTTTTTGATTTATAGCGATGAATGAAATGCAGTGCCTTGCGGCCCGATTGGTCAAAGATAAAGACAGTCGGAATACGCTGAACGTCTTCGAATTTTTTCGCAATAGCATCGTTACCCTTTAGCGCATGAAATGTCGGTTTATGACGATAGATGAAACGCTCCAAGCGTTCTCCATCGTCCTTGAATCCGCCCAGATCTTCAAAGTAATTGATTGCAATAATCTTCAAAGGCTTGCCTTGATAGGCCCTTTGCAACTCATTCAGATGTTTGAACTCGATATTGCAAGGAGGGCACCAGCTCGCAAAAAACGAGATCAAGACCACGTGTTGATCTAGATCGTTCTTCAACAATTTTCCGCCGCTTATCGTCGGCAACCCCACCACAAGATTTCGCAAATCTCTATCAAGCGTCACTGACATCTTTTCAGCGGCGGCCCCTTGAGGGGACGCCCAAACGACAAGACACATGAGAAGTCGAATTAATAATTTCATGACGTGTAGTTAGGAAACTTCATCACGGAAATAAAGTTTCTCACGATCTTGTGTAAACGGTCGAAACTTTAAATTTCAATGCCGATGCCCTTGGACTCCGCGATATCGCAAGCCAAACCAGCCAGCCCCATAAATCCGACACCCTGATCAGAGTTTTGTTTAAACAAGGTGATCTGTTCGTCAGAGGTTCGGCCCTTGGTTTTTCCCGTCAAGATTTCACCGAGTTCTACTATATCATCCCAACTGGTAATCCCCTGTTCTATTGGCTCACAAAGATCACCATGTTCTTCAACAATGGATTGTTCCCGAATATTCACCAGGATCATGTCTGCACGACGTACGACCTCGTCGTCGATTTCTCGCCGTGTTTTGGCAAGTCCGGCCTGCTCCTTTACACCTTTTGTAGAATTCACAATCGAGGTGACGTGTTGGCCCGGCGATAGCCATTCCCCATAGAGTGCCGGAACATTGGTGTTCGTCGCACAACAAATTAAGTCGGCGCCGATTGCGACATCTTGCGGATTATCCACACCGCGAATATCAAGATCGCAATGGGTTTTCATCTCTGCGACAAACTTTTCACGGTTTTCAGCCGAACGGCTATAAACCCGTACTTCCTCTATCGGCCGAATTGTCGACATTGCCACGAGATGACGACGCGCCTGAAGCCCGGTGCCATACAATCCAAGAACTTTGCAATCTGATCGGGCTATAAGGTCAGTACCAACCGCACTGGTAATCGACGTTTCAGTTCCGAAACTTTCTTCAAAAGTATCAAATGGGTAAATCGGCAATGAGCCAACAATGATAGCTCGCAATTCAGCTGTCTCAGAATTATAGGCGACATAAACTCGGCGCCCGGCACCGTTATATTGCTGAGCATCGCCCTTAAAAGTGAAGCGTTCCGCATGAATAAACATGCCAGAGACTTCCAAAGACGGACAGCCGCCTGGATGAACAGTAATACGACGATCTTCATATTGTATGCGGGTCTTTGGTGCACTAAATGACGGCGCGTTCCCCTGGTCGGTAAAACCTTTGCGAACGGCGTCAATCGCATCTTCGACAGAAATCAAACCAGCAAGGTCGCGAGAGTCAATTAGCAACGCCATGAAGCGCCCTCCAAATTAAGATCAGAAAAAAGCTTTCAGGATTTAGCCTAAAAATTCGGTCACTTTATCGGCAACAGCGTCCGGTGCTTCCAGCTGAACCGCATGACCGCACCCATCAACAATCTCAACAGAACTATTCGGCAGACCTTTGCTATAGGCCTCGGCATGGGTCTTTGGAACAAAGCTGTCATCATCGCCCCAGACAACCAATGCATCGCCCTTAAATCGGTAAAGTCGATCAACGAGTTTCTGGTCATAAAAATATGGCGGCTTGAAGCCAAACCGCGCGATGCAGCGGAACGTTTTGTAGCGCAGCATTCCTTGCGGCTTACCTGTTAGTTGATCAGGTATCCACTCTTCGGCCAGAGCGCCGTTACCGTCTGCAAACATCATATGTCGAATATCATCGATTTTGCCGTTAAGCGGCTGCACGGCCAAAAATAAGTCACCAATTTGCTCACCGGAGACAAACAAGCCAGGAGCACCGATCAATACGAGCTTACCAACCCGCTCAGGATTATGTGCCGCTATCTCTGCCGCCAGCCATCCGCCGACACAATTACCAACAATATCGATCTTCTCGATACCAAGAAAATCCATGACTTCAAGCGTATGAAAACGCAAGTCATCGATACCTTCTAGGCTGTTATCTTCATCACTACCAACGCAGCCCGGCATTGCCGGAGCAATAACATGGCATTTTTCAGCCAAGGCATCGTGGAATGCACAATTGCTATCGACCAACCCATGCATGTCGGTGATACCATGTAGATACAGAACTGGATTGCCTGAGCCAGCTTCATAGAGATGTACCGTACGCCCCTGTACGTCGATATCACGCAGGCTCATTTGCGGCCTCCATTTCGTCAAGCATCGGGAAGTCCTTGGCGAAAAGTTCCGCTGAATCGCGCCGCATTGCTGGCATAACCTCTTCGGCAAATAGTTTCATCGATTTGCGGGCCAATTCATCTTTCATATTTCCGAACTGGAATTGGATCAGCAGGTTGCCGACCTTGGCGTCTTCCACAAATTCCCAGAGCTTTTTACGAACCGTTTCTGGGCTCCCAACCATGATGGAGTTCTTGCTTTCCAAATCCGCCCAATCCTTCGCATCACCGAGTAAATCTCCGCCAGCAGCGGCCCGCGATGAATCGAGGAAAGCTTCCCAAGAGTTCAAAGACTGAGATGGCACGCCGGGACCGAAGGTCATCGACCGGCCTTCTTTACGTAAATGCCCTTTGAGACAATTCCGCGGGAAGTAGAAAATACCCTCCTGGGACTCTGCCCTTGCCTGCTCATCTGTTTCTGAAACATAGACCGACAGCAACACACCCATCTTAAATGGCGTATACGTCTTACCGTGGTCTTTCATCACCCCGGCAAACTCTTTCGCGGCCATCCGTGTACCGCCACCATGTGACCGTGATGACAGAAAATAGCAGTAGCCTCGCTTGGCCACTTCGGCCATAGACTCAATACTTCGTGAACCTGGCACCCAAACATCGGGATGCGGCTGCTGTAATGGTTTTGGCCATATATTGACGTAACGCATCGGGTAGCATGGCCCTTCATGCGAGAACGGGCCGTCATCGGTCCAACTCTTCACGATAAGGTCAATCACTTCCCATAAACGACGACGCCCTTGCGGCGATGGAACGTTGTAATTGAAGGCTTCTGGTCCGCCACCAACGGCAAAACCAGCGATCAACCGTCCATTCGACATATTATCGATCATCGCATATTCCTCTGCGACCCGAAGCGGGTTGAGGTAAAGCGGCGGCAAATTACCGAGAACAACGATCTTGCCGTTCTTCGTAATCTGGGTCAGGGCTGACGCCAAAAGGTTCGGCGATGGCATCAAGCCATAGATGTTTTGATGATGTTCATTAAGAACCATCCCGTCGAAGCCAAGCTCGTCGGCATAAGCCAACTGTCCGAGATATTCCTGGTACAAGCCCCGTGACTTTTCGCCATCCCACAGCTTGTTGGGAACGGTTACCCAGCCACTTTCGTTTTTTTCATCGAAATCATCTGGCAAATGGGGATATGCCATAAAATGCCAGCAAAACATTCGTACTGGTTGCATGCGCCTCGTTCTCCCTGAAAGAGATAAATTACTTTCTTTCCATTATCATGCTCTGAGATCAGAAAACCGGCAACCCGACGGCACAAAAAAACCGGGCATTCGTCAGGAACCCCCGGTTTGTGCCGCCCCTATAGATGATCAGATCAATGCGAGATCAAGTCTCTCGTCCTCCTCTTTGCCAATTTCCATCGGATCAATCAAGTACGACCCCACCTCAGGTTTTGCGTCTGGCTTAGGCTTTGTCGTTTCATCAATCGCAACGATCTCACGCACCAAATCCTTCACAAGGTCGCCAAATTCTGACTCCGACAGACGCGGATGGTTCTCAACAAAATTGCCGATCCGTTTTGCGAGTTTTTGGAACGCCTCGATATCACCGATTTCCGCCCCTTTGCTTTGCGCCGCAACACCGCGGACGAGTTTACCAACTGCTTCACCTAACGGCATTTCTGCGATGCGAGGATGGTCTTTCAAGAATCCGTGGGCTTCTCGCGCCGCTTCAGTCAGGCCAGCACCTCCAGTATCACCGACAATTTGTGCATTTATCCCGCGTGCCATCACGGCCACGGATTTACCAAATTGTGAATTTTGAATTCGCGGATGATCGCTAAGAAATTTTGTTACTTTTTCAATAGCGTCGTTAAGGGCCTTCTTGGCTTCTTCACTCAACTCCATGCCTTCGGACTTTGATAAATGAACGATACCCCGGATCAACTTGTTAACTTCTTTACCGAACGGGCTTTCCGCTAATCGTGAATGATTATCGAGGAAAGCATGGGCCGTTCGGGCTGCGACTGTTAATGGGTCTGCCCCCGGCGGCGTCACATGAGGTTTTGGTTCAACGGGTTTTAAGGCAATGGCCCGACGAGCTTCTTCGCTCAATCTAACTTCATCGACAGGCAGCCTTACCGGCCGGCCGCCATCACGTTCTGTCTCTGGCCGCGGGGTTCGCGCTTCATCCTGGAATGGCGAAACTCGATCAACATCTGATGCCCCGGGAAGTTGGGCTGTATTACTGCTAATGGGATACATTTACTACTCCTACTACGCTACTACTCTGTTACGCTGACTGACTGAATTCATGCTGTTGTCCGAATTGTTCAAACAGATCGATAATATTTTAAAGAAATTCCATCAGCATTTTTGTGAAATTTCAGACGTAATTTGTCCAAATACCATGAAGAATTTGCTGAAATTTTATATGAATTTTCGTTAACTCTAGAAAGCCATGGAAACCCTAATCAAATGAACCAAGACGACGTCGAAATAGTCGAAAAAAAGAAACTGTATCGCGGCCACCTCACCGTGAATGAGTTCATCTTGCGGCATAAGCTGTTCAATGGAGGAATGACCAAACCCATATCCCGCGAAGTTGTTCAGCGAGCAGCCGCCGTTGGCGTTCTGCCTTATGACCCCATTCGGGACGAGGTCGTCCTTATTCGGCAATTCCGCGCTGGTGTTATGGTCGCAGACCATAACCCCTGGTTAATCGAAAGCGTCGCTGGTTTGGTCGAAGAGGGAGAAACAGCTGAGGATGTCGCCCGACGAGAATCCATCGAAGAGGCCGGGTGTGAAATTAGCGAGCTTCACCATATATGCGACTTCTTTGCCAGCCCTGGTATGCTGAGCGAATGTGTAACCATGTATTGCGGCATCACGGATACGACGAACGCAGGCGGACTACACGGCCTTGAACAGGAAGATGAAGATATTGAAGCGATTGTGGTTCCCTGGTCACAGCTTTGCGACGATATCGACACAAAAAAGCACTTCGATGCCAAAATTATGCTTGGGGTGATGTGGCTGACGCCCAGGCGTGAAGATCTAAGAAAGCGTTTTACTGGATAGACAACTCCGCTATAACACCGCCGCACGAAACAGCGGAGGCCGTAAATGAGCGCCCCCCAAGACCGCCCATTGGTATCAACCGACTGGCTTTCTAGCCGGCTCAACGACAGCAATATTCGTGTTGTCGATGCGTCTTGGTATCTGTCCGCGATGAACCGAAATGGTCGCGCTGAATTTGATAACGCACACATTCCAGGTGCTGTGTATTGGGATATTGATCAGATCGCCGATACCGACAGTTCTCTGCCCCATACAATGCCTTCCGCCAATCAATTCGAAATTCAAATGGCGGAATTGGGAATCGCGAACGACGCGACGGTTGTAACCTATGACGGCTTGGGACTTTTCTCTGCCGCACGCCCCTGGTGGATGCTGAAAGCCTTCGGACATGACAATGTCTTTGTTTTAGATGGCGGTTTACCTAAATGGATGGCGGAAGGTCGTCCATTGAATAACGATCGCCCTGCCCTCCCCGAATGTACATATACAGCCAATCTCGACAATGCCTTCATGCGGTCTGCTGCTGATGTCCTCAAAAATGTCGACACCCGATCAGAGCAGATCCTGGATGCCCGTGCCGAAGGGCGTTTCAAGGGTACCGAACCCGAGCCCCGTCCCGGTTGCCGCTCAGGACATATACCCGGTGCAATGAATTTACCGTTTGATCATTTGATCGACCCACAGACCAAGACAATATTACCCGAACATTGTCTCGAGACGCGTTACAAAAATGCCGGAATTGACGTAAACGCGCCCGTGGTCACCAGTTGTGCTTCGGGCGTTACAGCCTGTGTATTGCCCCTTGGTATGCATGTACTGAACAAACCCAATGTCGCCGTCTATGACGGTTCCTGGTCTGAATGGGGTACACGGGAAGATTTACCCTTGGAAGCCGAATAGGGTCCTTCCCGCTTCCTACGGACAGCTTTAAACAAATGGTTTGCAATGCCATGATGTGGGTATAAAGCCCAGGACACGGACGCATCGCTATTTTTTTGATTGTGAACAAATGAAACAAGACACCCTTATTACAACCGCGGGCCGCGATCCAGAGAGCAATCACGGGATCGTCAATCCACCGGTCTATCATGCCTCAACGATTGTCTCGCCGACGTTGGCAGAATTCAGAGAAGCACGAACCAAACGATGGGATTTAGACGTCTTTACTTATGGACGTCAGGGTACACCGACGCACCAGGCACTCGAGGTGGCGACTGCTGCCCTCATTGGCGGTGACCGTTCGGTCTGCATGAGTTCAGGGCTAGCGGCTATTAATGCCGCAATGCTCGCATTCTTAAAGTCCGGCGATCACGTCCTAATGGTCGATACTGTCTACGGACCGACGCGAAGCTTCTGTGATAACTTTCTTGGGCGTTTTGGCGTTGAGACGACCTATTACGACCCGACGATCGGTGCCGGTATCAAGGATTTGATTCGGGATAATACAAAGATCGTTTACACAGAGACACCCGGTTCTCTGACTTTCGAACTCCAGGATATCCAGGCCATTGCCGACGAATCTCACAAACGGGACTGCATTGTGATGATTGATGATACGTGGTCGAGCGGCGTGTTCTTCAAACCGTTTGAACACGGGGTCGATGTTTCAGTCATCGCCGGAACCAAATATATCGTCGGCCATTCCGACGTCATGATGGGCATGATCACGACCAAAGACGAGTATTGGCAGCAGGTCCGCCAATCAGCCTCTGCTCTTGGTGCTAATTCTGGTCCCGATGACGTCTATTTGGCGTTACGCGGTATGCGCACGATTGGTGTTCGGATGCGGCAGCACCACGAAAATGGGCTCAAAATCGCGAATTGGCTCGAACAACGACCAGAAGTCGAACGCGTTCTACATCCTGGCCTGCCCAGCAATCCACACCATGAGCTCTGGAAACGCGACTTTACTGGAGCCTGTGGCCTGTTTGGTGTTGTGCTCAAGCCATACACAGAGGTTGCGCTCGCAGCGATGCTGGATGGTCTCGACCTATATGGGATGGGCGCAAGCTGGGGCGGTTTCGAAAGCCTGATCCTCCTGACCAATCCCGCATCGACCCGAACGGTTGCAAAGGAACAATGGCAGAATGATGGCCCAACCCTGCGCATACATGCCGGGTTGGAAGATGTTGAAGATCTTATTGCCGATCTTGAGAAAGGCTTTGAGCGCTTAAACGCAAATAGCTGATATATAAAGATAATTAGATGACAGCGGAAACCATAACTTTTACCCAATCGGCAATCGACAAAGCTCTTGAAATCATCAGGTTTGATGATAAGGGATTGGTCCCGGCAATTGCCCAGCAGCACGATACCGGTGAAGTTTTGATGATGGCCTGGATGAATGAAGAGGCGGTCATTGAAACACTGCAAAATGGTCGAGTTTGTTACTACTCGCGTTCGCGCAACAAATTGTGGCGCAAAGGTGAAGAATCCGGACAAACCCAGACATTAACGGACTTTCGGATCGATTGTGATGGAGACACCATTCTATTACAGGTCGAACAGCTCGGTGTTGCCTGTCATACCGGCCGCCACAACTGCTTCTTTAATGCCGTTGGCGAGGACGACATCCATGTCATTGCAGATGTCGAAATCGACCCGGGGGAATTGTATAAAAAATGAGCGTCCATGAAGGCCCCGAAGACGCAATCCAAGTCTCACTACTGACTGGATGGCTGGGGAGCGGCAAGACAACGCTCCTAAATGCTCTGCTCAAACACCCTGACATGGCAGAAACCGCTGTTCTGGTGAATGAATTCGGCGATATCGGTATCGACCACATGCTTGTCGACACGGTTGACGAGAATATGGTCAAGTTAACGACGGGCTGCTTGTGCTGTACGGTGCAAGGGGATTTGAGCCGTTCGCTACGAGAACTCTTCCTAAAGCGCGTTAAAGGCGAGGTGACCCAGTTCAAGCGTGTCTTGATCGAAACCACTGGACTCGCTGACCCCGCTCCCATTCTCCACACATTGATGAATGACCCAATCATTGCATCCAGGTTCTTTCTCGATGGCGTCATTTCTACATCTGATGCCGTCTTTGGGCATGGGCAACTCGACCGCCACGAAGAACCTCGCAAACAAGCAGCGGTCGCAGACCGGATCGTCATGACAAAGGTTGATATGGCGAAACCTGAAGCGATGGATAGTCTCGAAACACGCCTCAAAACTCTTAATCCAGGCGCTAACATTATACGTGCAGCAAATGGTGCAATTGAGCCTGACGCCTTGTTTGGCTGCGGTCTGTACGACCCAGAGAGCAAAAGCTTTGATGTCCAAAACTGGCTGCGCGATGAGTCTTTTCGGGAAGATCATGATCATGATGATCACGGACATGATCACGAAGATCACAAGCACATGCACGATCCTGAGCGTCATGGTGACGGCATCTCGTCATTTTGTATGCGGTATGAGGAGCCAATTGAATGGCCTGCCTTCGTTGCGTGGATACAGACCCTCATCACCCATCGTGGTGAAAACCTGTTACGGATCAAGGGCATCGTAAACATTGACGGTGAAGAAAACCCTGTTGCTATCCACGGCGTTCAGCACATCTTTCATCACCCGGTCAGACTACCGGAATGGCCAAGTGACGACCAGGACACACGAATTGTCTTTATCACCCGTGACCTCGACCAAAAGGTCATCCAGGACAGTCTCGACGCCCTTCAACAGGCAGCGAAGAAGACCGAGTAAACGCATTCCATTCCATGCGTTGACAGTAAGCGCTATATCCGCCGATATATAGCGCTCAAGTTTGGCGGGAGGTCTTTTTGGTTAGAGTTGTAATCGTTTTTTGCACGATTTTTGTATCATTATCGACGACTGTTGCCCTACGAGCGGAAAACATCTTGTTTTTTGCCGCCGCGAGCACTGCAGATGCCCTAAACGCCGCAATTAACGCCTATCCCAGCAAGAAAGTCCGTATTCGGGTTTCCTATGCTTCTTCGGGCGCTCTTGCACGACAAATCGAAAACGGCGCCCCCGTCGCGCTTTTCCTTTCAGCCAGTCCTCTCTGGACCAAACGCCTCACTGCAAAAAACCTACTCGCCAAAGATCGGAGTAGCCCATTTTTGGGTAATCGTCTGGTTCTCGCGATCCCGCAAACTGGAAAGCTGAAAATTAAGATCGAAAAAGGTTTCTCGCTCGCATCCATGTTGGGATCTGAACGTTTGGCGATTGCCGATCCAGCTCATGCCCCCGCAGGCATTTATGCAAGAGAATCCTTGAAATCTCTCGGTGTCTGGAAAGACATTTCCCGCAAAACTGCTCGAGCAACTGACGTCCGGAGTGCTTTAGCGCTCATTCAACGCGCCGAAGTCCCGGCTGGTATCGTTTATCGAAGTGATGTTGTTGCCGTCAAAAACGTCAAAATTATCGGGACATTTCCAAAAAATACACACCCGCCGATTATCTATCCACTGAGTATCGTCAAACAGTTTGAAACACCGGCCGTTCGAAAGTTCTTTGATTATTTGCGAACACCAGTTTCTGTCGAAATCTTTCAAAAATTCGGCTTCGAAGTGAAATAGAGAATGGATATCTTCACACCCTTAGAGATCGAGGCGATATGGCTGAGCCTTAAGATTTCATTTTGGGCCATGCTGTGGAGCATGCCGCTTGCTCTTGGGACCGCCTGGATCCTTGCCCGATGTGATTTTCCGGGAAAGTTTCTCTTCGATGGCATCATCCACCTGCCCCTTGTCTTACCGCCGGTCGTCATTGGCTATGTCCTGCTCGTTCTTATGGGTAAGCAAGGCATAATCGGAAAATTTCTCTACGATACCCTTGGCATTACATTCACCTTCTCCTGGCGTGGGGCCGCTGTCGCCGCCGGCATTATGGCATTTCCTCTCATCGTCAGGGCTATAAGACTATCCCTGGAAGCCGTCGATCAAAGGTTCGAGGCTGCCGCGCGGACACTGGGTGCTAACCCTATCTCAGTCTTTTTGACTATCACCCTTCCACTAACTATGCCGGGCATAATCGTTGGGGCAATTCTGGGCTTTGCCCGCTGTCTCGGCGAGTTTGGCGCAACGATAACTTTCGTTTCCAATATTCCAGGGGAAACCCGGACGTTGCCAATTGCCCTTTATGGCTTTTCGCAAGTGCCCGGGGGCGAAGAAGCAGCATTTCGAATTGTTGTCATTTCCGTCGTCATTGCGTTATTCGCTCTTGCCGGATCGGAAATCTTGGCGCGTCGTATGCAGGCGAGGATCGGAACTGGTTCATGATAGCGATTGATGTCCAAAAACAGCTCGGTAGTTTCTCGATCTCCACGAAATTCGAGTCTCAAGCGCGTGGCATAGTCGCTCTTTTCGGCCAGTCTGGCTCAGGGAAAACATCAATCATCAACATGATTGCTGGATTGCTCAAACCGGATAGTGGCCGTATCGAAATTGACGGACGAGTTCTTTTCGATGCCGAAAACAATATCAACTTGAAGATCGAAGAACGCCGGATCGGCTATGTCTTTCAGGAAAGCCGATTGTTTCCTCATTTATCGGTCCGACGCAATTTACATTATGGCCGTAAACGAGCACCAACAGGTGGTCGAGAGGTTGATTTCGATCAGGTGATCGACGTCCTTGGCATCGGTCATCTGCTGGACCAGAAACCGCTCACGCTATCAGGCGGTGAACAACAGCGCGTAGCCCTGGGTCGGGCCCTCCTCTCAAACCCCGATATACTATTGATGGATGAGCCACTGGCGTCGCTTGATGTCGCCCGCAAATCTGAAATACTTCCATTCATTGAAATGGTTCGCGACAGTTTTGATGTCCCGATTGTCTATGTAAGCCATGCGATCGATGAGATTATTCGGCTCGCGGATACCCTCGTTTTAGTTGATAACGGGGAAATAGCGGCCGTTGGACCGGTAGAAGCACTCACCAGTCGTCTCGATCTCCGACGCCTCACAGGGCGCTACGATGCCGGGTCCGTTATCCCCGCAACGGTTGATAGTCATGACGAAAAATATGGCCTTACCACCCTCTCCTTTAATGGAGGTACATTGCGCGTACCTCACGTGACCGCGCGAGAAGGAACTAATGTTCGCGTTCGTATTCGGGCACACGAGGTCTCCCTCTCTTTACAAAAGCCAGATGGGGTAAGTCAGATCAATGTTCTTCACGGAAAAATCCGCGAGATCGGAGGCATTCGTGACAATCATGATGGCACAACCCCACACGACATCGATATCTGTGTCGATATTGGCGTCCCGCTATGGGTCCGCATTACGAGGTGGTCTTTAGATCAAATGGCGCTCTCTGAGGGAAAAGAAGTTTATGCGCTCATAAAAAGCACATCCATCGATCGTCAAAGCCTTGGCCAGAAAACACACATTACGGAGATTAAAAAATGAGTATCGCTCTTTTCGTTACCCTGGATTTCAACGATGGGGCCATGACCGGATATCTTGAGTTAGCCCATCAGCACAAAGCGCGGGTGTTGAAAAACGAACCTGGCTGTCAGCAATTCGAGATTCTCATTCCGGATGATACCGAAAACCGAGTGCATCTATTCGAAGTCTATGATGATGAAGCGGCGCTCGAAATTCACATGAATTCCGACTACATGCAGATGTATCGGGAAAAATCCGGTCCGATGTTGGCGAACCGTCATCTAAATCGCTGTAAGGTGAACGACGCCTGATTATTCAGCTGGCTCAACTTCCCAGGTCACATCAAGCTCAACGTCGGCGGAACGCAGCAGGTTCATGACCGGGCAACGATATTCCACGTTGTCCTGAAGCTTCTTAACCCGATCAGCGGGTTCATCAGTGTACAAAACTATTTTGAGCTCAATTTTTTCAAAATAAGGCCGAATACCCGGAACACCTTTAGGACCGCGCACATCCACCTGTCCTGAACATTCGAAATCTACACCGGTGTAGCTAAAGCCAATTGCATCGGCGACGCCCTTAATAATCACCCCGTCACACCCGACCAGAGATACAAGCACGTTTTCAAGCGGACTGACCGCGGTATTGGTGCCACCCATCGTGTCCGGTTCATCGGTTGCAACAATATCGAAATGACGAACCCTAACCTCGGTTCGTGTACCGGCATCATTGCGCGCCGTTAAAGTACGAATGCCAAGCTTTTTAGTTTCGGGGTCGATACTCGGGGCCAGCATGTCGGCCAGTTGCACACGTTCAGTCATCGCCAATCCCTGTGTACTAGTTAGTTTCGGTGTCGCTTTGCTTTGGACGCCAACGAAGAATGTAATCCTCTACCTTGTCGAGGATAGAGTTCAGGATCACAACGATCATCATCAAGATCAAAACGCCGCCCATGACCCCTTCCATCGCCAACTGTCCGGTATTTTCCATCATCCGGAAACCGAGACCCCGTTCTGACGCGATGAATTCCGCCACCACGGCGCCCACGAGCGCTTGTGGAATCGCAATACGGAGCCCAGCGGTGATCCACGGGCTGGCATTTGGCAGCGTCACCCGAAAGAAGAGTTGCCAACGATTGGCGCCAAGCACCCGCGCTGTATTGCGCAAATCCAGATCAGCGGCTCTCACCCCTTCGTAGGTGTTAAAGAACACCAGCATGAAGGTAACCATGCCTGCCATCATCACCTTCGAGAGGAGGGCGATGCCGAACCAAGCTATGAAAACTGGTGCCAAGGCAATACGAGGAATGCCGTAAACCGCGAGGACATACGGCTTAAAGATCATCGCCGCCTTTTCGCTCTGCGCGAGCAACAGCCCACAAACAAGTCCTATGATCGCACCAAAAAAGTAGCCAATGGCAGTTGCTTGGAAGGTAGATTGAAGATCGGGCCAGAACTCCCCATTGAGTCCACCATACTCTACAAGATATTTCCCGATCTCCGACGGGTTGGACAAAAGATCCCCACCAAACAATTGCCAGGCGGAAAGTAAAATAACCGCGACCATGACGCGCCAGAATGTAAGCTTATAGACATTCATAGCGCCGCCACCTTCGTCTCCTCTCCAAGATGTTCCCAAATTCGATCGTAAATAGACCTAAAGGACGGTTCGCTCTGAATACTAAAAATATCCCGCGGTCGCGGGATATCGACAGGCACCACTTCACTGACCCGTCCTGGCCTAGCTGACATAACGACAACGCGATCCGCCAAGGCAATGGCTTCTGTCAGTTCATGGGTAATAAAGATAACCGTCGTCCCTGCTCGCTCCTGCCAAAGTTCTAGAAGTAGGTCCTGCAATTGCAAACGGGTTTGGGCATCGAGCGGCCCGAAAGGCTCGTCCAGCAAAATGACTTTTGGATCATAGGCAAGTGTCCGGACAATATTGACTCGCTGGCGCATGCCACCCGAAAGTTCGTGACGATAGTGGTTTTCAAAACCATTCAACCCGACCCGGTCCAGCAACTGACGGGCTCGGTCGAGCCGTTCTGCCTTGGTACCAATACCCTGCATTTCCAGACCGAACGTTACGTTCTCAATAACCGTTCGCCAGGGAAACAGATTGTCAGACTGGGTTACGTAACCGATTTCTTTATTGATTCCACGACTTGGTTTCCCCCGAAACAACACGTCGCCGGTCGTTGCATCTAGTAATCCAACGATCACATTCAGGGCGGTTGACTTCCCACAACCGGAGGGGCCAACCATGGTGATAAACTCACCCTCATTGATGTCGAGATCCACTTCCGAGAGCGCCACGACGTCTCCACGCTGTGCGTGGAAGACGCGCGACACATCCCGAAGCGATATAATCGGCTCGGATTCAGCCACTTTTCTTTACTCTGCTACGCGGTGAAAAATCTTACTGGTATTTCGCCGTGTAGGTGTCAAAAAGTTGATCGGCTGAAACGTCTTTACGACCATCCAATAGCATCGTGTTTTTAGCCATCTTCTTGGTGACGTTCCCTTTCAGGTTTAAAGCAGGCTTAACCGCCTTGATAGCCAACTCACCAATTGGTGCTTTCACCTTCTTGAACTCACCTTTGATGACGTCAAAGACCTCCTTAGCTGATTTCTTGCTAATTTCAGCCACGGCTTTCCGTGTCGCTCGGATCATTGCCTTAACGACACCAGGGTTTTTGTCAGCAAATTCCTTAGTCGTGACGATGCTCTCCATCATGAATGGATCAATTGACGGGTCAGCGCCCGCAGCATTGTCGACCCACATGACAGCAAGGCCTCGTGCGATGGCAATGCGGTCTGCTGGCGGTGAAATGGCGAAACCATCAATCTGGTCCCGTTTCAAAGCCGCGAGAAGCGACGGCGGGCCACCAATGGCAATGATCCGTACATCTTTCGGACCTAAACCACCGACGCGAGTCAGATGTTTTAGCTGCTTATGCGTTAGAGAGCCCGGACGCGTCATTCCAAGACGGAGGCCTTTCAGAGCCGCGGCGCGTTGTTTCAAAGGAGCACTCGCTGAAATACCCAATTCCTTTTGCTTCTTGGCGCTAATCACGACACTGATCAGATTACGCTTATAGAAGTTATAAACGTTTAGGAGTTTCCGCTTCTTCTTAATTGCCCCAATTTGGTAGGTACCGGCGTAGGCCTTAAACTGAACGTCACCAGACATCAAAGCAACCAAGTCTGGTCCGCCGCCGCGTGTCTTGATCTGCGTCACGTTCAGACCTTCTGCTTTATAAAAACCAGCTGCTTTAGCATAGCTGATTGGCAAGAATGCAAAGCTCGCAACCGCCTGTGTGATTTTGATGTCTTTCATCTTCTGGGCTTCTACCCCAGAGGCTGCAACGCAAAGCGCAGCCGTCGCCAATAACAACGTCTTCATTTCTCTCTCCCTTTGATTTTATATCGATTGATACGAATTGACTTAGACGACAGTATTCTCAAGAACACCCAATCCGTCGATAGCTAATGTGCAAACATCGCCTTTTTTCAAGAATTTAGGTGGTTTAAATCCGATCCCAACGCCGGCGGGAGTCCCCGTAGCAATAATATCGCCAGGTTGTAGGGTCATGCTGCGCGATAATGTTGCGATCAAGGTGGGGATATCGAAGATTAAGTCTTTCACCTGAGCACGTTGACGAACCTCCCCATTGATCTTGGACTCAACAAAAAGCTTCTTCACCTGTCCAACTTCATCTGCTGTCACCAGCCAGGGCCCCATGGGGCAGAAACCATCAATGCTCTTACCCAAGAACCATTGCTTGTGCTTGGATTGCAAGTGTCGCGCCGTCACATCATTGACAATGGTGTAGCCAAAGACGTGTTTCAGAGCGTCTTTCTTAGTGATTTTGCGTCCACCTTTGCCAATAACGACCGCAAGCTCAACTTCATAGTCTACTGATTTCGTAGGATCGAGATGGCCAGGGATATCATCACCTGGCCCAATGACACTGCTCGGTGCCTTTGTAAATATGATCGGACAATCAGGAATAGCGCTCGCACCAGCGGTAGCATTAAAGCCGCTTTTGTCGAATTCATGAGCATGGTCGTGATAGTTTTTTCCGACGCATAAAACGTTTCGGCGTGGCACCGGGATGGGCGCTGTTAGCTTAACGCGTGATGCTTTTAGACGGGCTTCTTTCTTACGGGTTGCCGTCGCCCGACCCAACGCCGGCAATATTCCTGGCGCAGCCGCAATGATATCGGTCATGTCTGTTGGTAGCTGAGGCGCCGCGATAGAAAGATTTACGACTGTCGCGCCTTCATCAGTCAGAACACCGATATGCGTTTTCTTCCGTTGAGTAAAAGAAACAAGTTTCATTGATTGGTCCTATTCTATTCGAAAATTTGGAAAGACTTGTAACCAGCAGTCCCGATTCTAGACACCGCTGATCGCAGATATTTGTCTAATACTGGTATAGGATTTAAGCAGCCTGCCCTAAGCGGTCCCGATCATGTGCCTCGCCAAGGTCGAAGTCTTCAGGACCTAGGGGCACGATTCCTGACGGATTCACGTTCGCCATATTGCCCCAATACCCCTTCTTGATACCCTCCATATCAGTGATCTCTGCGATGCCCGGTTGCTGATAGAGGTCCTTGAGATAATTCCAGAGGTTCGGCTGATCGCAAATGCGGAACTTACTGCATTTGAAATGGCCATAATAAACTGAATCAAAGCGAACGAGTGTCGTATAGAGGCGCCAGTCCGCCTCTGTAATGGCGTTGCCACAAAGAAATCGGCGCGTTCCAAGATGTTCTTCCAACCATTCAAGGGTGTCAAACAGATTGCGATAAGCCTCTTCATAGGCATCCTGTGACTTCGCGAAGCCACAACGATAAACACCATTGTACAGGGTGGTATAGATTCGCTCATTATACTGATCGATTTCCGACCGCAGCGCTTCTGGATACAGATCAATCGTTGCATCGCCCCACTCATTAAACTCAGTGTTGAGCATTCGGATGATTTCGGCGGACTCATTGTTCACGACGGTCCATTTCTGTTTATCCCAGAGTGTTGGAACCGTGACTCGCCCCGTATAGTTGGGATCAGCTGCCTGGTAAGCTTGGTGAAGTTCAAAAACGCCGTCGATTGGATCGAGACCATTGCCGATGCCTTCGGTATAAGCCCAGCTCCGGGTGCGTGGGATGTAAGATAAGGAAATGGTTATAATTGCCTCGAGCCCTTTTATACGGCGCACTAGCTGCGTGCGGTGGGCCCAGGGGCAATTGGGGGCCAGGAACAAATGATAGCGACCGGATTCTGCAGGGAAATCAGAAGACCCGTCGGCAGTCACAGCGTTGCGAAAATTGGATTCAGGCCGGACAAAAGCACCACCTTCGGCGTTTCTGAATTTTTCGTCGTCATCAACCCATTCGCCGTCGATTAGCATTCCCATTTCGTCTCTCCTCTAAATTCCGTTTGAATTGATATACTACGATCCGGAAACAAAAAAAGACCGGGAAATTTCCCCGGCCTTGTTTTGATGCAAGGTTAATAAGTTATTCAGCTGCGGAAACGATCGCCTCCGCATAGTCACGATCTCCGAGGTTTCCATCTTCGAAAATACCGCGCTCGGCGATCCATTGTTGAGAATTCTCGAATATTTCGCGGGAATATGGCTCGAAAACAATTCTCTCTCCGGGTCCAAAAAGTCTGGTATCCATCCGGTCACGGAACCGCTCTGGGAATTCTTCCTTGTAGTAATGCGTGTAAAGCTCTGGTCGAAGATCGATATCAGCTTGCGCCCGACGAAGAGCGCCGAAGTATTTCTCAACATCCTTCATATCGGAATCTTCCGCCACCATTGATGCCATCATGAAGGAGGTATCTGCGACCTTTCGGAACCCGAGTTGTTCCATGAAATAGTAAGGCCCGCTGAAGAGGCTGGCAGCAGGAACTTTTCCATCAATCAGGAGCTCCATACGGTTGAACAAAAGTCCATCCGCAAAAGATAGTTTGATTTTGTCGGCCGGCAAAAATTGTTCCAGGGCCTGAATAGATGAATAGTGACTGCCGGATTGATAACCGACGGATATCGGTACATCCGCCAAGTCTTCCGGTGTATGAATGTCCGAGTCAGCAGCGAGAAAGATCGCACAGGGCGATACCGAATATGCGTCAGCGTATAGTTTCCCGTGTCCAGAAGCCGCCGCGACATTTACAGTCCAGTGGCAGGCTGAACTAACATCACAAGTTCTTCCCTCTTCAAATGTTTGATAAGCGCCGACCTTGTCGCCTAAATCATGCAACTTGCCGTCATGTCCGACCAAAACATTGTCGAGTTCATGTTCTAACCCAGCGTCATGGAAATAGCCTTTTTCGATGGCAACCCATTCATGAAGCCGCATGTGTGGCGCGATTACGAAATTTCCCATAACTACCTCTCATAGACGTTCAAATGACGAACAGATGAAATATCGTAACATTTGATACTATTATTTCAAGCCTATTCCTGATTAGAAAAATTATCTCTGTACTGCCTGAACAATCCCAGGACGGCTGCGAACGTCCTCCAACCCTAAATTTGCGACCAATTCAGCAACCTTTGTGTGACGTTGTCTCGTCTCATACCGTGGGCCGTACCAGTCAAAAGTATCCAACAAAGTCCAAGTATATTGTTGTTCTTTATCCAACTCCGGAGCATGGCTGGCGCAAATCGGAATAAAGAAATTCAAAATCCGAATTTTTCGTATGGGCGCCAAAAAATAAGTAATCGGGAAAAAAATCTTAACCAGGAAATGACTAAGCTTGAGAGTCCTTTCAACGGAAAGATGCCGCGTCACAAGCCTCAAACCGTATTTGATAAATTGCCCCCAAGAAAAAATGCCTTTTTCATAAAAATTATAAGCAAGCTTGCCACCCGGTTTCAAAAACTTCGGCAGACTTTCAATTACTCGGGCGGGATCCGGTGTATGCTGAATGACCCCCATACAAAAAACGCCATCAAACGTGCCCTTTCTGAAAGGCAACTCAAACAGTGACGCTTGAATGCAATCAACACGGCCATCGTGGAATTGTGTCGTTTCCCGGCAAGCATCGATAGCGCCACTCAAATCACAAGCAATTACTCTTGCGCCATGGCCCGCAACAACATCTGTGAAACGACCTGCCCCGCAACCACCATCGAGAATCAATTTGTTCTCAATCCACTCTGGTGACCAACCACTGTCATTCAAAAATCGAGTTTCTGAAAGTGTATGACCCGCGAGCCGGTCAACCTGAATGTCTTTCCACTTCATCCACTGAAATCCAAAGTTGTCACAATAATCGTCATCAGCTTCGACAAAACGGGCAACACCATTGGATATCGGAAAAACAGCCTGGCACCCCGTACAGGTCAATGCCCCAGTAATTACATCTCGGTTCTCCAATTTCTCATCGACGGACAAATCCAGTGACTTGTCACCGTCGCATTTGGGGCAGACAAGAATTTCAGCTGTATCCTGGTTCAACTACGCTCTCCACATTAGATAGGTAATTCTTCGCTGCCTTTAATTTTTGGCATTAAAAAGATTTTCAAGCATAAACTTCATCCGTCCTGCTTGACTATAATCATCGGCCAAACAACGCGCTCGTCCAGCACCAGAAATTGTCTCTCGTGTCGCATCTTGCTCAAGATAATAGCGTATTTTTTCGACCAGCTCAGTACGAGACCGGAAATAAACAGCCTCCTTATCTTCTTCAAACAACGCAGCATGTTCATCAGAATATTCTGCCATCATAAAGGCGCCGCATGCCGGTATTTCAATAGTACGGTCCGTCTGCAAATCTCGATTTGCTTTCCTCAAAAAAGCAAGATTGATCTTCGTGGAACAGATGCCTTTTGAATAAAGCGGATTATTATTCGTATTCACCAATGCACGTCGTTCGACGATCAAGTTCGGTTCTTTTGGATCAAATGACTCCCAGCCATTTCCCCAAACACGAACTCGAATGCCCTGCTGGGCGAGATACAACATGTCATCTGCACGTGGCTGTTCAAAACTGCCAATAAACCCCACGTCATCATCCAACCATTCATGTTCTTCAGATGTAAGCTCCACAGGCATGTGATGTGCCGGATCATACGCCTTATCAACCATGACGACATGATGCGCTCCAAAAGATGGGAGCTCGTTCGGGTTCGCGTTATAGGACTTAGTCGTGAAAACCGTATCGTAATGTTTTACCCCCAACCGATAGGCCCAAGTCCTGTTGAGAGAATTAAACATGTCGTCATCGCTATAAGACACCAGCCGAGCGTTCGGGCATAGCTTGCGCAATCTCCGCAACGTGCCCGGCCAAACCATATTACCTTTTTCAATCCATATAATATCCGGACTCATCTCTCGCGCTTTCTCGACAACCCGTTTGTTGATTTTCTCAAGGTCGAGATGAAATCCCAGCTTCCAAGCTAATTTGAAAAAATTGGTTATTTCCGCATAGCCAGTATCACCGCTTTGTACAGGAATTGAAGATATTGCTTCAACGGGCACACCAAGGTCACGGGCAGCACAAAGCCGCGAATAGCCTTTTGAGTAGTCGTTAAGGTCTCCAATAAAGAGCATAGAAAGAGACGAAAGGTCGGTCATACTAAAATCAGACTAAATGAGGAGCGTTGCAACGACTCGCAGGGTGCGATGAATAACAGTATTAGATGATAAAATGAATCACCAATTCGCAAGTACTGGGGGCAACAATAGAGTTATCACATGGAGCCCCTTAATTTTGGAATCGAGTAAAACATGTGCGGCATAGCCGGGATCATTGGTAGACGGGAAATACATTCCGACGCCGTGTCAGCGATGACTACGCTAATGGAACATCGCGGCCCAGATGGTTTTGGAGAATGGCGAAACGCAAACGGCACCGTCGCACTGGGTCATCGTCGCCTCGCCATTATCGATCCGACAGAGGCTGGCGCTCAGCCCATGAGCGATAGTTCCGGCAACGCCATCATAACCTTCAACGGCGAAATATATAACTATCTGGAAATCGCTCAGCAGCTCGCGGCTGAGGGTATCCAGTTAAAGACACACAGCGACACAGAAGTCTTGCTCGCCGCCTATATGCAATGGGGAACCAATTGCCTTTCTCTGTTCAATGGGATGTTTGCGTTTGCCATCTACGACCAGCGGAATAACACAGTATTTTGTGCCCGTGATCGATTTGGTGAAAAACCATTTTTGTTCGCCCGCACTCCGGAGATGATCGCCTTTGCCTCAGAATACAAAGCTCTTTTACCTCTTCGATGTGTCAACGCTGAACAGAATGAAGGTCTTCATCTCCGCTTCCTAATATCACCTCGGGAAGGGCTTGATGACGAACGAGGGACAATCTTTGCAGGAATTGAGCAGCTCCTTCCTGGGGAAATGGCAGTAATTGAGGTCGCAAACCTTGGTATTACGATCTCCCGTTATTGGGACATCTCGCCAAATCAGGAATACGAAGATATCGAGGATGACGATGCTATCGCCCATTTCAGGGCCTTACTCGCGGACTCGATTAAGCTACGGTTGCGCAGTGATGTCCCCGTGGGGTCGTGCCTCTCCGGCGGGCTGGATTCGAGTTCTATTGTTTGCCTGTCGAAGCAAATGCACGGAAACGATCACCCCTACCATACCTTTACCGGACATTTCCCCGGCACCGCACAAGATGAGCTTCCGTTTGCCCAAAAAGTTATCGATCATACGGGTGTCGTAAGTCATCTTACCGAACCGACAACATCAGGTTTCATCGAAAATCTTGACCAGTTTATATGGGATAACGAGCTCCCAGTTGGCAGTACAAGTCAGTTCGCTCAATGGAGCGTTTTTAAAAAGGCCAAAGAGCAAAACATTACCGTGCTTCTTGACGGTCAAGGTGCTGACGAATTGCTGGGCGGATATGAGCAGTACTTCAACTACTATCTGCAAACGTTCAGTAAGCAGGATGGCGCGAAGATATCAAAAGAAACCGAGGCCATTGAAAAACGATATCCCCTCGCCTTAAACGGCGCCAAGTCAAAGCTTAAGGACTACGCACCTACAGTCCTGAGGTGGTATGCGGCCCAGATTTTAAAATTCGGTAGTGATACATTGTTTGGACTTGCAAAAGACGCTCTACCGCTTGTCAAGACACCTGGATCAGAGCATCCCTCAAAGGGCTTTAATGCCTTATCCGAAAAATTATATCAGGATAGCTTCAAAGCACACTTGCCGACCCTGCTGCGTTATGGCGACCGAAATTCCATGGCACATTCCAGAGAGGTTCGCCTGCCATTCTGCGACCATCGGATCGCAGAGTTTGCCCTAAACCTGAAACCTCAAACATTGATGGGAGACGCGCAAACAAAGCGAATTCTGCGGCGTGCGATGACCAAGATCCTACCTGAAGAAATTCGCATACGCTGGAACAAACAAGGTTTTCTTCCGCCGCAGGAACATTGGTTTTCGCAAGGCCTTCAACAACTTGCAAATGACACTATTTCCGACAGGAGGTTCCAGGAAAGAAGTTACTGGAATGTTGGTTGGTGGCAAAAATGTCTTGATCGCTTTAATGCGGGAGAAAGTCACCTCGCCTGGACACTTTGGCGCCCTGTGATTTCAGAAGCCTGGCTAACGAAATTTGTGGACCGCGCGAAGGCAATTCAACCCATTGAGGTCTTCGCCTGATCAATGCGGATCACAATCGTCAATGCCTGCCACCCAGATCGACATCATGTCTGCGCTTTCCGTGGAACAACTTTCGCAGAAATTCTAACTAAGGCCGGACATCAGGTCGTCCTTATAACACCACCGCTGCCCGGTTTAGGGGAAGGAGATGACCAAACAACACTTGCTCAAAAATTCGAGGACCACGATTGGACAAAGTATTGTCACATCGTCGGCGGTTTTAAAGATGGATCTCTACTACCATCTGTTCGAACCGGTAAGGTCCCCGCTCCCCTGAGGCAAATGATCATTGGCTATAATTACCTGACCAGAGGAAATATCTATCATGATTGGATAGGCCCTAGTTCGGCGCTTTTGCCGATCATTGCATCAGAGTTCAAGCCGGACATCGTTTGGGCAATATTTGGCAATACGAGCTGTTGGGTGATGGGTCAAACGCTCGCCGACACGGCCCACTGTCCTTGGGTCGCAGATATCAAAGACAATTGGCAGGCCTTTCTACCCTATGGACTCAAAAAGGCGATGGCACACCGATTTACGGACGCTGCTGCTTTTACCGTGCTTTCTCAGGCGCATGCCGAGACCTATCCGAGTACTCCAGGGCAAGAATTCAAATCAATTTATAACGGTATTTCCCCCTCTCTCATGGTTACGGCGAGTAAAACAGCTAAGGAGCAAAAAATTCGCGAGGAAATTTTAATAACGGGAAGCCTATACCAAGTTGATGTTCTCGCGAAAATACTACAAGCGATTGCAAGCTGGCCCAAGGCGTCGCCAGACCAGAAAATCGTCTACGCCGGTGGCGACACGGAGATATTTGATCGAGCGATACAAGCCCTCGAAATTGACCTAAATATTCAAAAACTTGGCAACCTCGCGCCGAACGATCTATGGCAACGACAGCGTTGCGCCAAACTCAACGTATATGTCCGCAACCCACCAAACTTAATTCATCACAAACTATTGGAATTACTGGCAGCAAACCGGCCTATTCTGGCCTATCCAGGCGAAACAGATGAATCCGTTATGATCGCCAATGACCTAAAAGGAGAATTCTTTCCCTGCACAACCGAAGCCGAGGTTCATCAAGCACTTGAACATTCATTTTCCAAAAACACCTCCGCAACCCTCAATTTTAATGACCTTCAACAGTTTTCCAGCCAGCATCAAGCGGACATGCTCGCTACCTTGTTCACTAAAATCGTTGAACAGCACGGCACAAATTTATGAAGGTTATGGTTTCCACGCACGGCCGTTTTCATGCCTTCGAGCTGGCAAAAGGTCTCCATGACCACAGCGCCTTACACCAACTACTGACGCCCTATCCAGTTTGGGCAGTCCGTAAGGTCACAGGAGCAGATATGCCCGTCAGGAGCGCGGTTTGGATAGAGTTGGTAAAAAGGCTTTCCAACAAAGCCCGCCTTGGCAGTAAACCAGATGCATTCGTCGGCAAGAGTTTCGGTAAATTCGCAGCCAGGACCGATATGGCTG
Source organism: Alphaproteobacteria bacterium (assembly GCA_012103315.1). Taxonomy (GTDB): domain Bacteria; phylum Pseudomonadota; class Alphaproteobacteria; order MPNO01; family UBA2964; genus UBA2964. The sequence continues at coordinate 32,180 of WLWZ01000007.1, forward strand.
ATGCGGATATCTTCGTTGGCTGGAGCAATGCGTCACTGGAAGCCATACCAGTGGCCCACGCGGCCGGTTTGAAGGTCATCATAGAACGTGGATCGAGCCACATCGAGCATCAAACGGAAGTTCTAAAGACCGCCTATCAAGCGCTGGGCATGAAGCCGGCTGAAACATCCGTGGAAGTAATCGAAAGAGAATTAGCAGAATACGACTTGGCGGATGCAATTGCGGTCCCTTCGCAGTTTGCCGCTAAAACGTTCACGGACCGGGGTGTCTCCACTGATAAGCTCATCATCAATAATTATGGTGTCGACCTGACGCGGTTCACCTCATCAGAAAAACGTACAGCGCGCGACATTCCGAAAATTCTCTTCGTCGGACAGGTCGGCGTCCGTAAGGGAATTCCCAATCTTTTGAAAGCATTCGAAACGCACAAAGATAATGCAGAGCTACACCTGGTTGGTCCTATCGAGCCCGGCTTTGAAAGCTATTTACGCGATTCTCCCACCGACGGCGTCGTCATCAATGGCCCCGTAGCTGGCAATGCGCTTCCGGCTATTTATAAGAATACTGATATTTTCTGTCTGCCATCACTTGAGGAAGGGTTCCCGCTCGTAAATTTACAAGCCCTTACGAGCGGATGCCCTATAATTACGACAGAGGCCGCCGGCGCTGCCGACATTATTCAGGATGGTCGAAACGGCTTAATAATTGCAAATGACTCCGTTGAAGCCTTAACCGATGCGCTGCAAAAACTCATCGGCGACGCAACGCTCAGAAATCAGATGTCAGGTGCAGCGATCGCAAGCGTGCAGGACGGATTTACCTGGGAGCAATATGTCTCACGGGCAATGGCAACCTTTGAAAATCTACTAAGCTAGGAGCCGCTATTTAGGCGCGCCTTGCATCCCTTTTGGAACTTCCAGATTAAACAGCTTCGCAGCATTTAAGCCGAGAATCTTGAGCTTATCTTCCTCGCTCAGACCCGGCATGTCCCAGATAACGCTCGGCGTATCGAAATCCCAATGCGGCCAATCCGATGCATAAAGCAACGAATTCGGTGCATCGATCATCTCAAAGGTACTGGCCAATGCGCGTGGATGATCCGTTTCCAACGGTTGGCTGGTATAGAACATTTCCTTCATATATTCGCTGGGCAGTTTCTTCAGCAATGGCGCTTCCGACTGACGCATGAGATAGGTGTGATCGAGCCGTTGCATCAGCCACGGCACCCAAGCCAAACCAGATTCAATCCAGATCGTTTTCAGATCGGGAAATTTCTCCGGCACGCCGTTCCACACCCAGTTGGTCATGTGTACGACATTGCACCACACAAAGCTCAGCGCGTGCATTGCCCCAAACTGATTGATCTGCTTGGTCCACTCATCCGCCCAGTAATATCCGGCATGGAAGCCAAGCGGTTTGCCCACTTCCTGCAGCAGACCATAAAGTTTCATATAACGATTGTGATGAACTGGTTTGTGACGCACAGACGTAATCATAAAGCCGATCACGCTGTCATTGTCTGCAAACTCTTCCACGGTCTTGTATGATAGCTCAGCATCACCAAACGGCAGATAAATCATCGCGCCAAGTTTGGGGTCGTCTTTTAATATCCGCTCGGCAAACCACCGGTTATAGGCCGTCGCGAGGACCCCTTCCATGTGATATTGCGGATGGGTTCCAAGATTGAGCAGCTGTGTCGGGAAAACAACCGTGTAATCGATGCCCATCGTCTCGTAAGCACGCTGCGCGAGAACAACATCGCGATGGACAGATTTATCTTCGACAGCCTCGCCACGCTTGCCTTGGTGGATCACTCTGCCGCCAACATCCTGATAGCGCAGTGCCAGGTCACCATTGAGTCCATAAGGCGGTGAACCTGTCCGGTTTTGGATATGATCGATGGCCTGAAATTTGAGGACCTCATCCTCAATATATTCGGCCATTTCGCCCCAGCTCTCGGTCTCGACATGGTGCGAGTCGATATCGACAATAAATTTATCGTCGAAATTGCGCTCAGCCCCCATTTGGCGAGCGCGTTCCAGAATATCACGCGTATCCGTATCCGCTGTGACTTCCTTTACCGATAGTTCACGAGGTGTTTCGACACCACTATCCATAACCTGTCTCCAATCAAAGCCTTGTTTTCTAACATCACTATATCCGGCAAGTACGGTTCCCGCCACATCCCCGTAATGACAAATTCAAGTTCAACCGGTATCAATAGGAAAAACCAATTCTGACAAAGGATGTTCGATGAGTCTCAACGATAATCTTCAAGAACTAATCAAAATCTCCGCACCGTTGTGGGCTGGCGAAGCGGAGGTTGTTCGGACTTTTTGGGATTCCCCGATCCGCAGCTTGGAGACAGACTTGTTGTGGCTGCGTCGACAGTGTTTCAAGGAATTCAACGGAAAAGGCCTAGGTGAGCATAAGGACCTGGGAATTTTCCTGGGCCCGCTCACTGAAATCATCGAATCCTTTCCCAAGATCGATCGCGATGTCAGCCGCCATCACGTCGCAGATTTGATCGAGACCATTCAGGACGAGTTCACCCATTACTGTCTGTTTGCCGATATCTATGACGCCATTCGGGATGAAAACACACCACCGCTCGACCCTCACGCGTTGCAAATATGGGATGAAGATAAATACCTCACGGATATGCGCATCGAGCAAAATCATGCCCATGGCGAGATTGGGATACGTGCCAGCCATTTCACAGAAGGCGGCTATTGCACCTTATTCAGGGAAGGTATGCGACTGAAAGGCCGTGGCGGTAATGACGACCTTATCGCGGAAGCCTGTCGGGTTATCTACGAAGACGAATTCGGACATATGCTTGGCGGTATCGTCGGGCTTGAAAATGAAGAAATGTCCGCTGAAGATTATGCCTTAATGACCGATCTCGTCGTAAAACAGCTCAGGGCGCGCATTAAAATGCGCAATGCGGAGTTTAGCTTCCCCTTAAGCGAAGAACGTATCGAAGCGATCTATAATGGCGATATCGAGCCGGAACCGTTCGACTTTGATAAAGCAGCTGACGTCATGGCGGCTGCACATTAGATATGAAGACATGACTGAGGCGTTTCCTAAGAGAATCCGCACTGAACGCCTGCTTTTACGCCCTTACCGCTGGGGCGATATAGATGATTTGATGAATTATGCTGTCGATGAGGAATGGTCGCGCTATACGCGGCCCCCTTTTCCTTACACCCGTGAAAATGCCAGAGAATTCCTCGCGGATCGGGTTGCGCTATCACGCCCCGATCAAAAAGTCTGGTGTCTGGAACTTAATAATCAAATGATTGGTGACGTTGGATTTGCCTGGCACAGGCAGAGCCTCTCAGCTGAAATAGCCTACAGCCTTTCATCTGAGTTCTGGAACCGAGGCCTGATGACTGAGGCTTGCAACGTCGCGATCGACACCGTTTTCAATAACGACGAGACGCTAAACCGAATTTATGCTGCGATTGATACACGGAATGTTGCTTCGATCAGGGTTGCCGAAAAATTGGATATGAAACAGGAAGGCGTATTGCGTCAAAACCGCATGCAAAAAGGCCAACTCGTCGATGATGCCTGGTACGCCATCCTCCGCGAAGAATGGGTTACAAAATAGCTTTCATCTATTGCCATGGACGAGCCCTACCCTATTTCTGTATCCTGGCCCCACAACACTGCTTCCTTCGGAAGGAAAAACCATGGCAACCGTCCTTGAAGATAACGAGAATACTGTCCGCGCAACCGTTCAGTTCAGCATCAATGATGGCCAAACCCCTGTTTCCATGGTGAAGGAGCCAGGACAAGGCTCTGACACGCGCACAGGTAAATATGAAGACCACGAGATTACAATTTACGATGGCCGCCCTATTGCCGATCAGCTTGATCTCGATAAACACGGCTTCATCCTGCGTGATTTCGATACGGCGGTTACTGACTTCTTCGATGATGATCATGTCAAATCGGTCTACTACCCGGAAATGGAAGAGATCGTGAAACGGGAAACCGGTTGTAGTGAAGTGATTGTTTTCGATCACACCATCAGGGTCGATGACAGCGACATGGCGCAGACTCGGAAAGTCCGAAATCCCGTTAAAAATATGTACAACGACTTCACGCGCAATTCCGCACCGCAACGGGTACGCGACTTACTGCCAGCAGATGAAGCCGAGGCCAAACTCGGCAAACGATATGGTTCAATGAACATCTGGCGTCCGCTGATTGGCCCCGTTGAAACCGCACCATTAGCAGTTTGCGGTTGGGACACTTTGCGTGAAGAAGATCTGCTTGTCGCCGAACGGCGCTATCAAGATCGTCTTGGCGGCGTACTCCACCTTACCCACAACCCCGATCAGCGCTGGTATTACTTCCCCAAAATGACCCGCGATGAAGTTGTGCTTTTGAAGTGCTTTGACTCTCTTGAAGATGGCACCGCGAAATGGACTTGCCATGGGTCATTCCAACCGCCACACATTCCACCTAACGCTCAACGAAGACAGAGCATCGAAATACGTACCCTTTATTTCTACGACGATTGACTGACAGTAAAACCTCTACACAAGACCTAACAACCAACAGGCGTCGTGCAATCCAGCGCGGCGCTTTTTGGATGGTCGTAGCTGCATTGTCCTTCACGACAATGCTGTTCTTTGTCCGTTATCTTGAAGGACGCTACCCTTCGATTGAGGTCGTATTTTTTCGAGCTCTTGCGGGGCTCGTGTTCGTCATTCCCATCTTGACCCGCCAAGGACTATCCGGACTGCGAACACAGCATTTCCCGATGCACGTATCGCGAACTGTCTTTGCCTTGGCGGCGATGTTCTTTTTCTATTATGGCGTCGCCCACGTCTCGATGTCAGAAGGCACTGCGTTCACTTTTGTTATTCCATTGTTTGCCACTGTTGGGGCAGCCTTGATCTTACGCGAAACGGTTGATGCCCCCCCGCTGGATCGCAACGATTTGCGGCTTTATCGGAACACTGATCATTATCCGCCCTGGCTATGCGGAAATTTCTCTACCAGTGCTCGCCATGCTGTTATCTGCTGTTTTTTATGCGGGTTCCTGGCTCAGCATGAAAATTTTAACCCGGACGGACTCAGCCTCTCTCATTGTACTCTACATGAATGTCATGATCGTGCCGTTCGCATTGGTCCCGACCCTGATTATTGGCAAGATGCCCAATTTGCCAGATCTCCTTATTCTTATTGGTGTGGGACTAACCGGCTCATTCGCGCATTTTTGTCAGGCCCGATCCTTTGGATCAGCTGACGCCAGCGCCGTCATGCCGTTTGATTTCCTGCGTCTGCCGATGGCAGTTGCTTGGGGATGGTTCTTTTTCGCAGAACCAACCAATGTCTGGACTTGGGTGGGTGCCATGGTAATTTTTGCCAGCACCTATTACATCGCCTGGCGGGAATCCCGGATATCTAAAACCTAAAAATCCCGGAACAATCGTCCGTACCCTGAAATTGAATCATTCACCCCTGTTTTGCGTAATGCATTCCAGACAATTGCACCAAGGGCAGACACCACCGTTACACCAAGCTCTTGTTCAATTGGTTCAATCACCTCCGCTGTCGCAAAGTGCGGACAGAAAATATGAATGGTATCGGTCTCCGGGTGTTCCTTCACAATTTTCTGCGCTGCTTCAAAGACCTCTTTATCATCAACCTGTCCTAACTTGATAAAGGTCGTATAGAGACAGCCATACCCGACCGGGTTCTTTCCCATCTCGCTGATATATTTAGCGTGGCGGTCATAATGGCTATCGTCGTAGGGATAGATGATTCCGACATTGTTTGACTCGAGAGCCTGATGGGCTTCGCGCTGCGCTCCAAAGCTGGTGATACATGGGATACCGATCTCTTTCTCAGTCGCAGCCGCCATATTATCCGAGTTACCAAATCCCTGCGAAACATTGATCGGTACGCCGCCAAAACAGAACAAATCAACCCCTGCCCGCGCCATGGCGTGCGCTGCATTCAAACTAACCTCATAGGCTCGATCTACTTCATCACTATTGCGATCAACCAGCGGCAACGTATTCACCACCAGAGTCACACCATCGGGAACAATCTTGTAAAACTCGTAAGGAAACACTTCCGTTGCTGCCGGCGGCGATGTGTAGCCAATTCGCGCGCGATGTCCGTACATGGTCTAGCTCCCTGTCATTGATGACGTTTTGTTATAACTGTGATGCTCATGACTTCCTTCGCAAAAGGCCCTATATGAGCTGTTAAGCTTCAGACTAAAGCCAAACAAAGGAAAAACAAATGTCCCAGAAATTTGACGCAATCATCATCGGTACCGGCCAGGCTGGACCGTCTATGGCACAACGCATGACCGGTGAAGGCCTAAAAGTCGCCATAATCGAACGCAAACTATTTGGCGGCACCTGCGTCAACGTTGGCTGTATCCCGACCAAGGCCCTCGTGGCCAGTGCGCGCGCAGCTTATATGGCAAAGCGCGGTGATGACTTTGGTGTCTCTATTGATGGCGACATCAAAGTCGATATGGAAAAAGTCAAAGCGCGCAAAGACGGTATCGTTAAACAATCGAATGACGGCGTAACCAACTGGATGAAGAACATGGACAATCTCACCGTGTTTGAGGGCCATGGTCGTCTGGAAAGCGCCAATACCGTCAGCGTCAATGGTCAGGCGTTGGAAGCAGACAAGATCATTCTCAATGTCGGCGGCCGCGCAACCGTGCCGCCAATCCCCGGAATCGAAGATGTCGACTACTTCACTAATACGAACATGATGGAAGTCGATTTTCTACCCGAACATCTCATCATCATCGGTGGCAGCTACATTGGTCTTGAGTTTGCCCAGATGTATCGACGCTTCGGCAGCCGCGTTACCGTCGTTGAAATGGGGCCGCGCCTCATAGGGCGTGAAGACGAAGATGTTTCAGATACCGTCAGAGAAATTCTCGAAAACGAAGGCGTTGAAATTCGCACAAACGCCAGCTGCATCAGCCTCGAAAACCAGGATGGCAATATCGTTTTGAATGCAGATTGCGATGATGGTGCTGAAAAGATCATCGGCAGCCATATTTTGTTAGCCGTAGGGCGCAAGCCGAATACAGACGATCTCGGTCTTGATAAGGCCGGCGTCGAAACCGATGAACGTGGCTACATCACTGTAGATGATACGTTGCAAACCAATGTCACTGGCATCTGGGCAATAGGTGACGTCAACGGCCGTGGTGCGTTTACCCATACGTCATACAATGATTACGAAATTCTCGCAGCGAATATGTTCGACAATGATCCCCGCAAGGTTTCCGACCGCATCACCAATTACGGCCTCTTCATAGATCCACCCCTGGGCCGTGTCGGTATGACCGAAACTCAGGCACGTGAGTCTGGCAAGAATGTCCTAATCGGTAAAATGATGATGGCGCGTATCGGTCGCGCCAGGGAACGTGGCGAAACGCAGGGGTTTATGAAAGTTCTAATAGATGCCGACACGAAACGCATTCTAGGAGCCAATATTCTCGGCATTGGTGGTGATGAGGTCATCCATTCCCTGCTTGATATTATGTATGCTGGCGCGCCCTACACGGTGATCCAGCGTGCTGTTCATATCCATCCAACGGTGAGCGAGCTCATCCCGACAATGCTGGGAGATTTAAAGCCACTGGAGTAGCGGCGCCATGCCTTCTTGTCCGCTGCTGTCGCAGGGAGCGCTCAACCTTCAAATGATCTACAATAAGGATATCATTTGAGATTTTAGCGCTTAAAAGGAGGCGGCAGTCAATTGACGACGACAAACCCGCCACCCGTTCCCTGGCATTTACAAGCGGCGGTTTACGGCATTGGTCTGTCCAGCACGACAATGTTTTATCTGGCATCCGTGGTAGTGCCCCTATGGGTCGCCACGATTGAATCATCCCCCTTTCTAATCGGCGTTGTTCTCGGAGCGAGACACTTTCTGCCACTCTTTCTCTCCATTCACGGTGGCGCACTGATGGATCGCCTTGGTGGTCGTCGAGTCATGGTGTTCTTTGGCATCGTCGGAATCATAACACCCTTACTGTTCCCAATGATGCCATGGATTGGGGCAGTCCTCGTTTTACAAATGATCGCCGGTTTGTCTGACTCAATGGGTTGGCTGGGCGCACAAACTCTGATTGGTCATCATATGCGGGGTAGTACAGTCTATACCGCGAGATTGAGCTTCACCTGTCGATTTGGTCCCCTTTTCGTACCGCCAGCCATTGGTTGGGTATGGGATATTTATGGTTCAACATGGGCTTTTGTTGGACTTAGTGTTTGGGGGCTTGGCTTCCTGATTTGTGCGCTGATGCTCCCACGGCATGAGCAGGACCCAATCGCGGCAAAGACCCCAAAAGAAACACGCGTTCGAGTTCGTGATGTCATGCCGCGCATGGTTGATTACGTCGATGCCTTCAGGATGCTGGGAATCCCCGCAATCGCGCTAATCGTCATGGTAAGTATGTTGTCCCATGTTGGATCATCGGTGCAGAGCAGCTTCTATGTTGTCTATCTTGGTGAACAGGGTTTCACGGGAACTCAAATAGGATCTTTGCTAACAGCAGCATCTTTCGCCGCTTTGGGTGGTGCGTTGTCCGCGCATTGGATGGCTCGACGATTCAAACCATTCTGGTTTGTGATGACAACCGTTTTGGCCGGTATACTCTCCGTCGCAGTAACACCGGCGATCGGGTTATTCTGGTTGCTTGTCGTCGCCTCAGCCGTTCGCGGCGCTGCCAATGGCGCCACCCAGCCAATAATCATTTCTACAGTCCTCAGAGCTGTTGGCCCTGAAGCTCGTGGCAAAGCAGCTGGAATGCGAGGAACCTGCAATCGAATTTCATCCATCGCTTCCCCCGTCATTATGGGGGGGCTGGCAGAACTAGTCGGCATTGAAACCAGCTTTTATCTAATTGGCGTGATTGCAACGGTGCTAATGGGGGCTCTTGTCGTCCATGTAAAACGCTCTGCAGCGCTAACGGGGGCCAACAAGATCTATAGCGAAGATGAATAACTAAAGTTTTCAGCTTTCAACTTGTTTTGCGGGCCGGCGTTTTCTCGCGCCAAACCCATTGCTAGGGGTCCCCGATGGTTTGTGGCCAAACTTTTGACCCGGCTTACCACCACCAGCAACCTTGAGGCGTTTCTTACCCTTATTCTTGTTTACTTTCTTTTTCTTCTTCTTTCGATCAGCGGTTCGAGCTAATTCGGCGCCATCCTGCTGATCATGTTTTGGCGCGTCAGATTTAGCATTGCGCCGTGCATAAACCTCATCGGCCGATTCCGTTATCGGTTTACCATGCGTTGTCGTCCAGCTCCGTTTTACGGGATTGCGCGCTTTAGGATCCTTTCGATCCCAACTTTGGTCGCGCTTTTTCGTCTGAGGCCGCTGTTTGTTATTATCGCCATCTCTATTCTGTTTTCGATCGCGAAAAGAAGGTCGCTCCTGCCGTTCGGCTCGGTCTTCTTTGGGTTTGTAACGCTGCTCAGCATCGGGGTTTGAACGACGCTGCTCTCTAGACTTGAAAGAGTTTTCGTTCTTACCGTCATATTTTTCGTATCGTTTGCTGCGCGATGAAGGAGCCCGTGGTTTACGCTCTGATCTATTTCCGTCGCGAGGCCGGCCCCGTGGCGGCCCACGTTCACCTTTGGGCGGGCCGTCGGCGCGCGTTGCAGATGTCGTCTCTTCAACCATACCTGCTGGACCAATTGCTTCGACAAAACGATCCACACAGTCCGCCTTCAGTTCAACGAAGGTCTCCTCTGGTTGAATACGTATTGCGCCAATATCACTCTTGGTGAGATTTCCACCACGACACAACATCGGTAAAAGCCACCGTGGCTCAGCATTCTGCTCCCGTCCGACCGATAACCGAAACCAGACACTGTCTTTGAAATCCTCCCGGACATTCTTTTCTCGCGTTTCTCGCTCCGGAGGCCCCGTATCCAACAGTTCTTCAGGCGCTGAGCGCCCAGCACGATACAAGCGCAAAAAAGCCGCTGCCGCCTGCTCAGCGCCATGACGATCCACGAGTTCAGCCGCAAATGTTTGCTCATCTTCCGTAAGCGCTTCACTCAGCATTGGACTCTCATGAATTCGATTCCGGTCCTTTTCCAAAATCTCATCAATTGATGGTGGTTTGGCCCAACTCGCTTTCACATTCGCGAACTGTAAAAGCCTCTCCGTCCGCCGGCGCGCATTATGAGGCACCATGAGCGCGCAAATACCTTTGCGCCCAGCCCGACCCGTGCGGCCACTGCGATGCAACAGAGATTCCTTATTCTTCGGCAAATCGGCGTGGATCACCAATTCCAAATTCGGTAAGTCAATGCCACGCGCTGCGACATCGGTCGCGATACAAACTTGCGCCCGTCCATCTCTCATCGCCTGCAATGCGTGAGTACGTTGGCTCTGGTTTAATTCGCCGGACAAGGCAACCACGGAGATGCCCCGATTGGTGAAGCGACTGGTCATATGGTTGACCATCATCCGGGTGCCACAAAACACCAGCGCGTTCTTGGGTTCGTAATACCGTAGAATATTGATAATCGCGTTTTCACGATCATTGGGCGCAATCGTCAGCGCGCGATATTCAATATCACCATGCTGTTCTTTTTCGGATGTTGTCTTTACTCGAACCGCATCACGCTGATACCGCTTCGCCAGCTTGCCAATCGTTGGCGGGACCGTTGCCGAAAACATCAACGTTCGGCGATCCCCAGGGGCTGCACCGAGGATGTATTCTAGATCCTCGCGGAAGCCGAGATCCAACATTTCATCAGCTTCATCGAGAACAACAACCTTAAAACCAGTCGTGTCCAGACTTCCTCGTTCGATGTGATCTCGCAATCTTCCAGGGGTCCCGACAACAATATGCGCACCGCGTTGTAGAGCCCGCCGTTCAGTTCTCATATCCATGCCACCGACACAGGTTACAACCTGAGCGCCAGTTTTTGCATAAAGCCACTCAAGTTCGGTCTTAACTTGCAACGCGAGCTCTCGTGTTGGCGCGACAACCAATGCCAAAGGCACCGGTGAATAGTCAAATTTCTCGGCCCCATCCAATAGTGTCGGAGCCATATTGAGACCAAAGGCAACCGTCTTACCGGAACCGGTTTGCGCCGAAACCAAAAGATCTGAGTCCTTAAGCTCCTCGGCAATAACAGCCGTTTGAACCGGCGTTAACTCGCTATAGCCGCGCTTGCTCAACGCCTCGTTAAGCGCCGGAACGACACCTTCAAATACAGTCATGGGTTTCTTTCGGGTTACCGGATTGTGCGCCGAACAATACTAGTTGAAAATTCGATTCATCCGGTAATTTTTAGCGCGGTGCCGGGTTGTACTGCGTCCCTGTAAGCCTTGTAAAGCTCTGTCTCTCACCGCCGAAGCGTTATGCTACTCGATATTTTTCAATGATATCGACATTTGGTTCAACACCAAGGCCCGGACCGCCGGGCACAGTCATAAGCCCATCTTTGGCATAAATTCCTTCTCCCATTGGGCTTGCAGCCAGGTCACAGTAATAAAACTCGACCATAGCCTCCTCTTCCATCGCTGCAACGATATGTTGAGTCGCAATTAGCCCCGGGCCATAAAGCGGCGAATGGGGTTCGAGACAACAGTTGTTTTCAACAGCAAACGTCACTGCTTTCCACATCTCGGTTATGCCACCGAATTTGGTAACGTCTGGCTGTAGGTATTCAATCGACGGCGTTTCGACCAAACGACGAAAATCCTGAAAGGTCCCGAGATTTTCGCCTGCTGCAACAGGAATACCGCCTTCCACCTGAACCCGAGCCAAACCATCATAGTCATCCGGTGGCGAGATCGGTTCTTCGAGCCAGAATAAATTCTGATCCGCCATCTTCTGCCCCATATCGATCGCCTCATCGACACTCCACGCACAATTGGTATCCAGCATCAAAGCAACATCCGACCCAATGGCATTGCGAGCAGCAGCAACACATTTCAGCGTCCGTTCATGAAGCTTGATGTGTCTATATCCTCGTCCCGCTGCATCTGCTGAAACCTTGGCTACATACTCAGCATCCTGAATGCGCATGAGACTCGCATAGACCGGAAGCTGTGTCCGCTTACTTTTCGGATTTAACAATCGGTGAATCGGTTGTTTCGCAATCTTTCCAGCAATATCCCACAGCGCGATATCCAGCGCCGAGAGTGCGAACCGCACGGGCCCATTCAGAGCCATGCTCTGGAGTTTTCGGTTTAGGTCCCCCATAATCGTTGAGATATCATCTACCTGCTGACCAATGGCCAACGGTGCCACAACCATCTCCGCCGCCGCATGGGCTATCCGGCATGCACCAAAGCCAAAGGCCTCGCCCCAACCTGAAATCCCTTCGTCCGTATCAACGCGGAGATAAACCGCATCCATCATCGTTCGTGGCGTTCCGGAACGCAGAAATGGTTTAGGTGCCCCATGATCATATGGAAGCTCTATCAAGATTGGTTCGATATGGGTGATCTTCATAGATGAAGGCCGTGATTATCCATCAAGAATAATCTTTGTAATTTCATCCGGCATTGTCAGCATCGGAAAATGACCGGTGTCGAGTTCGTGCCAGTTAGCCCCTAATTTTTCGGCACAACGACGCTGATGGGGTTCGCCTGGCTTACCAGCTTGTTTGCACCAAACTACAGAAGCATCCCAAACCTGTTCCCAAAAACTTTCTAGAACGACGGGGTTCAAAAAACATCCTATTGGGTGCACCGTGGAACGGTCAGCTGCCCAATTCGCAATATCCGATGGTAGTTCCGCACTAAACCGCTTAAACCGATCATCCCGCGTCGGACCAATCGCGAGGTCACTTTCGACTGACATCTGACTACTGGTAATATCCCGAATACATTCACCATCCATCAACGCTAAGGCATCTGAGAATACCAAACGGTCGACACGATCTCGAGCTAGCTCAGCGGTTTTCGCCATGACCATCCCACCGGCAGACGCTCCGACAAGAACCACATTTTTTAAATCCTCGGACCATAAGAACTGAGAAACTTCTTCGGCCTGAGTTTCAGTCGTAATGCCAGTTCGGATCTGTATCGCGCGCTCGCCACAACCATCGAGCGTCGGGGTATACACTGTATGCCCGGCCTTCCTAAGCCGTGTCGCAACAAGTTTCCAAATCCAACCGCCCTGGAATGCACCATGTATAAGAACAAATGAAGTCATATCTACGCATCCTAACCAATTTGTATTTTGGCGATGTACCATCGTACTCAGAAGTCGACATCACTCAAACACTGATGCTGCAACTGGTCCAATAATAAGAATTGATCAGTACAGATTAAGAATACAGGATTGGCGCGCCCGGCAGGACTCGAACCTGCGACCTGCGGATTAGAAGTCCGCTGCTCTATCCAGCTGAGCTACGGGCGCGCACGCCCCATACTTAGAACAGCCAGTGATTTGTTTCCATCACTGTCTCGCGGGTCATATCCATCAACTTAAAATAGTTATCCACAAGCTGTGATTATTGTCATTGGTGAATCGTAACAGATGAGAGTAGCGTTCTTTCCAAGAATTTCGAATTGCCGTTGTTAGCACAGCTCAACCTAGGGGATGAACATGTCCGAGAATTGGAAAGAAGACTTAGCGGAATCGGAGCAATTCGATTATCCGCCGGATCCGGCAGATGATTTTGAATGGGTCCCAGCGACTCAAGAAGTCGCGGGCAATATGCCGGATCTCCCGTTAGAAACATGGCAATCCCAAAGCTCAACGCGACGGGAATTTTTGCGCGGCGTTGTTTGTTCGGGTGTTGCTGTTTCCGCAGCTTCGTACCTTTGGGCAGGGAATTCATCTGAGGCACGCGCTGCGGTCCGTGGTGTCGAACGACTGGTTTCACTCAACATCAACGGCAAGAACCGCCGGGTTGATGTAGCGCCAAATGAAACACTTGCTCACACCTTGCGCTACAAGTTAGGGCTGACCGGTACCAAAATCGGCTGTAACCGCGCAGAGTGCGGTGCCTGCACAGTTCTCGCAGATGACACGACGATTTATTCCTGCTCGACGCTTACCCATCAAGCGCGTGGCCAAAAGATCACAACTGTTGAAGGCGTCGCAGCCCCGGACGGGACACTGCATCCCGTACAACAAGCCTTTATCGATGAACTGGGCCCACAGTGCGGATTCTGCACTCCGGGTCAGGTCGTCGCGGCAGTTGGACTTCTTAAGAAAAATCCAAAGCCAACCGAAGATGAAGCACGACGTGCGCTGTCCGGCAACCTTTGCCGCTGCGGTGCGTACGACCATTACTTAAAAGGCGTGATGCGCGCCTCAGGGAGGGCTTGATCATGGCTTTTAGATTAGTTGGTAAAGATTTCACGCCACCGGACATCCACGCAAAGGTTACCGGCAAGGCCAAATACGCAGAAGACTTTCGTGCAGACGGTATGGTGTTTGTTAAGACGCTTCCCTCCCCCATGCCCCATGCCGAAGTCAAATCAATCGACGTCAGCAAAGCAAAAAAAATGCCTGGCGTTGTCGGTGTTTTGCTCCCTTCTGAAGTGAAACAGCCCAAAGATGCTGGACATGCTATTTTGACCAGCTATCCGGTATTTGTCGGTCAACCTATCATGGCCATTGCGGCAACAACTGAGCAGCAAGCGGAAGATGCAATTGAAGCGGTAAAGGTTGATCTGAAACCGCTTCCCTTTTGCATCGACCCTCTGGATAGCCTCAAGCCAGGTGGTCCAAACGCCAACAAAGGCGGCAACGTTGCTAACCGTCGTAAGATTAAGCTCCAAGAAATCAAATGGACTGGTAAAGATTTTGCTCTCGCCGGTGACGACCAAATGCCAATGGGCAAAGAAGCCTTTGGTTGGTCCTTTGGCGACATCGATGCCGGGTTTAAAAAAGCAAAAGTTGTTGTCGAAAAATCTTTCGTCAGCGCTGCCAATGCCCATCACGCATTGGAACCACGGTCAGCAGCAGCATATTGGGAAAACGGGAAATGTACGGTTTGGGGTTCCACCCAATCGTCATCCTTTGCGGTGCCCAGTCTCGCAAAATATATTGGGATCAGCCCCGCGAAACTGAACTTCGTCTCTGAGTACTGCGGCGGTGGTTTCGGCGGCAAAGCCTATTCCTACCCAATCATGGCGCTACCGGCCTTGATGTCGAAAAAACTCAATGGTCGCCCCGTTATGATGCGGGTTAGCCGTGAGGAAGAGTTCTTTAATGGTTCTGCCCGTGCCGGTTTTCAAGGTTGGGTAAAAATCGGTTTCGACGGAAAAGGCAAAGTCGTTGCCTTGGATAGCTATGTTGTCCAAGATAATGGGTCGACCTCAGGATTCTGGGATTTCCAGAATTTCGGGATGGCGTCTTCAGTTATTCTGCAACCGAAAGCAATGCGGTTCAGAGGTGTCCCCGTTCTAACGAACACACCGCCCAAAGGCGCACAGCGTGGTCCTGGTGAAAACCAAACTGCTAATATTCTTGAGCCACTTCTCGATGATGCTGCCCGTCAACTGAAAATGGACCGCCTTGATCTCCGACTGGCAAACACCCCAGGTGGCGGACAAGGTGGTAAGATTGGGCCCAAGCAAGCCCCGCTTACGAGTGCGTATCTCAAAGAAGGTCTCGAACAGGCCGCCAAGAAGTTTGGATATGCAGACCGAATCAAGAAATCTGGCAAGCAAGACAACGGTAAAATTCGATCAGTTGGTATCGGGCAAGCTTATCATGCCGCTGGTTATAATGGCTGGGATGGCATGGTACGGATTACCCCGGACGGAAAACTCCATGTCCATACGGGTGTCGGTAACCTCGGAACCTACTCATATGCCTCGACTTCACGTGTTGCTGCCGAAGTCCTTGGTTACAATTGGGACAATGTTGTCATTGAACGCGGCGGCACTCTCAAAGCGATGCCATTTGTTATCGGACAGTTCGGATCGAATACATCATTTACCATGACCCGAACAAACTATGCCGCTGGTATGGCCGCCAAGCAAAAACTGCTTGAAATTGGTGCTAACATGATGGGCGGCAAAGCTGGCGACTATAAACTTGATAACGAGAAGGTCGTCGCCAAGAAGGGCGGCAAATCGGTTACCTTCGCCCAAGCTGCCAAGCAAGCAATAAAACTCGGCGGTAAATATGACGGTCATGAACTCGACAAAGACCTTAAAGGCCTGACCAAACTTGCCGCAAAGCAAATTACCGGCACTGGCCTCGTTGCAGCGGCTAAGGACAAGATACCCAAGAAAGGCGTCGTCCCTGCCCTTGCAGCAGCCTTTATCGAGATCGAACTTGATCCCGAAACAGGGAAAGTCGAGGTGCTCGATTATATGGGCGTCGCTGACGTGGGGCAGGTTCTTCATCCCCAGGGACTGGACGCCCAGATCCGCGGTTCTGCGGTTATGGGCTTTGGGCTCGCGGCTATGGAACGGTATGTTTATGACCCTGAATACGGCAGACCCAATGCGAAGGGGCTGTATCAGGCAAAACCGCCGACTTACCTCGATGTTCCAGCGAAACTCGGTTCACATGCCGTTACAGGCGCTAACGATCCTCAAAACCCCGTTGGGGCGAAGGGTGTCGGTGAACCAATCCAGGGAGCGGCTTCCTCGGCCTATCTCAGTGCGGTTTCGGAGGCCATGGGTGGTCATCTGTTCAATCGTGTACCGGTGGTCGCCGATATGATTGTGAATGCGTTAGCAAAACAGCCGCAATCACATAAACCCTTACAAACCAATTGCCAGTAACTGGCGGAAAGGAAACAGACCAATGACTGATGTAATGCACTCATTCGACCTGTTCGCGCCTGCCAGCATCGAGGAGGCTGCAAAGCTCCTCGACAAACATGGTAAGGAAGCGTGGATTATTGCCGGTGGCAAGGACAGCTTCGACTGGTTTAAGGACCGTCACAAACGACCAAGCGCTGTTATCGACATTACTGGGCTTAAGAAACTGCACGGTGTGTCAGATAAAGGGGACTATATTGCAATCGGTGCCCTTTCAACCTTGTCGGAGATAGAAGAGAGTTCCGTACTTAAAAAGAACTTTCCTCTCTTGGTTGAGGCAGCCGGACGCGTGGCGAGCCCACAAATTCGAAATGCGGGAACTTTGGGCGGCAATGTTGCCCAGGATACCCGTTGCACCTATTATCGAGATGGGTTCCCCTGTTATCGTGCGGGCGGCAATACCTGCTACGCCAATACACCAACAGCAATGAACCGGGAACATGCTTTGTTCGATGCCGTTCGGTGTGTCGCCGTGACGCCCTCAGATACAGGCCCTGTCCTCGTTGCCCTCGAAGCAGAAATGGTCATTTCCAGAAACGGAAAAACACGGACTGTTTCCGCGGAGAAGTTCTTCATCGGACCAGCAATCGACATTACGCGGATGACCGTTCTTGAAAAAGGCGACATCCTCACCGAGATCCGACTTCCCAAAAAATGGGCCGGCGCAAAGCAATATTTTGAGAAAGTTGCTGATCGAGAAGCCTGGGATTTCGCCTTGGTCAATATTGCCATGGTTGCGAAAGTATCTGGTGGAAAAGTATCCGATGTCCGGATGGCCTGCGGCGGCGTGCAATGCACACCTCGACGTCTAACCAACGTCGAAAGCCTGATGAAAGGCGAGAAAGTCGGTTCCGAGATGGAAACGCTCGCTAAACGCGTGGCTGCCCGCGGTGCTAAGGCGCTCAACTACAACCATTTCAAAATCCCACTCATGGGGAGCCTCGCCGCACGTGCTGTAAGGTCGCTCGCCTAACGAAATGGAGTTATTGCGGTTTTCAAAAAACGTCTGGGGACAGGAAATGCTGCTCGGCATGTCATGGGACCTCCTTTGGGTCCCGGCAGCCGCAGCATTTACTGTCATCCTGCTGCATCAGGCGTTCAGACTGCTGCGCCGATAGCCCGCCATAGAGCTTTTCAAATAAGATGATGCCCGAAGAGCCTCGACACAAGCTGTCAGACCGCTTGTTTCACTGGATCATGGCCATTCTGGTCATTACCCTCCTGGGAACTGCGTTTCTACCGATACTCGGCCTTAAGTTTGACTGGATTCCGATACATTGGATTTCGGGCACGTTATTGATTGCCGCGGTCATTTTTCATTTATGCCGCGCCTTGTTTGTGCATGGTTTAAAAGAAATGCTCCCGACCGCCGCAGATATAAAGATGTCATCGGCCCCAGAACAGAAATATGACCTGAACCAAAAATTGTATCACTGGTCAGTGGGTACGATCATACTGGCACTGCTCGTTACTGGCGGTCTCATGATGGCAAAAATCGATACGCCATTCTGGAAACGAGATCCGTCAATTTTAACAGATTGGAACTGGGGTATCGTCTACGTCGTACATGGCGGTGCCTCGATGCTTTTGATCTTTTTTTTCATTCTTCATATTTACTTTGCTTTCCTGCCCGAACACCGCACATTGCTACAATCCATGATTTTCGGAAAACCGGTAGGTCAACAGGACAATCAAAATGACAAATAGCGCCGATATTAGAAAAAACATCGAGCTGATCGAAGAAGCATATGAATTTATGTTGGCCTATGCAGCCCAAGGTCGTGCAGATGAAGGCGCAGGTCCAGACGGCGCCCATATCAGAACCTTCCTGACCCAATTCAATGACGCCACAGACTCTATTCTACAGGCTGTCGAAGAGGTTTCCTCATCATCCCCGGAGTCAAAAGCCTTCATAGAGGCCCTCAAAGTTGACGCTACAACTGTAAAATCAGTGATGACAATACTGCTCGGAAAAGACAATGTTTCATCCGAGATGGTCGATAATGCAAACGGGCTAATTTCCGTGCGGTCTTATCTTACAGCTTTGTTTTTCCTCGACAAAGCCGTACTCAGCTGACGGCGATTCCCGACCGCTAATGGGTCCAATTTCCCGGCACACGGTCCGGGTGAAAGTTCTCAGCATAACTTTTCGGCGTTATGCCTTTTTCAGTAGGTTCCTGCACTCGGTATTCAATGCCACATTTATCCGCAAAGGCTATCGCCTGTTCCTTGTCAGCGAATCGCAAACGTACCTGATCAGCATTCATATCCTGACTGCCCGTCCAGCCCATGAGACTATCCGGTCGTTTCGCACTCGAGGGTTCAAATTCAAATACCCAACTTTTGGTTTTCGCTTTACCGGACTGCATCGCCGTTTTAGCTGGCTTATATATCCTTGCGCCTGACATTATTCCCGCCTCTATCGAAATGTATTTCTGGTTTAACATTAAACCATTACCGGTAGGTTATTAACCATATTGTTTTGAAATTTCAAAAGATTCAGTAGGGACACATAGCTAAATTTTGTGTTAAAAAACCTGCTAACCTATCGGCTCAGTTAGTTCTATAAAGATTGAAAGCTAAGAGTTTGCGAAGCTATATCCGATTTATAGTTGTTGGCGTTGCTTTAACGCTTGCGTTCCCTGGTCACGCGATCGAACAACACGCCGATTTTGACAACCAAATTGCTGCGTCATCTGGCAAAAATTTTCAGAACAAGCTTGCGGCCGCAAACACAGGCAATAGCGTCGCCCAATATTCGGTGGCACGGGCGTTTCAAAAGGGCCGAGGGGTCCAACAAGATCATGTAAAAGCAGTGCACTGGTTCAAAAAGGCTGCCACCCTGGGACACAAGAAATCTCAATATAGGCTTGGTGTCAGTTATCGTAAGGGACAGGGCGTAAAGCGTGACTACAAGCGTTCCGTTTTCTGGTTCAAGAAATCTGCCGAACAAAGCTATAAGAAAGCATTGCATGCCCTTGGATATGCCTATCGAAAAGGCCTCGGCGTATCCCGCGACAACATGGTTGCCACGGGCTGGTATCGACTTGCGGCTTCAAAGGGATATGCAAAATCTCAATACGCTCTAGCTATAGCCTTCGCGAACGGCAACGGCGTCCGACAAGACTTTAGGCGCGCGATGCTCTGGTACTCCCGAGCTGCCGAGCAAGGCCACCGCAAAGCAACCTATGAGCTGGGATTCCTATACCAAAAAGGCCGGGGTACGACTGCAAACCCAAAAAGAGCAGTGGAATTGTTTAAAGAAGCCGCTTCACTAGGCTATCGTCGAGCAAATTTTGCTATCGGCGACGCTTACCGGCAAGGTATCGGCGTTAAGAAAAGTGAGAAGAAAGCAGTAGAGTGGTTTCTTAAGGCTGCTAATCTCGGTTACCGGAAAGCGCAATATGCTGTCGCAAAGGCCCATGCTGATGGTGTTGGCGCTGCGAAAAGCTATTCTAAATCCCTGGTATGGTTACGCCGCGCTGCAGACCTTGGACACCGCCCTGCCCAACATCTTCTTGGCGATATGCATCGTCGCGGCCTCGGGGTTGCGCTGAATTACAGCGAAGCTCTGAAATGGTATAAACGTGCAGCTGTTCAAGGACATCCTCCCGCTCAATATTCACTTGGCATGATGTGTTTGATCGCGCTCGGCGTGCCGCAAGATTATAAAAAAGCTGCTAAATGGTTCCATGAAGCGGCACAATCAGACCACCCTGGCGCTCAATTTGCGTTAGCCCGCCTATACCTTTCTGGAAAAGGGGTTATGCGGGATGCCGTACATGCCGCACGCCTGTTCGAGCAATCCGCCCAGAACGAATATACCAAAGCACAATATGCGCTGGGAAATTTGTATGAAAAAGGTACAGGGGTTGCCCTCAACTATAAAGCCGCTGCGAAGCTATATCAGTCGGCTGCAGAAAAAGGCCATTCGGCGGCTCAATACGCGCTCGGGCTCCTTCATTATGGCGGTAAAGGAGTTAACCGGGATTACGTACGCGCTTACGTTTGGACCAATCTTGGCGCCACAAAAGACCAAAAATCTAAGCGCCGTAATGACCCTGTCCATCTTGTCAGAGACTTTATGGCGCAACAAATGACGCCCCAACAAATGAAGCAGGCAGCGGCCCTTGAGGCAGAGTTACGTCTTAAACTAAAAGCGGTACAAGCCCGTTAGCTACCTGCTCCCCATATCGCTCGCTTTTCTGACGAGCCGTTTTCAAGCCTGAATTGCACCTTGGCTAACCATTGCGACTGCAGTTCGCGCTGTCTAATCTTTGTCTTTGACGTAAATGACATCAGAGAGCAGCAGGCCAATGTCTAAGCCGACTCCTAATCAACCAACGACGCAAATCGGTTCAACCCATTCAGACACCGACACCCTCACTATTCGTGGACTCGACACATTGTCTGGAATTGTTGGCGAAAAAACCTTCACAGAGACATTCTTTTTTATCGTCACTGGAACAATGCCGACCCCCGGACAAACGACCTGCTTTGATGCTTGTCTAAATATATTGATGGACCATGGATTAACACCCAGCGCTTTGGTTGCCCGGTTAACGGAAGATTCTGTTCCCGAAGACATGCAAGTCGCTATATCGGCAGGACTATTGCTCGTCGCTAATCGACATGTAGGCACGATGAGCGGTGCCGGGCATCTACTCGCCGACGGTATCGCGGTTGACGGCGACCCGGAACGCTGGGCCGCCGATATAGTGACCGATTATCGGGCGCAAAAGAAACGAATTCCAGGCTTCGGACACCCACACTATTTCCCTGAAGATCCACGTGCAGCACGATTGTTTGAAATCGCAGAAGAAGCCGGTTGTGGGGGACAATATATGGCTCTGATGAAGTTACTCGAACAAGAAATAGAGAGAGCAATGGGCAGACGTCTAGTTCTGAATGTTACCGGCGCGATGGCAGCTGTCTTAAGCGAAATAGGCTTTCCAGTAGAAGGCATGCGGGGCGTTGCAGTCGTTGGGCGTGCCGCTGGTCTCGTCGCCCATATTGTCGAGGAGAAGAATACGGGGCTGGCGCGTCACTTAATCAAATATGCGGATCAAACAGTCGATACCAGCCCTGCCAAAGACATGTAAAGACGGTTACTGGCCCCGATAAAGGAAATGGTCGGGGTGGAGAGATTTGAACTCCCGGCCCTCTGCTCCCAAAGCAGATGCGCTACCAGGCTGCGCTACACCCCGACGAGGCACCACATAAGCTGTTTTCTTCGCCCAAGCAAGATAAACGGACAATTTCAGCGTATAAATATTCAAGTATAGGAAATCACGACTTTAGGAGCCGTCATGACAACAATTTCCCTTGCCCAGGCAGAGATCATGATTAATGCCATATTTAAGGAAGCACGCCGTTCAAACAACAAACCGATGGCCGTTGCGGTAACAGATCAAGGAGGCAGCGTAATCGTCTTTAAGAAGGAAGATGATTCTTCGATGATGCGTTTCGAAATGGCCCATGGGAAATGTTTCGCGTCCCTTGCAATGGGGCGTTCGAGCTCCCTCGTCCGCTATCGTGCTGAACAGCGCCCAATGTTCATGGATTACCTTTTGAAGGCATCTGACAACAAAATTTTTGCCGAAGATGGTGGGATGCTCGTCCGGGAGCAGGATGGCGCTCTTCTTGGCGCTATTGGTGTTACTGGCGAGAGACCAGAACGCGATGAAGAATTAGCGGTCATTGCTATTCACAAAGCAAAATTTCTAACCGATGAGGATGCCGTTGGAACAAGTCACAATATTCGAACAGAAAATTAGAGAAAACAGTAAGTTAATTTATTTTCTTAAGACACAAGATAATAAAAAGGAGGCGTAAAACGTCCCCCTTTTAAACGATTATCCAGCGTTCTATTCGGCAGCAGCCGGTTTCGGTGGCAAGTTAGGAACTTCCGCATCGTAGAACTGGTCCATATCATGTACCAACTCGTGCTCCGACAATGCATCTGTAAACCGTGAGCGGACAGCTTCGCTTTCGTCAGCATAATCAATCTGATCGCCGCCAATTCGAGCTGAAATCCATGATTTTGGAACGCCTTGGGCGTTTCGCACAGCCACACCTTCATATTTAAAGGCAAGATAGCGTGACGGTGTCGGACCGGTATTGAAATGCTGATGCCACCACATGTTCGGCGGAACGATCATTGTTCCAACTTCCCAAGGATAATACCTGGGTTCTTCGCCGTCAGGCCACATCAACGAATACCCCTCGCCGGACAAGATGATCACATGTGCTCCAGGCCCGTGACGATGCCCTTTTTTGTAGGTTCCAATAGGAAACTGCGAAATATGAGCATTCATTGAACTTTTGGCGAAATTAAACCGAATGTGTCCACCGCCTGCACCGCGCTCTTTCGCCGTAATCAACGGCAAATTTACAGCATCTGGCACGAAGTTCGTTACGAGCTTAAAGCCATCAGTCTCGTCTTTTGCAGCAAAATAATCAGGTTCACCGTTAAACCGGCCTTTGAAATCATAGGCCGTGTTGAAAACGAACTCAGGCTCTTCATAGACATTAAACATCGGCGGTGCGTTCGTTACCGCGACAAAACGAGCCGGATCTTTGCCCGAAGCATTGAAATGCTGATGCCAGCAATTCAACGGGATTGCAAACAGCGCACCAGGCCCCCATTCAAAGGTAATTCGATCTCCTTTATCGTTCCAAACGGTAGTAGAACCGCGGCCTGACAGGATCATAATCATTTCTTCAAACAACATACGTTGAGGTGCCAGCTTCTTGCCGGGATCGATCTCACAAACATAGCAGTCATTGGTTGTACGCGAGGCATCGTGATTGAGATAGACGCCCTTACCTTCGCGACGCGCCCACGGCTTCAGCTCTGTCGTGTAAAGATTCTTCACATAGACTGAATCGATGATCTCTAGCCCCTGATCCCGAACCCAACGCTCGTAAGGTGTTTCCTTTTCGGAAGCGAATTTCTTCGCCATTTCATCAGATACAATTGTCTTGTTAGCGCCGTCGTCAGTCATTGAAACTCTCTCCTTATTCGTATGCTTCATTCGGCCGCAATTTTAAGACAGGCGGCCTTTCTCTATATCGTTTTCTATACTTATTTCGCTAATGCTGCCAAGTCTATCCGCTCGCCTGATGTTATTAATCGTGGCTATGACTGTGCCCATGGCCGTCTTCGTGACTGTGATCATGCGAATGACCGTGTTCATGATCCAACCTCTGGCCAGAGCGAGGGTCATCGGAGAACACCAATGATTTGATCGTCACGGGTACCGTTCGTGACGGCAATCTTATTTTACCCAAATCGATATAATCGAAATCCCAAAGCACAACGCCATCAATTACCAGCACGCCAACCGGTATCTCCAACTCGTCTTTTAGAATGTGCCCAAGGGATTGAGCGATATCGCCATCGAGCACGATAAATAGCGGCTTACCGGCTGCGATCATATCATCCAATCCAAGCTCTAAACCCTTGGCAAAGGCCAGCAACCGTTCATAGGCAGGTAAGCCCTTCCAATGAAATGACAACGCTATTTCACGGTCATCGTTGTCTACTTCAAAGGTTCGACGATGGGCTTTAACCGCCCGCGCAACTTCTTCGGACAAAATTTCTTCCGGGCAGTCGTAAGGCGGTTGGATTACTTGCAAATTCCGACGCGGTAGCAACTCACCCTGATTGGAGATAAAGCAGGTATTACCAGACAACTGAACTGAGTATTCAGAGGCCCCAAGCGCCGTGGCGCGAATACATTCACCTGCAGGCAACATAGGCCACGGCAAAGCATTGGTCTCGAGTCTACGCGCGAGGGCATGTCCCAACCGTAGCCCCATATCGCCAAAATCCCGTTCTTCACGGCGATATACATACTCCGCCACGCCCCCGGAGAACATCACACCATCAATCTGACCCCAATCAAGAATTGGGTCCGTCAGATAAAAATTCTCAATATCCTCCGGGATAGGACGAACCACCAGTGCATCAATCATCGTGGCTGCCATTACGTCGGCAACTTTATCAAGCTGTTCCGACGTCACCTCATCGCCAACCGACCAATCGAATCCGGCGCGCGCAGCGTGGGTACGACCGGCAGGATCAAGGCGAACTATGACGCCATTCTCATCAACCACCTGTAACCGGCCACCGACATGTACCGCAGCCGTTACCTTAACCTGTCCCTCTTCCAAAATTGCTAGTTTTGCCGTCCCACCACCGATATCAACATTCAAGATTCGACGGTCACCATCCTGCGAGGCCTTGGCAGCACCAGAACCAAACGCTGCCAACATACTTTCCATATGATGGCCGGCAGTCGCGCAGACAAAATCACCACCCTTCTGGGATACCGTCGCGGCGATCGCTTGTGAATTCTCTCGGCGCAGCGCTTCACCCGTTAAAATTACCGCTCCGGCATCAATGTCATCGGGACTGAGACCAGCGGCTTCGTATGCATCGTCAAGAATGCGACCGAGCTGTTCATCTGAAATTCGGGTTTCGCTCTCATAGGGAGTAAGAGCCACCGGTGACTGGAAGAGTGTCTCGCGATTTACCACGAAGTAGCGGCTAGACATATCCTCCGCCATACGGCGCAAATGAAGTCGCGAAAAGATAACCTGGGTCCCAGAAGAGCCAACATCGATACCAACGCTGGTCAAACGGACATTATCGGCGATCCACAGCGGGTTTTCTTCAATCGGTCCATCAAAATCTGCATCATGGTCATGATCGGCATCCGGGCCATGTTCATGAAAAAATACGTCGCCATATTCATGATCTTCCAATGTATGACCCACCGGTGGTCCCGATGGGGTAGCACCTACTTCTTCTGATGTTTCAACGTCGTTGTCGTCCCGACCATCGCTCTGGCCCATTCTCGTCTCCGCCTATCCATGGAAATTGTTACAGTGGCTTAACCCAAATAGGGGCCAGTACCACAGCTGGCATTACATACTACAATTCAGGACATGCGCCAACGACCTGCTGGAAATTCCGCGTTCCAAATATCGTCGTTTAGTAAGGGTTCGTTAACGATGGTGGCGTCAAACTTGCAACGACAACAGGGCAACCACCTTAACGGGAAAGGAGAAGCCGATGCTTCGTACCGCCCTCGTAGTAGCGTTGACCGCCATACCAGGTCTATTTTCAGTTGCTTTCGCGCAGCAGCCAATGTGCACGGAACGAAACGCCGTCTTAAACCAGCTATCCAACCAGTATTCTGAAGCTCCCGTGGCGATGGGAGTCGCCAATAACGGCGGGGTACTCGAGATTCTCTCTTCGAGTGCAAGAAAAAGTTGGACAATCATCCTCACGATGCCAAGTGGCGTAACTTGTATGATTGCGGCTGGTGAGAACTGGGAAGCTTTGCCGACATTGACAAAGCTTGACCCACCAGCCTGAAACGAAAGTGATTGTCTGCGGCAAAGTTTTCCGCGACGCATAATCCCTTCGGGTATCCGGCAGTCCTTGCCCATAGTTTGGCGAGACCAGCTATTGTTTGTCTGATCCAAAGGCGGAATGCATGACTGTGTCCCCCCGCTTAATCTTCAATCGAGAAGCCGTACCACCGTTGAGCTCGAGGACGGCAATTGCCGCCTCCCCGGAAGAGATCGTCTGCAATGACCCCGGAACCGTACGTTGAACAATTCGCACGATACGTCCGTCGGAGGCGATAAACAGCATATCAAGCGGTAGATAGGTATTTTTCATCCACATTGTGAGAACTTGGGATGCGCTGTAAATGAACAGCATACCCGCATCAGCCGCCAACCGACGTCGAAACATTAGGCCCTGACGTTGCTGACGCTCCGTCGTAGCAATTTCAATGGTAAATTTATGCGAAGATTTAGCGGTTTGGATGCTAAGCGACGATTTTGCAAAATCACTGGTCACGGCGGACTGTCCGACGACGATATTTCCGTTTGCGAATACGATTCCGATGAGCGCAATCAGCCCAAACAGTCGAAACAAATTATTCATTACTCAATGGCCTCGCCGGAATATCGACAGTGATCAGCAAAACACCGCGCAACATTAATGACAAGTATGTAAAGGCTTATTCTGAAGCCGGCGGTGCAGACGAAAGCTTAACCTCGGCAGCTTGGCGACCTTTGGGACCATCTGCGATCCTGACCTCTACGACCTGACCTGTAATCAGGCTTGCGATGCCGGCGTTACGCAATGTCACCATGTGAACGAATATATCACTTTCCTCGCTGTTATCGAGACAAACGAAACCATAACCTTTATGCGGGTTGAACCACTTTACGGATCCGCTCATAAAATCGCTGACTGGTCCCGTATGCTCCGGCGCCTGTTCCACAGACGGTTGGAGCTCGTTCATTTCATCTTCAGCCACTGCCGTAGAGGTATCGACGGATACCACACGTAGGACCTGCATGCCTTTTGCGCCTTTAACTGCTTCGCATTCAACAGTAGCACCTGGTGCAAGACGTTCATGTCCAGCCATGCGGAGTACGGTAAGATGTAAGAATACATCCGGAGAATTATCATCCGGTGTAAGGAAACCATACCCCTTGACTACATTAAACCACTTCACGGTGCCACGAATCTGTACGGACTCTACAGTTCCAGGCAACGAATCTGACTCACTCAACGCAAACACTCCCCAGTATTTAACAGCACTAGGCTAACATTATTTTTTAGTTAGGCATAAATAATTTTTATTTCACTAAATGGATGAATACCGTCAAAACCGCGAATAATTTGGAATGTCAATATTAACATTCGCCTTAAAAGGTAATTTATTTCTCCCTTTCCGGCCGTCATTTCACAGAAAGGGGTAGAAATGGTGGTCCAGCCATAATAATTTGGACTGATTGGGAGATAGCATTTCCTACCAAATGGAAATGCTATAGACGTTAGAAAAATAAACTGTGGTGCTAGGTCTTCCGGGATGGGAAACCGTATAATTCATTCGATTTCACTGGGTACGGTATTGTTTGCCGTATGGCTGGTATTATCAGGTCATTACACTTTCTTTATAACAACCCTCGGGATTCTGTCCTGTGCGCTCGTTGTCTCGATCATGCAACGCATGGATCTCATAGATCACGAAGGTCATCCGATACATTTAACCTGGCGGGCTTTCACCTACATTCCTTGGCTGATCATTGAAATTATAAAAGCCAATATTGATGTTCTAAAACTTATCCTTTCACCTTCCCTCCCCGCAACACCGACGCTATTGCGGGTAAAAGCCTCACAGACAAGCGATTTGGGGCAAGTGATCTATGCCAACTCCATCACGCTGACGCCCGGAACCATTTCTGTGGACGTTGCCAATGGCGAGATCCTGGTGCATGCGCTGACCCGTTCTGGCGCTGAAGACTTAATGGATGGCGAAATGGACCGCCGGGTCACCAGAATGGTCGGGGAAGACAAATAATGTTTGCTGCCGCCACTGCCGCGCTCCTCATCACCATGATTATGGCGCTAATTCGCGCGATTAAGGGCCCGTCTATTTATGATCGTATCGTTGCGGTCAATATGTTTGGGACCAAGATTGTATTGATGATTGCGGTCCTTGGTTTCCTGATGGGTCGACCAGAATTCACCGATATTGCCCTGGTCTATGCCTTGATTAACTTTGTCGGCACTATCGCCGTCCTTAAAGTCTTTAAGTACGGTGATCTCGCGCGAGCCCATGACGATGAGGAGCCCTTGTAAGATGAGCGGCACGATCATCGATATTTTAAGTTGGGCACTTATTATTTTGGGTGCATTTTCCTTAATCACTGGCGCCGTCGGCGTACTCCGCTTTCCTGACGTTTATACCAGGATGCATGCTGCCAGTATTACTGACACCCTTGGTGCAGGGACCATTATCCTGGGGCTGATTTTGCAGGCTGGTCTTACACTAGTCGCCGCTAAACTTCTTCTAATCCTGGTCTTTATATTTTTCACCAGCCCGGCCTCAAGTTTCGCCCTTGCGCACGCTGCCCTAAGTAGCGGTGTCGAACCCATCCTGGATGCCGATTTGCGGGAAGATGACAAGGAGAGTTCATCATAGAATCCTACGCAAATATTGCCATCCTGGCTTTTATGTCGATCACCGTGTTCGCAATCCTGCGAATTCGCAATCTCTATGCCGTTGTCATGTTGGCCAGCATTTACAGCCTGATGGCTGCTGCTATCTTCGTTATTTTGGATGCAGTGGACGTCGCGTTTACGGAAGCTGCCGTTGGCGCGGGCATATCGACGGTGCTGGCACTCGGTACAATAGCGCTGACAACAGACCGCGAGAAAAAACCAAGCCGTACAAAAATACTCCCGTTAATCGTCGTTTGCTTAACCGGAGCAGCCTTGATTTATGGAACATTGGATTTGGCGCATTACGGTGACCCCAATGCACCAGCCCAGCAACACGTTGGTCCCGATTACCTTAGGGATGCGCCCGTAAAAACCGGAATACCTAATGTTGTTACGTCAGTTCTGGCAAGCTACCGGGGATATGACACGCTCGGCGAAGTCACGGTGATCTTTACGGCTGGTGTTGGCGTTATCTTGCTCCTGGGCAATTGGCGGCATATCGGCCGCAGGCGAGAGGACGAAGATGCATAGTAATCTCGTTCTCCGTGTTGTCGCGAAACTTCTGATGCCATTTATCATGCTGTTTGGGCTTTACGTCCAATTTCATGGCGATTTCGGGCCTGGCGGTGGGTTTCAAGCTGGCGTAATTTTCGCCGCCGGCTTTATTCTTTATGCACTGATCTTTGGCCTTCAAAGTGCCGGAAAAGTCCTCCCTCGCGGAATCCTCAGATTTGGCATCGCGTTGGGTGTTCTTCTTTTCGCCGGTGTCGGCGTATACAACCTCTTGGTTGGTGGCCAATATCTCGACTACAACGTCATGGCTCAGGACCCTGTTCATGGACAGCATCTCGGAATACTCCTTGTAGAGCTTGGGGTCGGCATCACGGTTACCTCTGTCATGGTCATGGTGTTCTTTACGTTTGCAAGGCACCGACCGACGAAAGGAGACGACTGATATGGCGGCAGTCGGTCTTTATAACTATTGGATAGTCGTCTTTTTAATGATGGCAGGTTTTTACATTGTCATTGCCCATGACAATCTGGTGAAAAAAATTGTTGGGCTAAACGTTTTTCAGGCCTCAGTGTTTGTTCTCTATATAACTTTCGGCAAAGTTCAGGGTGGTACAGCACCAATTATTGCTGAAGGAATCACTACCTATTCCAATCCTCTTCCTCACGTCTTGATTCTCACGGCCATCGTGGTCGGTGTTGCCACGACAGCGCTGGGTCTCGCCTTGGTCATCAGGATTAATGAAGCATACGGAACCATTGAAGAAGACGAAATTCACATTCAGGATGGGGAGTCGTGACAGAGCACCTCGCCGCATTACAGGTCGTTATCCCTCTGCTTTGCGCACCGCTTTGCATGTTAGTGCGTTATCGTGACTGGTCATGGATTGTCGCCCTATTTGGATCTTGGGCCTGTCTGATTATTTCATGGCTGCTCCTTCAACTGGTGATGGTGGATGGCATAATCAGCTATCACATGGGCAATTGGGCGCCGCCACTAGGTATTGAATATCGGATAGATAAAGTAAGCGCTTTCGTTCTGCTGATCGTATCTGCAATCGGGGCTGTGATAACGCCATATGCGCGGGAAAGTGTCCGCGCCGAGTTTGGAGTCAACCGGGTCTATCTCTTTTACACAGCTTATATGTTGTGCCTGTGCGGTCTTCTTGGCGTCACCATTACGGGCGATGCCTTCAATCTATTCGTATTCCTCGAAATTTCATCACTGTCGTCTTATGTCCTCATCGCCTTGGGAAAAGACCGCCGCGCCCTGACCGCTGCATATCAGTACCTCGTTTTGGGAACGATTGGCGCGACCTTTATTGTTATTGGTATCGGCCTTCTCTACGCAGAAACCGGAACCCTTAATATGGCTGACCTTGCCAAGCGCTTGGCTGATCAACCATTGAGTAGAACGATCGGTGCCGCCTTCGGTTTTCTCGTTGTCGGCATTTCTCTGAAACTGGCCCTATTTCCGCTGCATTTGTGGCTCCCAAATGCCTACACCTACGCGCCATCTGTCGTCAGCGCATTTCTTGCAGCAACAGCAACCAAAGTAGCCGTCTACGTGCTGCTCCGCTTCTTATTCAGCATCTTCAATGTAAAACTCTCGTTTGGTGTAATGCCCCTCGACTCGATTTTGCTGGTTCTCGCAGTCATCGCGATGTTTGCGGCATCGGCCGTTGCCATCTTCCAGACGAACCTCAAGAGAATGCTGGCTTATTCCTCTGTCGCACAGATTGGCTACATGATCCTCGGCATCAGCTTCGCCAACGTCAACGGGCTCGCAGCAGGGATTATCCATCTATTTAATCACGCCCTTATGAAAGGTGGCATGTTCCTCGCCCTTGGGTGCATCTTCTATCGAATTGCCTCGGTGAACATTAACGACATGGCAGGCATGGGACGCCGGATGCCTTGGACCATGGGAGCGTTTGTTGTCGGCGGACTAGGTTTAATCGGGGTGCCCCTCACCGTTGGCTTTATCAGTAAATGGTATCTGGTCTTAGGTGCGCTCGAACGTGATTGGTGGTTTGCCGCTGCCCTCGTCCTTCTCAGCTCACTTCTCGCTGTTGTCTACATATGGCGCGTTGTTGAAGTCGCATATCTAAAACCAGTTCCTGAAGACGCACCAGAGATTGAGGATGCACCACCCGCAATGCTTATTCCGACATGGATCCTGATTGGTGCCAGTGTGTATTACGGTATCAATACTGACCTTACCGTCGGTGTCGCCAAGCAAGCCGCGCAACAGCTATTGGGAGCAGGCTGATGGACGGCGGAACCGCAGTAGCCTTTGCCATAGGGCTTCCCATCTTTGGGACCATTTTGATCCTCTTGAATGATCGTTATCCCAATATTCGGGAAGCCATCACGATTACGACCTCTATTTGTTTGGCCCTCATTGTCTTCGGTCTCGTACCGGAAGTTACAGCAGGCGGGCGCCCTGGCTTTGTTCTTGCTGAAATTGTTCCGGGCCTGCCGATAGCTTTCAAAGTCGAACCTCTTGGCATGTTGTTTGCCATGGTCGCATCCGGGCTTTGGGTCGTTACTAGTATTTATGCAATCGGCTACATGCGGTCGCACCATGAGGTTCAGCAAACCCGCTTTTATGCTTGTTTTGCAATCGCCATTTCCAGCGCCATGGGCATCTGCTTCGCCGGAAATATGCTGACGCTCTTCATCTTCTATGAAGTGCTGACGATTTCGACCTATCCACTTGTAACCCATTCCGAAACCAAAGATGCGGTCAAAGCCGGACGTACCTATCTCGGTATTCTGATTGGTACATCCATCGCCTTCCTTTTGCTGGCGATTATCTGGACCTGGTTCCTGACAGGGACCCTCGACTTCACACCTGGAGGTATTCTTAAAGGCAAAGCAGATGGTCCTATCCTGGGCTTACTCCTGTTCCTTTATATGTACGGTATCGGTAAAGCGGCCTTAATGCCGATGCATCGGTGGCTTCCTGCGGCTATGGTCGCGCCAACACCCGTTAGCGCTCTACTCCATGCTGTTGCTGTTGTGAAGGCGGGTGTCTTCACGGTCCTCAAAGTCATCGTCTATATATTTGGTATCGATACCTTGGCTGGCATTGGGCAAGACGATTGGCTGATGTATATCGCCGCCTTTACGGTGATCGCCGCATCTTGTGTGGCCCTAACTAAAGATAATCTCAAAGCCAGACTGGCCTATTCAACCGTCAGCCAGCTTTCTTATATCATTCTCGGCGCGGCCCTCGCCAATAGTCTCGGTATCATTGGTGGCGGCATACATATCGCAATGCACGCCTTCGGTAAAATCACCCTGTTCTTCTGTGCTGGCGCAATTCTCGTGGCGAGCCATAAAACCGAGATATCGGAGATGGACGGGTTGGGCAAGGTCATGCCCATAACCTTTATCTTCTTCTTCATCGGTTCCTTAAGTGTGATTGGCCTACCGCCTCTCGGGGGATCCTGGAGTAAGTGGTATCTTATGCTGTCAGCGGCAGAAGCCGGACAAATCATATTTATGTTTGTGTTTATGCTCAGCTCGTTGCTGAACATCGCGTATTTAATGCCCTTGGTCGCCCGTGGATTTTTTGCCGAGGCGAAGGAAGACAAACACCATCATGACGATGGTCACCATGGTGAAATCAGCTTCTGGAATGGTGTCCGATTTGGAAATATTCGAGAAGCACCACCCTTCTGCTTACTAGCCATGACGATTACCAGCGTTGGCTGCATCATGCTCTTCTTCTATGCCGACAAGATCTATCAAATGTTAGCGCCTGTCGCAGGCATTCAGGGCTGAGGTGGAGGATAGAATGGCAGATCAACAAAAGCCCGATGAGAAGAAATACTGGCTGGACGATCAGAATAACGTCAAAAAAATTATTTGGGCGCTCTATATCGTGTGCGGTTTGAGCGTTATCGCCGACTTTTTCTATCACAAACACGTTCACTATGCGGCTGAAGACTGGATACCTGGGATGTACGGCTGGTACGGCTTTATTGGCTGCGTCTTCCTTGTGTTGAGTGCCAAAGTCCTTCGTAAAATCCTGATGCGCGACGAAGATTATTACGACGAGGCCGACGATGATTGAGTTTCCGCCCGGCCTCCTTCTTATAATCGGAGCCTGCTTTGTACCTCTCCTGCCCCATGTTGTTCGCAACGCTTATATGTTGGCGCTGCCGGTTATCGGTTTCTGGGGACTTTTGATTCTTCCCGAGGGCATTCACTTTGCCTTTGATATCTTTGGCTACACGCTTTCCCCGGTAAGGGTTGATGGGCTAAGCCTGATATTTGGATATATCTTCCATATTGCAGCTGCGATCAGCATCATCTTCGCCTTCCATATGAAGGACACCGTCCAACAAATGGCCGGATTGGTCTATGCCGGTGCCGCTATTGGTGGCGCCTTTGCTGGTGATCTCATCACCCTATTTATTTATTGGGAAGCCACGGCCATCGCCTCAGTGTTCCTAATCTGGTCAAGCCGAACCGAAGCCGCATACCGAACCGGCATGCGCTATCTGGTCATTCAGGTTGGCTCAGGTGTCCTGCTCCTCGCCGGCGCTATCCTTCAATACAAAGCCACCGGCTCATTGGATTTCTCAAAAATGGGCCTAACCGGCCCCGGCCCGGTCTTGATCTTTATCGCCTTCGGTATCAAAGCAGCCTTCCCGCTTTTGCATAATTGGCTCCAGGATGCCTATCCCGAAGCGACAGTTACAGGAACGGTCTTTCTGTCAGCCTTTACCACAAAGCTGGCTATTTATGCGCTCGCCCGTGGTTTCCCCGGTACAGAAATGTTGATCTGGATCGGCGCAACGATGACTGCTTTTCCGATCTTCTACGCGGTTATCGAAAACGATCTGCGTCGGGTTCTAGCCTACAGCCTCAACAACCAGCTCGGCTTTATGGTGGTCGGGGTCGGGATTGGTACTGAACTTGCCCTAAATGGGACAGCAGCCCACGCCTTCTCGCATATTCTCTATAAAGCCCTGCTCTTTATGTCGATGGGCGCGGTCCTGTATCGTACTGGCACAATCAAAGGATCGGAATTAGGCGGACTCTACAAGTCCATGCCGTATACGACTGGTTTTTGTATCGTGGGGGCTGCGTCAATTTCCGCCTTCCCGCTCTTTAGCGGTTTTATATCAAAGTCCTTGATAATCACGGCAGCTGCTACAGAAGGTCACTGGATTGTCTGGCTAATACTGCTTTTTGCTTCGGCTGGTGTGTTCCATCATTCGGGGATCAAGATTCCTTACTTCGCTTTCTTCCAGCATGATTCCGGAAAGCGGCCCAAAGAAGCACCATCCAACATGCTTTTTGCGATGGGGATCGCTGCGTTCCTATGCATTGCCGTAGGCATCTATCCAGCACCGCTCTATGCCATACTTCCGTTCCAGGTGAACTTCGTTCCCTACACAACCACACATGTTGTCACCCAATTGCAGCTGCTTTTATTCTCAGCACTTGCCTTCACAATATTGATGAAAACGGGCCTCTACCCTCCCGAATTAAAATCAACAAACCTCGATTTTGATTGGACCTACCGGCGAATGCTGCCCAAATTGCTCAAAACTATTGGCAAGGTATTCGTTCCAGCCGATCAATTTGTTCGGACAGTATTCCTCAATCGCGTTGAAAAATTCATCGCGAGTGTTTTCCGACACCACGGGCCGGAAGGTTTACTCGCAAGAACCTGGCCTACTGGCTCCACGGTGCTTTGGGTAGCGGTTCTACTCGCTCTCTACATGGTCTTCTATTTTATCTAGCCTTGGCGTTCTTCCCAGGCTGAGAGAAGTTCTTTCGATTCATTGTCACCAAGATGACGGATGGATTGTGCAACGCAATCCATCCCAATCATATCGTTCCTAGCCTGAACCAATCTTAGAGACACACCACCTGGAAGTGCGCCCCCGATTTCAGTACCGTTTAGACTGCGTACCGGTACAACAGTGCCACTGGTGCCACTGATAAAGGCTTCCTCTGCGGCATACATATCAAACGGCGTAAAATCGTCCTCAACGACTTCAATGCCGAGTTTCGCGGCTAATTCGAAGAGCACCATCCGCGTAATGCCGCCGAGGACTGTTCGGGCTTTTGGCGTGCAGAGTTTACCGTTCGTGATAAAGAAAACGTTCGCCGTATCGGTTTCGCAGATATTGCCGTCAAGATCCAGCATGAGGGGGATTGCATTCGGATCAGCCTGCTGAGCTTCAAACGCAGCGATATTATGATTCATCTTATTTGTAATCTTAGCCTTTGGGTCAAGGCTTTGAGGTGGAATACGCCGCGTTGCCGGCGTCACCAAGGGAACACCTTCAAGGTAACTCCGCGCATATCGGGTAAAATCGACCGGCTGAGGAAATATAGCAACGGTCGCACCGGTCATCGTGCTCGTGCCTGGTAACCGCATCCCCCGGCTAATCACGTGCCAAAGAGCGTAATCGTCATCACCGCCAAGCAAAGGAAGGTTTCTATCGACAACCTCTTCCGAAACCGCTGTCATCTCATCACGGGATAATCCACAGTCAATCCGGACATAGGCTAGAGAGTTAAAGAGCCGGTCGATGTGCTCATCCAGACGAAAGAGTTTATGCCCAAATGTCCGAGTGGCCTCGTAAATGCCATCACCAGAGGTGAAGCCCCGATCATAGATCGAGACTTTTGCTTCACTCTCGGGAACAAACTCACCGCTAAGATAGACTGTGCGTTCGGACATACTATTGAACTCCCTGAATTACCTTATTCTCAAGAGTTCACCATTTTCTAGTGGAACGCGCTACGTCGAAAATTTTATCAATCAGTCGATATTTTTACGGGAGGTGCCCAAGCCGTGACTTTTACCGCTTTACCGGTAGCTGATCTCAGCATTTTGGGTCCGGAATCTGTTTTCTCTGAATCTCTTGCAAACATGCGCATCATTGCCGACACAGCAATCTCCGAACCATCCCGCTTTTCAATGGATTCTTCTCCATTGCCATACCGGCTAATCAACCGATCCAGTTTCAGCGGATCATCATCTCTATATCGTCGCCAGATTGCGTCTAAAAAGACCAGAACCTCCTCATCCATCTTACTTTCAGAAACGTTGGGGCGACCGTTCTCAAAAATCAAATAGAGATTGGGGTCAAGCGGACCCGCTTCGTCGATAACGAATACCGATGGCATCAACCTACGGCCCTGCCAAGCGCCTGCATAGTGGCCCTGGGCGAAAAACAACATGTACTGAAGTTTTCTCGGCTGTAAGTAGCTATCTTCCGAACGCGCCCTGTCTAGAAACCAGATGGCGACGTCGAAACTACTCTTGACGGCTGGCTGCATAGGTCTCTTCCTGCTCCCCTACCTTCTTATGCCCAAAACTTCTCAATAGCCGGTTAATGCGGGATTTCTCGGTCTCAGGGTTGTCGGAACAAGGACAAAGGACTAGGTTTCGGCGATTGCCAGAGATGGCTGCATAAGAGTTCTTATAGACGGAGAGTTAAGCATGG
The DNA here is from genome assembly GCA_012103315.1 of Alphaproteobacteria bacterium. Lineage (GTDB taxonomy): Bacteria > Pseudomonadota > Alphaproteobacteria > MPNO01 > UBA2964 > UBA2964. The sequence goes on from WLWZ01000007.1 coordinate 68,993, forward strand.
ATATGACCGGCGAATACCGGATCCCCGCCCCCAGAGAAAAGGTTTGGGAAGCCCTCAACGACCCCGAGGTTCTTAAAACTTGTATTCCTGGATGCGAGGAACTCAATAAGGATTCTGATACAGAACTTTCTGCCAAGGTATCGACCAAAGTTGGGCCAGTTTCCGCGAAATTTACCGGAAAAGTCACTCTCTCGGATATTAATCCACCAGAAGGCTACAAAATCACTGGCGAAGGCCAGGGTGGTGTTGCTGGATTCGCCAAAGGTGGCGCCGAAGTTAAACTTGAGGCAGATGGCAATGAAACCATCCTCACCTACACCGCAACGGCTCAGGTTGGCGGCAAGTTGGCGCAGATTGGTTCACGCTTAATCGACTCAACCGCAAAAAAGATGGCCGGTCAGTTTTTTGGCAAGTTTGCCGAAGAAGTTGGCGAAGCCCCTGATGAAACCGCTGCAACGCCTGCAGAGGACGCGGCAGCTCCTGAAGCCGCCACTGCACCGGCGGAAGCATCGCAGGAATCAAGCGGAATCAGTCCCGTTGTTTGGATTGCAGGACTAATCGCCGTTGTGGTCGTCGTATTGGTAATTCTCAACTAATTCTGATAAATCAGAAGGGTCAAAATCTATCGCGTGTCGCGGGTTGACCACTGGGCATTCCGCGTCATACTTTGATCACTGGGAGGCCTCGGGATTACGGGAGAAAACCGCTGTGGTTGGATTTCGCCAAAGGCCAAAATAGGTTTTAATCAGGGCACTTACCCCCTGTATCGAGGAAAAGAATCTGATGTCGGTTAAGTTCTCATTCACGATCAATGGAAAATCCGTCGAAGGCGACGTCGAGGATCGCACGTTATTAGTGCAGTATATCCGCGAACATCTTGGCCTTACCGGAACCCATGTTGGTTGCGACACCACCCAATGTGGTTGTTGCACGGTTCACATTGACGGTATTCCAATGAAGTCATGCACCATGCTCGCCGTTCAGGCAGATGGCTGTGACGTGACGACCATCGAAGGTTTGGCCACAGACGGCGAACTGCACCCGATGCAAGCTGCTTTCCGCGAAAATCATGCTCTCCAGTGTGGTTTTTGCACACCAGGCATGGTGATGAGCGCGATTGGTATTGTCGACCGCCATAAAGGCGAGAAACTCGATGAAAAGACGGTTCGCCACGAACTTGAAGGAAATATTTGCCGCTGCACGGGCTACCACAACATCGTCAAAGCGGTGCTGGCTGCCTCTGAAGTGATGAACAAATAGATTAGCCATTAGGCTTTCGGAATTTTGATTTCAAAACGCCCAACGGCGTAAGTGGAGACGACAAAAGATGTATGAATTTACGTACAGCAAAGCTTCCTCGGTAGATGATGCGACATCACAATTCGGCGCTGCTGAAGAAGGCAAATACATGTCTGGTGGCATGACATTGCTGCCGACCCTCAAACAGCGCCTTGCACGCCCTTCAAACGTTATCGACCTCGCGCAGGTTCCTGACATGTCAGGCATCGAGGTAACCGGGGATACCGTCAGTATCAAAGCAATGACGCGTCACGCTGCGGTAAACGCCAGCGCCGATGTTCAAGGAGCGATCCCTGCACTCGCTAAGTTAGCCGGTGGCATTGGTGATCCCATGGTCCGTAACCGTGGCACAATTGGTGGCTCTATCGCTAATAACGACCCTGCTGCTGATTATCCGGGCTCTGTCGTTGGTTTAGGCGCGACAATTCACACGAACAAACGTGAAATTGCCGCGGATGACTTCTTCCTCGATCTGTTTGAAACAGCCCTGGAAGAAGGTGAAATCATCACAAAGGTTACTTATCCGGTTCCTGATCGTGCCGGTTACATGAAATTCCCAAATCCAGCTTCACGCTATTGCATCGTCGGTGTCATGGTTTCTCAAAAAGGTTCTGAAATTCGTGTCGGTGTTACCGGTGCTGGCGCCTGCGCTTTCCGGGTTCCTGAGATGGAAGCGGCTCTCGCTTCGAGCTTCACGCCAGAGGCTGTAGCTGACATCAAAATTCCAGACGGTGATCTGAATAGTGATATCCATGCAAGTTCCGAATACCGTGCCCACCTTGTGACGGTCATGGCAAAGCGAGCTGTCGCTGAGGCAATTGCCTAAGGACACAAAATTCTTAAGGGGCACCCGATGCCGGGCATTCCTTATAGAAACAATTTCAGGGAGGTCGGGAAACCGGCCTCCCGGTTTTATTAGGGTCAACTGAGATTTAGCAATGAGCGCGCCCCTACCCGAGTCCATAGAATCAACTCTCGATATCCTCACTGAAGGAAAATACGTCGCTGATCGATCATTGGCGACGGCATTATTTCTTGCCCTGAAACTCGGACGGCCTTTGTTCCTTGAAGGTGAAGCCGGTGTCGGTAAAACGGAAATTGCCAAAGTTTTGTCTGACACACTCGGTCGTCGCCTGATCCGGCTACAATGTTACGAAGGTCTGGACGTTTCCTCTGCTGTCTATGAATGGAACTATTCACGACAGATGATCGACATCCGCATTTCGGAAGCGGCCGGAGATCGAGATCGTGATCAAATCGAAAGCGACATCTTTTCGGAACAGTTCCTTATTAAACGACCACTATTGCAGGCGTTGGAAGCTGATGATTCTGGATTGCCACCAGTTCTCCTGATTGACGAATTGGACCGTACCGACGAACCATTTGAAGCATTTCTATTGGAAGTCCTGTCTGATTTTCAGGTCACCATTCCTGAAATAGGAACGGTTGCGGCTGAGAAGCCGCCAGTTGTGATCATTACATCCAACCGGACTCGAGAAATCCACGACGCCATCAAGCGCCGTTGCTTCTATTACTGGGTAGATTATCCCGATGCCCACCGCGAACTCGAAATTCTGAGCGTGAAAGTACCGGAAGCCGCAGCCGAACTCTCCAGCCAAATTGTTGCCTTTGTTCAGCGATTGCGATCCATGGATCTCTTTAAATTGCCTGGCGTCGCTGAAACGATCGATTGGACCAATGCTCTCGTCCAACTCGATAAAATTGATCTCGACCCCGAAACAGTCAATGACACGCTCGGGACTCTGCTGAAATATCAGGATGATATTGAGAAAATCAAAGGCAGCGAAGCGGCCAACCTGCTCAACCAGGTTAAAGCAGACCTGGCGTCACGGCAGTAACCCGCCATGACTGAAACGGGAAACGGCACAACGCCGGGACTCGCGCTCCTCGAAGAACTCGAGGGCAACAAACTCGTCACCAACATCATGCATTTTGGGCGTGTTCTCCGAAGCGCGGGTTTACCCGTAGGGCCAGGAAAAATACTCGACGCCGTCAGCGCCGTCCAAACGGTTACCGTAACCAATCGACGTGATTTCTATTGGGCACTACACGCTGTCTTCGTGAACCGGCGTGACCAGCACGAGATATTCGACCAGGCCTTTCACATCTTTTGGCGCGATCCACGGCTCTTGGAACGCATGCTTGGTCTCCTGATGCCACAAGGCCCCGCTGAAGAAGATGGCCCCGAACCTGAACCGCCCAGTCGCCGTATTGCCGAAGCGATGAGCCCTGGGAATGATGAAGGCAACGAAGAACAGGAAGAAAAGGAACCTGAACTCGAAGTCGAAGCGACGCTAACGGCCTCTGCCAATGAGCTGCTTCAGAAGATGGACTTCGAAGATATGTCTGCCGATGAAATTGCAAAGGCAAAAGCTGCGATCGCCCGCATGCGACTCACCATTCAGAATGTGAAAACCCGGCGGTTTCAGGCCAGTCACCGTATCGACAAGATAGACATGCGCTCGACGTTGCGTGCAGCCATGCGATCCGGCGGATCGGTTATTCCTCTACAATACCGAACACGACGGAAGCGCACCCCTCCTTTAGTAATCCTTTGCGATATTTCAGGGTCGATGGGCCGTTACACGCGGATGCTATTGCATTTTATGCATGCCATCACCAATGATCGGGATCGCGTATCAACCTTCCTCTTCGGAACACGACTAACCAACGTAACCAGGCATTTGCGCAATAAAGACATCGATATCGCGCTCATGAAATGCACTGATTCTGTCGAAGATTGGTCAGGTGGAACGCGGATCGGCGACAGCCTCAAAGACTTCAATCAATTCTGGTCACGACGGGTTTTAGGCCAAGGCGCCGTGATGCTCTTAATTTCTGACGGGTTAGACCGCGATGCCGGACGAGGACTGGCGTTAGAGATGGAACGGCTTCATAAATCATGTAGACGTTTGATTTGGGTGAACCCGCTTTTACGATTTGAAGGGTTTGAGCCCAAATCCCAGGGAATTCGCGCTATACTACCGCATGTTGACGAATTTCGTCCTGTACACAATCTTGAGAGTCTTACGGAGTTGATTGAAGCACTGAACAGTCAGCTCGTACGACGAAAAGAAGGGATCACAGAATGGCTCCAAGCGATGTAAATCAAGGGTCGCAGGATGATGACGTCCTGCAGGAAGCCGCCAATTGGTTAAAAGCCGGCAAGAAAGTAGCTCTCGCAACTGTTGTCAGCAGCTGGGGTTCTTCCCCACGCCCACCTGGAAGCCAACTTGCTGTTTCAGAAGACAGTACTTTTGTAGGCTCCGTGTCAGGCGGTTGCATCGAAGGTGCTGTCGTAACCGAGGCGCTTGAAGTTATGGAATCCGGTGAGTCCAAAGTTCTTGAATATGGCGTTACTGATGAGCTGGCCTGGGAAGTAGGACTTGCTTGCGGTGGAAAGGTCAAAGTCTTCGTAGAGGCGGTCCAAGAATGAAAACATCGATGCTGGATCAAATTCTGCGCGACCAGGAAGCTAAAACACCTGTTGCCCTAGCGACTGAACTCGCCACCGGTGACCAGGCCCTTATCTATTACGACTCAGCGACGGGAAGTCTTGCCAATAACCCTGAAATAGTTGCTGCCGCCCGACAGGCCATTCAGGACGATAAAAACGGGACGGTTAAGCTGGATGCCGGTGAGATATATTTCCAAACCTTCAATCCGCCACTTCGCATGCTGATCGTTGGCGCTGTGCACATTGCACAGCCTCTTTCTCGTATGGCCAGCGTTGTGGGATACGACGTCACCGTGGTCGACCCCCGTCAATCATTTGCATCTCCTGAAAGGTTCCCAGGAATATCACTAAACCACGAGTGGCCCGATGATGGACTTCGTGAACTCGATATTGATCGCCGGACAGCTGTTGTTACCCTGACACATGATCCAAAACTGGACGACCCTGCTCTTGGTGTTGCTTTGCGCTCCGACGCTTTTTACATCGGATCACTAGGAAGCCGAGGCACACATGCCGGACGTACAGAGCGGCTCAAAGGAGAAGGCTTCACAGAAGCGGAGATTAGTAGGATCAAGGGCCCCGTGGGTCTCAACATTGGGGCCATCTCGCCTGCAGAGATTGCTGTCTCCATTCTTGGAGAGGTTACAGATTGTCTGCACGCCAAGGAGAAGAAGGCCGCAGCGTGAAATTTGGTGACCTAACCGTCGACGATGCGGCAGGTGCCATCCTGGCCCATAGCCTGAAAGTCGGCACCCACACGTTCCGCAAAGGGCGTATGTTGTCTGATGACGATATCGGTGCCTTGAAGGGTAACGGTATAGAAACCGTTGTCGCAGTTCGCCTTGAAGAAAACGATCTCCACGAAAACGACGCTGCTCAACGACTTGCCAAAGCAATCGCCGGCGACAACTTATCGCTTTCCGCGACCGCAACAGGCCGGTGTAATCTCGTGGCTAACGCCAATGGTCTAGCGGTCCTCAATGCCGAGACAATCGATGCCTTGAATCTGACGAACGAAGTAATAGCGATTTCAACTGTGGCGCCCTATCGGCAGGTTAAAAAAGGCGATGTCGTTGCCACCGTCAAAATCATCACCTTCGGCATCAGCCAAGACATCATCGAAACTTGCGAAAAGATAGCAAACATCAACGGTAAGCCGGTATCGTTAGCGACCTTCACCACAAAAAAGATTGGGTTGGTTCAAACCAAGCTTCCTATTCTACGCGACTCACTCCTCGAAAAAGCGCGGACGATAACCAGGAATCGGATCGCAGCTCTCGAAAGTAAGTTCGTTCACGAAGTTATTTGTGAGCATAACGCTTCAGATGTCTCGATCGCGTTAAAAGAATGTTTAGGCCACGGCTGCGAGATCGCCCTTGTCATGGGCGCTTCCGCCATCGCGGATCGCGGTGATGTCATCCCCGCGGCCGTAGAAGATTGTAGCGGGGTTATCGAGCACTTCGGACTGCCTGTAGACCCTGGCAATCTGATGCTTTTAGGTAAAGTTTCCAGCATGCGGGTCCTTGGACTTCCCGGATCAGCGCGATCTCCGCGCTTGCATGGTTTCGATTGGGTTCTTCAACGATTGGTCGCTAACATTGACGTCACTGGCACAGATCTCATGCGTATGGGTGTTGGCGGCCTTCTCAAGGATATTCCGAGTCGTCCTTTGCCCCGGACAGCGGCAGTTCAACCCGAAACTATGGCAAATTCAGACCGAAACATCATCGCAATAATTCTTGGTGCCGGGCAATCCCGACGTATGGGGTCTGTAAACAAGCTCCTCGCGGAAATCGACGGTAAACCGATGATCTCGTACGTTGTCGCAGCAGCACAAGCATCACGAGCAGACAGAATCCTAGTTGTAACCGGCCATGAAAAAGAGAAACTTGAAACGGCGCTGTCAAATCAAGATGTCGATTTTGTCCATAACCCACATTACGCCGAGGGTCTGAGTACGTCTCTCAGTACCGCGATGGGGGCACTCGACGACGACATCGATGCCGCGGTTGTTTGTCTCGGTGACATGCCTGGTATTTCAGCGGATCACATTAACGCCTTGGTCGAAGCCTTCGACCCAGATGGTGGCAAACAAATTTGCATACCCACCTTTAATGGAAAATGGGGAAATCCTGTCCTCTGGGATCAACGGTTCTTCAGCGCCATGCAGCACGTTTCTGGAGATGTCGGCGCGCGCCACATCATTGGTGAACACCAGGACGTACTTCATGAAGTCCCTATCGAAGACAATGCTGTCCTCACTGACCTCGACACGCCTGCCGCCCTCGCCGCTCATCTCGCTGACATCAAGAGCAAAGACTAGCAAACAGCAATATGGCTCTAGCCCCCACAAGTTCGGTGGAAGACACCGGTGAGCCACCACACCCATACCGCTGGGCAATGCTCGCCGGTGTATGGCTCCTTTATATTTCTTTTGCTCTCACGATTGCCTCCCTTGCACCGTTGGTTTTTGTAATCGAAAGAGATCTCGGCATAGACCACGCGCTAATGGGCACAATCTTGGGGGCATGGCCCCTTATCTATATTGCCTCATCAGCACCCTGCGGTGCTTTACTAGACCGATTTGGCCCACGCCGGATGATATTTGCCTCAGTCACAATCATCGCCCTCTCTGGTGTCCTGCGGGCGTACTCAGAAAGTTATATCGAGCTGTTATTGGCAATTTTTGTTTTTGGTGTTGGCGGTCCCATCATTTCAAGCGGCGCACCAAAAATCGTCAGTCTGTGGTTCACCGGCAAAGCCCGCGGTATGGGTATAGGCATCTATTTCACCGGGAACGCCTTAGGCGGCATCGCAGCCGTCGCCCTTACCAACAGCTACATAATGCCCTTCTTTGACAATGACTGGCGCGCCGTCCTGCTTGCTTATGCAGCTTTCGTCTTTTGCGCCGGACTCATCTGGCTTCTCATTAGCGCACACCCCGCCAGCAAGGCTGTTGAGAAAACGCTGGCCGCTGAGAAGAAAACGCCGATTACCCAAGTATTCTTTGAACTGCTGAGTATGCCCCTCGTCCGAATTATATTGGTCATGGGTATCTTCATTCTGTTCTTTAACCACGGGCTCACCCATTGGTTACCGACAATCCTGCAGGAAAAGGGGATGGACGAAGTCACGGCCGGCTACTGGGCGTCTATCCCAACTGTTTTCGGCCTCTGCACCGCTCCGTTTATCCCGCGTCTCGCGACCCCAGAAAAACGATACCTCATCTTATTTTTGTTATTCTCGGCTGCCGCAATTGCAACACTCTGCATTCAATATGGTGACGGGTTAGTTCTTGGAACCGGATTATTGATGCAAGGTATATGCCGCGGCTCAATGACCGGCATCGCCATTCTCATGCTTATGGATACCGACGACGGAAAACATGTCGGCGCCGCAAGCGGCCTCTATTTCTCAGCGGGAGAGGTTGGTGGAGCGCTTGGCCCGATGACAGTCGGTACGTTGGCTCAATCAACAGGCGGATTTTCAACACCGCTCTTTATGATGACTGGCGTAGGCTGCCTCCTCATCCTGCTCTTGGCACGCCTAAGGTTTGTCGCCAGACGAGCAGGATAAGTAAGGCATTCAGCCCCTACTGAATGGGCGAGAATGGTGTTGCATGGACAATCTTGTTGTCCTGACGAACAAGCTCATCCCCACCGCCCTTTGGCGGCCAAATGCCTTTTGCAGCGGCCTCAGCGCGAACTTCAGCCCGGTGATTAAGGCTCTCATAAGGCCAAATATGAACAAATTTATTTAGCGGACCGATCTCTGTCGACATCGCCATCAAACAGGGAGACAGTTTTTGGCGTTCATCGAGAGCAGCACCCCAGCGTTCCTGGATCCCGCCGAGTGAATGCGGTTTGATTGTATAGCTGCGCCATTCAAAGACGGGACCATGATCTCCTGGCTTGAACTCTGGCGTAAAGGAGAACGGAATAAAGATCTCGGAAAGTTGCTCATCGAGAAACTCACTGATATGCGGTGGCCAGTTTGGCGAGGCTGCCGCTTTCGCACGTGTATCCGTACGATCCTGAAGATCCTTATAGGGCCAGATATGAATGACTTCATTGAGGGGCCCAATATCAGAATAAAAGAATGCCGAAATCTGCGAGAATTCTTTGCGGCCCTCATAAGCCTCACCAAAGCGCTTGATTACTTCGGGTTGGGTCCTTGGCTTCACCCGATAGGTGCGGACTTCATATAGCATTGGAATCTCCCTCAAATCTGTTGTTCGTACAGGCCGCCCTCTTAACGACCCCTACCCCGTTTTAGGCCAATAATGCTCAAAAAGAAACGGGTCCGGCACTGTACTAGAGCACCGAACCCGTTCCTCGACCCATCCCGAGAGGAATTACCCTCCCATCACGCCAACCCCAACGTCCCACAAAGCCGTACATCCCAACCCAGTGATCGCCTTCCTATTTTAAAAATTTGCATCAAGCAGCGTACCGGCCATTTCATCCTCAGCACGAACCATGGCCAAATTAGCCTCAAACATGGTTCGCGCCTGGCTCATTCCCACTAGTTCGTCCGCAATATTTACAGTCGGCATAGCAACCAACCCATCCGTATTTGCTTTTGAATCGTCCGGGTTGTGAACGATGTAATGCGATGGTGTTTTCTCTCGCACAACGGCTTGAACGCCGCCACCAGCAACAGAGACATTAGAGACTTCTGACGGCCGGAAGACGGTTTCGTCGCCATCATCGGCATTCACAGCCGCTGCTCTGGCAACGGCGCTAATCTCGACCTTGTCAACAGGTGCCGATGTGCGTTGATTTGCGATATTTGATGCCCGCACAGACATATCTTTCGACGCAGCAGTAAGTGCTGACACCGAAGATCGTGACGAAATAATCATTACCTCATCCTCATATTAAGAGGACGTTTGATATTTCCTTATCGAGATTCCGTCAATTTTTTTCAATTTGAATAAATGACAAATAAATCAACCATTTACTCGGCATCTCACTCAAACCTATCTCTAAATTAGCTAAAGTTTTATCACTCACGGGACCTTGGCTAGAAATGCCGGTCGATAAAGCGAATTATTCGTTTAGCGACACCATGTCGATACAGGTCAATATGTCCTGCAGCGGGGATAAACATGCCTTCTTTAGGCTCATTCGCCGCCGCGAAGAGACGCCTGCCAAATTCAACGCCGACCACACGGTCGCGTTCTCCGTGAATAACAAAAAGCGGAACCTGAATGCTCTGGATCCGAGACAAGGAATCAAATCGGTCCCTCACTAGTGATCGTACGGGGAAAATCGGAAACCGTGATGCCGCAACATCAGCAATCGATGTATAGGGAGCTTCTAGGATAACTGCACCTGCACGACCTTTCGACGCCAAATAAACTGCAATGCCCGTTCCGAGCGATTCACCATATAAAACCCGGCGTTTCTTAGTGATCCCTTTTTCTTCAAGAAACTTCATTGCACCGCGGGCATCGGCATATAACCCACCTTCTGTTGGTGACCCTGTATTCCCGCTATAACCGCGATAAGCCAGCAAGAGAACGCCATAGCCGTTATCCAAGAGCGGTCGCACCTTAAAGTTTCGGTATCCGATTCTACCGCCGTTACCATGAAAAAAGGCGACAACCGGCTTATCAACTGAAGAAGGCTTCGCCCACCACGCTAAGAGCGAGAGGCCGTCTTCCGTCTTGATTTTTACCGGATCCATTTCTGGCAACCCAACTCGTTCCGGGGATTGCGTCCCCGAGGATGGGTGATACATCACCGACCGTTGAAAGAAATAAAGCCCAGCAACTATCAATGCATAGAAAGCCACCAAAACACCGAGAAACTTTAGCGTTGCAGAAATCAATGTTTAGGCACTTCAAACATTAATTTCTGTTCCCCTACTCCGCAGCGATGGGCGGTGTTGCAGCAAAGTTCTTTGGCAATTTTGTAAAGTCAGTCAGTAATGAACCAAAGCCCTCGACTGTATCTTCGATGCCATTGTCACGGAGTGCATACCAGTAGGTAGTAGTATTAATCGCCAGGACTGGTTTGCGCAGCATCTTCTCGGCCATGCCCGCCAATCGCGCCATCGCCAAGTTTGTACCGACCTGAACAATTGCCTCTACATCATCACCGTTAATTTCCATGATGGCTTCGGCCAATTCATCTTCGGATACATGCGCGATTTGAACAGGACTGTTACATTTGAGCCCTTTAAGCCGAACAACTTCAAAGCCGCAATCTGTAAAGAACTGCAATACGTTTTTATCACCAACCGGCCAATAAGGCGTGATTACAGCGATCTTTTTAATATCTCCGTAGCACTTCAAGGCAGCTTGACAGGCATCGGAGCCCATTGCGACGCCTAATCCCGAGAGTTTCTCCATCCGCGCCTTAAGCTCAATACTAGGTTGTAGCCCGCCCCAGAAGGTCTCTGAAGACATACCCATTACAATATAATCAGGATGGCATGTAAGAATACGGTGAACCGCGTTATCCATCTCAAGACGGATATTCTCCATAAGCTTGTTAAAATCTTCGTCGCTTTCTACCGGGTCATCAGGAATCCAGACCCGTGAGAAATGATTGGTTATGCCCCGTGGACGCATATCTTCAAACTCGGGCTGAACCGACGTATTTGTGGAAGGCGCGATCACACCAAATTTGCTGCGCCAACCTAGCGAATCTACCATGTCCGATTATCCTTCATTTCCTGAGGTTTGTGCTTGTCCTGGATACAATGCATCGAGTTCTTCCAAAACCTCCGCCAGAGGCATCACATCGGCATATTTTTGATCCATATCGAATAAATTGGCTTCATGCGGCCCTTCAGCGCGATCACCGGAGCATTCCCTCGGAACAATAGGACGGAAGCCATTACCCATGCCATCCACGACAGTTGCCCGAACACACCCAGATGTCGTGCATCCAGTTACAATTGCCGTGTCAACGCCCTTCATGGCCAGCCAACTGGCCAGATCCGTACCAAAGAATGCCGATGGATTGCGTTTCTCAACGACACGTTCTCCGGCTCTTGGTTCCAGTTGATCAACAACCTGAGCGGCATGACTTCCACGAACCAATCCTGCGCGCATCCGTGGCATTTTGAGATTAAAAATGCCGTCTTCAGCGCCGTCCTCAGAATAACAATGAACCGTATAGGCAATCGGCAGGCCAAGGTGACGTGCCTTAGCCAACAGGATCTCGGTATTATCAATCGCGTCCTGAATATTGCCGCCACCAAAAGCATCGGGATCATTAAATCCATTGATAAAATCAACGATTATAAGTGCCGGGTTTTTACCAAAACCCATACGAGCACCAAGCCCCTGCTTTTCATAAATATCTAGATCATCTTCCTTGGCCACTGCATCGTCTCCTCGTAAAGTTCCTCAGGCAGACGATACACTGCGTTGCCGGGTGAACACCACCGTGATTACCGATACTGCGATAGCGATAGCCAAAAGGATGTAATAGAGCTGCGGTTGGTCCAAATCCATGATCCAGCCAAACAGAATAGGACCAATAAAATTACCGATGCTCATACCTGTCGACGTGAATCCAAAGGCAACACCGGCAGAACCTTCCGGTGCTGATTTACGCGTTAGAAGATCCCTCGATGGGCTGCTAATGCCATAAAATAACCCGCTTAACAGCATACCCGCGACCATGACTACGAGCAGGCCGCCACCAAATGCTAGCGCTAAGACGGCCCCCGCCATGGCAAGAACACCAATCGAGGCCACAAGGTTATGCCGTTCAGTCTGGTCGGCAAGCCAACCGCCAATTAAAACACCACCTGACAGAGCGACCAAGTGCGCTGTCAAGATTCCGCCGGCGAAGTCTTTTTCGACATCATACAGCGTGACGTTTGCGACAATCGAAAAAGACATGATTCCCGCAGTCGCCATCGCTGTCAGCAAATAGAACAAAGACATCATGACCAAAGGTAGCGAAAACATAACCGCCAAATTGTCGCGTATGCTCAAATTAGCCGATTTACCGCCAACCGGTATATTTGTAACACCCTTGCCATCGTCCAAATAACTCGAGCGCGAAAGCATAACAACCGTAACGATGGTTCCGACAATACCAACAATAGAAAGCGCCGTGCGCCAATCTGTCAGGTGTGCAAGGGGCAGCATGACAAGCGATGCCCCGGCCCACCCGAGATACCCCATAAAGGAATGGATACTAACTGCGCGACCAAAAATACTGTCATCGAGTTTGGCTGCCAAAATTGAGAAATCCGCCGGATGGAAAACGCTATTGCCTATCCCAGCGATGCCAAACAGAAAAAACAATTCCCAATAACCGCTCGTAAAGCCTGCTAGAAGCAGGCAAATGCTCATGACACCCATACCACCGATCAAAATAAGACGGGCACCATAGCGATCAACGAGTATTCCGGCGGGAATCTGACCAATCGCCGTCGTGGCAGCGAAGGCCGACACGACGGCTCCTAGCGCCGTCCAACTTACATCAAGTTCCGGTTTGACCAGTAAAAATAGCGGCGGCAATGCCAGCATCACAAAGTGGCTAAAAAAATGCCCTGCGCTGATCAGGCCGAGAACCCAACGGCGCGTTTGCCCACTGACATCAACTACTGTCGCCAAAATCCAACCCCATTTAAGAAAGGTGCTGACCGGCATCCATTCTAAGAGCTTCTCCGGTCATATGGGTCGCATCTTCTATCAGCCATAAGGCTGTTTTGGCTACATCAATCGGCATAACAGGTTTGCGTAGCGGGAACTCGGTTTCTGCTTCTTGTACCCGCCGCTGATAGTTTTCTTCGTCCATGATTCTTCTTGTCCAATTACCCAAAAGACCGCCCGGACAAATCGCATTAACTCTTATTTCAGGTGCTAGTTGCCGTGCCAGCGCCATTGTCAGATTATTTAAGGCGCCTTTCGATGCTGCATAGGCAATGGAACTGCCATTGCCGACCAAGGCCCCTAAAGAGGAAATATTGACGACGGCTGCATCGCCGGACGCCCTAAGATGTGGTGCTGCCGCCCGTGTCATCTGGAAGTTTCCAACGACGTTCACCGCATACATGTCGTGGAAATCATCTGCGGATAGACCTTCAAGATCTCCAGCAGGGACAACTTTGGTCACAGCCGCATTGTTAACCAAGACATCGAGCCTACCCCACCTGTCAATGGCTGCTTTGACCATCTTTCGGCAATCGTCATCTTTAGAAACGTCGCCTTGGACGGCAAAGCTATCAACGCCATGCGCCCGACAAGCCGCAACGGTTTCTTCTGCCCCATCAAAATTTGTGACGTAGTTAACGACAACATTGCATCCTTTTGATGCAATTAATTTTGCCGATTCCGCGCCGATACCCACAACTGACGATGAGCCAGTGACAATCGCTGCCCGTCCATTGATATCCATTGTCATCCCCCTCCTTTACCGTTTGTCCACGGTAGCGGAGGGTCGTAGGTACGAAAAGGGGAAAGCCCCGCCTTAGGGTCTAGTCTGATCGACGACTGAGATTTCTTTCGGCAGGTAATCTTAGAGTTGCTGTGGTGCCGTTACCGGGAGAACTATCGAGCGATAATTCACCCCCATGAAGTTCGATCATAGCGCGAACCAGAGGAAGACCAAGACCGGTTCCCTGATTTTCGCGAGCGAGGGCACTGTCCACCTGCCCAAAGGGTGTCAACACCTTGTCCATGTCCTCTGGCGCAATGCCTATACCACTATCTTGCACCACCACCTCAATATCGCCATCGGCAAGAACCTGCGCCCCAATCCTTATATCACCGCTCCCGGGCGTAAATTTGATCGCGTTGGAGGTCAAGTTGAGAAGGATCTGTTTAAGACCACGTTGATCAGCAAACAATTTGGGAAACTCTGCCGGAAGCGAGATTTCAATTTCCAGTCCCTTTTCTTCCGCCCGCCCTTTGGTGAGGTTGCGGACTGCGCTGAGTATCTTCGAAAGATCGGCTTCCTCTTCGACAAGTTCAAATTTGCCAGCCTCAACTTTCGATAGGTCCAGGATGTCATTAATAATTTCAAGCAGATGAGAACCGCTATTGTAAATATCCCGTACATATTCAAGATATTGTGGCACTTGCAGCGGACCAAACATCTCATCCTTGATTACTTCCGAGAATCCCATAATCGCATTTAATGGTGTCCGGAGTTCATGGCTCATATTCGCCAGAAATTCGCTTTTTGTCCGGTTCGCAGAATCAGCAGATTCCTTCGCCTGATGAATTTGTCGAGTAATCTCTGCATAACGCGCTGTGCTTGTCTCCAGCGTTTGCTCAAGTTTATTTATATGGTCCTGGAGCTTTCTTTCAGAAATCCGCCTTTCGGTAACGTCCCTCAGGAGTAAGAACGCAGCTGGCGAACCTTCCCAGTTTACAAAACCACCATAAATATCCACTTCCACGAGGTTGCCATCACAACGAAGTACTTTCGAATGTCCGAGAAATCTCGTTCCCTGATCTGGCGCGAGAGACCAATCCGGGAGCGGAACCAAAATTTCCTCCACTCGACGCCCGACAACGGCATCTTTATCCACCGCCGCTAATAAATTGGCACACAAATTATTTGCATAGATAATTTCCGCGGCCCGATTGATCATCACCGCATCGGGCAAAAGCTCAAAAACCGAATCCGCATCCATCGCCCGGTTAATCGCGCCAGCGTTGGCAGGTTGTTGTGTCTCTGCTGTTGGAAACTCCGACAGATCAGAGTCACGACGGAAAAGCGATGTGGTGTTCGAAATTCGTGTCATCACCACGAATCTGACAGATAACGGTAAACCGTTCTTTAACCCTACTGATTTTAAAGAGAACTTTCTAAAATCCTGATTTACAACAAATTATTGGGATTTCATCATGCAGAACGTTGTCTATACTTCTAAGTTCTGTTCTTTACCTTGGCCCAACTATCGCGCAATCCAACGGTGCGATTAAAGACCAATTGATTTTCGTCAGAATCTTTGTCGCGACAGAAGTATCCGGTACGCTCAAATTGGATCGCGGTGTCTGGCGTGGACTCCACCAGAGATGGTTCCACCATACATCCTGACAAATGCTCCACAGAATTGGGGTTTACGTTCTCAAGAAAATCTTGTGAATTGCCGCCCTCGGGTTCTTCGAAGAGCGGTTCGTAGAGATTAATTTCAGCTGGGATCGCATGGGCAGCCGACACCCAATGAATTGTTCCCCTCACTTTACGACCATCCGGCGCATTGCCGCCTTTCGTTTCTGGGTCGTATGTGCACCGCAATTCAATAACGTCACCCGACGCATCTTTGATTACGTCAGTACAGGTTACAAAATAGGCAAACCGTAATCGAACCTCACGACCTGGACCCAGTCGAAAAAATTTCTTCGGAGGGTCCTCCATGAAATCATCGCGCTCAACATATAGCTCTCGTGAAAACGGAACCATTCTCGTTCCCGCCGTCTCATCACCTGGATGATTAACCGCGACCAATACTTCAGATTCTCCCTCAGGGTAATTCTCAATCACCAGCTTCAATGGTCTTAAAACCCCCATTCGACGTACTGCGTGTTCGTTCAGATAGTCGCGAATACAGTGATCCAGCATCGCAGCCTCGACGAGGCCTTCAGTTTTCGAAATTGCCAGTCGTGAAACAAAATCACGAATGGCTTCCGGGGGCACGCCGCGTCGACGTAACCCCGAAACAGTCGGCATACGGGGGTCATCCCAACCAGAAACTCTCTGTTCTTGCACCAGCTGGGTAAGTCGGCGTTTTGATAGAACAGTATTTGTGAGATTCAAGCGCGAAAACTCGTACTGTTGAGGCCGCGCAGGCACTGGAAGGTTCTCTATAAACCAATCATACAATGGTCGATGGTCTTCAAATTCCAGCGTACACAGTGAATGTGTAACGCCTTCTATTGCATCTGTCTGGCCATGCGCGAAATCATAGGTCGGATAAATTTTCCAACTATCACCCGTACGGGGGTGAGTTGCGCGCAAAATACGATACAACACAGGATCTCGCAGGTTGATATTGCCCGACGCCATATCAATTTTCGCTCGCAATACGTGGGTGCCGTCATCAAACTGGCCGTCTTTCATCCGCCGTAGCAAGTCGAGATTCTCTGCGGCATTTCTGTCTCGGTAAGGACTATTTTTACCCGGTTCCGTCAGCGTTCCACGATATTCACGCATTTCTTCAGCGCTTAGATCATCGACATAGGCCTTCCCGGCCTCAACCAAATGCTCAGCATAGTCGTAAAGTTGATCAAAATTATCGGAGGCATAGTAAACATTTTCGCCCCAATTACAGCCAAGCCATTTAACATCACGCTGAATTGCATCAATGAATTCCTGATCCTCTTTCGCCGGATTTGTATCGTCGAAACGCAGATGACATTCACCATCAAACTCGTTCGCGACACCGAAATTCAAACAAATGGATTTCGCATGGCCAATATGTAAATAACCGTTCGGCTCGGGGGGAAAGCGCGTCACGATTTTATGATGTTTACCAACTTCCAAATCCGTACGGATTTGTTCACGGATGAAATCCAACGGTTTTTCGTCTTCTGTATTATCGATCTCGCTCATACCGGTCCTATGCCGAAATTGTTCTGGCGTGCGTATAGCACGGCTATTACCGAAGCGCTAAGAAGTTCGTTGAAGGAGTAAAAAATCATAACTAGAGTGTGACTTAGATAGTTTTTGCTACGCTGGATAGTAATGCGCACAGATGAAATTTATTCTTATTTCCCTTTGTCTCTTGCTCGGCCTCACGGGTTGTAAAACAACGGACAACTATATTCTCTTAAACGAGAGATATGTCGACAACTCCTTTGATACAAAGAGGATTAAGTGGCGCGGCACTTTCCGAGACGCCATTTCCATCTATTACGTGAAACTATATGACGATCATGGCACGCTCGGAGTTTGTGCAGCACGGGTAAGTGAACGGACAGGTGTTTTCGAAGACCTTACGAGCGAATGGTTTGAGCAAGCTTTCGTTATCATCGGAAGACGACCTGGCAAACGCATTGCTTCCGCCCGGTTTATTAGCGACACCGACCCAGATCTTAAGAAGCACCAGATCAAAGCAAGGTGCATTAAGACAACAATACCTGTGACCCGTGACCTTTTACTATCTTCCGTGAGGATCAGTGGTGACGATCTGACCTGGTACTACTAAGCGACCCCACAAGAGATTCAATTTTTGCCAATAATGTTCTTCATAAAGTAGTTGGCAACGGCTTTCGCGCCTGCGGCATTCAAGTGGCCATCAAATTTAAAATCGTGGTTTCCGATGCTCGCTGTATGTAATGCATCGAACAGTGAATGGCATTTCAGTTCATTTTTCTCACAAGCACCCTTCGCCAAATCGAATAGAAAATCCTGTTTCCTAAAGACTTCTCCGTCAGAGTGAATGATCGGCGGATTCGGAGAAAGAGAGTATTACTGCTCCCTTATGAAACATAGACCAGCCACGCGCGGATACACCTCTACCAATTGCTTGCAGGGTCGCTACATTGAATAACCAGAAACCTGTCTATGGTGTCGGCCCAACCCTGCTGTCGAGTGCAGTCTTGTCACTCGCGCTGCTTGGTGATGTTCTGATATATGTCGTTTTGCCGGTCAACGCGCCATTGTTTGGAATTAATATTTTCTGGGTTGGTGTGTTACTCGCCGCAAACCGTGTCACTCGAATTTTCACCCTTGGCGCCATTGGCTCCCTCGCTGAACGCGTCGGCCCTCGTAACCTAGCCATTGCAGCTTCGATTACAGCAACGGTCTCAACCCTAATCTACGGGCTCGGTGAAGGAGCATCCGTCTTGCTGGTCGGACGCATCCTCTGGGGACTGAGTTTCGCTTCCCTGGCGCTGCTCATATATTCTTATGCGGTTGCAGATCGCAGCAAGGCCGGAACTCGTGTCGGACTCGGTCGCGCCATGCATTCAATTGGCCCTGCCTTGGTTGCCCTGACAGGTCCATTCTTGGCCATTGAGTACGGCGCAAAGTTTGTTTTTGTCATTCTCGGCGTGATCACAGCGCTTAGCATTCCCATCGCCTTTCTGCTACCGAAGGAAGCGAAACGCCGCAGACCACCAAAATCACATTGGCTGCCGAAGCCGAAGAAATTCGATCTGTTCCTCTTCACCGTTGGCCTGACGGTTGACGGCGTCTTTGCTGTCGCAATCACCTTATCGGTCGCAGAAACGAGTTCCATCAGCACGGCCATGATTACCGGTGGCGTCCTCGTCGGTATGCGCCGTGGCTTGGAAGTATTTTTGTCTCCCGTTAGCGGGATTCTCGGTGACCGTTACGGAACCCAAAGATTGCTGTTTATTTCCACCCTTGCGATGGCTATTGGATTTGTTCTCCTGGCCCTCGGCTTCTTCCATTCCGGCGGTGCTATCGTGGTAATAGGCAGAGCCTTTATCGCTTCCCTCTGGCCCGCCGAACTCGCCCACCGCATTCCAGATGAAGACATCATGCATCGCCTCGCTGTTGGCCAAACCTGGCGCGATGTAGGTGCCGCAATCGGCCCATTAATCGTTGGCAGCATTCTAGCCCTGATGTCCCTGAGCGATATATACTGGGTCACCGTCGTGATCGTTATCATCGGCCTGATCCTGCAAAAACGGCCACCGGTTACGCACTGATAACTGCTCATGCTTGAGGCCAATATGACGCTGCAAACAGAACAACTCCATCCGCTCTATGCTGTAAAAATCTCTGGTTTCGATATGCGCCAGAACACCAGCCTGGCAGACATTGCTGCTCTCAAAGAGGTTCTCGATGAATATGCCGTCTGTGCCGTACCGCATGAGGTGCCTTTAACCAACGAGGAACATATCGGATTTGGGGCGCTGCTTGGCCCAGTCGCGCGCAAGACCATGCCGAAGATCACCGGCACAGGTGCGCGGGTACCGCATAATGAGATTGTTGATCAAAGCAATCTCGATGGTGACGGCAATATCTATCCTGATCAGGACAAACGGCTCGCTTATAAACGCGCCAACCGCCTGTGGCATACAGACATGAGCTATCGAAGTAACAGGGCCACCTGGTCTCTCCTCTCCGCCCATGTATGCCCCCCGGAAGGTGGGGAAACCGAAACGACCGATATGCGCGCGGTCTATGACGATTTGCCAGAAAAAATGAAAGGGCGTCTCGAAGGACTCGTTGCGGAGCACTGCTATTGGCATTCCCGTCTGCTCGGTGGTGGTCCCGAGCCCACACCGGAAGAACGCGCCTCCCGTCCACCCGCACAGCATTCGCTGGTCCATATCCACCCGACCTCAGGCCGCAAGGTGCTCTATATCGCGTCTCATGTCCGCAGTATTGCCGGTATGCCGGATGATGAGGCCAAGGACCTGCTTGAGGAACTCCGCGCCATCGCGCTACAACCCAAATATGTCTACGCATACCCCTGGAACGTCGGTGATGTTTTAATTTGGGACAATCTCGCGACGATGCATCGCGGCACCGATTTCGATGATCAGAAATACGTGCGCGACATGCGCCGCGTTACCTGTCGAGAGCAGTGATCAAGCTTTAAAAGGGAAGAATGGCGACCCCAACGGGATTTGAACCCGTGTTGCCGGCGTGAAAGGCCGTTGTCTTTGATGCTGTCCAAAAGTTTTTACTACCGAAATTCTACGTCAACTATTGTACACTAAGCAGATGCCTTTAACGCGAACTGCAATCAATTGAAAATCAGATAAACACCGAGACCTTCAGGGTTTTTCCAATGGTGAATTCTAGACAGGTATAGAGCAACATCTAATCTTCACCTGAAACCCCTTCAATCAGCATAACTTTGCTTAATTGCGTCGTTCATGGCTTTAGCAACAAATCGATAGCCTGTTGGACTCAGGTGAGATCTTGGGTGGTAAAAAAATCTAGCTGGGTTTTTTTCCCGTTGAAACCTTGAGGTGATATCAAGAACCGGCACCCCCATTTGTCTGACAGCACTTACAATATTTTCGTGATATGGAAGCGCTCGTGATTTGTAACAATATTGGGTCTTTTTGACAAAAAAGTCACAAAACCGAGCTGGTTCCGGTAAGTGTACAAAGTAAAGCCGACTATTGTGACGCTTGAGCTGATCCTTTGCTAATTTGAGGATTGATTTTAGCTCCTCGATTACTTTATCTACCTCATCTTTTTCGTAAGGATTCTCTTTGACCACAACATTTATACTCGGAGATCTTCCGTCAATTAGATCAGATACTATGCGTCTTAATCGATAAAGTTTTAGGATTCCGATAAAAGTTTCTTCAATTTTACTATCCCGAGAAATGGCATCCATTTGCGATCCGTAATCATTTTCCCACTTACGTATTGCAAGCTTCCGCAGCAAGTCTACGCGAAATGCGAGGCTCTGAGAAAAATTCGGATCTTTATATTGTGAAAGTATAGGATCGTTCTGGCCGAGAGAGGTATTCAAAAGCGATTGAAAATCGTTTCCCTCAAAAAATGGAAAAATACGTTGCGTGGATGCCCATAGGACTCGAAATATTCTCGAAGCACCGCAAGATAGTTTAATGGCCCCGTAGCTGATACACCGACGGTGACTGAAGGCGTACCTAAAGAGTTCAATTGCCCGTGAATCGAATCCGAACGGTCAACACAGGCTCCTTGAGCAAACGAGTCTCCAACGACAAAAGCCGATGCGTTAGTCACTTTATCGTTATTGAAACCAAACTCATCTGAATCATAGATGATGTATTTTCCTGCTTCATTGCAAAAAATAGTGCGAATACTCGGAATCGGCGCAAGCACATATATCGGCTCGCCGTCGTCACCATTAATTGGGTAATCGCTGAACACCGTATAGGTATTCGGCTCTTCCCCTCGGTATTCGTGAAGCCTCTTGAGAACGGTTGGAATCTCTTCACCAACGAGAGCAACGTTGGCCTCGCTCCATTCCCATTGCTGAGAAGCCTCCGTATAAACCAAATACGTTTCAAACGTCAGTAAAGGTACGAATGTAAATATTTGAATTAAAAGACCATTTTCGGAAAATTTGCGAAAAAAGAACCACAAAACGGCATTAAAGATGGAGAACGCTACAAATGCCCAAAAGACTTTAGTTTCCCCAATACTAGCCGCTACAAGTGCCGAAGAAACCAAAACTAATGTAGCGAATACAAAGATGTATTTCATCTATTTCCATATTCTTTCTTAATCTTATCGAGTTAGAACTCCCTTGTGACGCTCGCAACCGGCATAAAATACCGTATACAACCAAATATTCTATGAGTTCTGATGCTTAAAAGAATTACAGGTATATTTGTTCAAATCAACAGAGCCGGTTCCGCCAATCCCTCAAAATCACACAAGCGAAATATTTAGCGGATTGAATCAAATAGGGCGCACTGCAAACGGAGCCGCAAAAGTTCTCGGAAAAGGCCTTGAAACGTTATTCAGCAATTATAGGAAACCGATTCCAACCCGATCTAGGGTCAAGCTCCGTCCAGTGAAAATCCCAACTACATGCCAAATTACACAATCAGAAAAGTACTACCGTCAGAGACTAAAGAAAAAATGGCGACCCCAACGGGATTTGAACCCGTGTTGCCGGCGTGAAAGGCCGGTGTCCTAGGCCTCTAGACGATGGGGTCGCTATGGCCCTGTACCTATAGGGCCTTCAACAGAAAATCAATAGCAATAATCAGAAGATTTTAGTCGTTCGTCGGTGCGCTTGAAGAGGTTAATTCGGCTTGTTCATCGCGGAGAACAGCCCGGCGGTGTTTCGCTTCACGATACTGCTGAATAAACCGTAAACTCCAGACATAGCCGCCCCAGGCACCAAGGGCGGACCAGGGCACGCACCCGATAACCATCGGTAGCCCCCACCCTTTAAATATCAAAACAGCATAGGCCCAGAGCCCCTCCCAATATCCCATGGAATCGGCATCGATAGCACTCTTGCTCCAGGAAGCGGCAAATTCATTATATCCAGACAAGTCGTCATATCGCCCAAGCATCAGCTGCCCCGTTATGAAAAACAGGTAATAGGATGGGACCAGCGTCACGACATTGGTCAACCATGTCCATGCCAGCGAGATGATTAGATGAAAATCCCAATTAAACAAACGACGCGAAATGACCCAGGTCGCAAAGCAAAACACCATCTGAATACCAACCGTCGGGGTCAGGGCCCAGGCGACCCCGACGCTCACGCCCCGTGCAACATGCTCAGGAGAATGAACGCTCCGTTTTAAGGGCACGACCAGGCGCAAGCGGCAGGCACGCTTAAACCTCTCCCATCTTGAAAACTTATTCTGACGGCTCTTCTGTGCCGGTGGTGTCTTACTAGCCATATAACCCGCCGCAGTCGGCATCTTTATTCAAAGGTGCGGGGATATTACACAGCTCAACACATGTCTTCGAGGGGTTTCACGAATAAATCGTCTTCAAATCATACATTAACTGTCAATATTTGAGCGTTAATACCAACCCTAAACCAACAATCAGCAATACGACCATTTGAACCACTTCAACAAATAGAACTTCCATATTCTTTCGCCTTCCCTTGTGCCTGACCCAGACCAAAGAATGACGGCTAATTGTGGCGCTGCAACGCCCAACCCGTGAGAACATTGTGACCATTTAGAGACCGCTTAGACCGCGGCAACATCATCGATAAAAAGTTGGGCGGAGACGCGTCCTTGCCATTCATCAATGCGCAAATTACCCGCGACATGTAGCGGCAGCCCGCGTGTATCCATCAATGCGCGCCCCAGAGGTGTATCAGCAGACCGGAACGCGATGGCCTTTAGGCGCCCCGTACCATCGGCGCCAGTCAAAATACAACGGACATGATCTTTTCCGACAATGCCTGAATCGACAATTCGAGCTTGTGGAATAGCAAAACGGGGGCGTGGATTGCCACTGCCAAAGGGACCCGCTCTTTCAAGCATTTCAATAACTTCTGGCGTCGCCCCCGCTGGGGAAAGAGCGCCGTCAAACGACATGGTAGGCATCAATGTCGTACCATCAAGCTGACGAGAAATATGCTCGGCAAGATAGTCGGTCAATTCTTCGAGCCTGTCCTGCTCTACCGTAAAGCCGGCCGCCATGTTGTGACCACCGCCATTGACCAGTAGCCCGGCCTGATGCGCAGCAATCACAGCTGGGCCAAGCGCAACCCCTCTTACCGATCGCCCAGAGCCTTTACCGATGCCTTCAGACAGTGCAACAACACAGGATGGACGATCAAAACGTTCACGTAGTCTTCCAGCCACAATGCCGATAACGCCGGGATGCCAGCCATTTCCAGCAACCAGAATAATCGGTTTGTCGGTTTTCGCCTGTTCTTCTGCCTGCGTAATCGCAGCTTCCTGGACCGCCTGCTCTATTTCTTTCCGTTCGCTATTATAGTCATCAAGAAGCTGAGCAACGGCCCGCGCTTCGCTACTATCCTGCGTTGTCAGTAACCTTACACCGAGCGCCGAATCTCCTACTCTGCCCCCGGCATTCACTCTTGGCCCCAACACAAATCCTGCATGATAGGCGTCAAGTGGCTTATCCACCTTGGCGACATCGGCCAATGCCGCGATTCCTGGGTTACTGCGTCCGGCAAGAACTTTAAGCCCCTGGGTTACAAGCGCGCGGTTTACACCAGTCAAAGGAACTACATCGCAAATCGTTCCAAGCGCCACTAAATCGAGCAAGGACAACAAATTAGGTTCAGGATGCTCTTCGCCATACCAGGACGCATCCCGCAATGCCCTGTTGATGGCTACGAGCAACAAAAATGTGACACCAACCGCCGCAAGCTGCCCGCAAGGCGAATCTTCGTCAGCTCGATTGGGATTAATGACGAGTGATCCCGCGGGCAAACGCGGTTCAGCAACATGATGGTCCACAACAATGATCTCAATACCGGCGTCAGCACCTGCTTCAAGTGGATCATAGGCTGTCGTCCCACAATCGACCGTAATGACAACCGATGCACCCTTCTCTTTCAGGTCGAGAAGCGCCGGTAAATTCGGCCCATAGCCTTCTTTTTGACGGTCCGGAATGTAGACAGGAACGATTTGGCCGAGCGCAGAAAAAAAACGCACCAACAAGGCAGACGATGTTGCGCCATCGACATCATAATCGCCCAATACCCCTATCGTTTCACCATCATGAATCGCTTTGATAATGCGCTCTACAGCAGGCCGCATATCACGCAAATGCGCCGGATCTGGCAGCATGGCTTTCAGTGTAGGGTTTAAAAAGGAGGCGGCATCGTCCAACTGCACATCCCGCGCTGCTAGTACACGCGCAACAACGTCATGCAACTCGAAACGTTGAGCTAAAGCTGTCGCCAGACGTTCGTCTTTGAGACGCGCCTGCCATTTCTTTCCGCTGACGGATCGTTCGACACCCAGAAACGGTGCATCGATATCGCCCGTCATTTAGTCACCGATTAAGAGTCGACGGCGTCAAAGCCGGTTTTACGATCAAAATTATGAACCGCTTCGATATAGCGAACGGTACCTGAGCGAGAGCGCATTACCATTGAATGAGTTGTTGCACCGCCGGAAAAGCGCCGAACGCCTTTGAGCATCGTCCCGTTGGTTACACCCGTTGCGGCAAACATGACATCGCCATGCGCTAAGTCTTCCATGCTGTACTTACGGTCAAGATCTTCAATACCCCATTTCCGGGCACGACCACGCTCATCATCATTACGGAACAGAAGGCGTCCCTGCATTTGACCACCGATGCAGCGCAACGCTGATGCGGCAAGCACACCTTCCGGAGAACCACCGGAACCGAGATAAAGATCCACACCGCTTGCTTCCTCTGAGGTCGCCATAACGCCGCTGATATCACCATCAGAAATAAGCATAATGCGCGCTTGAGCTTCACGAACCTTGGCGATTAGCTCTTCATGCCGAGGGCGATCCAAAATACAGACCACGAGGTCCTCAACATCAACCTTTTTGGCCTTGGCGAGGCTTTGGAGATTTTCTTTAGGGGTCTGATCAAGATCCACAACACCTTCGGGCAAACCGCCACCTACTGCGATCTTGTCCATGTATACATCCGGAGCATTCAAAAACCCGCCATGTTCCGCCATCGCAATTACTGCCAATGAATTGGTCAGGCCCTTCGCAGTGATCGTCGTGCCTTCAAGTGGATCCAAGGCGATGTCTATTTCTGGACCTTCGCCCAATCCAACTTCTTCACCAATATAAAGCATCGGTGCTTCATCGCGTTCACCTTCGCCAATCACAACCGTTCCCCTGATGGCCAAGCTATTCAAGGCGGTGCGCATGGCATCGACAGCGACCTGATCTGCAGCCTTTTCGTCACCACGGCCCATCTGACGAGATGCCGCGAGCGCTGCTGCTTCTGTAACCCGAACAACCTCTAAGGCTAGATTTCTATCCATCGGAATGGATTCCGGCATATTTCCGATCCTCCTCGGTACGCAGTAAACTCGTTATAGGGACAATTCCATACTCAAGATTGGAAATGCCCACCTCCACTATCCTACAATGTCAGCGGCTCAATTCTGATCATCCTCGGTTGCTCTACAACAGTGTCGTATTTCGCAAACCGATCAAGCGCGCGTCTCATCGATTCTTCTTCAACATCGTGGGTAGTCATTACCACAGGAACGGATTCGCCCGGAGAGCGCGTTCTCTGCAATATGGCTTCCATCGATACTTCCTCATCCCTCAAAACACCTGCAACATCAGCAAAAACGCCCGGGCGATCTAGAACCATCAGCCGAATGTAATAGGACCCGACGTGCCGGTCCATGGGGGCTGTGGATAAAGAACTAAGCTGAGATGCGGGTACACCGAATGCCGGTGACTTAACACCGCGAGCTATATCTACCAAATCCGCCACAACAGCAGATGCGGTTGGGCCCTCACCAGCACCTCTTCCCTCATAAACTGTCGATCCAACAAAATCGCCTTGTGCGACTACCGCGTTATAAACACCTTCAACATGCGCAATGGGCGAATCTAATTTCACCATGCACGGATGAACACGCTGGATAATTCCATCTTCGGTAGATCGCGCAATACCGAGGAATTTGATCCGATAACCAAGCTCGGTAGCAAAGCGAATATCCAATGCAGAAATATGTCGGATACCTTCAACATAGCTATCACCGAAATTCACCTGACAGCCAAAAGCAAGGCTCGCCAAAATTGCCAGTTTGTGGGCAGCATCCACCCCATCAACGTCAAAGCTAGGATCAGCCTCGGCGTAACCCAACGCCTGAGCTTCCGCGAGCACGTCGTCAAACTCACGACCGGTTTCCCGCATAGTCGTTAGAATATAATTACAGGTTCCATTCAGAATTCCGTAAAGGTCGGTGATCTGATTGCCGGCGAGCCCCTCCCTCAGCGACTTCACAATAGGAATGCCACCTGCCACAGCAGCTTCATAGGCAAGGCCAACCCCGCCTTTTTCCGCTTCAAGCGCAAGCGCTGTGCCATGATGGGCGATCAAAGCCTTATTAGCTGTAACGACTGATTTTCCCGCAGTAATTGCTGCTTCACAGGATTCTTTTGCGACTCCGCCTTCGCCGCCGATGAGCTCGACATACACATCAACGTCAGCATCCCTGGCCATCGCGACAGGGTTGTCATACCACTTAAATTTTGACACATCGACACCACGATCACGACCGGCATCTCGTGCTGAAACGGCAAAAATTGATACGTCTCGACCACATCGATGTGCGATCTGTGCACCATTGTCAGTCAAAAGGCGTACAACACCGAGACCGACAGTACCAAGACCGGCGATGGCTATTTTTAGCGGTTCACTCAACGTGCTGACGCCTGCTTTCGGGATTCTTCAACGATCTGAGGACTCTCGGACATGAAACGTTTAATGTTCCGCGCAGCCTGCAAAATCCGCTGATGGTTCTCAACCAACGCCACGCGGACATAACTTTCGCCATATTCACCAAACCCGATACCAGGAGACACGGCAACCTGCGCCTTTTCCAAAAGCAATTTGGAAAATTCAAGAGAACCAAGCTCTCTAAAAGGTTCAGGGATAGGTGCCCAGGCAAACATTGTCGCGCTTGGGGACGGAACTTCCCAACCTGCGCGGCCAAAACTTTCCACTAAGACGTCGCGACGATCACGGTATATATCGCGAACATCATCGATACAATCTTGCGGCCCATTGAGCGCCGCAGTTGCCGCAACTTGAATCGGTGTAAACGCACCGTAATCAAGGTACGACTTAATCCGCGCAAGAGCAGCGATGAGCTTCTTGTTCCCGGTCGCAAATCCCATCCGCCAGCCCGGCATCGAATAAGTTTTACTCAGCGATGTAAATTCAACAGCAATATCTTTCGCACCTGGAACTTCAAAAATTGATGGCGGAGGCTCTCCATCAAAATAGATTTCCGCATAAGCCAGATCAGACAAAATATAGATGCCGTGCTCTTTGCAAAAATCGACAACTTCCTTGTAAAAGTTAAGTCCAACGACTTGCGCTGTCGGATTGGAAGGAAAGTTGAGTACCAAAGCGAGCGGCGGCGGCACGCTGTGACGTACTGCGCGCTCCAGTTCGCTTCGCAGGTCCACATTCGGCCCAACCGGCATATGGCGTAGCGCCCCACCGGCTATGATGAACCCGTAGGCATGAATGGGGTAACTTGGGTTTGGAACCAAAACAACGTCACCTGGACTAGTAATCGCCATGGCTAGATTAGCGAAACCTTCCTTCGAACCTAACGTCACAATAGTTTCGGTTTCGGGATCAATATCAACGTTGAACCGACGGCCATAATATTCTGCATTTGCCTTGCGAAGGCCGGTGATACCACGCGACACCGAATAACGATGGGTCTTAGGATTTTGAACCGCCTCGACCAGCTTTTCGACGACATGCGGTGGCGATGGCAAATCAGGATTGCCCATACCAAAATCCAGGACATCCTCGCCCGCCGCACGAGCGTCCGCTTTCATGGCATTCACTTCGGCAAAAACGTATGGCGGCAAGCGCCGTACTCTGTGGAATTCCTGATTCATGTCTCTCGAGTCCTATTGCCCATCCTCAGGCCCGAACTCGTCGTGCACTGAAAACGCGCTGTTGTTAGTTTTCTAACACTATCTCGGCACGTCTGTTTCCGGCCTCACCTGCTGGCATCACTTCGAGAAATGCCGGCTGAGAGTCCGAAACAGCACTTACGCGAATAGCTGTCGCTGCAACACCAAGCCGCCTTAATTCTCGGGCAACCACGTTTGCACGGTCATAGGACACTCGAAAATTGGCTAATTGATGGCGTTGTGGATTTAGATCGCGCGTTCTACTGCTCGCGTGGCCTATCACATGGATCCGGCCACCGCGTTGCTTAAATACCGCTACAGCCTTTCGAATGTCACGTCGCGCATTACCAGAAAGTTTGGCCGAACCAGTATCAAACCTGACAGTCGCGACCTTATTGCCAGTCCCCGACAAAACAGGCGCAGAAACGTTACCCGTCCCCGCCGGAAACCGAGGTGAAAATCGTTGGGCCTGAACAAAGTTTTGCCGTGATCGAACGATAGGAGGTGCGGCAAATGCTGGCGTCCGCGCAACGGCGATGGGCTGGCCGCGCATGACAATATCTGATGGTGCCTGCCGAAAGGCCGGTTTCGCCATTTTGTCCGCCGTCATCACTGGGCTAGGGGCAACAGGAGTCCGCATCACTTTTGGAGCAACAACTGGCGCCACTTGCACAGCCCTTGCTACTGGCGCGGCAACAGTTGGAGGTGTGGCACGAACAACAGGAGCAACAGCGCCTGAGGAAGCAACATTATCCCCTTGCCGGCGAATTTTTTCATCAGAATAGCGCGCTGCTTGGCGATCAGCTGCCAGGCTCTTCGCCATCTTCTTGCGCTCCGCTTCGCTAGGCGCTGCAGGTCGCGATGGAACGCTAGCAAGTTTAGGGAATTTTTTGTCCTTGCCGGGGATCGGAGTCGATGCCTGCGGTGGCTGTGCGCTAGAACCCGGGGAACCACTTACCCAGTCCTTAGTATCGCGATACCATTCAGCGGGATTGGCCCAGTCTGGAACCGATGAGCAACCGCTCACAAGAAATCCTGCCATGCATACCGCGAGCACACCTGTTCGCGCATTCTTTTTGGAAATGTTTTTGATTGCTATGGTCATGTTAGCCCGTCGCCCCCGTGATCCGTTCCAATTAGCCTAACGCCTTAAGAATTAAAGATTTACCGTAGGACTACGGCAAATCGAAGTATCTTATAACAGCAAATGGCTGATTAACGTTCAACGATCGTAATTGCAAATGATTTTAACGCCCGCCCGTTAGTGGTTTCTCTTACTTTTTTTCATCCTACAAGCCAGTCCCTTCGGGAATGCCCAACATAATATTCAAATTTTGCACTGCCTGACCGGAAGCGCCTTTTCCCAGATTGTCGAGTTGGGCAATCAAAACAACCTGGCCATGAGCCTCATTTCCAAAAACGAATAATTTAAGATAGTTGGTATCATTGAGGTCCTCAGGATCAAGTGAACCCAAATGCGCCTCTGCGTCCGAACTGTTAGCGACCACAACAAATGTCTGATCTGTGTAGTAATCCCGTAGGACCTCATAAACCGTATCAACACTCGGTTTATTGGCCAACGACCATAGCTGCAGCGGTATCTGTACAATCATACCCTGACGAAATTTTCCAACGCTGGGCACGAACAATGGTCTATTTGCGAGCCCGCTGTATTGTAGTATTTCCGGAACATGTTTGTGCTCCAGTCCTAATCCATAAGCGAAATATGCGCTGGATATAGCGCTTTCCTCTTCTTCATTCTCCATTCGCGCAATCAATGGCTTGCCGCCGCCACTATATCCCGACACCGCATTAATGGTTATCGGGTGGTCCGCCGGAAGCAGGCCACCGCTAATTAACGGCGTTAACAAGGCAATCGCGCCCGTCGGATAACATCCTGGGTTCGTTACTCGGTTTGCTATTGCGATACGCTCTCTTTGATCCAAGTCCATTTCTGGAAAGCCATAGACCCAACCTTCCGTTGTTCTATGAGCGGTGGAAGCATCGATAAGTCTGGTCTCTTCACCCTCAACGAGAGTGACTGCTTCTAAGGCCGCAGCATCAGGCAGACACAAGATTGCGACGTCCGACTCAATAAGGGCGGCTCTGCGTGCCTCAGCATTCTTTCGGTCACTATCCGCCAAATGAATAAGCGTTAGTTCGGAACGCGTCTCCAGCCGATCCCGGATCTGGAGGCCAGTTGTCCCCTCTTCGCCATCTATGAATACTTTATATGTCATATTACCTGTGACCTTGTACTGCTGAGCAGTGCCTTCTCGTATAACAAAAAAATGGCTCGCCGTTACCGGCAAGCCATCCTTCCAAATATGGAAACGGTCGCTTACCGTTTGGAGAACTGGAAGCTACGGCGTGCCTTAGGCTTACCGTACTTCTTACGTTCCACAACACGTGAATCCCGCGTCAGGAAGCCGTTCTTTTTCAATGCGCTCCTCAAATCAGGTTCCTGCAGAGTTAACGCTTTAGAAATACCATGCCGAACCGCACCGGCTTGGCCTGACAATCCACCACCTTTTACGGTGCAATAAACATCAAACTGCTCTTTACGCTCAGTCACGTCGAAAGGTTGTCGAATAATCATCTGCAAGGTCGGACGGCTGAAATAGATATCGCCTTCGCGACCATTGACCGAGATTTTGCCACTGCCGGGTTTAACCCAGACACGTGCGACAGCATCTTTCCGTTTACCGGTTGCATAGGAACGGCCCTGTTCATCGACAGTACGTTCATAAACCGGGGCCACTTCGACTTCCGTCGGCGGAACCGCTGCATCAGTTGCTTCTGCGGGCATTACATCCGCGAGCGTTGCGCCACTATCATCAGCCATCGCTATGCGCTCCTTTTGTTCTTAGGGTTCATCGACGCAATATCCAGAACTTCGGGGTTCTGAGGTTCATGCGGATGTTCCGAACCAGCATAAATTTTCAATTTACTAATTTGCTGCCGTCCTAAAACGGTTTTAGGTAACATCCGCTCAACCGCCTTCGAGATAACGCGCTCAGGATGCCCCCCATCAAGTATTTTATCGGCCGTACGGCTTTTAATTCCGCCAGGATAACCGGTATGCCAGTAATAGGTCTTATTTGACCGCTTGTTTCCGGTGAGCAAAACTTTTTCCGCGTTGATAACCACGATGTAATCACCGCAATCAATATTCGCTGTATACATGGGCTTGTGTTTGCCCCGTAGCATATTCGCGATAATGGAGGCCATCCGGCCCAGTACAACGTCTTCGGCATCGATTATGTACCATTTACGATCGACATCGGACGGCGTCGCAGAATATGTCTTCATTCCCTGCATCATTAGAATTCGTCCTACAAACTGACGGCCCAGCGCCGCCATAAAAAGCGCGCGGAGTATGCCATCAAAAAATGGGATGTCAACAAAGGAATTACGTTAAATTGCAGTAACTTACAATAACGGTAACATAATACCCTATAATAAAACATTCCCTATTCAGAGACCTTACTCTCAACCCTATTGAGTAGTTGCAGTCAGCGTTCCCGAAATAAGTCCACCGACATGGTTTTCATCTTGCTGCCGGTCCAACCATTTGGAATTTGGAGTATAACCTCCTCGTCGTCCGGATTATCATCACACAAAGCGAAACGACACTTCTCGAACCGTGGCAACATTTTTTGCACCGAACGAATGCGGTCATCTACAAAACCACGGCCATCCGCCACCTTAATCGCCCATAAAGTCGAGAATGTACTGATCAATTCGGTCGATGTCAGTTGGGTAACATTAGCTCCATTGGTATTTCCCAGATTGATACGGTAGCCATGGTCGCCGTGGACAATGATGACGGCCTTTTGGAAAGAACGGGCCGACTTCAATGCTTGAACGAACTTATCCAGAATTCGTAGCGAACAAAGAATTTGTTCGTTGTAACCTCGGCGCCAGGCCTTTGCCGGCTTAACCTGACAGTCTCGGTCCATCACGAATGGCGCATGCGGCATAAAGAAATGAACAAAGTAATCAAATCCGCCCGGATTTTGAGACAAATCACGAGCAATGATATCAGCGGTCTGCGGAATAACGAGCGAGCCAACCCCGCCCACGTCCCAATTCCAGCGTGGAAGAAAGGATAACCCAACTGCTCTATGTAATCGCTGATAAATGGTCCGTATTTTCCGATAAAGGCCGGAGAGCTGCAGATAGAACGTCGTGATTAACCAAGCCTTTTCGGTCCTTGGCAACGGCGCATGCTTCAAGCCCGGAAATCTACTCCAATTGTAAGTGGTAAAACAGCTTGCCGCATCGCTGCTTCTACCACTACCACAAACGTCTAGATAGTCATTTTGGAATATCTTGATTTGGTAACCGCGGGCCCTCAACCGATCAAAATACCTGTTTTGTTTAAGAATTCTAGGCTCATTTACTTCCTCGAAATGAGCGTGACGAATATCCTTAGTCTCATAGTTGAGCATATTGGACACTGAATCGTCGCTATTTACATATTGGGAATAAGCCCGTCGATATACGTGGAACCCATTGCCCCGGTAAAAATCCATAACTCGTCGCTTCACGTCACGCTGCGACGGCGTTGCTTCAGACATTCCGGCGATACCAATATGCTCGTCCAAGATAATATGTAAAATTGGTGGAAGTTCGGGATTGCTTGCAACTATCGCCGCATCGGGAGCATCTGTTTCGATCGGATCGTTGGGAATAATCACCGTTAAAGTGACAATAGTCAGAATGATTGCGTTCCCCATCATGACCGCATTCGCGCCCATGATAACTAAAATTAGAAACGTTGCGATAAAGGTTGTACTTGGCCCCCAAAGGCCCAGATCAAACTGAAAATCGACAAAAACCGCCGCCATTACCGAAACTAAGACGTATCTGACGTATTTCAGTGAAATTGCGGACAAGCAACCACCGACGACACCAATCAGCGTAAGCCCGAACAGTGGTAGCAATATTTCAATTCTGACACCAAGATAATCATTGTGCTTGATAAAGACCAAAAACGGTGCCAGCCAAAGACTAGTCGAAAGAGTGATCCATTGCAGAACCGCCCGATGATTATGAACAGCACTCACAGTCGGATCAGACGTCTCAGCTGTTCGCGAGATAGTGTTAGGCTGGTGTTCATATTGCATTTCTTTCTAGGCATCGTAGGACACCGAGCCAAATCGGCTCGACGCGGCGGGATATTACTGTTTACTCACTATTGTTAGATGATAATAGCAAGGATCTGCACATTAACGCGCGCAGATTGTTGCGGCACCACATCGTCGAAAAGAGATCAAACGACGACCGCCTGTATATCGATTGTACGATAGAATTTTTTCTTGTTAAGAAAACCGTTCCACCTGGGCTACGAAAGGTCCCTGAATCAGTTTACGGTTGTATCATCGTCGCGATTTGAATCTAGGTCCGGCGGCGCACGGATTACTTGCGAAAAAAATCCCTTAATTTTCGCCTAATAAAGCTTCCCAATCACTAGAAGGCCAGCAAACCCTCCAAGGACGAGCTGCAGGAACATGCTTCCGGTCACAGGGTCGAGATGTGCAAAAGCGGGCCGCGTAAGTCCAACAAAAATCAGAATAACTAAAAACAACAAGCCAGAATTTTTTATACAGAATCTCCTAACACATTAGAATTTAAAATTCGTTCAAACTAACGTTTAGCCTGCTGAAAGCCGGGACCGCCTTTAACGGCGCAATACAAAGTATTCGGCATCAATTGTGTGTTTATGATCAACATCAGACGATGCTTCAGAAATTCTCCTCATTGCCCGCATCATTAGAATTCAACCTACAAATTATAGGTCGAGCGCCGCCATAAAAAGTGCGCGGAGTATGTCTTCAATAACTACTAAGTCAACAGAGGATTCCCATTAGATTGCAGAGGGTTACGTTAATCGTATTGCAATACCATGCAGACTTTAGCTTGATATTTGGAAACCTTGCCCAAAGCTCGCCCCAACGATACCATCAACCGGCTTGGCTGGAGAAATTAATGTCCTCTTCTATCGTCCCTGTTATCGATATCGCACCGTTTTTTAACGGCGACGATGCGGCAAAACAGGCAGTTGCCGCTGAACTGGATAAGGCCTGCTGTAATACAGGTTTTTTCGCCATCACAGGGCATGATGTTGACGAATCCATTATTACCCGTACACGACAGGCTGTAGTGGACTTCTTCGCTTTACCCCTTGAGGAAAAACTCAAAGTAGAGCGCCCGCCAGAGAAGGTTAGTCGCGGATACAATAGATTTATGGACCGTTCCCTCTCCTATTCTATTGGTAAGGAAGCTCCTCCCGACCTCCAGGAAGCCTTCGCCTTTGGACCGGAAGAATTTACCGGTGAAGACTGGATCAAAGACGATCCGAGCACAGCCATGATGGCGCCAAACCGATGGCCTGATAATCCGCCGAACTTTCACCCCACCATGCAGGAATACGCGGAAGCTATGAAATGGCTTGGCGACAGAGTACTGGATATCATTGCCACAGCGCTCAATGTCGAACGAAGCTATTTCGATGACAAATATGATCATCAATCGAGCGTTTCCCGCGTTGTTCGCTACCCAGCGCAAAAAAGCCCTGCCAACAAGGGCCAGCTCAGAGCCGGCGAACACACCGACTACGGTACAGTGACTTTCCTACGAGGTGACGCCGTTCCCGGCGGCACAGAAGTCATGACCCGCGACGGCGAGTGGGTCGAGGTTATTTGCCCTCAAGGTGGATTTGTCTGCAACATTGGTGATGCCTTGGCTCGTTGGACAAATGACCGCTGGAAATCAACATTACACCGCGTCGGAAACCCACCAGCTGATGCAAAAAATATCGACCGTATTTCGTTAGTCCATTTTCACAGCCCCAATCATGACGCCCTTATCGAGTGCATCCCAAGCTGTGTCGGCGACAAAGGCCCTAAATATGAACCCATCACGTTTGCTGATCACTATCTTGGAAAAGTCATGAAAGCCGCCCATGCCCGTCTAAATGCAAAAGTTGCTGATGCAACCAAGCGAAGTGCCTGATCAACTGTGGAATATTCAGACTCCCTGCTCCGACGAATTTTATCCTCGAGCCCTGTTATCGCGTTAGTCGGCGCCAGCCCTAAACCACATCGTGCATCAAATAGCGTCATGCGATTCCTTCAGAATAATGGTCACAAAGTGTTTCCGATAAACCCAGTCTGCGCCGGGCAGACCATCAACCAAGAAACGGTCCTGAAAACTATCGAAGAAGTGCCAGTTCCGGTCGATATGGTCGATATCTTTCGCAGATCGGAACATGCGGGCGAGGCAGTCGATGAGGCGATTAAAGTAAATGCCAAGACAGTTTGGATGCAATTGGATGTTATCGACGTCGCAGCAGCTGATCGCGCGAAGCAAGCAGGTCTCGACGTTATAATGGACCGTTGCCCAGTTATTGAGTATCGGCGACTTGGTATGGTGTAACAAACAAATGGAGATGAAGAGTGATTACCGTATACGGCATTAAGAACTGCGATACCTGCCGGAAAGCCCTCAAATGGCTTGAAGCCGAAGACATCGATCATACATTTCACGATTTTCGAAAAGACGGGCTGGATCAAAGCACCGTCACCAACTGGATCGAGGAAATCGGCATCGATACCCTCCTCAACCGTCGAGGAACGACCTGGCGCAAGCTACCAGAAGCAGATCAAGCCTCTGTTGAAACCGGTAACGCTGCAACACTTTTGACCGAACATCCAACTTTGATCAAACGACCTGTCTTTGATTTGGGCACGAAACGGTTGGTCGGTTTCAAAGCTGAGGAACAGGCCGCCCTGAAAGCTGCAAGCTAAAGCTGGTTGGCGACTTCGATTAAATTACCGTCAGGGTCTCGAAAATAGATTGAAATGATTGGGCCCGTTGCTCCTGTACGTTCGACCGGCCCCTCAATCACAGGGACATGAACGAATTCAAGATGCCTTTGAATTTCCTCAATCGGCTGATTTGTTAAAAAACAGAGATCTCCCGAACCCGGCGTCGGTAACGCCGCCTTTGGCTCGACCCCCCTGCCCCCCTGATGGAGATTTATCTTTTGATATCCAAACGTAAGCGCTTTTCGGCCTTCGCCGAACGAATTGACGTCAAATCCGAGCGCCCGTTTATAGAATTCACAAGTTACCTCAATCTCCGCGACGGTAAGGACCAGATGATCTAAGGCCTCAATCTTCGGGGCCGCCACTACTCTGCTGGTCCTGCAACAGGCGCAGCCTCTTCAACAGAGCCTTTCATCGAAGGCAAGAAAGCAGCAAAAGCCATGACAACCACGGCTAGACCAATCAAAAAGCCGTAAAACCAGATGAAACCCGTCGTCTGATCAAATACCTCGCCAACGACAAGGACGGCAAATGATCCACCCCCCAGCGCAATGACGAATTTAGCACTGAAAACCCTGGCCCGCCAATTTTCGGGGCAGAAGCGAACGATGATGCAGTTTTCGGCGGGCAAACACCCGGTAATCGACAACATCATGACTGCGGCCACAATTACCAAAGCAAAGCCATCAAGCTGAGACGCCAGGAGTGCCAGCGGAATCATGATTGCAAACATGCAAATATAGACCCCTTTAGGAGAATATTTCGACGCTAGGCTACCGCCCAATATCTGGCCCACAGCGCCGGCAAGAATCACTAACGTGACCAGGCCCGAACTCATGGTCAGCCCACCTTCGCGATCCAACGCAAAAGCCGCAACCAGCGATCGCATCGTATCGTCAAAGACTTTTGGCAGACCGGACGTATAGGCCTGGGTTATCAAACCTACAGACAAGGCCGTAACCGCCATCAAACCGAGGGCGAGGCGCGTGGTACTCATCGAGACTGGTGTATCTTCAACCGTGGACGTTCCTTCGTCATGTCCTTCAACAGAAGCCTTGGTAAACAATATGAAACCAACCCCAAGCAAGAAGCAGGCTGTTCCCGGCACGAAAAATGCCGCGCGCCAGCCCCATAGTTGCGTTAGTCCAGCAGCAATAAAGGCCGCAGCCGCAAGGCCAACTGTTCCAAAAGCACCATTAAAGCCTAAGTCCTTTGCTCGATTTACCGCGTGCTGCACGACGAAATTGGTACCAACCGGGTGATAAATCGCCGCAAAGATACCGATTATCCCTAATCCAATTGCAATCTGGGTTGGCGAATTGGCAAAACCGGTGAGAAACGTCGCAATACCGGTGCCAATCATATAGATCGCCAGCATCCCCCAGCTGCTCCAGCGATCACCGAGCCAGCCTGCCGGCAAGGCAGCCACGCCGTAGAGCATAGAACCAATAAAAAACAGCTTGAATAGCTCGCCATAAGACATCGACCACACATCGACCAATGTCAGTGCCACTGTCGGGTAAATCAGCATGATTACGTGGTTCAGAAAGTGGCTGACATTGACGAAAGCAAGGGCCCGGTTAGGCCGAAGTGAAGGTGTCGCGCTCATAGAGATCTTTTCTATAGTGATCGTCTAAGATCGCACGGCTAACTATGTCATGCAATCCGCAAATAAACTACAAAATAACATTAAGAAAAAACTATAAAATACTGTTTTTAATAACTATTGTTTATTTATCCAAGACAAGAATTCCTGATTCCCATCTTTGATAGGCACGGCAACGATACAGGGACAATCATAAGAATGAAGAGCCTTTACTCGCTCGGTTAAAGCCTCGATATTCCCAGAAACGGTCTTCGCGATCAAAACGGTTTCCGTCGCATTTTCGGTCTTACCTTCCCAGCGATAGATCGACGTCATCCCGTCGATAATATTGACGCAGGCAGCCAACTTCTCTTCAACAAGACAGGTTCCGATCTTACCCGCTTCGTCTTTGGAAGCGGCTGTCATATAGACAAAACAGACTTCTTTCGACATTTCGACGACCTTCTGAGGAAATCCGGATAAAATGACCAGAATTGATTTACGGATTCAGATAGTTTAACACTTGACTCGAATCGACAAGATATAGGCGAACGCTCCGGGGGGACTGTTGGCGTATGTCGGGGGATAGATCATGCAACAGCATGCATTTGCACACGCAGCGTCCAGACCTGGCGTTCTTACCAAACCGTCTGATGTTCAAAGTCTTTGGCTCAGACGTGGTCTCTCACAACCGGGCGGAAAACTGCCGCTGTTTGATGAGGATGGTCAGCGTATTTCCGACCGTACGGTCCAAAGCTGTGTCCGCCTGGGCTGGGCTGAACCTTGGTTTAATAACCCTCTCAAGAAGGACTGGACAGTCTGCAAATTGACCCATCTCGGGCGCGTCGTCGCTGAAGAATAAGTACCTATACCGGTGGGGTCTCGACTCGGCGGGCTAGAAACGCCGTGATCAATGTGAGCGCGATCCCAAGCGCACCAACCAAATAGAACGCTAACTCTAACCCTAAGAAATGAGCCAGTCCGCCCATAACGATCGGAATGGTAACGTTCGCCGCTTGGTTACAGGTAGTTCGGAGGCCCATAGCCCTGCCCTGCACTGTTGGCCCAACCGTTCGCGCAATCAGTGAAACGATAATTACAACGCTAATCGCCATGACCGCGCCACGCAGGCTGGATGCGACAAACAGCGGAATGAAATCCGTAAATAGCGGTACAATAGCGATACTGGCGATCGATATGATGATACACCAAACCAGAACGCTAAACTCTTTGAAACGCTTGACCAGCGCGCCGCTTCCGAGAGCTGCTATGCCGGTTAAGCCATTTGCTGATACCAAGATACCAATGAGCCACCCCTGCATACCGATCCCATCGAGATAGACGGCATAAAACGCGCTCTGCATCCCACTACCGAATTGCCTGATAATGGTCATCGCCAGAACGAGAGCCATTAACGGCAGAGCAAAGAGTTTGAATGCTTCAATATAATCAACCAAACGTGGCGTTACCGCTTTGACAATCGACTGGCGACGCTCCGTGGGCTCCGACAATGCGTCAGTTGGCAATGCGACCACCGAATAGAGCAACCCTGCCCCCCACAGGCTCAGCGACGCGAAACCACCCCAGGGGCCGAAAATATCCCAAGCAGCACCCGCAATCGGCGGGCCAGCAAAAGTTCCAATTCTGGTCGCAAAAACTAGCCTACCAGTATAGGTCGGATTACCACGCAATACCTGTCCCGTCAGGGTTTGTGCGCCAACCCAGCCCATAGAGTCCGCCATACCACAAAACAGCTGCAACGCCATAATTGCGGGTATCCACGGCGCCACCGGGTAAACAAATGGCAATATCAACATTGCGAGAGCGACAAAGGTCAGAACACGTCGTGTGCCAATTCGATCCATCATGGCACCGCCATGAATGGCAAATAGCAAAGGACCGACATACCGTAATCCGGCAAGGAGCCCAATCATGAAAAGGGGTGTCTCAAGTTGGACAAGCCAAAGCCCCATCACCACAAGAACGAGATCGGGAATACTATTACTGAACAGCGCCACCCCATAGACCGGCATCTGGACACGCATTGGCAGGGACCTATCAAACCCGTCGTTCATAATTTTCCTTGGTAACAGCGCGAATATGCCGAAATAGCCTGTACCATATAGGCTTTGCACCAATCATTAAATCCAACCACGGTCTGGACGGAACCGAATGGACGGTTCAAGCTCCCAAGTGTGACGATTTCAATGCCTTCATCGCCTACATGGTTACGGCTCTCCATCGCCGGCGGGGCGACTCTCCTTATCGGTATGGGACTCGGACGATTTTCATACTCACCCTTAATCCCTCCCCTCATCGAGGCAGGTCATCTGACGGCTTGGGAAGCTGGCGCTATTGGTGCCTCCAACTTTTCCGGTTATTTGGCAGGGGCCTTCGCCGCGCCCGCGATGCGGATGCAATGGGGCGAAGCCACCACTATGCGGATTTCTTTGTTGACGGGATTGCTCGCCCTATTTGCCTGCGTCCTTCCCTGGGGTTTCGAATGGCTAATGTTCTGGCGTGCACTGCTGGGCGCGGTTGTTGGTGTCATGATGATTTACTGCCTCGCGATTGCCACGCGGTCCGCGCCACCCGGCAAACTCGGCGCAGCTACCGGCATCGTCTATACCGGGGTTGGAATTGGCATACTCCTGTCAGGCTCGCTCGTGCCGTGGCTTTTGCAATTTGGGATCGCTGCTGCCTGGGCAGGTATCGGTGTCGTTGGTGCCGTCGCTTTTATTGTAGCGCTCTGGGGCTGGCACGCGTTAGAGGGTGAAAACAGCACCGGTACGATCACCGCTACTCCACACCCAAAGATTAAATGGACCCTTACCGTATCTGGATTGATCGTAACCCGCGTCCTATTTTCGGTTGGGCTTATTCCACATACCATCTACTGGGTTGATTATCTCGTTCGCGGCCTCGGCAACGATATCGAGTTCGGCGGCATGCACTGGGTCCTCTTTGGGCTTGGCGCGATCGGTGGGACTTATCTTTGGGGGCGATTGGCAGACCAATTGGGTTTCCGCGCCGGCCTCGCGCTTGCTTTCGCCGCCGTTGCCAGCGGTATTGCATTACCGGTCCTAAATTCGGCTGGATGGGCATTGATTGCCTCATCTCTCGTCGTCGGTGCTCAGCCGGGCCTTACCGCCATAATGTCCGGTCGGTTTCATCAATTGATGGGGCCAGATGGCATGGCACCCGTGTGGCGAATGTCCGCTCTCATCTCGACAATCCTCCAAGCCATCGCGGCATACGGTTACGTCACTATTTTTGACCTGACAGAAAGTTACGTCCCGATATTCCTGGCCGGCAGCGCCTCTATGGCACTGGGTACCGTGATTGCGTTGTTGTTGCGTAACCCAGTTGAAAGTGCGAAGTGACCCCATCGTGATCGAATTCTTCAGCTCCGTTCCCGGCATTACGCCAACGACATTTCTAATCTTTTCCGGCCTAAGCGCCCTATCAGGAGCAATGGGTGTCGGGGCAGGACTAGGCGGCGGCGTGATGCTGCTTGCCTTTATGACCACAGTATTTCCGCCAACAATTCTAATCCCGCTCCATGGCGCCGTACTTTTGGGTACGAATGTGGGCCGCGCTGTCCTCATGTTTAAACATATCAGAAAAGATTTGTTGCCAGCTTTTGCGGTCGGAGCTGTCCTCGGTGCAATCTTTGGGGCGAATGTTGTCGTGAACCTACCGACCGCCATTTTGCAAGTCGTTTTGGCTCTCTTCATCCTCTATGCCTGCTGGGCCCCTGCTCCTGCCTCATCCGCCTATTCACACAAAAAATTCTTTGGGCTCGGTTTTGGCGGCACGATTTTGGCTCTATTCATTGGCTCAAGCGGAGTCGTAATTGCGCCATACGTCCAGAAGGCCTGCGAGGATCGTCATGAATTCGTCGGCACACAATACAGCTTTATGACCCTCATCCACGGTCTAAAAATCCCAGTTTTCGGATTCCTTGGATTTACTCTAGCCGAATATATCCCACTTATTGCAGTGATGATCGTAACAGCATTTCTCGGCAGTTATCTCGGCCGAATGCTCCTCAAAGTGATGCCAGAAAAACTCTTCCGAATTATATTTCGGGTAACGCTGACCGGGCTCGCCCTCAATTTGCTCTATACCGGTGTTAAAAATTCCAACTGGCTCTAATCGTCGGTTGGAAAACAACCGGTCTTAATAAAAAACATACTGCCCTCTTCTGACTTCAAGGAGTGCTTCGTACCAATTGGATTCCTGATCCAGGTACCTGCGGCGTAACTACCCATTTGATCTTCAAAGCTCCCCTCGAGTACAAAAACCTCTTCGCCGTTGGGATGTCCATGCATCGGCACTTCACCCCCTGGCATGATCCGAACGACCTGGGTTCGTTTATCAAATCCGTCCTGCTGGTCGAGCATAATTGATTCAACCGTGCCGTTCGGTCGAAGTTCCCAATTCATCTCGTTGATATTGTGTCTAACCTGCGGTCGGTCTCCGACATATTGCCGTAGCTTCACAAATAGAGTGCAGCCTGGACCCGATGACGGCGCGTGGGCAAACCCTTCTGGATTGAGAATAAAGCTGCCTGCTGGGTAATCACCCGCTTCATCTGAAAACACACCGTCGATCACAAATATCTCTTCACCATCGGGGTGCGGGTGTGCCGCGAAGCTACTACCCGGTTCATACCGCACAACCGATGTCACAATGCCTGCCTCTGCGGGTCCAGTCAGATAGAGACGCTTTCGCCAAACCTCCGGGCTCGGGCTTGCTTGCCAAGCCATTTCATTTGTATCGATGACCATTCTTTCGGAAAGGTCGGCGTTTAAATCGGTCCGCTCAGGCATTTGTATAGTTTCCGCGCGCAATCTTTTGTTTGGTTAGCTGATTAAACAAAGCCCGCGTTTCTTCCATATGATCAATGCACCTTTGATCAAAATCTCTTTGAGGTATTGGATCTTGACCCCAATAACCATAACGGTCCTCGCCGCGCAAAAGCGTCGCCGTTGCTCCTTCAAACCGGGTTTCACGAATTTGCGGTGCCGTATAATGAATTGAAAACCCAACCCGCGGGTGATCCGCATTATTCGGACCGGAACTATGGACGGTGCTCTGATGGTGAAAAACAACCTGACCTGGCTTCAGAACCGCATGCACCGCTGTATGGTCGTCTATACCAGTCGCAGTTTGTCCGTTCCGCGCCAGATTATCTGAATTTGGAATGAATTCATGCGTTGCAGTTACTTTGTGGGAACCCGGGATATATTTCACACAACCAGACTCAATTGTGGCGGGATGAAACGCAACCCACGCCGTTACCGTTTCCGCCGGATAAAACCCGTATACAAAGTCATCAGCATGCCAAGATATAAACCGCGGATCCCGTGCCTTTTTGGTGAAAAACGACGATCCCCAGCAAAGAATATCTGGTCCAATCAAATCCTCCACGGCATCCAATAATCGTTCATTAGCGACAAGGTCACAAAGCCAGGGAAAAGGCAGTTGCGCCTTGTTTCGAAAGCGATTTTGCATTTCCTCACCGAGTTTGGCCTCCATCGCATCAAACCGCGACGCTATCTCCGATGCCTGATCTTCCTTGAAAACATTATACGGAAACAAAAACCCATCATTACGGAACTGTAGTACCTGCTCGTCGGTTAGTACATTTCCCATGATCACCTTCGCCCACACACTGAAAGGCAAAACGCCTATCCTAAACTTAGGACCCTACAGATTAGATGTCACCCGTTGGCAATTTCATCCCCTCTCCGATACGATCCGGCAACTGACAAACACTGAGGTAGAGATGAAGAAAGTTGCCCTGATCGGCTATGGCGCAATAGCCCGCATAGCGCTCGACAAGATTGCTGAACACGACCAAGACGGTCAGATCAATGTTGTCGGGGTTTTGGTGCGTGAGAATAGGGAACAGGAAGCACGTGCAGCCCTTGATAGCTCAATCGCTGTCGTTACCACCATTAAAGATCTTATCCAACTATCGCCGAATGTGATCGCTGAGTGTGCTGGACAAGGTGCCATCGCAGAATACGGCGAAGCAGTGCTGCGTTCAGGCATCGACCTCATCGTCATTTCTACCGGTGCTCTTGCCGATGACGCGTTAAGAGAAAAGCTGACATCAATTTGCACCCGCAATAGCGCGCGGCTTCTTATGCCATCGGGCGCAATCGCAGGTATAGACGGAATGAACTCGTTGCAAATTGGAGGGCTTAAATCCGTACGGTATACCTCCACCAAACCTCCTATGGCATGGCAGGGCACTCCGGCCGACGAAAACTTCGACCTCGGCAAAATTAACGAAAGGACAGAGCTTTTTACAGGACCAGCTCGCGAAGCCGCGCGACTCTATCCCAAAAATGCCAATCTGGCGGCGACGGTCGCTTTAGCCGGGCTCGGGATGGACGATACAGAAATTCAGTTGGTGGCTGACCCGACAATCGCCCCTAACAATGTAGGCCGTATTGATGCTGAAGGTGAATTCGGCATGCTGACTGTCGAGTGTCGCGGTATGCCGGCCCCCGATAACCCAAAGACCTCAGCGACCACCGCCTTATCGCTTGCCCACGCCATTCTCAAAGATACCCGCACCATAATTATGTAGCATTTTGCAGCAGGTATGGGCGCTCAAAACC
Organism: Alphaproteobacteria bacterium; assembly: GCA_012103315.1. GTDB lineage: Bacteria > Pseudomonadota > Alphaproteobacteria > MPNO01 > UBA2964 > UBA2964. The sequence goes on from WLWZ01000007.1 coordinate 113,802, forward strand.
ACCAACTGTCGGAAATCTTTACAGTTCTCCTAAGGTTGTGAGGGATATCACCCACAAGCTACTGAAACTTAACAAATAGTTAAAATTGGCATGAGTCTTGCGTAAAGGATCATAAGATTTGTGCAATCGTGTGAATAAGCGGCTGCACGCTAACAGATAGCTTCGGTCGTACTGTACTTCCCCAACGCTTTCAGTACTTCCGATAACGAACGTAGCTATTCCAGTTACGTGATGTGCAGGCGGGCTGTTTGACGCCAACCCCGGACAGCCTGTCCATAGAACGGCGGCCCAGCGTATTGGGGCCGCCGTTCACTTTTCGGGGCCTTTTCTCGACGTTTCCTTTTCCTTTATTTCGCAGCTCCCTATGATGTCAGACTTCAGGGGAGAACGATCAATCATAAAAAATTTGCGCAAAGCCAATCTCCTGAGAGTCGTATGGGATCGGCTAAGCGAAAAACCAGACGTTGGAGGAAAATAGATATATGCGGGGTTTAGATGGAAAAATCGCGGTCGTCACCGGAGGCGGTTCTGGTATTGGGCGAGCTATTTCACTGGGCTTGGTTCAAGAAGGTGCCATAGTCGTCATATTCGACATTGATGACAAGAACGCCTCCAAAGTTGCTCAAGAAGCAGTTGCAATCGGAGGAAACGCATCCATACAACATTGCGATATTGCCGATTACACGTCGGTTCAAACGGCTGTGCAGAAAACCGAAGCCGATATCGGCCCAATCGATTTTTTGGTCAATAATGCCGGTTGGGATGCTGCTGTAAACTTTCTCGACAGCGATCCACAGCTTTGGGCCAAAGTAATTGGCATAAATCTCATGGGTCCAATTCATATGCATCATGTTGTTCTTGAAAAAATGGCCGAACGTGGCGGAGGGTGCGTCGTCAATATCGCCTCAGACGCCGGGCGCGTCGGTTCTTCGGGTGAGGCGGTCTACTCAGCTTGCAAAGGCGGCGTAATTGCATTTACCAAAACGCTCGCCCGTGAACTAACCCGCTCAGGGGTAAGGCTCAATACAGTTTGCCCTGGACCGACAGATACTCCACTTTTTGAAGAGTTTAAATCAGCATCAGGCAATGGACCTAAAATTGCCGAGGGACTTGCCAGAGCAATTCCGATGAAGCGGCTTGGCGATCCCAGTGATTTTCCAGGTATTGTTGCCTTTCTCTTAAGCGATGACGCAGGTTACATTACGGGCCAAACAATTTCCGTCTCTGGCGGCCTCACAATGCACGGCTAATTCTATGATGACTGATGCCCCTACCTATGAAGATTTGCTCTATGAGGAGCGAAACGGTGCTGCCTGGATCACCATTAATCGGCCAAAAATCTATAATGCCTTTCGTGCCAAAACTTGCGACGAACTAAGCGATGCCATTCGTTATGCCGGCTGGAACAAGAATATCGGAGTCATTGTCCTGGCCGGAGCTGGCGACAAAGCATTTTGTACCGGTGGAGACCAAGGTAATCATGATGGAGATTATGGCGGCAAAGGAACCATCGGGCTTTCGATAGAAGAGGTCCATAGCGCCATTCGCGACGTCCCTGTTCCCATAATTGCTCGTGTTCAGGGATATGCAATTGGCGGCGGAAATGTTCTCGCGACGCTATGTGATTTCACCATTGCTTCTGAAAATGCTGTTTTCGGACAAGTCGGACCAAAGGTCGGGTCGGTTGACCCGGGTTGGGGCACTGCCTATCTGGCGCGCATCGTTGGCGAAAAGAAAGCTCGGGAAATCTGGTATTTGTGCAGGCAATACAGTGCTGCCGATGCGGAAGCAATGGGTCTGGTGAACAAGGTCGTTCCCACCGAAGAGCTTGATACAGAAATCGACAACTGGTGTGCTGAAATAATGGAGAAGAGTCCAACAGCTATAGCCATCGCCAAACGTTCCTTCAATGCAGATAGCGAGAACATCCGAGCAATCGGTGCCCTTGGTTTCGAAGCGTTGTCGTTATTTTACGACACCGACGAGTCCAAAGAAGGAGTCGCCGCCTTTCATGAAAAACGAAAACCGGATTTTCGTAAAAAGCGTGGTAGTTAGCCTGTGCCGGGTCCTCTCGAAGGTATCAAGGTTCTCGATTTAAGCTCCGTGGTTCTCGGCCCATTAGCCAGTCAAATCCTTGGAGATCTTGGCGCGGATGTCATCAAGATCGAAGCCCCAGAAGGTGACACAACGCGGTATACTGGCCCTAGGCGCTCAAAAGATATGGCAGCTCTCTTCATGGGGCTTAACCGGAACAAGCGCTCCATCGTTCTCGACCTGAAGAAACCCGCAGCTCAGGAAGCTCTTTGGCGGTTAGTTGGTACTGCAGACGTCTTCATGCATTCAATTCGGCCACAAAAAATTGCGAAACTCGGCTTTGGCCACGAAGACGTTCTCGTCCGCAACGGACGGATAGTTTACGCCGGTATTCATGGTTATCGGTCCGATGGACCTTATGCAGGCAACCCCGCATATGATGATGTTATACAGGGCCAATCTGGCAGCGTTGATCTCATGAACCGCCTTGTTGGCGAACCCCGATACATGCCCACGGTTATGGCCGACAAGACCTGCGGCCTCGTCAGCGCTTATTCCATCATGGCAGCTTTGGTAGAACGTGAACGATCAGGCTCCGGTCAGTTCGTTGAAATCCCGATGTATGAAACGATGGTCGCTTATAATCTCACCGAACATATTTATGGACACGCGTTTGATCCTCCGGAGGACGAAATGGGATATACGCGTGTTCTGACACCGTCTCGTCGCCCGTACAAGACAAGCGATGGGTATATTTGCGTCCTGGTTTATACGGACCCACAATGGAAAAGTTTTTGGCAAGAGGCTGGCCGACCAGAATTCGTCGACGACCCCCGTTTTATCAGTTTAGGGAGTCGTAGCGACAACATTGAAGAACTTTATCGGCTCGCGGGCGAATACTTTGCGCAACGAACCACCGCAGAATGGATGCCGGTGCTGGACCGACTTGAAATCCCTTATGCCCCGATCGCGACCCTGGAAGATCTGCTCGAAGATCAGCATCTCAGTGATATAGAGTTTTTCAAGAAAGCAGAACACCCGACGGAAGGTAACATTGTGATGCCTGATATCCCGGTCCAATTCAGCCGTACACCGGCGAAAATTGATCGACTGCAACCCAATTTTGGTGAACACGGTCGTGAAATTTTACGGGAGGCGGGTTTAAATGAAGACGAGATTGATAGTGCACTCGTAAGATAAGAAGAACTGGACTTAGAATTATGAAAACAGTCGGTATCGGGTTTTATTGGGACGACCTAACAGAGGGACAGCGATTCAAAACGCTGAACCGTACGATTACTGAAGCCGATATCGTGAGCTTTATTGGTGTCACAGGTATGGTAGAAACCCTCTTCACTGACCTCTCATTTGGCGATCATGGCGGCGGTGTAATGGGTGGTCGTGTTGCTCCGGCTGCTTTGAGTTACACAATCATTGAAGGCCTATTGTGCCAATCAACAATGCAGACAACCGGACTGGCCCTTCTTGAAGTTGAAAAGAAGGTGCTGAAGCCAGTGTTCGCGGGTGATACCATTCACGCTGAAGTCGAAGTCACCCATGTTCGCAAAACAAGCAAGGGCAATCGTGGAATCGTCACAACGCAAAACGACATCAAGAACCAAAAAGACGAAACGGTAATTACCTATCGTGCCGTCAGAATGATGGCTGGCCGGCCCGTTGAAGGATCAGACGACTAGGCAGCAATTTTCCATTCTGCAACGCCGCACCCAATTAACATGTCTGGCATGGGTGCGTAGCCAATGAGATCAAAGCCCTGACTACCCGCAGCAGCATGAGCGACGATCCAAGCCCGCAGCTCAGCCCCGCCGTTGCCAGTTTTTTCAAGCATCACAGACAGATCTGCTGCAAATTGTTCATCCGATGCCGATTTAAACAGTTCGATGCAAGCGTGATCAAAAGGTTCATCGACCCATCCCATCGTAGTTTCACCAATTGAATGGCTTAATCCGCCTGTTCCGATGACGGCGACGCGCAAATCCTGATCAGGGTAGGCTTCAATCGCCTCGCGTAACATGTGTCCCCAGGCCAGGCACCGTTTTGGTGTTGTGAAGGGTTTTTCCACGAGATTCATATAAACCGGAACAATGGCCGGAATCGGATCAAGCTCCATACGCCAGATTGGCACGCAAATACCATGATCCAATTTGAGCTGCATCGAATAGGAGGGATCGAAGTCAGCGCCAAGGGCGTACTCAATAATGTGACGTCCCAATTCCGCATGACCAGCAAGCGTGTCATGCGGGAACACTGGTTTCATAAACGGTTCCGGGGGACCTTCATGCTCGGCACCGGTGCCAACACAAAAGGCCGGAATGTGATTGAGGAAGAAGTTCACCCAATGGTCCGTGGAATGAACGATTAAAACATCTGGCTCAAGCGCCTTGAGGCGGCGCCCCATCTCATCGTAATGGGTCGTCAGCCATTCCTTAGATTCAAACGCCATACTGTCCCACAAGCGTGCAACATTCGGCGCATGTCCGGCTGCAAAACTGCCTACTAACTTAGCCATGAGCCGTCTCCCCGCTCACATCAATCGATGACAATATCTCAATCGACTTGTCATCATCATGTCCACAGATCAACAAGAAAAACCGCATCAAATATGCGTTGGTCACTGGATATAGGAAAGCATAGTCATCATTCAGAAGAGCCTGACGGATTTCCGGCGATACCGGATAATCCACCAAAGTTGCCTCTCGGTTTTCCGGTGCCCATCGGGTTTTCCCATCAGGGGCTTGCAGATCAAACATGAGTTTATTTAGCCAATAATCGGTCGCCATAAATTTCTGCCTCGGCATTATCAGTGTTGGCGGATATTACGAATGTTTGCCGGTTAAGCGAACCCCAATTTCCAGATTTCCAATAAGTTGACAATTTAGCCACCCCGACCTTACGGTCCCCGATCTATTCATCTCAGGATAAGTAACGAAACATGTCTTTAAGCCTCGGATATCTGCTCCCTACCCGCGAACGCATCATGGTTGGCGTCCATGAAACCAGTGAAATTCTCGATCTCAGCTCCCACGCAGATAATATCGGTCTGGATTCAGTTTGGATTGGTGATTCTCTTTTAGCTAAACCGCGCCACGAACCGCTTGCGTTGATATCAGCAATTGCCGGGCGGACGAAGAACGTCAAGATGGGAACCGCCGTTCTGCTACCCATGCTGCGCAATCCGGTCCTTCTGGCCCATCAAGTCGCAACAATCGACCAGATTAGCGAAGGGCGTTTCATCATGGGCGTCGGTACAGCCCGCGATGTTCCAGCAATCCGGAATGAATTCGAGGCCGCTGGTGTGCCCTTCGAAAAGCGGATCGGCACCATGCTTGAACAGATGCAGCTATGTCGTGCCCTCTGGAGTGGCGAAAAGACCAATTGGGAAGGTCGCTGGACCGTAAAGGATGCGGAATTGGCCCCAGTCCCCCTAACAAAAGGCGGACCACCAATCTGGAGCGGTGGTGGCGTACCTGCAGCTCTGAAGCGCTCAGCACGCTATTTTGATGGTTGGTTCCCTTCTGGCCCCGGTAATGGCAACGACTGGAGCAAGAGCTGGCTCGAATTGCAGGGATACGCCCAGGAAGCCGGCCGAGCTCCTGACGATATCGTTGGAGCCGCCTATGTCACCATTGCTATCAATGATGACATCTCTGTTGCTAAAGCCGAGCTCGATGACTACCTCGCCAGCTACTATCTCAGACCAGCCGACGAAATCCGGGATCAGCAATATTCCTTTGCTGGAGATCGGGCCGCTGTAACGGCCTGGCTCAACGATTTTGTAAAAGGTGGTGCTCAGCACATTTGCGTACGCTTTACGGGCAGTGATGACCAGAAACAAATGGATGAGTTAGCGCGTATGCGTGAGCAGTGGTAACGAGAACTATTTTGCTAGAGACAAATAAAAAGGGCCGGTCCCGAAAGACCGGCCCAAATTATTTCAGCAGATAGGTTCTACTATTTGCTGAAGACCATCTTAGCAGCAGCTTTCACAACTGCAGGATCGGCATTCTTAAACGCGTCATTTACGACCTTCTGGATTTGTTGACCAGAAGAATAAATCACTCGCAAACGGCGTTTTTTAGCATCCGCAATAAATTTCGGATCCTTAGCCATTTTTGCGTAGTTTGCCCGCATAGCTGCAATCTTGTCCTTTGAAACACCTGGTGGAAATGCGAGTCCACGCCCAATGATTCCGTGGCTAGAAATAAAGCTTACGATCTTGGTGTTAATACCAGAGATATAATCAGTAATCATCGGCACATCAGGTAGTTGCGGATCAGGCTCTGTTCCGATTTGCAAGATCGGGCGGGCGAATTCTTTATCCGGTTCAGCCGTTCCGCCATATTTTTTAGCAAACCAATGCGGTGCAATTGAGCCCCATGCCAGCCAGTTAAAACCTGTGCCGTCATGCTCGCCCTGCTCCATGGCAAGAACTGTACGCTTTGAGCCCTTGTAGCCACCAATCACTTTGATCTTGGCACCCAGCATATGCTTGAGCATCTGTGGGATAATGAAGGAGGTTGAACCTGGGCCCGTACCACCGGAGATAACCTGTTTGGTCTTCAGGTCTTCCCATTTAGTGACACCGGTTGCATTACGGAGAACAAAGATCGTGTTGGTCCGATTGACCGAACCAATCCAGGTGAATTTCCGCGCATCATATTTGACTTTCTTGGGACGCATCAGCTGAGAAATAACCAGCGTATCCGGCGGCTCAAGAATCCAATTACCGTTACTAGGCATTACCTTCGAAGCATAGTTCGTCGCTTTAAGGCCACCAGCTCCCGGCATAGACTGAACCACGATGGATGCACCACCTGGAATATATTTGCGAAGATGGTCAGCCATAGTCCGTGCATACTTGCCGTATGTTCCACCGAACCCATAGCCAATCAGAATTGTATATTTGTCGGCTGCAAATGCTGGCGCTGATGCCCCGGCCATTAAAGACCCGGCAACACCGGCGGCAATGCCGATTTTCAATAGAGACTTCATAGATGGAATCCTTCCCTAAGTTTACGCTTTAAATTTTAAAGTCATCCGTAGCAGGTGTAATCGCTCTTAAAACACCTTAAAGACATTATGAAAGACCGCTAAAGGGAGATCAAGCAATGTCAGCGACAAACTACACCCCCCGCGCACGCTATGGGCTGATAGTACCTTCCTCTAACAGGATGGTTGAACCACATGCATCCAGGTTCACACCCACTGATGTTGCCTGCCATGTCACCCGCCTGCGAATGACCGGCCCGCATTTCATGTCCCTCGACGAATTACTCCCTAAAGTAACGGAAGCTGCCGAACTACTAGCCGATGCCAAATGCGATCCAATCGTTTTTCATTGCACCGCCAACTCAATGTCGGACGGACTAGAAGGCGAGAAGCTAATCAAAGAAGCCATCGAAAAGGCATCGGGTCGACCGGCTGCCACGACCGCCTCGGCAACAATGGCGGCGTTCTCGCATTTCAACGCCAGCCGCGTAGTCTTGGTATCGCCGTACCCGCGTGCTTCGCATGAACACGAACTGGAATTCCTTACAGAGGCCGGATACGAAATAGTCGGCGAAAAGAATCTCGGGCTGAAAGGCTCTGATGCTTATTGCAACATGCCTGCCACAGACTGGTTCAACACCATGCTTGAGATGAAGAACGACAAGGCGGATGTCTATTTTGCCAGCTGTGCCAATATTCAAGCATTAGGCGCATTGGAAGATATGGAAGAAGCTCTCGGCGCCCCAGTGGTTACCAGCAATCAGCTGGTTATATGGCAGGGCCTGAGGATGGCCGGCATTAAAGAGCCGATTCCTGGCCTGGGCAAACTGGGTGCCTGACTTAGATCTTTTCCCAAATCAGTGACGCTTTACTACCTGGCCCGCCCATTACAGGCGGCGATGCCGTCAGCACCAAGTTGTCACCCTCAAAAGAAACATCGCGAACTGTTGTGGTTCCCTCCAGCTTGGTGTGTGCTGACAATTCAATGTGGTGCAAGACTTGTTCTTCTTTAAGTTCAAACTCGCCAAAATAGCTAAAATAATCTCCATTAGACTGACGCGTTGCCGTCGCCATGTGTCCTTCAGCGGTATACTCCATGCGCCCACCTGTGGGAGCGTCCTCTTCACGTCCTGGGTTACCATCTGCATCGATGAATCTGAAACCAACGAGACGCCAGGTCCCAATCATCTTCTCACGTAACATTCTATATCCTCCTCGAACTGATCATCTAAACCGGCACTTCACCGCGTACTGTTGCGCGCTGCATTGTTCGAATTTGTTCATCCGGGAAACCACCACAAGCCAAATGAATTGTACAACGATTATCCCATAACACGAGGTCGTGCTTATTCCATTTATGTCGATAGATATGCTCGGGCCGTTCCGCATACTCAAAAAGGTCCAACAACAGACTCTCCCCTTCGTCAGCCTCCATATCAACGACAAATGTCGTGAATCTCCGATTTACGAACAACGCCTTTCTATCAGTCTCCGGATGCACTCGAACGATCGGATGCACAACGTCGGGGGTACGCGCTTTTATTTCGGGCGACTTTTTCTCCCAAATTGAGCCTTTCATTTCATCAACGGTCATGCCCGGTGGCGGGCCCAGCCTCGGGTTATCGTTTTGATCAAACTGATGAATGGCTCTAAGGCCTTCGACACGCTTTTTAAGGGTTTTCGGGAGAGCCTCATAGGCGAAATACATATTCGCCCACTCCGTGTCCCCACCTATCTCCGGAATATCGATTCCATAGAGCAAAGATCCCAGACTTGGTTCCCCCATATAGGACAAGTCCGAATGCCAAACAGAGCCGCCATCACGCAAGCTGACATAACCGCCTTTGTCGTTCTTCTTATTGGTTAACAGGAGGAGCTCTGGGTAATCCTTTAAGACGTATTTACCGCTCGGATGCACCTCTAACGGCCCAAATCGGGCACTAAACTCAATATGCTGTTCGTTCGTCAGCTGTTGATCTGGAAAAACAAGGACCAGATGCTCATACCAGGCCGCGCGAATTTCCTCAAAGACATCCTCAGACACTGATTGAGAAAGGTCGACGCCTCTTATTTCAGCGCCAAGAGCTTCAGATCGTTTTACTATTGAAAGCGTCATGTGCTTCACCGCGTCGGCGCCCAAACAAATCCCCAGAAATGATAGGGATCAATTCACTTCTTGTCATCCTAACACCCTTTTCCGCGCTGAATCCCTTTGACCTTTCCCAAGCTCCACACTCTATCTTACACTGCGTTCCAAACTGAAGGCAGAAAATAAATGTCAAACAATACGGATCAGGCTGAAAGGTTAGATACGTTAGAAGTGCGTATCGCCCATCAAGATCAGATCATCGATGAACTTAGCCAAGTTTCAGCTAAGCAATGGTCTGAAATCAGTGGATTAAATGAACAGATCGATCTCTTGAAAAACAAGCTGCAAGAGTTGGAAAATGGATTAACTAGTCCACCGGATCAGGATGTTCCTCCGCCGCATTTTTAAGACCACCGTACGTTAGCGAATATAGGATCGCTGTATGTCTCTTCAAGACACACATAACCGATGGATTACAAAACTCGTGGAACAAATGTCCTCTATTGAGGGCGTTACACACCTATCCCTGAAACACGAGCAGATCGAATTAAGAATTTTACACAATGGTGCACAAAGAACAGTGTTAATGGCAGGGCGAACCAGTGATATCCGGGGCCAGAAAGATCAGTACGGCAAAATGCGGAGTGCTCTCACAGAGCTGGGAATTATAGAAGGTCAAAATTTCACTCCACCCAAACGTTCGCGTAAACCAATGTCTCCGCAAATGGCCGCCGCCAGGGCCAAACAACAGCAGGAGTTTGGCGCCTGGCAAGAAATATGGCGAACAATCCGAAAGGCAGAAACCTCCCTCGACCGAGAGTACGAAATCTCGAACATGATAGATTATTACTAATAGCCGACGAAAAAATGGGTCAGTCCCGAAGAACTAACCCATTTAAATTATTGGTCGGAGCGATAGGATTCGAACCTACGACCCCTTGACCCCCAGTCAAGTGCGCTACCAGACTGCGCCACGCTCCGATACAAGGCTCGTACAAAATGAAACCCGCGAACCGGCGGGCAATTTACGTGTGAAGGCCATCCAAAGCAACGACCGAATAACTATATTTCGTCGAGAATCTTTCGTAGCGCAACGAGTTCAGTCAGGACATTCTGAAGTTCGGCACGCGTTGCCGCACGGATATCCGAACTCCCCTTTTTTGTTTCAGGGGCAACAGATTCCGACGAACCACTAATGTGCTCAACAATCGGCTCAGATTGGGCACGCGTTTTCTTAAAATGGCCGTCTCGCAGCAACTTTTGGACGCCCTTAATCGTATAACCATCATCATAAAGAAGTGACCTGATTTCTCGTAAAAGAATGATGTCTTCTGGCCGGTAATAGCGGCGCCCTCCACCTCTTTTCATGGGACGAATTTGCGTAAATTTGGTTTCCCAAAAACGCAGGACGTGCGAAGGAACGCTTAGTTCGGTTGCGACTTCGCTAATGGTTCGAAAAGCAGCAGCTGACTTGCCCTTCGATCGTATTGTTTGCTGATCTGTTGATTCCGCGGCAACGGCGTCAGTCATCATGCTCCAGAGGTTTCCTCACCACTACCCGTAGACGGGTTCAGCGACGAGTTAATCTTTTGCTTCAGAACGTTGGAAGCCCGAAAGACAAGCACGCGTCGAGGTTTGATTGGCACCTCCTCGCCGGTTTTGGGGTTTCGACCTTTCCGCTCTCCCTTTTGGCGGACGGAAAAACTGCCGAATGAAGAAATCTTTACAGATTCCCCTCGTACCAATGTATCCGATATCTCATTAAGAACGCCTTCAACCAAATCGGCCGACTCATTCCGCGACAGGCCTACTTCCTGATAAACCGCTTCACTGAGCTGTGCACGCGTTACTGTCGATCCTGCCATAGTATCCCCCGTAAATCCCTGAGCCGAACGGTACCCAAAGCGGATATTGCCGTCAATATCAATAACATACCGTGCTGAGTTAAAGTTTGGGGCGGACCGCCCCTAGACCTACCAACGGATCAGGCTTGCGCCCCAGGTAAAGCCACCACCCATCGCTTCCATCACAACGATATTGCGCTCTTGAATACGGCCGTCAGTGACGGCTTCACACAGCGCCAGAGGAATAGAGGCAGCAGATGTATTAGCGTGACGATCAACGGTTATGACAACCTTATCCGGTGACAGCCTTAGCTTCCGCGCCGTCCCATCAAGGATCCGCTTGTTGGCCTGATGGGGAACAAGCCAGTCGATATCAGCGGCTGTCATATTGTTGGCGGTTAAAGCCTCGCCGAGGACCGATGCCATGTTATTGACGGCATGTTTGAAGACTTCCGGACCTTCCATCCTAAGGTGGCCAACAGTTTTCGTCGAAGACGGTCCACCATCAACATAAAGACAATCGTGATGCCGACCATCTGAATGAAGGTGATTGCTTAGAATGCCACGAGGTTCCGCATCACCGCTCTCCTCTATCCCTTGCAACACTATGGCTCCCGCTCCGTCACCAAACAAAACGCAAGTTGTACGGTCTTCCCAGTCAAGAATTCTCGAAAACGTCTCCGCACCAATCACCAAGACCCTATTCGCCTGGCCAAGTCGAATAAAGTTATCGGCAACGTTCAACGCATAGATAAACCCCGTGCAAACTGCTTGTACGTCAAAGGCCGCGCCTTTGGTCATACCTAAGGCCGCCTGAACCCGTGTAGCCGTGGCTGGAAAGGTCTCATCGGGTGTCGCTGTTGCTAGCACAATCAGATCGATATCGTCTGCAGAAACACCTGCCGATGCCAAGGCATCTTGCGCTGCATTAATCGCTAAATCTGAGGTATTCTGATTATCGTCTGCGATCCGTCGTTCGCAGATACCCGTCCGTTTCTGGATCCACTCATCAGAGGTGTCGACACGTTTTGCCAACTCTTCATTCGTAACAACACGTTCCGGTAAGTAGTGCCCGCATCCAACTACGATAGAACGTCGAGTCATCCCGCCTGCGCCTGGGGAACTTCTTGTTCACCATATTCAGCCAACTCGCGCATAATAAAGTCATTGATGTCGTTTGCTGCCATATCAACAGCAACCCCAATTGCATTTGCAAAACCAAAGGCATCTGTACCGCCATGGCTCTTTACAACAACACCATTCAATCCAAGAAAAGTTGCACCATTATATCGACGCGGGTCTATTCGAGCACGCATCTTAGCAAAGGCTCTACGCGCTAGAAAATAAGCTAACTTGGAGATCCATGAACTTTTGAAAGTTTGACGCAAATATTCGGAGTACAGACGGACCGTGCCCTCCAAGGTCTTCAGGACAATATTACCGGTAAATCCGTCTACAACGAATACATCGACTGTCCCAGCACCAATGTCATCGCCTTCAACGAACCCGTGAAATTTGAAGGGGAGTTTGCGTTCCCGGAAGATCGCCGCGGCCTGCCTAACTGCGTCACGTCCCTTAACCTCTTCTGCCCCAACATTTAGCAATCCAACGCTTGGTTCTTCTTTACCAAAAACCGTTCTGGCAAAGGCAGCGCCAAGCATACCAAATTGAACCAGGTTCTCCGCATTCCCTTCAACGTTAGCGCCGAGATCAAGCATGACACTCTCTCCGACCTTTGTCGGGCAAGGGGCCGCAATGGCAGGTCTGTCAATTCCTGGCAACATTTTGAGTGAAACTTTCGCCATCGCCATCAGAGCACCGGTATTACCGGCAGATACAATACCTGCAGCCTCACCAGAATTCACAGCGTTGATCGCCAATTGCATACTCGAGTTACGTCCCTGGCGTAAGGCAACCGTCGGGCGTTCCTCTGAACTGACGGCGTCGTCAGTATGCTGTATGGTAATCGAGTCTTTGAGCTTCTCGTGTTGATCGACAAGCGGCGCAATGCGTTTTTCATCACCGAAAAGAAGAAAGTGCACGTCCGGAAAACGGACACGTGCTAAAGCTGCGCCTTCAACGACGATACCTGGGGCGTCATCTCCGCCCATTGCATCAAGTGCGATTGTAAGCCGCGGACTCAATTCGGGTTCCGTTCGCTTGCTTCAGAAATTAACGACGAGCTAAGCGCCAGTCGCTTCAACGACTTCACGTTCACGATAGTAGCCGCAAGATCCGCATACATGATGAGGGCGTTTAAGCTCACCGCAGTTGGGACATTCAACATTTGCGTCTCCTGTCAATGCGTGGTGAGAACGACGCATATTGCGGCGCGATTTCGAAGTTTTCTTCTTGGGTACAGCCATAGTTCAAATTCCAAGTCCAGATCGTGGCAAAGCGGCTGTTCTCATACCGAAGTTCTACCGCCACGGCAAGCAGCTTCATCGCCTTTTCGCTCCCTACCGACAGCATCAAAACACGCGGTATTCTACTTTGTTCGTTTTAGTGCCGCCAGTGCCGCAAATGGTTTCGTTGTCGGGTCTTCAGGCCCCGGCAAATAAGGGCCTAATACTTGATCGGCAATTTCTGGTGATCTTGGATAAGGATCGAGCATAAGGGCAAGTTCTTCAGAGGCTATTTCACCGACATCTATTAAATCACCGGAGTAAGGTTCGAATTGGACAACATCATCGGTCTCATCGCTATCTATCTGAGTTTCCTCACGAAATAGAATTTCAAATTCATCTTCGATTACGTTCTCGACCGACACCATAGAAACGACGCAACTTTGAACCACCTTGGCATGGAGTTTGCCACGAAGCCGGATAGCTTTTTCCCGTCTCAGAAATTTAACCGACAGGGTACAATTAAAAGTCTCAATTGCCTGCAATCCAAATCGTTCCGCCAAGGCATTGCATTCATCTGATTCGGCAGACAGGTCGTATTTTACCTCTTTGTCGGTCAATTCTGACGGATGAACAATGAAAGAAAATTCTGGTTCTGGTTGCCCAACCATAATTTTCAACCTTCCCCATCAAATGTTTGCAACGGAATGGTTTCCGGAAAATCTAATTGTCCCAAAAGAAAATCCTCAATCGAGCACTCATCCAAGGCTGTTGCGAGCCACAACACATAGCGTGAAATCTTACCCGCCACTTCAGATTTCTTAGCATCATCGCGAAATATGTTTCTGACGATTGCATCTTGTAACTCGGCCTGATCGTTACTTTGTAACGCCTTCTCATAGGCAGATAATCTACCGTAAAACGCTGTTGCCATTGCCTTAACACGGCGACCGACACCAAGGTCTCCTGCCCCCATTTCTCTCAACGACCGATCCATATCAGCGAACATTGTATCGAATAGGCACTGGGCCAAATCCGCTGTTCTATCAGTGTCAGTTTTCAGGCGCCGCAAAACGAGGAATATATGTAACGAAATCATGTCAAAGCGACCGTCAACAGAGTCTGCTACACCAAACTCTTTGAATAAAAATGGCTGGCGCGCCTGTGCAACAATCGCAACGTACAGGGCATGCGCCTCATCCTGAGGTTTCTTACGGCTAAAAATCGCCATACAACTTTATCTCCAAAGCCTTATCAGGCTACTTTTCTTGAGACATCTGAGAGACTATATGTATTGGCAGATAATGGTTATGGCGGTCAACTAAATGCAGTTTCGAACAAAATATATCCCCTTGCTCATTGCCGGTTCAATTTCAGTCGCAATAACGACCGGCTGTGAAGAAACGGTCGACGTTAGAGGTAACGCGCCCGATCCCAAGCTCGTTGCAGAGCTAAAACCAGGTGTGCATAAACAACGTGATGTACAACGGAGATTGGGTGCCCCTTCTACCGTCGCGACTTTTGACAACGAGGTTTGGTACTATATTAGCGGGCGCGTCAAATCTGTATCCTTCTTCAAGCCTGAATTATTGGAGCGAAAAGTCTTAACCATCAGATTTGATAAAAAGGGCGTTGTCCAAAAGATTCAGGAAATTGATGCTACCAAGCAAAAGGAAATAGAACTCGTCGAACGCGAGACACCAACAAAAGGCAAAGAACTTACCTTTATCCAGCAAATTATTGGCAATATCGGCAAGTTTGGGGACCCTAGCAGCGACGACCGCTAGAAAATTTCAACGAGCAAAATAAAAGCCCCGGTGTTTCCACCGGGGCTTTTTAGTAACTAACTTAGCCTTTTGATTAGGCAACCATCGCCAACAAAAGAATAGCGACAATGTTGATGATCTTGATCATCGGGTTAATAGCCGGTCCAGCGGTATCCTTGTAGGGGTCACCGACGGTATCACCTGTCACCGCAGCATGATGGGCCTCTGAGCCCTTACCGCCGTGATGGCCATCTTCGATAAGCTTCTTAGCGTTATCCCACGCACCGCCACCGGAGGTCATAGAAATAGCCACGAAAATGCCGGTAACGATTGTACCAAGAAGTAACGCACCAAGCGTCGTTAGTGCTGCTTCAATTCCGCCGATCCATTTGAACACAAAGAACACGATGATCGGAGCAAGAACCGGCAGCAATGACGGCACAATCATTTCCTTAATCGCCGATTTAGTCAGCAGATCAACTGCGCGACCATATTCTGGCTTTGCAGTACCTTCCATAATCCCTGGAATTTCTTTGAACTGCCGTCGGACCTCAACGACGACCGCTCCAGCAGCTCTGCCAACTGCCTGCATGCCAAGGGCACCAAACAGATAAGGCAGCAGGCCGCCGAGAAACAGGCCAATTACGACGAATGGATCCTGCAATTCAAACTTAATCTTGCCAGCCAGGTTTGGGAAATAATGCGCGATATCTGCGGTATAAGCTGCAAACAGAACCAGCGCAGCTAAAGCGGCTGAGCCAATCGCATAGCCTTTCGTAACGGCTTTAGTTGTATTGCCAACAGCATCCAAAGCGTCCGTATAGTTCCGAACTTCCTCCGGCAACTCTGCCATCTCAGCAATACCGCCAGCGTTATCTGTTACTGGACCATACGCATCGAGAGCAACGATCACGCCCCCCAAAGCCAGCATCGTGGTTGCTGCAATAGCAATGCCATAGAGACCGGCAGAAAAGAAGGAAGCGATAATACCAGCGCAAATCACTAATACTGGGAGCGCTGTTGCTTCCATAGAAATTGCCAGTCCTGCAATAACATTCGTGCCATGGCCAGTCTCAGAAGCCTTCGCGACCATCTTGACCGGACGGTGATTGGTCCCGGTGTAGTATTCGGTAATCCAAACCAACAACCCGGTTACTGCAAGCCCAATAAGCGCACAATACAGCATATGGCGTGAGGCAACTCCGGAAGTGATTTCCGCAGTCATAGAGCCAAACAACCAGTAAATAGCGCCTCCAATTAAGATTGCCGAAGCGATCATCGATACGATCAGGCCCTTATAAAGAGCGCCCATGATGTTGTTACCGCTCGCTAATCGGACAAAGAAAAACCCGATAATGGAGCCAACAATACATACGGCACCGATAAGGAGCGGTAGCGTGATGAGCAGGTCCTGCATCGCTCCTGTAAAGTAGATAACCGCCAATAGCATGGTGGCGACCATCGTCACAGCATACGTCTCAAAAAGGTCAGCTGCCATACCGGCGCAGTCACCGACATTATCGCCAACGTTATCAGCAATAACAGCGGCGTTTCGCGGATCATCCTCAGGGATACCCGCTTCGATCTTACCAACCAAGTCAGCGCCAACATCCGCACCCTTGGTGAAGATACCGCCACCGAGACGGGCAAAAATTGAGATCAGCGAAGCGCCAAAGCCCAATGCAACCATGGCTTCAAGAATATGCCGCATGCCCTCTGGCGTACCTGCATCAAAAATACCCCGAAGGATAAAGAAATACCCGGCAACACCGAGTAGCCCCAAGCCAACAACCAAGATACCGGTCACGGCCCCCGATTTAAATGCAACATCAAGCGCAGGTGCTAAACCGCCGGTCCGTGCCGCATCAGCTGTGCGTACATTCGCACGAACCGAGACGTTCATGCCGATATAGCCCGTGATTCCCGACAGAACGGCACCGATAAAGTACCCGATGGCCACGAACCAATTCAGTCCCAAGCCAAGAACGATGCCCATAAGAACACCAACAACAGCAATTGTTGTATACTGGCGGTTTAAGTATGCGTTAGCGCCTTCCTGAATCGCCGTAGCGATTTCTTGCATCCGTTCGTTGCCCGCACTTACAGATGTGACGGCACGAATGGCATAAGCGCCATAAACTACGGCTAAAGCACCGCAAAGAAGTATAATCCAATATGCTACTGACATGGAGTTAGGTCCTTGTTTTATCAGGTCGTAAAATCAGCATGACCATGCCAAACAATAAAACGGCAATGAACACGCAGAAAATCGCGCGGAACATGCCAGAATAGACCTTACGAAGCAACACCCGCGCCGAATCGCGGAAATTATATACCAATCACCGAATATCGCGTTTGAAGGCTTGCTGTATCAGGAGGTTTTTAATCAGCTTTTTCGACGCGACGCGATGAGCAACCTGAAGCAGCCGTTTCTTAAAGATTTCAATGTCAGGCAACCCTGAGCCACGACGCCTAAATGTAACCAGACTATATAAAGTCTTGTACATTTCATTACGGAATCTAGGAACCATGCGATGAACATCGCTACGCGCATCTTCATAAGTGAGTTCCATCGCGATCACGATAGTGAACTGTTCCATTACCTGACCATTTTGCATCAAAGGCAGCGTAAATGGCCGCAGCGTATAATAACGATTGGCAGATAAACGTTTTCCACCCTTCGGGTTTTTATCTTTGGCTTTTGCTGCGACAGCCTCGTTTGAAGTGAAAGGCGTGGTCACGAGGGTCGAGACAGCTGCCAGCGACAGCGACAGCGTCAAGACTTGGAGAAGACGTAAAATCATAAAAATGCGTTCATTCCAAATTCGGACGGAAACACAAAGTTCCCGCTATACGGATTTGAACGCCTAAAGGAAAACAGAGGGTAAATTTATTCCGAGAAATTTAAAAATGCTGCCAACCCACGTTTTCTATCGCCAGCGGTTTGCCATTGAAATCCAGTATGGATACTCCGCTTTCAGGTACAATGGAACCAATACGGGTTATCGATACACCCGCTTCACGCCCTATTCTCTGCACTTTCTCGCTATTTTCGGGCGCTACTGTAAACAGGAGTTCGTAATCATCACCACCCCCGATAATTGCCTGCCAAAAGTGATTGCGGTCTCTCAAAATGTCGGCCGCAACCGATGAAACCGGAATCTCGGCCTGCAAGACCGATGCTCCTACGCCAGAAGCACCGCAGATATGGCCGAGATCAGCATGAAGACCATCAGAAATATCAATGCAAGCGGAAGCCAATCCAACGAGCAAGGGACCGAGACGCGTTCTTGGTCGCGGTAAAACAAATCGATCACACAGGGCCGGATAGTTCGTTTGCGTTTCCTCGCGACCAAGCTCATCAAACAACCGAAGAGCAAGTGCAGCATCACCGATAGTTCCGGTTACATAAATATCGTCACCAGTCGTAGCACCTGATCGCCGAACCACAGCACCTATGGGAATTTCGCCTATAGCCGTTAAACTTAACGTAAGCGGTCCAGCTGTCGTGGTCGTATCGCCGCCCAGTAGAACAATATTATATTTAGATTGATCTTCTGAGAGCCCGCCCACGAATAGTTGCAACCACTCATATGAAATATCGACCGGTAAACTAAGCGCTAATAGATACCCCTTGGCCACGCCCCCAGAGGCAGCCAAATCCGACAAGCTTACCCGCAACAACTTCTTGGCAATGAGATCAGCAGGATCAGTCTCGAAGAAATGAACACCAGCCACCAACGTGTCCATCGAATAGAGCGCTTCATACCCACTGCTTACTATAAGTGTAGCGCAATCGTCTTTTAGCGCTGCAGCTCCCGCGTGAGACTTCGCGAGAGGGACGAATAACTTTTCGATTAAATCGAATTCACTCGGACGATTTTTCCTGTCGCTCAAGGCGCGCCTCCAATTCACCTGGCCGCAACTGACTCGCTAGCTTATCCAGGACGCCATTCACCATTCCAGGTTCTCCGCCCGAGAAGAACGAATGAGCCAAATCAACATACTCTTTCACAATGACCCGAGCGGGAGCTTCAAACCGTGAAACCAATTCAAATGTACCGACACGTAAAATACATCGCATAACAATGGCAATTCTGTCGAGCGGCCAACTATCATCGAGTACGGCCTCTATATGACCATCAATCTCTTCTTGTCGGCTTATCGCGCCGCGGACTAGTTCCTGAAATAGAACGTCATTCGCTTTCGCCCCGCCGCTAACTTCCTCGTCAGCCGCGCCAAGGCGATGGAGTCGAAACTCCTCTATCACTCCATTAACAGGTGATCCGCTAAATTCAATTTGATAAAGCGCCTGAACGGCGGCAAGGCGGGCCGCACTATGCCGTATTGTCGCCCGTCGCCTAGTCCTTGAAGCCGGCTTTTTACCGGATTGGACGTCAGGCTTTTCGGTCATCGAGGATAAAGATGGAAATGACGTTTAAGCTCAATCATGCGAAGGCAGGCGCGCGCCGCATGGCCGCCTCTGTCCTGTTCGCTTCGCTTGGCACGGGCCATCGCCTGATCACGATTTTCAACCGTTAGAATTCCATATCCCAGGGCCAGTGAATGTTGCAGGGCTAAATCCTGAAGGCCACGCGCGCTTTCTCCACATACGTAATCATAGTGTGAAGTCTGCCCTCGGATGACACAACCAAGAGCGATATAACCGTCGAAACGTTGGCGGGCAGAATAAAAATCCATCGACCGTATCGCGTATTTAATAGCGGTCGGGATTTCAAAAGCGCCAGGTACTTCGAAACGTTCATAGGTGGCGCCAGCATCGTCTAACTCTTTCATGACGCTGGTAATTAGTTCCTGCGCGATTTCTTCGTAATATCGCGATTCGACGATCATTATGTGCGGTGCGTCCGCCATCGGGATTCCTTTTTGCTTTAACTCAATCTTCGAGGCGGGGAATAGCCACCCGCTCCGTTACACTTAAGCCGTAACCATCGATGCCCTTGATTGTGCTTTCCTTGGTATTTGTCAACAAACGCATATCCGTAATTCCAAGATCACGCAGAATTTGGGCGCCTATACCATAGTCACGAATTACAGGCGCAGGCTTATCTCCAGGTGGTTTGATCGGTTGAACGCCCGAAACCGCATCGCGCAAACTGACCTGGTTTGAAAACCGCGCATTCCACGAGTCGCGGATGAGCACTGCTGCACCGCGTCCTTCTTCCGCGACTAAACGCAATGACATTTCCAGCTCACCGGCCCGCGGATTCTGAATATCCCGCAACGTATCATCCAACACATTAAGAGCATGCATCCGAACAAGAACAGGTTCATCAGTTGTGACATCACCTTTCACCACGGCGACATGTTCAGTTCCGTTCACCTGGCTCTCATAAATGATGAGATCAAATTCGCCACCAACCGCTCGTTTTAAGGTTGTTTCGATCGTCCGTTCAACAGTCGCATCATGCCGGAGGCGATATGCAATAAGGTCTGCAATTGTACCCAATTTCAAATTATGTTCTTGGCAAAAGCCAACGAGATCGGGGAGACGCGCCATCGTGCCGTCGTCCTTCATAATCTCGCAGATCACCCCCGACGGGTTAAGACCAGCGAGGCGAGAAAGATCAACTGCAGCTTCTGTATGCCCGGCGCGGACCAGGACACCACCGTCACGCGCAACTAAAGGAAATACGTGGCCCGGACTAACGATCGACTCTTCGCCATTATTTTCATTAATCGCGACTTCAATGGTTTTCGCGCGATCACCTGCAGAAATACCTGTCGTCACGCCTTCGCGTGCTTCAATCGAAATCGTAAAGGCGGTACTGAGCGGCGCCTTATTTTCATTCACCATCATCGAAAGGCCGAGCCCTTTGACCCGTTCGTTCGTCAATGACAGGCAAACGAGCCCACGCCCATGAGTCGCCATAAAATTCACCGCATCGGCATCACATTTATCACCAGCGATGATTAGGTCGCCTTCATTCTCGCGATCCTCATCATCGACGAGCACGACCATTTTCCCGTCTGCAATATCTGCGATTAATTCTTCCGGCGACGACAAAGCGGCGTGCAGGTCGTTAGACTCAGCTGACATTGAATTTTCCTCTGAAGCGGCTGGTTGTTTTGCCACGTTTATTCCTTTTCTAACAGCCGGCTTACGTAACGGGCCAGCATATCTATCTCTAGGTTAATCCGATCACCTTCTGACTTCTCGCCAAACGTCGTACAGGCTTGTGTATGACTAATAATATTTACGCCAAATCGATTGTCGGACACCTCGTTCACCGTCAGGGAAACACCTTCCAAGGCGACCGATCCTTTCTCTGCAATAAAAGACTTAAGCTCTTCAGGTGCTTCCAGCTCAAACCGTTTACTATCACCCTCAACTTTCGTCGCAATAATTTGGGCGATGCCATCGACATGTCCGGATACAATATGCCCACCGAGTTCCTCACCTAGCTTCAAAGCCCTCTCGGTATTTACCTTACTCCCGACGGACCAATCACCAATGGTTGTTCTATCAAGTGTTTCCGCAGAAGCTTCTATGGCAAACCAACCATCACCTTTTTCAACGACGGTTAAACAGGGCCCAGAGCAGGCAATTGACGCGCCCAACTCTATTTCAGCCGTATCATAGCTCGTACTAATTTCGATACGCGTATCACCACGCTTCTCGATTGAGCGAACCTCGCCAACATCTGTGATAATACCTGTGAACATATCTTTAACCTGTCACACTATAACGCTCGACGACATCGTCGCCCACGCTCTCTACATAAAGCCTATTTATGCATTTTGCATCCCGTAGGCGCTCAATACCCATCTCGGCGATAGCGGGCAACCCATCGCCGCCAGTTATTTTCGCTGCTCGATACCAAAATACCTCGTCGATAAGCCCAAGCTTAAGAAACGCCGCGGCAATAACCCCGCCTCCCTCAACAAGCAAACGCGTAATCCCTTTATCCGCGAGAACAGCCAGAACGGCCTCTAAATCGGGATACCCATCCGGATTCGGCGAAATATCAAATATCTCTACAGCGCCATCGATGTAAGCACGTCTACGGTCCGCATTCTGGGGCGTTTCTGCAAAGGCAAACAACCAAGTCGGCGTCTCTCTTGCGCTTGTTACAAGCTCGTGCGTCAAAGGCAATCGCATTCGGCCATCGACAACGATACGAACCGGTGACCGACTAGCTAAACCGGGTAGACGGCAGGTCAATATCGGATTATCTTCCGCCGCCGTTCGAGCGCCGACTAAAATTGCATCATGATTTGCGCGCAACATGTGCCCCGAACGCCTAGCCGAGTCGCCGGTCACCCATTCGCTGTCGCCAGATCTCGTTGCTATGCGCCCGTCGAGGGTTGTCGCAAGTTTCAACGTTACATGGGGACGTGATTTGGTCACACGTTTTAAGAATCCACTTGTCACCACCTCGGCTTGGGCTTGGCAAACCCCGAGATCAACCCGAATACCGGCATCACGAAGCATCTGAACCCCGCCACCGCTTACACGAGGGTCAGGATCTTCCAGTGCGACAACAACTCGGGACATGCCACTATCAATAAGCGCCTGGGCACAAGGTGGGGTTTCTCCATGATGGGCACAGGGTTCTAGCGTTACATAAGCCGTTGCCCCCTGCGCCGCTTCGCCAGCGCGCTTCAATGCATCCGTTTCAGCGTGGGGACGCCCGCCAGGTTGCGTCCATCCGCGCCCAACGACTTTATTTTCAGCAACAATTACACAACCAACCGAAGGATTTGGCCATGTCTGGCCGAGGCCGCGCTCAGCCAAGCTAATCGCGGTCTTCATATGCGCTTGGTCGACATTAGTCGTCGTCGAGGTCACCAAGAGTTCCTACGAAATCTTCAAAATCGCGGGCTTCGCGGAAATTTCTATACACTGATGCAAAACGTACATAAGCAACGGAATCGAGGGTCGACAGCCCATCCATGACAAGTTCACCGACGCGTTGCGATGGGATGTCGCTTTCACCGCTGCTTTCGAGTCGTCGGACGATGCTGTTGATTAACCGCTCTATACGCTCGGGTTCGACTTGGCGTTTCCGCAGTGAAATATTGAGCGACCGGGCCAGTTTATCACGATCAAACGGTTCCCGCTTTCCGTTCTGTTTAACAACTGTCAATTCACGAAGTTGAACCCGTTCGAAGGTCGTAAACCGCGCGCCGCAGCCTATACAGGCACGACGGCGCCGAATAGCAGCCCCCTCTTCGGTCGGTCGAGAATCTTTAACTTGAGTATCTTCAGCACCACAAAACGGACAATGCATGTTTCGGTTGCCCCACTAGTTATTGATTTGTGTAAATTGGAAAACGTTCACAGAGCTCGCCTACCTGCTTGCGAACTTTTTGTTCAACAGCACTATTGTCACCGTTACTGGCTGCTAAACCGTCTAAAACTTCAACAATCATATTACCAACGGCCGTAAACTCCTCAGGTCCGAAGCCTCGCGTTGTCGCAGCGGGTGTTCCTAGCCGAATTCCGGAGGTAATCGTTGGTTTCTCTGGATCAAACGGTATGCCGTTTTTATTGCACGTAATACCGGCATTTTCGAGGCTGGCCTCCGCCACCTTACCTGTAAGGCCTTTGGGACGGAGATCGACGAGCATTAAGTGGGTATCGGTTCCTCCTGAAACGATATCCAACCCTTGATCAGCCAGCGTTGCTGCCAAGGTTTGAGCGTTCTCAACGACGCGCGCGGCATATCCTTTAAACTCCGGTCTCAATGCCTCTCCAAATGCGACTGCTTTGGCCGCAATAACATGCATTAACGGACCACCCTGCGTTCCAGGAAAGATCGAAGAGTTGATTTTCTTCCCAATATCTTCGTCGTTTGAAAGGATCATCCCACCACGAGGCCCACGCAAAGTCTTATGGGTCGTTGTTGTTACGACATGGGCATGAGGCAAAGGACTTGGGTGCACACCACCCGCTACGAGTCCTGCGAAATGCGCCATATCTACCATCAAATACGCACCGACAGAATCCGCAATCTCTCGAAAACGCGCAAAATCAATCACCCTCGGATATGCGGAACCTCCAGCAACAATTATCTTCGGGTTATGCTCTTTAGCGAGAGCCGCAACCTCATCATAATCGATACGATGATCGTCTTCGCGAACCCCGTATTGGACGGCATTCATCCATTTCCCAGAAAAGTTAGGCTTTGCCCCATGGGTAAGGTGTCCGCCAGCCGCCAAAGACATTCCGAGCAACGTATCCCCCGGCTGACAAAGGGCAACATAAACCCCAAGATTAGCCTGCGCGCCTGCGTGTGGTTGGACATTGGCGTAGGCACAGCCAAACAACTTTTTGGCCCGATCCAACGCTAACTGTTCTGCAACGTCAACATACTCACAACCACCGTAATAACGCCTACCAGGATAACCTTCAGCGTATTTATTGGTCATAACAGAACCGTTCGCCTCCAAAACCGCCGCTGACACGACGTTTTCGGAAGCAATGAGCTCAACCTGATTTTGCAGACGCCCTAGTTCATCCTGAATCGAACCAAACAACTCGGGATCACGTGTGCTCAAATCTTCTGAAAAGAAACCACTATTTACAAGCTGTTGACCGCCTGTATCTTCGCTCGCCATTACTTCAACAATCCTTCTAAGAAACTGAATTCAGCCAAGTTTTTTGACACGACGTTCGTGCCTCCCACCTTCGAATTCGGTTGAGAAAAACTTACTAACACATTGTTTTGCAACAGGTAGTTCTATTAAACGTTCGCCGAGAACGAGTATATTGGCGTCATTATGTTGACGCGCCAGTTCCGCAGAAACTTCATCGCTGCAAAGCGCTGCCCTAATGCCTTTATGACGGTTGGCCGCAATCGACATGCCGATACCACTTCCGCACACCAACACCCCCCGCTCAGCTTCACCACCTTCTATTGCTTTGACTACGAGTTCCGCAAAGTCAGGGTAATCCACCGAATCCGCGCTATCAGTACCTAAATCTAAGACCGTAAACCCCATGTCACGCAGCTGGACCGTAAGATCAAGCTTCATTTCATAGCCGCCGTGATCTGCGCCAACTGCTATCGTTTTCTGAGACATTTGATCAGATCCAAGGAGTGTTGGAATTAATAGCGAGAACCTACCATATATAGTTGATGGAAGACCAGCCCGCGCTAATTGTCGTCGTTTAATCCCTTATTCCAGAACTATAACAGCATCTAGTATTGAATTGGATCCTATAGAATAAAATCACTAAGAAACTCTCGTAAACGGAATTTCACTGCGACATATAGAATTCAAAACGGCGACGTAAAGATTAAATTCAATAATTATAGAACATTTTTTCCAAAATTTATTGACAGTTAAAGGCATAAAGGTAGTCTTCGCGCTCTCTACCCTTTCATTAAATTAGGTGTTCGATCTTATGGCAGAAGAAAACAACACAGTCGTTCCGAGCGGTGAAGTCCTTAGAATGGCTGTCGAAATTGTTTCCGCCTACGTGAGCAATAATCCAGTTAATGCGGCTCAAGTTCTTGAAGTAATTAATACTGTTTATACATCGCTGACTTCTTTGAATGGTCGAAATGCAGATGGTGGTGCTGAACCGCCGAAACCTGCTGTTAGCATTCGCCGCTCGGTGACACCCGATTACATCGTATGCCTTGAAGACGGCAAAAAATTGAAGATGCTGAAACGCCATTTACGCGCGTCATACGGCATGACACCTGATGAATACCGGACGAAATGGGGGCTTCCGCCAGATTATCCGATGGTAGCGCCAAATTACGCGGAACAACGCGCAAACT
Organism: Alphaproteobacteria bacterium; assembly: GCA_012103315.1. Lineage (GTDB taxonomy): Bacteria > Pseudomonadota > Alphaproteobacteria > MPNO01 > UBA2964 > UBA2964. The sequence continues at coordinate 139,647 of WLWZ01000007.1, forward strand.
TCGCAAAGCGCATTGGTCTTGGCCGCAAAAAGGGCGAAAAAGTACCGCGCCGCCGCAAATAGCCTTAAATAAAAAGCCCGCGCGGTTACTACCCGGCGGGCTTAATTTTTTGGGCTATATACCGGCTCTATTTAAAATAATCGTATTTGCCGCTCTTCCATTCATATAGGACGTAGCCAGGCGCCGTCACATCGCCTTTTTTGTCAAAGCCAAACGTCCCGATAACGGTATCAAACTTCATAGATTTCAGTGCCTTAATAACTTTTCCGGTATCGGTAGATTTTAGTTTTTCGACAGCTTGGGCCCAAGCCTGGATAGCGCCGTAAGTATAGAGCGTATAGCCCTCCGGTTCGTACCCAGCTTTTCGCGATTTCTCGACCACCGAAGCGGCCTTCGGATTCTTGCGTGGATCAGGGCTAAATGTCATCAGCGTTCCCTCTCCGGCCTTCCCAGTTATCGACCAATATTCATCTGTAACCAACGCGTCACCGGACACAAGAATGGTTTTCATTCCTTGTTGGCGCATTTGTCGGACCATAAGCCCAGCTTCGGTGTGATAGCCGCCGACATACAGCACATCAACACTGGCCGCCTTTAACTTGGTCACTAAAGCCGTGTAATCCTTTTCCCCAGCGGTGTAGGCATCATACATAACCGGCTTTACACCGTTCATTTTTAACGTCTTATGTGTTTCGTCAGCCAATCCTTTACCATAAGCCGTTTTGTCATGGACGACGGCTATATTCTTCTTACCAAATTGTTTTGAGAGGAAATTACCAGCAACCAATCCCTGCTGATCATCCCGGCCACAAACGCGGAAGACGTTTGGAAGACCACGTTCGGTGAGTTTTGGGTTTGTCGAAGCCGGAGAAATCTGCAGAACATCTTCTTCAGCATACACATCTGAAGCTGGGATCGAGGACCCTGAGCAGAAGTGGCCCGCTACCAACTTAACGCCTTTGGAAGCCAGTTGATTTGCGACAGCAACTGCCTGCTTCGGGTCGCAGGCATCATCTCCAATCTCCAATCGGAGCTTTTGACCCAGGACCCCTCCTCTTGCGTTGAGGTCCTGAACAGCCAATTCTGCGCCTTTACGCATTTGTTCACCGAAGGAGGCGTATTGCCCTGTCATCGGTCCAGCTGTTGCAATGACAATGTCAGCCTTTGCGGAAATACTATTTAGACCGAGCGCTAATACGGCCAGTACACCTAAAGAACCCGTTTTCATTTTTCTTCTCCGTTCACGAAATTTTTGCCCCCGTCGAGGTTTGACGTATCAATCTTAACGAACTCGCTATTCACGGCAACAGTCTCCAGCTAAACACTGTCTATATTCTTCCATCCGAGAAGCCCTTTTCGGCAATAAAGCCAAGGGTATTGCCTGACCATAATACTAACGCGCGTGATCCTGTAGCCCAGAAAGGCAATCAGCATGATTACGCAACTATCCATGACATAACCAGACGCGGACAAAAGCTGTCCTTTAAACAGGGCATAAACAAAAAACCGATCAAATCCTCCCAATAGCAGGCTGTATGCGATGAGCTGCCATATCGGCCGCCATGTGCTCGCAAGCGCCTGACCAGTAAGATAGCCCGCGCCACCCATAAAGATCGCGGTGAAAATCAAAAAAACCCAAATATCAGCGGTCATGCGTCGGCTACTTTCTTCACAGCGCCTTCCAAATAAGCTTCCTGTACTTCTGCATTGCCTAAAAGCTCGCTCCCAGTCCCCGTTAACGTAATGACGCCATTGACCATTACAAAGCCGCGATGAGCGAGCCGTAAAGCGTGATATGCATTCTGCTCAACCAAAAACACCGTCATGCCTTCTTGTTCGTTTAAGCGTTTAATCGCCTGAAAAATTTGAGAAACAATCATCGGCGCCAATCCCAGAGAAGGCTCATCAAGCAGCAGCAATTTAGGATTGCTCATGAGCGCTCTCGCAATGGCCAGCATTTGTTGTTCGCCACCGGACAAAGTTCCCCCACGTTGGCTCCGCCTCTCCTTTAGCCTCGGAAATAAATTAAACACCCGTTCAAACGCGTCTGCCTGATTAGCTCCAGGGTTCGCAACACTGCCCATCAACAGATTTTCTTGTACTGTCATACGCGGGAATATCCGCCGCCCTTCCGGAGAATGGGCGATGCCTGCGCGTGCAATCTCATGCGTTGGCGTTTGTGTAATATCATTTCCATCAAATAGGATCTGGCCAGTCGCTGCCCGTGGCTCACCACAAACCGTCATCAGTAACGTTGTCTTGCCGGCCCCATTTGCCCCAATAAGGCTAACAATCTCACCAGGGGCGACATCTAGGGAAACACCTCTCAATGCCTGGATGCGTCCGTAAAAGGCATCTATACCAGAAAGCTGTAACATCACCTCAGACATTCGAGCTTTCCTGAGCATCACCATCCTCACCGAGATAAGCCCGTATAACAGCGGGGTCCGACCGTACGGCATCTGGTTCCCCGTCCGCGATCTTTCGGCCATAATCGAGAACGATGATCTTATCGGAAATCTCCATGACAACGCTCATATCATGCTCGATGAGGAGAACCCCTATTCCATCATCATTGCGGATTGAAATGAGGAGTTCATTTAGTTCCGCCGATTCTCGTGGATTCAATCCGGCGGCTGGTTCATCGAGACACAACATCGCTGGGTTCGTGCACATTGCGCGTGCTATTTCGAGCCGACGCTGATCGCCATAAGGCAAATTGCCAGCATCCCAGTCTGAACGGGCCAATAAGCCTATCCGCTCCAGCCAATGCTCGGCTTTCTCAATTGCTTCACTTTCAACTGTTCGATATCGAGGCAACCCGAGTAGCCCAGCAATTGAAAACATCGAAGCATTCATCAATTTTGTATGCTGAGCGACAACAAGATTTTCCAACACAGACATTTGTGGAAACAGGCGAATATTTTGGAATGTCCGGGCTATTCGAGCCTCTCGCGCGATCCGAAAACCTTCCATTTGCTCAAGCTGATACTGTGATTCACCAAATGAAACGATTAAACGGCCAACCGTTGGGGGATAAAATCCCGTCAGACAATTGAACACCGTCGTTTTTCCAGCACCATTGGGACCGATGATCGCCGTTATTCTACGATCAGCCGCGTCGAATGATAAATCATCTACGGCAGTTAATCCGCCAAATTGCATTGAAAGATGTTCGACAGACAGAAGGGGCTTCGTCATTGCTTTGCCCCCCTATCCTCTTCGTGAAGGCGGAGCGTCGGCTCACGAAATGACAGGATGCCTTTAGGTCTCCAAACCATTATCGCCACCATCAATGCCCCAAACGCCAGCATCCGATAATCCTGCAATTCTCGGAACCATTCAGGAAGACCGATCAACAAGATCGCGGCAATGGCGACACCGATCTGGCTGCCCATGCCCCCCAGAACCACTACCGCGAGAATGATTGCAGACTCAATAAAGGTAAAACTCTCCGGGCTGATAAAGCTCTGGCGCGCGGCAAAGACCGCACCGGCCAGCCCGCCAAACATTGCGCCCAAAGCAAATGCTGAAAGTTTTATGTTCGTCGGATTAAGTCCTAGGGAACGGCAAGCTATTTCGTCTTCTCGTAAAGCTTCCCAAGCCCGCCCTATCGGTAGTTTTCTAATCCGCAAGATAAAGGCGTTGGTCAACAAAGCCAGCCCAAGCGCGACATAGAACAAAAAGATGATTCTATCGACGGATGCATAGGGTATGTCAAAAAATTGGTGAAAGGACTCTGTACCTTCTGGAGGCCTTCGACTGAAAGACAGGCCAAATAATGTTGGTTTAGGAATACCGGAGATACCATCAGGCCCCTTCGTAAAATCAACCCAATTGATCAAAATGATCCGGATCATTTCGCCAAAACCAAGCGTTACGATTGCTAAGTAGTCCCCGCGTAAACGGAGGACTGGAAAACCGAGTAAAATGCCCAGAAATGCCGCCAACATCGCCGCCACCGGCAAACAAGCCCAAAATGACATATCGTAATTGCTGGATAAAAGAGCAAAGCTATAGGCGCCGATTGCATAGAACGCGACATATCCGAGATCCAGCAATCCTGCGAGGCCAACAACAATATTGAGTCCCCACCCGAGCATTACGTAAATCAGAACTAGCGTCGCCAGATCAATTAATCGCCTATCAGCGAAAGGCAGCCAAGGAAATGCAATGGCAAATGCGATGACGGCCGCCCCGAGCCAAGGGCCGTATTGTTTTAAAAATAACTGCGCTCGGGCGGCCAAGGGCGGACTATTCCTCGCATCATTTGTTGCCTTTAGCTTCCCCCCCACCCAAAGGACGACACTTCTCAGAACAACAACTGCACCACCAGCAATACAGCAAACCGTCAGCAGCCCGTTTGGCAACGGAAGCTGAAGCCCTAAGCCGACGGCAAAAACACCACCAACAAAAGGGACCAAACGTTCGCCATCGCGAAGTCGAATCAGCGCGATGCGACCCAAAAAAATCAGCAATACACCGATTGCAAGTTCTATCCATCGTGTTTCGATAGCAAGCCCGCCAGCACGCGTCGAGGTGTAGAGACCAATCATCGGAAACATCAGCGCAGCAGCGATCGCGGCAGTGATAGCGCTTTCTTTTAACGTGGCAGACCAGTCCTGTGGTTGCGATGCCACGCTGACGCCCTCTATACCTTTTCGACTTCAGGTCGGCCTAGGAGACCGCTGGGACGAAAGACCAAGACCAGAACTAGGATCGAAAAAGCCGCAACATCTTTATATTCGATAGAAAAATAGCCTGACCAAAATGCTTCTATTAAACCGATCAGCAAGCCACCTAGCATGGCCCCGGGAATAGATCCGATTCCGCCTAGGACATCCGCCGTAAAAGCCTTTATGCCTGCCAGAAAACCGACATAAAAATCGATAACACCGTAATACAGAGTGACCATCATGCCGGCCACGGCAGCCAACGCCGCCCCCAGGATGAAGGTAATTGAAATGGTCCGATCAACGTCGATGCCAAGCAGCGCTGCCATTGTTCGATCTTGTTCACAAGCGCGTTGGGCCCGACCAAGTGCCGTCTTGGTAATTACTGTCCAGAACACAGCCATTAAAGAAACCGTGACAACCACGATTATGATTTGCATGTAGCTTAAGACGACAGTGAAGTTACCTGCCTTCATCAACTGGAAACCGCCTTCGATGACGGGCTGTAACGTCTTGACACGTGCGCCCTGGCTAAGTTGCACATAGTTTTGCAGAATGATCGACATACCGATTGCTGAAATGAGCGCTGCAAGCCGAGGAGACCCTCGCAAAGGCCGATAGGCAATACGCTCCAACGCCCAGCCATAAACCGCCGTAAGACTCATTGCGATCAATAGAACAACCAGCAGCGCTATCGGAACCATTGCGCCACCACTTGGCCCTAATATCAAAAATGAAATCAAAGATATAAACGCCCCGATCATGAATATTTCGCCATGTGCGAAATTGATCATGCCGATGATGCCGTAAACCATCGTGTAGCCAATGGCGATTAAGCCGTATATCGCCCCGAGTGTTACACCATTGATTAATTGTTGAAGAAAATACTCCATGCCGGTGATTTACTCTGGCTCCCTATTTGTTGTTCTTATCGAACCCGACCGGCGCTTTGTTTTTTTAGCATATAGTTTAGCTTATTAACGGCGTTTCGCTTGAGCATTTCCTCACTCATCGTCGGCGAGCCAACGATTGAAACCTCCAGGCCTGTTTTAGGATCGACAGCGATAACCTTTACCGCGTTCCCAACCTGTAGGATCTCGATAATCACTTCGCTTCCTTCGCCAGACATCATTCGTTTCCTAAATGCTAGTTACGAATATCCTGATGAAACCACTCCATTGGGATATGCATTCCGAGCTTGGCTTCTTTGGCCTTTTCGTAAATCACCCGTCCTACTGCCGCAAACTGCAATCCAGCGGAGTTATTATCGAAAAAGATGGTTTCGGAATCATTCTCACGGCCAACAACATCACCGTTGATGACACTCGCCAAAATTGGCCAGTCATTTGTTTCATAACGCTTGAGATATGCTGTCCCCGATGGTCTACGAGCTCGTTCTTGTTCAGAACCGATACTCAAATCATCATAAGAATCCTGGGACATGCCAAATACTTTATCTACAGCGTCATAGACTGGCTCATCGATTTCATCAATCCGGCAACGGATAAACAAACCGCCCGGCTTCTGCGCTTCAAGCATATCTTTTGTGTAAACAGGCTCACGCGAATCCGTGCATAACGCCACGATATCTGCACCTTCAGCGACAGCAAAATTATCAGCCACAGCCGTAACAGGAATACCGAGTTTCGCTGTCATATCGGTCGCAAACTTATCACGATTCTCTTTTGTGGGGCTCCAGACCCGTACTTCCTGAATGTCACGGATAGTGCAAATGGCTTCAGAATAAGCATGGGCCATGCCTCCTGAGCCCACGACGCCTAAAACAGTGGAGTCCTCACGCGACAAATACTTCGCGCCAACTGCTGCCGTTGCACCAACGCGCGCATGCTGGATGATGCCATCATTCATCAAGGCAATGATCTCACCATTTGTCATATCGATAAGAATGACGAAGCCACAATATTTACCCGGCTCCATATTGTGCCATTCCTCGGTGACAGCACCGTCATACTCGGTCCATGTCAAAATGTCTGATTTAAACCGAAAGGCGAGTGTCGGTGGATCATACATTGCTCCTAACAGGGATCCCCAGCGATAATAGTCACCGTTCGTCGCCGTCGGCGCCCACAAATCAGTTCGCGGTTGGAAACACGCTAAACCCTGCGCGTACTGTTTAAGGACGGCTTCCATCGCATCGACTGCATCTTTCATGTCGAGAACACGTTCTTGAACGTCGTTATTGATAAGCAGAGCCATGAATTCAAAGTCCCCCCGATTTCGAACCGAATAATATCATATTCGATAGCGGGAACCCTACCAGAACCCTATAGAATCAGGCTACTAACGGGAAAATTGAGCTATTTGGACAACGATACTTCGTCGTCACTACAGGGCGAGAAATCGATGCAAATACGTTTAAGATCCGACGCCTCCAAAGGGTCACCTGTAACGCCACAAGTCCCCGAACCTGCGCAATCGCCATCATCAAGGTGGCAACAATCACCGCACACGCCAAATTGTGAGCTATTGTTGCGAACACAAAGGTCATCGAGAATTGATTTCATAACCTCAGCAAGCTGCTCGCGTTCGGCCTTTGGAACTTTTTCGGTCGCAGCGTAAATCTGGCATAGCGGATCCTGGGTTAAAATTTCACGACCTGCATCTGTTAAGGCCAAAACAATCGCCCGTCGGTCGTTTGGGCAACGATCCCTTCTGACAAGTCCTTTAGATTCCAGAGCGATCAATGTCTGCGAAACTGTTCCCTTTGTCGCCCCGAGGTAATCTGCCATCGCACTTGGAGACGCCGAATACCGGTTGGCCTTCTCGAGATACCGCAATGCTTCCCACTGCGCCGGGTTCAAGCCGTGCGAGAACTGCAACGCATGGGCGACCCGGCTAAGCCGGTTAACAAGGACAGGAAAGGCGTCAGATATCGTCATTAAGGCGTAACTTAGAACCCGCATACTGGAATGACTAGTCCGCAATCTAGCTGAATTACATTTAAATTGATAGCGAGTCGATAATTCCCTTGAAAATATACTAGTGAGTCCATATCTTAGTGACTCGATACTATTTATTACGCACCAATATTCAGCTCAAGGTGTAAATGTAGGAGGGGAAAACATGAGCCAACGCATTAATTCCACAGCTAGTCCAGAAGACCGTAGATACATAACCTCTGCAATGCGCGCACCAATGCTTGAAAAAGAGTATGAGGCTGAATTAGGGCGCAAGTGGCGCGACGATGAAGACCAAAATGCTTTGGACCAATTGGTAACAAGCCATATCAGACTGGTCGTCAGAATGGCGTCAGGTTTCAAGGGCTATGGCATGCCGGTATCGGACCTTATTCAAGAAGGGAACATCGGACTACTTACGGCTGCAAAACGATTTGACCCTGAGAAAGGTGTTCGGTTCTCAACATATGCTTCTTGGTGGATTCTTGCAGCAATCCAAGAATACATCATCCGAAATTCTTCGATTGTCCGCATCGGGTCGACGCCAGCGCAAAAAAGCCTATTTTTCAACTTGCGCCGATTACGCGCTAAAATTCAAGATTACAATGGTGGGCTTATGACCGACGAAAACCGCGCGGAAATTGCCCAGCGTCTCAAAGTACCGGTGACAGCCGTCGAACGAATGGAAGCACATTTTTCCGGTCCGACAAAATCATTGAATGCCTCTATCGGACAGGAAGACGGTGACGATCTGCAAGATTTTTTGGCGGACGAACGTCCAACCCCTGAGCAGATTGTTACGGAACAACATGACGGGGAGGTCAGGTCAAAGTGGTTACAAGATGCCCTCGCCCTTTTGTCCCCTCGTGAGCAAGACATAATCCAACACCGGTTTTTGGATGACGAGAAAGCCACCCTTGCAAAAATTGGGGCAGACTATGGAGTGACTAAGGAAAGGATACGTCAAATCGAAAGTCGCGCCTTGAACAAGCTAAAAACTGCACTCGTCCAACAACACGGCGATGCTAAGATTCTATCACAGCAACTTTTAGAAAATTAGGTGGTGGACGTTCGCGGTCAAGTCAGGCTGCGGACGTCGTCACATCTGCCGAGTTACGGGGTCCGTATGCCAATTCATGGGCCCAGAACCGTTCCAACCTGCGGAGAGCTTCATTCGTCGACTGCATCACATCTTCTTCAATCGGCCCGTCCGCCAACTGACTAATATGACGATCATAGAGTACAGATATCAATTCGCAGATTTCTAAGCCCTTTTCTGAAACGCTAACCCGAACGGTCCGACGATCATGAGCCGAACGCTCCTGTTTCAGGTAGCCGTTCTCAACCATCTTTTTCACGTTGTAGGAAACATTTGAGCCCTGGTAATACCCACGGTAAGTCAACTCGCCAACGGTCAGCTCTTCTTCACCGACATGGGAGAGAATTAACGCCTGCACGTTATTGATATCTTCAATGCCGAGGCGGTCAAGCTCCGCCTTAACCACCTCTAGAAACTGGCGATGAAGGCGTTCAATAAGAAGAATTGTGTCGAGATATACCTGTTTCACCGGCTTTGCCCGCTAAGTTAGAAGTATTTCTTAACTGACAGTATCGTCGAACAAGCTAAAAATTTGGTTAAAATGGAGTGAAAAGCCGCGATTCAACCCGCTAACGCTTTAGCACTTTGAATTTTTTCGACTATTTCAGGCGGACGAAGCGGGACGTGGTCAAAAAAGACACCAAATGGCGACAGAGCATTTTCAACCGCCGAGATTATCGCTGCTGGCGCCGGGACGACACCACATTCCCCTACTCCCTTAACCCCGAGAGGATTTAGAGGCGTTGGGCTTTCCATATGCCCCATTTGGATATGTGGCATTTCCGGCGCACTAACGAGGAGGTATTCCGCAAAATTTGTCGTGATTGGCTGAGCGGTCTCATCGTATCCCATCCATTCAAACAACGTATTGCCGATACCATGTGCAGTACCGCCAATAACCTGACCTTCAACAATCATCGGATTAACAACCGTTCCACAATCATGGACAATGACATATTTTAGGAATGAAACCTTGCCGGTTTCCGGGTCCACTTCCACTTCAACTGCCGCTGTACCGTTGACGAAGGTCAGGTCGTCGACCATAAAGTTTTTGGTCGCTTCCATGCCTGGCTCAATTCCACCTGGCAACGCATACCCCGGAGTCCCTGCTACCGCGTGGGCAACTTTGCCAAGCCCAACTTTCAAATCTGGGACACCTTTTACGCGGATTTCATTGCCATCAATCTCCAGATCCTCTTCAGAAGCCTCTAGCATATGAGCGGCAACTTTTAACGCTTTGTCTTGCACTTCCCGTGCCGCAAGCAACGCCGATGATCCAGCTGTCACGGTTTGTCGGCTCGCAGAACCCCCAATACCCATCGGAACAACCGAACTATCGCCGATGACAACCTCAACGTTCTCCATATCGCCACCAAGGTGCTCAGCCACAATTTGTGTGAGCATCGTTTGCGTACTCTGTCCCATCGCAGCAGCACCGCTATAGACCATTATTTTACCAGACGGCCCTATGCGGACAGTAACGGTCTCAAAGGGCCCACGACCGGTACCCTTCACATAATTGGCAACCCCTACGCCAATGTAACGTCCTTCTTGGAGCGCCTTCTTTTGCCGCTCCAGAAATCCGGTAAAATCAATGCGCTCCAACGCATCTTCCATACAGGCAAGGTAATCACCGCTATCCAAAATCACTGGGGCATCGCCACGCGTCTTGAGACCTTTGGTATAGGGAAGTTGTTCGGTAGGAATTAAATTACGGCGCCTAATTTCGGGGCGATCAATACCCAGCTCACGCGCCGCCCGGTCCAACAATCTCTCCATCACAAATATGCCCTGCGGGTGTCCAGCACCTCGTACCGGCGTTACTGGCACTTTATTCGTTACCGCAAGAACGACATCCATGTAATAGCAAGGCACATCGTAGGGCAGCGAAACGATTAGGGCGGAATTGAACGCAAGATTGATCCCACGGGCTGTATAGGCGCCGTGATCATGGATCATTGACCCCCGCAGACCGAGAATTTTGCCATCGTTGTCGACAGCTATTTCAACGTCCCAGAACTGATCTCGTTCCTGTGTAGTGGAAATAAAATGTTCACGCCGATCTTCCGCCCATTTAACCGGTCGGCCGAGCAGTTTCGCCGCTAAAACGACAGCCACATCTTCTTGATAAAAGACAAGCTTGGGGCCAAAACCGCCACCAACATCGGGGATGATTACGCGAATTTGGTTTTCATCAAGCCCCAGCATATCAATCAGAATATTCTTCGCTGTATGTGCTGCCTGCGTTGCACTGTAAAGCGTCACCAAATCTTCTATCGGGTCATAGAAAGAAACGGCTCCACGGCATTCGATTGACTGGCTACCGCCACGATGCTGCCACATCGACTCGCTGTACACATGCGGTGCATTCGCAAATACAGAGTCGACTTCGCCATACCCCATATCGAACTGCGCCAAAATATTATGAGGCGACGTTGAATGAGCGAGCGGCGCACCGTCTTCCAAGGCAGCCCGACAATCCGCAACAGCGGGCAAAATGTCATAATCCACCATCACCATCGCCGCGGCATCTTCGGCAATGTATCGAGTATCTGCGACAACAATCGCAACGGGCTTCCCGACATAAACGACTTCATCATTCGCTAACGCAGGACGATCCAATTCCTGCTTATAAGCCGGGCTCGGCAAACCAACAACAAGGTGTTCATTCGTTAGGTGTGGACGAAAGTCGTTGAGCGTATAGACCGCCTGGACACCGTCCATCGTCTGAGCCTGCTCAACATCTATTCGGGAAATTTTCGCATGACCATGCGGGCTTCTTACAAATGCTGCATGCAGCATCTCGGGTAGGATTATATCATCAACAAAGCGTCCCTGCCCGGTTAATAAGGCTGGATCTTCTAGACGTTTTGCCCGGCTGCCAAAAACCTTCCAGCCGCTCACGAACTAAGCGCCTTTGGCTTCACGCAACCGTTGAGCTGCATCAAGAGCCGCCGCGACGATTCCTTGGTACCCAGTACAACGGCACAAGTTTCCGCTAATTGCTTCGCGAACTTCCTGTTCTGTTGGGTCAGGATTGTCTCCTAGGAACTCGATGAGGGTAGTCAGCATCCCTGGGGTACAGAAACCACACTGCAAGCCATGATTATCCCGAAACGCCTCCTGAAGCGGATGCATTTCATCTTCTGAAGGAGCAATCCCCTCAATAGTCGTGATTTCCTGACCGTCGACCTGTACCGCAAGCATCAAGCACGAACGTGCGCTGCGCCCATTCAATAAAATTGTACACGCGCCACAAACTCCGTGTTCGCATCCCAAGTGCGTTCCCGTCAGGCCAGGCTGCTGGCGCAGGAAATCAGCGAGTGTAAAACGAACCTCCACTTCCTCTTCATAGGTCTTGCCGTTTACCGACAAAGAAATTTTTCTGGTCTCACCCATGGTATAATCCTTTACGCCTTTCCGGTGGCCCGGTCATAAGCCTTCACTAAGGCACGACGGCTTAACACAGTTGCCAAATGTTGACGATATTCGGAAGAAGCATAGACATCTCCCAACGCGTCAATTTCACGGCAAGCTTCACAAAGTTCCCGCAACTTCTCTTCGTCCCCGAATTGGCCAATTAATGCCTGTTCAATTTCATTCATCCTCACCGGCGCGGCACCAACACCGCCAACAGTGAGAGAAGCGCGAGTGATTCCACCATCGCTACCGACCTCCAAAAGCGCGGCCGCAGACGTAATCGCAAAATCACCATGACGCCGAGCAAATTCTACAAATGCGTAGCCATGACCTTCTGCCCATGCCTGAATTTTCACCCCAATGAGCAATTCATCCATTTCAGTCGCCGGCGTCATATACGCCACCGGGAAATCTGCAAACGGAATATCGCGTTCCCCATTGGGTCCTTGCACCACAATCACCGCATCGTGCGCGGCACAAACGGCTGGAAGTTCTGCCGCTGGGTCGAGATGTGAAAGTGAGCCGCCAATTGTCCCGCGGTTTCTCGTCTGCCGATGCCCTACCTGCAGCAATGCATCATGCATCAACGGGCATTTCGCTTTAATAACGTCGGAATATTCCAAGTCCCGTTGCCGGGTCATCCCGCCAATGGAAATCGCACCACCCTCATCATTGATATATGACAGGCCATCGACCTTGTTCAGATCAATCACGTGATCAGGCATCACATATCGCATATTGAGCATTGGCATTAGCGACTGCCCACCAGCGAGCAATTTGGGATTTTCCAGACTGCCGAGGAGCGAGATTACTTCTCCTACGCTGCTGGGGTCATGATACGAAAAGGGTGGCGGTTTCATCCCTACCTCTAAATTACCTATGCCTTCGGGATGCATTTCCCGTCTGCGTTATATCTATCAGCCTATAATATCGTTTTCTTGGCTTGGATTACAGGTCATTGGGTACTTAACCCACTGTTCCGCTCGGTGCAAGGATCAGCCCCAATTTTGAGAATGATACAGGTTTCATCTCCCCCCAGCGACTGCCTTTTCTTTACCGGAAAGGAGGCGATCAGCTCTTGCATTCAATACGCGGATGAGCTCATCAATCCCGCCTTTCAAAAGGACTGAAGAAAACTCGTTTTTACGAACTTTTACTTCACTGATTCCGCCCGCAACAATCACATCAATAATCCACCAACGCCCTTGAATTTTCGCCGTTACGTATGTCACTTCTGTAGGATCTTGATCTTTTGGATTACCGATTTTTGTATCAACGAGAACGGTTGGTCCTGAGGTCTTCCGGCTACGCCAAATTCTGAAGACTTCACCATTGTATTCATCGAACAGAGTTACGATTGAGCTCGCACCCATTCGATGAAATGCTTTTACCAGTTTCCCCTTTTGTGACTTAGTCCCTCCCCGCCAATATGGCGACGAAGCCGTTGCGACCATAAGCGTCAGGTGCATATTCTGTTTAGTTAAAGACGCGACAAGGTCGTAACGCCCCTTCATGTTTAAAGTTTTAACTTTCTTCAGGACTTCCAAAATACCCGATTGAAAATCTTTCACGATACCGACAGCGCTATCCGAAGCGGCATTCGCACTCATCAAAGGAAGAAAACAAAAAATACCCAAAATAATTAAACGGTTAGCCGCGCGTAACATAGTCGTTCCTCGCCTAAACTTTGACTCTATATACAGTCAGCTACATAGCATGGTTCGTTTAAAAACCCAATTTTGAACTCTAAATGTTCATATTGCCGAAATACACTCACCAGAATAAGTTGTAGATCATGGTTTCTGGCAGAGTAACGATACGTGATATAGCGGAGCGCGTGGGTGTTCACGCCTCCACGGTCTCCCGTGTTCTCAACTCTGAAACCAGAAATATGGTTTCTCCAGAAGTTATCGCCCGTGTTCAAAAAGTCGCGACGGAAATGGGCTATCGACCTAACCCCATCGCATATGGCTTGCGAACAAATCAATCAATGACGGTTGGAGTCGTCGTTACCGATCTGACCAATCCCGTCTTTCCACCGACCATCAGGGGGATTGAAGATACCCTCGTTGCTTCAGGCTACGTTCCCCTTCTCGCAAATTCTGACGGAGACCAAGAACGGAAAAAACTAATCGTCGACTTGATGCGCAACCGGCGTGTGGACGGGCTAATCCTGACGACATCATCGCCCAACACCCCGGTAATTCTAGCTTGTAAAGAAGATAAGCTGCCCCTCGTTGTCATTCATCGAACCTGGGACGATCCAGATATCTCCTGCGTTGGTTTCGATGATGCCTTGGGAACACACCTTATTCTCGAACACCTTGTCGGTCTGGGTCATCAAAAATTTGCCTATATTGCCGGCCCCTTAGACCTTACCACGGGCAGAGATCGGCATTTCGGCACGATTAATGCAATGCGTGAATTTGGGGTTGAGGTCGATCAAGATCTATTTGCAGTTGCCGATGCCTTCAACGAAGAAGACGGCAAAAAATGCTGCAGCGAGCTTCTTTCCAAAGGCAAAGGATTTACTGCTTTAGTAACAGGGAGCGACTTAATCGCAGCGGGTTGCTATCAGGCGCTCAAAGAACGCGGTATCCGCTGTCCAGAAGACATATCTATTACAGGATACAACGACATCCCACTAAGTGCCCATTTGCAGCCAAGTCTAACGACCATTCGAACACCGCGTTATGAAACCGGCGCTGAGGCCGCCAAAATGATGCTCGAACGGCTAAACAACCCCGATACATCACCTCGATGGGTTAAATTTCCACCGTCACTGCTCATTAGAGAGTCGGCCGCGTCTCCTCAAAACGCTCAAGCTAATTCTATAAATTGAATTCCCCAGGGGTCACGAAACCGTTGCCGATCCTTGACACCCAAATGCGTCCGTCATATACCTTGGAACCATAGGTTTTACAGGGCGTTTGAACTATTAACGCACTAAATTTACTGGAAAATTAAGTGACCAACTTAGTCTTTCAGCCTTTTAGAAAAGGGATAAAGATATGGCCGAAGGTAGCAGGGAAGAAACAACTGCTGACGACGTGGGTGTTGGGCATAACCAACCCGAAGTTGTCTGGGACAGGTGGGTAAAAAAGCGCACCTTTGTACGTGCCTTGGAAGGCACCTACGGCGAAATGCAGCAGGGCCTGTACGAAAAACAGCGCGTCTATAGCGTCCATGATTTTAAATGGACAGGCGGCCCGCAATTTTTCGACAAACCGATGGTCAATCCGCAACGGATGGATATTGCTCAGTCAATTGAAACGCATCTCGGTTCCTTTGCACCGGGCGGCTACGGCCAACGTCATGGACACATGAACAGTGCCGTCTTCTACATCCTTAGGGGTGAAGGGTACGACGTGCATGATGGTGAAAGAGTCGACTCAGAAGCCGGCGACGTCATGATCGTTGAAAACGGCTGCGTGCATCAACATTTCAACTCAAGTCCTGATGAAGAATATGTTGTCCTCGTCATGAAGGCGAAACCGCTGTTTCTCTTCATGCATATGGTATTCCAGAAAAACGTAAAAATGCCACCGACGGATATTCAGCCCGCTCAGGAAGATTACGCACCACCGACTGATTACTAAGGCGGTTTCACGAACTAAAGACAATCTAAGTCTAGGGAGAATTTAAGTTGGACGAGCGCGAAGCAATTATCAAAGGCGATGAAACCTGTAATTTTTACAGCGAAAATCTCGCCGAGACCGCAGCTTATGTAGAGGATTATTACTCAAATAAGCTTAAGGTTGTTAAGGCAAACGAAATGCCGTTTGAGAATTCGCCTCACGGCATACTCAAACACATGATTCACGAGAAGATGAACACTGTTGAGAACTGCGTTGACATTTACATGCAGTTTATCCCCGGAGGCCAGGCATCTGGTAAACACCGTCATCTCGCTGAAGAGGTATTCTTTGTCGCCGAAGGTGAAGGCTATGACCTACATTGGGACGTAAACTTCTCAGTCGACATCAAATTTACTTGGGAATGGGAAGAAGAACCCAAAAAGTTCGAGTGGAAACGCGGCGATTTTGTATATATCCCACCCTACGTTGCGCATAAACACTTCAATTCCAATCCTGACAATCCCGCCCGTCTCATTAGCATCCACAACCGTGTCTTAAAAGCGATGGGTGCTGCCTGGTACGAACAGTTGGAGCCTTACGAAGGCTATGTTGAAGGCGAAGACCCGATCGCATTGTTGGAAAAACACGGTATGCGCGGATAACACCTGTTTCCACTGCCAACGCGTCTGGCAGACTTAAATCGAAAGATAGCGCCGGGTGCCAATTCAAAGGTTCCCGGCGTTTTCTTTTGCCAAATAACTAAAACAAATTCGGACCTAAATTAGTCCAAACAGGGAGAAGACTATGACCCTCATATTATCGAACGACGACGTAAACCAAGTTTTGACTATGCCAGACTGCCTCGACATTCTGGAAGACGCGTATCGGGGGCTCCATGAAGGAACAGCCGTCACACGTCGGCGTTCTGATTGTCTTACGCCCACCGAACGGGAAGATGCTGTCTACGGCTTTAAAACAATGGATGGTGTTATTCCGAGCCAAGGTGTAAGCGCCGTGCGGCTCAATTCCGATATCGTCACGTGGCCAACGATCGAAGGCTCTATGCGCCGCGTTAAGGTGCCCGCGGCACCTAATGATCGCTGGGTCGGTCTTGTTCTGCTATTTAGCACCAATAATGGAGAACCGCTGGCTATCATGCCCGATGGCGTCGTTCAGAGAACCCGCGTCGGCGCCACGAATGGTCTCGGCATCAAATACATGGCGCGTGAGGATGCAGACACGATAGGAATTCTCGGTTCTGGTTGGCAGGCTGGGACTCAGTTGATGGCTGCATGCGCGGTTCGCGATATCAAGTCGATAAAGGTCTTTAGCCCTAATGAGAAGAACCGAGTGAATTTTGCCCAGGAAATGAGTGATATACTCAATTGCGAGATAGCACCCGTTTCCAACGTAGAAGCAGTCGTCTCAGATGTTGATATCGTAATGTGCTCGTCAAACAGCATCGATGCTATTTTCTTTGAAAAATGGATGAAGCCAGGTCTTCATGTCAGCTCCATCAAAATGCCCGAAGTCGAAGAAGCAGCTCTACGCCGCGCAGATCGAGTTGGTCTCCACTTTGGACAACGTCAACCCGACACCGTAACAGCCGCCAACCTTGCGCCGCCGGATCGACGATCCGGTAAAGGGTGGGCTGTAAACGCATCATTTGATTTTGATTCCTGCCCAAAATTGCCGCAAATGATTGTCGGCGACGTAAACGGCCGGGAAAGTGACACTGAGTCTACCGTATTCATCAACGATATGGGATTAGGGCTCCAATTCGCAGCCGCAGCGGGCCTGGCTTATCGCAAGGCCAAAGAGGCAGGCCTTGGGCACGAATTACCCACGGACTGGTTTACGGAAGATGTGCACCCTTAATTCGACCACATAATAATTGCCGTATGGGAAAAGACAGTGAAAAACAGGAAGAGGAGAAATCTCTCCTAAGACGGTCCTTTGGCCCGTCCCTCTTCATTTTCGCCGGATTAGCAATTGGCGCCGGGTTTGCGGTTTATTATCTCAAGGGCCCGACTGCTTTTGATCGCGCGATTGAAGACTCCTGGAACCTGATGATCTTTGTCGCACCACGCGTTGGTGCCGCCGTACTGATCGCGGCGTTCTTACAAATCCTTGTCCCCCGGGAAGTTATATCGCGGCTGATCGGTGAAAACGCGGGCATAAAGAGTGTCCTGATTGCCACAGTTGCAGGCTCAATCACACCTGGAGGCCCCCTCACCTCGTTTCCTATCGTCATTGCCCTTT
Source organism: Alphaproteobacteria bacterium (assembly GCA_012103315.1). Lineage (GTDB taxonomy): Bacteria > Pseudomonadota > Alphaproteobacteria > MPNO01 > UBA2964 > UBA2964. Next base: position 157,597 of record WLWZ01000007.1, read on the forward strand.
ATGCCGCCGGTGCCAACAAAGGAGCCCTTGTCGCCTATCTCTCTTCATGGGCGATAATTGGTATGCAACGCATCATTGTGTGGGAGCTACCATTACTGGGACCAGACGTTACCGCTATCCGTGTCGGAGCGAGTGTTCTCCTGCCAATAATTGCCGGCATCATTGCCCTCTATATACCCGTGCGTTTAAAGGTTCCAACACCACCGGAGCTAAAATGAGCTCGCTAACGCTTGTAGCCCTTGCGATGTGGATGGCGGCGCTTGGCCTCCTGATCGTTGGATATAGACTTCGCGACGGCTCTGCAGAAAAAGGGTTGCGAATTGGCATGGGCTATCTGGCGATTATGGCGCCACGAGTGTTTTGCGCCCTCTTTATGGCCGGTTTTGCAGCAGAACTTTTACCCGGTGACATCATTAGTAATTGGTTGGGCGCCGAATCTGGGATCAAAGGAATCCTGATAGCTTCGGTCGCGGGAATCATGGTTCCAGCCGGCGGTGTCGTTGCATTCCCGTTAGCCCTAGCAATGATCAAACTCGGTGTTGGTATACCTCAACTAACGGCGTTTCTAACGTCCTGGGAGGTTTTCGCGATTCATCGCATACTCGCCTGGGAGATTCCTTTTCTCGGCGCGCATTTTGTCGGGCTAAGGGTATCATCATCCTTTATGCTCCCTGTATTGGCGGGAGTCTTCGCCGCCGGGCTAATGAAGTTATTTAGCGCATGAGATGAGGAACTGACCGTGGCAAGTCTTTCATCCACCTTGGGCCGGGATACCCGGGTCCTTAGCCTGATTTGTACCGGGCATTTTATGAGCCACTATTCACAGCTCGTGTTGCCCCCGTTATTCATTCTGATGCAGACTGATTATGGCGTCAGTTTCGCTGCCCTCGGGTTAGTCATTACACTGATCAATGCTTCCGGCGCCATCGCACAGCTGCCTATCGACTTTCTGGTCGATCGCTTTGGTGCGAAACGCATTCTTATCGCCGGGTTATTGATCAAGACCTTTGCCATTGGAGCGATGGCGCTGACATCGTCATACGAAATGCTGTTATTGTTAGCGATTATCGCCGGGCTAGGTCATGCGGTCTTCCATCCTGCAGATTACTCAATACTAATGTCGTCAATAGACGAAAGACGGATCGGCAAAGCCTTCAGCATCCACACCGCCTGTGGAACCGCTGGCACTGCCGCAGGGCCCATTGCCATCGTTCTTATCGCAGAATTCTGGGACTGGAAAATTGCCGTCCTCTCCGTTGCTTTGCTTGGTGCGATTACGGGGTTAGCAATGATCTTACAAGGCAACATCATCCAAGATCACGTCGGTCGACAAAAGGAGAGCTCAGGCACTGATAAAGGTCTTGGTATCCGAGAAGGCATTGCTCTGTTGATCCAACCGCGTTTCCTCATCCTCTATCTCTTCTTCTTGACCACGGCGATGATTTCCATCGGGTTGAATGCTTTTACAGTCACATCGCTTATAAAGCTTTACGGGACGCCATTGGTCGCCGCTGGCGCCGCCCTTACCACCTTCGCAAGCGCGGGGGTGGTAGGCGTGCTCTGTGGTGGGGTCTTGGCCGACAAGACTGAAAGACACGACCTTATCGCAGCCGTTGCCTTCGGACTATCAGCGGCCGTCACAGTATTCTTGGCAAGCTACGAGCTCCACCATATTGCGATATTATGTTGTTTTGCAGTTATAGGCTGGTTACTTGGGCTGGTTCGCCCAGCACGCGACATGATGGTCAGGGCCATAACACCTGAAGGAAATGCTGGCAAAGTATTCGGTTTTATGTCGACCGGTCATTTAGTCGGAGGTGTTATCGTTCCAATATTATACGGCTGGATAATTGATCAAGGGGAAGTCCGATGGATCTTCTGGATAACCGCCGTACTGATGGTGATCGCCATGTTAAGCTTGTTCAACCCAGCGCGCTGGAACAACTCACGATCATCTTGAACGAGTTAGTATTTAGGCAGCTCGATTACGACCACGGCTCGATTTTTTATTTTCGTCGTCATCAAACAATTCAGCCAAGCTGTCCATCATAGTGCCACCGAGCTGTTCCGCATCCATCAGCGTTACGGCACGACGGTAATACCGCGTCACATCATGCCCGATGCCTATAGCAACGATATCAACCGCTGAACGGGTTTCGATCCATTCGATGACCGACCGCAAATGGTTTTCGAGATAATTCCCCGGATTAACCGATAGCGTAGAGTCGTCGACAGGGGCCCCATCGGAAATCACCATCAATATCTTGCGTTGTTCAGGTCGTGCGGCTATGCGGCTATGTGCCCAAAGCAAAGCTTCACCGTCGATATTTTCCTTAAGCAATCCCTCACGTAGCATCAGACCAAGGCTCTTACGGGCCCGTCGGTATGGTGCATCTGCTGCCTTGTAAATGATGTGCCAGAGATCGTTAAGTCGACCGGGACCAGCGGGCTTGCCATCAGCTAGCCACTTTTCCCGTGCCTGTCCGCCCTTCCAGGCCCGCGTCGTGAAGCCAAGAATTTCGACCTTAACGCCACAACGTTCCAACGTACGAGCAAGAATGTCGGCGCTCATGGCCGCAACGGCGATGGGGCGCCCACGCATCGAGCCCGAATTATCGATTAGAAGAGATACAACGGTGTCACGGAATTCCGTCTCGTGTTCCATCTTGTATGAAAGCGCGTGTGTTGGATCAATGACAACGCGTGTTAGCCTCGCGGCATCCAACAACCCTTCATCAAGATCAAATTCCCATGAGCGCGATTGCTTCGCCATTAAGCGGCGCTGCAATCTATTCGCTAAGCGACCTATAATACCCTGAAGATGGGAGAGTTGCTGATCGAGATGCTGACGTAGCCTTGAAAGCTCCTCTACCTCGCAAAGCTCTAGCGCATCAATCTCTTCGTCAAACTCGGAACTATAGGCACGGTACTTAACTTGCGACCCTTCGCCACCCTGCTGTTGACGTCGACGCTCAGAATCCGGCAGATCCTCATCTTCCTCACCAGACATTGACTCGTCTTCAGATTGCTCAGGGCCTTCTTCTTGATCCTGATCATCCATCTCGTCATCGCCCTCAGAACTCTCAGCGCTTTCTGAGGCTTCGCTTTCATCCTCTGAGTCGTCTGATTCTTGTTCTTCCGGTGTCTCTTCGCTCATCTGCTCATCGCCATCTGCTTCATCCTCAAGGTCGAGCAAATCGAGATGAACGAGAACTTTGTCTATGGTCTGGGCGAATTTCTCCTGATCGTGGATGTTGTTCTCAAGCTCGCTAAAATCAGAGCCGATACGAGCTTCCAACCAGTTGCGCCAATACCCAAGGGCGTTTTGCGCTGATCCAGATAATTCCTCACCCATCAGCTGTTCACGGCTTAGCAGGCTCACCACTTCAGCAAGGGAAACATCCTCTTGATCACTAACCCGATGATAACTGGCGGATTCACACCGTTCTTTGAAAGCCGCACTTAAGTTTTGTTTGCATCCCTTAAACTCTGTGGCGCCTAGCGCTTCCACGCGGACCTGTTCCATCGCTTCAAAAACGGCACGGGCATCGGTCGCGGCGGGAGCAAACTTTTTATGAACTTCCGCATCGTGATATTTCATCCGGAAAGCAAGTGCGTCAGCCTCACCTCGAAGGTGCGCGACGTCCTCTTCCTTTAGATCACGTGGTGGAGCCGGCAACCGGGCGTTAGTACCAACCAAACGCGCTTCAGATCCAAATGTCAGTTGAATCTCATCATTCTCTGCGATGGCCCGCATGGTCGCCGCTGTTACTTGACGAAAGTTCTCAACTTGATTTTCGTCTGATGCCATCTCAGCCCCGGTCCAGAATTAGCAACAATTATCTGTGCCTTTAAGCAGCAGTGCTTTCCACAGTCTTGTATTCGGGAAGTTCTTCGCCAAAGCAGCGCTGGTAATATTCAGCAACTGTTGAACGTTCAAGTTCATCGCACTTATTCAAGAACGTCATACGATAGCCAACAGCAACATCACCGAAGATAACCGAGTTTTCCGCCCAAGTTATGACTGTCCGTGGCGACATAACTGTTGAAATATCACCAGCCATAAAGCCCGCTCGAGAAAGGTCGGCAACTCGGACCATAGAACTCACAGTTTCCTTGCCCGCTTTGTTGTCATAGCTCGGTGCTTTAGCCAGTACGATTTCTACTTCTTTTTCATGTGGAAGATAATTCAACGTTGCGACCAGGTTCCAGCGATCCATCTGCGCTTGGTTAATCTGTTGCGTACCGTGATACAGACCAGTGGTATCGCCGAGGCCAACGGTATTAGCCGTCGAGAAAAGCCGGAAACCAGCGTGTGTATGGATGACCTTATTCTGATCAAGCAGAGTCATTTTACCATCGGCTTCAAGAACGCGTTGAATTACGAACATAACGTCAGGCCGACCAGCATCATACTCGTCAAAAACCAAAGCAACCGGATGTTGGATCGCCCAGGGCAGAATACCTTCGCGGAATTCCGTAATCTGTTTGCCGTCTTTAAGAACAATTGCGTCTTTGCCGATCAAATCAATTCGGCTGATGTGACTATCGAGATTGACCCGGATTAACGGCCAATTCAGGCGGGCAGCAACCTGTTCAATATGGGTCGATTTCCCAGTGCCGTGATAGCCTTGAACCATCAGCTTTCGACTATGAGCGAAAGAAGCGAGGATCGCGATAGTCGTGTCATGATCAAAACAGTACGAATCATCGATCTCGGGTACATATTCAGTGCGCTTACTAAAGGCTGGCACCGCCATATCAGTATCAAGACCAAAGACCTCCTTTACCGAAATTTCGGTATCAGGCAGATCTACTCCAATTGTGTTTATAATACCGTTATCAGCCAACGGTGATCTCCTTTTATCTAGTACACAGCTATCCCTCCCGAGGACCGATATCGGCCCGGTCAGCCATCCCAGACATTCGAATATTGAGGAGTCTGTCGGATATCCTGACGAAGGAGAAACAGCGATAATATAGCGGCTCGCGAGCGGAGTATACTTAGGCACCGATGGGGACTCAAGGTCTCCCTATAATTTAAAATTCCCTATGTATTTCAATCACTTCATCCAAAAAGACGCCAAAGGAGTCGCGCCTCGATCACAATCAGCAAAGCGACAACGATGACGTTGAAGGCCTTATGGCTGATAAATTTTGCTAACCACACAGCCAAAGGCAGAAATATCACAATTGGAATACAGGCCAGCATGCTTTGGTAGGCCCTTTCAACATTGAGTAATCCAAACCAAGTAAATGCAAACAGCTGCGCAATCGCAAAAATCTGAAAAAGAACCGAAACAACAAACAGAAATTGTGGATGCTTGAGATTTAGGGAATGAACATAGGGTGCCAATACAGGTCCAGCAGTCCCAATAGATCCCTGCACAATTCCCGCGAATCCGACAACAATAGCTGGCGTATGTTTCATAACTCGGTCGGGTATCTTGATACCGGTCTTAAACAGCATGCTTATCAAATAACCGCCAAGCCAGAGACCCATAAAGGATAAGAGATAGACCTCGGGCGTCCGCGAGAGAATCCACGCCCCAATAATGATCCCCACGACACCGACGCAAATCATCAAAGGCAGCGAGGCAAAATTCACCGCGTGGTTACGGTACGTCCAAAGCAAATAGACGTTAATTAATATCCCCGGAATGACCATAATCGCGACAGCCCGGTCGACTTCCATAAAACCTGCCATGACCGGAATTGCCACTAAGGGCAGGCCGAGACCGGAAATACCCTTTACGAGAGAACCCGCCGCAAGAGCTATAAACATTATTAGGAGAGAATCTGGTGTCATGAGGTTAGGTTAGGTTAGGTTAGGTTAGGTTAGGTTAGGTTAGGTTAGGTTAGGTTATTTTATATCTAGAACGGCCATACTAAGAGGCGACAGATAAAGACATACAAAGCGTCAGTCTGTAAAGTTCCCTTCTGATGCCACAATCGTTCGAATTCGTCGGCGGTTCAACGCCCCTACTTGTAAGCCTGCCGCATGGTGGTACTTATATTCCCGACTCTATTGCGGAGCGAATGACGCCAGCAGCCTTAGAAACACCCGATACCGATTGGCATGTCGGAATTTTATACGACTTTGCTACTTCGCTCGGGGCAAGCGTGATAAATGCAACACATTCCCGCTATGTGGTTGACCTAAACCGAGACCCGGCGGGAGCGCCGCTCTACCCCGGTGCAAACAACACTGAGCTCGTCCCGCTCAGTACCTTCGACTATTCACCGATCTACCAAGATGGCTGTGAGCCAAATGCAACAGAAATAAACACTCGTATTGCTCAATTTTGGGCGCCCTACCACCAAAAATTAAAGGCCGAGTTAGCGGCGATAAAATCATAACAAGGCCACGCTATCCTGTTTGATGGGCATTCCATTAGATCGGAAGTCGAACGGTTTTATGATGGTCGAATACCGGACTTAAATCTAGGCACCGCAAATGGAACCTGTACTAATTCGGTGCTAGCCGCTTCGGCATTCAAGGTTTTACAACGGTCCAACTACACGGCAGTGATCGATGATCGTTTTACAGGCGGACACATAACTCGTTCCAACGGAGATCCCGGGAATGGCGTGCACGCAATCCAGCTTGAGTTGACCTGGAGAAACTATATGGAAGAGGCACCACCATTTCGATATCTACCGAAATCAGCCAACAAGCTTAAACCTGTTCTCAGAGAGCTCCTTAAGACGCTCATTGAGTGGCAGCCGCCGGCGCCCTAGCCGCTTCCCGAGCGCCGTTTCGCCAATCCCACGGCATATCAAACTTGCCACGCCACAGACCGTGCTTGCCCTCGCGAGCGGTTCTTTCGACATTTCCATAAATAGTGCCGGTTCTGGGGACAGCGAGAGCCCACCCCGAATGAACCATACCCTTTGAGAGATCATAGCCGCCAGCGCGACACAGGGCGCGAGGCAGATTTGCGGTCTCTTTCCCAATCAAAAGGCAGGAGACCTTCACGCCTGCCGTCAGGTCCATCAAAGCGGTTGCGGAAATATGCCCACAATCGAAAATTCGTCCAGAAGCAGCGCGGCATTTTTGAAATTCTTCCGGTGCGTCAATACCGACTAAACGAACCCGTTTACCCTCAACCTCCAATACATCGCCGAGAATGATTGATGGCGGGCCTCGCAATATAACGTCTGCAGCTGAGGCTTGAATTCCGCCCAAAAGCGAAACAAAACCGCAAAACAAGCCCAGGAATAGACAGAAACAGCGATCTACAGAACACAAATATTTGCCGAGACAGACAGGCCAATTTACTGGGCCCACTACCGTAAACATGCTAATGATCAACAACATAGAAACGATAGTTTTTGTATGAAACAGCGGCTTGAGCAGTACTTTAATAGTGTAGTTTTATGGGTGTTTGTTGGCACGGTGCTAATTACCCCCATTCCGTTTGGATCGGTTCGTCTTTGGTCTTACACGCTGCTAGCACTGATCATTAGCCTGATACTTATAGCATGGACTCTACGCTATTTAATTTCCGATGACGAGATTCCGGTGCCATACAGGAAATTATGGTTTCTCTTTATTCCATTTCTATTGGCAATGCTGTGGATTGTTGTCCAAATCGGAAATTGGAGCCCACAGAGCTGGCACAACTCTATTTGGACAGATGCCACCCAAGTGCTTGGTGAAGACATTCCCGGCAGTATCAGTGTGGCACCCGACAACTCATTGATCGGATTGATGCGGTATCTTACCTATGCGGGAATATTTTTTCTGGCTGTTCAATTTGGCCATTCACGGCGCAATGCAAGACGCATACTTATCGCAATATCTCTTACCGGAGGTCTTTATGCTATTTACGGACTTGCCGTCCATTTTAGTGGCACGAACTCTATTCTTTGGTACCCCAAAAAGTACTATCTAAACAGCCTCACAAGTACGTTTGTTTACAAGAACGCTTTCGCTACCTATGCCGGAATCTGTCTGATTTGTATCACAGGACTGCTTCTACAATCGTGCAAAGATATCCTCAACCAGAGTTTGGGACCACGAGAGACGTTACTGAGATACATATCCGCCCTGCTAAACAAAGGATGGATATTAATCGGCATATTGTTTTCAACAAGTGCTGCTTTGTTCATGTCAGGCTCTCGAATGGGCATCGTTGCGAGCGTGATAGCCATGCTGGTCCTGTTCCTTGTTTCCAGACTTACGCATGGAAAGTCCATCCCCTATTTTGGATTAGTCACGGCTTTTTTTACCGTCATTATTTTGACCATCGCTCTGTCGAGCGGAAAAATTGCATTTGATCGCCTTTCTACCCTTGAAAGCGACAATAATTTACGCCAAACGATTTATGACCAAACAATTGAAGCAATAAAGGAATCCCCTCTTCGAGGTACCGGGGCCTCAACATTCAGCGTGGTTTTTCCAAAGTGGCGTGTATCCACTATCCCGAATCCAGTACTCCGTGCCCATTCCAGCTATCTCGAGAATATGCTCGAGCTAGGGATTCCCGCATTTTCTTTAATTTTAGTGACCATGGCTGGAATCGCCGTTGGTTGCTACCGAGGTATAAAAACCCGGCAGGACAACGTCCTTTTCCCCTGCATAGGGCTCTCTGTACTTACGCTCACTGGCGTGCATGCAATCTTTGACTTTACGTTACAAGTACCAGCGGTAACCGCCACATTGATGCTCGTTGTTGGTGTCGCATATGCCCAGAGTTGGTCTAGCCGCGAAAAATAGTGAATAGCTATTTTTTGAGGTGTCTGGTTACATAAAATTCGTAGGAATCTTCGAAAGCAATTATCGACTTAAGGTCAATTGACATCGCCGCTCTAATAATTCCCAAATCTACTGGATGCCCAGTGAGAGAAATTATCTGTTTCTTATCGACTTTGAAGCCCATACGAATTTGTTGAAAAACAACTTTACGGTCCAATTGCGAGAGTAACGGCCAAATTCTCATCCCAAATTTTGCACGAATGTAAAACAATCTGGGAAGATAATTTGCCATATTAATTGACGCCATTAACGCGCGCCGTACGTCTTCTGTTCTACCCTCGAGACGGTAATTCGCTAGCATTAGCCTTGACCAAGCATATGAATTGGACGGGCTGCGTTTGATCGAATTGATGGCGAATTCTTTTGCTTTTTTGAGGTCATTCATTCTTGCTGAATCAACCTTTAGATTGGCTCTCCGCAAATAACCGTTGGCCCGATGGTTCCAACCATTTGAGCTATTTCGCCAGGAAAGGCCTAATCGACGCGCTTTATCGAGGACCATGATATCCGAACCACTAACGACCTCGCCGTATACAATACGTTTATAAACTCTATCTCCGGGAAGGTTTACCAAAGCGCTTATAAATGATGGTAGCGCAATGGTAAGAGTTATAATTGCCAATATACTGGAACTACAAATCATTCCCCAGGAGCGGGCTCGTATAACCAAAACTGATTCAGCTCTCTCTTAATTGGTGTAATACTTCTTGGACTTCCCATAATAGTATCGTGAATCACCAAAGCCATACCGGGAGTTTTTCTTAGTATTAACAAGAGATAGAACTGTTCCGGCGAGATCCGCGTTAATGTCATGCAGTTGCTTTAACCCAGTTAAGGCTATCTCACGCGAAGTTTCCGCCCACCGGACAACAAACAATGTTTTATCAGCAAGGCGTGCCAACACTCTTGGATCGCTCACAGCCAACACGGGCGGTGAGTCGATAATGACGAGGTCATTCGCTTCCCCGAGCCCTAAAATCAATTTTTTCATCGCTTCGGAAGAAAGAATATCCGTCGGGTTATTGGCCGAACGACCGGCCGCAAAAACAATAAGACCAGTCGTTTCGTCATGATGCATAACCTCTTCAAGGGTTGCTTCACCCGATAGGTATTCTACCAATCCTGGGCCATCTCCTATTCCAAGTTCATTGTGCACCTGAGGTCTGCGAAGATCAGCATCAATTAGAACAACTTTTTTTCCGGCTTGCATGGCAATGTTACGGGCCAACGAGATCGAAAGGGAGGTTTTCCCTTCTTCTGGGAAGCTGGACGTAATCAGAACAGTTTTCGGGGGCTTATCGATGTTCGACAGCATAATACTTGTAAAAAGAGATCGAACCGCCTCTCCATATGCGGAATTAGGGCGGTCAACAACATACTGATAGGGTTCAGACGAACCATTTATGGTACCACCAATAATTGGAATTAAACCCAATGAATGAATTCCGGTTATAGACTCCAGCTGTTCCATACTCCGGAATCCTTGATCCATGTGTTCGATCACGAACACAACGAGAAATCCTAAGAATATCGAACTCACAAAGGCAGCGATATAAATCGATTTAGTTTTGGGATAAGAGCTTCGCGATGGTATTGAAGCCCGTGAAATAATACGCGCATCCGCCCGCTGGAGACCATTTTGCTGATTGGTAGTCTCTTTGAAGCGGGATAGAAACGTCTCATATAACGTCCTATTTGCATTGGCTTCACGCTCCAGCGCCCGTAATTGAACCTCATTGGTATTTGATCGGGCGGCACGATTTTCGAGTTGTCGTTGACTTCTGTGCAACGATTCATCTCTCGCCTGTGCAACCTGAACTTCATTTCTCAGATTTTGAACAATTTTCTTAACTTCGATAGAAATTTTGGCTCGCTGATCTCGAAGTTCAGACCGGGAATTGATCATTTTGGGATGTTTTTCTCCAAAATCCTGCGATAGTTCACCAACAAGGCGTAAGATTCTCGCTTCTTCCTCGCGCAATCTCTGGATCAGGGGCGACGATAAAACTTCAGCCACCGCATCAATCCCATTTTTACGTTTTAGCGACCTCTCCATTTGCCTAAGACGTGCTACCGCTTCCGCCCTTTTTGTACGCGATAAAATAATTTGAGTGTTGATTTCAGATATCTGCTGTGAAGCAGCGCTGGTATTTCCCTGCCCGCGAATGAGACCTGCTTTTTCCCGAAACCGCTCGACAGCGCGTTCTGACGCCCCTACCGCTTTTCGTAATGTTGAAACCCGATCATTCAACCACGCGGTTGCACGTTTTGTAGCTTCAAATTTCGCTTCAAGCTGATCGACGATATATAAATCTGCCGTCGTATTTGCAATAAGGGCAGCCGTTCTCGGGTTCTTTGATCTATACGTAATGTCTATAACACGAGATCGTGGAACGGGTTTTAGTTTTAGATTTCCCAGGAATGTGTTGATTAGGCCGTTTTTTTTCCGGTCCTCAATCTCACGAGGAGGAATATCCCTTGCTTTTGAGGCTGGAACGACAAGTTCATACCAATCTGCGGGAATATAAAACTTTAAACTCAAATATTTACGCCAGAATGGCGGTTCTTTAGGGGGTGGGTTAAATTCAATATCCCTTTCCAGCTTGAGCCTCGTAATAACGCGTTCGGCCAACCCGCGGGACTTTAGGATTTCCATTTCACCAATAATGGTCGCGGTATCTTGGGGTAATCCGGAAACGACTGACTGGATATCAACGACGCGTTCTTCCCGCGGGTCAATCATGACCTTTGTTACGCCTGTATATAAAGGAACGGCCTGATTTACGAAAATGAATGTAAGCAACATCACCAACCCAACGATGGACACTAGAGCCATCTTGCGCCGCCAAACCTTCCGAAAAAGCTCGCGGATATCAACTTCCGGCGGGCGAAACGAAATATCTGAAAAACGACCGGGACGCCCCGTGGCCGGAGGTTGGGTTCCAACGTCGCTTAATTTGGGTTCCTTCAGGCTCGCCACTTGTCGCACTCTTTCTGCCATCTCATCTGCACCACTTGCTCGCAGTGTCAAAAGGAGACACCTTTAAGCGATCCAAGGTATTCTATAATTTAGCGGTAATGCTAAAAAAATCGTTCTGGAACTTCAATCACGTCACCCGGTAAAACAACGGTCTCGTGGTTTGCCTTTTGTTTCTGGCGCCCAGGGTCATTACCACGTGTTATAAATATATTGTTTTCACGCGCCCGATAAGTATATCCACCACCGAGGGCCACAGCATTAATGACCGTCATACCGTTCACAAAGGGATAACTTCCAGGCTTTTTAACTTCACCGATTATGTAAAAAGGTCGATAATTTAGGACTTCGACGCTAACACGTGGCTTTTTCAAATAATCTGGTTTTAACTTTCCAATAATGGCGGTTTCAGCCTGGCGCAAAGACGCGCTGCCTACCCGAACGTTTCCGATGAGAGGCATTGAAATGTTACCGGATCCATCGACAGTAAATTCACCCGACAAGTCTTTTTGGCCAAACACAACTACCTTGACCTGATCCCCGCTGCCAAGTTTATAGGCTGGCACATCGGCCGCATACGAACTGCCTCCTACCATTCCTCCAATAACTAAGAACGAAGCAATGAGGCACAGAACAGCCTTATTTGGGATGTAACGAGCCCAAGTTGAACAAGGAAATATACGGCGTATTTGCCGTGCCATTTCTTGGCTAACTTAAAACTGGGTTTCTAAACGAAGACTGGCCGTGTTTTTGTCGTAATCACTGCCAACAACTGTAGAGTCCCGCGTCGCATGCTCAAAGCTCAATGATAGATATAAATGACGGGACATTAAATACCGCGCGGATATTCCCGCAGTAATCAAATCATCTTCTCGCGTAATACCCTCATAATCATTTAAGGTATAGTTAAATGACGCATTTAAAAGAATATTTCGTTTTAATTCATGATCGACCGAAAGGTTATAACTGGTCGCGAAATACCCACCTGAATTCAATTGCGTGGTTTCTCGGACGGATCTGTTGATCGAGGTATTCGCGGTGGTCAGAGACGTCGCATTCCACGTTAGGGCACCACCAAACGTTGGACCCTCTATAGCCGCTAACGACACATCATCAACGCTCTGGCTTCGATACCCGGCAAATACATTCCCAAATAACTTTCCGCCAAAATCCAGCGTTGTCCCAGCAACTATTTCATAACCGTCAGAATTACGATTAAATCCGCTGTCATCAGTTCCATCGTCATAATCGACGGTATTGTACGACACGCGAGCAAAGGCCTCAAAATCCCGTACAAGCTCGTAACCGAGTCTTGCACTAACTTCATTGCGGGTACGATCCCGGTCGTCATTATTAATAATAGTGCCTGAAGATGTCAGCACATCATCATAAGCATAAATGCTTAATGTCGCATCCAGATCAATGACAGCTCTATTAAATCGTTGGGTTAACCCGATTCCTGGATTAAACAGCGTATAATCGGTCGGATCTATCCCATTTACATTATCAGGGGACCCTCGTTCTTCATGCAGAAACGAATAGCCTGCATTAAAACGCGCTGTTGTATCGCGCTTGATATCAATGCGTCCATCGACCGAGGTGTTCAGATTAGTGTAATTCTCAGCCGAATTACTGGCGTAAGATCCAACCTCCGCTGAGACATCCAAATTGAGCTGATGATTGTTCCAATCTGACTGGAGCGACAATTCCGGCGTAATCTTCGTTATGAAATCATCTGAAGTATTCGTTTCTTCCGAAAAAATATTATCGTCATAATCTTCGGAAATCGACAGTTTGGGAAACAGTTTAAAACTACCAAGCCGTACACCGATTGGGTCATAGCTATTTCGAGATCGGTCACCAACTTCGACACCGCGTTGCGGGTTTTGAGCGGTGGCGTTGGTAGCCAAACCTACACTAATAGCGGCAATGAGCGCACCTACGGCGGCGTTCGTTTTCAGATGTTTCATTATGGTTAATACCGACTCGTACCAAGGATTCAGTGACTTATTGGAGCATAACTATACCAGAATAACAGATTCGACAAGAGTTTCTTTGCCAGAACCGCAGCACTCACCACAAAATAAGTTCAGCAATTCAAGCTTAACCGGGTTCACTTTCTAGGCATCGTTAGGTGATGTTTGGTTCGGGTTTTCATTATCATTGTTATTGTTATTGTTATTGTTATTGTTATTGTTATTGTTATTGTTATTGTTATTGTTATTGTTATTGTTATTGTTATTGTTATTGTTATTGTTATTGTTATTGTTATTATCGTTGTTGCCAGCACCAGGTTGGACAACCAGTGCTGTAACAGTGGGTTTTTGTGCGATAACGTCAGCAACAACAGTTGGGGCCTGAGCGACATAGCGGGGATTAGCGCTTATCGTGTTCACGACCGCCGCGGCTTGTTGAACTGTCACCACCTGCGTTACCTGTTGAGAAATCGTAATAACTTCCGCCGGTGGTCGGCTAGCAGCCACTGTCGTAACAATAGCTGGTGCCAAAGCTCCACGCAGAGCTGCGGCATATCGAGCAATTGCAGCTGCCTGGGCTGGCGTTCTATCTACATTAAAGAGATTGCTAACCGCGGTAAGGAAATTTGCGTTCGACTGCCCTGGAAGATTCGCTGTCGTCAAGGCCAATAACGCATCCGCAGGTACATCAGTGGCATCCTGCGCATAAACGGATGTCGATGAAACTTGTCCGGCAACACTCAATAGCGCGACAAGTACGAAAGTTGTAGCAAGGCGATAAATCTTATTCATATCAAACTCTCCTCCCAAAGGGGATTTACAGAATAATACACTACCTCAAGCCTCCGACATCCAAAAGCCGTGTATCTGCAGCATTCTATATAAAGAATATCCATAAAATCAACAGGTTTTATAATTATTTAGCGGATAAATTCAGCCATCGAATATTAACTATAACCATTAAACATAGACTAAAATCTCTGCCGACATCGAAAACAGGCGGTCATTTGTTCCATCACATAGCCTTTGTCTCTTATCCGTGACCGAATTTCGGGTTCGGTTGGAACCTTTGATTGCAACAGGATAAACATTAGCTATTGATAATAACGAGTTATAGAATTATTCCGGCAAGCCTACGCAAATAAAATGCTCGCTGAGAGTCCTCCAGCCTCCCAAGACTCTACAACGCGCTAATTTTAATAGCCACGTCACGCTTCAACGTTCGTTTACAACTAAGTCCGATAATACTGGCCTTAAAAAGGGATTTTCCCTACAATCAAGCATCGTACGCGTTATCGAGTGGATCATGTCGGACCTAATTTCCATAGAAGAATGCGAGAATTTTCCCATCGAAAAGATATGGGACCTGTATCGCCACTATGTCAGCGGCAGCCAAGTTGATTTAATCGCCTCATTTGGTTTTGGGCGTGACGTCTCCAATTACGCTGAAGGCTGCTACATTTATACAAAAAATGGAGACAAAGTCCTTGATTTTACGGGCGGTATTGGCGTCTTAAACCACGGACACAACCATCCTCGTATTGTTGAAATACGGCGTAAATTTCAGGAACAACAGCGGATGGAAGTCCATAAGAACTTCTTCTCGCCCTATGTCGCCGCGTTAAGCCACAATTTGGCGCAGCTATTGCCAGGCGATCTCGACGTTTCCTATTTCCCCAATTCAGGATCCGAAGCCGTCGAAGGCGCCGTCAAAATGGCGTATAAATATCACGGCGGGAAACGCCAGTATATTCTACACGCCGATATATCCTTTCACGGCAAACTTATGGGAGCCGCTAGTCTGACAGGCTCGCCGGAACTGCATTTCCATTTTCCTGGAATATCCGGTGCTCGAAAATTTGAATTTGGCAACATTGATTCGGTACGCGACGTTGTCGCGGAACTCCGCCAAAGTACCGGTGGTTCAGATGTCTATGCGATTATTCTAGAGCCAATGAGTGCCAGTAGCCTCCGCGAATGCTCTGCTGAATTCTTATTGTCGCTCAGAGAACTTTGCACCGCCGAGGACATCGTCCTTATCTTCGACGAGGTTTATACTGGCTGGGCAAAAACCGGCTCGCTTTTCTATTTCATGCGCCACGACGGCCTACTCCCAGACATTGTGACCTATGCAAAGTCGTTTGGTGGTGGAAAATCATCTATTTCAGGCTATACAGCGCGCACGCCAATTTTCAAAAAAGCCTATGACAACCTGCATGATGCAACTCTGCACAGTACAACCTATTACGGTTTTGGCGAGGAATGCGCGACGGCGATTGAGGCGATCAATGTTGTCGTCGAGGAAAATTTCGTCGAACGGGCCCAAAATATTCATGAAAAACTTCGAGATGGCTTACATTCTCTACAAAACAAATACCCGGATTTAATTGAAGAAGTGCGTGGTACCGGTGCCTTACATGGCCTCATTTTAAAACCCAACCGGGCTGGAGAAATTCTTGGGAACCTAACCAAAACGCTTCCCTCCAATTTCTTTAAAGATGATCAGCTCATGAATAAGATTGTGACGGCGGCCGTCATATATGAGCTCTATCAATCCCATAAAGTCATGACTTATTACGGTTCTAATCGCGAAATCCCTCTAATCGCCGCCCCGTCTCTGATAGCTGAAGATTCTGACGTTGATTGGTTTCTTGATGCACTCGACCAAAGTCTATCGCTCGGTTTCGTCAAACTGACCGGCAAATTTATAAAATCAAAGGTCTTGGGGCCCTAGTTTAGTTTCATGCCAAAGGCAAATCCTCAAGATAAGGCTAAACCCGAATTTTTAGCTTCTTTGCTTGCAGCAATGTTTCAAGATATCCGTGTCGCAACACCAATACGAATTTTACAAAGTGCGACCTATATCAAAAATAGTCTGGACCAGGTTCCCCCGCCCTATCGTTACGGGCTGAAAATCTGCCCCCTGCTCGCCAACCTTGTGTCACTGGTTATGTTTGGTAGACCTATTCAAAGCCTAAAGGATTGCCACGTTCCCCGCTTAATTGCGACGCTCCAAAAAACACCAATACTGGAAGGATATTGCAAGCTGGTCCGGACGCTGGGTCTCATTTCCCTGTATGATACGACCGGAACTGGAAGGCCTTCGTGACACTTTCACAGCCCGCATCGACTCTGACACCGAGTGTTATAGTTGAGTGTGAGTATCTGGTCATTGGCTCTGGCGCTGGAGGGTCCGTTGCCGCGCGCGAGCTTGCAAGAGCAGGACATGACGTTCTTGTTCTTGAAGAAGGACCACTTGCAAACACCGCCGAATTTGGAGAGACATCTCTTAGTAACCTCACACGCAAATTATACCGAAACGGGGGTATTCAACCTTTTTTGGGGAAGCCGACTATCGGATTCGGTGAAGGTAGCTGTGTTGGCGGCAGCACGGTTGTTAATGGCGGTCTTATTTGGCGAACACCAGAACGATTTCTAGACCATTGGAAAACAAGAAAACAGATCCATGGCTACGGGACAGACGATCTAACGCCACATTTTGAGAAAATCGAACAAGCCCTCGGTGTGCAGCATCACACATTCCCAGATACGACAAATTTAGACAGCCAGGCTCTCGAAAATGGATGTAACGCGCTAGGTTGGAAGATTGTGCCTGTACCACGAGCCCTCAATGGCTGCGTGCAGGCTAATCAATGTGGTGCGGGCTGTCCGAGCGGTGGGAAACAAAGCATGCTCGTAAGCTATCTACCTGATGCGGTCAGCCATGGTGCCCGAATATTCCACGGTGCACGTGTAACTCAGCTGCATCAATCACGCGGCAATATCACCCATGTTTCGGCTCAGATAGATGACGACGGTGGAACGCGGCAACTTAAAATCACACCCCGCTTTGTCATCCTCGCCGCAGGTGCAATCCAAACACCATTTTTAATTAGAAAAAGTGGTATCAAATCAGTTGCTGGCAATCGGTTGGAGTTTCATATCAACCTTCGGTTCGCAGCCACCTTTCGGGAACCCATAAACGCGCAGCAAGGCACAATCTTTACGACCCAGGTTCAGGAATTCATCGACGACGATCTTTTAATAATGGCAACAAATTACCGGCCATCGTACGTCGCAGCGGCGTTAGCTCATTTTGACAACACAACTCTACAACGTTTTATGGATAACCAAGATCATGGCGGGCTTTTCGTTGCCCAGGTGAGACCTGACTGCACTGCCCAAATCTCAACAAGATTTGGCAAAAACCCCGTCGTCAAATATCAACTATCCAAACAAGATATCATTAAAATACGGGATGCGATGGAGAAAACTGCTGAGTTGCTTTTTGCCAGCGGCGCAACAGAGATATATCTACCCATTCAAAATTCAGCATCGATCGCAACATTGGACGGAGTACGTGACGTCGTCCGAAAATTAAGTCCCAAAGCTTTGCAAATGATATCCGTACATGCCATGGCATCTTGTGCAATGGGCATCGAAGAGAACTCCGCAGTAGACACCAACGGAAAGGTTTTAGGTGTCGATAACTTGTTCGTCTGCGATGCCAGTGTGCTGCCTTCTAACATCGGTGAAAGCCCCCAAGGAACGATCATGGCCATCGCGCATGAGATTATAGATAGGCATCTCCAACAATGAGGGATGAGAAACCCAAACTGTTCTTACTACTCGCCGAAGATCCATTCTACACCCCGGCCTACGTAAGACACCTCCTTCAAACCTTTCCGGGTCAGATAACTGGCGCGGCTTTCGCTTCTGGGTTCTTGAGCTACAAGCGCATTTGGCGAACTTTGTTGATATACGGACTATGGGAATTCTTCAGGCACGGCGTAATCGTAACGGTCACGAATCTAACAGGAGGCCGAACCCATAACCTGCTCAAAGAACACAACGTTCCGATATACGAAATCCTGAGTTCCTCAGACCCCAACCTTGCAACAATTTTAAAAAACCAGGCGCCTCAATTGATCGTCTCTAACAATTGGCCATATCGATTAAAACAGAATGTGCTCGAAATTCCGTCAATCGCTGCGATAAACTTACACCTTGGAAAACTTCCGGCCTACAGAGGCGTGTTTCCTATTTTCCACGCTTTATTACGCGGCGAAAAAGAGTTTGGAGTAACCGTCCACCATATGAATGAAAGCTTTGATGATGGACTAATTATCAATCAAGAAGCAATATCAATTGACGCTCATGACACCCTATTCTCACTTTACCCAAAAGCCTTCGATTGCGGGACCCGACTTATCGGAAATGCCATCGAAGAAATTTCAGCCGACAATACAACAACGGCACCTAACGGTCCTGAAGGAAAAAGTTATTTTTCTTATCCGACGATAGCTGAAATCGCTCGGTATAAACGGATAATGTTTCGACGATGGCTCAGGAGAATATGATTGTCTCTCCCATCGTTGTAAGAGCACGTACGTTAGTTCAATAACGCTGCGATCTTCTGACCTGCTTTTCGGCCCTCACGTACAGCATAATTCGTCCCGCGGTCCTCGGGGTAAATTTGGGTCATATTGCTCAGATAGAGCCCCGGAATCGGCGCCTCAAATGGCAGAATTGTTTTCGAATATGACGTACCTACGATTGGCTGCGCGTATCGAGCCCGCCACACATGATATTCTTGGATCCAGCTTTCGCTAAATTTTGGAAACATGCGCTGAATATGTGGCAAGCTGAATTCAAAAATTTCCTTCTTGTTCATAGCATAAAGGGGGTCAGTGACCGGTAGATATTTTGACAAATACACTAAATGCCGGCCGTCGTAACCTTCAATTGATTCAAAGTTTGTATGTTCAACGATTGCAACGAACGGAAAACTCGGATCATTTACATTCAGCCAATACGTTTCCGACAAAGAACGATCAAGTTCCAGAACCAAACAGATGTTCGCCAAATATGTGGTTTCGCCAAGTTTCATTACGAAATCAGGTCGGCAACTATCAGGTGATAAATCGCTCATCCCTAATATCTCGGCAAGAATTGGCGGAGCCGTCGTCGCGAGAACTGCATCGCTTTCATACATCTCATCAGGCGTTTGAACACCTGTAATTTTAGTCCCGTCAGATAGTAGTTGCTGTACAGATGTCGACGTCATCAAAGTCACGTCCAATTTACGCAACCTATCCACCAACTCATCACAGAACGAGCCAAATCCGCCACGATAATATCCCAGCATTTCGGCACCGTCTTTACTTCGGCTGCCGCCGCGAAGTTTTATCTTATTCCATATCCAAACTGCCGATACTTGCTCCCAGTATTCACCAAATTTTCCTCGTAACAATGGCTCCCACACCACCTGAAACGTGTGTTCGCCGCAAAGCTCCCTCAGCCAATCACCCGCTGTTTTGTCCTCTAAAGACCTCCAATCTGTAAAACGTCTCATCTTCAAAGATGTCAGGCCGAGGCGGAGCCTATTCACCAAGGAAATTGGCTTGAAGCGAATTAGGTCCAGGGGCGTGCTAAGTTTATAAAAATTATTGGCAAAATACATGCCAGTTCTTGAAGGCCTCCACACAATGTTATCGGCCAACCCCAATTCATCGATAAACCCTGTGATGTGAACATCATTGGTGAACCAATGATGATAAAACTTTTCCAACTGTGTTCCACCTACACCGAAGCTGCCGGCCAACCCTCCCAAATAATCCTCTTGTTCTAGGATCGTCACCCGTATACCCGCACGCGCCATTTCGTAGGCGGCAGACAAGCCGGTGTAACCACCGCCGATAATCGTCACATGCGTAGCCACTACTTATTCCTCAGGAAAACCGACGTTTAGGTGAATTCTATTTCTCGTTTACTCATGATCATCTCTTTGGACCGATCTAAATCCTCGACGGTCCGAAATAAGATAAAGCGGGCGTCTTTTAGACTCCGCATATGTCCGCCCTACATATTCACCGATGATGCCAAGGCAAATCAGCTGTACGCCGCCAATAAAAAGTACGCTGGTGATTAATGCGGTCCAACCGGTAACAGGTTCACCAAAAATCCTCGCCACGAGAGCGTAGACTATAACCATCAATGCAACGGCAGATGTCAAAAACCCTAGAAGAGAGGCCAACCGTAAAGGACGTAGTGAAAATGAAAGAATCCCGTCTGCGGCAAACGCCATCATTTTCAACAGCGGGTATTTCGATTCTCCGGCAAAACGTGCCTCGCGGGAATATGGGAGCGCAACTTGACGAAACCCCGCCCAAGCGACCATACCCCGCGTAAAACGATCACGCTCTGGCATATCTAAAAGAGCTTGAACGACTTTCGTGTCCATCAAACGAAAGTCGCCGGTGTCACGCGGAATCTCGATGTCAGAAAGGCAGTTCAAAAATCGATAAAACACCGAAGCCGATGCCCTTTTGAACCATGTTTCGCCATCGCGAGACACACGCTGCCCAAAGACGACTTCGAAACCTTCTTTCCACTTTTTAATCATGTCAGGAATAAGTTCGGGTGGATCCTGGCAATCAGCGTCCAATAGAATAACTGCGTCACCCATGGCGTTTTCAAGCCCGGCAATTATAGCAAGTTGATGGCCGAAATTTCGTGACAAACGTATACCCCGAACGTGGTCATCCCTCTCTTGAAAACCACATATCCATTCCCAGGTACGATCCGCGCTTCCATCATCAATAAACAAAATTTCGTAGTCGATTTCGGATAATCCACCCAAAACATTTTGTAATCTGGCATATGTTTGTTTTAGAACCGCCTCTTCGTTATAACCGGGCACAACCACCGAAATCATAACCTGACTTCCTTTTTGGGCGGCAACATCTCGCTCGGATCTAGATTTTGAATTTTGCATAGGCATCGCTACAGCACCGCTTTCGAATGATATCGGAAGGAGTAAACCACCATACTTATTACAAATTCGAAAACGATCACCACACGCTCCTACCGCCATCCATGACCAGCACCTGCCCCGTCATGTATGAGGATGCATCGGAACAAAGAAAAATCACTGCATCATGATACTCGTCATGATACGCCATACGACGAAGAGGTATCCGGTCTTCTAATCCATCAACTAGGCTTTCGTTTTGCCCGTTAAATACGCCGCCTGGCGCTAGCGCATTACATCGGACGTTTACGTGTCCCCAGTAAGTTGCAACATATTTTGTCAGCCCGATCAGCGCATGTTTGCCGACTGAATATGAAACCGGCTTAAACGACGTCACGTCTTCCATGTTCCGAGTTGGCGTATAAATTCGATGATCAGGCGCAATTACACCAAGGTCAGATGCGATATTAACGATACTACCACGCCCACGACCGGCCATCTTCGCGCCGAACACCTGGATCATTAATAGTGCTCCAGTAACACCCACCTCAAATTCTCTTGACCAATTTTCTATGGGATAAGTTTCCAGCGCTCCACTTATCATAGAGTAACCATCATCCATTGTTGGATTCACGGCTGCATTATTAATAAGACAATCTACATCGCCTAACGAAGTACTAATCTCATCCGCTAATTCTTCTAATGCTGCTCGGCTGCAAATATCGGCAACTCTCGTCTCTAGCTGGGAATTTGGCATTCTTTCAGCAAACTTCGATCGTGCCGCTGCAAGCGCTTCGACATCAATATCCACCAAAATTGGTATTCCGCCGGCGGTTGCTACAGCAACTCCATGCTCGAGCCCTAACAAACCGGCACCCCCGGTTATCAAAACTAGTTTTTGATCAAGTGATGCCATATCCGCTAGCGGCCCCTCGCCTGCCCGCCATCGACGACATGCGTCGAACCGGTAACAAATGAAGCTCGCGCAGATGCCAAGAATACGACCATTGCCGCAATCTCTTCCGGCGTGGCAAATCGGCCTAAAGGAACATCATGTTCGAGCATTTCGCGTACCTTCTCGGGGTTGTCACGAGAAAGGGTTTCCCAGACCGATCCTGGAAAGTTGGTATTTCCCGGTGCCACACCGAAAATCCGAATACCAATTTTCCCGAGCGGGAATGCCAAGTTCGCGACCATATTGTCCAACGCGCTTTTTGCAGCGGCATAGGCCACCGGAGCACCGATAGCCATTCGGCCAGCGATCGATGATATACAACCAATGGAACCGCCTTTACGAAGGAATGGAGAAAGCTCTTCAATTACGGAAGCTGCTGAAAACAAATTCAGCTCGAACATACGGCGCCACTCTTCTCCGCTTTCATCACCTGGAGGCACTGAGCGCCCGCTACCAACATTACATATTAGGATATCGACCACGCCGGAAAACTCATCGCGGACCGCCTTCGCAAGCCCATTTAGCCCAGCGGTGTCCGTCACGTCAGCAACAACAGACCTACAGCCCAATTCTTTTGCGGCGTCAGACAGTGCGTTCGCTGTCCGTGCGCATATCAAGCAATTCGCTCCTTCACGAACAAATGTATCTGCAATCGAATGGCCGATTCCGCGACTAGCGCCTGTCACGATCACATTCTTATTCTTTAAATCGAGGTCCATTAGCTGTCCCGAAGCCAATCACAAACCATATCACGATATTTAGTCAAAACACCCAAGTGATCGGTATCCTTCGCCCGTGCCGTTTGCAAAATATAATTACCTGCATAATCAGCATTCCGAAGCGATCCAAATACTTCCTCAAAGTCTGCATTACCGTCGCCAAGCGGTACTGTGGTGCCCCCAAGGGGCCGATCTTTTACATGAACATTTAAAATTCTTGAACCATACATTCCAATTTCTTCATTGGGGTCAAATCCATCCGAGGCACTATTGCCGATGTCATAATTTATACCGAAAGCCTGTGAAGGAAACTCGGCGATCAACTCTTTAAGTCTGCTGGGACCAAAGTCACTTTCAAACAAAATTCGTGTGTCTGCAAAGGCATCACTAACGGGACCAACGAGTTGTGGCAAAGTCCTGATGAGATCCTCTTGCTCAGTTAATGTTTCTATCCGACCGTTATCAACAAGCGGTACGACAAGATAATCGACGTTCGCTTGATTACACGCGTCGAGCACAAAACGAAATTCGTCGAGGAATGTAGCGCGTTCACGTCCGCTAAATCTATGAAAAGGCGCCTGCATAAAACTATCTGACGTTACTGAACGTACCCCTACGCCAGTCGCTGAACATATTTCCCTAATAGCCCGCCGACCATTGCCGGTCATCAAAGGGTTTTCTGCGAGTCCCTCATGATCAAGGGTCCATTCAATAACAGGAAAATTATTGTCACTGGCCAGGGCGAATTCTTCGGGCCAATTACCGGCAGGAAAAGCCTGAATCTTTCCTTCAATCGTCGGGCTCAGGCGCCCTTGCATAAATCCAATATCAGACAGCTGTTTACGCCTTGAATAGGTTCATTTGATACCATACCCAAGTACCATTAGTTCGCATGCCCAGCGGAAAAATTTTATTCCCGTTATTTCCGTGATTCGTCGGGCCAATGGAACCCCGATGAAAATTCTTAGAAAAGGGCACACATACTTAAGACATGGAAATCTCCATTGCACCGGCAGTTGGTAAAAAAGCTCACTCCCTGAATTGCGAATGCTGCAAATGCGCAACAAGTCAGACATCGTAAGGGTGTCATACGGTCGGCAGTGGGTGAAATCTTCATAAAAGATCTTAAATTGTGTCTGCCAGTCAGGCGTCAAAATAATCAATTTACCCCCCGGTTTCAAAACCCTAAGGGATTCCTGCATCAGCGGAAGTGGGTCATAAACATGTTCTATAACTGATTTATGATAAACAACATCAAAACTCTCGTCGGCAAACGGAAACGTGTCTTTCGTCAAGTCGCAATGTTTGATGTCGAGAATTCTAGCTGTTTCGTCAGTTGAGAGATCTCGGTCGAGCCCGGAAACTTTTAATCCAATCCTCTCAAATGCCGCCAAAAAATCACCCCGCCCACAGCCAATTTCTAGAAGCCTCTCTCCTGGTGACAATTCAAACCGCTCAGAAAGATATTTTGCTAGTTGAGCCGGGTACTCTGTCTTTGGTGACCGTTGTTCATCATAGACGACAGAAACATAATCAGTTTTATCTTCATTCAATTTAAAAGAACCTCGACAAGTTCCAACAAATTTCCTTCTGGATCTCGACAGAATGTAACTTTCGCTGCACCGTCAGGCGAGAGCTGAGGCGGTGCCATGAATTTAACGCCATCAGAAACTAGACTACCGTAGGTCTGATCCAAATTATCAACTGTAAATGCCACATGGGTAATCCCGGAATCATTTGGATACCTTTGTCCAGTATCAACGACATCCGGGTTACTGAACTTAAGAAATTCTAACATCCCGCCCCCGGGAACACTAAGTTTCACGGTCATCACCGATACGTCATCTAAAGCTAGCATGTTATCAAGGTAGTCTCCTCTCTCGTCCGATTGACGAGAGACGGAACATCCGAAGTGGCTCGTATAAAACTCAAGCATTCTATTTAGATTCTGAACAACGATACCGGTATGCCGCAATGCCGCCGTCATTTATATGTCTCCAACAACTTCCTGCACGGCCTCAGCAATCACCGAAACCCCCTCTTCCAAGGCATCGTCAGAAATCGTCAGGGGCGGCCCAAGCTTGATCGATTCCCGACCGGTGTGAACAACCAAAACACCTTTTTGCATACACCGTTCACTTATTTTGCTTGCAAGCTTGGAATCTGGTTCACCAGTCTTAGGGTTTTCGGTGTGCATAGACGCAATCAAACCGTGGCCACAGATCCGAGAAATCCTACCGGGATATGCTCTCTTGATATCCTCCAACCCCGAGAATAACAAACGCCCTTTACGATCTGCCTCAGAAACAAGGTCCAATTCCTCAATTATTCTAATGGTTTCCATACCAGCCGCACAACAAAGAGGATTCGCGGAATGGGTGCTACTCATATCGCCAACATCAGGAATATCCAATACTTCAGCACGCCCTATTACACCGGACAACGGCACTCCACCTCCCATCCCTTTTCCACAACAGATCAGATCGGGAGTTACCGAGTAATGTTCAAAGCCGAACTTTTTGCCAGTCCGAGCGAAACCGGCCTGCATTTCGTCAAATGCCAAAAGAATTTCATTTTGAACACAAAATTCTTCGACCGCTTTTACGTAATCTTGCGGATAGAACACCGCCCCCCAACCCTGAAACGTTTCCAACAAAATTCCAGCGATGTCATCCTTGGGATCTATCTCCTGCTCCTCAAACTGCTCAATAGCTCGTTGAAACAACTCTGCGCCACCACCTTCATTTACCTCCCATGGGTAGGGGAAAGGTATGTGATGAACATCAAAACAGGTATCACCAGCCCAAGATTTTTGCTCAGAATTTCCTGTTGCCAGCTGTGCCCCAAGAGTTCGTCCGTGATAATTACCATCGAAACATATAATGCCCTGGCGACGTTTGCCTGCGAGCTTTCCGTTCATTCGCATTAACTTAATCGCCGCTTCAACAGCTTCTGTCCCCGACGAAAGCAAAAATGCTTTTTCGAAAGGTGATCCAACAAAATCAATCAATTTTTGCGTATACTCCGCCCGAATTTGTGTCGGGTAGGTATAGCTGTGCAGCAGCTGTGCATCCAAAGAAGCGTGAAGGACAGCTAATAATTCCGGATTCGAATGTCCGATGTTTGAAACGAAAATAGTAGAAGTAAAATCAATCCATTTGTTTCCAGCCGAGTCGAAAACACTATGGCCTTCTGCGCTATCCCACACGATGGGCAGCTGAGCATGCATCGATTTTGGTTCCATATGAGCCAAGCTCTCGATTAATTCCGACGTACCGGGCGCAGGAATAGCCGTCCCAATATCCCGATGTGCGGTTTTTACTAATGGAACTACTTTTGGTTCGACGCTGATTTGATATTCACTCATGAAAGTTCTCAAACAATCGGTCAACCAACTCGCTATTTTTCTTCAATTCGAATTCCAAGAATTCTAAATCCTCCGGCCGGTCGATTTCCGTAACCGGTGGTGTTAAAAAGCCTAAAACACGGTCACCATGGAGGCGTGCTTGTTCCGTGATCATTGAAACCTTCAGAACATCGACATACCCATTTGGACTGTATGTTTTTGGAAAGATTTGTCGAGGCGCGTTTGCAGCTTCTAAGTCCATGTCTAAGGTAAACGCAGTCGCAAGGAAACCATCCTTCATTTCCACTGTCTTATAAGCAGTCTCAGCCATTTCATGAACCGAACGCAGTGCCGTTGCATTTGGATATTGCATGAAAGAATCAATCGCAGAATCTATAATTGATGGATCTCTGACTGGAGTCGTAGGACGCAGGTGAACCAAAAATTGTGGTGATTCATTCTTTGATTCATTTAGCCAATCCAAAAAGTGCCTCATGACGTCAATGTCACCGGCACGATCATTCGCAATTGATTCAGGTCGAAGAAACGGAGCTTCAGCGCCGTAAGACAGAGCGATCTCGGCGTAATCCGCAGAATCTGTCGACACGAATACTCGATCAATTTTCATTGTCAATTTCGCTGCCGCGATGGAATAAGCGAGTAGTGGGTAACCACAGACTGCCCGAATGTTTTTATCAGGTACTCCCTTGGATCCCGCTCGTGCCGGAATAATGGCGTAGACAATTGGCGTCACAATTAAATGTCTCTTTCACATGGGCACCATAAAGGACGAATAGATGTGATCAGCTCTTATTAGAACCCCAATATCTGAGCTTTTCCGCGACCTCTTCTTCTACTTGAGTAATTCGTTTGACGCCGTCTCCAATGCATCCCGGAATTTCCCTAATGTAACTGGCAACTAACTCAATCCCTCGTTTCTCGAGCGAAGCCGATTGGTCGCTACCATACATGGAGCGATCAAGGGTAATATGCCGTTCTACACATACAGCGCCCATCATTGCCGCCATCACGGATGGGAACATTGTCACTTCATGCCCACTGTAACCCACAGGACAATCATAACGCTCACGCAATTCAGTAAGGCAAGCCAAATTCAAGGCCCCCTCGGGAGCCGGGTATTCTGAAACTGTATGCATCAGAACGAAAGGGCAATTCGCTTTTCGAAAAATATTAACCGCACGATCAATATCATCATAGGTACACATTCCAGTTGAAAGAAAAGTCATACGCTTTTCAGAAGCCACTGCTTCCAGTAACTCAACATGTGTTGCCATCGCAGAAGCAATTTTGTTGTACTTCAGATCGTACTGACGAAGGAACTCCTGGCTCGGCACATCCCAAGCAGATGCAAACCAGATAATTCCCTTCTCTTTGCAATAGATATCAATTTCGTCATATTCATCTTTTCCGAATTCAAGGCCTTCCTTCTGCTCGCGCTGCGTCGTGCCCCAGGGGCTTTCACGAGGTGCGTCGAGTACACTCGCCGGATAAACAATATCAATCGTACGTTTTTGGAATTTAACAGCATCCCAACCGGCGTCTTTCGCCATATCAATCAGCTTTTTGGTGATTGCCATGTCACCATTATGATTAATTCCGATTTCAGCAATCAGAAAAACCTCTTTCGCAAGAGGCACGGGGGAATCTTGAAGTAGCTCCAGTCTCATCAACCTAATTCCTGTTTTAGCTATTTTTCTATGACATGCGACAAAAGCTGACAGTCGGGAATTTAAGTATCAGCCTTTAAAGTATCGATGGGCATCCCGGACGAATACGGATTTCATAACTCCCTTGGTGCCAAACTATTATCGTATCTTCCTTTAAATCCCTTAATCTTTGATGAGGAATAAGATGTGGCACGTTTTCAACGACGACCGGAGAACATTGATCTCGTTTTTTGAGCTCTCCGTGCCCAATTAGCAATCCCTCCGTCGCAAATCCTGGACCGTTATAAAACCACGTCGGATTAATACCAATCCTCGGGCGTGTATTCGAAAAAAGATATACCCACCCATTAGTAAACGTTCCCCAGACGCCCTTCTGCCATACTTGTCCCTCAGAAACCTTTGCAATCGCCTCAACCAAATTCCTATCAGCCGGCCGTCTTAGCTGAAATAACAGATCCTGGGATTGTAGTTTCGCCACGTGATAGCCGGTTGACGAGACCATAACTAAACAAGGATACACAAAAACAGCAGCTAGAAGATATAAACCAGACCTTTTTAGCTTAGAAAGTTCTTCCCCATACAACAAAACAAATAAGAACACAGCGGGAAAAATAATATAAATATGGTAGTCTTTATCAGACGCTGTATAAATATACCCAAGAATAGACAGTAAAAATACTACCAAAACAAAATAAAAATTTAAATCTCGGTCAACTTTTGTAGAAAATTTTCTAATAGAGACAACAATGGCAATTAAAACTGGCGCGCCAGATATCATAAAATGCGAAAACCCATTTCTTCGTATCAAATACGCATTGTAGTTTAAATTATATTCCTTATATATTTTGTTAAATACTATATTATTTTGGTAAAACTCTGATGGAGAAAACCCAAAAGACCATGAAAAAATAAAAAATATCGTTAAAAAGACACCCCCCAATACAAGCAAAGAAGCCAAGATATTTTTTATTAAGTTACCTTCGCCAATTCTAATAAAACAAATCAAAGGAATAAAAATTAGCGAATCAATACGCGTCAAAATCGCGATTGAAAAAAACACACAGGCAAAAACTGCTGATCGCGCGGATGGCGCCTGAATATTTTTTGATAATGCATATAAAAACAAGAGCAAGAACAATGTCTGAAATAAAGCAATACTGAGATTTGATCCCTGACCAAACAAAGTTGTTCCAGAAAACAACACAATAATTAAAATTACAGCATTGCTTTTCACTTCCCGTACAGCGATCAAGAACACGACATAGAGAAGAGAAAACGTCGTGACGGCGAGCACGAAAGGGGCCTGCGCAGCACCGCTACCTATGATTTTGTGGAAAAGAAGCAAAAATGTAATATACGCAGGGCCTTTAGCAAAAAAATTATCACGGTAAAGATGGAAATCCTCGGAAAGCAGCGAAGCGACAACATAATACGCGCCATAGTCACTTCCCCACTCACGTACTAGTTGATAACCCCAACCGAATGCAATAAGTGCACAAATTGACGGTCCCCAGATCAAAGGAGATTTCAACTTCAGAAAATCAAAAAGTCGGGAACGCATCATTTCCACAACTACCTAAAAGCAAGAATTTTCAACAGCAGCAGGCACTTAGCGCATTGCAATGTTTCCCGATATCACAGCACTATGAAACTGCTTAACAAACATTATTGTTATCCCCAATACAACGGCAGTTTCAAAAGCAAATCCATAAGCAACATAGAGGATGCAAATGGAAACATTTAGGGTAAGCAAAAGACCGGCAATCACCGAATACTCGTCATTTTGAGTGTGACGTAGAATGTAAAACAAGAAATAGAATTGCCGATAGTACAGATAGAACATTAGTCCTAAGCCGATAATCCCCATGTACCAAAGATTCAATACATAGAAGTTATGAGCATTCGCCGAGACCTCATGTCCCAAGAAGTACCGCGACTGATCCGCCCCAAAGCCCATCCCAACGAAAAAATTCCACCAATCCATTTTATCAATTAGTGAGACCCAACCAGATATACGCCAAGCTATAGTGCTGTTCTCTTTAAAATTACTTACAAATGCACTATCAAATTCGGTCACAATTCCAAAAGAGATCACAACTAAAAATGCACCCGTCCCGAGAAACACTAAATACGTTACCACCGCTTTTGATACATTATTTGCCGGCAACCATCTCAGGATTAGAAAATATGTTCCCAGTCCACCAATTGTTGCCAACCACACGGATCTATGAAAGCTAAGCGTGCTAATAGCTAGTAGAGTTAGCGCGACGACTAGGACACGTATTTGCTTCTGAAAATCACGAACTAAATGGCAGGAAAATAGCAAGACAAAACCACCAATTGTAATCATCATAGCCCAATGAGATGAAAGAAATCTTTTCGATTGGTAGCCTGATAAAAAAGACACCCCGATACGTTCAGCCGGTGATGGTAGGACCCCCAGCAACGTCAGAATGAAAACGAGAACTGGATAGCTGGCTATGAGTAACAATATCCTCGATATTGCAGAAAAGCCCTCAAGGGAGTGTCCAAAAATTATAAATGCCAATATCATGTAATTAATAAAATTGTCTCTGTAATCGACCCCTGCAACTACCCCTCTAGAAGAAAAAGAGACTAAAAAGGTGACAATTGAATAAACAACAAAAATCAAAGCAGCGAATTCGTCATATGAAAACTTTGTCCGTCTTAGCAATAATACGAACGTCAATATAGCTACAGGGACAGAAACGACATCAAAGGCGCCAATATCAATCTCCCCGATGGATACCTTTGGAAAGGCTTTAAAAAACTTCAGTGTATCGACGACCGCCATAGCAGCAATAACGATTAATAAGGATCTCCTAGGTCCGGAAACTTGTCCTAAGGCACCATCATTACGAATGTTCGAATTTTCTATCAAATGATCCATTTCACAGTTCGATTATCGATCCGTAGAAGGCGTCAAAATCATATTTTTAACGACTTCACCCAACGAATCTAAATTCTGATTTCTCTCCAAGTGGTGATACGGCAACGTGGATATATCTATCTTGAGCAAGTCCACAACAGACTTAAAACAATGTGTACCGTAAACTTCAGCGAACGCTCTGTTATCGATTGAACCAACAAAGCCTACAGAAATCACCGGCACCCGACCCAAATTTTGTGCTAACCCGAGAAGCGTAGACTGTTCACCAATAACCATACGACTTGAACTTATGAGTTCTATAGCATTTCTCTGCGGATCGACTATTTGGGCGTTTGTTATATCGTTTAGAAGAGTTTTTAAATCCCCTAAAAAGGAGACCTCGTTCATAAGGCTTGGATGCGGTTTAATTAACAAAGGAACATCAGGCAAAACCCTCTGTAAATAATGTGCAATTATAGATGTCTGTTCTACCAATTTAGCGCCAACATTGACCTCAGCTCCTAAAGATTTGTTTGGCCAATCGACCAACAGCAGAATCGACTTTTCTATAAGTCCTTGAGGTGAATAACATTCGTCAAAAAATTCCTGGGAAATATCCAAACTTGACGGTGGCGCAATTAAATTAATTCTAGTTTTTGAAAGTCCGTCTCGGAGACAATAGTCTTTAACGGCATCCTCGTATACAAACACGCGGTCTCCATCCCTTTTGCACCACCAACCTGTCCTTAAAAACATACTCGACTTCCCACGGAACGGAAGTTCCCCTACGAGCATCGGCGCCAACCAATAGTTCCAATAGTGCCGCATCAACCTTTGGCTATAGTAATGCAATCGACCAATCCACTCAGGCATCCCTCTCTTGTGTGCCCAGCGTCCTCCATGAATTTTTATTAGGTTTAAAAATTCTTCCTTAATGTCGCCGAGACACGCCCCAGTTTGATAACAGAATACTGGACACCGGTTTCTTTGGGCTTCGCGAGCAAGGTAGACATTTAGTTCTCCGATATCATTATCGGTGAGAAAGAATTCAAATGAATCAAATGGGATATTTTTAGCGAAAGTCTTAAAACTGCGATGCTTGTCCAGTAACCTGCTTCTTTTAAAAAAAATTATCGTAACATTTTTTGTTTTTAGCGCCTGCAAAACCCGTTGTGGAATCGCATTGTCCTGAAACTCTTCGAGCAAAACTGTTACATGAAATCGTTCGGCCAATTCCACAACGTGGAATATCCCCACCGATAAAAAAAGGTGGTTTGGCCCAGGATAAACGAAACACTTCAACATAGACGGCACAATTTCAGTGTCATCCATTCAAAACAGGGTCATCTGTCCAAAACAGTGTCGATACCGGAATAGAAATTTGCAACCATGGACTTCAAATCGCGACGAGTAGATGTCTTCACGGCTTCCGCCGACATTGTCTTAACGAGTGCCGGGTTCTTTCCCAACTCTACTATTGCATCCGCAAAGTCAGAAGAAACGGGGTTAGCCATAACCCCGTTTACATTATTCTCCAAATAGTCAATTTCGGGACTGTGATTACGAAAGTCCCCAACAATTATCGGCAAACCTGCAGAGAAGGCATCAATTATAGACAACCCTAAATGAGCAGGCATCAAAAACACATCTGATGCAATCAGGTAATCCGCAAGATCACTGTCATATTGTTCTCCAACCAAATGTACCCAATCCAATCCAACGGCCATCTTCTTCAAGTCCGCCTCCATTTCCCCGGATCCTATAATCAAAACTTCAAGATTGGGTAATTTCTCTTTTGCAGCTAAGACAGATTCGATCAAAAACGGTATTTTCTTTTGACGATGTAGCCTCGAACAAAAAACAGCGACGAACGCACCCTCTGATATTCCAAGTCGGCGACGGGTCGTTCTCCGAAACTGTGGTGTCGAGCGAATGCGGGCCTCGGAGATCGCTTCTGTGTTTATGCTGTTATAGATCACTGTGATTCTATTCGGCGGCACTCCCCTTTCAATCAAGGCGTCTCTACTGCTGTCTGTGTAGCCGAAACAATGGTCACAACGACGTACCATCCAGTTTCTTACGACCCTACGGAATGGCCCTTCGGACAATTCTTGATAATTTCTTCCGTGCCCCCAAACAGCCAATCGCTTTGGTTTAGCAATCAAGAATCTAGAAATGATCGCTGCATAGGAGACCAGTATTTTTAATTCCTGTTGTACAACCAGTAAATCCGCTGACATCACCCTACTCAATACTGGTTGCCAATAAAACGAATTACCTAGCCAATAATTTTTAACTCTTACGCCACATTCCAATTGATCCATACCATCCACAAATTTAGCTGTTGACGGAGCGTTCCCTGCGACCACTTCTAATTGATGCCCTACTTTCGCAAGCTCCGCATTAAGGTTATTCCATACAGCTATCCGATAGTGCGGGATATGTTCCTGTAAAATTACAACCTTGCCCATTCTACGAATCCAAATTTTCGGATTGACGGCAGTTCGATTTGGCTAAGCACGAACAAATACACTTTACGCTGTTTTGATCGGGTCTTGAAAAAATTGGCAAAGTCACAACTTCCTCTATTTAATTCTTCATGGTGGGATACCGAGTTTTCGGATACATAATTTTCAAAACAGAACCCGGTAGAGACAGCAGAACTAAATCAAACTAGTGACTTATCCCGATAGGTTGCCGATCAAATTTTTAACACACTTTCAATAGACCTGAAGCAGAAAATCAATCCAAAATAAATCGCAATTGCCAGGATTATAAAGCCAACCAATGCACCGGCACTCTCCGGAGAATATATAAAAAGAGGTAGTCCCATTATAACAGAGGCGATTATTGATTTAAGCGCTTGAAACCAATCAAACCTTAGCGGAATTATCTTTCGGGCATAAAGCGTCAGCACTGCAATCTGCAGTATTTCCGTCCCAAGAAATCCGTATGCAACAGCCCAGCTTATAACAACGCCAAAATGAACAAATAGTAATGATAACGAAACAAAACATGTCAGTAAGCTGAGAAGTAATCCTGTTATCAACTTTTGAATACCGACAGTCCGTAAAGCAATTATCAAAATTCGGCTATATCCTGAGAGTAAAAATGCAAATGATAAAATACCCGCTATTGGATACGCACGCTCAGCAGTGTCCATGTTCGTTAGAAGTCCCATTAAAGGTTCGCCAATAAACAATATGCCAAAAAAAGACGGTACGGCGAACAATGAGAAATTCGTAAAGGCACCCTTAATAACTGCCATTTGCTCACTTTTATCTTCGCTATCAACAGCACGAGCAAAAAGTGTCGGGACGAGGATTGCACCAACACCAGCAACCTGCAGCAAGACTGCGGATATCGCAAACGCAACCCCATAAGATGCGAGTGTTACAAGGCCTGCATAAGCGGCGATAATGTATTTATCACAAATATAGTAAGCCGCTCCAATCGCCTGATGAAGAGCGCTATAAAACCCAAATTTCAGCGCAACCGTAGCGTCAACCATCGACGGACGGGTAATTCCGAGCCCGAACCACCGAAACATCAAAACGATAATTGCCGCTGATAAGTCATAAACAGCAACACTACCGAACATTCGTACAGCATCCTCAAAATATGCAGCACCAGCTATAAGGACAGCTAGTTCAAGTGCCTGAAACCCAAGTACAAGCGCTGCATATTCGATAATTTTTTCTCTCGCCCTGTTTTCTGCTGCGCCAAGGCCAAATAAGGCATGACCTGCACAAATCATGACCCCAAAAATTAATAGTCGCTCAAATGACGTACCCTGCCCCCACGCAAATACATAAAGCATCGTGCATAAGATAATTACAGCGTTCCAGCAAAGCCCGGCCTGTAAAATACTGTTGAGAGTGATCACCCCACCCCGAGTGCCATTTCGCGAGGGCATTAATCGATAAATCGATGTATCGAGGCCAAGTAAAGCGGTAATTATTCCATAGCCTGTGCTTGATGCTACCAGAACATACAACCCGTACCCTTCTTTTCCGAGCAGGTTGAAAAGTAACGGAATGACCACAAAACCTTTTATCCCGCCAAACAAGATGAGCAGGAATGCCGCTAAGTTATACTTGGTAATCGAATTGGCACTAAAATTCATGGATTCTATTCTAACTATCGGCCAAAGACCTCAACAACATTGTGCTACTATCGATGCCATAGCCACTGCTTTTCTCGTCGGTCAATGGGCTAAAAATGCGATTGATAAGAAAGTTTAGATCATGTTGATTTAACTTAAAAAAATGAAGTTTAGTGTTTTCTTTTCAAAACCAGCCTCCTACAAGACAATGGTTTCTATAACTCTACGTTAAAACTCTAATTTACTTATGCTAGAATATTGGTTCATTGTGATAACAGTCTTAACTAACACTACAATCCTATGCGTACCATCAAACATTTACTCAATATCGTTTGCCAATCAGGCATTTCCGAGTGATCTATAGTTTAATTAAACCCTGTTTAAAACGGAGAAAAATACTAGTCTCCGTTAAACGGTGGCTATGGCGCAAATTCGTTTTAAGGCGCTCCAAACAATCTTTTTTAGAAAACCTTAAAGCAGACAGCAACATTCTCGACGTTGGCTGCGGAAACAACTCGCCACTATTTACAAAACGGATATTGCCGCAATGCAATTACACTGGAATCGACATTCAAAATTACAATCAAACCAATATCGGAATAGCTGACAATTATATAATTACGACCCCAGACAAATTTTCTGATGAAATCAGTAAATTTCGACACGCATTCGATGCGGTAATTTCTACACATAATTTAGAGCATTGTAACGAAAGAGAACGAGTTCTTACTGCCTTGCTCGATGCGGTCAAAGTGAATGGGAGTATTTATCTTTCTTTTCCATGCGAACAGAGCGTTAACTTCCCAAACCGTCATGGTACACTCAATTATTTTGACGACGAGACCCATCTCGGAAAACCACCAGAATTTAGCAAAATTCTAAATACAGTATCCGACAAAGGCTTTCTTATAGAATTTTCGACAAAAAACTATAAGCCGCTCTTGTACTGGCTTGCTGGTCTCTTCATGGAGAACATGTCAAGGCGGCACAACAAAGTCTATTATGCGACTTGGGCCTATTATGGCTTTGAATCAATTATTTGTGCCAAAAAAATAAAATAAGGCTTCAATCGGAAGCGATCAGTGTATCGATCACCTGATAAACAGAAACCGTCCGAACGTTTTTAATGCACGGCCAAGTCGTTCCGTCAAACTCATCATGCCGACAATTCCACCCGCAACCAAAACACGACATGTTTTCTACGACAGGGTGGACGAGAGGGCCAATACCCGGAGGGTATGGTATGAATCTTTGCCAATGCCCGCCGCCAACAATCGAAACGACATTAACATTCAACGCAGCCGCAATATGTACCAACATACTTTCATTGGAAAGACAAAGGGCGGCCCCCCGCAGCAAGCCGAGTAATTCATTGAGTGATGTTTTCCCGGTATAGTTCAAACACGATATCTCTGGGCAAGAACTAGCAAGGTCCGCTGCGATATTGATTTCTGCTTCACCACCTACAATAACCGCAACCCACCCCGTCTTTTTACAAATGTACCGCAGGAGTTCTGCAAAACGGGGCACCGGCCACGCCCTATTAAAGTCATTCGCCCCCGGGGCAACAATGAAATATTGGCTGTCAGGTATCAAAAACGTATTCAAAGGGCCCGGCTCGAATCTGCCTATTCCCAGTTCGATTTTCTCACCGGTAATTCCCTGCATAAATTCTGCATTACGCACGAGTTCATGCTGGATCCCTTCTCGAGCAGGCACAATACGTGAAAACCAACGATCACCAACTTTTCGTTCATATTCTGTAGCGTTACTAAGGTCTCCTGAAAAAGCTATTCGTTCCTTTGCGCCACTTCGACCTGCCAAACTGTCGCTGGTTAGCGTGCGCCTGGAGAAAACCGGTGAAATCGCCACATCGAATTCCTCTGAACGAATTTTTTTCAACCAGCCGCGGCGATAAAACAAGTGATTGCGAAACCGAGATACATCGACAAACCAATATCTATCGGCATATCGAAGTGGTTCAGCAAGATCGCGCCATATCGAATTGCCGACGAGAGTTATCTCCCAGTTGTCTTTCGGGTAATGCTGCCGAAAACGTCGAAAACAATCCAACCACAAAACGAAATCGCCGATCGCATCAACCCGCACGAGTAACAGTTTCTTTTTGTTCTTATCCTTGTTTTTTACTTTGGAGGTTGTCAATGAAGGTATATACGCGACAATACTGTCCCAAAGGTTAGTAGCAAAAAACCGAATGCTCCCCGCGAATTTTCTTCGCCAAACGAGATTTCGACGAATGTCTCTCATGTCGGCACCATGCTCCGCGGAAACTCACAAAATAATAGTGCACTATGAAGGGGATGAATTACGTGGTCAGAAATCTTTTGGTTAATCGGATTACTGAACATAAGAAAAAGATACACCCTTTGACGACATGCGTTGCGGTTCTGAACGAATATTGATAACGATCAGGAAGATTACAGGCTGATCTTCTTTCCCAAAAAAACTGTCGTACCGCTTCCAGTGTCCATTTCGATCCGTGGCGATGAATCCCAGTGGTCGTTGTATCACTTAAGATAACTGCATCGTAACTGACAAGTAGGAGATAATCATTAAAAGTACAACGTCTCGAATACTCATAGTCAGCCCCATAATGCGGCAGATTTGTGTCATCAAGCAATCCAACTTTATCCAAGACTGAAGCAGGATAAAGAGTTCCCCGCCCAGGAAGCACAGAAACCGTTTCCGCATGCCCCGCACTAAAATCTGACAATTTTGTCCCATAATTCAGAATTTTATTGTGCGCGGTTAGCCAATTCACCGTTATTCCACCGTCGATAAGGATGTCATCATTTTCAATGTCGACACATGCGGAGCCGATGATCGAGTTTTGAATACTCATCGCCAGAGTCAGTAGCGCACCGCAATAGTGAGAGGAAAATTCGGTATCATCATTTAACAATAAAAAGAAATCATTCGGAGCTGCATGTTCTTGAAAATAGGAAAGACCAAGATTAGTTGCGCCTGTCCACCACAAGTCAGGATGCCCATTTAGGTAGACAGCATCAGGAAATTTTTCTGCAACCTCTTTCGCGCTACCATCTGTGGAACCACTATCCGAGATGATCGCTATAACTTCAGTGTCTTGTTTAGATAAACATTCCAAACACCGGAGCAAATGCCCCTTACGATTAAATGTGGGAATAATTGCGTAGATCATATCTACTAGGTGCCACGGGGTTTGGAAAACACATACCTTAGTGGGCCCCTCTGCCAGAGATCACCGCAGTGACAGTTCTCGCGAGGAGATAGATATCAAGCCAAATTGACCAATTTCTTATATAATAGGTATCATGATGTTCTTGAAGATGAATATCACCATCGCTTCTAATCTCCACTTGCCACATCCCTGTCATGCCAGGAGGTACACTTTGCCGTAGTTCACGAAAAATATCGCTGTATTGCTCAAGGTGGTACAACGGAAAAGGTCGCGGACCGACAAGGCTCATATCACCTTTTAAAACATTAAAGAGCTGAGGCAATTCATCAAGACTGCTTTGTCTTAAAAATTTCCCAAGGATAGGAAGTACTCTCGGATCATCTTTTAATTTAAACGATTTTTCCCATTCTTCATGGCGGCCCGGTTTGGATTGTAAATATTTTTCGAGTCGTTGATCAGCATCCCTATACATCGTCCGCAACTTCAGCATGTCAAAATCATGGCCACCCTGCCCACCCCGCCTTTGCTTATAAAATGGCGTACCAGGACTTATCACCATGATCGCGATGCACAAGATCAATAATATAGGTATCGCTAGAACCGCAAGAGGAACGCTCAACACAATATCAAGAATTCGTTTTACAACTCTATTATGCGAAAGAAGTAAGTTTTTCTTTACTTCTAAGCCTAAAACACCACCAAGGTCCCTCGGTGTTATCCAGGTACTTTGCAAAGAACCAAAATCAGGTAATAAAATTATCCGGGGAAACGGTAACTTTGCGCTCAGCTCCGCTAGTTGGCCACCGTTTAGTTCGGGCATTGCAACAGCACAAATCTTGACTGAATTGGCAAGCTGACGCGCAGTAGCAATCGTGCCGACTACAGGGACACCTCCAACCTCGTTCCCAACAAGCGAAGAATCGAAATCCAAGACACCCACCGGACGCAAACCCAACCGGAGGTCGTTTTTCAGAAGAATGATAATGGCGGCACCCGCATCACGTGCCCCCACAACAATAATGGGCACACCCCACTTTCCTATGCCCACGAGGACTTTACGCAACAAACCGTAGGTTAGCGGGAGCAAAATTGCCGCGAACAACCATGTTGCAAGCAGTATCCCGCGAGACCACGCACCGTCTTGCGCAAGATAATCCCAGATCAACAAACTAGAAAAGACGATTGCTATTCCGGTTTCCTGCTGCCTTATTCGTTCAACATCACCCAGGCCATAACCTGGGTACAAGCCCATCAAGTGAAAGGCTAATGGAACAACCAAAACACCTGCTGTTATGCCTCCATTAACAGGAAGGTCCAGCGGAATTGGAAACCATTGATTGAACTCCGCTCTGACAAGCCAGCTGAGGTAAAGACAGAATTCAAGAATAGCTGTATCACACGCAATAATTAGCCAAGGAACCCACTTCGCCTCTGAAGCTTGTTTTTGGTCAACTGAGTTCTGCTCCATAGGGGCATCCTGTGTAGACCGCTCGGTATTTGCGTCGGACACGTCTCAAGATTCTCATTGATTATTAAAGTCAAACGGCGAAAATGGCTTCCCATCGCCCCTAAAGCATTCAATACATTCTATAATTTAAAAGAATTTGTTGGCCTCGTCACTGCCGCATATCTGATCGTATATCCAGCGATAGGTTACGTCCAAGCCATCCTCTAAACTCGTTGACGGTACCCAATTCAACACCTCTTCTATCAACGTATTATCACTATTACGCCCGCGTACCCCTTTTGGAGCATCAAGAGCGTACCTGCGATCTAAGGTTATCCCGGAAATTGTTTCTGCGATATCAACCAATTGATTGATCGAAACCATTTGATCGCTCCCCAAATTAAGGGGGGCACGGAACTCTGACTCCATTATACGATCCATGCCATACAGACAGTCGTCTATGTACATGAAACTTCTCGTCTGTTCGCCATCCCCCCAAATTTCTATTTCGTGTCGACCGCTAAGCTTGGCCTCAATAACCTTTCGACAAATCGCGGCAGGCGCTTTCTCTCTTCCCCCATCGTACGTGCCGTAGGGACCGTAAACGTTGTGAAAACGAAAAACCCGCGAATCAAAGCCGAAATCGTCATAAAAATGCCGACACATGCGCTCGCTAAACAGCTTCTCCCAACCATAACCGTCTTCAGGCATAGCAGGATAAGCGTCACCTTCTTTTAGGGGAATAACATCGGCCGATACCTGTTTATCAGCGTTATAAACACACGCAGACGACGCGTAAAAATATTGTTGAACACTGTTACTTCTAGAGGCCAACAGCAAATGTGTATTTATTAATACAGAAATCATGCATGCGGCTTTATTGGTTTCGATAAAGCCCATTCCGCCCATATCACAGGCCAAATTATACACCCTAACCGCCCCAACCGTCGCTTCTTGGCATGCGTTCAGCTCTCTCAAATCAAGCTGACGATTATCTACGTCGTCACTAATCTGGTACCACTCGTCACACGCCTTAATATCTACGGAACGAATATTCGTGTATCCCTGTTTCAATAGATGTCGGACAAGATGCCCGCCGATAAACCCTCCACCGCCAGCTACAACAATTAAATCGTCATTATGAGGATTCTCAAAACCCATACCGAGCCTCAACACATTATTTGTTTAGTTCCGAGCTTGATAACCAGTGGGTTTCTATTGGATATTCGGTAAAATTTCAATTAATGTTTTATAATATACAATTATTATTAAACATTAATAACAAATAACTACAAAACTACAATGAAGATTATTGTATTCTGTATGTTAATAATGTTTAATTCTATCTTTTTGTACAAGTAATAAATAATTATATTAATAACTTATATTATACTTATTTTTTACTAAACATCCCCGCCTAAACATAATTTTTTCGCAGAAACCCATAATTAAATTCGGCATTATTACTTCTATGTGACCAATATCAGAAGATTCCTATATGAGAAACCCAGTAATCTCTTCCCACACCAATATCCTAGGCGTCTCAATTAGCGCGACAACTATGGAGAACGTTTCAGCCGAAATCCTGAAACGAATTGAAAAGGAAACACCCACATTCGTAACCGTTACAGGTGTTCATGGCATTATCGAAGCGCAAGATGATCAAGACTTCAAAAAAATTCTCAATGACTCAGATTTTTGCGTTCCCGACGGTATGCCACTAGTTTGGTTGTCAAAATTGGCCGGCAATTATGAGGTGGAACGCGTCTTTGGACCTGACTTAATGTTGCGTTTGAGCGCGTTTTTGGGCGCAAATAATGGGTCAGCTTTTTACTACGGCGGTGCACCTGGTGTCGCACAGGAGCTCGCAGATACGATGGCTCAAAGTTATCCTGGCCTGCAAACTGCGGGGACATATTATCCACCATTTCGCGATTTAACAGATGCGGAGGCCTCGTCAATCGTCAAGACTATAAACCTTAGTGGCGCAGACGTCGTGTGGGTCGGCTTAAGCACGCCCAAACAAGAACGATGGATGTCTAAATACAGACCAAACTTAAATGTGCCCGTCTTATTGGGAGTGGGAGCTGCCTTTGACTATAACATCGGTCGAATTCAACGAGCTCCCAGTTGGATGCAACAATGTGGGCTGGAGTGGTTATACCGGCTTATTCAAGAACCCCGGCGGTTGTGGAAACGGTATTTTCGCAATAACCCATTATTTTTATACTATTTATTTTGCGAAAAAACGGGGCTCAAAAAATTCTAACGCTTAAATTTATACCCCTATTCATCCGGCAATGAGCCGATAAATTGCATTCAGTTCGCAGAAACACTTACACTTTCTATCATGTTTTTCTAAAAAACTAATTTCAAAAGAAATGTGC
Organism: Alphaproteobacteria bacterium; assembly: GCA_012103315.1. Lineage (GTDB taxonomy): Bacteria > Pseudomonadota > Alphaproteobacteria > MPNO01 > UBA2964 > UBA2964. Next base: position 199,782 of record WLWZ01000007.1, read on the forward strand.
AAGTAGTTGATCTAAAACGCAAAAAACTCACACGTTATCCAGCGTAAGTTTTTCGACAAATCAAGAGTATTATATACTGCTATGGCGTTTTACGCTTTCTTGATGACGACCTTTTTACGACGAGCGTTGGACCGCATAAAACCAACACCAGCTAACCCGAGGCCGAAAATTAAAATCGTACCTGGTTCAGGGATATCATCAAACATAGTTGTAAATGTTGCATTCGCAGGACCCCATCGCAAATTTACTCCGCCACCGTTGCTCTGTGGCGCCGCAAATCCGCCACTTGCAAAGGTATTAGTCGACACAGCATTTACTATCCCTGATCCATAACCGAAACCAGAGCCGCCAACAGTATTAACGTCAGTCCATGCGTCCGTAGAACCATTAAACACTTCAGCACCAATTATATATTGGGTATTGGCCAACAGGGTAATCGAGGGAATATGAGACAAAACGCCAAACCCCAATAAGATCACCAGCAGTACCTGAAGCAACGGTCGCACTAGTCAACGACGTACCGGACGCGGTCCAGATACCAATTTGATGCGCTATCGCCAATCCATCTGCGCCTTCATCTTCATAGCCAAGCGCATTAACCGTAACGTCAGAGCTACCAATTGTAATTCTATTACCAATTGTGCCCGTAAAATTATCGCGTGTGCCGGTAGACACCCCGCTTTTTGTTAGCAACAAAGCACTCGCAGGATCTGCAACAACGCTGATCATCACGAAGGCTATAAAGCCAAAGATTCCGTTTTTGATCATGTTTAGTTTCATCTTAATTCTGCGCTCGAACATCGTTTTCTGTTTAACCATCGTAAAGCAACAACTTATAGCAAACAACTATGCAAAATCCATGCCAACATTACGTTTTGGTTATTTTTCAAATACTTAGAATATCTCGAGAAAAAAACAAAACCTCAATGTGTAAAATTTTCCGACACTAAATCATTAAATTTCAATATCTGCGACAAAACCCAGTTTATCAGAATAAATAGGATTGTCCCACTATCTAACATTGCGCCTATAATACAATACTTTACTGTTATTGTACTTAATAAATTTTCCAGCTCAAATTGGTAACTGACGGCTTCTGCTCCTCTTCTGAAATTCATAGAAAATGCAAAATAAAATAGCTCTTATTACCGGTATCACGGGCCAAGATGGTGCATTCCTAGCGCAGCTTCTCTTAAGCAAAGGATACGCCGTTCACGGAATCAAACGACGGTCATCATCTTTCAATACAGCTCGGATCGATCATTTATATGTGGATCCGCACGAAACGAATACTCGGTTCTTCATGCATTATGGCGATATGACCGATGCAACAAACCTAATCCGTATCGTTCAGGAAACGCAGCCCACGGAAGTCTATAATCTCGCCGCACAAAGCCACGTTCAAGTTAGTTTTGAAACCGCAGAATATACCGCGAACGCGGACGGTATGGGGACATTACGATTGCTCGAAGCGATCCGCATACTGGGCATGGAGAAGCAAACACGGTTTTATCAAGCTTCTACGTCAGAATTATATGGTAAAGCCACTGAAGTGCCGCAATCAGAGAAAACACCCTTTCACCCTAGAAGCCCCTATGCTGTCGCCAAACTCTACGCTTATTGGATTACCGTGAATTATCGCGAGGCTTACGACATACATGCGTCCAACGGCATCCTCTTTAATCATGAAGGACCAACCCGCGGCGAAACATTTGTTACGCGTAAAATCACCCGTGCCGTGGCTGCAATTCAACATGGACACCAGAAAAAAATATATCTTGGAAATCTAGACGCAAAACGCGATTGGGGCCATGCCCGAGACTATGTAGACGGCATGTGGCGTATATTACAACAGGAAGAGCCAGACGATTATGTCCTGGCAACAGGAGAATGCCATACCGTTCGGGAGTTCACCGAATGTGCATTTTCGGCGGTTGGAAGAAACATCGATTGGCGTGGAAACGGCATCAACGAAGTCGGTGTCGATAAAACCACAGGCGAAATACTCGTCGAAATCGACGAACGTTATTTCCGCCCAACGGAGGTCGATATCTTACGCGGCGACGCAACGAAAGCACACGAAAAGCTCGATTGGCATCACAAAATTGGTTTTGAAGAACTCGTATCCGATATGGTCATGTCAGATATGGAATTGATTGCTTCAGAAGAGAAGCGAAATGGTGAATGAGAATACGCCATATTCTCTCAGTGGCAAACGCATCTGGGTGGCAGGTCACCGAGGCATGGTCGGTTCTGCTATTTGTCGTCAACTCGAACAAGAAAATTGTGAGATATTAACAGCCGGTAGAGAAATAATTGATTTAAGGGATCAACAAGCGGTGTCTAAATGGATGACAGCGCAAAAACCTGATGCGGTGTTTCTTGCGGCCGCAACTGTCGGCGGCATTTATGCCAACGATACCCGCCCCGCCGAGTTTCTTTACGATAATCTCGTTATAGAAACCAATATCATTCACGCCGCAAAACTTAACGACGTTGAAAAACTGATGTTCCTAGGCTCTGCCTGCATTTATCCACGCGAAGCCAAACAACCCATGGCAGAGGATGCCTTGCTAACGAGTCCACTCGAACCAACGAATGAATGGTATGCGATTGCAAAAATAGCCGGCATTAAAATGTGCCAAGCCTACAGACGACAATATGGTTGCGATTACATATCTGCGATGCCCAATAATTTATATGGACCCGGCGACAATTTCGATCTTAAATCCAGCCATGTCGTCCCCGCATTAATCAGAAAATTCCACGAAGCGAAACTAAAAGGGAGTCCTACGGTCGAAATTTGGGGAACGGGAAATCCAGTGCGCGAATTCGTCTTTGTAGACGATTGCGCCAGCGCCCTCATCTACTTAATGAAAAACTACTCCGATGAAGATCACGTCAATATCGGCTCAGGCGCAGAGATATCAATTGGTGGTCTCGCGAATGCCGTTTCTAAAACCGTTGGATTTAGTGGATCCCTAATCTTCAATACGGATTTTCCAGATGGTGCGCCGCGTAAATTACTCGATTGCACAAAAATCACGCACCTTGGCTGGAAAGCAGAGATCGGCTTAAAGCAAGGGCTTGAACTCGCTTATCAAAGTTTTATAGAGACCGTAAAAACCAGTCATTCACGCGCTTCTAGTTCCAGCTATTGCTAACAAAACTATCTATATCTATATATTTTCCAAGCAACCGAGTTCATCGACAAATTTCTTCACCGAGCGTTCGGTCGACGTTTATTAATCCACTCCGCAACGCCGACGGAATCTTTGATCGTACCACGTTGGATTTCGAGCAAAAGACTTTTAGTCAATCGCATCGGTGCGAAATCACTCGTATAGTCGAGATTGTTTCGTTGACCGGGCATTTTTAAAACGAAGGGGATCTTGCGCAGACGCGGATAACCGTGACTATTCGCGAGACGCCACCCATGGTCCGACGTAATCAAGACAGTACTCTCGTCCCAAGTACCTCTTAGTTCCATAGCTCGCCGTATTTTTCCCAATAACCTATCCGCTAGCCGAATATTATTGAAGTACCCTTCCTTTGATTTGTTTCGGCCCGTTAATGTAAACGATTTCCTCTCGTCATCCCAAATAAATGGACTATGAGGAACAGATGCATGGAGATACACCAAATCAAACTACGAATCCCCAGCATACCGGATTATCGCCTTTTCCATATCAGAGTATATTGCCACCGCATTAATCCGAACAGCGAGCGGAGTAATGCCGACAATCTGGTTCAGCATCTCCTGCGCGATGCTTTTACTCGCTCTCCGTGAATGTGTGTTGAATGAATACCGCTCACAATGAACTGTGTGCACAGAAAATTGGCGACAATAGGGATGGTAAAGACCGATGATCGCGGCGCGGGCGCCAAATTGGGCAGCTTCACTGAAAAAGTTGGGGTATTCCAAATAATTTCCATCCTTTGCTAATTCCACATCATCAAAGGTAAGATGTAGATCGCTAGGACCGGCAAGACGCACATGCTGTACAATTTTCTCAATCAGAAAAGACGGTATTGCCGCCAGCGTGGGGCGAGAATAGCTATTTGTATTCAGTGCAAAGAATGCCTGATGACGAAACCGATCAAACTCTGGTAATTTGAGTTCCATAGGACGTTTGAGGTATGTCAAGTCCAGATCAAGCTCATCCATAAGCAGCCAAACTATCCGGGTCGGTTTCTTTACCGACAAAGTTGATCGTTGCACCGATGCCACTTTGACTGTTGCAGATTGTTTTTCAAAGATCATCCAAACAGCCTGTCCCAGGGTAAGAGCAGCAAACGGAGAAAGGACAAGACAGATAAATACAATTGAATGGGCGGTCCGAACCAAATGACGAAATAACATGTAGACACCCAACAGAAGGAAAGCGAACCAATAGTCCTTCAAAAAATCTATTGAGTAAGCATTGGTTAAAAATATTAGCCGCACAAAGTTGAGAGGAAAAATCATGCAGGCGAGAATGACCAGCGAACCCGTGATTTTCTTCCACCTAACTTCTGAGCGCACCACAAACCTAATCGCGGGCCAAAGGAAGACGGACAACAGGGCAATATTCAATATGATCGCTAGATATGACGAATAGAAATAATCCGGCAGATAAAATTGGTCGTTGCTGGAGGCAAAAATGAGTTCACGCCATACCCTGAGAAAACAAATGTTAGCCAACGAAACTGCCGCAAGGATATCTATCGGGTTAGATAGATATAGTCGGAGTCGATTTGCCAACGTATTGGCACCTGAATTACCCATGATGTATGTGCGCCTTCTTACCCAAAACAAGCGGAGAGCATCCTTAAAACCGCATTCTTCCTGTTTAGTGATTCAGCAAACTGCGGAACGCCATGACTGAACAAACCTACACAACCTCCGTCCAATTATGGAACAGTTTAATCGACCATAGAGACATCTTTCGAAACGAACTCCATATACAAATATGCTGTAAAATCATGCTATCAGCAGATAGAAATTTGTCGGATGAGCCATACTCACTTTCTCAATAGAATCTAGAACATGTCACGGTACGAAGAACCCCTGATAACCCTGTAAGGAGCAGAAACAAAGCTACCCATCAGCGCAATACCAACGCCACGCGTGAAAAACTATATCATCGATCTCTGTAAATTCGGCATGCCAGCCCAACATGTTTACTACTTCGTCGATGTCACCTGCGACAAGTTCAGAAGCATCTCCGGCACGCTGATCTTTTAGCTGAAGGTCAATTTTTGTTTCGGTAATCCGCTCGACGCTCTCTAGGACTTCTCTTACTGAATAGCCCCGACCCACGCCAATGTTAAACGTACGGACATGACCAGCATCAACCGGAGATTTCATCGCTGCTAGGTGGGCATTCGCAACATCCAAAACATGGATATAATCGCGAACACAGGTACCGTCCGCGGTGTCATAGTCAGTTCCAAAAATAGAAAATGGCGTCCCCTCCGCAGCGGCTGAAATCAAGCGTGGTATCAAATGCGACGCTCCTTCAAATCTCACGCCCAGTTCTGCATCAGGGTCTGATCCGGAGGCATTGAAATATCTAAAAATCGTAACACCCATTCCCGCGTCAACTGCACAGTCTTGCAGAAAACGTTCACCCATCAATTTTGACCAACCATAGGGGTTAATAGGTGTCGTTGGAGTGGAAAGCTTAACCGGACTAACAGATGGTTCTCCATATACCGCAGCTGTTGAAGAAAATATAAAATGTTCAACCCCATGTTCTTTGCATTTTTCAACAAGAGCTAGCGTGCCGCACGCGTTCACATCGTAATAAAGTATCGGCTCACGAGTGGATTCTTCTACCTCGATCAGAGCCGCAAAATGAAGAACCGTTTTCGGCCGATATTCCTGGAGCGCAGCATCAAGCCGAAAGCCATCAAGAATGTCACCTTCCACCAACGGGCCATATCGAACGAATTCTGGACGCCCCGAAGACATATTGTCATAGGTGACAGGGCGATAACCGTTTGCAGCCAATAGCTTGCAACACTGACTGCCTATATAACCCGCACCGCCAGTAACAAATACTGTTTCACTCACCTTAACCGGTCCACCATCTCGTATTGTCGATCAATCTTACCTATAGAAATTCGAAAATCTGAAAAGATTTCTGATTTTCCCTTTTCTTGTGCCAGTTGATGTTTCTCCTGCTCTCGCCAATTTTTTATAGCTTCCTCGTTCTGCCAGAAAGACAGCGAAACGTATTTTCTTTCATTGACCATGCTTTGAAAACGCTCGACCGAAATAAATCCGTCTATTTTCTCTAGCTCTGCTCGCAACTCAGCAGCTAAATCAAAATAACGCTGGCCCACACCTTCACGCAACGTGACTTCGAATACGACAATATTCATTGGAGATCACTCCTAATGAGGGCAATATGCGGCACCATTCACATGAATTGTCTGGCCACTAATATAGGATGCACCAGGACCGACGAGGAAGCGAATAAGGTCGGCCATATCCTGAGAAACTCCCATCCGACCTAACGGAATGTCGGGCTCTACTGCATATCCTGACTGTGGCGCATTAGCGCTGCGCTCGGTGTCAAACCGGCCAACAACCGCAGAATTCGCCCGAATGTTTTTCTCTCCAAATTCGATGGCGAGACCTCTGGTTAACCCCATCAGACCGTCCTTCGTTGCCATCACGTGCGATCTGCCAGCGGACCCCTTGTAAGAGGACAACCCCGCCAATGAAACAATCGCCCCGCCGCCGCGTTCGATCATAAGTGGTATACAGGCTCTTGAGAGGTTCAGCGTTCCTTGCAGACACGTTGCTGCGATCCGCGCCCACTCAACCTGATCGATATCGAGAAAAGGAATATTTGAACGAACAGCAGCGTTATTGACCAAAATATCTACACCACCGAATGCATCGGTCGCCGCATCAACCATTGTCCTAACAGCATCGGCATCACTGATGTCCGCAAGACAGGCAATCGCCTTTCCTCCCGCTCCCTCAATTTCGGCCACGACCTCGTCGCACAGATCCTTCGACTCACGGGCGTTTACGACCAGTGATGCTCCCGCTCTAGCGAGCTCTATCGCCGTCGCGCGGCCAATATTTCGCGCGCTCCCTGAAACAATAGCGACCTTGCCTTCCAATTCGTTTACTTGATCAACCATCCGCTTCTATCTCTTTCCTTTTCTTCCAAACCATCACAACAACTATGCTGCTTACTCTACTATATATCTCTGCTGCTCATTGGTAACGTAGTACCTGAATTTCCGTTCTACCGAAATCGCCCTAAATTAACTGAAAGGACACCTCATGCGACTCAAAGACCGGGTAGCAATTGTAACAGGAGCAGCACAAGGAATTGGTGCTGTATATGTAAAGGCGCTCGCGACCGAAGGCGCAAAAACTGTGATCGTCGATATCAAAGACTGCGCCAAGACGGAAAAAGCCGTGAAGGCAGACCTACCAGAAGCAAATGTCATGTCGCAAACCTGCGACGTCAGCGATGAGACAGCCGTTCAGAATTTGATGGATACGGTCATCGACAAATTTGGTCGCGTCGACATCCTTGTGAATAATGCCGCCGTTTTTGCCTCGCTTGATCGAAAACCATTTGAAGAAATTCCAGTTGATGAATGGGACAAGGTTATGTCGGTGAATTTGCGCGGCGTCTTTCTCTGCGCTCGGGCGGCTTCTCCTATTATGAAAGCGCAGCAATATGGAAAAATCATCAATATTGCCTCAGATACAATGATGAAGGGCACGACCCACTTCGCCCACTATGTTTCATCCAAAGGCGGGGTCTTTGCGTTCACCCGTGCTATCGCCAAAGAACTCGGAAAAGACAGTATTTGCGTCAATTCCATCGCACCGGGCCTGACCTGTACAGATGTTATGGAAGCTGAAGAAGGTTTCACGCCAGCACGGTTTGACCGTTCCGTCTCCGCTCGCGCAATTTCCCGAATCCAAATGCCAGAAGATTTAGCTGGCACTGTAATTTATCTCGCCTCCGAAGATAGCGATTTTGTTACAGGGCAGTGCATCGTCGTCAATGGCGGCGACAATCTGTACTAAAATTAGCGAAAAAGGGAGTGGTGCCCAGGGGCTGAATTGAACAGCCGACACCAGCATTTTCAGTGCTGTGCTCTACCAACTGAGCTACCTGGGCATGCATAAATGCGACGGCTGCTTATAAGAGAATTCAACCGCCCTGTCCATACCGGTTAAACGCTAAAATAACAGGCCTAATAATCCTTTTCCCTCAGATCACCATCGTCCTCTACCGAGGCCTCTAGCTCTTCGAGATCGCCCTCGTCCAATTCAACAACAGGAACCGAATAACTACCATTGAGCCATTTCGCGAGATCAAGATCGGCGCATCGCCGTGAACAGAATGGACGATATCTCTCGGCGCCAGGGTCGCTACAAACCGGGCATTTACCGCCTTTGCGTTTAGACGCTAGATCAATTACCACCATTGCCATCACCATCGATGAAAATCTCGTATTCTTCCGGGCCGAAATCGGGCATCACCTGAGTAACTACCTGCCTCCCAACCCGGGAGAATGGATTACCATTATTACCTGAGCGTTCAATCGCCTCAAGAATCTCTGGACTTGCATTCAGCATAAGACGTCCAGGTGCTCCAACGGCTGCCTCACGGCGTAACGACCGTAATGCCTCAAAAATCAAACTCTCAGTTCGCCAAACATAACCATCACCACCACATTCGGGGCACTTATCAAGCAATGTTTCCGACAATGGTGGACGACGACGACGACGAATGAGTTCTACCAATCCGCCTTCCGTACGCCCGACAACGCGGCAACTAACGCGGTCACGAGAAAACCCCTGTCGCAATGCGTCAAAAATTTCCTCCCAACCCGCTTCATCATCCATATGAATGAAGTCAACGACGATCAAACCACCAAGATTACGAAGTCTAATCTGTCGCGTGAGTTCAACGGCCGCTTCCACATTGGTTTTCCGGGCGTTTTCGTCAGGACTACTACCTTCGGTAAACCGTCCCGAATTCACGTCAACTGCGGTCAACGCCTCCATAGACTCTATTACCAGCCCACCACCCGACGGTAACGGGGCGTTACGGCTCAATGCCGTCTCAATCGCCTCTTCAATATTATACTGGTCGAACAAAGGTGCCGGCCCCGGCTCAACTGCAAGCTTCTCCGTCAAAGCTGGATAAAATTGGTCACAATACGCCTTTGCAACACCATAAGCCGCATTGTCGTCAAAACGAATGATGACTACATCGTCTTGCGCCTGATCCCGTATCGCTCTTTGGAGAGCATTAAGTTCGCTATACAAAAGTGCCGGGGCATTGGCGACCTCACGTTCCTCTAAGACACTCTGCCACGTGTCGCGTAAATATTGCGCTTCGGCTGCCAGGACGTCATGTTCAGCACCATCAGCAACGGTCCGCAATACAAAACCCTCTCCCTCCTCAGCGATATCACTAATTATACTGAGCAAGCGGTCTCTTTCGCTTTCATTCTCGATTTGACGGGATACCGACAGACGACCACCGCTTGGCGCGTAAACCAGGAAACGTCCGGGAAGCGAAAGTTCACGGGCAAGCTGCGGTCCCTTTTCGGCAAAGGCGTCACGCTTAGCTTGTACAAACACCGTACCGCCTTCAATAACCGGTTCCCCTGTAGCCTCCCCGCCCCGTCGCTCGGAAAGCGGCAAAAATCCGGACTTGCCTCGACCAATATCAACAAATGCCGCACCGATACCTGGAATAACCCTTTCAACACGACCGAGGTAAATATTACCAACGATGCTGGCGCCATTCTCGCGTTCGACAATGAGATCAACTAAAGTTCCATCTTCCAGAAGAGCGGCCCGCACTTCATCTCCTTCAGTTTCGATCAGTAATTCACGAGACATTATTCAGAACCATTAATTGTAAAACCTAATCCTTCAAGCATCCCGCATGTTTCAAACAACGGCAATCCGACAATATTGGAATAGGAGCCATTGATGGACCGAACGAACCGGGCTGCCAGGCCTTGAATCGCATAGCCGCCCGCCTTGTCTTGCCATTCATCGCTCGCGATATAATGATCGATTTCAGTTTGATGTAGCCTCTTAAACGCTACAGAAGTTGTTACCTGTCGATGATGGATTTCTCCCACGGGTGTCGTGACGCAGACCGCGCCAATAACACGATGCCGCCGCCCAGAGAGCATTTTCAAATTTCGACGCGCCTCTGCCTCATCTTGAGGCTTTGGAACAATACGTCTGCCACAGGCAACAACCGTATCCGCCGCCAGCACCCAATTGTCTGTGTGCTTTGAAATCACTGCTTGTAATTTCTCTTGTGCCAAGCGTAATGCCAACTCTGCTGGCAGCTCATTCTTATTTGGTGTTTCATCAATATCGGCAGGATCAACCGCAGAAGGCGTAATATTTACCTGTTGCAAGAGATCCAAACGTCTTGGCGACGCCGACGCCAAGATCAAAGTGTCCTTACCGTTCACAGCGATCAAGATTTATTATGACGTATGGACAACGAACGGGCATGCGCGGCCAAGCCTTCTTCATCGGCTAATATTTCTGCGCTACCTGTAATTTTCGATGCTGCTGCCGCATCGCATCCGATAATTGACGTTCGCTTTAAAAAGTCCGGTACACCAAGCCCCGATGAATATTTTGCGCTCCGCGACGTCGGTAAAACATGACTTGGGCCAGCAATATAGTCGCCAATGGCTTCGGGCGTGTATCGGCCAAGAAATATCGCACCTGCATTACGAACTTTCGCACTAAGAGATTCAGGGTCAGCAACCGCCAGCTCCAGATGTTCTGGCGCTAATCGGTCAATCAACGGAACTGCATCATCCAGCGTCGCAACAATGACAACAGCGCCATAGGTTTTCCAGCTTTCGCGCGCAATATCAGCACGCGGAAGAACAGCGAGCTGATCCTCGACCGATGCCATTACTGCATCGCCAAAATCCTCATCATCACAGATCAAGATCGATTGCGCATCTGTGTCGTGCTCTGCCTGAGATAGTAAATCTGCCGCAATCCAGGCAGCGTCATTTTCGGCATCGGCAACAATTAAGATTTCTGATGGGCCGGCGATCATATCGATCCCGACAACACCAAACACGCGTCGCTTTGCGGCTGCCACGTATGCGTTTCCCGGCCCAACGATCTTATCAACTGGTGGAATGGTCTTTGTGCCATAGGCCAGGGCTGCAACGGCCTGAGCGCCGCCAATTCGGTAAATTTCGTCTACCCCAGCGATTGATGCCGCCGCGAGTACCAAAGGGTTGAGGACACCATCTGGCGTTGGAACGACCATTACCAACCGATCAACACCTGCTACTTTTGCCGGAACAGCATTCATTAAAACAGAACTCGGATAAGACGCAGTACCACCCGGGACATAAAGCCCTACAGATGATATCGCAGTCCAACGTGATCCCAACCGTACACCGTCATCGTCGGTATAGTCGAAGCCCTGAGGCATTTGCTTATTGTGATAGACTTCAATCCGGCCCGCAGCATGTTCCAGCGCCGCGATTGTATCGGTGCTGCACTCTGACTTCGCAGCATCGATTTCGGCGTGATCTATACGCATTGCAGTCGGTCCGTCGAGTGCCAATCGATCAAACCTTTCCGTACACTCAAGGACCGCTTGGTCACCGCGCTTCTGGACATCTTCCAAAATGCTGCGCACGACGTCATCGACATCGACATCGACGCCACGACGACCATCGACTAGTGTATCGATCCGTCCCTGAAAATCAGGATCAGCAAAGGAGATCTTATCGGTCATTGACTGCTTCTCGAATTCGATCAACCCAACCACCAAGAAGTTCAGGGCGCGTCTTCAGAGCCGCACGATTCACGACCAGGCGAGAGCTCACATCGGCAATGTGCTCTATTTCCACTAAGCCATTTTCTTTGAGGGTGCGTCCGGTATCCACAAGATCGACGATCCGTCCGGCAAGTCCAAGCAGTGGCGCCAGTTCCATCGCCCCGTTCAATTTAATGCACTCTGCCTGAACCCCGCGTGCCGCAAAGTGTCGTTTCGTCACCTCAGGATATTTGGTTGCCACGGAAACATGGCTCCAGCGGCTGGGGTCATCATCCGCACCGACGTCAGCCGGTTCCGCGACCATCATCCGACACCTTCCAATTCCAAGATCGAGAGGTGAATAGTTCTCTGGGTAGTCAAATTCCATAAGAACATCGCTCCCAGCTATACCGATATGCGCTGCACCGAATGCCACAAACGTTGCGACGTCAAAGCTACGAACCCGTATAATACCGAGCCCCTCGATATTGGTCCCAAAGGTCAAGCGTCGGTCACGCTCATCACTGAACGCTGCCTCGGGCTCAATGCCAGCGCGCGCCAATAACGGCAGAGCCTCTTTCAGAATGCGGCCCTTCGGCAAAGCCAACACAAGATCATATTCTTCACTCACAGATGTCTCCACGACAGGGCTTTCCACCCTTCTCCTATTCGTCTTCCAACGGATGGCTCGGTCGCCACTGTGTTGGCCAAGGTTCGTTTAAATCTTGAAGATGACATCGAATCTTCTCCACCTCCAAGCGGACCGTAATTCCAGCGGAAAAGGACAAATCGATAGACTTTTCTGTCACACCAATAGAAAGGAGCGAAACAACTTGAGCCTTTCGTCGCTGATCGAGGCCGTTCTGCCGGACCGCGGATACGCTGTCAAAACAAATTCCACAATGGACCCGTTCATAAATAGCGTCTCCTTCAGCTGGCCTTTCGCGATCTGCGTCTTCCCATCGAAAGCGGTTTGCGACAAAGGCGAAACGGGATTCGTCTTTGATAAAAGTCATCTCGTTAACAGCAATGACCGCGTCCTGGAGAAACGTCGAAATAATTTTCAGATCATCTTCATCGGCAGCCCGCAGTTTGAGAAAGGTTGGTTCGCTCATTCGTCGATTCTCTCAATATCAGCGCCGCACGCCGCAAGCTTCTCTTCAATCCGCTCGTAACCGCGATCAATATGATAAACGCGACTGACCATGGTTTCGCCCTTCGCGGCAAGGCCTGCCAAAACCAATGACGCAGATGCTCGTAAATCTGTTGCCATTACTGGGGCTCCAACCAGAGTGTCAACACCACGAACCAAAGACGAAGCGCCATGAACCGTTACGTTGGCGCCCATCCGCGCCAGTTCGGGAATATGCATGAAGCGGTTTTCAAATATCGACTCTGTAATCATCGCTGCCCCATCGGCCATACTCATCAACGCCGTCATTTGGGCCTGCAGATCAGTTGGGAAACCGGGAAAAGGCTCAGTCATCACATCGACACCCCGCAACATCCCGTCACGTTTTACCCGAATCCCATTCTCTGTGTAATCTATCGTGACACCCGCTTCTCGCAACTTTTCGAGTACCGCCTCAACCAAATCAACCCGTGCACCAGTAAGTTCAATATCTCCTCCAGTCAACGCTGCCGCCATAGCATAAGTGCCGGTTTCAATACGATCCGACACCACTGCGTGTTCCGCGCCATGTAAACTTTTCGTGCCCTGAATAACGAGCGTATCAGTACCGATACCGGAGATTTCAGCGCCCATTGCAATCAAACACTCTGCAAGGTCGCCAATCTCAGGTTCGCGCGCCACATTGCTTAGCGTTGTTTCACCCTCTGCTAGACAAGCTGCCATTAACAAGTTTTCGGTCGCACCAACGGAGACCATCGGAAAGACGATATGGGCGCCCCGCAATCCCTGCGGCGCTTTGGCACCGATATAGCCTTCCGCCATCTCAAACTCAGCACCCAATTGTGTCAGACCCTTAATGTGGAGGTCCACGGGTCGTGCTCCGATTGCGCAACCACCCGGCAACGAGACTTTTGCTTCCCCCGTGCGTGCTAAAAGTGGACCAAGCACCAAAATTGAAGCTCGCATGCGGCGAACAAGTTCATAAGGCGCGGTGGTATCAGTGATACGAGTCGCCCTAAGATTAAGGGCACGGCCGGCGTGACCATTATTCCCCGCCTCGCCTGCCATGCTGATGTTGGCGCCGTGCTGTGTAAGTAAATTAGCCATCGTGCTGATGTCAGCGAGATGCGGTAAATTGGTAAGCACCAAATCTTCTTCGGTTAAAAGACAGGCGGCCATCAACGGCAGGGCAGCATTTTTAGCGCCACTGATCTGCACAGTGCCCGACAAGGGTTTACCCCCTCTTATTCGTATTTTATCCATTTCGCCGCTTACATCCTATTTTATGCCCGAGGCCATATTTCTCATGACAGCTAAAACGGGTAAATTATGGGCGGCTTTATACCCGGCTGAACCGCAATGCACCAGTTTTCTAGACCACTTAGCCAAATCGACGAATAAAATCGTTTCCAGTCCCAATTATCCAAGAATAGCTTTTGCGGACATACCCATTCCACATAGCACAGCAGCCGCTCTTGCAATAAGATTGTTCTGTGAGAGAACGAAGCAATAAACAAAAAACAGGGAAATATGCGTAACGGGAAGGTCCAAAAAAGAATGATAGTGAAAACGGTCAAAAAAGCGCTCAAAAAAGCCTTACCCAAAGCCCTCCTGACGATATTGGTAAAACTTAGACAAGGTTTCTTGGGATTAGAGCGCGAGTACCGTGGGCTGAGCACAGAACAGGTTTTTGATAAAATTTATCGTGAGGGGGCTTGGGGAAGAGACAAAAAAGGAAATGCTATTTCGGGCGCAGGCTCTCATACAGATAATATTATCGATCCATATGTAAGCACCGTGAAAAAGGTTCTCTCCAAACTCAATAGCCCGATAATTGTGGATTTAGGATGTGGCGACTTCAACGTCGGAAAAAACTTCACTTTAGATGCATCTCATTACATTGCCTGCGATGTATCCAATTTTATGATCAAGAAAAATAGAGAAATTTACAGTTCTGAGAATGTCGAATTCAGACAACTCAATATTGCAGAAGATGAATTGCCACGGGGCCACATAGCTTTTGTAAGACAAGTGCTACAGCATTTGGGCAACGATGACATAAAGAGATTTGTTGAAACAGTAAACAAAACGGCACCTCATCAGTATCTGTTGGTTACCGAGCATATAGCCACTTCACCTCGCTTTCGCGCGAATATCGACAAGCCGAAAGGACCGGGGATTAGAGTATCGTTAAGAAGCGGGGTCGACATTGCAGAAGAACCCTTCAATCTAAACTACAAAGAAAAAGAGGTTTTGCTGGAGGTCGACACAGCGATGGGTGATCTAAGCGCAACGATCAGGTCAACGCTATATACGATCTAAGTAGTTCTTCGATAACGTTCACGGGTACAAGCACAGTTTCACATCGGCTTCACTGGCAAAAGGTAGGATTTAGAACATTAATCGTCGGTCTCGCCCAAAGCCCCTCTTTGCCGCACCTGTTCCTTACGACGTTGTAAATTTGCCCGTAACTGTGCCGCCTGACGCTGACTTCTTTCCGCAGCCTTATCATTACTAGTGGGTTTGGCCGAATTTTGATCGCGTTGACTGGTCATCGTGCAAATTTACACCGGCTGGTGGCATCTATAAATAGCAAATCGATTTTTCCTTTTTATCAGGGCTCATGTTTTATTGCATGGAGATGCAACGCATGGCATTGTGCCGCCGCATTTGACGGGGCCGCCGTAACTCAGGGGTAGAGTACTCCCTTGGTAAGGGAGAAGTCGTGAGTTCGAATCTCACCGGCGGCACCATCTCTTTCCCAAAACCCTTCATTAATGTGCTAACCAATACAAATATAGCGATGAGAAAGCTGTAACTGGTTTCGATTTTGCGTTTTGGACGAAGTCTCGCATGAGTGAATTTGAATATATCCTCGACCGTATAAACGATGCTGAATTCGGTGACGAGCCGTTCCATCATATTTACGTTAAGGACATTCTGTCCGACGAACATTTTGCACTGATCACAAGGTCTGACGACGTTAACATTCCTAATTCGGAAAACACGGAGGACTTGATCCGAAGTCTCCTGAAAAGAAACTATAAAGTAATACCGTTTCCGGGGTGCACGACGTCCGTGAAACATTACCTAAAATGTTATAATTCGGGAAAATGGCCCGTAGACACACAACGTCTGGAAGGTTTCGGCCTCGCATTCCGGCTAAAGCAATATCAAAACCAGAAAATCAAAGACCTCATCGAGTTTTTAAATGGGGATGCGTTCAAGTCAGCGATCGAGCAGAAATTCGATATTTCCCGCGACAATCGAATTGAAACGGCCATTCACAAATATTCAACGGGATACGAGATTAGCCCTCACCCCGATGTACGATCTAAATGTCTGACCTATCTGATCAATATCAATCCAGCAGAGCGTACTGAAGAACAGGACATCCATACTCACCTGTTAAAATTTAAGCCAGAATACGCCTACATCGGTGAATTCTGGAAAGGTAACCAGCATCTGGATACCGACTGGGTGCCCTGGGAATGGTGCGAGACCAAAAAACAGACCAACGCCAACAATAGCCTGATCATGTTTCGTCCATCCCATGACACGTTGCATGCGGTGCGTCTGAAATACGACCACCTAAAGTTTCAACGCACGCAAATCTACGGAAACCTCTGGTATACGGATGTCGCGATGGCGCTCCCCCCCGTACCCTATAGCGAATTTGAATTAACGCCTGAAGACAGAAATTCCTTAAATCAGCGTTTCAAGAAGACCGTCACGTATTATCGAGACAAAGTGAGGGAACTGACCGACCCATGGTCAAAATCTCAGTAACCATCCAGAATGTCATCCACTAACCCATCAAAGGTATCCCACGGCGCATTCAGATAGCTGTAATTGGTGACAACAAAACTTGGACCTGCGTAAAATCGCTCATACTGAATATGTCGCCCTGCGAATTCTGAGCCAATCAAATCCCAGGCCAACTTATAAAGTTTCATTCGATCGATCGCCGATTGCCCAGGCACTGACCAGTACTTTTCAAAAGTTTCTTTCATTGCAGGGTCGTCGATGACTGAAATATCAGCCGGCATCTGGAATGGCCCGCCACCCATCAAATCGCGAACAACATCACAAATCTTAGAATAGTTAGTCGTGCACCAATAAAGCGCTGCATACATGTAACGCTGATTGATGTTGAGGTATCCATCCACCATCACTTCAGGATTCTGTAGCTGCCCTTGAATGATCGCTTCCAGAGCCGCCTCCTGTGCAGCTAGGCCGCCCAGAATTCCCTGAACGGCAGGAATATGCCCCGCTCCATTGGCTTCGACGATTTTGTGCGCGATGCCGATGATCAACTTAAGCTTCTCAAGAAACCGAATGTTAGACTGATGATTGCCCATCGAATGCGAAGGAGACTGTACGTAAATACCCCGCGACATCTCTGTATTGTTATGCACAAAGACTTTTTCCCAAGGTACTTTCACATCTTCGAAGATCACCATCGCGTCAGATTCATCGAACCGCCATGACAATGGATTATCGAATTCAGTAACCGCATATTTTTCCAGTGGCTTACGTGACCAAATAGAGACACCCTGATCATTTAGCGGCACAGCACAGGTGATAGACTCTTTTTCTTGATTGGGCGCCAACGGCAACAGATTCCCGACCCAAGTTTCGTTGCTGAAGATCGCTGAGGTTCCGAGCATTTTCATGCCATTGAGCGTCACGCCATTATCGTCTTCATCGGTGACACGCAAGGTCGGTACCGTCATGCCTTCACGCTCGTAGAGCTCCGGTTTACGAGCGCCCTGCGGCGGTAAAACCGTATAACAGGCGAAAATATCATTCGCCCGCATATAGTGATAGTAATTGACGATATTGTCGCCAAACCCCTTACCAATTTCCTCGAACATTGCCGGCTTCATCGCCAACCCTGTTACAAAACTTGAAACATGATCCGGCGACCTGCCCAGTAAGCCATGCGACCATTCTGCGATTCTCCGGTGCGTCTCCGATCGTTTAGCCAAATCATCAGCTGTCCTGGGCATTAGAAAGTAACTGCTGAACCGGTCGCCATCTTCTTCAAATGACATAACATCCTGGTTTTCCGGAGCGGCTTTCATATCATAGATCATCGCAAAGGATCGGGCGGCGTTCCGAAACGCCTCATGCTCCGTTACATCATCGACTTGCTCGTTGCCGACAAACACACGACGACCGTCGCGCAGACTTTCCAGATACTCACTACCGGATTTAAGCATTTCCCGTCCTTCTTTTGCCGCGAGGTATCACGGCCCCAGTTTACAAAAACGGAACGCTATAGAAGAAACGACCGGACTAAAAGCCCGGCCGTTAACGTCAAACTAAACTGACTGGAGTATTAAGCGGCAGCGCCTGCTTCACGTGGTTTTTCAAGATCGACATCGCCATCGTCTTCCACAGTCTCCGCAGCGGGTTCGACCTGGTCGTCACCACCCATGGCACCCGCTTTTGCGGCAAGCGCTTCGACACGTTCTAACAACGCCCGAATATCTGACGCAGCCGGTTGATCCTCAGTCTCCGCGACCTCTTCTTCGATTTCCTGTGCTAGGGCAGCCACCGAGTCGAGGTCATCCGCAGATGCCACCATCTCATCTGAAGTATCAATGTCGATTGCGTCTTCCAACACCAGTTCGTCAGACACAAGTTCCTCGGCAATTTCAGGAACAGCATTGTCCAGCGCGTCGACAACGACCTCGGTGTCGGCAATTGCCGTAACCACCTGCTCAGGCAAATCTGCCGTTGGGGCATCTTCTTCAGCTTCCAACTCCAAAGCCGCTTCGGAAACATCCTCAAACTGTGTTACTCGTTCATCCTCATCTGAAGGGACAGATTCCAGCGCTTCATCGGTGGAAGCTTCAGGTTCCATCAATTCAAACTCAGAAACTTCAGTTTCTTCGATAGCGTCCTTCTCTATCTCTTCCTGTGAAACTGGGGCATCAGCAATCAATTCTTCTGGCACCTCAGTTTCAATGGGCTGTACTTCATCTTCAATAGGGTCTTCGGTTTGAACATCACTGCTATCGAGTGACATTTCGCCAACCAGCATCGAACCAGCAATATCAGCAGCCTTTTGAAGTGGGTCCCCGTCAATATTGGCAAACCCGGCGTCAATCGTGTCGAGCAAACTTTCCATTAAGACAGCAAGTTGAGCGTTCGCAGTTTCCAACGGATCAATTCGCTCTCGACAATATTCAAGTTCAACGGATTGCGCGGCGTATTTTTCTTCAAGTTGGCTAAGCATCTCAACCAGCGACTGGCTTTGACCATTCCGGCCCTCTTGAAAGGCGCGTAATTTCTCTGCTGTTTCCTCAACCCGGGTCTTTAATTCATCAACATTCTGCATAACATGCTCCTCTTGTCCTCCGTTAGGTCAAGTGAAGCGTTCCTATGGTTGATAATTTATTAACATCGCGAACCGGAAACCAATTTCTAACGAAAAAAAAGTATCCAGAGCCTTCAAATTGTTTTTTGCGGCCGGTTTTTACCGCTTAGGGCGCCAGATTTTCTTAGTTCATCAGCCTGCAAGATGACGTCATGAGTCAGCTTCCGCAAATTGTAGTCATGGATTTCTCCTATCGGCACCCAACGCGCATCGGCAGCGTCATCCCCTGCGACGATATCGCCGCTTTTCCACTCAGCAACAAAATCAATCAGAGTGTAATGAAACTGCACACGCTCCTTATCGTCGCGATTGATGCTGTTCACGACTTCAACCAGACCAAGGAGTTCTATTTCAATGCCTGTTTCTTCGTGGATTTCTCGATGTGCCGCATCTTCTACCGTCTCCCCGAGATCCTGTGCACCGCCAGGGATGCTCCAACTATTCAGTCGAGGTTTCTTTCCCCGCTGAGCCAACAACACATCTTCTCCACGAAAGACAACGACACCGACGCCAACATAGGGGCGATCGGGATATGCTCGTGGGTTATCATTTGTATCTGTCATGATCTCGAACCGTTCAAATCGCGTTTATCCATCCGGCTTGGCATTAGCAACCAAGTATAGGCCAACAGCTCTAAGGCGATGACATAGATTAGAGCAACTTGATGGCCTTCGGGGTCGTATCGCCCCTCTCCGACAGCGGGCCAGAAATCAATAATCACCCCAATCCCCCACTGAAGAACAAACGCGCCGATAAAAATCATCATGTTCTGAGCTGTGTTTACTTTGCCGACCATATGTCCCGGAAAGTTTTGACCAAGAAGTGCATACACCAAGAGAGTCGAGGAGCCAAAGAATCCAAACGCCGCACACATAAACACCGCTAGAGACGTCACCTCTATGGCAAACATAATCTGAACAATGAGCGATGCGCCGACGCCGAACCGAACGATCATCATCAACCCAAAGCCAAATTTCTGCAGCCGATCAGCCAAGACACCAAAGCCGACAACGCCCGCGAACATACCAACATTGAAAAACAACATGGGATTTGCCACGCTAACCTGGCTGTACCCTGCAACGTCTGCTAGCCAAGGTCCCATCCACAACGCCTGATAGGACAAGAAGACTCCGCCATGGAGCATTGTCACCACAGCAATTTGCCAAAAAAACCGATCGCGATAAATTGCGCCAAGATCACGAAACTGATCCGCTATTTTGTAGTTACCCTGCCGCGTCGTGTCCTTGGGACTGATGTGATCTGGGATGATAAAAGCCGTGACTAAGGCCAGGAACACGGTAAACACCGCCAGCACAGTAAATATCATACGCCAGCCATAGAGATCGGCTAGCACTTCAACAGGAATAGTCGCCGTCAGAGCGCCAAAGGTCCCAAAGGACATCGTACAGGCGTTCACAAAGGGTAAGCGAGCGGCTGAAAACCATTGCGCGTTTGCCTTGAGTGCCGCCATCAAACACCCCGACACCCCTAAACCGATTAAACTACGCGCGATGGTGAGGATCACCATCGAATTGTTTATCGCGAAGAGAAAACTCCCAAGCGCGGCAACCAACAGAAGAACGATCTGCACCCGTCGTGGTCCATACCGGTCAAGAATAACGCCTAATGGCGTTTGAAAGGCGGCGAATAAAATAAAGTAGATACTTGTCAGAAATCCCAGGTCAGCGGCTGTGAGCTTCAAATCCACTGCAAGATCGGGCGCGATGACGACGTTTACGGTCCGAAACAGGTAGGACAAAAAGTAGCCCAACCCGAACGGAACCAGGATGAGTGCGAAGATGCGTTTATCCGAAATAATCGGCAATTGGTCTTTGGAAGAGGTATTGGCCACGCAAGCATTCCTTATAACAGGGATCCATCTATGGTCACCCCATGGCATGGTCTACTGCGCGGACGAAATCGTCGCAACCCGACACAATGGTAAGCCCGGTTGACGATCCATAAGCCGAACGGCAATGTGCGCCCATCATGAAACCAATTACAGACATAGCAAACGATCTGAGTACGGGACGTACAACGAGCAGAGAGCTGGTCGAACAATCACTCTCAAAGATCGAAGATACCGACGGAGAAGGTCAAAGGGCATTTATTAAAGTCCACGCGCAGGCCGCTCGCGCCGCGGCAGATGCGCAGGACACATTGCGCGCCGCCGGAATTGTCGCATCTCCTATCGCTGGGCTTCCGTTCTCGGTCAAAGACCTATTTGACGTCGCCGGGGATGTCACGACAGCGGGATCAACGGTCCTTAAGAATAATCCACCGGCAACTAAAGATGCGCCAACGGTGGCACGCTTGCGCGACGCCGGCGGCATCGTAGTCGGCCGCACGAATATGACCGAATTCGCCTATTCGGGTCTTGGTATCAATCCACATTACGGAACAGCAAAAAATCCCTGGGATCGCGAGATAGGCCGCATTCCTGGCGGTTCCTCTGCCGGAGCCGCGATCTCGGTAACTGATGGCATGGCAAGTTTTGCACTAGGCTCTGACACCGGTGGTTCTATCCGAATCCCGTCATCGTTTTGCGGCCTCACTGGATTTAAGCCAACCACAAAGAGAGTTCCAGCCACCGCCGCCTACCCTCTGGTTCCGACACTCGACACTGCAGGTCCATTGGCACCAACGGTTTCTTGTTGCGCGATCGTGGACTCTATTCTCGCGGGCGACGAACCCGCCATAGCGGTCACCCTACCTCTCAATGGAATGCGTTTAGCAGTTCCGCAAACCCTGGTACTCGACAAGCTTGATGATCACGTCGCCTCCTGTTTTTCGGCTGCACTTTCTAAACTGTCTAGTGCCGGTGCAAGCATCGTTGAGATTCCCTTTTCCCAATTGGGAGAGATTCCGAAGATTAATGCTGGTGGTGGTATTTACGCGGAAGCCTATGTCGCGCATCGGAATCAGATCGACGAGCACGCGGCAGAATATGATCCGCGCGTCCGCGGGCGACTGCTACGAACCAAAGAGATAAGCGCTGTCGATTACCTCGTTGCCATGGAAGCTCGTAATGCCTTAGTCCATGAAGCCAACAAAGTGACTGCGCCGTTTGATGCCGTCATTTTGCCGACAATCGCAACAGTGGCACCGTCCATAAAATCGCTCGAAGACGATGAGGACCTCTATGTCGCGACAAACATGCTGACCTTGCGTAATACGTTCTGTTTCAACTTTCTCGACCGCTGTGCCCTATCGATACCAATGCATCCGGCTGGAGAAGGGCCTACAGGCCTTATGGTCGTCGGCGAAACGATGGGCGACAAAAAACTGTTATCGGTCGGTCTTGCCATCGAAGATGCACTGACGGATTAAACTCCATACTGAAGGCATACGATAGATATGGAACACATTATCGACGGTTTCCCAGAAGTCGGCGTTGAATACATGCAACCAACAGAGTTTTTCGATTTCGACCAGAACTCAGTACGCACTTTTGCCTCTCAAGCGGTTCAAGACGCCCCCGATGCCAAAGAAAAAGTAATCAAGCTGTTTTATGCAGTACGCGATACAATTCGTTACGACCCGTACAGTATTAGCCTCGAGCCAGAACCTTATAAAGCTAGCAACGTTCTTGCAGCGAAACGTGGATATTGTCTGCCGAAGGCCAACTTACTCATCGCCTGCGCCCGTAGCGTCGGCGTACCAGCTGGTATCGGATTATCCAATGTCTACAATCATCTATGTACAGAACGGCTTCGCCGGATGATGGGCGGTCGAGAATTGTTTCTACATCATGGATACGCCGTCATGCATATCGAAAACCGGTGGGTGAAAGCCGCTCCAGCTTTTAATATCGAGCTCTGCAATAAGTTTGACGTATTGCCAACAGAGTTTGACGGTGAAAGTGACGCCCTCTTTCAGCCCTATGATGCAAAGGGTCGGCAACATATGGAGTATGAGGCCAATCACGGTATCTGGTCGGATTTCCCGTTGGACCGCGTTGCGACAGATTTCTCAGACTATTACCCATCAAGCGTTTACGACGCAGACGCTCGTGCGGCAATAGACGCCAAGATAGAGTCAGAAAAAATGTCGTTTGAGGACGAAAAACCGCTTGCCTGAATCAGGCTTTGCCACCTTCAATTTGTTGGCCAACAGCGGGAACCCCACCCTCTTCTCCCCAGCGCGGTGCCGTCTCTAGATTTATTTCCAACTGGTCAAGGTAACATTGTTGGTAATCCAATTGAACCCGTTGTTAAACTAACTGCAAATCCATTAACTGTAAAAGGTATGGGTGAACATATTGATTGTGATGTTTCTAAAATATTAACTCGAGAAATGAATATGTCTCAAGCAGGAGATGAATTAATTAAAACTACTCTAAGAGTAGCAAATGGAAGATTAACTTGTGCTGAAGCTTTAGGTCATAAAGAATTTGTGATGACTAAACTTTACAGAAGTGCTTAATCAAATCTAGCTTCTTATGAATTATAAACAATACCTGGTAGTAATACCTGGTATTGTTTTAGCATTTGTACTTTATACGCTCTCTCAAGGTTTCAATAACATTATTGGTATCGAACTTTTGGGTTATGATAAAAGCCCAATATCTACAGCAATGATTGCTATTTTATTTGGAATGTTATTTGGAAATATATTTCAAATGAGAGAAAATTTTATCAAAGGATTGGATTTTACTCAAAAATATATTTTAAAACTTGGAATTATTTGTCTTGGAATTCAATTAAAACCTTTTGAATTTTTAGAGTTTGGGGCAATAGCTATACCTCTTATTATAATATGTATTATTAGTGTCCTGATTGTAATTAAACTTTTAGTAAAAAAACTTAAAATTCCTACAAGAATGGCTTATTTAATTTCAATTGGTAGCACTGTATGTGGAACAACAGCCATTATGGCAACAGCACCAGTCATTGGTGCAAAAAAAAATGAAGTATCTTATGCCATAGCTAACATTACATTGTTTGGAATATTATCAATGCTTATTTATCCATATTTTGCTAATTTTTATTTTGATGCTGACCCTACTTTTGTTGGTTTATTTTTAGGAACCTCAATTCACGAAACCTCTCAGGTTGCTGCAGCAGGTCTTATTTATGACCAACAGTTCAATAGTCCTGAAACATTAAATATAGCAACTGTTACTAAATTAATTAGGAATACTTTTCTTGTTATAATGATCCCTCTTTTTGCATATCTTTATAATAGAGGACAAACAAAGGCGCAAAACTATTCAATAATAGCTATTTTTCCTTATTTTGTTTTAGGATTTGTTGGAATGATTATCTTGAGAAATGCAGGAGATCAAGTTTTCTTGAGCTCATATAATGAAACATGGGTTAGCATAGTTCAATACATTAAAGCCTCATCTAAAGTATTTCTTACAATGGCAATGGCAGCTATTGGTTTGTCGACAAACCTTAGAGACTTAAAAAATATGGGCTACAAACCCTTTGTTGTTGGATTTGTTGGAATGGCGACAGTTGGTGTTGTAAGTATTATATCAATTGAAATTTATATCAATTTTCTTAGCTAAGATTTCATTAACATTTTTTTCTTAAAATTTGAAAAAAACCTTCTAATAAAAGCTGCACCTACACCTAAAAGAATAGCAAACATAATTGAAAATAACCCATAAAAGAATGGCATATCATTTGAAAATTCTTTAATAAA
>WLWZ01000008.1 GCA_012103315.1 Alphaproteobacteria bacterium
GAACGCGCTGGCCGAGGGGCATGTAGACGTTGCAGCTGCTTCGCTCAATTCATATCAGAAAGGCGTGAACAAAGGCGCGATTGACCCGAAAGTCATTGTCCCCGTGGCTGTTAGTGTCCCAATTCCCTACCCACCGTTCATCATGTTGCCGTCGCTGCCCGCTGGCGTTAAAGCCCTGCTGCGGAAAGGCTTCAATACGGTACACAAAGATCCGAAGGTTACCCCGGAAATGATCCGTGGTTTTGGCGGTATTCTAGTTGACCGCTACACTTCAAAAATTACGCATAAGACTTTTGCGGCGGTCCAGGAGATGCTCGACCTCGTCACCCCGGAAATCAAGGGCGAGATGCTGAAAAAGGCTGCAAAAAATTAATCCGAGCGGTGGATTCTTGCTAGACTGGTTTTTGAGATGATAAAGTTCGAAAATATCTCAAAAACCTATTCGGACGGGACCGTTGCGCTGAATAACGTCTCATTCGAGATCCCGAAAGGGCAGTTTTGTGTTCTGCTGGGTCATTCAGGCGCGGGTAAATCCACTATCCTACGGCTCGTCAACGGATTGGAGCAGCCCAGTTCGGGCAGTGTCACCGTTGACGGATCCAAAATTGTGCCGAATTCACTGCAAAGCGTTCGACGCAAGGTGTCAATGATCCACCAGGAAGTCAACCTCTCACCTCGGTCCAGCGTCGCTGTGAATGTCATGTCGGGGGCATTAGCGGATGTGTCGGCACTCTTGGCAATGATTGGCTGGTTCCCAGAACGGCTCCGGCGCAAATGCTGCGAGCTAGTCGAACGTGTCGGCTTGACCGAAAATCATCTCAAACGTCGTATCAGTACTCTCTCGGGCGGGCAGCAACAGCGTGTCGGCATCGCCCGCAGCCTTATGCTGGATCCACTTGTAATCCTAGCGGATGAACCAATTGCCAGCCTCGACCCTTCAGTAAGCCGTGATGTTCTATCGCATCTACGAAACATAGCGAAAGAACGTGGCTGCACCATCCTTTGCTGTTTGCATCAGGTTGAAATGGCTAAGGAGTTTGCCGATCGCATCGTCGGTATCGAGGGAGGACATGTTGTTTTCGACCGCTTGCCTAGTGATGTTGATGAAATGACATTGCGATTGATCTATAAAAACTATGACGATCCTTTTGGTGAGGACGTTGTCGCAGCTGCGGCGGTCGAGAATGTGCTCGAGGTAGCCGTAAAGCGGTAGCGCCCAACTTCAACAAGGAATTTCATGTCCCCCAAAAACGAGATCCGTCAAAAAACCGACTCCGAACGCCCTGCGATAGAATGGGAACTAGCACCGCCATACGGGTCAAAGACAGTTCTGATCATCCTGGTCGTCGTGATCGTTATGATCGTCTCAGGCAATCACACCAAAATCGACCGCATGTTCTATCTAATGGGTGAGGCGGTCGGAAACATCGTTGGGCTGAACGACTCATCGCAAGTGGTAAGTGGCACCAAAAACATTGCACGGTCGATGTTCCCCCTGCAATTTTCAGAGACCACCGAGGTTTCGAGAATTGAGAACTTCGACCCTAAAGACTTGCCTATGTTTTCCACCTTAAAATCCAAACAGACCTCGGTCACCCGAGTGAACCCGCAAACGCTTGCACTTGAAAAGACGACAACGACAAGAACCGTTCTTTACAATCCGATCGGCTATTTCATGCATGTCCTGCGCAAAATGCTGGAAACGATTGAAATCGCGATCTGGGCGACGTTGTTTGGCATCATCATCAGCATTCCCCTCACCTACTGTTCTGCAGCAAACTACACGAGGAACCGGCTCACCTATGGATTTGCCCGAGGGGCAGTCAGTATGTTCCGGGCAATACCAGAATTGATATCTGCAATGTTCTTGGTGCTAGCTTTTGGGTTCGGCCCGATCGCAGGCATTCTGGCCCTTGCAATCCATTCGGCCGGCTTTCTGGGCAAGTTCTATGCGGAAGATATAGAAAATGCCGACTCGGGGCCGCAGGAAGCATTACGAGCCATTGGCGTATCCAAGATTAAAACGCTTCGGTATGCGGTGCTGCCCCAGGTACTGCCGCAATATGTGGCGTACAATATGTATATCCTTGATCGAAACGTGCGCATGGCCACGGTGATCGGGCTCGTTGGCGCGGGCGGCATCGGCCAGGAACTGAAGGGCCGTTACGATCTGTTCGATTATGGCCATGTCTCGACGATCTTGATGATGATTTTCCTCACCGTCTTTGCGCTGGATCATATCTCGGGTCGCATCCGTTCTAAACTAATCTGAGGCATTGCAGGTGCCTACTGCCAGGAGAGAACCAATGAATATCGTCTATTCTTACTATGTGCTGGATATCATTCATCGCGGCCATCTTTTAATGATGAAGAACTCAAAGGCAATTGCTGGAGAAAATGGCCGACTAATCGTCGGGATCGTCTCCGACGAAGCTGTGATTAAGCAAAAAGGCAAGCCCCCAATTTTAAGCTTTTCCGAGCGCCTCGAACTTGCGCAGTCGATCAAATATGCAGACCTTGTTGTTGCGCAAAAGGATTATTCGCCTTTTCCAAATGTCAGGCAGATCAAGCCGACCATCCTGATGGAGAGCGAGAGTCACGACGAAGCACAGATCAATGAAGGCCGTGAGTTGATGGAGAGCCTCGGAGGCAAAGTAATCGTCATGCCCTACTTCCACAGCCAGTCCTCAACGCGGATCAAGCAGCAGATCACAGATGAGCCAAAGACCACTGGCTGACGCTCGACGGGACCGTTCGTACCGGCCGCGACGTATGATGGATTTATTCACATGAAACAATTCATCCAAACATGGCGAGAATCCCAAAGGTTTTTAAGGGATGAAACAGCATGGGATGGACTCGTCGTTTATTCGGAAGGTGAATCCTATGCGCCCTATCTACGGCCAATGATCGATGCGCTGGCAGATGTTTATGACGGCAGCGTACATTACCTGACGTCGGACGCTGCCGACCGTGTTCTGCTCGATGCCCCACCACATGTGAAGGGGTTTTTTATTGGCAAGGCCAGCATGCGGACCTATGTCTTCAACCAAATCCGCGCCAATGTAGTGGCTATGACGATGCCGGATTTGAACACCTTCCATATCAAACGCTCACCCAACGTGCAGCACTATACCTATTTTCATCACTCCATGGTCAGCACGCATATGGTTTACCGTAAAGGAGCCTTCGATCATTTCGATTCAATAATGTGCACTGGTCCGTATCATTCAGAAGAAATTCGTGATTGGGAGGCGTCGCAAAAGCTTCCCGCCAAGCAGTTTTTCGATCATGGCTGTCCTCCCCTTGATGCTTTGATCAAGGCTGCCTCGACGACCTCCGCCCCTCCTATTGGCGACAACCAGCGCCTGAACGTTCTCGTGGCTCCATCATGGGGACCGGAAGGCCTGATGGAAACGCGCGCCATGGACGTTGTACGCATACTCCTTGATGCCGGCCATTTCGTTCGGGTCCGGCCCCACCCCAGGACCCGACAGCTTGCTGGCCAAGTCATTAATGATCTGGCTGTGATGTTCGCTGACCACCCAAGCTTCGATATGAACGAAGACATAAGCAATCACGAAGCGTTGCTTCAGTCCCATGTGATGATTAGCGACTGGTCCGGCGTCGCGATGGAATTCGCATTTGGGTTAGGTCGGCCAGTGTTATTCATTGATGTGCCGCGTAAGATTAACAATCCAGACTACTCTGTAGTGACACCAACACCGCTGGAGGTATCGTATCGAGAAGAGGTCGGTGCAATCATCAAACCCGATCAGCTGGACGAATTACCTGCCGCCCTCGCCGCCCTAATGGCAGAGGCTCCCGCGATCCAGACAAAAGTAATTAAGCTTCGAGAACGCCAGTTTTACAACCTAGGAACTAGCGCAAAGCGGGGAGCAGAAATCCTTGCCGAGATCGCCACCCGTACCAAAAGCAAGCGTCCTTAAGAAATACCAAGATTTTCAGTTTGGTTGTTGAGCCAACAGCCACCACTCCAGCTATCGCCGTTTGACTGCTTCCAGCGCTATCCGCACCGGCACCATCGCATCCAAAACACTGCTATCGGGAAAACCTTTCTGTCCGATGCCAAATTCAAAACGGTTTAAAAGCACTTCCCCTTGGACGAGCACTTTGCCCCCAACCACGGAAAGATCAAACGCCATCGTTACAGGGCGGCGCGAACCGGCCAGGAGCAGGTCGCCTACTGCCGTATAGCTGTCTCGCTTGACCCTGGTTACCGACCTCGAAACGAAGCGAGCGACGGGATGGGCACCCGAATTCAGGAAATCAGCGGAGAGGGCTTGCGTCCTGACGCTCCCTAGAACAAGACTAGAAACCACGATATCTACGTTGATGGCTGCGTTCTCAATTCTGTCTGGGTCGAAATTTATGCTGGCCTTCCAATCCTCGAAGCGCCCGGTCACCGGTTTTCCCATCACCTTGACCTCGATGTTGATCCGGCTGGTTTTCGAATTAACCCGCCAATCAACAACGGACGCTGCGGCGGTGTTCGCCATGCGCTGCCCCGGCGGAGATCCGGGCCAGTCCCCGAAATACGCCATGCCCCCAATCGTTCCGCCCAACAAAATAAAGATGAGACCCGAGAGTAACAAAGGGAGCCGATTGTTTTTTTGTTCCAGCTCCATATCGGCGGGCACTTGCTTCAAACCGGGAATCATACGCCGTAAGGTACTGTCGCGATCTATCAAGGAATGTTTTAGGGCTCCAGCGATATGAAGACATAACGACAAGATCAGCAGGACCCCAGTGCAATAATGCGCGGACTGAAACACCGAAGCCAGCCGCGGATCTTCCGGAACCATTGGCAGGTCCTGACCAAATGGCCACCAAATCGGTGCAAATCCTTCAGTTGCTGAATGGTAAAGCCAACCGGTCAGAGGCATCAAAATTATGGTGCCATACAAAATCCAGTGAATCGTATGGGCTGCCAGGCTTTCAAGTGGCCTGTCAGCATTCAGGAGTTGCGGACGAGGCTGACAAATCGCCCAGCCAATTCGAACAATAGCGACCATAAATACTGCAACGCCCAGCGTCTTGTGGAGGGAATATGTCGATGATTTATGGGCGACTTCATCCGCTGTGGTCGCTGGAAGGTCGGCCATGTAAATGCCGACCGGGATCAACGTCAGAATTAGGGCGGCGGTTGTCCAATGGAGCAACTGCGCCATCAGGCCATAGGCCGCCCTAGTATTGAGAAGAAGCGTAAAATTTTTCACAGAAAACTATTACCGCTTCCAACGATCTCAATGGTCATCGGAAGCGGCATCAATGTCATGTTGTGTCTCTGACGGCCGGGTTTACTTTTTCCGGTCTTTCATTTCAGTGACGATATTAATCGTGATTGGACCTGTCGAAAAATTTCCGACCTTAAAAGCCATATGATCAATTTTTGTGGTCGCCGAGAAAGCAACCCAATTCCCTTTATAATAGGCAATCGCTGCGGCCACAGGGTGCGGACCGCGATGGGTCAATGTCGTCTTAAGAGTTACCGGTTTGGTCACCCCATGGATCGTCATATCGCCGATCACGTCTGCGGTTTTATCGCCGGTTCGCTTTACGGAGGTGCTGACGAACGTGATCTTGGGAAACTTGGCGACGTCGAAATACCGTTTACCCTTTAAGTGCTTGTCAAAGATTTTTACGCCGCTGGATACACTATTGGCATCAATTGTAACGCTGAGCTTTGACTTCTCAACATTGTCAGGGTCAAGCGTCAGCATCCCATCGACCTTGGTGAACTCAGCCGTTTGCATGGAAACACCAGCATGGTTCCAACCAAATCGAACCTCGGTGTGTCCCGGGTCCGTGTAATAGGTTTCGGCTGCCCAAGCTGTTTGGGAAAATCCGGGGGCGACTAGAAGTACACCCGCAAAAATAATTTTTAATGCCGTTCTCATTCCTCTACTCCCATATTTTATCGTTTCTTTTGATAACGCGAAAAGCCAAAGAAACTTCGTTTAATCGAGCAAACGATAAAGCATCTAATTTCGTGCCCCAACCCAATATGAACGGCGTGATGCACAAATCACAGGAATTTGAAAAGAGAATTTTTAGGGGTAATAACCGAACTCGTTAGCCCGCTTTGGGTCTCGCTGAACAAGGATTCGACCACCGATCCTTCACACCAAACAAAAAGGCGCCCTATGGGACGCCCGTTTGTTAATGGCGGAGAGTGAGGGATTCGAACCCTCGGTACGCTTACGCGCACAACGGTTTTCGAGACCGCCCCGTTCGACCACTCCGGCAACTCTCCGCCGGCGGTTTTATAGGAGGAGGTGTTGCCCGGTCAATCTTTCCGGTAAATGAATTTATCTACGTCGGCCCTGGCTGTCGGGGTTAAACCCCGCCCCAGACATCCTCCGCGACCTCAACCAAACGAGCCAGCTTGGCTTTTTCAGCATCTTCGGTCAGCGGTTTGCCCATAATCGAGCTGGCAAACCCGCATTGCGGGCCAATCGCCAGGTTATCGAGCGACGTAAACTTGGCGGCCTCATTAACGCGGCTTTTGAGCATCTCGGCATCTTCCGTCATCGGTGATTTAGATGACATCACGCCCAGCACCACGACCTTGCCTTCTGGAAGCAGACGCAGTGGCTCAAACGTACCCGCGCGCGGCGTGTCATATTCCATGAAATAGCCGTCGACATTGATCTGGTTAAACAACGCATCCGCCACTGGGTCGTAGCCACCTTCCGCTGCCCAGAACCTTTCGCGATTGCCGCGGCAGGTATGCATGGTAAAGGTCACATCATCCGGCGCCCCGTCGATCACCTGATTGATCCGCTTGGCATATTCGCCAAGCATCGCTTTGGGACTTGATCCCCAGCTTTTAAAGACAGCGTCATAGTCAGAGTCGCACAGGAACGGCAGGGTAACGTCATCAACCTGGATATACTTTGCCCCGGCCTCGACCAAGGCGCTGACTTCCTGACGATAGGCTGCGATCAGATCATCCCAGAAATGATCCATATCGGTGTAATGCCCGCCAAGGATTGCGGGATCACCACCAGCGAAACAATGCACAACCGGCGGCGCCGGCATCGTAACCTTCGGCGTAATTGACGTCGTGGATTTGAGGAAGTTAAACGCCTCGACAACAGGGCTCGGTTTCCAGGCAATCTTGCCAGTCACCTTCAGCACCGAGAAATCCTGCTGCTTACCCTGCTCGTTCTTCCAGGCAAACGGAGACGACGCGCCCTGACGTGTTGCCGAGAACCCATCCCAGTTCATGATCATTTCGAGCCACCAGCTGCGGCGGCGGAACTCACCATCGGTTGCTGTTTTGAGACCGGCTTCTTCCTGCAGCGAGACAACGTGTTCTACGCATTCATTTTCGACCTGGCGCAAATCTTCATTGTGATGTGGGCCAAGATGGTCATCCGCTGTCTGGGCGCCGAGAAAATTCTCGCGGGCATCCAGAAGTCTCTGAGGCCGCAACAGGCTGCCGACATGGTCGGCGCGAAAAGGTGGTTTGGAACGTCCGGTCAACTTAATCTCCCTGAATTTTTTTATTAGCTAATGGGGGCGGCGCAGCGTTTCCAAATCTGCGGTTTACCCTTACCGATGGTCATCTCCATCGTTTCATCATCGTGTATAACCATTACGGCCTTTTGACCAGAGCCGGATTCGCCTGTTGGAATGACATAGTCAAATCCATGCCGATCATAGGTGCCAGTCATGTGTTTGCCACCGGGAGTCTTGATCTTCGGACCTTCAATATTGAGGTGTCTCCCCGATTTGGTACACCAATCGCCGTCAATGGCATCCGCCTGCGCGGAAAAAGATAGGAAAGTGCCTGCCAGAACCATTGGGAAAAAAGCTGGGAATAGAGCCACTTTTGTCATTGGAATCGCCTCCTCTGCCGGTGGAGAAGAGTGTACTCTGCCTACTCTCCAGACCAAAGGAGCATCTCTAGAGCCCAAAGGGTCGATTGAGGCGGATTTAGGCATTAAAAAATATAGGAAAATAGGGCATTCTAGACGCTTGACACACGGGTCGTTCGGACTATATTTCGGCCTCCCTTAAACGGGCGAGCGTATTTCACAATGGAATACCAATGACGCCCGTTGTTTCTTGCTGTGTTGGAGCATCATGTACGCAGTGGTTAAAACTGGCGGTAAACAGTACCGCGTTGCCAAAGACGATGTCATCGTCGTGGAAAAGCTTGCCGCCGACGCGGGAAGCGCATTAGAGCTCGATGAAGTTTTGATCCTTGATGATGGGAAAGAAACCGTTGTCGGCACGCCTCTGGTTGACGGCGCCCGCGTTGCGGCGACGGTTCTCGATCAGACCCGCGGCGACAAAATCATCGTTTTCAAGAAGAAGCGTCGTAAAGATTATAAGAGAAAGAAGGGTCACAGACAGGATCTAACGGTTCTGCGGATCACCGACATTCTCGCTAAAGGCCAAAAAGGTAGCTCGGCTAAGGCTGCTGCACCCAAGGCCGAAGCGGCAGAGGCTACACCAGTAGCGGAAACCGCGGCTAAGAAAGCACCAGCGAAGAAAGCTGCTAAAAAAGCACCCGCGAAGAAATAGACTTAGGAGACTGTTAGATGGCTCATAAAAAAGCAGGTGGTAGTTCCCGCAACGGTCGCGACACAGAAGGTCGTCGGCTTGGCTTGAAAAAATTTGGCGGCCAGACCGTTATTCCGGGTAATATCATTCTCCGCCAGCGCGGCACAAAGTATCACCCCGGAGAAAATGTCGGGATCGGCCGGGATCACACGATCTTTGCCACTTCCGAAGGTCGGGTAAGCTTTGCACGCAAGGCACAGGGACGGGTTTTTGTTTCGGTGGAGCCAAACGCCTAACCGACCTTCCATAGGCTGCTACGGCAGCAGGATTTGGGGGGAATAGTAATATTCCCCCTTTTTATTTGTAGATTGAGGGCCAAGAAGACGGGCCGATATCATGAAATTTCTCGATCAAGCCAAGATATATCTACGGTCCGGCGATGGCGGCAACGGCTGTGTCGGATTTCGGCGCGAAAAATACGTCGAGTTCGGCGGTCCTGATGGCGGCGACGGCGGCAAAGGCGGCAACGTCGTCGTGGAAGTCACCGATGGCTTAAACACGCTTATTGATTTTCGCTACCGGCAGCATTTTAAAGCAGAGCGCGGTGTCAACGGCAGCGGTGGCAATCGAGCTGGTGCGACCGGGAAGGACGCGATCTTACATGTCCCGCCCGGCACACAAATATATGAAGAAGATAATGAAACCCTGATTGCCGATCTAACCGAGGAAACCACTCGGGTAGTCCTATGCCATGGTGGCATGGGGGGACGTGGCAATGCGCGGTTTAAAACGTCAACCAACCAGGCCCCCCGCCGCGCCGATCCTGGCGAAGAGGGTGAAGAGTTTTATGTATGGCTGCGGCTTAAGCTGATCGCTGATGTCGGACTTGTCGGGCTTCCCAACGCTGGGAAATCAACATTCCTGTCTGTGGTATCCCGCGCCAAACCCAAGATCGCAGATTATCCTTTTACCACTCTGTTTCCCAACCTCGGCGTGGTCACCATCGACGATACGTCTTTTGTTATCGCCGATATCCCCGGCTTGATCGAAGGCGCGCACGAAGGGACTGGTCTCGGCGACAGGTTCCTTGGCCATGTTGAGCGCTGTGGCGCACTCCTACATCTTATCGATGGCACTGAAGAAGACGTTGTGGAGAACTGGCAGACAGTAAGAAAAGAGCTTGCTGCCTATGGCAACGGTCTTGATGAAAAAGACGAGATTATCGCCCTCAATAAAATAGATGCGATGCCAGAAGATGAGATTGCTGAGAAGCAACAAGCGCTCCTAGACGCTGGTGCTCAGAATGTTCTCAAGATCTCTGGCGTTGCACGCACGGGTATTGATGATGTGTTACGTGGTCTCCGTCCCTTTGTAGACGCAAACCGCCTTGGCAGCAGCGACGCTGAGGGTGAAAAGGCATGGACGCCATGACTGAGAATAGTTTGAAATCCCTCTCTTCAGCCAAACGGCTAATTATCAAAATTGGTTCTGCTCTGTTGACCACGGACAAATCCGGAGAGCTAAACCATAATTGGCTCTCCTCGCTCGCCGACGACATTGCGACGTTCAAACGAAATGGCGCAGAGATCATAATCGTCTCGTCCGGCGCTGTTGCCGTTGGCAGACAAGCATTGGGGCTGTCACTTGGTCAGTTACGACTTGAAGAGAAACAGGCCGCCGCGGCAGCGGGCCAGATCGGGCTATTTCATGCCTGGCAAGAAGCGTTTGCACGTCATGACACACGGACAGCGCAAATCCTGTTGACGCCTGGCGACACCGAAGAACGCCGCCGACATTTGAATGCCCGAAACACAATTGAGACCTTGCTTTCGCTCGGTGCAGTCCCTGTCATTAACGAGAACGACACAGTCGCGACCGAGGAAATCCGGTTTGGCGACAATGACCGCCTTGCGGCTCGCGTTGCCCAAATGATCGGGGCCGATGGGCTGGTCCTGTTGTCTGATATTGATGGGCTGTATTCGGCTGACCCCCGACATGACCAGTCCGCTGAATTCATCTCTGAGGTAGCCGAGATCACCTCAGAGATCGAGGGCATGGCTGGTGAAGCGGCACCCGGTTATTCCTCGGGAGGGATGGTCACCAAGATTGAGGCTGCCAAGATTGCGACACGCGCTGGATGTGCGGTCGTTATCGCTGACGGCAAGGCACATCACAGCTTGTCGACGATCGATGGTGGGACCCGTACGTGGTTCCACGCGACGGCAACACCGTCGACGGCTCGGAAGCGGTGGATTGCTGGCGCGCTAACTCCTGGCGGAGTTCTAACGATCGATAGTGGTGCGGTTAAAGCACTCGGTAACGGAAAGAGTCTGTTGCCTGCGGGGGTCATTTCCGTCTCGGGCGATTTCGAACGCGGAGACGCCGTTGTTATTGAGAATAGCGCAAAGGACAGGATCGGCTGCGGGCTTGTTGCCTATTCATCAAAAGATGCCAATTTAATTGCAGGACATAAAACCGGTGAAATTGAAGCGTTGCTCGGCTACCGTGGCCGGGATGAAATGATGCATCGAGATGACTTGGTGATTGACGGTTAGAGAAAGAAGATGAGCGACACCGCAAACGGCGAAACAAGTTTCGAAGACAGCGCTGCCCTGCATGAAGCGATGGTGACGCTCGGCGTATCAGCACGTAACGCCGTTCAGGAGTTATCGACTGTTCCCACTGAATCGAAAAACAAAGCATTGATGGAGGCTGCGGCAGCAATCCGCAATGACAGTGAAGCCCTTAAAGCAGCAAATGCAAAAGACATGGTGGCGGCTGAGGAGAAGGGAATTTCCGGTGCGATGCTGGACCGCCTTTTGCTGGATGACGGACGAATTGAAGGCATGGCCAAGGGGCTGGAGGACATCGCCAAACTGGATGATCCAGTAGGTTCCGTCATGGCCGATTGGGATCGTCCAAATGGCCTGCAAATTCAACGCGTTCGGGTGCCCCTCGGCGTCATCGGCATTATCTACGAATCCCGTCCTAACGTGACGGCAGATGCTGGCGGTCTTTGCCTAAAATCCGGCAACGCCGCCATCTTACGCGGTGGTTCGGAGAGTTTTCATTCGTCATCGGCCATACTGGATTGCCTGCAACAGGGTTTAAGGATGGCAAACCTTCCTATCGGCGCCATACAGCAAGTACCGACACGCGATCGCGCGGGCGTCGGCGAAATGCTGACGATGTCTGAGCATATCGACATCATAGTGCCGCGCGGTGGCAAATCGTTGATTGAGCGCGTCCAGAATGAAAGCCGTGTACCGGTCATCGCGCATCTTGACGGCAATTGTCATATCTATGTTAACGAAGCTGCCGATCCAAAAATGGCCAGGGACGTTGTCTACAACGCCAAGATGCGGCGACCCGGTATTTGCGGCGCAACGGAAAGTCTCGTGGTCGACCGGAGTGCGGCGTCTCAACTGTTACCGCCCATTATAGAAGCCCTGGCCAGTGCGGGCTGCGAAATTCGCGGTGATGATGCGACCCAAGCGCTGGATACCCGAGTCCAGCCGGCCAGTGAAGAAGATTGGGATACCGAATATCTCGATGCCATCATTTCAGTAAAACAGGTTGATGGCGTTGATGACGCGATTAATCACGTGAACAACCACGGATCACACCACACTGATTCTATCGTTACGGGTGACAACAACGTCGCCACCGAATTCCTGAATCGAATTGATTCCGCCATCGTGCTGCACAACGCTTCGACACAGTTCGCCGATGGTGGTGAATTCGGCATGGGCGCTGAGATCGGCATCTCAACAGGACGCCTACATGCACGCGGTCCCGTTGGTGTTGAACAGCTCACCACATTTAAATACGTGGTGCGTGGCAACGGACAGGTCCGACCCTGACTGAACCATCAGCCAATTTGAGAACGGCGGTGCGTCCCGGACTAAGCGGGAGCGGACAACGTATCGGCCTGCTCGGCGGATCGTTTAATCCTGCACATGATGGACATCTTCATATCTCACAAGAAGCCTTAAAGCACATCGACCTCGATTGTGTTTGGTGGATTGTATCGCCGCAGAATCCGTTAAAAAAATCGGACGACATGGCACCCTTCGGGGACCGATTAGCCAACGCCCAGACTGTGGCGCGCGATCCGCGCATTCGGGTAACTGACCTAGAAACACGCCTGGATACGCGTTTCACGATCGATAGCATGCAACGCATTCAGACCAGTTTCCCTGAAAAACGATTCGTTTGGATCATGGGAGCTGACAACTTAATTCAGTTTCCACAATGGAAAGACTGGCAGAAGCTGTTTGCAACAGTTCCCATTGCGGTTTTTGACCGTGCCCCTTATTCTGTACAGGCGTTGTCTGGAAAGGCAGCGCAGGTGTTTGCTAGGAGCAGGCTCACAACACAACATGCGAGAAAATTGGCTAATTATACGCCACCCGCCTGGACATTTTTTCGGACTCCGCTGCATCCCGCAACGGCAACCGACATTCGGGCCAGAGATAATACATCCCTTTCATGACCAACCGATGGTGATCCATTGACCGACACGCTCGTTCAAGATGCTACAAAAACGAAATCCACCGACCCCGAGTCTATTCTCTCCCTCGTCCGCGACGTTCTCGAAGATCACAAAGCCGAAGATACCGTTGTTATTGACCTTCAAGGCAAATCAACGATCGGGGACTACATGGTCATCGCAACCGGCAACTCTAACCGACAGGTCGCAGCGCTAGCGGAAAATTTAGTGCAATCACTGAAAAAACAAGGTCTCCCGCCAACAAAGCCGGAGGGATTACGGCAGAGCGACTGGGTTCTGATCGATGCCGGTAACGTCATCGTACATCTGTTTAGGCCGGAGGTTCGAGAGTTCTATAACCTCGAGAAAATGTGGGAAGCCGAACTTACCGACTCTGACGCCAGCACAACGACGCACTGACGGAGCGCTCAGTCCGACGCCATGCGCATAACCATTGTCGCCGTTGGACGGTTACGGGCTGGACCCGAACAAACACTCCTCAATCATTTTATCAAACGCATCACTTGGCCCGTCGAAATTCGAGAAGTCGAAGAGAAAAAGAATCTGAACGGTGACGCCTTAAAACGGCGTGAGGGGGAACTCCTCCTCGACAAATGTCCACCTGGTTCACAGATCATCGCCCTCGATGAACGAGGCAAAGAGATATCCAGCCGCTCGTTCGCTATCAAGGTCAGCGACTGACAAGATGATGGCGTTAGCGACTTATGCATTCTCATAGGAGGGG
Organism: Alphaproteobacteria bacterium; assembly: GCA_012103315.1. GTDB lineage: Bacteria > Pseudomonadota > Alphaproteobacteria > MPNO01 > UBA2964 > UBA2964. The sequence goes on from WLWZ01000008.1 coordinate 13,776, forward strand.
CCGACGGGCTCGATGATGCCGTACGCCAACGCGCCAACCTCACGATTTCCTTTGGTCGCCTTACCTGGCCACACATGCTGGTCCGCAGCATGCTTGTCGAGCAACTCTATCGGGCACAACAAATTATTGCGGGACATCCCTATCATCGCGATTAACAGGGATGGTGGTTTTTCGCGTGATCTAAGGTTTTTCTATGCATTTATGCCGCAAAAACGCATTTTTGGTCTATAATCGCGCTAATTTTCAGCAACCACGATTTTAAGTGAAAGCCCAGTAAGAGCCATGTCGTCTAAAGCTGCCCGCCGTCCTGTCGTCTTATGTGTCCTCGATGGATGGGGCTGGCGCCCTGAGGAATCCGAGAACGCAATCGCCCTGGCCGATACACCGGTCTTCGACAGGTTGATGGACGATTGCCCTACGGCATTCTTACAGACATCCGGCACTGACGTGGGGTTGCCCGATGGGCAGATGGGTAATTCCGAGGTCGGCCATCTGAATTTAGGCGCGGGGCGCATCGTTAATCAGGACATTCAACGGATCACCGCCGCCATTAATGATGGCTCTTTGGTGCAAAGCCCAGTACTCGGTGACCTCATCACCAAACTAACCGACAGTAACGGCACCTGCCATTTGATGGGTCTTGTATCACCTGGTGGCGTCCATTCGCATCAAGACCAAGTCGTCGCACTCGCTAAGATACTCAATGATGCCGGGATCAAAGTTGCCATCCATGCTTTTCTCGATGGCAGAGACACACCTCCAAAAAGTGCCGCCGACTTCATGCAACAGTTTTGTGATGACATCGCGCCTCTGGCATTGGTCTCAGTCGTTACTGTCACAGGTCGGTTCTACGCCATGGATCGCGACAAGAGATGGGATCGCGTTTCCCAGGCTTATAAAGCGATTGTTAGTGCTGATGGCGAAGGTGCCGAAAATCCCATGGCCGCAATAGCGCAAAGTTATAGCAACGATGTTACCGACGAATTTGTTTTGCCTGCAGTCATCGGTGACTATGGCGGGATGCAAGATGGTGATGCTGTCCTGATGGGTAATTTTCGTGCCGACCGCGCCCGTGAAATTCTCACCTCATTGTTGGATGCAGAGTTTGATGGTTTCGAGCGTGCGGACATGGTCGCCCTTTGCGACGCCTCTGGCTTGGTCGAATATTCTGAGACCTTAAGCGAGTGGATGACATCTATTTTTCCACCAGAAATACTGGATCGTATTTTCGCAGAGGTTATTGCAGATGCCGGAATGAAACAGTTTCGTATTGCCGAAACCGAGAAATATGCTCATGTGACTTTTTTCTTTAACGGTGGTGTTGAGACTCCATACCCTGGTGAAGATCGAGCGCTTATTCCGTCACCTAAGGTCGCCACCTATGACGAGAAGCCGGAAATGTCCGCCGTTGAAGTAACTGATCGCCTCATCGAAGCCATCGGCTCCGGTAACTATGACTTCATCTTTGTGAATTATGCCAATCCAGACATGGTTGGACATACAGGCATTTTACCGGCGGCAATCAAGGCCATCGCCACAGTCGATCAATGTTTGGGCCGCCTTGAAACAGCAATAAAGAATGCTGACGGTGCGCTATTGATTACCGCCGATCACGGCAACGCAGAAACGATGACAGACCCAGATACTGGAAAGCCATTCACATCGCACACGACGAATGTCGTCCCGGCAATCCTGGTTAACGCGCCGAGCAAATATAAAACACTAAGCGGCGGGGCACTCGCCGATGTCGCACCGACTTTGATGACATTGATGGCGCTCGAACAACCACCGCAAATGACCGGTCATTCCCTTGTTGAAACCACTGGCGTGACCGATGGCGGCGGAGGCATAAATCCTGTATCGGCGTCAGCATAAAATTGCAGCCATAATCGCTGCGAGCACAATTGCTACGGGATGTTGGTCGACACCGGCGATATCGGCGGACCCAAGCAACTCTCTTAAAAATGTTGAAAAAAGCCTTGGTGCTGCAAATTCGGAAACACGTGTGCTTACCGAAAAAGCGGAGAAGACAAAGGCTGAACTGAAAAGACTGCGGCAACGATCCGTTGCCGTTGCTGCAAAAGCGCAAGATCATGCTTTTACCCTGATCAGGCTTGAGGAACAGCTAGAAGAACTGGACTATCGCGCCGCTGCAAAAAGACAATCCCTCACAGCACAAAAAAAACAACTCGGTAGCTTAATCGCGGCTCTTCAACGGATCGCCCTCCATCCACCGGTTGCCCTGATCGCTTTACCCGCCACGCCGGCAGATACGATCAGAAGCGCGCTGCTACTGCGCGGCACCCTTCCAGAGATAGAAACCCGGGCTCAGGTTTTACGGGATGATATTAGTGCCCTTGCAGAAATCAGAGCAGCGATCACAGCAGCACGTGCGAAAATTCAAACTGAACAACGGGAACTCAGCGGGGAACGGCGTGCACTGGCAACTTTGACCTCGAAGAAACTCAAACTCGCGAAACTCACAAGTGCCGCCCGAGACAAGCTGGGCAAAAGAGCTCTTGCACTTGGTAGTAAGGCAAAAAATTTAAGAGATTTGGTCTCACGGCTAGCCACTGACCAACGTCGCAGGTCACAGAGAAATTTACAGTCTCGTTCATCGAAATTAGCAAAACCCGACACGCCGCCGCCCAATCGCAAAATTGTGACTTCGACATCCAAAATCGAAAAACCTGATAACCGCAGGGCAAATCCCCAAACCGCTAGCCTGCCCAAATTCCCGCGACGAGGCTTACCTGTAGCGGGTCGCATCGCCATCGCCTTTGGCGGTAAAGATCACAATGGCCAGAAATCTCGCGGGATCGCTATTAAAGCGCGACCCAGCGCCACCGTGATCGCCCCAAGCAGCGGTAAGGTTGTGTTCGCAGGGCCATTCCGGGGTTTAGGCAATCTCGTGATCATCGAATATGGTCGTCAGTACCATTTACTACTCGGTAGATTGGCGAAAATTGATGTGCCGGTAGGAGAAAAAGTACTGGCGGGCGAACCCGTTGGCATAATACCCTCTACCGATCTGACTGGCACAACACTATATCTAGAATTGCGCCGAAACGGTCGGCCCATCAACCCCCTGCCGTGGCTTGCGGCAAGACGAGATAGGAAACGCGGATAATGGTTACACGAATTCTTGCGGCGACAGCCGTCTTCACTATGGTTCTGTTCCCGGTTAGCGGTAACGCCCAAAAAAACAGCTCAGAAACATATCGCCAGCTTGATTTGTTTGGCGACGTATTTGAGAGGGTACGAGCAGACTATGTAAAGAAGGTCGGTGACGAAAAGCTGATTGAATCCGCCATCAACGGCATGCTGACGTCTTTAGATCCACATTCCAGTTACATGTCTCCAAAAAGCTTTAAAGATATGCAGGTCCAGACCAGGGGTGAGTTCGGTGGCCTGGGCATCGAAGTCACCATGGAAAATGGTTTCGTTAAAGTTGTTTCCCCAATCGATGACACGCCCGCATTTCGTGCTGGTCTTAAGTCAGGCGATTATATTACCCACCTCGATGACACCGCCGTCCGAGGCCTGACACTTAATGAAGCCGTTGAGAAAATGCGGGGTCTCGTTAATTCAGACATTAAGCTTACGATCCGTCGAGAAGGACGAGAACCCTTCGATGTCACTATTACACGCGCGGTTATTAAAGTTAGATCCGCTCGTTGGCGGACCGAAGGTGACGTTGGCTATTTACGTCTAACATCATTTACCGAGCAATCTGATGTCGGCATAGCCAAGGGTATGAAAAAGATTAAAGAAAAGCTGGGCGACAAACTAAAGGGTATCGTTCTTGATTTACGCAACAATCCGGGCGGCTTACTAGATCAGGCAATCAAGGTTTCAGATGCGTTCCTGAATCGCGGAGAGATTGTTTCGACGCGATCACGCAGTGCCGAAGATGCGCAAAGATTTAACGCGAAGAAGGGAGATCTGGCGAAAAATTTACCTATCGTTGTATTGATTAACGGCGGATCAGCATCAGCTTCCGAAATTGTCGCGGGCGCCCTCCAGGATCACCGCCGTGCTGTCATTCTCGGCACCCAGTCTTTTGGCAAGGGATCGGTTCAGACAATTATCCCATTGTCTGGGCATGGCGCCATTCGCCTTACAACCGCGCATTATTACACCCCGTCAGGACGGTCTATTCAAGCCAAAGGCATCAAACCAGATATCGAGGTCAAACAAGCCAAGCTTGAAACCGTCGAGCAAAGTCGGCGTCGACGTGAGGCGGACCTAAAGGGCGCCTTGAAGAACCCCAATACCCCCAAGAAAAAGGGCGAAGAAGGTGAAAAAGCTTCTGATAAAAAAAGCGCCAAAGCTGCCGAAAAACCGTTCGATTATCAGCTTGATAGAGCGCTCGGTCTAATTCGAGGCATCTCGCTGTATAATGCTCGAGTAGGCAACTGATCCCAGTCCCCCTCGCGTCGCGTCATGCATTGGAGAATTGGGCAAAACCGTGACAGACAAAGAGCCGGGTAATGCGACGCGCAACGGAGTTCGCCTACCAGCGATACTTCTATTAGTTTTAGTCGCTATCGCAGCGGGCGGCACGTCGTGGCTTATCTTCTCTCCGCCACCCCCGTCTGACGACGTTGCAACAAAACAACCGCCAACAAAACCACAGAGTCCTCAACCTAGACCGGAAACAACCACTTCAAAACCTTCAAACGTAAAGCCTGCACCTGCTGAAACAAAGACAAACCCTCCAGTTCAAAAAGTTACCTCTAAGGCAGCAACACCCAAACAATCTGCACCGTCGCCCGAAGAACCTCTCGTCGAGAAAGCTGAAACAGATTCGGTGAAGCAGCCTTCTGATAAGAAATTACCCGCCTCTCAAATAGCTAAACCACCACCCGCTGAGAAACCGGTCACGCCGCCTAACCCAGTAACACCGATAGACCGCGTTGCTGCCCCAATTATTCCCGCGGTACCGACGCTAACGGTCAAACGTCGAGAGAGGCCGCTGCGGGCGGCACCAGATCCGGCGCTGATTGAGAAGTCGTCCGCTGGTGCTCTGCCAATAGTCGGGCGCGATGGACGAGAAGCGTGGCGGGTATATGCACGACCCTTCAACGCGCCAAAATCAAAGCCTAGAATAGCAATTGTGCTCTATGGTCTCGGAACTAGCGCAACGGCATCCCGCGCCGCTATTCAAGGTCTGCCAGGCGCGATAACACTCGCTTTTTCCCCTTATGCTGACCGGCTGACCGGCTGGATTGGGGAAGCTCGTACGGCAGGTCATGAGGTCATGTTGATGGCCCCGATGGAGCCAACCAACTATCCACAGTTTGACCCAGGTCCGAAGGCTCTCCTGACAACACAGAGTGACAAGCAAAATATTGGACGTTTGGAATGGATCCTCGGTCGCGGGGTCGGTTATGTTGGTGTCGTCAACTATATGGGATCTCGGTTCACGCGATCCCATTCCCATATGCGGATCGTCCTCGCAACACTGCGAAAGCGCGGACTTTTATATCTTGAGAGCCATAGTGCAATGCGCAACGTTGTTGGCGATATTGCAAGGACACTAAAACTCCCTTTTGCCACGACAACCCTGCAATTGGATGCAATAGCTTCGCGACTTGCCATCGATTCACAACTTCGGGAAGCAGAACGGCTGGCCCGTCAACTCGGCCACTCGGTTGCCATGGGATTTCCCTATCCCGTTACCCTGGAACGCGTTGGCAATTGGGCTAAGTCGATTGAAAAACGCGGCTTTGTTCTGACACCGATTTCTGCGGTTGCAACGCGGACACCAAAGTGACCAAGCCGGAAGCCAAAAACGTTATCGCATATAGGCCTTGTGCAGCGATGGTTCTCTTTAAGGCGACCGGCGACGTTCTTGTCGCGGAACGAAATGATATGACGGAATCTGCTTGGCAAATCCCGCAGGGTGGAATCGACGACCACGAAACAGCTGAACAAGCAGCTTTACGGGAACTCGAAGAGGAAATCGGAACGGCCGCCGCGGAAATTGTTGACGTAGCTCCCAACACCGTTTCATATGACTGGCCACCCAACAAAGTCGGCGGGCGCAGAAAGAAATGGCGTGGCCAATGCATCACTCTCGTCGCACTGCGGTTCACGGGACATGATAGAGATATCAATTTGGAGACAGATCACCCAGAATTTCGCAGATGGAAATGGGTCCCGCTAGAGATGCTACCTCGTCTGGTTACGCCTTTTAAGCGTCCCGTATACGACTATGCTGTCAGCGAGTTTTCTCAAATTCGGGATCAACTCGTCCAGAGCGGCCAGAGCCCGCAGTGGCAAGTGACGCCAATCGGTCACGAACACCTGAAATAATTGCGTTTGCAATTAGTCGCCCTCTTTTATTGATGACCGCCTATTTGGCAGTCGGCGCGACAGCAATCTTTTATACGTCTACGCGCCACGTTACGCAGGTGGAAAACGAGTCAGCCATTCGGGCGGCAGCGTCATACTCCCAAGCTATTACCTCGATTCGTGGGTTTTATTCCCGAGAGATTGTGCCTCGTGCAAAAAAGGGCAGCGCGACTGTTAGCCACGACAATAAGAACCTAACTGATGCGATTCCCTTCCCCGCCACCATGAGTATCGACCTCGGAATAGAGCTGCAAAATGCCGAGAAAGGGACACACTACAAAATTTTTAGCAATCATCCCTTTCCATGGCGATCTAAAAGAACGTTAGTCGCGTATGAAAAAGAAGCCTTAAGACAGTTGGCGACGGAGCCAAAGACACCCGTTGTTCACTTCGACAATACGAAGTCAGGAAAGCTGCTGCATTATTCAACAGCTGTCGTAATGAGCAAAGGCTGTGTTAGCTGTCATAACAAAATCGGATCGAGTCCCAAGCGAGGTTGGCAGGTTGGTGACGTGCGGGGCGTTCGGCTCATCACAGTACCTATTCCCGATCATAATGCCGTTGCCTATAAGGAAATCGCATTGCTGAGCTTGTTTGTTGGGCTCGGCCTCATTTTGCTTTGGCACCTAATCGCCCGACTTCAGACAAGCCTGGCCCAAACGACGGCGCTGGCCGAAAGCTATAATCAACGCAATGCTGAACTGGTCGTCGCTAAGGGCGCGGCGGAAAAGGCCAATGCTGCAAAATCACAATTTCTAGCGAATATGAGCCACGAACTACGGACTCCACTAAATTCAATTATTGGATTTGCCGACGTACTGAAAAATCCGAAATTGGTCGCAAAGGAAGATGTCGTTAATGACTACGCAACCGATATTAGAACCAGCGGACAACACCTTCTCGACTTAATCAATGACATTTTGGACATGTCAAAGATTGAAGCCGGTATGCTCGAAATCGAAAACCAAACTGTCGATATGTCCGAAACGATTAAAACGTGCCGGAGATTAGTTTCAAAATCCGCCGAAGATAACAATATTGAAATCGGGGCGAATATTGCCAGTGATCTGCCAAAACTAAAGGGTGACCCTCGCGCAATACAACAAATTCTGCTCAATCTCTTGTCCAACGCTATAAAATTTAGCGACTCCGACGGTAAGGTCAGGGTTACCGCGGCGTTGGATAGCGATAAGATGAAAATCGAAATCCGCGATCAAGGGATCGGTATACCTGCCGAACAACTTGACGCAATGTTTGAACCCTTTACGCAAGCCGACAACAGTTTCGCAAGACGTCATGAAGGCACTGGTCTCGGCGTTCCGATAACGAAAGCTCTCGTTGAGCTGCATGGCGGCCAGTTTCAAATTGAGAGCGAAGAGGGTAAAGGAACCAGTGTGACAATCTGGTTTCCCGGCGAACGGCTATTTATTGGCCAAGAACCCACGTCAAACGAAAACTGCTAGAGTGCGTCGCCGTCTGTCTCACCTGTGCGAATTCGGACCGCCTCTGCTACATCAAAAACGAAAATTTTGCCATCGCCGATTTTACCGGTATTGGCATTTTCACGGATTGCCGCTACGACGTTTTCCGCGACATCATCCATGACAGCAACTTCGATCTTTATTTTGGGGACGAAATGGATTTCGTATTCGGCGCCACGGTATATTTCAGTATGACCGCCCTGCCGACCAAAACCCTTTACTTCGCTAACCGTCATGCCAGTCACGCCGAGAGGCGATAGTGCACCACGAACATCATCCAATTTTGAGGGCTTAATAACAGCCATTATCAGTTTCATGACCAATACTCCTAGAAGTTATAGCCGCGTTCACCATGCGACGTGATATCGAGACCTTCAGTCTCGTCTTCCTCACTGACCCGCATCGGTGTTACCAAACGAATAATCCAAATTATGATAACACTCGCGATGATCGCCCAAGCCGCCGTTGCTGCCGCACCGACGAACTGCACCCAGAGTTGGTCACCAGCCGTGACACCCTTCGCGAGGCCTAACCCGCCAAAAGCGGGTAACGCAAGGAAAGCCACCAAAATAGTGCCCGTGAGACCGCCGACACCATGGACGGCAAATACATCCAATGAGTCGTCAATCTGGAAACGCTGTTTAATGACGTGGACCATGCCGTAACAAATCAGACCGGCAGCAACGCCCAGGATAACGGCGCCCATCGGGCCAACAAAACCAGATGCAGGCGTAATTGTCGGCAGACCGGCAATCGTTCCGGTAACGAAGCCGATAAGGCTCGGTTTGCCATGCTTTATCCATTCGATCATCATCCATGTCAGGGATGCAACCGCAGCCGAGATGTGCGTCACCGCGATAGCCATCCCAGCACCGCCATTGGCGCCCAGCGCACTACCGCCATTAAAGCCGAACCAGCCAACCCAAAGCATCGCAGCACCAATCATCACCATGCCAGGGTTATGTGGAGGATTGACTTCTCTGGGGAATCCTCTGCGACTACCCACCATAACAGCGATAACCAATGCGGAGACGCCAGCCGTCAAATGAACGACCAAACCACCTGCGAAATCCATGACACCCATTTCTGCGAGCCAACCGCCACCCCAGATCCAATGAGTCACTGGCACATAAACCAGAAGCAACCAGAATACGCTAAACAAGAGCATTCCGAGGAACGTAATCCGCTCCGGATAGGCACCCACAATCAGCGCCGGGGTAATGATCGCAAACGTCATCTGAAACATAAAAAAGACGATTTCAGGAATTGAGCCGCTTAGCGTATCTGTGCCAACACCGGCGAGGAAAGCCTTGCTGAGGCCACCGATATACTGATTTGCAGACCCACCATCGCTAAATGCCAAACTATAGCCAACGGCGAGCCAAACAACGGACACTGCACAACAGATTACAAAGCAATGCATTAGGACGGAGAGCACGTTCCGCGACCGAACGAGACCACCATAAAACAGCGCAAGGCCAGGCAGCGTCATAAAGAGGACCAAAGCTGTCGCTGTCAAAATCCAGGCGGTATCGGCGGCGCTAAATTTCGCAGCATCTTGGGCCAACGCTATGTCTGGGAACGCAATAAGGATGGCAACAATAGAAACAAAATAAACGACCCGAGATGGAATAGTACCCATCATCACCCCTCCCAAATTAAATTTCTTACTGGGGTACAAAACCCCGAAAATTATCAGAGCAGAATAGTACGAGTTGCGTTCTTATGTTTATAGGCGGTTATCTACTTAGGCCTGCCTAGCGGTATCCAAAGCCAACAGCAATGCTTCTGAAATAGCAAGGGCTGCTGCCGCGTTCTCTTTATCGTCGTCTGCCGCCGCATCTAAGACCGCACGGGCAGCGTTTACGCGTTCTTCAACGTCACCTCGGTTTGCAGATTCCAAAGCCACCGCTTCGTCTGCAAGCACTGTGCAGCGCTCTGGTGTGACTTTGGCAAAACCACCTGACACAAAAATACGCCGGTTCACGGCATCATTTTCATAGACCGAAATAACCCCAGTCCGCAAAGTCGAGATTAACGGCGAATGTCCCGGCAAAACACCGAAATCACCTTCTGCACCAGGTACCACCACGAGCTCCACGGGCTCTGAAAACAAGAGTTCTTCCGGCGCAACAAGTTCGAACTCGACAGTATCTGCCATGGTCAGCTATTCCCTTCAGCGCAAACGACCAATTACGCCGCTTCCGCAGCCATTTTCTTGGCTTTCTCAACGGCATCTTCAATGGTACCCACCATGTAGAAGGCTGCTTCAGGCAGGTCGTCATATTCACCAGCAACCAGTCCTTTAAAGCCTTTAATGGTGTCTTCCAGACTGACCAGCACGCCCGGGAAACCGGTAAAGATTTCAGCAACGTGGAATGGCTGTGACAGGAAGCGTTGAATTTTCCGTGCCCGGGCAACGACCAGCTTGTCTTCTTCTGACAGCTCATCCATGCCAAGAATGGCGATGATGTCCTGAAGGCTCTTATAACGCTGCAGAACCTCCTGCACGCTACGAGCAACTTCGTAATGTTCATCACCGAGAATACGGGGATCGAGAATACGCGAGGTTGAGTCGAGCGGATCCACTGCCGGATAAATACCAAGCTCAGCAATCTGCCGCGACAACACCGTCGTTGCGTCCAGATGGGCAAAAGATGTCGCAGGCGCTGGATCGGTCAAATCATCCGCCGGAACGTAAATGGCCTGTACCGACGTGATCGAGCCTTTGTTGGTTGTTGTAATCCGCTCCTGCATGGCACCCATATCAGTTGCTAGTGTCGGCTGATAGCCCACCGCTGACGGGATACGACCGAGGAGAGCCGACACTTCCGACCCAGCCTGGGTAAAGCGGAAAATATTATCGACAAACAGCAGCACGTCCTGACCTTCGCCATCGCGGAAGTATTCCGCCAATGTCAGACCGGTCAGGGCAACCCGCGCACGTGCCCCTGGAGGCTCATTCATTTGGCCATAAACCAAAGCAGCCTTGGATTCCCCTTCGAGATCGATAACGCCGGATTCGATCATTTCGTGGTACAGATCGTTGCCTTCACGAGTTCGTTCGCCAACTCCGGCGAATACCGAATAACCACCATGCGCTTTCGCGATGTTGTTAATCAGTTCCATAATAATAACGGTTTTACCAACACCGGCACCGCCGAACAGACCGACTTTACCACCACGAGAATATGGTGCGAGTAGGTCAACAACCTTGATACCGGTTACCAGAATTTCGGTTTCCGTTGACTGCTCGACAAACTCGGGCGCCTCGCGATGGATTGGCAATTTCTGTTTTGATTCGATTGGGCCCCGTTCATCAACTGGGTCACCAACAACGTTTAAAATACGGCCCAGTGTTTCTGGTCCAACGGGCACAGTGATGGGCTCTCCGGTATCGACAACCTCTTTACCGCGCACCAAACCTTCAGTGGCATCCATAGCGATTGTTCGGACAGTCGATTCCCCAAGGTGCTGTGCAACCTCAAGCACCAGCAAGCCTTCATCTGTCTGGCAATGCAGGGCATTAAGAATTTGCGGCAGTTCTCCTTCGAACTGAACATCGACGACCGCGCCTAGTACCTGGGTAACCTTGCCGACGCTGTTAGTATTTTCAGCCATTATTCGTCCTCGTTTCCTCTTTCCGGTCCGCTACAGAGCTTCGGCGCCGGAGATAATCTCGATAAGTTCCTTAGTAATAAATGCCTGACGTGTCCGGTTGTAGGTAACCGTCAGATCATCAATCATTTCGCCCGCATTGCGGGTTGCGTTATCCATTGCTGTCATGCGGGCACCTTGTTCGGATGCTGCATTTTCGAGCAACGCTCGAAACAATTGGACAGATAAATTACGCGGTAATAAATCTTCCAAAATTTCCTGCTCATCTGGCTCAAATTCGTAAACCGCTTTTTGCGAACCGTCTTGTGTGGCTTCAGAAACATCGTCGCCGGTATCATTCGCCTGATCGACATCGCTTGCCCGAAACGGGATCAGTTGCTGCGGCGTAACAATCTGGGTCATCGCAGATTGAAAGCGATTGTAAATAATCGTGCAAACGTCAAATTCGTCTGCTTCAAACATGCTGAGAATGCGATCACCGACTGTCGTGGCGTCGGCAAAAGACAAACGCTTGCGACCAAGGTCCTCAAAGGTATCCAGGATCAGCGAGCGGAAGTCGCGACGCAGAATATCCCGACCCTTACGGCCAACGCACAGTACTTTAACGTCCTTGCCGTCATCCAGAAGACCGCGAATAATCTTCAAAGCGCCCCGCACAATCGACGAATTAAAACCGCCACACAGTCCACGATCAGACGTCATAACAACAAGCAGATGCACATCATCCTTGCCATTTCCTGCAAGAAGTTCCGGGCCACCGGCACCGGTCGGCAGACCCTCAGATAAAGAACCCAACATCCGATCCATACGTTCAGAATACGGGCGCGCCGCCTCAGCCTGTTCCTGAGCACGACGAAGCTTCGCCGCCGCAACCATTTTCATGGCAGAGGTTATTTTTTGCGTCGACTTGACGCTATCAATGCGGACCCTGAGATCCTTGAGGTTAGGCATCGCCCGTCAAAACCCCTGTTCCTATATTTTCAGCCTTTAGCGCTTACGCGGCGATAAAGGATTTTGCATAAGTCTCAATAGCCGTTTTCAGCTTGGCGTCCGTGTCGTCGGAAATCGCCTGTTTCTCACGAATGTCATCCAGAATATCTGTGTGATTAGCGCGAACTGCCGACATCAGACCCTCTTCAAACCGTGTCACATCGTTAACTGGAACATCGTCGATAAAGCCATTCACGCCAGCATAAATCGCGACAACCTGCTCTTCGACTGGTAGCGGCTGATATTGCGGCTGTTTCAACAGCTCTGTCAGTCGTTCACCACGCGCCAACAGACGTTGTGTTGCAGCATCCAGATCGGAAGCAAACTGCGCAAACGCAGCCATTTCCCGATACTGAGCCAATTCCAGTTTAATCGAGCCAGCAACTTGTTTCATTGCCTTGATCTGCGCCGCTGAACCAACGCGGCTCACCGAGAGACCGACATTCACCGCCGGACGAATACCGGAATAGAACAAGTCGGTTTCAAGGAAGATCTGACCATCCGTAATCGAAATAACGTTGGTCGGGATATAAGCCGAAACGTCACCAGCCTGTGTTTCAATGATCGGCAACGCGGTCAGTGACCCGCCACCCAAATCATCATTCAATTTCGCTGCCCGTTCGAGCAGACGTGAATGCAGATAGAAAACATCACCCGGATAGGCTTCACGGCCCGGCGGACGACGCAGAAGAAGTGACATCTGACGATACGCAACAGCCTGTTTGGACAGGTCATCATAAACGATCAAAGAGTGTTTGCCGTTGTCCCGGAACCACTCACCCATCGCACAACCAGTATAGGGCGCAAGATACTGCATTGGAGCAGGATCAGATGCCGTTGCAGCGACCACGATGGAATATTCCATCGCACCGTTTTCCTCGAGTGTTTTGACGATTTGCGCAACGGTCGAGCGTTTCTGACCGACAGCAACATAGACACAATATAATTTTTTAGCTTCGTCATCGCCAGCATTTGCACCCTTTTGATTAAGGATGGCATCAATAGCGACGGCGGTCTTACCGGTCTGACGGTCTCCAATGATCAGCTCACGCTGGCCACGGCCAACGGGGATCAGGCTGTCGATTGCTTTAAGGCCGGTTTGCATCGGTTCGGTAACCGATTTACGTGGAATAATACCCGGCGCTTTAACATCAACTCGCGCGCGGTCTGCGCCGTCAATAGGCCCTTTACCATCAATTGGATTGCCAAGACCATCGATCACACGCCCTAGAAGAGCTGGTCCAACGGGAACGTCAACAATTGACCCTGTCCGTTTAACCGTGTCGCCTTCTTTAATCGTCCGGTCATCGCCGAAAATAACGGCACCGACATTGTCGGTTTCAAGGTTGAGCGCCATGCCGACAATACCGCCGGTAAACTCAACCAGCTCACCGGCCTGAACATTGTCCAGACCATATATCCGGGCGATACCATCACCAACCGACAGGACACGTCCTACCTCGGCGACTTCTGCATCGTCCCCAAAATTAGCGATCTGATCTTTCAGAATCGACGAAATTTCTGCAGCGTGGATATCCATCACGCAGCCCCTTTCATAGCAAGTTGTAATCTTTGTAGCTTCGTTTGTAGCGACGAATCGATCATGCGGGATCCAACCCGTACGACCATGCCGCCCAATAATTCTGGGTCAACGTCTGTAGTAACAGCAACCGTCGAACCAATTGCCTCTTTTAGAGCGGATTCCAGCGCAGCGCGCTGATCATCACTCAGCGGCGCCGCAGAGGTAACTTCTGCTTCAACCTCACCACGATGTTCGGAAACCAGCGTCCGGTAGGCCCGTATAACGTCTTCGAGCGCAAACAAACGGCGATTCTGGGCAATGACACCCACCGTATTGCACACAATTTCAGAAAGCCCTGCTTTTTCGGTCAGGGCAGCCATCGCTTTGCTTTGCGCATCTCGTGAGAATAAAGGGCTTCCAATCAGGCGACGTAAATCATCTGATTCATCGATCATCGCCTGTAATTGGGCCAGATCGTCCGCAACCGCATCAACGGCTTTGCGCTCTAGCGCCAACTCAAAAAGAGCTGTCGCATACCGACCTGAAAGACCCGACGTAACTGTTTGTCCCGATGCCACTTATTCTGCCTTCGATATCCCTACGGGAGTAGGACTTAAGTAACTGATAAAACTTACAAATTCAGAATTTATAGAAATCTCTAAAAAGCTAAAATTGTCCGTACCCTAGGAGGGCGCTGTTTGCTAACACACTCAACTACACCATGCAACCCGTCGAGGCGGTCAAAACGCCGCAAGGAAGCGGGATTTACAGAAAATTGTAGGGATCAACGTCGATCTGGACCCGGACGTTTCCCCGAATTCGGACACCAGCAAGCCAACTACGTAATATAGCTCTAACATTGCTATCTCGGCGCGCCTTCAATAATAACCGCCAACGATGCCGCCCGCGGAGGATCGACAAAGGCGCTGGCGCCGGACCAAGCACTGTTACACCTTCTTCAACCGGACAGCTGCGACCCAAACTACGGGCGATTCGTTCAACCTCATCATAATCGTTGCCAGATATGATGAGCGCCGCCAGCCGACCAAAAGGTGGCATGCCATGGCGTTCGCGTTCTTCCGCCTCTGCCGTCAGAAACTCATCACGGGTCCCCGTGACCAAAGCTTCCATGACAGGGTCCTCAGGCCGATAGGTCTGCAATAGCACCCGGCCTGGACGTTCTGCGCGCCCGGCACGGCCTGAGACCTGGTGCAAAAGTTGGAATGTTCGCTCCGCCGCCCTGAGATCACCGCCTGCCAGCCCAAGGTCTGCATCGACGACACCAACCAGCGTCAAATAGGGAAAATGATGTCCCTTCGCCATAATTTGGGTGCCAATTAAAATATCGATCTCACGATTCTGCATATGCCGCACCAAAGCCTCTGCAGCGGTTGGGCTTTGCATCGTGTCACTAGCCATAATTTCGCAATGCGCTTGCGGAAAACGCTCCGCAACCTCTTCCGCCAACCTTTCAACACCTGGCCCGCAAGCTGCGAGCGTTTCTGGCGTTCCACAAGCTGGGCATTCTTCGGGCGGCGGCGTTGAGAAACCACAATGGTGGCAAGAGAGATTACGCTGCAGCCGATGTTCAACAAGCCAGGAGGTACAGTTGGGACATTGGAAACGATGACCGCAATGTCGACAAAGCGTAAGCGGCGCATAACCACGTCGATTCAGAAACAGCATGACCTGTTCGCCAGCAGCCAAGGAGTGGGCAACAGCTTCCTGCAAAGCCGGCGCTAACCAGCTTTGGCTTTCCATTGGTTCAATCCGCATATCGATAGCGGCTATTTCCGGCAATGAGGCGCCGCCATGGCGTTCCGGCAATGACAAACTCTTGTAACGTCCAGACTGAACATTGACGAAAGTCTCTAACGACGGCGTTGCCGACGATAGAATAATCGGAAAATTGCCAAGACGCGCACGCACCACTGCCATATCACGGGCGTTGTAACAGACACCCTCATCCTGTTTGAACGAGCTGTCATGTTCTTCATCAACCACTGTCAGGCCAAGGTTGGGAAATGGCAAAAACAACGCCGATCGTGCGCCGACAACGACGCTGGCTTCGCCGGAGACGATAGCGCGCCATGTTAAACGTCGTTCTGCACCTGTTAGATCAGAATGCCATTCCAGGGGCCTTGCGCCAAAACGTTCGGTGAATCGTTTGAGCCATTGCGTTGTTAATGCAATTTCCGGCAACAACACCAATACCTGTCGCCCGGCTGCGAGCGTCGCAGCAATGGCTTCGAAATAAACTTCGGTTTTGCCTGACCCGGTAACACCATCCAGTAGAACGACAGAAAACCCGTTGTCATCAGCAGCCGCCACCGACTTCTCAACTGCGGCGACCAGGGCCGCGGCTGCTTCGGCCTGAGATGGCGATAAGATCGGTCTTGGCCGCTCCCAATCCGGTAAATCCATATCGAGTTGCTGCTGCAAGGTAACGGGTTTTAGTAATCCAGCGTCCGCCATACTGCGCACAACAGACGCGCTGACACCTGCACTCCTGGCGAGCTCGGCAGCGACTCGGGGCGGGCCTTCGGCAAGTACAGCCAGTACCCGACGACGCGCTTCGGTCATCCTGATTCGCGAATCGCCCTCATCCTCCACTGCACTGACGCCCGGCAAATACCCGATACGAGTCTTTGGAGGCTCGAGCGCCGAAGGCACGCTCATGCTCATTCGGAGCACGGCACCCGGCGGGTTCAACGTGTAAGAGGCTGTCCAGTCGACCAGCTTGCGAAGGTCTTCAGACATCGGTGGAATGTCAAGTAACCCATTAATATTCTTAAGTTTCTTGTCATCGACTTCATTGCTGCCGTTGCCCCAGACCACCCCTTTAAGGTCTCGTTTTCCCAACGGGACAGATACGAAATCGCCCAATGAAACCGACAGGTCCGGCGGCACCAGATAGTCGTACGCGCCGGCCAAAGGAAGCGGCAAAAGCACACTGACTCTTTCGTCTCGATAGGTCGGGCGCGGTGTGGTGTGGGACGGGGGCATGGATTAGACTTTAACGTGGCTCGATGGTCGGGCCAATCACGACGAACCTTTCAAATCAAATTACTGGGACGTCATAGTAAGTTTTAGAGGAATGAGACCGGACAATGAAATTTTTCGTCGACACCGCTGATACAGATGAGATCCGTGATCTAGCCGCAACCGGGCTGGTTGACGGTGTGACGACCAACCCCTCGCTGGTCGCGAAGTCAGGTCGCAAGTTTCTCGACGTGGTTCAGGAAATTTGTACCATCGTCGATGGACCGGTCAGCGCCGAAGTAACGGCAACGGATCACGAAACCATGCTCAAAGAAGGTCAAAAGCTCGCTGCCCTCGCTCCGAATATCACGGTAAAGGTGCCGCTAACGCCGGATGGACTAAAGACCTGCAAAGCGCTATCAGACGCTGGAACGATGGTGAACGTAACGCTGTGTTTCTCGGCTGGACAAGCGATACTCGCCGCCAAGGCTGGTGCGACGTTTATTTCACCGTTTGTCGGGAGACTGGACGATATCAGTTCAGATGGCATGCAGTTAATTTCTGATATCTGCCAGATCTATAGCATGTACGACTCCTTTGAGACCGAAGTCCTCGTCGCTTCCATTCGGAATCCCATCCATTTGACAGAAGCAGCCAAGATGGGTGCCGGTGTCGCAACCTTGCCACCAAGCGTTTTGCGTCAGCTTTACAAACATCCGCTAACGGACTCCGGCCTGACGGCGTTCCTTGCCGACTGGGAAAAAACTGGCCAATCGATTCTGGACGACTAACAGATGACCAGCTCAACGCCCCCTGCCGACAAACCCGCCGCTAAACAAAAATCCAAAGCGCTTAGCGGCACTATTATTTCGCCCGAAACTGTAGCGGCCTATCTGGAGCAAAACCCTGATTTTCTAAATAATCGCCCCGACTTACTCGCGGTTCTAACACCGCCGGAGCAAGATCATGGCGGTGGTGTCCTGGATATGCAGAAATTTATGCTGGGGCGCCTGCAAGACGAGCTAGCGCGCTTTAGTTCGAGAGAACAATCATTGTTGGCTGCAGCGGAATCAAATGCCGATGTTCAAGGTCGCATTCATGCCGCGAGCGAGGCACTCCTCGATGCAAAATCATTCGAAGATCTAATCAAAGTAATTCTGAAGAAACTGCCAAAGATGTTTGACGTCTCTGCGGCAGCGCTTTGCTTAGAAGCTGGTGATCATATTCCTGAAGGAGCGGCTGAAATTGGCATAATCGTCGTTGAGCCGGGCGCGCTCGATACCCTTATGGATTCAGAACGTACTGTCGCTCTGCGATCTGAAATCGAAGGTGATAAGGCGATCTTTGGATCACGTGCCTCGAAAGTGAAGTCGGCCGCCCTTTTGAGGTTGGACCTCGGCGCCAAAGGCCCGAATGGGTTGCTAGCGCTAGGCGCCAAAACGCCCACTGGCTTTGACCCCCGCCAGGGAACAGAGCTGCTTTCCTTCTTCTCTCATGTGTTGCAAAGGATCATCCAGCGATGGTTGACCCAGGGCACGTAACCGAGTTCCTCGCCGAACGCGACATCATAGACGCCATCGAAGACTGGCAACGTTGGATATTTGACGAACGGCAATCTTCCGCACACACCCTCGCCGCCTACTCGCGTGACCTCGCTGCCTTTCTGATATTTTTATCCGATCACATTGGAAAACCAGCGGGGCTAAGTGATCTAAATGCCCTCACTATGGCGGACTTTCGTAGCTTTCTGGCGCACCGGATCAATCATGGCATCGGGCATAGCTCCGTTGCGCGTGGTATGTCAACCCTGCGAAACTTCTTCCGATTTCTCGATAAAACCGGTCGGGTTAGCAATGCAACGATCAAGGCGGTACGATCCCCAAAACCTAAACCACCGATCCCGAAACCAATATCAATTGAAGATGCCTTTGATGTTATTCGGGCGGCGGCGAAATTGTCAGATACGCCGTGGATATCAAAGCGCGATGTTGCGGTTTTTACGCTGCTCTATGGTTGCGGTCTACGTGTCGACGAAGCTCTAAGCCTCAATCATGCTGATACGCCTGACAGCGACGCTATGACCGTCACAGGCAAAGGCAACAAACAACGTATTGTACCGGTTTTACCCGTCGTACGGGACGCGATTGAAGTTTACATCGACGCCTGCCCGTTCTCCGAACAGCCCGACAATCCGTTGTTCGTTGGCGCCCGTGGTGGCCGCCTGAATGCCGGTGTCGTGCAACGACAAATGCGCAAGGTTCGAGCCCAACTCGGACTTCCAGATACTGCGACACCCCATGCACTCCGCCATAGCTTTGCGACCCATCTCTTGGGAGCCGGGGGAGACCTACGGACTATCCAAGAATTGCTCGGTCATTCTTCTCTATCAACGACCCAGCGCTATACCAGCGTTGATGCCGAGCGATTGGTCAAAGTATACGAAAATGCTCATCCACGCGCCAAAAGCTGACCCTGCCAGTAAACCTTTCTTGCTGGCTGGAAATCTTGGGCAAGAATCGCTAAAATCAACTCATGACTGATATTGCTATTAAACCCTTATCAAATGCCTGTGGTGCAGAGATCACTGGCGTTGACCTGACCAAACCTATCAGCCCAGACGTCGCAGCTGAGATCAACAGGGCCTGGCTTGACCATTGTGTGATCGTCGTTCGCGGGCAGGAACTCGCTGATATTGACCAGGTCAATTTTGCAGAAGCCTTTGGCCCTGTTGGCGATTACTTGCGCCCTGATACGCTGCGCAACGATGCCATGAAGGAGCGCCACCGGTCGGTTATGTTTGTCAGCAATATCGTCGAAAATGGCGAACCAATTGGGTCCTTGCCCGATGGCGAGATGATGTTCCACACCGATACAGGCTACGATCAGAATCCGCACAAAGCCACAACGCTCTACGCTATCGAAATTCCGAGCGAAGGCGGTAACACGATATTTTCCAATCAATACAAGGTCTTTGATGCTCTGCCCGAAGAGCTCAAAAACAAAATTGAAGGACGCAATGCGCATCACGCCTACGAATTTGGTGTCATGATCAAAGACAAGGAAAAGTATGATGGTCCCGAATTACGGACGGCCGTGCATCCCGTCTTCCGCCCGCATACTGAAACCGGTCGACCAACGGTCTATATGAACGAACTGATGACAGAATCCATTGAGGGGCTGTCGGAAGAGGAAAGCCGCACTGCTTTAGACGAGATATTTGCCCTGCAGAAAGAAAAGCGCTTCTGCTATGAACATGTCTGGCAGAAAGGCGATCTCGTCATGTGGGATAATCGCTGCACCCTACATGCCCGCACAGATTTTCCGCGGAACGAGCGCCGTCTATTGCGTCGGGTCACCATCGAGGACGCCGCACCGGCCTGGGCCGCTTAACGTTCCAAACTGACCCAAATCTTGTCCAAACAAGCAAATTCTGGTTTTATATCGACGAAATGACGCTGTGCTCGAATAGTTCGAACAGCAAAGGAGATTGAGTGATGGCTGTTACCGTAAACCCTTTGTCAGATGCTTGTGGTGCCGAAATCCTCGGCGTCGATATGAAAGCCGAGCTATCCAATGATGATTCTTCGACAATCTATCAAGCGTGGCTTGACCATCTCGTCATCGTCATTCGCAATCAGCAAGACCTGACACCCGCTGATCAGAAAACATTCTGCGGTAACTTCGGTAAAATTGGCGAATATAACCGGCCTAAAGAACGCCAGCATCCAAATCATGCCAGCGATGAGATTATGCTGGTCTCCAACGTGCGGGAAAACGGACGTGTTATTGGCGCCCATCCCGATGGCGAAATGATGTGGCACACCGACACGCCCTATCTGAGCACCCCGCACAAGGCGACGACGCTTTACGGCGTTGAGGTCCCCAATATCGGCGGCAACACGCAGTTCTCTAACCAATACAAAGTTTATGAAGCGCTACCCCAAGAGCTAAAGGATAAGCTTGCAGGACGACAAGCAATGAATTGCTATGAGTTCGGCACCACAGTCAAAACCTTCGAAAAATATGATCGGGAAGCCGTGCCGCATCACCCACATCCGGTTTTTCGCAAGCATCCGGAAACAGGCCGCACCGCTGTTTATGTCTGTCCGCTGATGACGGAAGAAATCATCGATATGGATGAAGCTGAAGGCAAAGCGATCCTTGATGAAATTTATGCGCTGCAGCGTCAGCCACAATTCGTCTATTCCCATAGCTGGGAAGTTGGCGACTTTGTCATGTGGGACAATCGCTGTCTGATGCACGCCCGCACTGACTTCCCGCGCGAACAGCGCCGTCTTCTGCGGCGAGTAACAATTGGCGATGAATCCGCCGTATTGGCGGCCTAATCGGTTCCTGATTTCTTTCGCGAGAATTTTGCCATCAGCCGTTTAACACGCGCTGACGCCTCGTCTTGTATCGCGCGATATTTCGGATAGCGTTGACCCATTTTCTGATTGAATAGCCTCACCCGCGGTGATCGGCGGCTGAGAATAATCAGCCCAATCGCGAGAAAAAGAACGCCCTGCAAAATCGGCAGAAAAAGGCCGAGGATACCGAGAAAGATAAAAATCCAGCCCAGCGACAGAAGCAGGTAGTGTTTTACGTCTCTTTTCATCGCAACAAGCTAAACCCAACAACGCGTTATAGAGAAAAGGATTTCTCTAAATATGGATAGGCTTGTTCCAGGCCGCAAGCGCTGCTTCTTTAACAGCCTCATTGAGAGTTGGATGGGCATGGCAGGTTCGAGCGATATCTTCAGCTGAAGCAGAGAATTCCATTGCCAATGCCAGCTCCGCTATCATTGTTCCGGCATCAGGCCCAATAATATGGGCACCGAGGATTTGATCAGTCTTGGCGTCGGCCAAAATTTTAACAAAGCCGTCTGCATCAGTTTCAGATGCCCGCGCTCGCGAGTTGGCCATAAAGGGGAACTTGCCTGAACGATAGTCTACGCCGCCCTCCTTGAGATGTTCTTCTGTTCGACCGACGGACGCGACTTCCGGCGCCGTAAATACGACCGCTGGAATAGCGTTATAATCGATATGACCCGCCTGTCCGTCCATCATTTCGACCGCGACAACGCCTTCATCTTCTGCCTTATGGGCGAGCATAGGCCCAGGGATCACATCGCCGATGGCGTAGATCCCAGGAACATTGGTCTGGAATGCCTTATCAACCTCGATAAAGCCACGTTGATCTAACGTTATGCCGAGCTCTTCAAGGCCAAGGCCCGACGTGAACGGTCTACGGCCAATTGCCGAAAGGACGATATCGCACTCGATCGTTTCCGCTTCGCCGCCAGATGCAGATTCAACCGTCAGGGTCACACCGCTTTTTGATATTTTTGCTTCGGTAACTTTAGTACCAAGACGAAACGCCATACCCTGCTTCTCCAAGGACTTGTGCATTTCATCAGCCACTTCTCGGTCCATGACCGGTACAATTCGGTCGAGAAACTCCACCACCGTGACCTTGGCGCCAAGACGACCCCATACCGATCCCATTTCAAGACCTATGTAGCCGCCGCCAACCACCACAAGATGCTTCGGCACTTTTGACAAGGACAGCGCGCCGGTAGAGGTAACGATTTTCTCTTCATCGATATCGACACCCGGCAATGGCATCGACTCTGATCCAGTTGCGATCAGGATGTGTTTGGTTTTGAGCGTTGTGGAACCCGGCTCGCTAACCTCGACAGTATCAGGCGCTGTTATTCGGGCCGTTCCGGTAATTTGTTCGACCTTATTCTTCTTGAATAAAAACGCGATGCCTTTGGTCAGACCATCGACGACATCATCCTTGCGGGCGAGCATCTTCTCAAGATCGAGGCCGACCTTGCCAATCTTCACGCCATGATCTGCCAAAGCGTGCTGTGCTTCGGAGAATTTTTCGGATGATTGCAAGAGCGCTTTCGAAGGAATGCAGCCAACATTGAGACAAGTACCGCCCAGTGTATCGCGCATATCAACACAGGCGACTTTCATGCCGAGCTGTGCAGCTCTAATCGCAGCGACATAGCCACCGGGTCCTGCCCCAATAACCACGAGATCATATTGCGTATCAGACATGGAAACTTCCTGTGGAGGATAGGACGATTAGAGGCCCAGCAAAATGCGGTCTGGTTCTTCGATGCATTCCTTGACCCGTACCAAGAATGTCACCGCTTCAGACCCATCGATAATGCGATGATCATAGGACAGCGCGAGATACATCATCGGCCGAATTTCAACCGCATCACCAACCGCGATCGGGCGTGGCTGGATTTTATGCATCCCAAGAATGCCGGATTGTGGCGGGTTGAGGATTGGCGTCGACATCAGCGAGCCATAAACGCCACCATTGGTAATCGTAAAGGTGCCACCGGTCAGCTCATCCATCGACAGATTACCATCGCGGGCTCGCTTCCCAAGTTCGCCAATTTCCTTCTCTATGTCTGCAAATGATTTACCGTCTGCATCCCGCAAAACTGGCACGACGAGACCTTGCTCGGTTCCCACCGCAACACCGAGATCGACGAAATTACGATAAACGATATCGTCGCCATCTATAGTCGCGTTCACCGCAGGCAACTCTTTCAGCGCCGCAATACAAGCTTTGGCAAAGAACGACATAAAGCCAAGCTTCACGCCGTGTTTCTTTTGGAAATCCTCCTGATATTTCTTCCGCGCCGCCATGACATTCGTCATGTCCACCTCGTTGAAAGTGGTCAGCATTGCCGCTGTATTTTGCGCTTCCTTGAGCCGTTCTGCGATCCGCTTGCGCAGTCGCGTCATCGGCACCCGTTCTTCACCACGTTCGTCGGATGTTATCGGCTTTGCAGCCGTTACAGAAGCTTGAGGTTTGGCAGGCGCAGGAGCTTGCTCCCCATCAAGATGGGCTTGGACGTCTCCTTTGGTAAGACGGCCACCCTTGCCAGTGCCGCTGATCTTGCTGGGGTCGATCTTTCCTTCATCGACCATTTTTCGGACAGAAGGAGACAGTGAAATATCGGTTCCCGCTGGCTCGCGCGTTGGAGCGGCCTCACTTGTTTCAGCCTTCTCTTCAACGGCTTTAGTTTCGGCGGGTGCAGGCGCCGGCGCCGCAGCACCATCACCAATCACACCGAGGACCGCGCCGACTTCTACTTCGGTGCCTTCCTGCACAGAGATTGATTCCAGCGTCCCATCAGCCGCAGCAGGGACCTCAAGTGTAACCTTGTCGGTTTCCAACTCAACAATCGGCTCATCACGCTCCACCGCTTCACCAACTGTCTTGAACCACTTCGCCACGGTTGCCTCGGCAACTGATTCACCAAGCTGGGGGACTTTGATTTCCATGTCTTCGCCTTTCCGGGTAAGGGCCCAATGCCCGTCCGTCTTTCAACTATTTAATCGTTAGAGCTTGATCCACAAGGGCTGCCTGTTCTTTAGCATGCCGTTTAGCGAGCCCCGTTGCCGGAGATGCCGCCTCCACACGGCCCGCATAGATCGGCCGTTCAGCAACGCTTTTAATGTCTGCCAGCAATGCTTCGATACGCCGGTCAATAAATGTCCAAGCGCCCATATTTGCCGGTTCTTCCTGGCACCAGACGATCTCGGCGTTTTTGTAACGCTCCAGCTGTTCCTTAAGGGAAACATTCGGAAATGGATAAAGCTGTTCGATCCGCACGAGAGCGATATCATCGATTCCACGCTCGTTTCTCTCAGCATAGAGGTCGTAATAAACCTTACCGGAACACAGCACGACACGTTTCACCTTGCTGTCTGCTACGAGCTTGTCCGCTTCAGGCAATACGCGATGGAAACAAGTTCCCGGCCCCATATCCTCAAGCGTCGAGACACAGAGTTTATGCCGTAACAGCGATTTCGGCGTCATCACGACCAGGGGTTTACGGAAGTTTCGATGAATTTGGCGTCGCAGCACATGGAAATAGTTTGACGGCGTGGTCGGCATCACGACCTGCATATTGTCTTCACCGCACAGCTGTAAATAGCGCTCCAGCCTCGCGGACGAATGCTCTGGGCCCTGACCTTCATAGCCGTGCGGCAGCAACATGACGATGCCAGACATCCGCAACCATTTGCTTTCGGCCGAGGCAATAAACTGATCGATGATAACCTGTGCCCCATTAGCGAAATCGCCGAACTGCGCTTCCCACATCACCAGCGCGTCAGGCTCTACGAGGCTGATACCGTATTCAAATCCCAAAACGCCTGCTTCGGACAACGGACTGTTATGGGCAACAAAGCGCCCCTGTCGGCCCGCAATATGTTCGAGCTGTACATAATTTTCTTCAGTCTCCTGATCGATGAGATAAGAATGGCGCTGTGAAAATGTGCCGCGCTGTACGTCCTGTCCTGCGAGGCGAACCAAATGTCCTTCCTGCACCAGACTGCCGAATGCCAACGCCTCTGCAGTAGACCAGTCTATTCCTTCACCAGTCTCGATCGCCTTTCGGCGACCTTCCATTATCCGCTTCAGTTTAGGGTGAAGGTTAAAGTCTCCAGGAACAGAGACTAGCGCTTGGCCAACTTTTTTAAGGGTGTCCTCTGGCAAATCCGTCGCACCACGACGTTCTTCCAGTGTCGGAGCAACGTTGATGTGCGACCAATGCCCATCGAGCCAATCGGCCTTATTCGGTTTAAAGGTAGAGGCCGCTTCAAAATCTTCATTGAGTTGGTCACGCAAGCGATCTCGCAGTGACTTTGCCTGTTCTTCCGTTATCGCACCTTCAGCAAGCAGCTTTTTCTCATAGATTGTTCTGGTGCTCGATTGCTTGGCAATCGCCTTGTACATCAAAGGCTGCGTAAATGCCGGTTCATCGCCCTCATTGTGGCCAAAACGGCGATAGCACCACATATCAATCACGACATCCTTACGGAATTCCTGCCTAAACTCCGTCGCGATCCGGGCGACGTGGATGACCGCCTCCGGGTCATCGCCATTGACGTGGAATATTGGCGCCTGGACAGTTTTCGATACGTCAGATGGATAGGGCGATGAACGAGAATCACGGGGGTTCGTGGTAAATCCGATCTGGTTATTCACAATGAAATGGATTGTTCCGCCGGCGCGATAGCCCCGGACATCTGACAAAGCAAATGTTTCCGCAACCAAGCCCTGCCCCGCGAAAGCGGCATCGCCATGCATGAGGATACCAAGGACCCGGCGCCGTTCTTTATCTTTTAACTGATGCTGTTTTGCTCGAACGCGCCCAACGATAACGGGGTCAACCGCTTCCAGATGAGACGGGTTTGGCGACAAAGAGAGATGAACGTTTTTACCATCAAAGTTGAGATCAGCAGACGTACCGAGGTGGTATTTGACATCGCCGGAGCCCTGTACTTCTTCTGGGTTCGATGATTGCCCCTGAAACTCAGAGAGGATCGCGACATTCGATTTTTTTAAAACGTTAGACAAAACCGATAATCGACCGCGATGCGGCATGCCGATGACCACTTCTTCAATGCCGAGCTGACTGCCTCGTTTGAGTATCTGCTCAAGCGCCGGGATCAAGCTTTCGCCACCATCGAGACCGAAACGCTTGGTGCCCGGATATTTAACATTCAGAAAATTCTCAAACCCTTCGGCTTCGCTGAGACGTTCAAGGATCGCTTCGCGACCGCGCTGGGTAAATTCGGTACGGTTATGGCTTTCCTCAATCCGCTCGCGGATCCACTGCTTTTGATCAGGTTCCTGAATGTGCATAAATTCAACACCAATGGTGCCACAATATGTCTGTTGCAACCGGTCCAAAATTTCGCGCAGCGTTGGGTTATCGAGGCCAAGCACGTTGTCGATAAAGATATGTTTATCGAGATCAGCTTCGGTGAAGCCATAAGTACGATAATCGAGCTCGGCATTTGATTCGTGCCGGTAAATTCCCAAGGGATCCATGTTTGAGGCGAGATGGCCTCGGACCCGGTAGGAACGGATGAGAATCAAGGCATGCAGGGAATCGACAGTTGCCTGACGGCTTTCTTCGGATGAAATAGAAGCAGCGCGCCCATTCAGCTTGGGCTTCTCAGCTTCTTCAGCAACCCCAACAACGCGATTGCCGCGGGGCGCCCAACTGGCACCCTCCAAAGATTTGAGGATATTGGGGGCTTCGTCCTGCAGGTCAGCGAAAAAACGCTGCCATTCAGCATCTACCGACGATGCATCTTCGATATACCGGACGTAAAGGTCCTCGACAAAGGCGGCGTTGCCGCCTGCGAGAAATGAATTTTCTTCGAATGTCTTTATCGACATCATTTGTCCAAGCGTATTGCCTAAACGAATTGTCTAGCCATGATTTCCTTAACCTCTATGACATACGCCAATGTGGTTAAGGGAACATGACAAATTCGGCTGACCGATCAGCCCTTCATAATCTTTAGCATCGTGTCGCCAAGCGCCGCTGGTGAATCCGCAACCGTGATACCAGCACTTCGCATAGCATCCATTTTGTCATCGGCACCGCCCTTACCGCCGGAAATAATCGCACCGGCATGACCCATGCGACGACCCGGCGGTGCTGTCACACCAGCGATAAACCCGACAACCGGCTTTTTCACTTTGGACCGCTTTAGGAATTCGGCGGCGTCTTCCTCTGCGCTGCCACCGATTTCACCGATCATGACGATTCCCTGAGTTTCATCGTCACCGAGGAACATTTCCAGACAATCGATAAAGTTGGTGCCATTCACCGGATCACCACCGATACCAATACAGGTTGTCTGGCCGAGGCCAGCCGCCGTTGTCTGTGCTACTGCTTCATAGGTCAAGGTCCCAGAACGAGATACGATGCCGATCTTGCCGCGTTGATGAATATGACCCGGCATAATACCGATCTTGCATTCATCCGGCGTAATTACACCCGGGCAGTTAGGACCGATCAAACGTGTCGAAGATCCAGACAGAGCGCGTTTGACCCGCACCATATCAATGACCGGAATACCTTCCGTGATGCAGATCGCAAGTGGCATTTCTGCTTCAATCGATTCAAGGATGGCGTCCGCTGCAAATGGTGGTGGCACATAAATGACGCTGGCATTTGCGCCTGTTCTCTCCATGGCCTCGCCAACAGTATCGAATACTGGCAGGTCGAGATGCTGCTCGCCGCCTTTACCAGGCGTTACACCACCAACCATCTGCGTACCGTATGCAATGGCTTGCTCTGAATGAAACGTACCCTGTGCGCCAGTAAAACCCTGACAGATGACCTTTGTATTCTTATCAACGAGAACAGCCATTACGCGGCCTCCTTCACGGCCTTAACAGCTTTTTCGGCTGCATCTCCAAGATCGTCGGCTGCGATAATTGGCAAGCCCGATTCTTCAAGAATTTTTTTACCAAGCTCAACATTCGTGCCAGCCAATCGAACCACCAGCGGGACTGTCAGGCTAACCTCGCGGGCAGCTGCAACGACACCCTCCGCAATGACATCACAGCGCATGATGCCGCCAAATATATTAACCAGCAGACCTTCAACGTTGGGGTCTGACAGAATGAGTTTAAATGCTGCCGTCACGCGCTCACGCGATGCGCCACCACCAACATCCAGGAAGTTTGCCGGCTCACCACCATAAAGCTTGATGATGTCCATGGTCGCCATGGCCAACCCGGCACCATTGACCATACAGCCAATATTGCCATCGAGTTTGACGTAGTTGAGGTCGAACTTTGCGGCTTCCAGTTCCGTTGGATCTTCTTCGCTCTCGTCACGTAACTCCGCAATGTCTTTATGACGGAACAAAGCGTTATCATCGAAGTTCATTTTCGCATCAAGCGCGATAACGTCACCGGCACCGGTAACCACCAGCGGGTTGATCTCGACAATCGAAGCATCAAGCTGTTCAAAAGCGGTATACATCGCCATTAGGAACTTCACAGCTGACTTGACCTGATTTCCCTCAAGACCCAACCCAAAAGCGATCTTGCGGGCATGAAATGCCTGCATGCCACAAGCCGGGTCAATCGCGACTTTGAGAATTTTCTCCGGGGTCTCGGCAGCGACTTCTTCAATTTCCATACCGCCTTCAGTGGACGCCATGATGGTCACCTGGCTGGTGACACGGTCGATCAGAAGACCGAGATAAAGTTCGCGGGCGATATCGCAGCCGTCTTCGACGTAGACACGACCGACTTCCTTGCCCTCAGGACCTGTCTGGTGTGTTACCAGCGTCATCCCGATCATTTCATCGGCAAGCTGTTTTACCTCATCAATTGATTTGGCGAGCTTTACACCTCCACCTTTGCCGCGTCCCCCGGCATGGATCTGTGATTTAACAACCCAAACCGGACCACCAAGGTCTTCGGCCACATTAACTGCCTCATCAGGAGTATACGCGACACCCCCCTTTGGCACGGCGACCCCAAAGCCCCGAAGGACTTCCTTGGCCTGATATTCATGAATATTCATGCGCGACTAGCCTTTGATCTTTTGTCAGAAAATTACTTCTTCTTCGCAGCGGTCTTTTTACGTGTGGCTTTCTTTCTAGCCGGTTTTTTCTTTGCTTTCTTATCCATGCGTTTAACCACATTGACCAAGCCTCGGACCGCCGAGACCGATGCCTTAAACTGTTTCTTTTCGCTGGCATTAAGGTCGATTTGGATAATGCGTTCGATACCTTTGCCACCAATCACAACCGGCACACCGACATAGAGCCCTTTTACGCCGTACTCACCGTTAAGATAAGCGCAGCAAGGCAGAACCCGTTTCTGGTCCTTAAGATAGGCCTCAGCCATTTCAATTGCGGAGGAGGCCGGTGCATAGAAAGCCGAGCCAGTTTTTAGAAGCGCGACAATTTCAGCACCGCCGTCACGTGTCCGCTGAACGATCTGGTTCAGCTTCTCCTTGGTTGTCCAACCCATCTTGATGAGGTCGGGCAGCGGAATACCAGCAACTGTTGAATAGCGCGGCAACGGCACCATCGTGTCGCCATGGCCCCCGAGAACAAATGCCGTTACATCGCGGACAGAAACCTTGAATTCTTCAGCGAGGAAATAGCGGAAGCGGGCTGAGTCGAGAATACCAGCCATGCCAACGACGCGGCTTGCCGGCAAGCCCGAAGCTTCACGAAGTGCCCAGACCATCGCGTCGAGCGGGTTGGTGATGCAGATGACAAACGCTTTCGGACACCATTGTTTAATGCCAGCGCCGACTGCCTTCATCACGCTTGTATTAATTCCGATCAGATCATCGCGGCTCATCCCAGGCTTTCGGGCAACCCCAGCTGTCACAATCACGACATCAGCGTCTTTAATGGCGCGGTAGCTCGACGCACCCTTCATATTTGAGTCGAACCCTTCAACAGGCGAAGACTCAACAAGGTCCAATGCCTTGCCGTCAGGAATACCTTTAACGATGTCGAACATAACGACGTCGCCAAGTTCCTTTAGTCCAGCCAGATGAGCCAACGTGCCGCCGATATTTCCAGCGCCAACGAGTGCGATTTTATTGCGTGTCATGAATGCTCCTCAATCGATCGATTGGTTGTGTTCCACGACGTTATCAACCAGTAACAATGACTTTATGGTTAAGTTGGCCGCGACTGGCGCGTAACTACCTTTTTTGACTGAAAAGAGCAAGAAAAACGGGCGCAGAATCACCAAATAACCGTCAAAACTCTGTGCCGACGGAATTTAAAGCTCAATTGTAGAATTCGAGACCTGTTTCCGACGCCCATTGCGGCACCACCAACCCAAATTAGCGTCGTTCGACCATGTGCATCTTGATCTCGGAAATCGCCTTCGCCGGATTCAGATGCTTCGGGCACGTCTTGGTGCAATTCATGATCGTATGGCAACGATAAAGCCGGAAAGGGTCTTCCAGATTATCCAACCGTTCGCCGGTATCCTCATCACGCGAATCTGCAATCCAGCGATATGCCTGAAGCAACGCAGCGGGACCAAGATAGCGATCGCCATTCCACCAATAGCTCGGGCAGCTCGTGGAACAGCAGAAACACAGAACGCATTCCCAAAGCCCATCTAGCTTGGCGCGTTCTTCAGGGCTTTGTAGCCGTTCTTTATCAGGTGGCGGCGGGCTGGTGGTTTTCAACCAAGGTTCAATTGACGTGTATTGCGCATAGGCACGTTTCAAATCAGGAACCAGGTCTTTGACCACTTCCATATGCGGCAACGGATAAACCTTGGCGTCGCCACTAATTTCATCAATCGCCTTAATACAGGACAACGTATTGGTCCCATCAACGTTCATCGCACAGGAACCACACACCCCTTCACGGCACGACCGGCGGAAAGTCAGCGTTGAATCCATCTCATTTTTAATCTTGATCAGTGCATCAAGAACCATCGGCCCGCAAGTATCCATGTCGACTTCATAGGTATCGACACTGGGATTGTTCCCACTATCCGGGTCATAGCGATAGACCTGAAAGCGTTTGATATTGGTCGCACCGTCGGGAGCCTTGTGGGTCTTCCCGGTACTTACCTTTGAATTGGCGGGGAGCGCAAATTCAGCCATGTCTTATCCTCGTTGAAGCCTTAACTGTGGCATCGATATCTAAAAAAAGCGGTTAGCAATATTCGACCTTAGTAAACGCGTGCTTTTGGCGGCACTGCCTCAACATCATCACTGAGCGTTTCATTGTGCACAGGGCGATAATCGAACCGGCTGGTGCCATCGTCATTAAGCCACGCAACTGTATGTTTCATCCAGTTCTCATCATCGCGATCGGGATAATCTTCCCGTGCATGACCGCCGCGGCTTTCTTTACGGTTAATCGCACCATGAATACTGACCAATGCCTGTTGCAACAGATTATCAAATTCAAGCGTCTCAACCAGATCCGAATTCCAAATCATGCCGCGATCTGCGATCTTGAGGTTTTCTTTCTGTGACCAAACCTTGGCCATTTTCTCAACGCCTTCCGCCATAATCTCTTCAGTTCGAAAAACCGCACAATGCGCCTGCATGGTGCGTTGCATTTCAAGCCGTATTTCAGCCGTCGTAGTATCACCGTCGCCATGTCGACGATCATCCAGCCAATCCAGTGCGTTATCGCCAGCATCTGCTGGCAATTCAGCCTGTTTAGCGCCCGGTGTTAGCATCTCCGCACAACGGTCAGCTGCCGCACGACCGAACACCACCAAATCAAGCAACGAGTTTGAGCCAAGTCTATTAGCACCATGGACCGACACGCAGGCCGCTTCACCTACGGCCATTAAACCAGGCACCACAACATCAGGGTCATCACCTTCGGGGATCAAGGCTTCGCCACGATAGTTCGTCGGAACACCACCCATATTGTAATGCACAGTCGGCAGTACCGGGATTGGCTCACGCGTTACATCAACATTGGCAAAAATACGCGCCGTTTCTGAAATACCCGGCAGGCGTTCATTGATCACGTCCGGCTCCAAATGCTCAATATGCAAATGGATGTAATCCTTATCTGGACCGACACCGCGGCCTTCATTCATCTCAACCGTCATAGAACGGCTGACCACATCGCGCGACGCGAGGTCTTTTGCATGTGGTGCGTAACGCTCCATAAACCGTTCGCCCTCTGAGTTGGTCAGATAACCACCCTCACCACGGACTCCCTCAGTGATCAGCGCGCCAGCACCGTAAATCCCTGTGGGATGGAACTGAATGAATTCCATATCCTGCAGCGGTAGTCCAGCGCGGAGCACCATGGCACTGCCATCACCGGTTTGCGTGTGGGCGCCAGTACATGAGAAATAGCTGCGGCCATAGCCGCCTGTGGCAACGATGACAGTTTGCGCCCGAAAACGATGGATTGTTCCGTCATCCAGGTTCCACGCCATGACACCAGCGATCTTGCCATCCACGTCATGAATCAAATCTAGCGCGAAATATTCAATAAAGAACTCTGCCTGATTACGCAGCGACTGCTGATACAGGGTATGCAAAATCGCATGACCGGTCCGATCAGCGGCCGCGCATGTACGATGTGCCGGCGGTCCTTCACCGTATTCAGTTGTCATTCCCCCAAAGGGGCGCTGGTAAATCGTGCCTTCATCGGTGCGCGAGAACGGCACGCCGTAATGTTCAAGCTCAATCACCGACGGCATGGCTTCGCGACACATATATTCAATCGCGTCTTGGTCGCCGAGCCAATCAGCACCTTTTACGGTGTCATAGAAATGCCAACGCCAGTCGTCCTTTCCCATATTGCCGAGCGCAGCTGAAATGCCACCCTGGGCCGCAACAGTGTGACTGCGTGTTGGAAAGACTTTGGTAATGCAAGCGGTCTTCAGCCCCTGCAGGGCCAAGCCAAAGGTCGCCCTGAGACCTGCGCCACCGGCGCCAAGCACCACAACGTCATAGGTGTGATCGATAATGTCGTAAGACTTGCCGGAATTAGCCATGGAGTATCAACCTGCGAACGCAATTTTAAGGATGGCAAATAGCGAAATCGCTGCCAACGCAATCGCCGCAAACTTAACGACAATGATGGAAGCAACTTTCAACCATTCGGTATGAACATAGTCTTCGATGACGACCTGCAGCCCAAGCTGCATATGGTGAAACACCGCGATAATCATCAATATAAGGAGAACGGAAGTTACTGGGTTGGCAATCCAAGCCTGTACCGCCTTCACGTCAGCGCCAGCGAGATGAGCAATATTGATGACGAGCCAAAGCATCAGAGGGACCAACGCAATAGCGGTCAGTCTCTGTGCCCACCAATGTGCGACACCTTCTTTGGCAGAGCCAAGGCCGCGGACTTTTCCGAGATCGGTGCGTAAACTCATTATAGCGCCCCCATCGAATGATATCCGCAAACCCAGGAAGAAACGGTCAGGACAATAGCCGCCACAATCACGATCCAGCCTGAACGGTAAGCCGAAGGCAGATCAAGCCCTTTGCCCATATCCCAGAACAAATGCCGGATGCCGTTACACAGGTGATAAAACAACGCAAAAGACCAGCCAAAAAGGAGTAGGCGACCAAACCAGCTGCCAATGATTGTCTGTATTGTTGTAAAGGCTTCGCCGCCCAAGGATGCTGCAACTAGCCACCAAACAAGAAGCAATGTACCCACGGCCAATGCAACGCCTGTCATGCGATGCATAATTGAAAGGGTGGATGTTAGCTGTGGCTTATAAACTTGGAGATGCGGAGAAAGCGGACGCTCTCGGGTGTCCATTACACTCTTCCCGTATTGTCGTTCGATGCGCAATTGGCGTCATACCCGCGCTTCTTCAATTTGTTTAGACCTTCGCCCATCGCTAGTCAATTCTGTCAGCTACATTCATACTTACCCATTTATATACAGAACATTCCTTAACAGGATCAGTAAGTTGCAGGCACTCTTCTAAAACCCGCATAAACCATACGTCTCCGTATTGTGTGTAATCTTGTGGATGAAATGTTTAGGAGTTGGGGAAAGGTGCATTCTTTATGCACAAGAAATTTGACGAATCACCCAGATAATCATTGCCCAAATTGGCCATCCTTTAGAACATTTCAAGACGTGAGAGCGTATGAATCATTTAGACGCTGTTGCAGCAACGGGGAGGTCGCAAGACCATTGATCTATAGCGTTGCAGCGAATGAGTGATTCGCCGATCCAGTAGTCACCCACGGCGGGCTTGCCGCAAGGGAAGACCATGTGGGCCTTGGCTGGAACGCAGACCGCCATGGCGAGCAGGAAACGCATAGGGAGATCTCCAGATCAACTTATGCGCCGCTTGCCGCCGAAAGACAGTGTGTAGTGCCGCTGGTCAAAACCTGTTTTCGAATAGGGGCTGATTGATAGCGCGACAGGATGTTGGAGACGGCTGCAGACCATCCAGGGGGTTTCACCTGCTATCGGGTCGTTGTGACAGGGTTACGTCCTGGGCCTCCCTATTGGGCGGATTCTGTCGCCGAAAGGTTTCGTCTCGCCGCTTAGGGACGCCGCCCATCGGCAGCTGGAAAACTGGCATGACTGTCTCGCCACAGTCCTTGCCTAGGTGCCAGCCGCTTGTGGGAACGTCACGGACCTTTTGTTGGAGATTGGTATCGTCTAAGCACTTGTTGCCAAGATCGATACTAGCGCTGAGCAGGTCGGGCGTCTTTGCCGAGGCCGCCAATCTGATTGGCACTCTCATGCGCTTTCACGGCCAGAAGTCTTTCGAGACTTCAGAGACGCCGGGTCTTCGATGGCCCGGCGTCTCGCCGTTTTAAGATAGAATTTGTATCGCTCGAGCAGTTATGGCGAAGCCGCTTCCAGCGCTTTAATTGTCTTGGCCATCTGTACCAATCGCTGCGCTTCTTCGACATGAAGCCCTTCAACGAGCTGACCATCGACCAAGGTTACACCCTTACCTTCGGCAAGCGCTGTTTCGTGAGCCACGGAAATTTTATGAGCCCAGGCAATTTCCTCTTCCGATGGCCCGAAGATTGCATTGGCACCTGATACGGTTTTGGGATGCAATAATGTCTTGCCATCAAACCCCATAGAGCGTCCCTGCCGACAGGATTCGAGAAACCCTTCATCGTCCGAAAGGTCAAAGAAGGGGCTATCCAGAACGGTCAGGCCATTCGCCCTAGCGGCAAGAACGCAAAGCTGAATACTTGTCATCAAAGGAAGGCGATCCGGCATGTGCTGCGCCCGCAGATCCTTTGTCAGATCGGCAGAACCAATAAGAAGGGCACCAACGCGCGGGTGTGACGAGGCAATTGCGTTGACGTTGAGAACACCGTGTGCCGTTTCAATCATGCACCAAATTTGCATATCTGTAGGAGCTTTAGCTGCCTCCATGAGCTTGACGATCGCAATGACGGTGTCAGCGGAATCAACCTTGGGAACCACCAACATGTTGGCGCCTGATGTCGCAATCGCCTCGACATCTGGTTCATGCCATTCACTGCCAGTGCCATTAATTCTGACTCCGATTTCGCGCGCGCCATATCCACCTTCACCCAGCACCCGAAGAATATTTGCCCGCGCCGTCTCTTTTGCATCGGGTGCAACGCCATCTTCCAAATCCATTATCAGAATATCAGCCGGCACCTCCCGGCCTTTTTCCAACGCCCGTTCATTGGCCCCTGGGGTATACATGGCGCTGCGGCGTGGACGATCTGTAATTGAAGTGTCGCTAGACATTTATGAGCTCCTATAATTCTCAACCCACACTATAGGCGCGTGACGGTCAGCCTCAAAGGCACGAGGAATAAATTTTAGTAATTCTTAAATAGAAAAACGGCAGCTCCCGATTCTGGGGCTACCGTCAATAGACAACAAGTACGGGTTCACTTCAGATTGCCCGTCGGCGTCTCCGCATATATCCAAGAGCAAATAATCCTGCACACATTACGGCCAAGCTACCCGGCTCGGGAACGTCGTTCGATGTCTGTGCCAAATTAGCGTTGATGTCGCCGTTGCCGGCATACAGTGTTGGACCAGCGTAACCAGCGGTCGTGTTGACATTCCAGCCAAGCCAGCCGGACAATCCAAGATTGATGTTCTTGCCGTTAGCGCCCTCGCCGAGCTGATATGGCAAACTTAAATCCGTTGGACGCTGATAAAGATCGAGGGTTGCGCCCGCCAACAAGCCCGTACCCGTTAGGGTGCCAGTGCTAATGTCGAAATAGGTCCATGTGTCTGTGTCGACCGGGCCACCATTTTCGACATAAGCAGAAGAATAAAGCTCGCGCTTGCCGTCGAAACTCGCCGGCATGGTACGAAGATTGAAATCGATCTGAACGTCAAACGTCAACGTCGGGTCCGCCACTGCGTATATCGACCCGGTCATCGTCGCGGTGCCAGCCGATGTGTCATGGACTAAAGAACCCAAACCACCAGATGATGGGGTGAATTGAAAATTCGTATCAGCACTGCCGGAAACGAGCGCCGGAAGCCAGAAAGCATGTCCGCCGCTGCCGCCGTAATAAGTTGGATCAACGGGTGCCCCGGAGACGGCATAGCTTACCACCGCGCTGTTTGCCGCAACGGGCAACAAACAGAAACTTACGAGGATAATACTGATCCAACGATTTAAGCGGTTCACAACAAACTCCAAAACAAGCAATTGCCTTGATATTTACGCAATTTTTATGCCGTTTTGGTTAATTTGTTATTTATCAATAGGTTAATAGACATTAAACCCGACAAAGATCGAGATGTCTAAAATATTCCGTCAGTAAATGCTGTTTCTCGAAAAAGGAGATAGTTTTAAGTCGGTTTCCCAAGGAAGTTCAGCCACATAGATCGATATGCCTCTTCTAGGGCTCGTGCCAAATCAACTGTATCGCACAATGGTGAATCTAATAGGCGGTTTCGCATCGAAGAACGGGATGTCTTTAGGGCATCTATATCCTGAGCCAAAGACGTCGCCAATGCGACGAACCGGTCTGCATCATATGCTATGCATTCACTGAGGCCAGCTGCAGACAGCTGACCCGCTGATTGACGTACCAGCGTTCTATCACCCGCTAATGTAACAAGGGGCACACCCATCCAGAGCGCTTCCATCGTCGTCATAGTGCCGGAATAGGGATACGTATCCAAAGCGATGTCGACCCGATTGTAAGTATCTAGGACATCTCTATAGGCGGTGCTTCCTTCAAAATCTATACGCGAGGGGTCTATCCCGGCGCTGGAAAAACGCTGTGCGAAATCCTGACGCACTTCCGGATCTTCATAGCCCTGATACCGCAAAATCAATCGCGAGCCTTCAACTGTCTTGAGCAATCTGGCCCATAGCTCGATACAGGCATCGGATATTTTACCTGGATTACCGAAACAGCCAAAGGTCACGGACTCGGACGACTCCGCAGGAAGTGGTCGGACAGGTGGTGCATCGTCTGGCGGGTCGAAACAGGTCAGATTGCGGCGAAGTCGATAAACCTCCTCCGAGAAGTGATGGTCGAATTCTTCCGGGGTGTGTATTTCATCACCGATATAATAATCAATCGCTGAAAGGCCTGTTGTAGACATATACCCCATCCAGCTCGCCTGAATTGGCGCAGGTTTGCGGGCGAATACTGTGAGCCGGTTTCGAGCGCTATGACCGGAAAGATCGATGAGGATATCAATCTTATCCTCCCCTATCAGATCAAATACCGCATCGTCAGGTAGATTTTGTATTGGCTGCCAGTTGTCACAAGATTCCTCTGTTTCATTCGTGACACCATCTGGCTTCGCGGTTCCCGAATAGCAGAACACCTCAACGACGTTGCGATCATGCGCTGCGATGACTGGCTGAACAATTCGGCCGACAGGGTGACTCCGGAAATCTGCAGACACATAGCCGATTTTGAGACGCCGCTGCGGGTTACGGATATTGGTATATTGCGGTGCTGCTGGTTCAAGCGGCAACGCATGCTGCTCGTGCCATTTTCTATGTTCCGCTAAAAGGGATTCCCCGTCTTGATTGGCATCGCCGACCAAGCTGAAGAGCAGATTCGAATGATATCGGCGGTTCCCGGGACTCAGCGAAATCGCCATACGATAGGCTTCAACTGCGTGATCAGTACGCCCCATCATCCTTGAGGTCCGCGCCAGACCAGCATATGCCGCAGCGTCCTCGGGCCAGCGCTCCGTCGCTTTCTGATAGGTCTTAGCCGCCTCACTTAATTGCTTCGCCTCCTGAAGGGATAGGGCCAAATTACGCGTCGCATCGGCGAAATCCGGTCCTGCTGTAACCGCCGCCCGAAAAGCGCCAATGGCCTCTTTGCGTTGCTGCAAGGCAAGATAGGCCGAACCCAATGCATTTTGGGCCTCTGGCGAATTAGGCGCTAGTTCGACCGCACGTTGGGCCGCAGACAAGGCGGCGTCAGACTGCGCCGTTCCTAGCAGAGCAACAGCCAGATTAGTTTGTAGCTCCGCATCGTTTGGCCGAAGGGAAACCGCGCGATTAGCGACAATAGCGGCGTCCGAAAACCTATCCGTTTCCCGGTAAGCCGCGGCAAGATTATTCAGAACATCGACGCCTTCTGGATCAATCTCTATCGCCCGCTCCAAAACGCCAAGGGCATCTTCCGGACGGCCGGAAACAAGCCACGCTGCTCCAAGATTACCAAGGTATTTTACGTTTGCGGGCTCGGCCGCTACGACGCGCTCGAAATAACCTGCAGCATCAGCTGCATTTCCATTCTGAAAGGCCAGGAGTCCGGACAGGTGATCAACTTCTGTATTTTCTGGCTCAAGGACCCTGGCCTGATTGTATAGGTCATCAGCTTCAGACAAGCGGCCAGCCTTGTGATGTGCCAGACCAGCATCGAGAAGAGTTCGAACTTCAGACATATTCTGGTTATAGGAATCTGGGTGAACCAGCGCAACCAATAGCTCAAAACTTTAATGACGAAATTGTTTTCACGAAGCCGTGTTTCAGTTGTGAAATTTCATAACTCGGTAGTGAATTTCGTGCTCGACACCACCCCTGTAGTTTTATGTATCGATCGAAAAATTAAAGGATAGCGAAGTGGTTCTCAGAGTTGGCGCACGATGGGATGATCCGGCTCAAAATGATCGGATTCAGAAAGCGCACCAGCAAGGCTTAATTGATTACATAGAAGTCAATTACCCGATCCCATATGGATCGAATCCACATGCGTTGGGCATACCTGTCTTGGCGCATACAAGCAGCAACCCGACCTGCAGCGCCGAGGGCGTAAATCTCAACATCGCCCGCCGCATCAAAGAAGCGGCGGATGAAACGAACTCACCTTGGATCGGCGAACATCTGTCCTGGTTAGGAACGGCGCCAACTGGATCATTGGGC
Source organism: Alphaproteobacteria bacterium (assembly GCA_012103315.1). Lineage (GTDB taxonomy): Bacteria > Pseudomonadota > Alphaproteobacteria > MPNO01 > UBA2964 > UBA2964. The sequence continues at coordinate 53,394 of WLWZ01000008.1, forward strand.
TACCAGATTAATCCGCTGTTCACAGATGAAATCGCAGCAATCACGGCGATGAACGTCACACGATTGCGGGACTACTATAACCGACCCATTGCACTCGAACTTGGTCCGATCTACATCCAATCCACAGGGTATGAAAGTGAGATGCACTTTCTAGGGTCAGTTTCTAAGGACGCCGACACGAAAGTCATTTTAGACGTAACACATTGGCAGATCGGCAACCGCAATTTGGATAGGTCACTCGATTATGGATTGGATGCCATCGATCCTTGCCGCATCGTCGAACTCCACATTGCCGGGATGCGATTAGGATCGGATCAACGATTTTGGCACGACGCCCACGACCTTCTGCCGGACGCGGAAGTCCTTTCGATAACGTCGCAACTCACTGAAGATTTGCCCGCACTTGAAGCGGTTACTTTCGAACATAGCCCGGCAGCTTCGGAAGAGGCGTTTTTTCAATGCCTTAGACAGATCAACGATTTGATCGGGAATCGCCGTTCCCAAGTCGCTGCGTAAAAGAAATGCGCGACCAAACTGCCGAAAAAGCACTGCGGGAAAGGGCCCGAAAATTACAGGCTCTCCATATCAGACTGTTGTTTTGTCCGATAACGCAGGAAAGGTGGCTTACTGACTCTGACAAGGTGTTGCACGCCTTTGGGTTATCACCTGAAGTACAAGACAGCATTCCGGACATTACAACCGATCAATTCAAAGCTGAATCTCACGGCCGCCAAATTCTTGTGGAACGGGGCATCGAGAAAACCTTCCCTGAAACCCAACAATGCCTACAAGCAACTCCCGACGCACCAACCTTTGACGATTTCATCTGTTCGGAGAGTTTTCTCGATCCGAAATCGGGGCTACCGCATACATCTGGTGTGGGGCAGGGGTATGAAAATAACAGCAAATATTTCTTCTGGCTGAAACAAACAATGCACCTCACCACACCTGATTGCGATGTTGATCTCCGAAAGAATGCCTATACCGAATTCGCAACGTGGTTAGTCAACGAATATAACCGGCCGCACGACCCATACTACGATCAATTTGAAGGTGGGCTATACTGGGTACAAACACCCGAACAGAATAAGCCAATTATTTTGCTAGGCGATCAGCTTGTTGTCTATACACTGAATGATTCAAAGACCATTGAGCAATTACCGATAATCGGTTTGACGAATTTAGACGACGTCACACCGCCGGACTGGCCAGACGAGCCGACCCTCCTCTAATATTCGCTCCCATGGAGCCACTGTTATTCTTCTTCAAAGGCATCGCCGCCGGATTTGTCGTTGCGATCCCGGTGGGGCCAGTTGCAATGATGTGTATCCGGCGCACACTGTCGGCCAACATTTTATCAGGCTATGTAACTGGACTTGGTGCGGCTGTCGCCGATACCCTCTACGCCATTGTTGCCGCTTACGGCATTAGCTTTATCGCCGACATCCTATTCACCAATGATTTCTGGTTTCGCCTGATCGGCGGCATCGTTCTGTGTGTTATAGCAGCACGCATGCTCTCCGCCGCGCCGGCAGAAAACAGTGCACAGGATACCGGAAAACTGTTTGGCGATTTCGTATCCGCCCTGGTGATTACGGGAACCAATCCGATCACACTTATCGCCTTTGGTGTCATTTTTACATCTATCGGCGTGGCGACCGCTGGTGATCGCTATGAATGGGCTGAAGCCCTTATCGCGGGGGTCTTTGTCGGCTCGGCAGCCTGGTGGGCAATGCTGAGTGGGCTCGCCGCAATTTGCCGCCGCTGGATAGGTGAGCTCTCCTTGATCTGGATCACCAGAATTTCAGCTTTCGTTATCCTGGCCAGCGGCGTCCTTATTCTGATCGCCGCTATTGCCCCCGATAGCTCAATCGGATCCCTGATTGCGTTACCCGAAACCGAGTCGAAAAACTAATTTCGGACTACTCCGCAGGGGCCTCTACTTCCATCGTCAGGAATTTTTCATCGTCATCGTTAAATTCAATTGGCTGGATACCATATAAATGTTCGGCAATTTGCACAGCGTTCAAAGCAGCGCCTTTTCGTAGATTGTCGGACACACACCAGAAAGACAGACCATGCCTAACCGTTGGGTCTTTGCGTATCCGGCTGACATAAACCATGTCATCACCAGAACATTCGACCGGCGTCACGTAGCCTTCATTGGCGCGATGGTCGATGACGGTAACACCGGGCATCGCGCGCAGCAGCCCGCGCGCCTGAACAGCGGTCAGCTCATTGGCAAATTCAACATTCACAGATTCAGCATGACCCACAAAGACTGGTACCCGAACACAGGTTGCGCTGACCTTAATGTCACGGTCGAGAATTTTGTTGGTCTCAACTCGCATCTTCCATTCTTCCTTGGTGTCACCATCATCCATAAACACATCGATATGTGGGATGACATTAAAGGCAATCTGCTTGGTAAATAATTCCGGCGTCACCTGGTCGTTAACGAAGATCCCCTTGGTTTGGTTAAACAGCTCATCCATCGCCGCTTTCCCGCCACCGGAAACCGACTGATATGTCGAGACGACAACACGCTTAATTTTTGCGGCATCGTGCAGTGGCTTTAATGCCATGACCATCTGAATGGTCGAACAGTTGGGATTGGCGATAATATTACGTTTGGTATGGCGCTCAATTGCCTCTGGGTTTACTTCGGGCACAACCAACGGTACGTCGGGATCCATCCTGAATTCTGAGGTATTATCGATCACCACGCAGCCAGCTTTTGCAGCGCGCGGCGCATGAACGGCAGACACTTTTGCACCTGGCGAGAACAAGGCAACATCGAAACCGGCAAAGTCGAAATTATCCAGCGTCTGAACCTTGAGAATATCTTTCTCACCAAAAGAAACTTCACGGCCTGACGACCGTTCGGATGCTAATGCAACGATATCATCAACCGGAAATGCCCGCTCCGAGAGCGTCTGCAAAATTTCGCGGCCTACATTGCCGGTCGCACCGACAACAGCGACTTTGTAACCCATAATCAAATTCCTGCTTAAATCACCCGCACACAGGCACCACCCTGTGCGCCGAGGCGTTGACTTACGACCCTCAGCGCCGTTTTTCAAGTCGTGATTGCATTAAAATAAAAAACCGGGGCCACACCTATTAGGCAGGACCCCGGTTGAATTCTCTAATACGAATTCTTTCAGCCGCCAGTCTTCGGCCTCGGAGTCATAATCGGCATGTCCGCTGTAGTCACCGGTTTCGAAATACCAGCCGTCTTACCGTGGCCCCCGCCACAGGCATGCGCCGCCGTAATCGTTGCGAGAGCAAAGAAGCCCGCCGCCGTAACGCTTAGAAGATACTTCATGGGTAGCTCCTTTTCAGAGTTATCACACAAAAACATTACGGCTGTTTCGCACCCACAACAAGGGGTTTCGTAATCACGAAGCTGAGATTTGGCCCAACTCAGCGAGGACCGCACTGCCCATCTCTTCAGTTGAAACCATCTTCATACCATCAGACATAATGTCACCAGTGCGCAATCCAGCATTAAGGACAGCTTCGACGGCCGCTTCGACATTGTCAGCGTCCTCGCCCATATCAAACGAATAACGCAGCATCATTGCAAAGCTCAGCATCATCGCCAATGGGTTTGCTTTACCCTGCCCGGCAATATCAGGAGCAGTGCCGTGAACAGGCTCATACAGCGCGTTACGTTTACCGCTTGAATCTGGCGCACCCAACGATGCAGACGGCAACATGCCAAGCGAGCCGGTCGCCATCGACGCGCAATCCGACAGGATATCACCGAACATGTTAGTGGTAACAATGACGTCGAACTGTTGAGGATCACGTACCAGCTGCATTGCCGCGTTATCGACGAGCATATGCGACAGCTCGATATCCGGATAATCCGGCGCGATACGCACAACTTCTTCACGCCACATCTTTGTACTCTCCAGAACATTCGCTTTATCGATGGAGCAAAGCTTCTTGCCGCGTTTCTGTGCCAGCTCAAATCCAACACGAGCGATACGTTCGACCTCGGGGGTCGTATAGACCAGTGAATTGTAACCACGCTTGCCACCACCTGGCAGGTCTTCGACACCGCGCGGCTCGCCGAAGTAAATACCGCCGGTCAGTTCGCGAACGATCAGGATATCAAGACCCGCGACGATTTCGCGTTTGAGGCTCGAGGCATCCGCCAACGCATCGAAAACAATAGCCGGACGCAAATTTGCAAACAGGCCAAGATCCTTCCGAATTCGCAGCAGGCCGGCTTCAGGACGAATATCGAAATCAACATTGTCCCATTTAGGCCCGCCGACTGCGCCGAGCAGGACGGCATCAGCCGCCTTGGCCGCTTCAACCGTCTCGTCCTTCATTGGGACACCATGGGCGTCGATGCAGCAACCGCCGATAATATCTTCTTCGGTATCGAAGCTGACCTGACGATTACTTTCCATCCAGTCCATAACCCGACGGACTTCGCCCATCACTTCAGGGCCAATCCCGTCGCCGGGCAACATCAATACCTTTTTATTGGCAGCCATTTTGATCGTCCTTCTTTGTGCCGAAAAATTCCGCGCGAAGCTCTAGCACACAGCTGGCGCGGTTGGGAGTCCCCGATACGCAATTCCAGAAAAAAGGGCGGCCCCGAAGGTCCGCCCAAAATGCATCGGATAGTATCGAGCGTTATGCATAGAGCCAGGGCTCTGACGCTTTCTGTTTTTCTTCATAAGACGAAATCGACGTTTCTTTTTCCAAAGTCAATCCAATGTCATCAAGACCATTGAGCAGACAATGTTTCTTGAAGGAATCGACTTCGAAAGTAATTTTCTCGCCATCAGAATTGGTAATCTCCTGATTCTCGAGATCAACAGTCATCGTCGCATTTGCACCACGTTCAGCACCATCCATCAACTGCTCTAGCTCTTCTGGCGATACCTTGATCAGTAAAATGCCGTTCTTGGAGCTGTTATTATAAAAGATATCGGCAAAATCCGTCGAAATGACACAACGAATGCCATAATCCAGCAATGCCCACGGGGCATGCTCGCGCGAAGAACCGCAGCCGAAGTTATGGCCCGCGACCAGAATTTCAGAGTTCCGATAAGCTGGCTTGTTAAGCACGAAATCGGGGTTTTCTTCGCCGGTTTCTGGATCATAGCGCAACGGATCAAACAGATTTTTGCCCAGCCCGGTGCGGGTTAGTGTCTTCAAAAAGCGCGCCGGAATAATTTTATCCGTATCACAATTGACGATCGGCAGCGGTGCTGCCACAGCAGTAAGTTTTGTGAATTTTTCCATTGTAGCGTTTCCTTACTTGATCAGGTCGCGAACGTCAGCCAAGTGACCGGCAATGGCCGCAGCCGCAGCCATCATCGGACTAACGAGATGAGTCCGACCACCGGGGCCCTGACGGCCTTCGAAGTTACGGTTTGAGGTCGATGCTGAGCGTTCACCCGGATGTAGCATATCGCCATTCATCGCGAGACACATGGAGCACCCTGGCTCACGCCAATGAAAACCCGCTTCGGTGAAAATCTTATCGAGACCTTCTTCCTCAGCCTGCATTTTCACTAAACCGGATCCCGGAACAACCATTGCATAAACGGAATCAGCGACCTTGTGACCCTTCGCAACAGCCGCTGCTGCCCGCATATCCTCTATCCGCGAATTAGTGCACGAGCCAATAAAGACCTTATCAACCGCAATATCGGTCATTTTCATGCCGGGCTTGAGGTCCATATATTCGAGAGACCGTTCCATCGCCGAACGGCGATTTGCATCATCAACTTCAGCGGGGTTCGGCACGACGCCGGTAATGCCGATCTCGTCTTCCGGGCTGGTTCCCCAGGTTACCTGCGGAACGATTTCGGAAACATCGAGTTCAATCTCGCTGTCATAAGTTGCGCCAGCATCAGATGGTAATTTTCTCCATTGCTCGACGGCCATTTCCCATTGCGCCCCTTTGGGGCATTGCGCCCGACCTTTGAGATACTCAAAAGTTTTCTCATCAGGCGCAACAAGTCCAGCGCGGGCACCAGCTTCAATAGTCATATTGCAGACCGTCATGCGGCCTTCCATCGATAGCTCTTCGATCGCAGGACCAGCATATTCAATCACGTGACCCGTGCCGCCAGCGGTTCCTATTTTGCCAATGATGGCCAAAACCAGGTCCTTCGCCGTACAGCCTTCAGGCAAAGAGCCGTTGACTGTAATCCGCATGTTCTTAGCGGGGCGCTGAATCAGCGTCTGCGTGGCGAGCACATGCTCGACCTCCGATGTTCCAACGCCAAAGGCCAGCGCACCAAATGCGCCATGCGTCGCAGTATGCGAGTCACCACAAACCAGCGTTACACCTGGCTGTGTAAAACCCTGCTCGGGGCCTATGACATGCACAATGCCCTGACGTTCATCATTGATAGAGATATAGGGAAGACCAAACTCAGCAGCGTTCTTTTCCAGAACTTCAAGCTGAATACGAGATTCATCATCTTCGATCTCATCTGTCCCGCCACGACCGGGGGTCGTTGGTACGTTATGATCCGGCACGCAGAGATTGGTTTCCGGACGCCTCGCCTTTCGTCCAGATGCCCGCAGACCATCAAAGGCCTGCGCACTGGTGATCTCATGAATCAACTGCCGATCAATATAGATAAGGCATGTTCCATCATCTTGCTGATCAACCAGATGACTTTCCCAAATCTTATCGAATAATGTCTTAGGTCCCGACATCAATCCCGTCTCCCTTCGTCAAATTAAGAGCCGTCCACTTTCAGACGGCTATATCGTTACTTGTCTTCGGTTTTCGTTTCTTCCGCCGTTTCTTCCTGGGTCGCTTCCGCGGCCGTACCCTCGATTACGGCCTCAGGCGCAGTTTCCTGCACGACCTCAGGTGCAACTTCATCAGAGGCCACCGCGACATCATCCGCGCCCGCAACCTGATCGGCACCAACCCGGCGTTCGACCTTCTCAGCAATCCGTGCCTTCTTCCCGCGCAATTCACGCAGATAATAAAGCTTAGCCCGACGAACGGCGCCGCGACGGACAACCTCAATTTGCTCAATCCGAGGGGAATAGAGCGGGAACACACGTTCCACCCCTTCGCCGTAAGAAATCTTACGAACCGTAAAGGCAGAGCTGAGCCCAGAATTTTTGCGGGCAATACAAACACCCTCAAACACCTGAACACGCTCTCGCGTCCCTTCAACGACCTTAACGTGAACGCGCAGCGTATCGCCGGCGCCGAATTCAGGGACTTCCCGCTCTGCGGTCAGCTTGCTGATCTGTTCTTGTTCCAGCGTTTCGATAATATTCATGGTCTTAATCCTTTATCGCCATATGACGTTCCTGATACCTGTTCCACAGGTCAGGGCGTCGTTCTTGAGTAATCCGTTCGGCAGCCTCGCGCCGCCAGTTCTTAATCTTTTCGTGATGCCCACTCAACAAGAGATCGGGCACCTTGTGACCCTGCCAATCCACGGGCCGCGTATAATGGGGGTATTCGAGCAGCCCCTCTTCAAAACTTTCATCTGTCAGCGACTCTTCTTTGCCAATCACGCCCGGCAATAGCCGGACACAAGCGTCGATCAATGTAATCGCTGCCGGTTCGCCACCAGACAACACAAAATCACCGAGGCTTACCTGCTCTAGCCCGTGCGCGTCCAACACTCGTTCATCCACGCCCTCAAAACGTCCACACAGGATTGTAATCTCAGGATCTGCCGCGAGCGCCCGAACTCGATCCTGATCGAGTGGTCGTCCACGCGGTGTTAAATAAATAGGGCGCGTTTTTGAACCCGCTGCATCCAGCGCATTCCCGACAACGTCCGCTCGCATCACCATGCCCGGTCCGCCGCCAAATGGCGCATCGTCAACCGTTGCATGTTTATCACTTGCGAACTCACGGATGTCTGTCGTTTCCAGTGCCCAAAGGCCTTGATCCAACGCCCTGCCCGCAAGCGAAAAGCCTAACGGTCCAGGGAACATTTCTGGAAACAAGGTCAGAACCTTGGCGGTCCAGCGAGATGACGTCATTGTACGCCCTCCCCTTTTCCTGGCGCTTTATCGGGATCCTCTTTCGTTACTGGTTCGAGCAATCCTGGTGGCGGATCAATAACAAGTTTCCCGGCCTGCAAGTCAACCTGGGGAACAACGTCGCGCGTAAACGGCACCAATGTCGTACCGCTATCGCGTTTGCCTATTTCAAGCATTTCACCAGCGCCAAATTCCTGTACCGAGAGCACCTTACCAAGCGACGTACCGTCAACGGTTTCGGCCGCAAGACCCACTAGGTCTTCCCAATAGAATTCGTCGTCTTCAGGCGGCGGCAAAACATCACGCGGCACATAGAGGCGCACACCGCGTAACGCTTCTGCAGCGTTGCGGTCCATGACCCCTTTTATGCGTACCAGGACCTGAGTCTTGGCCATGCGTTTTGCCTCTAGCTCAAACATGCGTTCGCCGTCCTCGTCGGTTACCGGCCCGTAGGCCGCGACATCCATAGGTTCTTCCGTGTAGCTGTTGACCCGGATCAAGCCCTGCACACCATGCGCACCGGCTATACGGCCGACACAGATGCGATTTGGGGCGTCATCACGTGACATTTGCGGAAGACCCATGGTGCAGGACTATTCCTCCTTCTTCTCTTCCTCTTCGGCAGGCGCTTCCTCAACGGGGGCCTCTTGGGCCGGTGCTTCTTCAGCAGCGGCTTCCTCTACAGGAGCCTCCTCTTCAGCTGGCGCTTCAGCTTCTGCCGCAGCAGCGGCGGCCGCTGCTTCATCAGATGCCTGTTTAGCTTCTTCTTGCTCTTTCAGCCGTTCCAAAGTCTTGGCACGTGGCTTATCTTTCTTGGTCTGCTCACGGCGTACCGGCATCGGAATGATGTCAGCAGCACCCAAGAAGCGAGCAACACGATCACTTGGTGTCGCGCCATTAGACAACCAGTGCCGTACACGTTCTTCGTCGAACTGGATACGGTTGGGGTCTTCGCGCTTCAGCATCGGGTTATAAACTCCGATACGTTCAATAAACCGACCATCACGCGGGCTACGTGAGTCGGCAACGACAATACGATAGAAGGGCCGCTTTTTTGCGCCGCCCCGGGAAAGTCTAATTTTAAGTGACATTGGTTCTTTAGTTCCTTTTAGTCCTTGATTAATCGTGAATTCGTTACGTCGTTAGTGTTTAAGTTACTGATTATACTGAATATCTATAGATCTTGATCACTGCCCCATCATGTCGGGCAAGCCATGACGCATCATGCCTTTCTGACCGAGCTTGTTCATACGTTTCATCATCTTGCTCATCTGCTGGAATTGTTTCAGCAGACGATTAACCTCTTGAACGGTTGCCCCGGCGCCGGCAGCCACCCTGCGGCGGCGCGATCCATTAAACAGTTTTGGATTCTGGCGTTCTTTCGGCGTCATCGAATAAATGATGGCTTCCTGCCGGGCGAGTGCCTTGTCATCAACATTGGCAGCCCCCATCTGCGCCTTGGCTTTTTGCGCGCCTGGCAGCATACCCATAATGCCACCCATGCCGCCCATTTTGCGAACCTGGCTTAACTGCTTGGCGAAGTCTTCGAAATCAAACTGACCCTTTTGGATCTTGGCAGCGAGTTTTTCGGCTTCCTCTTCTTCAACAACTTCAGACGCCTTCTCAACCAAAGTGACAACGTCGCCCATGCCGAGAATACGCGACGCAATCCGTTCAGGATGGAACACTTCAATGGCATCGAGTTTTTCGCCAGTGCCCAGAAGCTTAATCGGGCAACCGGTAACCGCTCGAATTGACAGAGCCGCACCACCGCGGGCATCGCCATCGATACGCGTTAAGACGACACCCGTTACATGGAGCTTCTGATGAAAGGCCTGAGCCGCGTTTACCGCGTCCTGACCGGTCATCGCATCGGCAACGAACAGCGTTTCCACGGGCTTGGCGATGTTATGAACGGAGGCAGCTTCGTCCATCAACTCGTCATCGATATGCAGACGACCAGCGGTGTCCAGCAGGACAACGTCGTAGCCTTCCTTGCGGGCAGTATCCATCGCCCGCTTGGCAATCATCTCTGGTGTTTCGAATGGAACAATCGGGAGGGTCGCAATCCCTGAGTCAGCACCAAGAACTTGTAGTTGTTGCTGTGCAGCAGGACGACGAACATCGAGCGATGCCATCAGCGCTTTTTTACGGAACTGATCCCGCAAATGAATACCGACCTTCGCGGTTGATGTCGTTTTACCGGAGCCCTGGAGGCCAACCATCATGATCGCTGCAGGCGGTTGAGCCGCAAGATTTATCTCTGCCTGATCACCACCAAGCATTTCAGTCAGGTGATCATTGACTATTTTAACCACCATCTGCCCAGGCGTGACACTGCGGACAACTTCTTCACCAACCGCGCGCTCCCGCACCGTATCGATAAAGTCTTTTACAACCGGTAGAGCAACATCGGCTTCGAGCAGGGCGACACGAATTTCGCGGAGCGCCGACGTGACATCATCTTCAGACAGCGCGCCGCGCTTCTTCAGCTTGTCGAAGACGTCAGTTAGTCGTGTGCTTAGCGTGTCAAACATCAGTGCCGATCAATAAAATAACTTCAACGCAAAACGCACCGGTGTGCGAACACTCGCAGACCGATGGTCACCCCTGGGCGATAAAAACCTGTACTGGCCTTGGGTTGGCCGGGAATTTACGCCGCAAATGAAGAAAGTCAAGCAAAAGGCGCGTGGTCTATCCTTGACGACCATGAGACGAAAAGCGCCTAATTCATTTCATGACCGAACCATCCGTTTTTGCCGTTCTACATCGTGCCCAGCGAATTTGGGCGATCTCGTCCATCCACGGCAATATTGAACGCTTAAACAAGCTACAAGCCACCATTGAGGAAAAGTTCCTTCCGGGCGATCGGCTTCTCTATCTCGGCAATATTTTAGGGCGGGGCGAAGATGTGCGGGCCACGGTTGACGCCACATTAGCGTTTCGGCGCGTTATTCTAGCCCGTCGCAACATGTTTACCCATGACGTCGTGATGCTGCGGGGCGCACAGGAAGAAATGTGGCAGCGGTTAATGCAACTGCAATTCGCTGTCGATCCCGTAGAAGTGCTGAACTGGATGCTCGATCAGGGAATTGGTCCCACCCTTGAAGCCTATGACAGTGGCCGAGAAGACGCCCAATCGGCAATTCGACAAGGCCCTATGGCCATAACGCGCTGGACAGCGAAAATCCGGGCAGCGTTTCAGGCGGCAGGCCATCAAGAATGGTTGAGCAGTCTCAAACACGCTGCGTGGACCCGCGATGGAACCGTCCTGTTTGTTAACCGTGGCCTTGACCCAGAACGTCCACTGGATGCCCAATCAGACGAATTTTGGTGGGGTTCGCGAGCCTTCAACGAAATCGATACCTCTTATAGTGGATTTGATAAAATCGTTCGCGGTTTCGATCCTGACGCGGAAGGACTCGTTGAAACCCGGTATACAATAAGCTTGGATGGCGGCTGCGGTCGGGGTGGACCATTAATGGCGGCCTGTATTGATAATGACGGAACGACTATCGAGCTGATCGAAGCATAGTTGGAGCTACCATCATGCCCTTCCGATACTGGTTGGTTTCTGTCGTCATTTTGATAGCCGCACCGGTCGATGCCGAGCAACGAAAAACGCCACCCGGCAATGAAGTTGATTTGCAGCTGGTTCTAGCTGTCGACGTTTCTGGTAGCGTCGATGACCAAGAAGCTATCCTACAACGTAGCGGCTACATTGCCGCCATCACTGACCCAGCCGTCATTAAGGCCATTACGTCAGGCATTCTAGGCCGCATAGCGGTCACCTATTTTGAGTGGGCCGGTGAAGGTTGGCACGAACCCGTAACCGGTTGGCGTGTTATAGATGACGCCAAGAGTGCTACCAATTATGCCGCCTTACTCCGCAAAACATCACCAGGGAAAGGTCCGTGGACGTCAATCTCAGATGCTATCGATCACGGCGTAGCCCTAATCGAGAACAGCCCGTTTAAAGGTTTGCGCAAAGTCATCGATATTTCTGGCGACGGGCCCAATAATACGGGCGGATTGGTCGTTCCTGCACGCGATGCCGCCATTGCCAAGCGCATTACCATCAACGGATTGCCGATCATTAATGAGCGACTTAATTTCGGACGCACACCGATGGCAAACCTCGACCTCTATTATCGTCATTGCGTTATTGGTGGCCCACGAGCCTTTATGATCGTCGCCAATGGATTTAAGGATTTCGCGCGTGCTGTTAAACGCAAGCTGATCCTGGAAATTGCGGATAACACCCGTGCGATTGACCCTATTCGATCTTCTGGTTTGGCGCAGACGGGAAACCGCTCTTCGGGCTCTCGCTGGATTCCACCCTGCGACGCCGGCGAGAAAAGGTTCCGAGGGATCATTGACGATGAATAATTCTACCCCAGTTTACGGGCTGAACAACATCCGTTTGGGCGCTTCAATTGAGTAGACGGAAGGCGTCCTAAGCCCCTATAAGGCGCCTATGACTGATATCGCATTCACAAAGATGCATGGCCTCGGCAATGATTTTGTCGTCATCGACTCACGGGACACCCCGCGAAACCTGTCGGCGACGCAAGCACAGGCTATTGCAGACCGACATACTGGCATTGGCTGCGATCAGTTGATCCTGCTCGAAACGCCGCACTCGGCGGGACCGCTGCAGGATGCCGATGTCTTTATGCGTATTTTTAATGCGGACGGTTCCCAAGTCGATGCTTGCGGTAACGCAACCAGATGTGTCGCCGACCTGATCATGACCGAAACTGCGCGCAAGAACGCCAATATTGGAACCGGTGCCGGTCTATTGACGGCTGAAGAATTCCCCAACAACATGGTCGCCGTTGATATGGGAAGACCCCGCCTCGATTGGCAAGAAATTCCATTGTCGAAAGAACAAGACACACTCCATCTTGATATCGAAAACTGGACACTTCACGACCCAACTGCCGTCAGCATGGGCAATCCGCATTGTGTGTTTTTTGTTGATGACGCCGCTGCCGTACCCCTCGATGAGGTTGGTTCCACGTTAGAACATCACGAAATGTTTCCGGAACGCGCCAATATCGGTATCGCGCAGATCAAAAATCCCGGCGCGTTGCGATTGCGCGTCTGGGAACGCGGCGCCGGTATTACCCAAGCATGCGGTACCGGGGCTTGCGCCGCTGCCGTATCCGCGCATCGACGTAATCTGACGGGCCGTACGGTTTTGGTTGAACTCGATGGCGGCACGCTCACAATCGACTGGCGGGCAGATGACCATGTGATCATGATCGGTCCCACGGCGATCAGCTTCAAAGGCACATTCGATGCCGCACTGATAGGGGACTGACACAATGCCCCAGCCAGAAATCCTTACATTTGGATGTCGCTTAAACGCCTATGAATCTGAGATTATCCGAAACCATACAACAGCGGCTGGTATCGACGACGTCGTGGTGGTCAATACTTGTGCGGTGACCGCAGAAGCAGAACGTCAAGCAAGACAGGCGATCCGTCGAGCACGTCGTTCCAAGCCCGATGCCCGAATTATCGTGACTGGGTGTGCAGCACAGATAAATCCGGATCAGTACGGCGCGATGGATGAAGTTGATATTGTTCTCGGGAATGAAGAAAAGCTCAAAGCGGAAAGCTGGTTGGCTCTCGAAAATGGCGCACCGGAAATTCGCGTCAACGACATCATGTCGATTACAGAAACCGCAAACCATTTCATCGCTGGCTTCGAAGACCGCGCCCGCGCCTTTGTGCAAGTTCAACAAGGCTGCGATCATCGTTGTACATTTTGCATCATTCCCTTCGGTCGTGGCCCCAGCCGATCTACCGCCGTTGGTGAAATCGTCCGCCAAGTTCGCTCCTTGGCAGAGAATGGGTATAAGGAAGTTGTTCTAACCGGTGTTGACCTTACGGATTACGGTAAAGATTTGCCGGGTCATCCGTCCCTCGGGAATTTGTGTCGACGCTTGTTAATGCAAGTGCCGGACCTGCCACGGCTGAGACTTTCCTCGATTGATCCTGTCGAGATCGATGACGACCTTTATAGTCTTATCGAAACCGAAACGCGTCTGCTGCCCTATTTTCATCTCAGCCTGCAGGCTGGCGATGACATGGTCTTGAAACGGATGAAACGGCGTCACAATCGTCAGGATGCCATCGATGTTTGCGCGCGCATTCGCGAGATGCGCCCAGAATCCACCTTTGGCGCCGACCTGATTGCGGGTTTCCCCACCGAAACCAACGAGATGTTTGAAAACACCCTGGCGATCATCGATGAATGTGACCTCACCCATCTACATGTCTTTCCCTATTCTGAACGCGCTGACACACCGGCCGCCAAGATGCCTCCTGTCCCCAAACAGATCAGGCGTGAGCGCGCAGCGCGTCTTCGCGCAGCGGGAACCGCCCGACTTTCGGCCTTGCTAAAATCGCGAATAGGCGGGACAGCAGACGTCCTCATAGAGAAAGCCAATATTGGTCGTTGCGAACAATTCTTGCCAGTTAAACTGGATCGCGAAATTGAATCCGGCGCTATAATTTCCTGCAAAATCACCGGGACGGACGGCAAACAGTTGGACGCGACGACAGTATGAGTGAAACATCAAGCGGCTGGCTAACACGTTTACGCTCTGGTCTCAGCCGAACCTCCGAGAAGCTAACCAGCGGCATTTCCGCAGCCCTAACACGGCAAAAACTGGATGCCACGACCCTGGAAGAACTTGAGGAAGCTCTCATTAGCGCCGATCTCGGTGTCGCAACTGCATCAAAACTGTCCGCAGCATTAGCGGACGAGAAGTTTGAAAAAGAAATCAGCAACACTGAAATTCGTGAGGCGCTCGCCACCAGTATCGCAGAAATCTTGCGACCTGTGGCAAGACCGTTGGAAATTGACAAAGGCCGCAAACCACACGTCATTCTCGTCGTCGGCGTTAATGGTTCTGGCAAAACCACGACGATCGGGAAGTTAGCCAAAAGCTGGTCTAATAGTGGTAGATCCATTGTCCTGGCCGCAGGTGATACGTTTCGTGCGGCGGCTGTAGAACAGCTCAAAATATGGGGCGAGAGGACAAATTGCCCCGTCATCGCCCGCGATACAGGATCAGATTCCGCCGGGCTAGCGTTTGATGCCCTGGAGCAAGCTCAACAAGACAACGCTGACATTCTTATGATCGACACAGCGGGTCGTTTGCAGAACCGCGAAGATCTCATGGGGGAATTGTCCAAGATCATTCGTGTATTGCGCAAACTTGATCCTGAAGCACCCCATAGCTGTCTTCTCGTGCTCGATGCGACGGTCGGCCAGAACGCCCATTCACAAGTCGAAACGTTTAAAGAGATCACAGATGTTAGCGGGCTGGTAATGACCAAATTGGATGGCACCGCCCGCGGGGGTGTTGTAGTTGCGCTTGCAGAGCGATTTGGCTTACCGGTGCACGCAGTGGGCGTTGGCGAAGGCGAAGACGATCTCCAGCCCTTCGATGCAAATATTTTTGCGCGCAATCTATTGGGGCTTAACGCTTAGCCCTCAATTAGAGAATTTTCGTTCAACGTCAGACAACGACGTCGATAAAACTGCCTCGCGGGAAGTTTTGGGCAGGCTGCATTGGCATCTCACGATTTACGGCACCGCTATTTTGCGTTTGAGCTAAAGCTTGAGGTGCTGCGCTCTGAAGTTGTTGAGCAGCTGCTGGCTTCTGCGCCTGTTGAGTTTGTTGAGGATTGTTCTGGACCGTGCCGGATTGCGCGGCGGATCCTGATACCGTCTGAAAGAGGGCATTACCGGGATGAATCTGCATATAGATTACTCTTTGTCTCCCAAATTCGTCGCCTTTCATACCGTTGACAAGTTAATGACCGGTTTACTGATATCGTTAATGTGAGGTTTTATAAAAAATTCCAATCGAATTGGATACGAAACAAGAGGTAGGTTAAGGATAAATTAAGTGCTTCAACGCCACTTTGTATGCGTCGTTATAGAAGTAATTGGGACGTATTTAGAAGTGGTTAGCGTTGACAGCATCGCCTGAAACAGAAATGCAGGATCTGCTTGATCTGGCACGAGACAAATCCGTCGACGGAAAGTCTCAGCTTGTCCAGATAGTGGGTGATCTGTTTTTTGAGGAAGAGCGTGTTCTGAATGAACGCGAACGAGATCTCATGACAGATATCCTGCGGCAGCTTGTTCAGGATGTCGAAATATCTGTCCGCAAGGCTCTCGCCGACCGAATGGCAGAAGACAGCGACGCACCTGTCGATTTAATCAACATCCTCGCAAATGATGACTTAGACGTCGCGCATAATATTTTGCTTAATAGTGAAGTTCTGCAGGACCTTGAGTTAATCGAAATCATTCAACACCAAACCTTTGAACATCAACTCACGATCGCAATGCGCGATAAGGTTTCGGAGGCCGTTTCAGATGCTTTGGTTGAGACCGGCAATACAAAGGTTATCAAGACCCTTGTTGAAAATGAGACCGCGCAGATATCTGACGACACAATTGAAACCATCGTCAACGTCTCAAAAACTGAAGAGCCCCTCCAGGAACCTCTGCTTAATCGACCAGATCTAAGTCCCCATCTGGCCAAACGCATGTATTGGTGGGTATCTGCAGCGCTACGCAAGCATATCGTGGAACAATATCAAATCGACCCGACCGAGTTGGATCAAAAGATTGAAAGCACGATTAAGGATCTATTGGGTGAGCCTGAACCTGCCGGTGGCAGCGGCGAAATCGATACGCGCTCTTTAGAGCAAGCATCCCATCTCGCACAAAAACTCGCCGACAAAAAGGCAATCACTCCGCAGGTCCTACTTCAAACATTGCGAAAAGGCGAAGTTCGTATGTTTGAGGGTATGTTCACCCAATTGACCGGCCTACGGCACAATCTTGTACGACGCCTAATGTTCGAACCCGGCGGCGAAGGCCTTGCTATTGCCTGCAAGGCGATTGGTATGGCCAAACCAGATTTTGGTTCGTTGTTTCTCCTGAGTCGGTCAGCTCGTCCAGGTGACAAAGTCGTAGACCCTCGCGAAGTTTCCCGCGTCATGACATTTTTTGACCGGCTTCGTCTCGATACGGCGATAAAAGTCGTCGGTCGCTGGAAACTCGACCCAAATTATTTGTTTGCCCTCAAACAGGTAGAAGGCGGAAGCGAAAGTAGCGCCGCAGCAGCTGAATAATTTAAGATTCGTACCGAGTTTGGTGTTCCCGGTTGAAACCGGGTTTTTTTATGCCTGAAAATTGGACCCTGCCGCCCGCAGGCGCTAAAACATACAAAGAATTCCAGACCCCATACGAACAAAGGTGACCCTTATGGACGGCAAAGTATTTGGTGGACGCGTAAAACGGCTCGAAGATCCGGCCTTGTTACGAGGACAAGGCCGATACGTCGATGACATCAAGCTCGCCAATATGGCCAATGCCGCGTTTGTTCGCAGCCCTTTTCCGCATGCCCGGCTCACAGGAATAGATAAGACCGCAGCAGAATCCATGGATGGAGTCTTTGCAGTCTACACGTTCGAAGATCTCAAACCATATTTAACAGATGATCGCCTGCCTGTTGAATTTCCCGGAGGTGTCCCAAATGCCGAAACTGCGGGTCCCGTCATCATGGTTTTTGATGAAACTATGTATGCCGGCGAATGCGTTGCCATCGTCATCGCGGAAACCCGCCATATCGCTGAAGATGCAGCTTCGTTGGTCGAGATGGACTGGGACCCACTTCCGGCCGTCGGTGATTGTAAAAAGGCGCTTGAACCCGACTCTCCAACAGCATCGATCCATATCGACAGCAATTTGATGATGGAGATGGTTCAGGAATACGGTGACGTGGACGATGTCTTTAGTTCGGCACCACACACCTTCCGCGAAGAGATTTGGCAACATCGCGGCAGTGCACATCCTATCGAATGCCGGGGTGCCGTGGGACGCTATGACCCTATTCAGGACATCACGACATTATGGTCCTCAACCCAAATGCCAAACCTCGTTCAGGGGTTCATCGTCAAACTGCTGGGTGCCGACGAGAACCAACTTCGCGTCATTACACCGGATGTTGGTGGGGGCTTTGGACCCAAATTCGTTTTCTACTCGGAAGAACTCATCGTCGCCCTCGTCGCGAAACTCTGCGGCCGTCCAGTCAAGTGGATCGAAGACCGACGCGAACATTTTATCTCCGCGGTCCAGGAACGTGATCAATATTGGGATGCCGAGATTGCCGTCGATAATGAAGGGATGATCCAAGGTGTTCGCGGCACGCTAATTCATGATCACGGCGCCTACACAATTCAGGGCATAACCCTGCCCTACAACGCCGCCGCCTGTATCCCCGGACCCTACAAAGTCCCGCATTACCGTATGGAACAAAAACTCGCTTTCACCAACATGATGCCTTGTGCACCGGTACGCGGTGCTAGCCATCCGCAGGGCACCTTCGTGATGGAACGGCTGATGGATCGCGCCGCCCACGAGCTTGGGTTAGACCGCGCTGAAATCCGACTCAAGAATATGATCCCCGGTGATGAGATGCCCTACAAGAAGCCGCTCAAAACCCGTGCTGGCGTCAACATCACCTATGATTCGGGCGACTTCCCAAAAGCACAAAAAATGACAATGGAAGCGGCGGGCTATGCTGACTTTGAAGAACGGCAAAAGGCGGCCCGCGCTGAAGGTCGCTATCTCGGTATTGGCATTTCATTTGGCGTCAAAGGCACGGGACGCGGGCCGTTTGAAACGGCCATCGTGCGGATCGGCACCTCAGGTAAAATTTCGGTCTATACCGGCGCCGCCCCGATGGGGCAGAGTACCCGGACCATGATGGCGCAGGTTGTCGCCGAACAACTTGGCGGTGACATGGAAAACGTCGAAGTCGTTGCCGGTGATACTCAACAAATTCCAATGGGGATGGGTGGCTTTGGTAGCCGCCAGGCGATTACCGCCGGTTCCTCGGGTCATATCGCCGCCGTTGAGGTACGCGAAAAGGCTCTAAAGGTTGCTGCACATTTACTAGAGGCGTCTGAAGAAGATTTAGAAATCGACGGCAAAGATATCCGCGTCAAAGGCGTTCCAGATTTGTCGGTCTCTTTGGGACAGGTCGCGCATGCCGTCGCAGGAACACCGGGCTATGCCCTGCCCGGCGGTATAACGCCTGGCATGGAATCTACCCAGAACTTTCTGACCGACCCGCTGGCCTATTGTTATGGCGCGCATATTTGTGAGGTCGAAGCCGACCCCGAAACGGGTGGTGTCAAAATCCTCAAATACACGATCACCCATGACTCCGGCACGCTGATCAATCCGATGATTGTTACTGGGCAGGTAACCGGCGGTGTCGCCCACGGAATCGGCAACGCGATGTTCGAATGGATGGGGTACGACGATGATGCCAATCCGGTCACAACAAATTTCGGCGAATACCTCCTACCGTCAGCGCCGGAAACACCGAACTTCGATATCGAGTTTCTGGAAAGCCCGTCTCCTTTAAACCCGCTGGGCGTAAAAGGCGCCGGTGAAGGCTCGACGGTTCCGGCGGCAGCCGCGGTGATATCAGCGATCGAAGATGCACTGAGCCCGTTCAACGCCCATATTGCAGAAGCACCGGTAACACCAGCGCGGTTGGTCGAATTGGTGAAAGAAGGTCAAGCGGGACAGGCCGCCTAACTGAGGCTATTCAACGTCGGCAGACGCAAGCCGTTCTTTGGGCGGCACGATATCCGTAACTAGGTCACGGATCAGCGTCTTATTCGCCAATGGTTCCACCGTAACAGTGCCGGTGTTGAGCTTGGCGGTGCAGGCATAGTTCACCTTGCCATCGACCAGGACCATGCATTCCTTGCAGGCATTAGCGCTGACGCAAGAATAACGAAAGGCCAATGAGGCATCTTCGTTTTCACGAACCCAGACCAATGCGTCGAGGACCGAAGCGCCATCTTCATGCGGGACATCAAACTGTTCATACCGGGGCGCCTCATCAGCGGCACCGCGATAGACTTTAAGCATGGTTTTCAGATCTTCGCTCATATCACAGCCGCCTGTTTTTCTTCGAGGGTATAGGAAATTCTCGGTACTTCCGCCCAACCGGTTACCATGTCATCGCCTGACATTTCAATTGTCTGGTTACGCTCAAATTCCGGCGATGCATCCGGGATGTCTTCCCGTTGATGGGCGCCGCGACTTTCCGTCCGATTAATCGCGGCAAGCGTTATCGATTCGGCACACAATAATCCTGCCCTCAACTCATACCAATCGAGAAGCGCCTGATTAAAGGGCTCATCGTCGGGAATAGTTATGTTGCGAAGATCATCGCTTTGCATTTCGCGGATACGTTCCAATGCTTGTTCAAGCTTTTCACCAGTACGGAACAAACCAACCTTGTCCCACATAAGGGCTTGTAACTCAGTCATCAACGCCGTGGCGCTGCCATCTGGTTCAGCGTTCTTTTGCAGCTGCGACTTGGGTTCAGAAAGGACAATTGTTGCCGCCGCTTCGTCGATAGGAGCCCGTGCCCTGCCCTTCGCAAATGCCGCGCCAAACTTGCCGGCACGTTCGCCGAAGACAAAGGCTTCGGGGATAGCGTTACCAGATAGGCGCGTTGCGCCATTGGCACCACCAACAGCTTCGCCAGCGGCGTAAAGACCAGGTATACGGGTTTTCATCTCGGTATCTACGCGGATACCACCCATATGATAATGCGCGATGGGAGAGACCTCGATGGCCTGTTTTTGTAAATCAATGCCGTTTTTGGCGAGGCGACCAATCATCGGGCCGAATTTCTCTTTCATAACCTCTTCCGAGATATGATCAAAGCTCAACCAGACACCACCATGTGGTGAACCGCGACCTTCCTCGACCTCTTTGTAGATCGCATAGGAGGCAACATCACGGCGCGCCGTGTAATTACCACCATCCGACGCACCATAATTATGAATGAACTCTTCAAACTCGCCATTAAGTAGTCGCCCACCAACCTTATAGCGGAACGGATCCCACATAATCGGATCCATCCCGACCATGCGAGGGGCGAGATGACCAATCGGGAAAAACTGAACGAACTCCATATCAATCAGCTCTGCGCCAGCACGAAGCGCCATGGCATAGGCTTCTCCACCCATATTGATGGAGGCGCTGTTGCGCTTATAGAGCTTGGTCAAACCACCTGCCGCCATAACGATAGCGCCCGCCTCAACCAACACTGTCTCGCCGCTTTCAACATCAATGGCCACCGCCCCAACCGCTTCACCGTCCTGAACGACGATTTCGATTACAGCCAACCCACTGGCGCGGCGAATACCGGGCCGCTGAGCGACTTCACCGCGCAAAGCACGTGCTACGGCAGGACCGGTATTGAGATAATCAACATAGACGCAACGCTTTAGCCCATGTCCCGGCGCATGAACCTGTGTCATACGGCCTTCGACCCGTGCCCAGCCAACCTTCCACTCATCCATCTCGTGAATTCGGGTGACCGATTCTTCGCACAGGATCGCGGAGAGTTCCTCGTTACATAAACTGTGGCCGGCCTCAATCGTATCCGCTAAATGGTGCGTCCAATGATCAGGTTCTTCGTGGCCAACCGCCGAGGCAACAGTCATCTGCGCCATAATCGTCGCACCGCCGCGGCTGATCAGGCTCTTATCGGCAACGATTACGTCGGCACCTTCACGCGCAGCGGAAATTGCCGCATACATCCCGGCACCACCGGCACCGACCACAAATACATCTGTCGAAACACGCATCATCGAAAACGATCCTTTAAAAAGCGTAGGCAACTTAGCGCACTGGCCTCGCCACGGCCAGTTCCGGGACTTGCGGCAATGATACGCACCCGTTAATTTCCCCGCGTCCAGATAGATAAGCGAAAGAGGATCTTCTAATGGCCACTAAAATGCAGCAACTGATCAATACCGCGACCCCCTATTGGGATGCTGAGGCGGAAATTGCCAAGCGTTTTTACAAGTCAGCCAAGAAGGAACACCACGCGTTTTATCTTCGCGCGCAGCTTTGGAAAGAGCTCAACCCGGTCGACGGTTTTTTCAACGGCTTACACCGCGAACTGACACAGGCGGCCGACATGTTCCCCAAAGTCGGTAAGACCATCGACCGCCACGACTATTTATTTCTGTTGGAACAGCTGGTCTCTGAGTATAGCCACTTCGTCATGCTGGCCGATGTGCTGGAGCATGTGCAGGGCCGCAAGCTTTCCAAGCGCGACCTCAAACAACTGCCACAGGAAAAGAAGCTCGGCGATATTCGCCGCCGTTACGTGCAGAAAGGTGGTGCGATAGGCAAAGCCGCGGTTGGTATCACTGAAGGCGGCGGCACGGCCTTGTTCCGCATCGGCAAGAATCTCAAGGGCAACAAGATCAACCAGATGACCGCCACAGCCATGAAGGTGATCTGGGAAGACGAGAAAGATCACTATATGGTGCAGGCCGACATCGCCGCCAAGATGATCAAGAACAAGGCAGATATGAAAAAGATGCAGGACGCGATGATTGATGTCAGCCTACAGCGTGTCTGGATGCGCAACGAAATGTTTCGCAGCCCGATGACAACCGCCGAGGTCGGGGCCTATATCATACGCCGCCAAGGCACCATCGCGAAACGATCATAGCTGCACCTTAAAACGACCACTATCGCTCGCTAACGTTTTTCCCTGATTCAAAACAGCAATCTTGATATAGGAACATTTTCCTTTATTATGTTCTTGTAATGTTCTATAAAGGGCGTTTCAATTATCACGGGAAAGAGAAACGGCGATGCTAATTAACCGATTAAACGGCCAGGTGGGCCAAGGGCTCGAAAATGATCCGTCAGATGTCATGACCGTTAAACACCTGCTGGAAGACACTGGTCACCTGGAGCATCCCGATGAAGGCTTTTCGCCGTTTTTTGATAAGCCCACAGAAGACGGCATCTTCAACATCCAGGATGAAAACGGCTTAAAGCTTGATGGAATACTAGGCCCTAACGGCCCGACCGAACGCACGTTGCTACACCAGACCGGTATTCTGCCACAAGAAACCGGTTTCAAGCTAACTGATCTGGACCTTACCGGACCAGTTGGTAACGGGTTGGAGAATAACAGTCGTGACGTTCAGGCCGTCGCCAACGGGTTAAAGAGCGCCGGTCTGATAAAGTTCGATAAGACACCAGTAGCGATCACCAAAGATGTCGATAACGGGCTACAAAATCTCCAGGTCGCCGAAGGGTTGGTCCCTGACGGCACGGCCTTGCCTGGCGGACCGACAGAGCATGCCTTGAAAAGGCGTGCGGCGAGGAATCTATCAAAAACACAAAAGACGGCTCTGCCACCCCGAAATAGCGCAAGAGACAGGAGCGACCTTGAGGGTATCTCCGACGACATCGCGGAACGTGCTGCTGGAAGAGAAGCAGTAAGAGAGGCCCAAACGGATCAACGGAATCAAATAGCCCAACCCGTTCGTGATCTGGCTGGAGAGCGAAAAGACCTCGATCAGATTTCAGATGACATTGCGGAGCAATCTAATAGGCGCGACATCTCTCGAATAACGGAAAAGCGCCGGGTCCAACAGGCGAGAAAAGCCATGCAACAACACTTACGCGATTTTCAGCAAGAAGGTCTCGCTGATGCCTTTACCAACCTGGAACATTTCTTATCCGGCAAGGGAACCCCGAAAACCTTTACCCGTGAACAGGCTCGTACCTATAAGCCGATTGCCAATGGCGAAAAGGTAAACCGGGGACAATTTAAGCGAACTTTCGTTGGGGATACCCAAAAGAAGACTGCACCCGCGCGTAAACTTAAAAAATTAGAAGATGGTGAAACGCTGCACTTTCCCGGTAATTGGGATGCAGACCATAAAATAGCCGACTTCATCGATGATGTTGTAGGACGTAACAGGAATTTCGCTCTTGGATTTGGCAGAACGAAATTTACGTCCAACGGTGATTTTATAGCAAAGAGAACCGGCGACCGTATCGAAATTAGCGGGACCGTCACCCACAAATGGAGTGACGACTATGATTTCCACGAAGGCCAGCCCGGTTCGGATCACGCTAAATCTCTCATCGAATTGGGCGACGCCAAAGAATTTTCGATCGCTGCTGAGTGGAAACAGAAAGTTACGGCGACCGTCCGCGTCAAGGAAAATGGAGAGCTAGAATTTGAGAACGACAATTGGACTGATGTGAAGTAGAATGCCAAGAGAAAAAGTAATAGAAGTCATCGCTAAACGGTTATTTCAGTTCGTTACCTACCCGTTACCGCGAAGCCCTCTGACCATAACGTTAACCTGCCTGATTTTAGGTTTCGTCTTCTTACCGGTATGGCTCTATTTCCCGGAATGCAAAGCATATTCTAATAACTCAATCACAATATCGGGTTGGATGGAAAAGAATTACAGAACTATTTTCCGAGGTAATCTAACCTCCTATGGAGGAACGACCTTTTGGTCGATTGGTGGTTTTACCTTCATTCGCTTTCTTCCAATCTTCGACGGTAACGAACATTTTGATCAAGGAAGTGCTTTAACAAACGCATCAAATAAAGCCGCCGTCCGCCTCGGCGCAGGCGATTATGACGGAGAAATGATTGACGGCAAAAGATACCACCCTCCACCGTCCATAATAAAAATACGCAAAATGATAACCCGTTATGGCTGGGACAGTGACTGTGACGCCATGCGCGCAATTATGATGGGAGTGAGACCTCGCGGATTAACCAACGGAACATGGAAACCGGAAGAAGAATATAGGCGCAAACCTCCAGTCAAAGAGCCCGTAAAACTCCGGTGAGATACTCCATATGAATTCTTCTCCCACGGGGAGTCCTGTGATGAGACCTGCTACCAACCGGCAACAAGAGGTTACGGCAACGGAATCTTCCGGCCGCTTGCGATCAAAAACTGGGAGCTCTAAGAGTAATTACTACGGCTATGTAGCCTGGCTTTCCAGTGCCGCGACACCGGGCAGTTCTTTGCCTTCTAGCCATTCGAGGAATGCGCCACCCGCCGTTGAAACATAAGAGAAGTCATCCAGCGCATCTGCCGCTGCCAATGCCGCAACAGTATCACCACCACCGGCGACGGAACGTAGCTTGCCCTCCGCTGACAGTTTCGCAGCCGCCTGCGCCACAATGTTCGTACCCTTATCGAAGGGTCGGATTTCGAACGCGCCCAGTGGGCCATTCCACAATACGGTTTTGCAATCTTTAAGGCTTTCGGCCAGCGCTTGAGCCGTACCCTCCCCAACATCCAAAATCATCGTGTCGGCTCGAACTGCGGCAATCGGCACAGTTTCACAAGGAGCGCCAGCCTCGAACTTTTCTGAAATCACGACGTCCGATGGCAACACAACTTCACAACCCACTTCATCGGCGCTGGCCATCACGGCCCTTGCGGTATCTGCCATGTCACTTTCACAGAGCGATGCCCCAACATCGGTACCAAGCGCATAAAGAAACGTATTGGCCATTGCGCCACCGATAACCAGCCGGTCGACCTTGGCAACCAGATTGCTCAAGACATCCAGCTTGGTCGAAACCTTGGCACCGCCAACGACTGCCAAAACCGGCCTCTCCGGATCACCAAGAGCAACTTCAAGCGCTTCCAGCTCGGCCTGCATCGATCGCCCTGCCGCTGACGGCAGCACCCGTGCTATGCCATCCGTCGACGCATGCGCGCGGTGAGCCGCCGAGAACGCATCATTGACGAACGCATCGCCCAGCAACGCGAGTGCTTTGACAAACACGTCGTCATTGGCTTCTTCACCCGCATGAAAGCGGAGGTTTTCAAGCAATGCGATGCCACCTTCCGGCAGAGCATTTATTGCGACTTCCGACGCGTCGCCAATACAATCTTCGACAAAGACAACCTCACGCCCGCCAAGGGCAGCTTTCAGTGGGCCAACATGTGCCTTGAGCGACATTTCGGGAACGATTTTACCTTTGGGTCGGTCAAAGTGTGACATCACCACGACTTTGCAGCCACGATCCGAAAGTTCCAAAATTGTCGGGGCCAACCGGTCTATACGGGTAGCCTCTGTCACAACACCATCCCGCATCGGGACATTGAGATCACCCCTTATTAGGACACGGGTACCCGCTGCCTGCTCATTTAGAGCAGGCAGGGTATCGAGCGTTTCAAAACGCGCCATTGTCTTGTCAGCCTTTGTTGTGGATCAGCCGAGCTTACCCATCATTACCGCCGTGTCGGACATACGGTTGGAGAAGCCCCACTCATTATCATACCAGGACGCAACACGGCACAGCTTGCCTTCAATGACCTGGGTTTGCGTCAGGTCAAAGATTGAGCTCGCAGGATTGTGGTTAAAGTCCGATGACACCAGCGGCTCATCATTGGTCATTAGGATGTTTTTAAAAGCAGGACTAGCTGCTGCCTTAATGATGGCTTTATTAATCTCTTCAACCGTCGTTTTGCGCTTGGCGGTAAAGTTGAGATCAACGATCGAAACGTTGGCGGTTGGCACACGGATAGATGTGCCATCGAGCTTGCCATTGAGTTCCGGGAGAACCAAACCAACGGCTTTTGCAGCACCGGTCGAGGTTGGGATCATCGAATAGGCGGCCGCCCGGGCCCGACGCGGGTCCGGATGCAATGTATCCTGCAGACGCTGATCACCCGTATAAGCATGGATGGTCGTCATATAGCCCTGCTGAATGCCAATTGCCTTATTCAAAACGGCAGCAACCGGTGCGAGGCAGTTTGTCGTGCACGATGCATTGGAGACCACCTTGTGGCTCTTCCGCAGTTTTTTATCATTAACGCCGCAAACAACAGTGAGGTCTTCGCCAGTCGCCGGCGCAGAAATCAGGACTTTCTTGGCCCCCGCTGCGATATGCGCTTCAGCATGTTCACGCTTGGTGAAAATGCCGGTGCATTCCAGAACAACATCAATGCCAAGTTTGTCCCATGGCAGGTTTGCCGGATCGCGTTCGGCAAATATCTTGATGTTGCCTTTGCCGATATTGATACCAGTCTTGGTGGTCTTTACCTTACCGGGAAATGGTCCGTGGATTGTGTCGCGTTGCAACAACAATGCGTTGGCTTCGACACTGCCGAGATCATTGATCGCGACAAATTCAATATCTTTGCGACCACTTTCATAAGCCGCACGCAAAACCAATCGGCCGATGCGGCCAAATCCGTTAATGGCTACCCGTACTGCTGCCATAATTTCCTCCGTCTAAAATGTGTTTCCTAAAGCCGCTCTTTGGCCGCCGCGGCGACTGCTTCAGCGGTAATTCCAAAATGTTTAAACAAATCACCTGCCGGGGCAGATGCCCCAAAGCTCGACATCCCAATAAAAGCACCCTTTGGGCCGATATATTTATCCCAGCCCATGGACACTGCCGCTTCAACAGCGACTTTAACCGTGTTCTCACCCAGTACCGAGGCGCGATATGCCGCAGGTTGGGCATCAAACAACTCCCAGCACGGCAGCGAGACAACATTCGCGGCAATGCCATCGGCGGCGAGCAATTCCTGAGCCTTCACTGCCACTGAAACTTCAGACCCAGTTGCCATCAGAGTCACCGTTGCGTCTCCATCAGCTGGTGAAATAATGTAGCCACCCTTTGCACATTGGTTCTCACCATCGGCATCTTTTCTCAATGTCGGAATGCCCTGACGTGTGAGTGAGATTGCAGACGGCGTATTCTCCGACGACACAGCGATTTCCCAACATTCTGCCACCTCGACCGCGTCGCCTGGCCGAAAAACGTTGAGATTTGGAATTGCCCGTAAGCTTGCCAACGTCTCAACCGGCTGATGTGTCGGTCCATCTTCACCGAGCCCGATAGAATCATGGGTCAGTACCTGGATCACACGCTGTTGCATCAATGCCGACAGCCGCAAAGCTGGCCGCAAATAATCGGCAAACACCAGAAATGTTCCAGAATAGGGAATGACACCGCCATGCTGCGCCATGCCGTTCATCGCTGCCGCCATGCCATGTTCTCGGATGCCGTAATGAATATAACGACCGCTAAAATCTTCCCGGGAAATAGAGGACATGTTTGATGTCCGTGTATTCACCGAACCCGTCAGGTCAGCGGAGCCGCCCATTAGTTCCGGTACGGCGCCGATCAGTTTCTCAAGCACGGCACCAGACGACACGCGTGTCGCCTGACCGGGCGCATCGGCAACGAACTCGGCTTTGATCTCCTGAATGGCACCTTTCCATCCTGTCGGTAAAGCGCCCGACATCGTACGATTAAACTCGTCACGAACCGCACCATCGAGAGCCGCAAGCCGCGCCTCCCAAGCTTGACGGTCTCCGACACCCTTGGCGCCGGCTTCCCGCCAAGCATCAACGATATCATTCGGCACCTCAAACGGGCCATGCGGCCAGCCAATGGCTTCCCGGGTTCCCGCTATCTCTTCATCACCGAGTGGTGCTCCATGTGATCCAGATGTCCCCGCCTTCGTCGGCGCGCCAAACGCGATGGTCGTGCGGCAGGCAATTAATGAAGGCTTGTCTTGTCCTTGCGCCGCGGTTATCGCTGCGGTGACAGCCTCTGGGTCATGCCCGTCGACGACGCTAGTGTCCCAGCCATAGGCGGCGAACCGCGATGGAACGTCATCTGACCAGGATAGCGATGTGCTGCCATCAATTGAAATGCCGTTGTCGTCATACAGAACGATCAATCGTGACAGGCCAAGATGTCCGGCAAAAGACGCTGCTTCGTGGCTGATCCCTTCCATAAGATCGCCATCACCAGCGATGACATAAGTATGATGGCTCACGACGTCGTCGCCGAAGCGCGCCGCCAGGATACGTTCAGCCATCGCCATGCCAACTGCTGTGGATATGCCCTGACCCAAGGGCCCAGTCGTCGTCTCGATTCCTGCTGCGTGACCAAATTCCGGATGGCCCGCCGTTTTGCTACCGAGTTGGCGGAAGTTTTTGATCTCTTCGATATCGATATCGGGATAACCGGTCAGATACAGCAGCGCATAGAGCAACATCGAGCCATGGCCCGCGGATAGAACAAACCGGTCACGGTCCACCCAGTCTGGTGCCGATGCGTCATATTTAAGAAATTTCGTAAACAGCACGGTAGCCACATCGGCCATGCCCATAGGCATACCCGGGTGGCCAGAATTTGCTGCTTGAACGGCATCCATTACGAGAGCGCGAATGGCGTTGGCGAGGTCCTTATGTTCGATGGTCACGGCTTTTCCGAATGTTAGGTTTACGGGGATGTCTTCTATAAATTCGTCGTAAATTAATACTCAGTTTTATGTACAACAAATCTACAGCGAATCGGCGGTCGGGTGGAGTCACCACGACAAATGAATGGGAAATAAATTGAGTCTGTCGCTCAATTTTCTTCGGTCAGTAGAGAGACGCCCAACAACGCTCGACGCTTGAGCCACGGGCTCGGTCGATAGCGTGGGTCGCCATAAAATTCCTGCATCGCATTAAGGACCTGCAATATCTGTCGTGCACCAACAGAATCACCCATGGTTAAGGGTCCACTCGGATAACCAAGACCCAATGTAACGGCCTTATCAATATCAACAGGGCTTGCGATACGCTGCTGCGCTATATCGCAGGCGATGTTCACCACTGTAGCAACGACGCGCTGGATCACAAAGCCAGCGCTGTCATGGATGACCGTAACAGCATGATCTCCGGCCGCCAGCGCGGCATGAACCAAATCACGGAGATCGGGGTCCGAAACCGGCGTGCCCATGAGTGTCCGACGTCCTTCAAGTCCAAACATCGTATCGACACCAAAGGCGCGTTCCGCCTCAACACCTTCCGCTACGGCGGCACTGGTTACATCGCGACCAACGGGCGTAAACAAGCACAAGCTGCGCGTTGACGGTTTTTGACCATCGTCAATTTCCACAACATCAGACAAGGCCGCTGTCAGCATTTCGTGACCGGCTGGCTCAGCCTTACTGATCCAGATTGCTTCCGGCAATGTGTCCGGCACATCATCCGCGGGCGACAGCACCTTTTTATTGTCTTGATAGGTATAAAATCCGCGACCGGTCTTGCGGCCATGGAGGCCCGCCGCCGCCCGCTGTCGCGTCAATGGACCAGGCCGAAAGCGAGGCTCCTCATAAAATTGCTGATAGATCGACTCCATTACGGGATGTGAAACATCCAGCCCCGTCGTATCCATCAACTCGAACGGCCCCATCCGAAAATTAGGCCCACCTTCGCGTAGTAGATCATCAACCCCGGCGAAGTCTGTAATGCCTTCAGAGATGATACGAACACCTTCTGTATTAAGTCCCCGCCCCGCATGATTGACGAGAAAGCCCGGCGTGTCCTTGGCCCGTACCGGCTCATGCCCGGTACGCCGAGCAACGGCAACCAGAATGTCAGCCGTCTTAGGCGTGGTTTCCACCCCGTTCACAACCTCAACAACCTTCATCAAGGGAACAGGATTAAAGAAATGAAAACCAGCAAAGCGGCCCGGATGTTTCAGCGCCGCAGCAATTGCCGCGACAGACAGAGAAGAAGTGTTCGTCGCCAACACACAATCCTCAGAGACGGCATCTTCTAATCCCGTGAAGACCTGCCGTTTGATATCGAGGTCCTCTAGGACAGCTTCAATGACGAGATCAGCTGGCGCCAAGTCAGATAGTTGAGAGACGACCTTGAGGCAGGCAACAGCAGCCTCCGCCTCTTCATCACTGATGGTGCCTTTTTCACCCGCCCGCCGGATCATTCGTTCTGCGAATTCCCGCCCTGCCTCAGCAGCGCCGTCATTGGCATCAAATAACAGGACCTGCATGCCGCCTGTTGCCAAGATCTGGGCGATACCCCGCCCCATCGCGCCAGTGCCGATGATCCCTACCGTGAAATCCGAACTGTTTGGATTGTTGGCCATATGATTTCGCTACCCTATCCGTTCGTTGCCGTTAATCCATCAAGCCGCTGCCGCATTGCAACGGCATCGCTTAGAATGTCATCGAAAATTTTCTCAACGCTAGCAATTTCATTTGCGAAGGCACAACTTTGTCCCATGGAAAGTGTGCCTTGGTCAAAGTCGCCAGAGGCATAAGCATCACGCTGATTTGGTCCCTGCACCAGAGGCCGATATTGCTCAAAATCCGTAATGCCTTGTTCTTCAAGATCGTTCACCGCTTTCGCCGTGGCGTTATCGAGCACGCGCGAGTTATCATTGAAGATCGACATAACTATGCGGGTATCACTTTCCACGGTTTCAGCGACCCGGTTCTTGTATTTGTCATCGGCCCAGATTTCTTCTGCCACCGTCATCCGTGACCCCAACAGGATACCATCCGCGCCCAAAGCCAGCGCCGCCAAGAGTTGTCGCCCGGTGCCAAGCCCCCCAGCTAGCGCGACCGGAACATCCAGTCCTTCTGGTACTACGGCACCCTGAACAATGCTGCCAATCATGTTCATCCCTGGATGACCGCCCGCCTCAGCGCCCAAAATCGTAATCGCATCGGCACCCGCATTCACCGCGCTCTGCGCGTGGCGTAGCGTCGTGCATTTGTGGATCACCTTCATGCCGGCATCTTTGATCCGGGGCATAAATGCCTTAGGGCTGAACCCAGCCGTTTCTACAAACTCAACCTTTTCCTCGATTGCCACATCGAGGAATACACCAAGCTCTTCATTTGCTTCGGGTCGTGCAGAAACATAGATGTTCACCCCGAAAGGCTTGCCTTCGGTAATCTCACGACATTTGCGAAGCTGTACACGATAGTCGTCCAAGGTCGGAAAACTGCGCGGTGTTATAAACCCCATACCGCCAGCATTGACGACAGCCCCGACATAGTTGGCATCCGCCAGCCACATTAACCCACCACACAAAATCGGATGATCTATACCAAACAGCTCGGTGATACGTGTTTGAAAGATTGGGGATGTCATGGTTGCTTAGGACTTCTGAGGCACAAATTTAGTGCCATAGCGCACGATGCCTTCCTGGTCATAAAGGCGACGCACGACAGCGCTGACCTTCATGCCAATCTCAAGCTGTTCCGGGTCAGTGTCAGCGAGCCGCACCATCACTCTGGGCCCTTCTTTAAGCTCAACGACACCGCACAGGACATCACCGGTCATGGTCTGTTCATCATCAAACTCTGACGGCGCACCATTCCCGGCAACCATGCTGTAGGTGTAAATTGAGCCTTCACCAGAAAGCGGTGTGTCTTCAAACTGATCGCCACCACATTTTGTACAAACTGGGCGTTGTGGATAGGCAAGCTGGCCACAGCCATTGCACTTCCCGGCGATTAGCCGCAGACGTTCGTCAACATTAGCACCAAACATCGGCAGGGAAACATATGAGGTCATCCGCTTCCTCCGAACCTGCTCGACAGCATACGGCGATGCTTAAGATAGGTGACGTAATCGACTATTTTACCACTGGCAACAAGCTCAGCGACTTTCACGCCCTTTCGGCGGCGTTTGGCGAGCTCCTTGCCTGCAGTGAACAACCCTGCCGTCGCGCCGGAGCCAATCCCCGCGCATAAAATTTTCTCACCAGCCCGCCCCGCATCAAGCGCTGCCACAAGTGCAAACGGCGCCGAAGCTGAACCGGCATCACCAATCACACTCCACAGCGCATCCATATTTGCATCCGGCTGGCCAAGGCTTTTAGCCGCGCTGCGCATCAACCCTGCGTCAGCACCAAGCGCCAGATGTTTGACCTTACCGAGCTTTGAAGCCGATAAAACGGCCCCAAGCGCCTGCGTGCTCGCCAAATTATCGCGTGTGCGCAATTCCAGATCGGAAAGCGAATCCTCACCATGACGCCGGAACCGCGATCCAAAGGTCTCTCGCGTCACACTAAAGCTTTCTTCAAACTGTGCGACTGCACCGTTTGGACCGACGACGAAGGCAGCAGCCGCAGCCCCCAACGCATGTTCGTAGCTGGCATCTGCTGGCCCCATGGGCGCATCAGCCGCTACCGCCAGTGCGTGGCGACCCTTGCCAGCGAGACAGAATTCGATAGCGGAAACCAACGCCTGCACACCTGCCTGTGGTGAACCGGTAATTTCAGTTACCCGCATAACCGCATTGTCGAACAACGCCGTCGGCAGAGTCGCTGCTGACGGCTTCTCCTCATAAGGTGGCGTTGTGACGCCAAAGAACACAGCACCAATCTCAACATCGGAGGGCAATCGGTCTAGCGCCAGACGGGCAGCATTAACACCAAGCGTTACCGCGTCTTCATCATAGGCGCAAAACGCTTTCTGTTTCAGGCCACGTGCTGCGCAGGCACCCCATGCATCGACATAGGCGCTTGCCGGTAAACGCAAGCTCGGTAGTGCAGCGCCATAGCTTTCAATGCCAACCATGCGCTACTCCACCGCCTTCAGAATATGGACAGCAACTGCGGCCCCGGATCCACCAACATTCTGGGTGAGCCCAAACCGTACATTCGGGAGTTGGCGTTCCGCTGTATCAGCACGGCCACGGAGCTGATTGACAACCTCGTAGACCTGCCCAGTTCCGGTTGAGCCAATGGGGTGCCCTTTGGCAATCAGTCCGCCGGAATTATTGACCGGTCGTTTGCCATCACGAGCAGTGGCCCCGCTCTCAATATATTTTCCAGCACCACCTTTTTTGCAAAAGCCTAAATCCTCATAAGCGAGAAGCTCGGCAATCGCGAAACAATCATGCACCTCCGCAAAATCGACATCTTTCGCCGAAATCCCGGCCATATCATAAGCCCGCTTTGCGGCACGCTTTGTGCCTTCGAGCGCCGTCATCGACGGACGGTCATGGATTGCAACGTAATCACTTGCCCCACCGGAACCCACGACCAACACGGGTTGGTCAGTAAAACTCTTCGCCATATCCGCCCGGCACATAATCACCATCGATGCACCATCAGTAATGCCGCAAGCATCTGAAAACGTTAGGGGCGATGCCAGGTTGGGTGCCTTCATAGCGCGGTCCAACTCCAGCGGTGCGCGAAATTGTGCCTTAGGATTGGCAAGCGCGTTATTGCGATTCTTAACAGCCGCCATCGTTATGTGTTTTTTCTTGGTGCCATATTCATGCATATGGCGGCGGGCCATCATGGCGTAAATCCCGGCGAAGTTTGTCCCCGCAAGACGTTCCCATTCAACATCACCTGAAATGCCGAGCCACAGCCGGTTCTTTTCACGCGGCAGGTCAGACATCTTTTCGATACCACCTGCAACGGCGATATTTGCCTGACCCGATGCAATCGTCGCAACCGCATCTCGCATCGCATACCCAGATGATGCGCAGGCATTTTCGATATGCCGAGCACTGGCACCAATCATGCCAGCAGCTTCCATCATCAAAGGGGCGAAATTACCAAGCTGTGCGCCACCCGTCGACAATGTCCCAACAAAGGCTTCCTCAACATCTTGCGGATCGAGGCCTTTATCAACGTCGTTTAGTGCATTAACTGCCGCTTCGTGAAATAGGTCTTTCAGCGTCCGCTCGGGAAACATTCCATAGCGTGTCTGACCCACTCCGATAACAGCGACATCTACCATGCGACGGCTAACTCACCGGAAATCTGGTTTGCGTTTTTCAAGGAAGGCAGTTCGCCCTTCCTCAAGTTCAGAGCCAACAAACGCCAGCGATTGCGACATAGCTTCCATCTCGAGCGCCTCTTCAAGCGATTGCGGTTCCATCGCCAGATGACGTTTGGTCAGCGCAAAGGCGTGTGGAGGCATTGCAGCCAGCGCTTGTGCCCTTTCGACTGCCCTGACCTCCGCCATGCCGTCGGCCACCAGTTCATCCGCAAGGCCAGCATCGAGCGCATCCTGTCCTTTTAGCATTTCAGCATAAAGCAATATTTGGCGGGCTTTCGCCTGTCCAACCCGGCGAGCCAGCGTAAAGAGAATGCCGTAATCCGGCGTTAGCCCAATGCGAAAGAACGGAAACCCTAATGCACCGCTATCAGCAAGGACAATACTATCACATAGCAAGGCAATCCCTGCCCCGGCTCCCACAGCAAACCCTTCAACACCAGCGACAATTGGTTTTTCCGCTTCAGCCAAAAGACGAACCATGCGGTGATTTTCTTTCATCCTGACGCGACCCGACGCAACGTCGAGATCAGTCATTGAGTCGATGTCTCCACCAGCACAGAAATGGCCTTCGGTACTACCCAACACCATGGCATGAACTGCATCATCGCCTAGCGCCACAGTCACAGCATCAATCAACTCATTGCGGGCTTCTGGGCTAATAGCATTGCGCTTATCCGGGCGATTGATCGCAATTCTCGCGATACCGGGCGCTACGATTTCAGAGATAACGACTGACATTTTTATGCCCCGTAAAGTTGGTCTCTAGAGCGCCACTGGCGACTGAGCGCCAAGCGCAATTTCCATGGCAGCAGCCAAATCATCAGCGGTAACGCCAGCAAATTCAACATCGTCCCGTGCAAGAAAATCCGAAGCGCAATTACGCAAACTATCAACATCCGCCGAGCATCCTGTAAGATCGTCTTCGAGCCAGGAAACGCTATCCAGTGGCCGCGGATGCCAGTCACCATTGATAATTGCCTTTAGAACTTTGCCATCGCGTAGGACGAGTGTTGCCCAGATCAAGCCGCCCATTGCCTTAGCGCGCCCCAACCCGATTGTATCGCCCTGTTGTAGCAATCCCGCGAACCGCGTCTTCTCGCTCTTGGCATACAGCCAGTCGTCACTCTCATATTCAGCACGGAATTCGTCGGCATAGCCGTGCTCGGCGTCAATGACAGCGCCTTTAACAAGCGTCTCTTCGCCAAACGCATGGGCGGTTGCTTCCCGAACCATCGCCTCAAGCTCCGGCGTATCGATCGGCTTGCCTGCCTCGCGTTCGAGACAGGTGAAACGCGACGTCATGTCCTTCAGAACCTTGTCTTTCACCTTTTCAGGGGGCATCGGCATGATCTTACCGGCAAGTTCAGTATCAATAGGTTTCACATTGATCACGATTCGGAAGGTCATAACGCCGTTTTCGATCTTGAGCGATGTCGGCACCAACTTGCGGCCTTCGACCTGAACATCATTCAGCGGTCGGTATTCCGCCGGAAAGCCATAGCGCTCGGCCAAAGTCTCAGCAAACGCCGTCAGCACCTTGGGAAAGGCCTCAGTTGTCGTGTCAGGGACTTCGGCGTGACTGGTCGGTAGAAAAAACACCAGAAATGCGGACCCCGCCCCTGCGTAAACCGGACCACCCCCATTGGGGCGGCGGCGAAAGGAAATTCCATTTTGAGCACAAAATTCTAGATCCAGAGCCTGTTCGGGGTCTTCATTCACGCCAATGGTAATAGAATCAACATCAAAGATATTAAGATAGACGGTTGGCGGAGCTTCGCCCTTTACGACGGCCTTCTCTATCGCCGGTGACACTGAAACAGAAAAGTCAGCATATGAGTTTTCATCAACAATCAATCGCCAGTTCTCGTCCGCCATCTTATTTTCCTCTTTCGTCTACGAGCGACGGGCCTTCTTCTAGATCAGCCACAATTGAAATTTCATCCACAGAAATTAGCGTCTGGCTCTTAAACCGTTTTGAAACGAGTTCCGCCGCGTCATCGCCAGCCGTTCCCTTGAGTGTCAGTGAAAGTGTGTCGCCACCGCCAGCTTTACCGGTCACAGAAAGCCTGTACGCACCGTCGAGGTCGTCAATACCAAGCAGCACTGCTCGTATCTCAGACGGGTACAGTTTCACACCCTTTACCTTGACCATTTCATCGGTACGACCAAAGACAACATTTGGCAGACATACCGTCCGGCCAAACACCGACGGCGTGGTGGTCTTTACCGTGAGGTCGCCCGTGCGATAACGCACCAGCGGCTGCGCCTCTTTCTGCAAATGTGTCAGAACCAGTTCGCCACGCTCACCATCAGCAACAGGTTGCAATGTCTCCGGATCGATGACCTCGGCGTAAACAAGCTCATCAAATACATGAACGCCCTGCCCGCCTGGGAAGGTCCGCCCGACAGGCATAACTTCTGACAATGAGAACGCATCAACCAACATCGTCCCCGGCATCGCATCCGCGACCGCATTATAGAGCGTTGGATTCCCAGTGAAGGCCTCGCCTCCCGCAAAGAAAACTTTAGGCGGTTTAACACCAGCCTCAATTAGCCTAAGCGAGAAGCTTGGATTACCCGCGAGAATATTGACGTTATGTGAATTACAGATATCGACGGCGCGATCCGCTTCGCCGGGTCCGAGTGGGATGCACGTCACACCATGCGCTTCCATCTGGGATTGATAGAATAGGCCGGCAACGAACAGGTGGTAACCAAAGAACACGGCACAGACGTCGCCTTCCTCCACGCCGCAGGCATCAAGATGTGTCCGGCAAGCCCCAATCATCCGATCGAGGTCACGTCTGGTCTGCATAACAGGGACCAGCCCGCCGCCCATGGGGCTCATATTCATACGCACGGGTTTGGTGCCACCAAAAGCGCCATAGCCAGGCTTTTGCATTTCAGCGACCAAGTCAGGTCGCGACATCAAAGGCACTGCGTCCGCAAACTCGGCAGCATCGGAAATGCCCTTGGGCAATTTGTCTTCGTAAAATGGGTGCCGCGACAGCCTGTCGAGCAACCCATTAATGGGGTCCAGGGGAAAGGTCATAAGTTATGTTGTAAAAGCCCTGCCTCGGCTCGGCAAGACCATGGATTTAGAAACCCTATCTATCGCGATGCGCGGTCTGCCATCCTAATTAGGCGCTCTTCATTTAGAGGTAACTTCTCACCTAGCCAGAAGCCAAAAACCAAATGATCGTTGTAGGCGTTCTCGGTATGGGGATGAACCAATACGTTCAATCCATCGCGATTTACCGCCAGCCATTGTACCAGCTTGTCAAATTGATCAACTTCAAAGGCGACCTGATACATCGAAACCAGGTGCGGCCCGACAATTTCGTCATGCCAACGCCCCATCGTGGTTTCTGGAAATTCTGCAACGATTTTTTCGCGGAGCCCAGCGGCGGCATCCTTGGTGTTTTCAGGGTCGTAATAAACATGGGCATGCCAATGTTCGATAGCTTCAAGCGGACGATTTGGAAAAGACATATTGGCCTCATGAATAGCGTGTTTGGAATATTCTACCCTATCCTAATTAGGGCTGCACGACCCGAAAGCTAGCCTTGAAAATACACGTAGTGAACCTTGCCCTTTATGCCCTGTTAGGTCACATTCACGCCCAATATAAATCTGATTTGGAGTGACGTTAATGAGCTATGCGATTCCCAGCTGGGAACTCCCCAGTGTCCCCGTTGTCGGCAGCGAAGACCGGTTCCCCGTACGCCGGATTTACTGCATTGGCCGGAACTATGCGGCCCATGCCCGCGAAATGGGTGCCGATGAGCGCGAACCTCCTTTTTTCTTCCTGAAACCAGGTGATGCAATCGTCCAAAACGGTGCGACAATCCCCTATCCACCTGCGACGGAGAACTTCCATTACGAAGCTGAAGTGGTTGCCGCGATTGGCAAAGGCGGCGCTAATATCTCTGTTGATGACGCCAACGACCATATCTTCGGCTACGGCGTTGGAATCGATCTCACCCGCCGCGATCTTCAGGAAGAAGCCAAAGGCATGCGTCGCCCGTGGGATATGGGCAAAGGTTTTGATGCCTCAGCGCCGTGCAGTGAAATTTATCCGGCATCTTCTATCGGACATCCAACTGATGGTGCCATTACGCTAACGGTTAATGGCGAGACCCGGCAATCCGGCGATATCGGCGACATGATCTGGAATATGCCAGAAAGCGTTTCTTATCTTTCAGGTCTGGTAACGCTGGAACCCGGCGATCTGATCTATACCGGTACCCCAGAAGGGGTCGGCGCGGTTAGTCGTGGCGAAGAGATCGTTGTTCACGTGGACGGCGTCTGCGACCTTACTTTGAAGATTGCCTGAGAAATTAGGCACTGATGGCTGAAAAAACGGACAAATCTGACGCCATTGATATGGCGTCGTTGCCCGACCTCATCGGGTACAATTTACGCTGTGCCCAGGTTGCCGTTTTTCAGCATTTTAGCAAAACCATCGGTGAGGTTGAGATATCTCCGCCACAATATGGCGCGTTGGTCCTAATTGATGCCAACCCAGGCATCAGTCAGTCCGCAATTGCCGGTGCCTTGCGGTTTGATCGTTCGACATTGGTGCAAATCATAGACCGGCTGGAAGATCGAAAGCTCGTTGTGCGTGAGGTCTCCGCGACCGACCGCCGTTCCCACGCTCTAAAGTTAACTGACTTGGGGCATAACTTACTGGCTGAGTTAAATAATTTGGTGAATACGCACGAGCAGCATATGACGCGGAACCTCTCTGTTGATGAACGTCACACACTGATGGAACTCCTTGCGCGGGTATATAAAAAGGCAGAAGATTAACCATCGAATTTTTGGAGGTACTCATGGCTGCACGCAGAGAAGACCTAATCGAAGAAGCGCAACAAAACGCGCGATCGCCGCAAATTTTTAATTATGCAAAACCCGAAGGATTAAAAGCTGGCAAGTCCATTGCCACACTAGGCACTTCCGGGCTCCTGCGCGGTTCCGTTCAAATCGTCAAGAAGGGTCAGGGCGACAACAATATGCACATTCATACCGGCATGGACGGTCTGTGGATGTGCATGAAGGGTGAAGTAACGTTTTACGGACCTGATGATGAAGTTCTGGGCGTCTTTGGACCACAGGAAGGTATCATCATGCCCCATGGCAACGCCTACTGGTTCGCCAGTACCGGTGATGTCGACCTTGAGATCCTGCAAGTTGTTACATGGGCGCCAGACGTTAAAGACGAACGCCTTGACCTTGAAGAACAGAAAGACGGCGTAGGCCCCGGTAAAGGCGAGTTCTTTGATTGCCGCGTACGCTAAACGACCCTAACCAGATACAAAAAGGGCTGCTCATTGAGCAGCCCTTTTTCTTTGCGAAGAATTTAGATTAGTGCGTGACGTTACCGCGCTTTTCTCGATACAGGCCAAGCTTCTCGTGGACTGCTTTATCCGTGAAGCTAAACAGGAAGGCGTCATCATCATCACATTCATGATGATGCGGCAACCAACCCGGCACGACAAAGACGTCCCGTGGACCCCATTCATATGGCGTGCCGTTAATTACGGTGCGCCCTGTTCCTTCAACGACTGAATAAATCCAAGTCGCCGTGCACTGGAATTGCTGCGTTTCCATCTTTGAAGGCAGCAGCTGCATATAACAATCCAGAGTCGGCATGACGGGGTCGCCGGTATTCGGATTGATGTATTGCATCTTGATACCGTGGAATGGGTCAACCTCATCCGCTTTCTTCATATTCACTAACGCGCTACGGGTTTCATCGTAGGGATAGTGGAAAACCGGTGAGTGCAGATCCTCGGATTGATAATCCATTGGCCGCATATTGGCACCGTAGCGTGCAATATTATCAAACTTCGGTCGGCCTTCAGGGTGAAGCCCGCCATCTTCATAAAGTTCCGTAAACATCGTGCCCAAAGCTCGGATCAGCGGAATATCCAACCCATCGAGCCAAACAACCGGTGTCGTTCCGACATTCCCGTGATCATGCCAGACGCCCGATGGTGTCAGGATCAAGTCACCTGGCTTCATCGGCGCTTTCTCGCCATTGATTGCCGTGTAGGCGCCATCGCCCTCAACGATAAAACGGAGAGCCGCCGGAGAATGGCGATGTGTTGGCGCAACCTCACCCGGCATAATCAGCTGGAAGCCGGCAAACATTGAGTCACTAGCAGCGGTTTCACCCTTTAGGGCTGGGTTTTCGAGGATAAGAACGCGGCGCTCAGCTTCTTCGGCCGTAATCAACGTCGCCGTTTCCATCAGGCTCGGACGAATATCGTCATAATGCCAGACATAGGGATCGGCCCGCATCTCGGGTTCTTTTTTCATGAACGTGAATAACCGTTCCCATAGGGGTGCAACGGCGAGCGGGTCAATTTTATTGTAAAACGCTTCGCGCTCCGGCGTTACGTCTGGTCTCGCGTGAAGGCTTCTAGCCATGTCTTCCTCCTTACCGGCGCACCGGCGAAATCAATTCAATTTATAATGATCCGCGAACTGCCATCAGGCAACCGACATATAGTCTTCAACGCTACTTTGGTGGCTTCTCTGCTTCTGCACGTCTTTTAACTCCGGCAGGACGGTCGATGGGAAATGGACCCTCGTGATCAGGCGGTGGCATAGTGTCTGGCGGAAATACGGCATAACGGTCTTCGCCCCGAGGCGTGAACTCCTTCTTCAGATCGCGTTCATTTTCCCCTTTGGCGATCACATATTCGCCATCGATGTTTTCGTGATTCCACCACCATTTATTGGCGACCGTCCGCTTACCATATTCAAACCAATCATCCATCCGCGCCAGCAAACCACGTAAGGGCGGAACCTTAATCGCGAGCCACAGCGCGAAGCGATGGGTCAGCAGCCCTTCTTTATTGAAAGGGCACATTTTCATGCAACGGCCACAGGAAGCGCCTTTTTGATTAGTCACCCGATAGAGCGTGCATTTCTCGGTATCGGGTTTCCACATCTCGTAGCCATTGAACATGATTTTGTCGCCGAACGAGATCGCATTACACGGACACTCATTGGCGCATTTCA
Organism: Alphaproteobacteria bacterium; assembly: GCA_012103315.1. GTDB lineage: Bacteria > Pseudomonadota > Alphaproteobacteria > MPNO01 > UBA2964 > UBA2964. Next base: position 94,935 of record WLWZ01000008.1, read on the forward strand.
TGCATTTATTGCAAAAGTCCTGAAGTCCGAAATCAATCGGCTTGTCGATCTGCATTGGCAAATCAGTGGTGACGATGTGTGTCTTAAACCGCGGCCCTAGAAACGGATTTAGGATCAGTTCACCGATACGGCTTAGTTCACCCATCCCTGACAGTAGCGTGAGCGGTAGATGCAGAACATCAGACTTGGTGGCTGTCTGCGCGCGTGCCGGATATCCGAGCTGGCGAATATAATCCGCGACGGTGCAGGCAATCGTGGACCCCATAAGATAGGCGCGTTGGCTTTGCACATTGCTGATCCAATCATCGCCGGAGGCAGCATCAAGCGTCTCAAACCCCTGATCGGTGACGATCACGATGGCGTATTTGTGGTAGGGTTCGATTGGCGTGCCATCATTGTCGTGGCTATACCAAGCATAATCCGGCACTTCGCAGATCCCCACCATATCGGCATCAAGGAACATGCACATTGACTTGATATGCTCGGCTACTTCCTTGGTGTCGGTGGGAATCGGCGCAATATCCGGTGCCACGGGGCCATCATGAATATCATCGTGCGTCGCCGACATACTGCGCAGAGCAGCGCTCAACGGTGTTTTCGCAAACCGATGGGTTCTCTCGAACTGCGCCTTCTTACCGAGATCCCCCTTGGCCGCCCGGGTAAACATATTGGCGCGTTTAGGTACCCGCTTCACATCGTCTGAGATATAGGTCGTTGGCTGATCGACGCGCTTGATCTTGTGCATCGGGTATTGGCCCATATGCATCGGACGCTTGCGTTGCGAGAACCACTTCATTTCGCGGCCTCTTTCTCGGCAGCAATCCTGTCGGTATTTTCCTGCCGCGCCTGCTCATAGCGCTGCATGCCCTCTTTACGGTCAACGGGTGCGGCTTCACGGCGATCCGGGTCAGGGATTGTATCACGCGGGTACAACCCTAGTCGCTGCGCTGTAGGTTCTTCCGGATTCTTGTTCAGATCGCGTTGATTGACGTTTTCTGGAACTGTCACTTTGCGATCAACGATTTCGAGATCCCACCACCATTTTTTAACCGGATTACGTTTTCCGTAATCAAGCCAGTCATCGAGCTTCGCCAGAAAGCGCCGCATAAAGGGTAGCTTAATTGCGGCCCACAAAGCAGCACGGTGCGAGATCAGCCCTTCTTTGTTGAACGGGCACATCTTCAAACAACGGCCGCAGCCACCGCCTTTGGAATTGGTGACACGATATGCCGTGCACTTGGCTACATCCGGCTTCCACATCTCATAACCGTTGAACATCACCTTGTCGCCAAACGGAATGGCATTGCAGGGACATTCGACAGCGCACTTCATGCATTTCGAACAAAAATCCTGCAGCCCAAAATCAATCGGTTGATCTGTTGCTAAAGGCAGGTTCGTCGTAATGATCGATGATTTAAAGCGCGGGCCAATAAACGGGTTCAAGACCACTTCGCCTATTCGACTCAGCTCGCCCAACCCGGCCAGCATGACCAGTGGATTATGTAAGACATCGCTCTCAAGATTGGTATGGGCCTGCGCTTCATAGCCAAGCTGGCGGATGTACTCCGCAACGGTACAAGCAATGTTGGAGCCCCACATATAGGCACGGAAACTTTGCGCATTGCTGATCCAGTCATCACCAGAGGCCGCATCAAGGGTTTCAAACCCTTGATCAATCAGCATCACAATCGCGTACTTGTGACGTGGTTCAATCTCATCACCATTAGTGTCATGGCTGTACCAGGCATATTCCGGCACTTCGCAAATCCCCACCATGTCGGCATTGAGAAAATAGGTTAGCGCTTTGAAATGTTCCGCCCGTTCAGTGAGGTCTTCGGGCAATGGTGCCTGAGTATCGAGAGCATCACCTTTGTGTCTTGGTAGATGTGCCTGACACACTTTTCCCATAGAGCGAGCAAATGGCAACTTGCCAACAAATCTTGGACGTTCGCGTTTGGCTTTGGCCCCCAGGTCACCAAGCGCAGCGCGATTAAAAAAGTTAGCGCGCTTCGATACCCGCGGCACATCCTCAGAAATAAAGGTGGTCGTCTTTGGAACGCGTTTCAGCTTTTCCATGGGGTATTTCCCCATGTGCAACTTGCGGCGACGATTTGAAAAGAGACGCATGAAAAAAATCTAGTTAATTGATCATCGTATCGGGCAAGAACAGTGCGATCTGTGGAAAAGCGACTAGGAAGGCAAGACAAACCCCCATGGCCAACCAAAATGGCAGAATACCCAAAAAGATATCACTCATCGGAACATCACCGGCAATGCCTTTGACCACAAAGACATTCACTCCCACAGGTGGGCTTATAAGGCCCATCTCCAGCACAATAACCATCACCACGCCAAACCAGATCGGGTCATATCCCAATGCGAGTATAAGCGGATGAACGATTGGCAGCGTCAGTACCAACATCGCAAATCCTTCTAGAAACGTCCCAAGGATGATGTATGTCAGCAGAATAATCAGCAGCGCCGCAATGCGGGGCATCGACTGATCGCCAAGCAATTCCGCCAAATCTTCGGGAATATTGGTCAACGCAATAAATGGGCTGAAGATATGGGCCCCGACAATAATCAGAAATACCAAAGCTGTGGTCCGAACGGTCCGTAGCAGGACATCACTCATCGCGGACGTTGTTACACGACGGCGTACCAACGCTAAAAGAAGAGAGAGGAAGGCACCGACGCCAGCGGCTTCCGTCGGGCTAAAAGCGCCAATATAAATTCCACCAATCGTAATAATGACAATGCCGACCATTGCGCTGGCTTGACGCAAAGCTGTGAATTTCTCACGAATAGGCGTTTTAGGGCCTGGCGGTCCAAGCTCAGGATTGATCCGGCATTGTATATAAATCGCTATCATGAAGAGAACGGTCAACAGTAATCCCGGCAGAATTCCGGCTAGGAACAGTCGACCGATAGATTCTTCAGTCAGGATCGCGTAAATCACAAACCCCGTACTCGGTGGGATGAGGATGCCCAGAGTCCCACCCGCGGCTATGCAGCCAGTCGATAGACGCGAACCATATTTATAACGTCGCATTTCCGGCAACGCGACACGCCCCATCGTCACCGCAGACGCTACAGAAGAGCCCGACACAGCAGCAAAACCTGCGCAAGCCGCAATCGTTGCCGACGCCAAACCACCTCGCCAATGACCAAACCAGGAATAGGCAGCTTGATAGAGATCACGGCTCATACCAGAAATGCTGGCAAGATTGCCCATTAGGACAAAAAGCGGAATTACAACGAGTTCAAAGGAGGAAGCAATGACAAACGGCTCGCGCCCAAGCTGCGCCATAGCCGCTGGCCAGCTATTGAGAACGCCAAATCCAATCGTGCCAATAACGGCCATGGCGATACCGACCGGCATACGCAGCGCCAGTAACCCAAACAAGCCCAAAAGCCCTAATATGCCAACGACGGTTGGTGTCATGATTCTCCGGGGTCATCCATTGGTTCGCGGCGTGCTGCACGAGAAACTTGGAGTAATAGAACGATGCAATAGATAGCGGAACCTAACGCCACAACCCCAAAAAATGGGAACAAGGGAATTTCTAACTCGTTCGTCCCCTCCCCCATCTCGATGGCATCTAGGCCCTGTTTAAAACCTTGCCAGGCCATAAGAGCAATCAGGACAAAACAACCTGACCGAATAATAACGTCGGAAACTCTCACCAATTTGGGCGGCGCAAGAACACTAATGAAATCGACGGCAATATGCCCTCCAGTTAGACCGCAATAGCCCAGCCCAAAAAACACGAGAACCACCAACCCCATACGCCCGACATCAAGCGCCCAGAGTATTGGGGCGTTGAATATGTAACGCATGACCACCGCATAGACAGTCAGAAGCATCAAAAAGAGAAGCGTCACCCCGGCCAAAATGGCAAGGTGACGCACACTCTTTCGAACGATGCTTTCTATTGGACGATCAGAAGGCACCGACAATACAGATCAGGAACCTGCGTTCATTGCGGCAAGAATTGCCTTTGCAGGTACTCCACCCTTCTCAAGTTGCTCGATATATTTAGCACGGGCCTTGAGCAAAATAGCTTGCATTTTCGCTTGCTCGGCTTTGGAAAATGCATAGATTTTATGCTTTCCAGTATTCCGAACACTGTTAAGACCCTTCGCGCCCGCTTTCATGTATATGGCAGTGGCCTTGGCACTCCATTTGGCACCAGTCGTGTTGGTTATCAAAATTTTCTGGCTATCTGTAAGGCCAGCCCAAGATTTTTTATTCATAACCAAAAAGAACGGTGAACGGCCAAACGCTTCAGCAAGACCGGTGGTGAAATGTTTGGCAACCTCTCCGATCTTAAAGCTCTTAATAACGCTTGGCGGCACGAGCAGAGCATCCACCCGGCCAGTTTCCAGTGCTCGATAAACCTGCGTAATTGGCATCGACACCGGCGTTGCCCCCAATGCTTTCAACCAACGTGATTGGTTGGCCGACGGAGTCCGAATTTTCATGCCTTTCAAGTCTGCCAAGGTTCGAATAGGCTTTTTCCGGCTCATAAAGATCGGCGCCTCGCCAACCCACATCGCCAAGAGTTTTACCCGCTTATATTCTGGAGCCAAAAGCTTATGGGCATTCCACATCTTTTTGACGAGCTCATTTGAGTTTTTAGCAACGCCGGGAAGTTCGACCATCGCCGTCCGCTTGAATATCTTGGAGGTATAGCCTTGCAGCCCCCAGCTCATATCAGCAATGCCATCGACAGCGCGCTTAAACTGCGCGCGAGGGCCTTTACCGAGCTTGCCGCCGGGGAAAATCTTAACCGTTAGTGTCCCGGCTGACATTTGCGCAATTTTTTTGGTCCAAGGGCGCATAAACAGACGATCCATTGGATGTTTTGGTGATGAAAAATGGGCCAGTCTTAGTTCGGCCGCAGAAACATCCTGCGCCCCGATAAACTGAGCACCACTGAGTGCAACAGCACCCACGAGAGCCGCGGAAATCAAATTATGTGTCTTAATCATTTCTAATCCTCCCTGAAAAGATCTCAAAATGTCTGGCTTAATTTATGCTTCGGTCCCATACCGATGGTTTACGCTACCACCATTCTTTCGAACGAGTCTCGCGTCATCAACATTGGAACGCCTATTTGTTGACAAGTCAACATTATCGAACGGGATTGTTTTTCATACAGCCTGACTAGTCCCATTAAATTTATTGCGTCCGAATAAGGCGAGGATAAGGCACAAATCAGCTGGTTGCTATTTCCCCCATGCTTAAATAGACCTTTAGGACGTGCCAATCGCGATAGATAAGCCACCGCCTATGCGCATTTTACATGTCCTGGATCATTCCATTCCACTGCAAAGCGGATACAGCTTTAGAACGTTGGCGATCCTGAAACAGCAACGGGCGCTCGGATGGGAGACATTCCATTTGACGTCGCCTAAGCACACGCAACCATATGTCCCCCAAGAGCAGATAGACGGCTGGTCATTTTGGCGCACGCCACCAGCGAACAAACAATTGTCTCGACTGCCAGTCGTTCGAGAGTGGGCACTTATGCGTCAAACAGAGCGCCGACTCATAGAAGTAGCGCGCAACGAGAAACCCGACATTCTCCATGCACACTCTCCGGTGCTAAACGCTATCCCTACCATTCATGCGGGAAAACAATTGAATATTCCAGTGGTCTATGAGGTGCGCGCCTTTTGGGAGGATGCCGCAGCAAGCCATGGTACAGGCAGCGAATCCGGACCGCGATACAAAGCAACCCGTTCGCTGGAAACTTGGGCTCTCAAGCGCGCAGATGCCGTGACGACCATCTGCGAAGGACTGAGAGGAGACATTGTTGCCCGCGACATTCCCAAAGACCGAGTGACGGTCATTCCCAATGCAGTCAACGTGGGTGAATTTACCGGCAGCGGAAAACCTGACACAGAACTAGCGAAAACATTAGGCCTTACTGATCAATCAGTCTTGGGCTTTGTTGGTTCATTCTACGGCTATGAAGGCTTGCATCTAATGTGTCAGGCGATGCCCCAAATTTTGCAAAACAGGCCGGACACAAAGTTACTATTGGTTGGTGGCGGTCCCGAAGACGGCAACCTAAAAACGCTCAGCAGCAAGTTGGGGCTCGATGACCACATCATCTTTACGGGTCGAGTGCCACATGATCAGGTTCAACAATACTACGATTTAGTTGATGTTCTGGTTTATCCACGCATACGCATTCGGCTCACAGACCTAGTTACGCCACTAAAGCCATTAGAAGCCATGGCGATGAATAAGGTTCTTATTGCCTCTGATGTCGGTGGTCACCACGAGCTGATCAGAGATGGTGAAACAGGAAATTTGTTTAGAGCGGATGACGTCGACGACTTGGTGGCGACCACATTGCGCGTAATGGAAAACCGTCAGGACTGGCCGCATCAACTCGCAGCTGGTCGAGAATTTGTCGAGAACGAACGCTCCTGGACAAACAGCGTCTCAAATTATGTTGATGTGTACGGCAGACTCACGTCTTCGACCCAAGAGAGTCCCTAAGAACTTCTCGGTATAGCGAGACTTGTCCTGCAACCGTCGGATCCCAGCTAAAGTTTTCAGCCCATGCGCGCGTTGCCCCTATCTTCGGCGGCAATGCACGAAGATCCACTATTGCGGCAGCCAACGCCTCTGGGGTCCGGTTGGATATAAGTCTGCCGGCTTGCGGAACAGAAACTATTTCGGGCACACCCCCTACATTATTTGCAATTACCGGCGTATCGCATGCCATCGATTCAAGAAGGACGTTGGGCATGCCCTCCCTCATCGAAGCCAACACAGAAAATTCTGCAGCGCTGAACCAATTCTTGAGTTCGGTTTGTGATACGCGACCAACAAACCGCACTCGATCTGACACGCCGAGATCTATTGCTAACTGTTGAAAGGCCTGCCGATCAGGCCCCTCTCCAACAATGACCAAATCAAGATCAGGGATATGCGCCAACACACGAATGGCAATATCCTGCCCCTTCGAAGACAAGATGTTACCAACCGCAAGCATGGTCGGTTTATCGATCCCGGTATTAGCCTGTGCTGTCTGAATTGAAACCGGTTCAAATACTTCTAGATCGACACCGTTGCGCAAAACATGAATGCGTTCTCGATCAACACCGATCTCAATCATTCGATCTCGGAGAGCATGCGATATCGCGATGATAGCAACGGCTTGATTTGCAGCTTCAACAATTCGTTTTCGGGGCCCCTCATATCGAGAAATTAAATTGATGTCAGATCCGCGAGCGCTAATCACAACCGGCAAGCCCAAGGCCCGGCCAATCTTCGCCGCGACAACGCCATCTGGAAAAAAATAATGGGCATCGATTAACATCGCGCCACTTTTCTCAACTGACTGCCGTACCTGATTAACTGTCCCGCGATACAGCAGCTCTGGCGCCAGATGCATACCAACCATGGGAATAGTTAAGTAGCGTGGGTATCGGACGGACAGGCCGAACCGGTCCGCCGATTTTTCAGTTCGGGCCAAAGACCCATAGTGACCGAAGACTTCTTGCTTAAACGGAAACCAGGGAACCGGCGCGATCACGTCGGCAAAGACCTCGCCTGTTTCTACGATCCGACGCAGACGGTTTTCAACAAAGATTCCATGCTGAGGATGTATTTCATTTGGAAAAAGAGTCGAATAAGTGAGTATCTTCAGCGGTTCGATCAGCCTGGCCCCTATCTTTCCACCGTCTTGAGGGCATCATCGAACAGAGCACCATAAGCTGCCACCATTTTATCTAAACTATAGTTGGCGAGCACATGTCGGCGATTTGCAGCTGCAACTGATTTTCGTAGCGGTGCATCAGACAATAGCCGATCTAACATTTCAACAAACGAAGCCTCATCTTCTCGGGCAACTACCATTTTCCGGTTCTCAGGAGAAAGGTTAGCGGCAATATCACCGACATCAACGGCGGCAACCGGACGCGATGCCGCCATGGCCTGTAGCACGGTATTAGGCATTTGTTCTGTATCAGAAGTGATCGCAAAAACATCCATCAAGGGGAAAACTTTCTCAGGGGTTTCGACATGACCTGCAAATATCACCCTATCCGTAATACCGAGCTCTGCCGCATATGTTTCCAATACTCCCCGCTCTACACCATCCCCTGTGATCAGGAGCCGAACAGCGTAGCGATCAACGATCACTGAAAAGACCCGCAACAACCGCTGCAAATTTTTCTCCGCCCGCAACGGAGCGACTGTTCCCAATATCAATTCATCAGGGCGACGGACGAAATTCGGAATTATATCAGGATCACCCACGCTATTATACTGGGTACAATCGACACCATTCGGCAAATGCAAAACCTTCGAATGAGCCACCTTCCAGCTCTTGTCGGCTATTTCCATCAAGGTATTTGAAGGAACAACGAGGCGGTGCATTTTCGCCAACGCAAAACGTCGCATCCTAACGCGGCGCGCAATCTGTCGATCAGCTTCTTCAGGGCCAAAGCCACTTTCGAAGTGAACATGTGGCCTGGAAACGGAAATACGATTTGTTAGGGCCCATTCTACAGCCCCCCAATTAAAAGTAAGCAGCAGATCAGGGTGTAATTCGACAAGCTGTCGACGAATATCGAATAGTGATTTTATTGGGCGCGACTTATCGATTTTTGGATCATGGAGCGCAATATCAATTTCTTTGTCTAGCCTCGACTGGCTGGAAAAGTTTCTATCCAAAGCCAGAATTGTATGACGATATCGTTTGCCAAGTTTGTTGATGACCGTCGCTATACGGATTGGTACACCGCCATGTCCGAAAGATGGAAAGACATGTACAAGATGGGGAAGTGAGTCCGCGCGCGTGATTTCCTGCATGTCGATACGAGTAAAATTAATTGGCTCGGCCCATATTATGTTATCTCTGTACCGCGCGTAATACCTGCTGGCCATGATGAATTAATATGCTGACTCCAGAAAATTGGAAAATCGCTCAAGCCAAAGACGATGAGTTGCGCTTGATGGTACTGATCGATACCGAGGAGGAGTTCGACTGGTCGCAACCTCATTCCCGGGTCAGCACGGGCGTAACGGCGATGAGTGCTCAAGAAAAGGCACATCGTATCTTTGAGAAATATAACATCGTCCCGATATATGTCTGTGATTATCCGATCATTAGCCAAGAAGACGGTGTCCGCCCGTTACAAGAATTTTACGCTGACGATTTATGTGATGTTGGTGCCCACCTCCACCCGTGGGTAAACCCGCCATTTGACGAAGACGTAAACAATTTCAACTCCTATCCGGGTAATCTCCCCGCATCTCTCGAACGGGAAAAGTTAAGAATTCTAACGGAGGCGATCGAAGACCGTTTCGACATGCGTCCCAAGGTTTACAAGGCGGGGCGCTATGGGGCTGGCACAAATACAACCACAACCCTCGAAGCCCTGGGTTATGAAATCGATACAAGCGTGCTGCCCTGGACAGATTTATCGTCTCAGGCAGGACCCGATTTTTCTTTATGTGGGTCGCAACCATATTGGTTCGGACCTTCACAGAATTTATGCGAAATACCGATGTCGATTGATTTCGCCGGATTGTTGGGCTCGTCGCGTCGAGCGTTGTACGACCGACTAAACAGTAACGCCGGCCGGGCACTTCATCTGCCTGGCCTCTTCGCGAGATTGCGTTTGATGGATCGGATAACGTTAACGCCAGAGGGTATTAGCTGGCAGGAACATCGCCGTCTCGTGCGGACAATGATCACTCGAAATTGTCGCACCTATAGCTTCACCTATCACAGCCCCTCTCTAATGCCCGGCAACACCCCTTATGTTCGCACACAAAGAGAGCTGGGAGCATTTCTCGATAAATTTGAAAGGTTCTTTGATTTCTTTTTTGGAGAACTTGGGGGTATTCCCGCTACACCACTTGAAATTCGAGATTCTTTAATTCCCGTCTAGGGTCGGAAATGCCGTTATTTAGCCACCAAGTTCCTTAAGGAGTTTATTCACTTTCCCCATATCGGAAAAAGTTCCTTTTTGGGCAATTAGCCTATCGAGCAAGCGTTTTGCTTCACGTGTTTTGCCACCTTTTTGTAATGCAATCGCATAGTGATAAGCTATATCCCCTTGTTTTGGCGCAGCTTCATTTGCTTTCTTCAGCAACTCCGTGCCTTTTGCAATATCGCCGTTACTTAAAAGAATCCAGCCCAATGTATCCATGACAGCTGCAGACTTAGGTGCTTTATCTAATGCTCTTTTGCCAAACTCGGCTGCTCTAGGATCCTTCTTCTCAGAATAGAGCCACGCCAAATTATTGAGCAAAACCGGATTGTCTTGATCATCCTTAAGCAACTTTTCCGACTCACGGATAGCGTCGTCGTAACGCTTGTTGGAAATATAATTGCTAGCAAGGACATGGCGCACGGCGGCTTCATTCTTCCGATCAACCCAGGTCTGCAGGCCTGCCAGCGCTTTATCGAGACTCTCAGCCTGTCGTTGTGCATTAAATCGACGAATCGCGAGAGCACCAGTATCTACTTTCTTTAGGCCGGCATCATATTCGACCAACGCTTTCTTAAACTGTTTCGCTCGAACGTAAGCATCACCGGCAAGCATTTTACCGGCAGCAAATTTGGGCCGCTTTCCGTCAATTGCCTGCGCCAACTCCAACGCTTTATCCAAATTGCCTTCACGTGACTCAAGCTCAGCAAGCCTCATCATCGTAGGGACATAACTCTTATCCAGTTCGAGAGATTTGTTAAAACTCTCCCGAGCCGCTCTTGGGTCTTTAGAAGCAACAAGGGAATCACCCAATAATTGGTGCGCCCGTGGCGACTTCGGCACAACATCTACCAGTTCACGAAACGTGCCTACCGCATTCAAAATATTATTTGATGCAACTTCGGCTCGACCTAATGCTTCAAGCAACTGAGGATTCCTTGGTACACTGGTATTTAAGGAACGAGCAACGGATAACGCCTTTCGAATTGAACGCCGACTGTTGTAATACCTAATAAGCTGGAGACGGGGTGCGACAGATTTTGGGTTTGCCTCGCCTGCCTGCTTCAGCCATTTGACGACATCTTGATCTTGCTTGTTTTTAGCCGCGATGTTGGCAAGCGCCATTAACGCCCCAATATGCTTTGGGTCTGCAGAAATAATGGCGTTGTAGTGTTTCATCGCGTTGGCGTCTTTTTTCTCTCTGAGATCGAGTTGCGCCAAATTCATCCTCGCAGGATGGAATTCGGGCTTTTTCCTTAGCGCCTCTTCAAACGAAGCTCTTGCCTCTTTAAGAGAACCTTTTCCCAGCAAAGACGCCCCGATCAAATTCAACGCCAAGGGGTTTTCGGGCATACTTTTTTTGAGCGCCTCGGCTGCCTTTAAAGCATCGTCAAACTTTCCCTTTCGGAGGTGGACCAATGCAAGAAGAACAGAGGCTTGGTTTGCGTCAGGATCTAAATTGATTGCCGCTTCTAGGTCTCCCACGGCCTGGTCAGTAGAACCTTGCGCGAGCCGACTTAGAGCCAGCTGGGTCCGGATAGCTGACTTTTTAGGGTTCTCCTTAGCAGCTTGTTCAAACATCTCCGCCCCTTTTGCGAACTTTCCTGTTCGCATATAAGCGCTACCCAAGAGTGACTTAACCTGAGCATCTGCCTGGTTCTCCGTAACCAAGGGTTCAAGTATTTCGATCGCTTTTTTAGATTCATTTTTTCGTACAAGCGTTGCACCTAATAATTTGCGCGCCCGCACGTTCTTAGGATTTTTCCCAACAAATCTGCCCAAATTCGCTGCTGCCTGCTCCAGCTGGTTGAGACCATAATTAATCGCCCCACTCAGAAACACGCTTGGCATATGATTATCGAGCGATGGACCACCACGTTGAACAGCCTCTTGCGCACCAGCAAAATCTTTCTTCTTGGCGAGAGACAATGCAGACAAATAGTTTGCTAAAGGATGTTTTCGTGAGCGTTGAAAAACGGCCTGCAAATCCGCTTCCGCTTCGACATCTTTATTCAAATCAATTAGCGCCGCGGCACGACCGAGGCGTGCCCGCAAATTACCTTTGTTAGCTTTAACCGCTTTATCAAAGGCTTGAACTGCTCCTTCAAGGTCCCGATTTAGTCGTCGAATACCCCCCTTAAGAACCAAGGCTTCTGCAGAATCAGCTTTAATTGCCAGCGCGGCATCAATCTTTGCTTCGGCTTCCTTTACTTTATTTTTTACAGCGAGGATGCGAGCTAACCCAATCTTGGGCTGTATATCATCATCCTTTAATTTCTCCGCCTCGGTAAATGTACGCTCGGCATCTTCAAGTTCATTGATCCCCAGGTAGGCCTGCCCTCGAGCGAGTAGCACTAGCAATCGATCTTTAGGGTCCGTGACGTCGTATTTTAATTCCTTTAAAACTTTGTCGAATTTTCTCTGAAGCATATAGGCGCGGGCGATCTGGATTTGGAGATCTTTACCTTTCGCTCCACGTTGCTGAGCCGCTTTGAGCTCTTTCTCCGCCGCTGGACCATTACCAACCTGCAAATAAATTTCACCGAGTAATTTTCGGGCAGAAACATTATTTGGATCCTGTTGTAAGGCATTTTTCAGCTGAATTACCGCTGCATTGATGTCGCCTTTGTCTAGATACTGTTGAGCGTCCTCAACAAATTCTTGCGATTTGTCATTATCTCCCTTTGCTGCCAGAGCAACGCCAGCGGCAGAAAGGACAAACATTGACGAGCCAATTAAAAGACAAGTGGCGGCGATACCATTTCTGAAGTCTCGTTTCATATTTCGTCTCCTACACACTCCGCTGTACCAACCGATGCAGTTCAAATTTGAAATCGGATGTTTTAATCATTGGCGGAGTACCGCAATTTCGCGATATTTTTCTCAATCGACATCAATTTTATGTTGTCGCAAAAGGTCATACAGTGTCGGGCGGCTTATCCCTAACATTTTAGCAGCTTTCGTAATATTACCATCTACTCTTGCCAGTGCGCGTGGAATTTCACGACGCTCTGCTTCTTCTCTTGCCTGGGCAAGATTTAAGATGTCGGGAATATCCTCCGGTTCAGTAAGATCAAGATCGTTCGGGGTTATCAATGCCCCATCCGACATTATGACGGCACGCTTTACACGATTTTCCAATTCCCGAACATTACCTGGCCAATTGTGCTGAGCAAGGGCAGCCAATGCTTCGCCGCTAAAGCCTCGAATATTTCGTCCTTGTTGTTCGCTAAACTGACCGACAAACGCATGTGCAAGCAGTTCTGGATCACCATTACGCTCAGCAAGGCTCGGAATATTTACGACCAACTCACTAATCCGATAATATAGGTCCTCTCGAAAAGTACCCGCCGTCATTAATTCTTCTAGATTCTGGTTAGTGGCGCAGACAATTCGAACATCAACATCAATCTGTTTCCTGCCACCTATTCGTTCGACTACACGTTCCTGCAAAAACCTTAATAATTTAACCTGCAGTGGTAGAGGCACATCCCCTATTTCATCGAGAAACAGGGTGCCACCATCAGCAAGTTCAATTTTGCCTTTGGTTTGCTTTACCGCACCGGTGAAAGCTCCTTTTTCATGGCCGAACAACTCACTTTCCAACAAGTTTTCAGGAATTGCCGCACAGTTAATTGCTGAAAATGGGGCGTTTGCCCGATTACTCAGATCGTGTACCGCTCGGGCCAACAATTCCTTACCAGTTCCACTTTCACCCAATAGCAAAACGGTTACGCTGGTCGGCGCAACTTTTTCAACGAACTGACATACTTTAAGCATCTCTGGAGCAGCGGTAATTAAGCCCTGCAACGGTGTGTTCTTATTGGATCGTTGTAACTGGCGATTTTCCTTTTCTAGCTCATGTAAGTGATAGGCACGATCAACCAGGAGAGCCAAGGTATCAGAATCTATGGGTTTATTATGAAAATCATATGCGCCTTTGCGAACGGCAAGCAACGCGTTTTCGTGGTCATCCTGACCAGTAACGACAATAACTTTGGTTTCGGGCGCCAGGGAAAGAATTTCCTCAAGTATTGCAAACCCTTCGGTTGTGTTGTCCGGGTCGGGTGGCAAACCGAGATCAAGTGTTACAACAGGGGGGGTTTCTGACCTGAATTTAGCGATAGCTTCTTCACGGTCACCCGCTACATCAACGTCAATATCTTCGAAACTCCAACGCAACTGACGCTGAATCCCGGTATCATCATCAACGATCAGAAGTTTACGTTGGTCCGCCATTATACAGCCTCTGCCCGACTAGTGGCAGCAACCACCTGCAACGCAGGCAAACATATCCGAATTGTCGTTCCATCTCCGGGCGTAGAAATTACATCCATATGGCCGCCCGCCTCTTGCACAAACTCACGACTTTCATAGGCGCCAATACCATAACCCCCGGTCTTCGTCGTTCTGAACGGTCGAAAGAGCTCGTTTCGAATAAATTCCTCATCCATTCCGATACCACGGTCCTCGACTTCTATTACGGCATCACCGCCACGCGCATACAATCGGAGGTCAATCCGCCCCTCGCCATCGACTGCTTCCATCGCGTTATCAATTAAGTGCGATATCACAGCCGTCAACCTTTCTTCCTCCGCCACAACGACCATGTCATCCATTTCCGATTCAAATACCAGCTTTTCATCGTCGAATGGGCTCTGGGTTACAACCTTTTCTAGTAACTGCACCAGATTGATAGATGCTGTTGCCGCAGCCTCTTTGCCACCTTCGTGCAACCGAACCATAAGCCGATTCATTTTATCTACAGATTCCTTAACCGTCTGTAACATGTCTTCTTGGAATGCAGGGTTATTTTTATGCTTTTCAGCGTTTTGAACCATTAGAGAAAGCTGGCTTACAAGATTTTTAATATCGTGCAGCACAAATGCGAAACGACGGTTGAATTCACTGAATTGCTGGGTCTCTGCGAGGGCGCGGGCGGCCTCCCGCTCCGCGAGATAGCTTGCCGCCTGGCGCCCAACAGTCGTTAAAAGAACGTAATCTTCATAATCTACTTCGCGGGCCGCTCGCGAGTGCCCAAGCAACATAAAACCAAACAACCGATCATGATGGATAAGGGGGATGATCAGCCAGCCACGCCTTATATCACTCAACCAATCAGGAACGACGAGTCCGGGATAGGGATTTGTTTCAATGTTCAGGACACTTAGGTTGATAACGGTCTGTTTCTCTTCGAGAAATTTTGTAAACGACGGATCTACATCTTGATGACCTTGTGGAATATTTAAGTTCCAGGTTTCAAGCGGAAACACCCGATCCGAAGGTTCACAAACCCAAATTGCGCCTTGAGGACTTTCAACGATGTTCGCAATACCCACGAGTATTCGGTTGGCCAGAGCGCCGCCGCGCTCACTAGCCGAAATTGTCATAATAAAGCTCAGCCATTCCTCACGATAATCGAACTTGTAGCGAAAAAAGTGTTTACTAATAAAAGCGCTAAGCTTTGCCCGGAATTTTCCCGAAAAGACAACCGAGACCAAGAGTAGAGCCATAGCAAACAAAAATGTTGCTTGCAGAACTGTGCCCCACTCACCACCGAATTCTCGAAAATAAAATCCAACAGCCGCCATCAAAAGCAGAAACGCGCCTGCTCCAACCATTGTCGCAGAATGAAAAATAACTTGGCGCGAAACAAAAAGATCTATCGACCAATCGGGGCTACGACGAGCTGCAACTGCGATAAGCGGTGCGATCAAAATTGTCGTAATACCCCGAGCCGTAAATAAGTCGTTGCTAATTCGATAGAACAACAATGCGTCGGCATACATAAAGAAATCATAGGCAAATAAGCCACCTACCCCGAAACAAAGAAACTTGATCCCCCACCGTTGTTCGGGATGAGTATTACGTAGCAAGTTTTCGACTAACAAAAGCCCGGCAACAGAGAGGAAAAGGCGACCGAACAAGGAAAGGTCGGGCAGCCCAATCGGTAGAATAGCCTGCACAACCTCGCGCCCGGTAAATTCAAAAGCGATTAAAGCGAAACATATAATTGCTATGGTTACCGACGTTGTAACCCATTGTGACGAAGACCCTTTACGTGCAGCTGAAACCATCAACAGGGCCAAAAGAAATGCCAGCCAGCCACCGGTTCGCAAGACTTCCGTTATAGCGACCGCACCGTGTTCAGCGATTCCTGTCCAAACACAAAATGCCGTGGTCCCGAGCCAAAGAACCGTGAGGCTACACGCTGAGAGGAGCCAAGCGCCGAGGAACCCACGCTGCCAGCTAAAGAACACCAGCATCGTCAGTGCCCCAAAAACCGCCGCTGCAATTAAATGGCTGATTGAGCTAGCATCAACGAGGGTCATAGGATCTCAATTAGGATACGCACCATTATCGAACGCCTTGTGGCCACAAAATCACGCGGACCGTTTGGATTAAGACAATCAAATCCAAAAACAAGCTGTAATTCTTAATATAGTATAGATCGTACTGAAATTTTTTCTTGGCATCCTCGACAGATGCCCCATAAGGATAATTTAGCTGTGCCCACCCACTTATGCCAGGTTTCACTCTATGTCGTTCAAAATAGTGCGGAATAACCTGACGCAATTCATTTACAAAGAATGGTCTTTCGGGACGCGGCCCGATAAAGCTCATTTCGCCCTTCAGGACATTGAAAATCTGAGGTATTTCATCTATTCGTGATTTACGCAGCAGGGCACCAACCCGTGTTATTCGGCTATCGTTTTCCTGCGCCCAT
This sequence comes from Alphaproteobacteria bacterium, assembly GCA_012103315.1. Classification (GTDB taxonomy): domain Bacteria; phylum Pseudomonadota; class Alphaproteobacteria; order MPNO01; family UBA2964; genus UBA2964. Next base: position 111,628 of record WLWZ01000008.1, read on the forward strand.
CGGGGGACACCATCTTCTTCTGCATCAGTCCCCATACTTCTGAACTTGAACAACATAAAATTTTCACCATTTAGCCCGACGCGCTCTTGTCGATAAAATATCGGCCCCGCACTATCTAGCTTGATTACGATGGCCGAAAGAACCAGAACCGGTAAACTGAAAATAAGCAAAAGCAGACTGGCAAAAATATCGAATTGTCGTTTAAGGGCCACCTGAAGCCAGCCACCGACAAAACCATCAGAAAATATAAGCCAGCTCGGATGGAGAGCATCCAGATCCATCCTCCCAGTCTCACGCTCCCAAAATTCTGAATAATCGACGACAGAAATTCCCTGCAGTTTACATTCTAATAGTGCCTGGATCGGCATGCTGCCACGCCGTTCATCAACAGCAACCACGATTTCTTCGACATCTAATTCAGTAACGAGATGGGGTAGAGGGCCGTCTTCTATTACGTTTTTCTCTTCCGTTATTACTTTCTCTTTATCGCTAAGCGGGACATAAGCAACACAAATGAATCCCTGCGATTGCTCACCTGTTTCCAAGGCCTCAATTTTCGCTGCTTTTTCGCCAATGCCCAAAATGAGGACGCGCCTCTTAAATGCCTGAATGTCGGCAAATCTCAGGTAGATCCAACGAATAGCCATAATTCCGACTATCGCGTCTACAAATGCGATCGCCAGCGCACTACGCCAAATCGCCAAATCTGGCTGAATGTAGAAAAGAAATGCAAGGGCGATTGAACCAAAGAAAAAACTAAATAAAAGGCGCGTCAAAATAGCACCCAGATCCCGAACATGTTCTTTATTGTACAGACCAAGAGCGAACATGGTTAGCGTGAATACGGTCGCGAAAGAGACAGCCTGCGGTAAATGCCGCTCTAAAGACGAGAACAGCTGATCCAAGTCTGCCCAACGAAAAAATAAGGCAATATACATGGTCGAAATCAGGTACAGGTGTTCCACCATACCCAAAAAAAGCAACGATCCAGGAACGTAGTGCCTAAAAATGCGGACCATTTAATTCACAACCGAATTCTGCATAGCGTATTTCTGTGAAAAGATAATAGTTCAACCTGCCCTATACGAAAATCCTAGGACAAAAAGGGGAGCTAAATCTTCTGCAACAAAATCCAGAAAAATATTACGCTAAAACCATACATTACACTAAACATGAAGAAAATATCACTCGTTTGATATCAATTGAAGGTAACTTGCTTCAATTGTCGATAAATTCTTTAAGACCACTGAAAACTCTATACCACTACTATTCTAGTAGAGTTTTCGTCGTGAAAATGTAATTAATGTATAGTGTCGCAACTGCCGTAATTTACAAAGAACCCGCTGATTTTATATGAGACATTCTACTGCCATATTCAGCGTCGGGATCGCTATGTTGATAGTACCCGGACCATTATTGGCGACGCCAATTGATACAACACCGAATGTTGAGTCATCCCAAACTGCAATTAGTCAGGCGCCCTCTCAATCAACAGTTGAAAGCAATGTCGCTCAGCGTCCACCGACAACAAATATCGAAACAAACTCAAATTTATCTTCAAGTTTGCGCCAAATAAGTACATTCAACCCAATAGAACCAATAAACTATTCGAATATTACAAGCCTTCAGGACCTTATTGAATCGGCCAGTGCCGCACCGCCGATACGACCACTCCATCAAACGAATAGAGCCTCACAGGGGTTTTACAGAACGACTAATAAAGGGCTGGCACCACAAGTTCGAACCGGCGATACCGTTCGTGACGCGATCCGGTCATTGGTTAATGTCACCGGTAGTAATCAAAATCCGAATATACAAGGATCTGCGAGACCAACGAGTTCTCGAGGATCATCAGTATTTACCGAGGTTATGAACCTACGCATGAGTTCAAACGTATACCAAACGATGGCACGGGTAATTTCTCCTGAAATAACTGCCGATGGAGCGACATTAGGCTTGTTTGGGATACGTCGTTTTACGGTTGTGTTCTCGCCGCTTACAAAAAAGATTGGGGTTGGCGGAACCCAATCTGCCAACCAAACAACATTAAATTACACCAACCGCGTTACCCCTCGTCTAAAACCACGTATCGCCAAACCGCCACCCAAAAGATCAAATGATCCGCGTCGCTTTCAGCAACCAAATCCAGTAAGGGACTTGATTGAATCGGCAAAAGAATTCACGTCAACGTACGTATTACATCCATTTGCCCTGATCGCCTTTATGTTTGTTGGCATGTTATGGTTAATGTTTAAACTGCGCCGAAACACGGCTTAAGACCACCACACCGATTTTCTTCCGTTACTGCACAAAACATCTGACACCTAGCCAAATTGCTTGAAATAATTTAGGTGAACGCTGGACGGTCAACACCAACGTTATTGATCTGACGCAGAAACGCCTCAAACATCAAAAGACTCCATAGAATGGCGCTGTGCTCCCGAACTCCCGACTGATGTTCGACTACAAGGTTTCCAAGAAACTCCATATCGAAGAATCCTGTATCAGCGAGGACTGGACCGGTAAGGGCATCTCGTACCCGATCACGAAGTTCGTTGCGGAACCATCCTGAAATCGGAACCGCAAACCCCATTTTGGGCCGGTACATAACATCAGACGGAAGATGATCTTCTAAGGCCTTCTTAAAGATATATTTTCCCTCAGAGTGCCGTAAATTCATTTGAGACGGCAAGGTCGTAGCCCACTCTACAAACTCATGATCTAACAACGGAACTCGAACTTCCAAAGAATGTGCCATGCTGGCGCGATCAACCTTCGTCAGAATATCGCCTGGCAAATACGTTTTCATATCCGCATACTGAATTTGCGACAAAGGATCATCTGTTCCTGCGTTATTCATATGACCCGCAAGAACCTCGCGAGCGCTATACCCTTGTAGGCTACTTCGAAAACTGGTGCTGTATAGCTTATCGCGAATGTCGTCATAAATAACGGAAACCGTATTGAAATATCCTTCCACTGACGTACGAGCGATTGCCTGTAGCGTCGATTTGGCCCGCAACACCCTCGGACCCCAATCCATTTTTGGATAAAGCGCCCCAGCCAGGCCAAAAGTTGGACGCCGGATAGAATCAGGAATTAAACGTCGAAATGACTCTTCGTAACAATGCCAGCGATGGCGGCGATAACCGCCGAACACCTCATCTCCTCCATCCCCTGACAATGCAACAGTGACGTGCTTACGCGCCAATTCGCAAACTCGATAGGTAGGCATCGCCGAACTATCAGCGAACGGTTCGTCATAAAGACCTGCCAATTTTTCTAACAAATCATAGGAACTTGGATCAATCTGTTCAACACGGTGATTAGTGGCATATCGGTTGGCAACGGTTTGAGCGTGTGAAGTTTCGTCGAATTTTGGATCGCCAAACCCGATTGAACATGTGTTCACAGAGTCACCAGACAAACTCGCCATCATAGCAACGATACCGCTGGAGTCGACGCCACCGGAAAGAAATGCGCCAAGCGGTACTTCGGAAATCATTCTGCATTCGACCGCGTCGCGTAAGCGCTCAATCAAGTCCCCCGCGACATCAGCATCTGACTGACCCTCAGATGCGGCAAACTCAACGTCCCAATATTTTCTTGGTCGTTGGGTTCGTTCACCCCGACGTAGGGTAAGAGAATGTCCTGGTGCGAGCTTGTGGATACCAGAATAAATCGTCTTCGGATCCGGTACATACCCATACGCAAAATACTCTTCAACTGCCTGCGGATCGATTACGCGTTTGGTGTCAGGATCCAGTAGGACAGCTTTCAGCTCAGATCCAAATAGGACAGTGCCGTCGGGGCGCACAGTGTAAAATAGCGGTTTGATACCGAAGCGATCACGCGCTAAAAAAAGCGTCTCAGCGTTTTTATCCCACAGCGCGAACGCAAACATACCTCGGAAACGATCTAGGCATTTCTCGCCCCATTCCTCCCATGCATGGACAATGACCTCTGTATCGCAATGGGTTCGGAATTGGTGACCTTTTTCCTTTAGTTCTTTGGAGAGGCTTACAAAATTATAAATCTCTCCGTTAAAGACAACGACGACAGTATGATCTTCATTGAACAGTGGCTGGGCACCACCATCCAAATCGATGATCGACAAACGTCGATGACCAAGACCAATACCGTCCTCAAAGAAAACACCATCACCATCTGGACCCCGATGACTCTGAACATCGTTCATGCTGATCAATAGGTTCCGATCAACAGGGCGATAGCCTCTGCTATCAAATATGCCGGCGATCCCACACATAAGTTTACAACTTCGTTATTTCGTAATTGCCGGAGCGGGAGATGTTCAGGGGACTTTACTTGGTATCTGCGTATTTTCGCAGTATAGGGCCAACGGGCTGAAGATGCTTGAGAAAATCCTTAAGGATTTTGTCTGCCGCTGATTGATGTTCTCGATACGTTGTACTCACAATGATTGCAGCGCCAGCTTCGGAGCCACCGATGAGCATTTGTTTCGCCTGCATAGCCTTCGCTTTATAGGGGCTATGCGTCAAGGTGTTGCCGACCCAGTACCATTGATATGCCACACGTCCGACGCGACGCCGCAACATACGAACACGTTTAACTCTTGAGTCTGCACCATCTATAACCACTGCAGCGGTACCACTTGCAGCGCGTTGCCAAATTTCCCCATCAGCAACGGTATTATGAAAGCTAATTAGCTCCACACCTTGCCGTTGCGTCGAGTAATACGCGATGAAAAGATCTACTTGCTCGCCGCCTTTTCTATAACTTTTCTTAAGATAGGCATGTGCGCCTTTATACGATGGAGTCCAGTTGCTCGCGATGTTCACCTGTCTCCAACCACCGACAGTGTCCGTTTCGATAACTGGTAACGCCCCCGGTAAATTCGGGATCGGCCGTGAAGCAATCACGCCAGCATAGGCGGGGAAAACCGCCCCAACCGTCAACGAAATGAGAGCGCTTATGATAATTCGTTTCTGCGGTACTACCCTACTCGCTAGCTGGTGTGGGGAATCTGAGTCGGCCTGCACATCTTCCGGAATGCCGTCGCGGAAGGTCATACCGAGGAGCAAAAGAACAACCGTGACAAATGCAAAAAAGATCCAGCCATAAACAAGATGATCAACACCCACAGCCAATTCGTTATTCGTATAGTAGGCAATGAGTACAATGCCAAAGGCTCTTATGCCATTCGCAACAATAGGCACAGCCACTGACAATGCCACAAACCCCACTTTCCGGACATTGCTTTGGTAGGTGAGGTACGAGAATAAGAACCCCAATGCAATCGTTGCTATTAAAAATCGAACTCCAGAACAGGCTTCTGCGACTTCAAAATTACCGGTTGGGATTGAAAGAAAGATTCCGTCCAGGAACACGGGAATATTGATAAGCTGCAGGCCTTCTACGACAAAGACCGCCGTCAAGTCTTGCAAAGGGGGCACCAAAAAATCACCGAACGGCACTGCAAAGAAAAGGTAGCACAGTGGAAAAATAATCGTCTTCGTAACCGCCCTCCCAAGAATTGCGACAAACATCCCCTGGATCATGATTGCCAGACTAAAATGCTGAATGAGAGCGACACTTCCCAGCTCTCCGATCAACCATGCTAATCCCGCCGCGAGAATTATAATCGCGCCAAACAGGCTGGGGCGGGGCACTTGGTTCGCCAGAGCTCCGCGTTTAATCCAAATAAGGTAGGCACAGATTGGCAAAATAAGAAAACCGTGACTATACGTCTCGGAACCATTCCAAATACCCACGATCTGAAGTGCTGTACCTCGGAAAATGATCAGCAAGGCAACAATGCCAACAGCCAACGTGATCCAGGTCATACGCCAACTCGCAGCAAAAACTGATGCATCTTTTGCCAGGCTAACGCGACTGGGCAAAAGACCCATCATTGTCAATGCGGGATCTTCCACGAAAGACTTAATTTCTGCGCGTATCGACAAATAAAATTCCTGCGGCATTAAAATTACGGCGGTGTCTCAAATCTCAAGATCGTATCCAAGCATTTGAGACTAGTGTCCCAACTATAACCTGAAGATACAAATTCCCTCCCTCGATCACCCAATTCCTTTGCAGACGCCCTATCAGATAGGCTGAGCACAGCACCGGCTAATGCCAGGGCCTTAGATTCACATAGCACATTGTGGCCGATAGTTGCATCGATTCCTTCCAGGGCTTCTGGGGTAGCAACAATTGGACGAGCCATCGCCATTGCCTCCAGTACCTTGTTCTGAATCCCTCTGGCAAGCCGTAACGGCGCTACTATCGCGTCCGCATGGGAAATATAGGGGCGAACATCAGGCACTTGTCCCGTCACATGGACATTTTGACAATCCCGCAGAGCCAAAACTTCTCGCGCTGGATTTGCCCCCACGATCCAAAAATGAGTGTCGGGATTCTCCACAAGAATAGTCGGCAACACATCTTTGGCGAACCAACATACAGCATCGACATTGGCCCAATAATCCATTGCCCCGGTGAAAACGACATTATTTTTTGACAGGTCATATGGCGCCCCGTATCTCAGTGTCGGATCAAAATATGAAAGATCCACACCATTATTCATACCCCGGATTTTTCCGCCGGATTCCGGTGCCAATTTCCGAAACATCGCCGCTTCAGAATCTGAAACGAACAAACTAACATCAGTTTTAGTCGCGACCTTACGCTCAAATTCCAGTAACAATCGGCTCTCACGCGAATAAACGGAACTCATGAGACTTGATTTCGATTGGGCGTATTGATGCCATTTGTCTGAGTCGACATCTACAAAATCCACCACACGATGGGATTTTGCGGCATCCCCCTGCAATACATATTGCGCCATCGATGATGAAAAAACGTAAGAATTTGTAATATCGTTACTTTGAAAAGTTTTGGCCACCCAACGGGCCAGTCCATTATCCCAAAAGTAGCCTAACGTTAAGGGCGCTCCCGAAAACAACCCACGCAGGCTGAGAATTTTCGCGATCGGTGGATTTAACCTAGCAAAATGGCAAGAGGCACAGATTTCCTCCAACTTGCCGCGATACCGCACGTCTTCTGGGTTATCAACAAAACACCCGAGATGGATTTCAAACTTCCGCGCCAAATATTGGAGAATATTCCAAGAACGGATCTTGTCGCCTTTGTTGGGTGGGTAGGGGATACGATGGGCCAGAAATAAAAGTTTTTCCAATATCTCATCCTAAGTTGCGAGAAATCATTGGACCCACAAATTTAGCTATCGGAAGCGGCAGCCGCTTCCAAGCTTCAATAAACAACCGATATTTTGGATTTGTTGGATTAATTACCGGAATATTGTCAGATTTGCGCAACATATATTCATAGGTAAGCGGCATAGGTTCGAAGCCCCAGTTTTTCTTGAAGCTAAAAGCACCGGTCCCCAACTTACTGCGACCAAAATCAAACTGCGTAAAACCTCTTTCTCCCGCACGGCGCATGACTTCCCAATACATAAAGTCATTGCCAGCGACCGGGCGCGCATCAAAAGTCCCGCCACCGTAATAGGGCAAAACCTTGTTCCGAAAATAAAAGTTCATAACACTTGCGATTGCTGCCCCGTCGTTCTCTATCGTAACGATATCGACATCTGAACCAAATATCTCAAGCAGAGTTTCAAAAAGCTTCTTTGAGAATACAGGTGTTCCTAGATTGCGGACACTGGTCGCATATATGTGATGCAACCTATCGGGATGGTCATCAACAATACTCGTCAAACCCGCATTGATCCCTTTCCGAACCATCGCACGCTGTTTCCGCGGAATTGCGAGCATATTCTTTTCAGAATTTACATCGATCTCACGTACAAAATTGGCATAGAGGTTTGTCTTCTGCGCCCAATCTGGGTGCTGGGAATTTCCGCCTCTGTATTCGATATGATCAACTTTGAGGCGTTCCGCGAGGGGGAGCAACTCTTCTTCCAAAGCCGCCAATGCCCCACTGTCCAACGTTATCGGCCCACCACCAACCGTAAACCCAGTTGAAATCAGGCTGTTGCCAAAGAGTAAACTTTTTACATGAACTAAGGGTAGGAGACCGACGATCTCTGTACCCCGTTCAGCATAGAAAAAATAGCAATTATGCCCAAATGCCCGCTCAATAACGCTTTTCCAGCCCGCCCGATGGAAAAAAGTCGCGTCCGAACAGCCGTCGACGAAGGTATCCCACCGACCTATTGCTTCATTGTCTAAAAGTTTCACAACCAACGGAGCGCCATTGCTCACAGTGGGTCGTCCTTCTTCGTACAAAAAACCTCATCAACCCGGCCCCAAGCAAAATCAGTAAGAACCCGATCCAATTTGTCTTTCATCGTTTCGATATTTACGTAATGCCTGAAACGCGTTTTTAATCCAGGCTTATATACCCTCGGTTGATCCGCATCTATTTCCCACGGGTGGAAATAGAAAATAGCCGGGCGCGCATCTGATTGATGGATATTGCGGATTGCCCATCGCGAAACGGCATAAGGTAGCAATCTAAAGTATCCCCCTCCCGCGCAAGGAAAGTTCCATCGTGAAAACCTTACGGTGCTAAGCGGAATTTCAATAGCGCCTTTTCTTCCTGCAGGTTCGTATGTAAAGCGGGGAGCATTGGGCACGCCGTAGTGATCGTGACGCACGGGATAAACACTTGAGCTGTAATCGTAACCCTCTTCTGCAAGCACTTCATGAGTCCAGGGGTTTGAGGTATCAAACGAAAAACTCGCCGCCCGGAAACCAGAGACCTGGACGCCCGCGGCATTTTCCAGAATATCTTTTGTGCGCCGAACGTCACTACGGAATTCTTCCGACGTTTGGGTTGTGGCCCGTTGATGTTCGTAGCCGTGACTAGCCAACTCATGTCCGGCATCAACGATTTGCCTCGTTAGCTTCTTATGTCGATCAGCCACCCAACCCAAGGTAAAAAACGTGCATTTTACATTGTGATCGTCAAACAGGGTAAACAGCGTTTCCATGTTTTGTTCGATTCTGCTTGAAAGAGTGTCCCAGTCCCGAGAGTCTATTCCCGCAGAAAAGGCACTAACCTGAAAATACTCCTCCACGTCTACGGACATAGCGTTGACGATCTCGGGCGTAATTTTCTGATCGTCGCTCACGCTATTAACAACCGTCATTAAAACACGCTATGAATTGTAAAATGTCACAAGCCGAGAGACGCATTTCAACTTGATCCTTTTAGGGTCTCAACCTGACTATCCAAGACGGAAAGCGCGTCATTATAACTCTGAACGGTTGGCCACTCGCCCATCGAAATATCTGACGTCATTAAACTAGCGGGTAACTGTACGCTAGCCGACATTGCTTTGGGCGTATCATTCGCTGAATGCTGGGTCCCTTCCATCGCCAATTCGTTGACGACTTCAACGACGGTTGCCCCGTCAAAACTATGAATATCTTCGAGGTATCCAAACAATAAAAGCCTGCCGCACAACGTGTTAATTCGCCGAGGGACACCACCGCTATGTTCATGAATTTTTTGAAATGCTTCATCCGTTAATGACGGATCGTTCTGCCACCCAACGCGTTCCAGCCTGTGCAATATATAGGCACGCGTTTCATCAAGATCCATTGGCTCCAAATGGCAAGAAGCAATCACCCGCTGGCGCAATTGCTCCATAGCGGGATGCGCCATGATCGCCCGAAATTGCGGTTGCCCAATCAAAAAACACTGTAAAAGTGGTTTGCCATCCGATTGGAAATTGGACAACATTCGGAGTTCTTCTAATGCCGACGGCGTCATGTTTTGCGCTTCGTCTACGACAAGCAACACATGTTTCCCAAGCTCATTCTGATCGACAAAAAATCTTTCAATCTGCCTCAGAAGCGATGCTTTGTTGTATCCCTCAATTTGCAAACCAAATGCCGAAGCGACCATGCGTAACGCATCGTCACCTTCCAACTGCGTGGTCACAACGTTCGCTGAAACATACTGCTGCCGATCAATTTCACTCATCAAGCGACCGAGCAACGTAGTTTTCCCAGCCCCGACCTCACCGGTGATAACAATAAACCCTTCGCGCTCGTTGAGACCGAAGCTCAAATAGGCAAGTGCTTTATTGTGGCTCCGGCTGCCATAAAAAAAACGGTGGTCAGGACTGAGCTGAAAAGGCCGTCCACTTAAATTGTAATGCTCGGCATACATGGAAGGTCCCTAAAAAGATTTTGACAACGAGAGGCTGACCGAATTTTCCTTGAGATCTGCCGGATCCGCCGCATTATTCACCTTGCGTACGGTAAGATTATACGCGAGTGCCGCCGTTAGGTCGTCCTTAATTCTATAATTGTAACCAGCGTTAATTAACAGCTCATCTTCTGTTCTTAGATCAACTGTTCCAAAATCTGTGTTTCGATATGTCAAGCCAAGGCTGCCGCTCGACCGTGTCGACAATCGTCGCGAGAGGCTCAAATTTGACCCTAGTACAGTCTCAGTAATATTTGTGGAGTCAGTCTTGCGGCTTTCCCAGAAGAACCCACCTACGTAAGTATTGCGGCGATGTCGGCCCGACATCTGCAGCCGGAATACTTGTTGTCGAAAGGTGTCATTCTGAATACCAAATGCATCCGTACTACCTGTAAAAACAGATCCTGTCCGGCTATCGATTAAGGTTCCCGATCCGCTGGGGTCAAGAGTCAAAAAACTCAGATCATTGGTAATTTGTTGCTCAGTCGTTTGCAGTGTCTCCGAGAAATTCGCCGTTATCGTTGTTCGGGGTGACAGCCGATGGCTACCCTGAAAGTCAATTGTCGTGGTGTCATTTCTGTCACCTATTGTGAATCTCAAATCTGTTTTACTGCTGGGACGAGCCGAAAAACCGACATTCCAATTCATGCCTTTAGGTTCCGTGGTCAGAGAAGGGTCTTCAATTCGTTCGTATCCGACCCCGGATAGCAACGATAATTTACGATGCAAAACGTATGTGACATTTCCATCAATACGGGTGGTTTTTGTTGAAGGCGAGTCGTCAGAACTTTTCGTTTTGGAGTTAAGCGAAACGAGGCCCCATTGAAACGATGTGAATCGTCGGCCGCTACTGATTGTTAGATGATTACTAATCGTAGTTGTATCGTCAGATGCAGAACTTGCTGTCTTGACGCCACTTATCGTTGTCCGAGATTCCGTTTCGGCCCAGGCCCCAAAATGGTGCCGGAAAAACGGCGATATATTATAGGCTATCGTTTCTGTCCGGTTAACGTTCTGGCCGGCAACCGAATTAGAGGTAGCCGCAGAAGAATCGACTACCTGCTGGGTAATTGATGCCTGAGCATCAATGAACGCAATTCTATTCCAAATTTCAACCTGGCCGCTACCCAGGAGATTGTTATTTGAGCTATCCCGCGTCGAATCAAGTCGGTGGAAACTCTCACTTCTCGATAAATTGAAATTTAGAAAACCGCGGCCACCGGTCCCTCTAAGGGAGATTCTTGGTGTTACCCGAGTTATTAAATCTGAATTGGCATCCTGACCATCAGACGCTAAGTCAATATTGTCAGAAAAAGATTCCGTAACACCCAATCCGGCCGTCAACTTCCAATCTCCCGCCCGTGCGGTGAGAGCGAAGATAAGCGTCGCCGCGAAAATTATCCCTACGGAGAATTTTCCATGCACGGTTGACGTCAGATTTATCAGAGCTCCACCCTTCATGCCAGATAGCAGTCAATTAGAATAACCATAATAGGCGTTATCTTTTTGGTGCTTTCCCTTCCGAACCTTGTTCAACAACAGATATATGTCGTCACAACTATCAACGATCCCCAGCGCCGCATTGACCTGCTCCTGTGTACTTTTATCGGCCTGTACGACAAACACAATTTGTCCGACATAAAGCGAGAGCACACCGGGAATACTGTTCATCAACGCCGGAGCAGAATCGAATATTACGATCCTGTCCGGATAACGAACGGCGACATCATCAATAAATTTCTCCATTTTGTCACTGGCAAGCAACTCAGTTGCTAGAGGATGTGGTCGCCCAGCTGGTAATACTGTTAAATTGTCGATATCCGTTCTAAGAAGAACGTCCGACATATCAAGGGTGTCATCGGAAATCAGGTCGATCAGCCCCAAGTCCGCTTCGATACCAAGAACACCCGTCACACTTGGTTTGGCAAGGTCTGCATCCACGAGCATGACCGTCAGATCACGCTCCAAGGCGATACTCATCGCCAGATTTACAGCGCTAAATGTCTTCCCGTCGCCCGATCTACTGCTGCAGACCATAATCAGATTGCGGTGGCGATTATTAGAATCCGGATCTGATTCACCAGAGGCCTTGAGCAAAAGCGGACGCTTGATGAAGCGAAATTCTTCTGCAATAGCGGTATTTTCAGATTTGGCGCTGATCATTCCCGCCGCTGCCAACGCGTCATGATTAACCACAACAGTACGGCTTCGTTTTCCCGTTGAATGAGGTGAGACCGGAGGGAGCGCTTGTGGTGTTACTTTTGGAGCTGGTGCCTTTTCTTGCGGCGAAAGGGTACTGGCTGGCATAGCCGGTGTAGCAGATGACATTGTAGGAGATTCCGCGGCAAGGTTTGCTGCCCGTTCAACTGTCGACTTTTTCCTTCGACTTTTGATGGACGGAGAATAAGGTTGAGAACCTTTCTGCGATGAAGTTACCCCTGCACCCGCACTGGTCGCGTCGGATATTTCGCCGGTCGTCGTTGCGACACGGTCTCTGGATTTAAGAAATTTAACCACTACTTACCGGCATTTCTGGGTCAAATGATGCCTAAGCCACGGATTTTATCTAGAACACCCAGGTCCTGAAGTTTCCACATGACTTTACTTGCCCCAATGACCTCTACACCGACTAAAACGCTGAAAGCACCAAATAGGGATAGGCAAGCAAGTGAAAAACCTATGTTCCCACGAAGGCGTTTACGTTTTTCCAAGGGCGAAACAATCGTACTAATTTTACCGATGACCGGAACCGTAAATGTCTCTCTCAACTTTTGAATATTGGTGAACGTCGTCTTAATCTGACTTAGTAAAAATGCGACTGATACCCCGACAATAAAACCCGCAAACAAAACAGCAACAAACATAACGGGTCGGTTCGGGCCCCTTGGTTTAACAGGAAGTTTAGGAGGGTCGATAATTCGAAACTGTACTTTTTGCGCTTTGGTTTCTAAATCCCGAGCTAACTTAGCCGACTCCTGCCGTTGCCGAAGTTCTTCATAACCTTTTTTAACAATGGCGTAGTCACGATTTAACTGAGCTAATTGGGCTTCCACTTGCGGGACAAGTTTCGCCATTTTTTCCCAGCGTTCTACACCCTGTTTTTGTTTCTTCGCTCTATGTTTAAGAGCAGCCAACACGCCTTCTTGCTGGACAATTTGTAACTTCACCTTTTCATAAACCGGATTAGAAACCAGTTTTTTGTTTGGCGCAGCCACTGGTGGCTTGCTTTTATCAGGCCCCTCAATATTCGCCGCGGCCATTGCCTTACTTGCACCATCAAGCTTTTTCTGCAGCTCCGCTAGTCTCCGTTTCGTGCTAACGACGTCGGGGTGGTTCTCGGTATATTGGGTCAGCAGGGAATCAATTGTTTTTTGTAATTCCAAAATTCTGACATGATAATCTGAATCCGGTCCGATTGGTCCGCCGGAGGCCTGAAAGGACAAATTATCCTCTTTAGCCACCTCGAGATATTGTGGGACCTCCTTCATCTGTTGGACAAGCTCATCGCGGATCATCGACGCTTCTTCAATTTGTCCTGTTGTCTCGGAGAATTTCTTCCGAACCACCTGCATATGCTCGTAATAATTACGATCACCGGGAAGTAGCCCCATATTGTTGCGCTTAAACTTAGCGCGCTTACCTTCAGTCTCGATCAACTGTCGTTCATAGTCCCTGATTTGATCATCCAGGAAACTCCGTGTTGTTTCCATGTCCTTTCGACTGGCGCCAAGGTTTCCTTCGACAAAAATCTGCATGACAGCTTGAACAACACGCTTGGTAACACCGCGTTCAACATCTTCGTATGAGATCTGAAAAAGATTGCGGCCTTGTTGCTTTACACTGATCTTGGCCTTCAGCTCTTGGACGAGTTGTTCTTTGGCTTCGTCTCCCTTGATCTTAAGATCAAGGTCTGTCATCAGAATTATTTTCTCTAGGTTTGGGCGGCTCAACAATGTTCGCCGCATGATATCAATCTGTTGAAATAAATTCATTTCAACAGCCAAACCCTTCATCAAAGGCCCGAGCATCGTATCCATATCAACATAAATTCTGGTGGACGCTTCGTAACGGTCAGGCAAATTGGATACCATCATCCAACCCGCACCACTGATCGCCCACGCAGCAGCGATTACGTACCAGCGGCGACGCCAAATACCGTAAATATACCCAGAAATTTGTACAACAAGGTTGTTCATAAGGACGTACCCGTCACCTTATTCGGCTATTTGCCCCAGAACCGATTAGCCTGTACTCCCCAATACAGCCTATCTAATAATTCAATCCGCCATTACAACAAAATACGGCTGCTTAATCGCCGATTATACAATAACTTAAAAAGGCAAACGCTATCTTAAGTTCGGCTCTCCAACTTAAGGAAGCGAAACTACCAGCAGCTCGATTCCGTTACAACAGCAAAATGTATTCCTCAAATCACACAGGATTATTGTATTACAACAACTTACAGACAGTTACTTAGGTACCGTCTCGACGAATTCAAGGAAAACGAAAGCCTATTCCGTATTTCGGAATAGGTGAAAGTTGATTGTCGGCTAAAATAAAATGTTAAAACCAAGCTTCCGGAATGACTATGACATCCCCTGGCATAATTTTTACATTTGCCTTCATATTGCCGCCACGCAACAAATCATCGAGAAGAATTCGATAGGTTTTTTGTTCACCTTCAACAATTCGAGTAATCGTTGCGTTGTTTCCGGCAGCAAATTCGGTGATACCGCCCACCGAAATCATGACATCCAGCAATGTCATTGTCGAACGATAGGGCAATGCTTGTGGACGAGCCGCTTCACCGACAATCCTTACCCGGTCTGCAAAAGGTCCGACAAAACGTCGTACGATCACCGTCACGATAGGATCCTGGATATATTTACCAAGCTCCTTCTCAATAACTCTCGCCAACTCTGTCGGCGTCTTTCCTGTTGCCAACAAATCTTCAATCAGCGGGATTGTAATTCTACCATCTGGTCTAACAGAAACAGAAGTCGACAATTCTCGATTCCGCCACACAAATATCTGGAGCGAATCGTCGGATCCAACTCGATATTCAGCATTTGCTTTGTCTTTTTCGGAAACCACCGGCACCGACGGTAGGGTTTCCAAGCTTTCACAACCGGCAAGGCCAAACGCGGCAAAAAAACCCGCCAGATAGACCAAAGTTTTTATCTTCATAAACGCCATCCGCTTAGGTACCTTCCGAGGTCAAAATAAACCACCTAACCCATAATTAACTTTTCAACCCGAAGCCTGTCAAAGCAATTGCACCAATATTTCAACGATCAAAGTGCCGAAAATAGGTCACCGAAGCGTCACTGATTGATGCTCTTGTAACCATAACTCTAACATCATCAAGACCCACACCAACTCTCCATGATAAGAGGCATGTCCCGTCCTAGAGGCCTGGATCACTTCATCGATGAACTCTACCCGATATATTCCTCTATCCTTGAGAGAAAATAGGGCAGCGTGAGCCACCTCTTGTAGCGGTCCATGTTCGCGAAGCCAATAGCCAAACGGGAGGCCAAACCCATGCTTGGATTTCGTCAATGTGGATTTTGGCAAGAAGTCCTTAAAGGCATCTTTAAAAAACGTGCGCAATTGTATACCGCGCATCATTTGCTTCGCAGGAATTTGAGCAGCGACTTTAACAACGTGGGGATCCAGGAGCGGAAATCCAACGGCCACACCTGCGGTTTCACACATGCGGCCTACCTTTCGCAGGTCATCATCCGCCAGTATCACCTGTAAATCGACATGCATCATCCGATGCAACAATGACTCAGATGACGTTCGGTCATACGCCTCTCGTAAAAGGTCAATGGGACCGTCAATATCTACGCGGGCCGCAAAATCGTCGTCAAACATCTCGGATGCTGAACGACCCGAATAATAATTGGCAGCTTCCATTCTTTCCGGCATCGCCATATTTGCCTGCTCAACATAGCTTCTTCCTTTGCGAAACAATGTAATTGAATCGCGGAAGGGGGCGTGTTCCAGCCCTGGTTCGATCATCCCGTTCCTAATCCAACGGGGAATTCGCGTGTACAAATCTAGAATTTTTTGACGCCCGTATCGGCTGTTACCGGCAAAGAGCTCATCCCCACCATCACCGGCAAGAAGCAGTTCAACGCCATGTTCGCGCGCTAGCTTCGCGCAATAATAGGAAGGAACGACAGATGTATTCGCAAATGGTTCATCATATGTCTTGGGTAACATCGATATGAGGTCGACGACATCATCTGCCGTTACATAATATTCGTGACAATTAGCGCCGAAGTGGGCCGCAGCCATACGTGCGAAAGACATTTCGTCGTATCCATCGACATCGAAGCCCATGGTAAAGCATGAAGCGGGGCCATCCACACAAGCTGCAAGGGAACCAAGAATTGTCGAGCTATCAACTCCCCCACTCAGAAAGGCGCCAACCCGATCTTCAGCAACGGCGCCCCGCGACCGATTGGTCGCCGCACTGACAGCTTCCCGCAGCTCTCGGGATACAGCCGTAGCATCTATTCTCGTCGCGTCGGTGTACGGCATATTCCAGTACCGGCCAACTTCTGTCGCACCGTGACTAAAATGAAGGTACTGCGCTGGTAACAATTTGTAGCAATTTTGATAGATCGTTTCAGGAGCAGGTATCCGCGTAAAATACATTAAGTCGTAAACTGCCTGGGCGTTGACCTTAGTATCCACACCCGGATAAACACCCAAGCAATCAGTCATCGTCGCAAAAACCAGTGATCCGTCCTCAGGCTCCGTAAAACACATCGCGCGAGACGCCATTCGATCAATGGCAATTAATGCTTCTGCCTGATTAGAATCTATGAGGGCGAATGAAATATTATCAACGACATCTATAAGATTGCGGCCTAAATCTTGCCACGCTTTGGCAAGCGCCAGAGCTGTTCCCGTATCACTCGCTATAGACTGGTATTTTGGATCAAGCCAGATTGGCAGGCCCGTTGCGACAACGGACAGTCCACCATCTTCCATCGCGTCACATTCAATTGATGCACCGGCGATCGCTAAAGCGCTACATGACTTGGTCTGAATAAATTCAGCATCGACGTCTCGGCGTGCGCAACGTAACGCAGCCTTCATATTCGCAATGACATTTCGCGCCGAATCGGAACTTCCGATGCCGCCGACCCACCCGCACAATCCAGACAATTTATTGAAATTCCATAATTTTTTGTGATCCGGCGTTAAAGTTTATAAATTTACACCGACTAATATGTCAATCTTTGGCGGATGGAGATCGCGTTATACTTCTAGCCTTTTACCGAATTTTTCAAACTCCGGAGCGCGTCTTCAACCCAGTACTTGAACCGATTACGGCGAACGCTAATCCAAGCTAAATTATGGCGATTTGTACTTAAACTGCGTTTGTGTTGACCCTCGCCAGCCATGAAATCATAGATCGCATTCTGCCGCGTCAGACCTCGTTCGATAGCCAGAAAGTGGGACACCAACCCCGGCTTAAGAGCCCTATCTTCATCATAAGAAAACCCGCTCTGATAGCTATAAATTCGTTTGCGATGACAAATATTATAAAGATAACCAATAGAAGCATCACCCGCCGTTACCGAGATCATTTCAATTTCGCCCACGCCGAACCGCTTCTGAATGAATTCTCGATGGAAAGATTCAAAAACCGGATTGGCAAACGCGCCGGCTTCACCTCGGCCATTCCAATAAGTCTGATGTAGCTCTTTTAGCCTATCGAGAAATTTAAGGGCTTCGTTTTCAGAAGATGCAACCTTAACCTCAACAGGGCCAATCTTTTCATAAGACCGGAGAGCACGCCTTACCTGCTGTCGGGTATTCCGGCTTAAATGATCGAGATAAGGTTTACCGGAATTCCGCACGAAATTCAGATCAACATGATCACACGGTTTAAAATCCCAAAGATGTTGCGATGTACCAGTCAACTCGACTGTAGACAGGTCATTTTCGGGCAACCCACTTAGAAAAAACTCATCCCATTCCAGCAAACGCGATCCTAAAAACTCTAGGGCATAAGTTAGAATGCCGGCGGCATAATCAGGCTCAACCAAGATGCCATTATATTCGACCGTAAGCGTATCAAGGCCCTTATTGCCAGTCTCATGCAAGTACAGCCCACGTGATTTCAACCAGCCATATCGAATTTGATCATGTCTGTTGACAACCGCGAGCCCAACAACCCGCTCCTCCGCCCGTGCGACGAGCAAAAGCGGTGCAACATCAGCAGGCAAGTTTTGAAGCCATGTTCCAACCCAGCCCCAACTCAAGAAAAGGGAAGGCTTCGCGGATTCTTCAAGTTTGGTCCATTGAGCCGCTAGGGCATTAAGGTCCGAAATTGGCTCTAGCGAGAACTGGCATATCGGCATAGCAATGTGTTCACGATCACTTTCTAGTCGCGTCAAGGTCAATACCTTTGCAGGATGCAGCACCGTTTTGTCAGCACGATAATCATTTGGCAAAGCCATCCTATGCGTTCAGCAAACATTTTGAATATCCAGAGCCCGTGTTACCATTGACGCTATCATATCACTATAATCAAGGCGATTTGTTGAGCCCTATGAAAGAGTCGCCACGCGAATAAGTAATGTCACTCATTAATTCCGCAATATAAGAATAGGATCATGCGTTCAAATTTTTTCGCGAAATTTGACGAGCTGCCACCGCACTATGATGAGCTGTTGGAAGCTGCGGGGACCGAGAATTTTTATTATAGCTTTCCATGGTACCGCAATCTCATCGATACAACGAGCCATGCTGAAGAACAGCTTGTTATCTGCGGAGTCGAAAGCCCCGCTCCTACAGGGTCTCCGATTGCCCGAGCATTAATAGTTCTACGAAAACGTGTAGGGACACAGGGCGTCTTACGACCACGTGAACTCCATCTGTTCGAAAATGTTTACACCCTGATTGCCGGGCCTGTAATCCGCCCAGATGAATCTAATATCGACAAAATCATGCAAACGCTGGCCGCTAAAATTACGACTGAACTAAGTAATATCGACGTTATCCAGCTGGGGTCGATGGACCCCAACTCAGTGGCCTATGATGCCTTGAAAAGCGCCTTCCAAAAACCGGGGTTCATGGTTCGGGGCGTTCATTCCTTCATTAACTGGTACGAACCAACCAAAGGCATTTCGTATGATCAGTATCACTCCTCTTTGTCTGGAAAGATGCGCAATCTCCTTAAGAGACGAAACCGTAAATTGGAGAAGGCTGGCAATGTCCGCTGGAAGTTAACGAAAGAACCGGCCGAAATACCGTCAGCAATGGCAGATTACTCTTTAGTCTATGCGAATAGTTGGAAAACACCCGAAATATACCCAAATTTCATCGAAGGCTTTGTCAAAGCATGTGCTGAGATGAACGTCTTACGCCTCGGAATTTTGTATCTCGACGATCAACCAACTGCCGCTCAAATATGGACCGTCACAAATGGACAGGCGACCATCTACAAGCTTGCTTATGACGAAAAGTTTAAAGCCCTCTCCGTCGGTTCAGCACTAACGGCGCGTATGATGGAACATGTATTGGAGAAAGAAGGATTATCAATTGTCGATTTTGGCTATGGGGATGATCCATATAAGAAAGACTGGACACGACAGCGACGCGACAGGATGGGATTACTGATATTTAATCTGCGAACCGTCCGAGGGAACTGGGCAGCGGGAAAGTTTACCCTCAAGCTTGCCGTCACCTCAGTCAAAGAGAAAATATTGGGCAAAACGTAGTCGGCCCATCAAATTAATCCATAATTTTGACGCATTGGTGACCAAAATAGAAAATTTACCGAGAGGCAATTTTCGCTTGTCGACCAGCGTTCAGATTTTTAGTGTTCGCCTATCGTAAAGCTGGAGGAGCTAATATGCGTTGCCTATGGATCATAGCAATCGGAGCATTGACGTTAAATATTAGTGCGCCGGTTAACGCTGAGCCAGTATACAACAAGCCTGTCTATAATCCGACGTCAAAAAGCTATTTTGAACTGTATAGCCCTGACGCCGATGACCCCAAGAAAAGACCGGTCTCAATCAGCGGTGGTATTGAGTGGATTCACGCCGCGCGAATAGCCCATAAAAAGTCTTTTCGGGGCACCCGGGGACGGCTCGCCATTGTAAATACCCAGCAAATACATGAATTTCTTCGCGACACCTTTGATCCGGCAGGAGCCGTATGGATTGGGCTGCGATATTGGTGCCGTTACAACAAACTTCAGTGGGTAAACGGAAAGTTCCACCCCTTCGATGGCTTCCACAAATGGGGCCGCCACTGGAATCAAAATGCCGCCCAACCGTTGCAAGGGCCCAAACCGCCCTACTGCCCCAGATCACACAAGAAGGCTACCTTGGGTGTTCACTATTGGGGTACGAATCACGGCTTCTTTTGGAATGCAAACGGAACCTACAAACAATTCAATGCCTTGTTTATCGAGTATCCAACAGGAAAGAAGTAAGACCACAAGTATCTGGTGCCGCACGAATTTCGGAGGCCAAATTTTACATGTCACGATGAACACGGTAGAGGTAGTGGCCTTATATCCATCCAGATAAATTCGTGGATGTGCGTATTCAATTAATAACCAAGCGATAGAAATACCTTAATGACGTTAGTGCACCTGATTGCTGCTGCAAGACCTAACTTTATGAAAGTGGCGCCACTTTATCACGAGCTTAACAGGTTGGATTGGTGCGAACCGGTAATTGTTCATACTGGGCAGCATTATGATGCCAATATGTCCGATAATTTCTTTGATGATCTGCAACTACCGTCACCAGACATCCATCTTGGCATTGGCAGCGGCAGTCATGCCGAGCAGACTGCCGGTGTCATGACTGCTTATGAAAAAATTATTGTCGAGCAAAAACCCGATTGGATAATTGTTGTTGGTGACGTTAACCCAACAATGGCGGTCACATTATGTGCAAAAAAACTTCTGGTTTCAGTCGCACACCTTGAAGCGGGACTGCGTTCAGGCGATAGGTCGATGCCGGAAGAATTAAACCGCCTCGTGACCGACTCAATAGCTGACGTCCTATGGACTCCATCCCCTGACGCCGATGAAAATCTCATAAAAGAAGGAGTTGCTGTCAGCAAAATTAGTAATGTTGGCAATATCATGATTGATTCATACGAGCTACTGAGGGAGAAAATCCAAGCTGAAAGTGTTCCCGCAAAATATGATTTGCAGAGCGGTAAGTATGGCGTCGTAACTCTGCACCGTCCTAGCAATGTTGATAACCGGGATACGTTGACACTCCTCGCAGATTATCTCCGTGAGGTATCTCGAGAAATTCCTTTAGTATTTTCACTTCACCCCCGAACCAGAAAGAACTTAGAAACTTATGATTTGTTTGAACGCCTTGATGGAGCGCCCGGCATGCAAATCACGGATCCTCTTAGCTATATCCAGTTTATGGGCCTCGTTCGGGAGTCGAAGTTCTTAATTACGGACTCAGGCGGTGTCCAGGAAGAAACCAGCTACCTGGGGATCCCATGTGTAACACTGAGAGACACGACAGAACGACCTATCACCATATCGCTGGGCACGAACAAATTAGCCGCGCCTGACCAATTGATGGATTGCATATCAGATATCTCTCAAGGGAAATGGTCTAAGGGGCAGCGTCCACCACTTTGGGACGGCCATACAGCTCAACGGGTCGCAGAAGATCTATACCGACGAACAACGAACGTGGCATAGCTTATCATCATGCTTACTGACTGCTTGGCGCCAGTCCGCTGGGTAATACTCATATCCTTAAGTCGGTACGCTACCACGCCATCTCGACCTAAAAACCCAAGCGCAGGAAATTCATTTTCTAAACAGTAACAACCTGCATACTACTTTTTGGCGTCGGCACGCAAAAACGATTTCTTTGCCTGCGGTACGACAAAATCGTCTTCCTTTACCCCTTCAACAGGCGCCTCCACTAAGTCCTTTTTCAGTATTTCCTGCACAATCAGGCGGAGAATGATTGATAGGGCCGCGATGTGCCAGAATAGGTCATAATAGGCAAGGTTGAGAAATGCCCCGCCGGTGGCGTACCCAACAATACTGACCTGTATCATAGCGGCAAGGTCTCGTGCCCAAACCAAGTCTTCACGCACTCGAACGTTCCGGATCACCCATGAACATGAGAGAAATGCCACCAGAATACAGGACAAAAACAAAAGCAACCCGACGAAGCCGTGCATCGCCATTACCTGAAAGTAAATGCTATGGGCATTAACATGACGGTCTGGATTGGGCGCATATTTTCTGTACTGACTCACGTCATCATAAATCATGAAACCACCACCAAAAAAGGGATGATCAAGGGTAAATTTATAGGCGAAGGACCATGAATTGAGGCGCCCTATCGCCGAAGCATCTTCCTCATACTCGCTAATGGTATCCATACGTTCGAACCAGGCGTCCGGCATAAAATTCAGCCCCGCCGTCGCGACAACAATGATGACAATAGCCGGCAACACCTTGTTCTTGGATTTCAACCAAAGGAAGAGCGCCATCATACTCATAGCAATCAGAGCCCCACGTGAGTAAGAACTCAACGCCGAAATGATCATGAGAGGCATAGACACAAATAAACCGCGTTTAACCCATTTATGCATAGTATGCATGTGGAGATAACGCACCAACGGAACGACCATGATGGTCGCAACCGCTAATGCGTTGTTCTCCTCAATTACAGATCCCGGTGGCCCAAACACTAGGAAATTCCCACCGGTCGCGAGGGAGAATGCCCCTCCCTTGACCGCAAAGAAGGCAATGGAACCCGCTATCACCCAAATGAGCCAGTCCAGTTTCTTTTGTTCCTGTAGCATGACAACGGAAAGCAACGTTATGACCATCATTTTTATGACTTGTTGCAATTCTTTGAATGAGCCCGCGACGTCCGTCGCAAACACCGTAGAAATAGACATCCAAAGGGCAAAGGCCAGCATCAGAACCGTTCCGGGAGTCATCGGCAGTTTTTTGGGCTCTTTGGAAACAAGCCAAGCCCCAATGGTCAATACGCCGACAACCATCGCGAATGGAAACGAAAACGCGAACCCGTAAGAAAGACGGTGTGGGTTCATATAGGAGATCCAGGAATAAACATAGAGACCGATATACGGTCGCGTGCAAATGAAAGGCAAAGTTCCAAAGATCATCAGCGTGACGATTAAACTTCGCATAAATTACGCGCCCTCATACGGAAGATTATTCTGGCGATTGTATAGCTTATCGAATATCACGCTTAAAAATCGGAAGCACCAAGCTTTTAATAAACGCTTTCGCAAAGCTAACTGCAGGCACTGAGTATTTAGAAAGATTGTCATATCGATTTCTATACCTAATCACAGCCGGTCCCAGGACAATTGAGGAAGTAGCAACCGCAAGCCACCACACCTCTGACGCTTTGGCGAAAATCTGACTTTTGTCACCGGGTGATAACTCACGGCGTTCTACAAAACTGTCTACCATTTGGCGAAAAATATCACCGCCGCGCAGAAGATCCCCTCGGTGGCGACAGAATGACTTTTCCACCATTAAACACCAAATTATTTCCATATCTTTATCAGACACGGAGTCTTCACCCATATATTCGTTATAGCGATCTCGTAAAAATGCTCGACCGTTTTCCGCCATTTCCTGTTTTCTCACGATGCTCGCATTTAGTCCGTGTTCGTTTATAGCGCCAAGGACATCTGGAAGAAGACGCATACTGCCAATTTCGCTAAGCCTGTGATAAAGGTCAAAATCTTCCGCACAATGATATTTGGCCCGATAGTCCAGCTCATTATCGATGATAACGCTGCGGCGAATCATAATAAAAGAATGTTGAATTATGGAACCGACAAAAAGGGACCAGGCCAATTCAATCGGTGTCGGGACCGGTAATGGTGGCACAGCAGGGCCACCTTTCGGCAAAATATCAATGCGTCCCGAGACGAGGACCAAAGACGAGTCCGCGTTCATGGCTTTTACTTCCTTCGCTAGCCGATCCGGATAGCTGATATCGTCATGATCATGAGGGGCAATAAATTTGCCCCGCGCCAATGCCAGACCTCTATTTCGCGATCCACTAATCCCCAATTTTTTTTCGTTCCGAACTAACCTAATGCGCGGGTCGTCAAATTGACGGATAATTTCGACAGTCCTATCCATCGATGCATCATCAATTATAATAAGTTCAAAATCAGAGAACTCTTGGTTAAGCACGCTCCGCACCGCACCGGCGACAAATTTTTCGCCGTTATAGGTGGTCATGATCACGCTTACTAAAGGGTCATCCATCCAGTGTACTCAGATTTTCTCGTACGGGCTTAACCATTCAACCATTCGCTTTCCGCCGTAAAAATTTCAAAACATACCCTACAACAACATTCTCCGGGCCTTCGGGCCGTCCCTGCGCTATCCAAAGCAGAAAAAGACAGACCACGAAACTAACGACTCCGACCATTACATCCATCGCGAGGGTTAATGCGGGAATGTCAATTGCGCCGATATGAAAAAAACGCACTATGAAAAACATCGCAGCCCCCGCTACCAAAGGCCGCCAAGTCACGAAAATTATTCGACCAAATGTTACTGGAACAACAGCTTTTAAGACAAGAAACATAAGCGGCAGAACAATTATGATCGCGACCAATCTACCAGCGGCGACACCTTTGACACCCCAATAATGGCTGCCGATTAAAATAAACGTAACCAACACAGCGAGGTGTAAAACAGTTAAAAGAACGAATGGGCGAAACCGGTCCATCGCCATCATAACTGTTCCTATTCCACTGGTAATGCTGAAGACGCCCGCATACATCACGAGAAAATCAAAGACAGGCTGGATATACAACCAACGCTCGCCGAGAAATACGTGGATTAGGTCATGCGAAACCGCAACCATACCGAAACAGATAGACATACACAGCACAGAGACCATCCCTAGTACTTTAAGATAACTTTCAACCAAGCGTGGTGGGTCATCTATCATTTTTACATAGCTCGGATATAGGCCTCTCGCCAGTGGCATAACCACCTCGTTCGCAGGCATCGTTCCCACGTAAGCCGAGATGTAGTATCCGCCCATCGCCCGAGTACCGAACATCTTACCCACGATGAACTCGTCAATCCGATCAAGCGCAAAATGAACCACATGCCGGATCAATATCCAGACTGAAAAGGCCCACAATTCTGTAAATTTGGACAGCGAAAGCTTTGGTCTAAATGGGTGTAGGAAGTAGCTCAGCAGGACGTCCATAATAGCACCACCGAGCAATCCAATAACGATCGCCCAGTAATTCTCCAACCAAAAAGCGAGGGAAACTGTAAGCGTAAAGGACAGAATTTTCTTGCAAACCCCGAAACGGAATTCCTTCGCGAAGTCTAGTTCTTTCCTAAACGCGACTGTGCCAATATTCTCCATTCCGATTGCAACTGCTCGAAATGCCAGAAACTGGATGACCAAGACAACACGTGGCTCATCAAAGAAACCCCCTATAAATGGGGCCAAAAGAAACAGGATGGCCGTAAGAATCGCACCTTGAAGAATATTGATCGTCCAAGCGGTATCATAGAAATCCCGTGTCGGATCTTTCTTCTGAATAAGCGCAAGGTCGACACCGAGATAGGCAAACATTTCAGCGAACCCAACCACAATCATGGCCATCGCAATAATCCCGAAATCCTCTGGCACGAGTAACCGGGCAAGTATGGCTGTGCTGACAATTCCGATTAAACGCATACACCAACGCATAGCGAGCATCCAAACGGAGCCTCGAACCATGTGTTTTTCAAAATCTGGAGTTGTTGTATCAGTCAATTGTCACGCCAATGGAACTGTTACAGACGCCACTTGTTAAACTTCCGCAGCAATTGCGGCAGCAATATTGTCGAAGTTATCCCTGGTAGCTGCCAATAACCGGTCACGATTTTCGTCCCGCGCTTCCTGAGGGATAGCCAATACCTTCTTAGATTGGGAAATCAGTTTCTCTATGCCAGTACATTGATCCTGACCTTCTATTTCCCACGATTCACGATAGTGTTGAAGTTTTATAACATCCTCCAGGCCAAGATGTGGCACAGAGTATGATTCCGAAGTCACGGCACCATGTAGGCTAGTCCCAATAAACAAACTACTATTCGCAATTAGATGCATAATATCAAAGATACTAATGTTTGCCTTTGGCAGAATTGCATCGGACTTCATCAATCCACAAAGTTGCGTTAATCCGATATGGTCTTCATGTCCCTGTGCACGGCCAATTGGCAACAATAATGGCGTCGCATTGATCTCTTCCGCCAAATCATCCAATACAACCGCCAATTCATCAATCCGTGAAGCTTGCCACCCATTCCACATCTGAAAACAAAAATATTTTTTTGGACGGTTGAGAAATTCGTTGGTCGATGGTTCTACGTGTTGGGTTAGCCACGTAATAGGAAATAGATCTGACATAACAACCGCTGAATCGGGAACGAGCTTGACGTTATCATTCTGATCCATTGGCGCCAGCAGGGACTTGGTTGCTTGATCGCGGACGGAAATATAGGAGGCACGCGACAACGCCAATATAATCTGATCACGTTCCATAACGGGTAGGCGCGCGAGATATGACCCACCGACGCTATTATAGATGACTTTCACCCCGGGTGGCAGATGATCTGGATCAATTATCCACGGCCAAGGCGAAGGTGACCCGAAACGGTAGCGGCTTAACTCATTTATAGCACGAACACCAAGAAATTTTGCTGCGTAATATAGAAGAGATGTCTTCAGTCCGACTGATAAATTCATATTCATGGCGTGCCAAGATGAACCCAATACACCACCGCCAGCGACAATCACGGTACTTCCTTCTGGAACATAGCCGGGTTTAAACAGGGCCCGAATTGGCAAAGTCTTTACAGCGCCAAACTCGGAAAGATCAGATTCAACCAAAGCATGTGCCGCAAACTGCAAACTTGAATTGCGGGATCGTAGAGCTTTTTCGACAATTATCGGAAATAACAAATCACCGTAATTAAACCGGTCATAGGCACCGAGAAGAAAAATGGGTTTTGTCATTACTCACTCTACCATCCTGAATGCGAGTGCCCAGAGGACAATACAGCACTCACCCTCTCTCGCCCTCATCTGATATATCATCCAAAAAACCTGCAAGTTGGGTTTCCCAGCTGGGCAGTTTGACACCAAATGTTCTCTCAAGCTTGCTGCTATTTAGAACAGAATAAGCGGGACGGCGTGCCGGTGTCGGATACCCGTCTGTCGAAATGGGCATAACAGCCTTGCATCGATAAGAGACACCTTGACTTTGGCGAGCAGCAAAATAGCGCGACGCAAAGCCATGCCAGCTGATCTCACCTGCTCCCGTCACATGATACGTTCCGGATTTTTCCCGATACAACTCAGGAGTATCCAACCCCATGCGAATAATGGACGCTGTCGCTTCCGCTAGCGACCGCGCGGACGTTGGTGTTCCGATCTGATCATCAACAACCGTGACCTCGTCACACTCCAGGAACAAGCGTTCCATGGTTTGAAGGAAATTACGTCCATGTTGAGCGTAAATCCATGAAGTCCGAAATATCAAATGGGCGGCGCCCGATTCCTGGATCGCAATTTCACCATCTCGTTTAGAACGTCCGTAGACATTAAGCGGAGCGGATTCGTCAGATTCCAAATAGGGTCGGTCAGAGAAACCATCAAATACAAAATCCGTTGAGTAGTGAATGAGTGGGATGCCCATCCGTTGCGCTTCATTTGCCAGAACGCCCGGCGCTATTGTGTTAATCTCGATTGCTTGCTGTTCTTCCTCCTCCGCCCTATCAACCGCCGTGTAAGCGGCGGCATTAACGATGAGGTTGGGGGCAACATTTCTAGTGACTGAAACCAAATTCTGCGGCGCCGAAAAGTCAGCCGTTTTCCGGTCTGGAACGACGACATCCACAATATCAGACAGTACCCGTCGCAATTTTAAGCCCAATTGACCCGAGGCCCCGAGAAGTAAAACGGATTTTTTTGACACTGCGATTAGCCGGGAAAATGCGGTAGGTCAGCGAGAGAAATATCTCGCAACTTATTGCCGCCTTTATCCTTCTCTGAAAGCGAAGGATTCTGTTCTGGCCAGACGATACCAATATCGGAATCGTCCCATGCAATCGTCATTTCATGTTCAGCGCTGTAAGGATTGCTACATTTATAGGCGAAAAGAACAGTATCACTCAGGACATAAAAACCGTGGGCAAAACCCTTAGGGATGAATAGTTGATGTGCGTTCTCAGCGGTTAGCTCAGCTGCCACCCAGTTCCCGAAATTAGGCGAATTAACTCGAACGTCGACAGCAACGTCAAATACCGCGCCATGGACAACATAGACCAACTTGTCTTGTGCCATAGGCTCTTGAAGATGCAAGCCGCGCAGAACGCCTCGCGTAGACATTGAAAGATTATCCTGCACAAAATCGCAAGCGATGCCCGCATCTTGATAACGAGAGGCTTGGAATGTTTCGAGGAAATAACCTCTGGCGTCCCCAATGACCCGCGGCTCGACCAAAAGAACGCCCGGTATCGTCGTCTCGGAAACCTTCACTCGTGCATTTCCTCAAGTAGGTTTTGGAGATAGCCACCATATTCGGATTTACCTTCTAAAGCGACCAACGCCTCCAACTCATCGAGACCGATATAGCCCTCCCGCAACGCAATTTCTTCAAGACAGGCAATTTTGAGCCCCTGCCTATCTTCAACGGTGGCTACGAAACTTGACGCCTGCATTAACGAACTATGCGTCCCTGTATCGATCCAAGCATCGCCACGTCCTAGGCGTTCAACCTTGAGGGCACCTCGATCAAGGTAAGATCGGTTTACATCAGTAATTTCTAATTCACCTCGTGCGCTGGGGTTCATTTGTTTGGCGATTTCTACGATGTCCCGATCATAGAAATATAATCCGGTAACGGCCCATTTCGACTCTGGTGTTGACGGCTTTTCTACGATCGACAGCGCGTTGCCGACATCATCAAACGACACGACGCCGTAACGTTCTGGATCACTCACACGAAAGGCCAACACCGTTGCCCCATTTTCCATGGACGCCCAGGATTTCAGACGTCCTGCCAGGTCATGTCCAAAGAAAATATTATCACCCAAGATCAGTGATACACCTTCACCAGCGATGAAGGACTCACCAATTAGAAAAGCTTCTGCGATTCCCCGAGGCTCATCTTGAACAGCATAGACAATCGATATGCCCCATTGGCTGCCATCTCCAAGAAGGCGCTCAAACAACGGTGCATCATGAGGGGTAGAGATGACCAACGCTTCGTTTATTCCGGCCAACATTAGGACACTTAATGGGTAGTAGATCATCGGCTTGTCATAAACCGGGATAAGTTGCTTACTTATCGCCCGCGTAGCGGGATAAAGCCTCGTCCCGGAACCGCCTGCGAGAATAATCCCTTTCTTAATGGTCATAGTCGTTGCCTACTATTCTATGGTTGATTGATTAACGGTCGAGACCACGTCGTTCACCGGCATACGCGCCACTCCTAACCCGCTCACACCAAATCCGGTTGTTAAGATACCACTCAATCGTTTTACGCAATCCACTGTCCAGCTTCTCCGCTGGCGACCAACCAATGTCACGTTTTATCTTTGATGCATCAATAGCATAACGGAAATCATGGCCAGGACGATCTTCAACAAATTTGATCAGATTTTCATATTTCCCCTGGCCGGACGGGTGCAGTTCATCCAAGAGACGGCAGATTGATCGGACGAGTGCGATATTCGACTGCTCAGCATCGCCACCGATATTATAGGTTTCACCCGGCTCTCCGTTTTGAAGTACGACACCGACGGCTCGGGCATGGTCATCAACGAACAGCCAATCGCGGACATTTTCACCAGTGCCATAGACCGGTAACGATTGCCCCGCCAAAGCATTTTCTATGATCACTGGAATTAATTTCTCAGGGAACTGGTAAGGCCCATAGTTATTAGAACAGTTGGTAATCATCACCGGTACGCCAAATGTGTGATGCCAAGCACGAGCAAGATGATCTGAGGAAGCCTTGCTGGCGGAATATGGGGAATTTGGGCTATACGGTGTTGTTTCGGTAAATTTTCCTTGACCACCAAGACTACCAAATACTTCATCCGTTGAAACATGGATAAAACGAAATTCGGCTCTTTTTGCCGGGTTGAAACCTGCAATCAAACTACGAGCCTCTTCGAGTAAGTTGTAGGTTCCGACTATATTGGTCTCAATAAAATCAGCTGGGGAATCGATAGAACGATCAACATGCGATTCTGCTGCCAAATGAACGACCGCATCCGGCTGAATTTGCTGGACAGTAATGGCTAGCGATTTTCGATCCCGAATGTCAACTTTATGGAGGTGGTAATCGCCATCATCTGCGACCGCCGAAACGTTGTCGAGATTTCCGGCATAGGTAAGGCAATCAATATTGTGAACGGCAAAATTCAAATCCCGTCGAAAATGTCTAACGACAGCAGATCCGATAAACCCGGCGCCCCCTGTAACAACTACATTTTTGATAACCATTATCCCTTATAAATAACCAAATCCGTTTTACAGTCGGCGCTCTCTCCAATTAGGGGGGCATATCTATATCAACGATGCCTGATGCTAAGTATCACAATAATGATACGCAAGTTCATGTTTAGCGGATCTATCGTAACTGAAAAGTGCCTGCTTCATGCCCCAAGTCTTTTGGCAAAGGGTGGGAGAGTCTCGGGATTTCGTTTTTCTCAAGTCCGGCAGCCGATCGGCTATAGAACAGCTTATTCATATGCGAATAATTCCGAAAACTACCCCAATTTTGAATACCAACAATTCTATTGCCTCTTATTTTGGAGTTATATGGCCCTCGCCACTGGCCAAATTGGCCTTTTGGTCGATCAAAAATCAACCAGCTGTTAGTGAGAGAGAAAAACGTTTTTGGGTGAAGCTTGCCATAACAATTCTGTGGTTCAAGTCCGACCCCAAAACTCTCGTCATTGTCTGCGTGTGGGCCTTTTTGAATAACCACGCGATTTAATCGAATGACGCCCCCGCATGGCATATCACCTTCGCGGGAATTTCTGCTTCCCAATCCGAGTAAATAGGAATCAGAAATTTCAGTTGTTCGGGCACGACTTTTGACAATATGCCCGAAATAGTGGGATCGCCGGAGGGTAGACCGCACAATACGTAGTTTGTCGATGTACCCCGCATAAATTAGATGCATGGGCTCCCTACCACGCTTATGCCCAATATCTTCAACTATTGTGTCTTCAACTATAAGAGTACCGCCTCTATTATCTGTCAAAATTCCCATCTCGGCATTGGCAATATGAGCGTGCCTAACGCGCACGTTAAAATTCTTACCTTCGATTTTTAAGCCGGCGCAGTTGCCGCATCGAGCACGGAATGTTGTCCGAAAATTGTCAACGGTTACTGGCCCAACAGCGTTCTGAATCAACAGAACACTCTTTCCCTTAGTCGTGCCAAGTATGCGAACCCCCTTTAGATCGAGCTTCATAGATTTGTTGACTACGGCGCCGGGGCGATAAATGCCAGGCGGCACAACAACAGCAGATTCTGCCGACGCGCGATCAAGAATCGATTGAATTGAGTTAGTCTCAACAATCGTCCCTTTCAACTTCTTTGGATGACGGTAAACCCACGCCCCGATTTTATGATCCGCATATCCTACATAGACATCAAATTTAGGAACCCGGACCCACTTTGAGTATACGCCGAATCCATAACGTGGCCCCTGCATGCCCCAATCAAATACACGCCAATCCCGGGTCTGTGGATCGTAGGTATGTATCAGGTCGGAACCGTTCCAGAAAATGAGTTTGTTGTCCCGCATCATCGCAAGTCCGCTATAGCCACTGACGCCGGCACCGGGGACAGAGTGTTTTATTCCACTTTTTGGCGGTTTCGTAAAAAGAAGTCCCGAACGATGTATTGACCAAATTCCGTCGCGGGATGCGTCATAGATTGAATTGCCATGCCGATAGTTGGGCCGGGACCCGATACGATTCCAGGTGCCGTCTTTTTCATTCAAAATCGCTTCAACAATATCGCTACCAACGTAAATACTACCGTCTTTGTATTGAGCAGTTCTATAGGACCTCCGTTTCATCCATTGGGGCATGGGCGCCCGCTGCCGCCAGGATAATGGGGCAAGCCCATTCCGCCTTTCGGTTTGCGAAGGGTTGAATTCCCAAATCGCACGTTTTGGGTAAAAACGGCCACGCCGGCATGAATACACGGATGGAAACACCAATATGGTTCTTGTGGTTTTTGAAAATATTATTCCATCAAAAGTGCGCGACGACGGGGGGCCATTTCTGGGCACCAAACAAGTTACACCCTTCCTCGCCGCAAGAAGAGGAGGTGGGTCCGTCAATCGCGTCCATCGACCGCGCATGAGATCAAGTTCATAAACCTCGTTCCCGCCATAGTCTGTCGAACCACCACCATGGAAATACATTTTCAGATCTATAGAATCGAATGCCGCCCCATTTAGAGCACGGATGACACTGCTTGGCCCTGTGGCCATACGAATTTTCTGTGATAAAGACTTAGGGAAGATGTCACTAATGGACGCACCATCCATATGACACCAGCCACCATCGCGGCGATCCAGTTCTTTAGAGCAATCTATAAGTGTTTTCCGGCTACGGACTTCCCTTACGTCGATTGGTTCATCGGGTTTTATTTCTGCTTGCGCCCATGAACTCTGAGAGAAAATTGGAACCAATGCAGCACTGGTCAAAAGAATGGTGCCAATTGAAACGATACGCCACATTCCGCTATTCCTTCAGCGAGTAGGAGTAAATTCAATTCCTATATCGCTCGGTGATCGCCAATCAGATCAAACGCCCTCATATGATTTAAACCAATCAACAAATTTGGGAACACCACTATCGATTGGCGTCGTTGGTTCATAGCCGAGATCTGTCCTAATTGCCTCAATATCAGCGAAACTCTCTTTGACATCGCCAGGCTGCATCGGTTGGAAATCGATCATAGCCTTTTTGCCCAACGCTTCTTCAATAAGCCCAATCATCCGCATTAGCGGTTCGCTGCGATGATTGCCAATATTGTATAAACGACATGGTGCTTGCCCATCTATGGATACAGGCGGGTTGTCGAGAGACGCGATCACGCCCGCGACGATATCATCGATATATGTGAAATCGCGTTTCATGTCCCCATTATTAAATACCGGGATCGTACGCCCTTCAGAGATCGCCTTACAAAAAATATACATGGCCATATCCGGTCGACCCCAAGGACCATATACCGTAAAAAACCTCAGCCCTGTCTGCGGGAAGCCGTAGAGATGTCCATAACAATGGCTCATCAGCTCGTCCGCCTTCTTGGTCGCCGCATAAAGAGAAACCGGCGTATCGGTTCGATCATCAACGGAAAATGGCAGCTTGGTGTTTCCGCCATAGACAGAGCTCGAACTCGCATAGACGAGATGCTCAAAATTCGGTTGATTCCGGCAAATTTCAAGAATGGCCATGTGTCCTACGAGATTTGCCTGGACATAGGCAAATGGGTTTTCGATAGAATATCTGACCCCTGCCTGGGCGGCGAGGTGCACGACACGCCGTAAATCTCCAGCACCAGCGACGACAGTTTTCATCGTTTCGAGATCAGAAATATCAACTCGATGAAACGTAAATCCGTTATGTTTTTGAAGCCGTTCAAGACGAGCCTCTTTCAAATGTACGTCGTAGTAATCGTTGACGATATCGACGCCGACAACCTCTTCACCACGTGCCAATAAAGTTTCGCTCACATGGTATCCGATAAACCCGGCGGCACCGGTTACAAGAATGGGCATCTTCTTTTACTCGTTTTGAACAAACGTCCAGAATGGTCGAAACTCTTAGCATGTTTCACGATAAATACCAGAGCTGGTCAAGAAATTCCGAAAGATTTATCCCTCTGAACCCAATAGGTTACGGGCTGTTTTCAACTCCCATACGGCGTTATGAAATTGTCGCCCACGACGCCAGTAGGCGCAAACCGCATTCGCGACTTCGATAGAAATTCCCAGAAATACATCCTGAAAAGAAGTTGGGTCACTGGCAGTTTCCATGAAAATACATCGCGAAGAAGTGTTGGTCACCTGGTAAATATGAAGCGCATCGTCCATAGAAAGACCAACTGTCCTGACGAGTACCGCCAAGCCAACGCCTCCCGTTTCAAATACTAGACGTCGGATAAGGCGGTTTTCGACACTGGTTAGTTGAGCGATCCCCGCTTCGAACAGCAGAAAGTCGCCATTCCTGAATATCGCCGCGAGCGCGTCGGGATTCAAATACCCCGCTTCCTGCAACGCCTCCACGACGACGACCGGCGTTGAACATTTTGGGGTGCTGGAGTTTGCGATTACTTCTATCGCCGCCTTTTCGATATAACCGTCAACAGCTGAATTAGTCGCGTCGAGCTGATCAACAATAAGATGTCTCAACGCCGCGGCAACCAACCAAATCAGCTCAATTTTTATATCTGGGTCGAGGTCTTTAGAACACAAGAGTGGATTATCAAATCCATCCACATACCCCCCGCGACCATGACGCCGCCTTTCGAGAAGCAGGCTGAGCGAAGGGTTTCCTGCAATTCCCAGGACCTCACAAAGGTTCTCTGTTTTCTCTGAAAGCGATCCTGCGCTATCAATTCGGGCAGCAGATTGCAGCTCCTTCTCGGTATTAAAAATACAAAGCCGCATAACGGCTTCTTCGACAGCACAACACCCGTTTAACGAACGGGCGTTGACTAGAAAATCAAAAACTTGAGCGGCGCGCTCCGAGGACAATTCTTTCAACGCGGTTCCATCAGGATCGTGCTCAGCAGCAATGATAGGAAGACAAGTTTGTAGGTTGATCGTTAGATCAAATATCAACTGCCGAAGCATCTGCAGAAGTGATGCGCGATCACGATCAGAAAGGGCTCCCTGTTCGCCACCTAACAGCGATTTAGTGACGGATGAAAATACGTGACCGTTTTCCACAGCTTTATTTGCGGCATGTCTTTGGACAGTACTAACTGTCCACTCCTCTGCGTTCGGTTCAGTTCTCTTCATCGCTAACACTTCTCATCTACGCGGAACCATTGAGGCACCGTGTCGTCGCCAATATCTATCGCGTATTCAAAATTCGACTTGCCGTACAAGAGCAATTGTCAGCTCTAACGGAGTCTTTAACGCCAACACGTTATCAAAAATTAGTTAAATTTCTTTATTCGCAAGCCGTGCTGGGATTGCTATCATCCGAGACTAATAATGCTCTAACAAATAGGCAACTATAGCGATAGTTATCTTTAATTTTTTCGTATTTTTTCTACTATTCCGACCGCTCTAAAGCAGGCCAAGAGCGGCCGATGACTTTCGCAATCAATTTTAGTTAGGAAAAGTGCGGAATAACTTTTGCACCAAACAAGCGCACTGATTTTTCGGCTTCATCCGCCGGTAATGTCGTGAAGTTCACCTGAAGAGATCCATCGTCAAAACCGCCGACCTGATCGTTGTAGTCTTCAATCATATCGATGAGCTCTTCAGGTGTGCCAACCCAGGCTGAACATTTCTCGATCTGGGTATCGAGATTTTCCTGTCGTAACGTTTCGACAATCTTGTCGTAATGAGCATAGTCATTTGATGCAGACCCAGTCGTCCAACCGCTTGCAGCATCACATAAGGAAACAAAGTAGTTATCGACATGCGGACGCGCGATCCGCAACGCTTCATCGTGATCTTCATGACAGAACATAAAGAACGCAAGCATGACGCGTCCCTGCCCCGGGTGACCCGCTGCCTTCCAGGCGTCGCGATAGATATCCAACAGGTCTTTCATCTTTCCGCCAGCAATCGGGATACCCATTATCCAGGTTCCGTTGCGACCGGCTTTTTCAAACGAGGCCTCCGTGGCAACTGAAGCTGTCCAGAGTTTGGGATGGGGTCGCTGAGTCGGGCGCGGATAGGAAGTGACGTTTTCAAAACTGTGGAACTGGCCACCGGACGACACGTCTTCTTCGGTCAGCAAGCGGATAATCTGCTCTACACCTTCATCAAAACGGGCGACACTCTCATCAAGGCTGATCTTGAAGGCTTCAAATTCCTTTGGGATAAACGCGCGTGCCAGGCCAACTTCCAGCCGGCCATTAGAAATGCCGTCCAGCATCCCTATTTCACCTGCCAGCTTCAACGGATTGTTAAACACCGGCAAAACGGCGCCGGTAATCAACCGCGCTTTTTTAGCCCGTTGAGCCGCGGCGGACAGAAAGACAATCGGGTTAGGGCTATAGCCACCATAAGTGTGGAAATAGTGCTCAACGATACGAACGTGGTTGTAGCCACACTCATCGAGCATGTCACACAGACTAAGACATTCCTCATAATATTGCGCCGCTGATTTTTCATCAGGCGTCACATTGGGGAAAAACTGAACACCAAACTCCATACCCAATCTCCACTCGCTTTATTTCTTGCCGTCAGACTGTGATCTGTCAGAGGTCTTGCAATTAATGACATGCAGAATACGCGGTTTTGTATCCCCTTGTCGAAGGACTCAACAAGATTTAGCGACTGCCACTATATTATTCAGCCGCGCTTCCCATTGTCGCTTTAGAAATTTCCGCAAGGACATCACCAAGCCTGGTTCCTTCAGGATCGCTTAACGCCGCTGCCCGCGCATTTGCCACCGCGTCAGTTGCAAGGTCAGCCGCCATAGCACCGCCCAAAGCTGGCGCAATAACCTGTTCCCTAATCGCAGTATAGTTCTCGGTTCCACGACGATGCGTGTCGCCATAACCCTTAATCAACCGTGCACACTCGACCGTTTCCATTGCAAGCCGCTGATCCACCGTAAGCGCTACCTTTACGTCCTCTAACCACGTCTCGATAGAAGCTTGCTCTTCGCTGTATCGATATGTCCCACGGCGCCATCGCCGCAGGCCTGCAAGGAGCCGTAGCCGCAAATACCCAGTCACCGTAGTGCTCTTGAGATGAAGACCAAAGTTACTGCGATCCCGCCAGCCCTGCCGTTCTGCGAGAGACATGAGCCACCGCCCTAACCCCGCTGGAAGCACCGAACACAACTCATCAATACCTGGCTTGAGGTAATCGACAACGACAATCGGTTCACCCTCTTTAGCGCCAACTTCTTCACGAATACGGTCCATTCGATCACCTGCGGACTTCAATTGCGCAACCCGAATGACATCTTCATATGACATTCGCAGCGCCAACTGTCTTCCCGCTTCGGCAGTGACATCACCATCGCCGCCCGCCATATTTTCAGCATTGAGAACTGCCGACAATCGATCGAGATAGCCCTCCGCATAGGCAATATCCTGATAGCCAGTAAGGCGCGTAACCGCTTCGAGAAAAATTGTCTGGCAGACCTCCGGAAATTCAGAATGCACCCGAGCCCTCAGTTTCTCGGGCATTGTATAGCCTACATCATGCTCCTTAGAATTATGATCAACCTTTTCGGGCTCATCAGAAAAACTGAAATTGAGCCCGATTTCAAAGCCCTCAATATTAGGCCCGATCGCAATCCCTGAATCTTCGATTGCTCCCTTATAATCTTCGACAGCCATCGGCAGCTGGCCAACTCCTGCCAACACACCGAACAGAATCGCGTTCAAACTCACGCCACGCCCCTGCGCGACCTGCCGCAAATCAGCGAGGTAGGCATGCTTGGTACGTTCGCGTGCCGCCATGTGTAGTCGTTCGACATCATATCGACCATCTGCCATATCGCTGCGTTCCCCTATCGCGTAGACACGATGGGTGGACGCAATTAGATGGGTCCTGTCTGGCGTCACGAATCCATTTGAAATCGCCCGACCAGCCTCAGCGAATTCGCTTGCGAGCATGATATCAATATCACCAACGCCTGGATAAAGTGCCATAACTGGACGTTTACCACCTAGATCAGCAATCGATACTGGAAACACTTCTATATAATAGACCGTCGCGCCGGTACGCTGAGCAACCCCCGGGATCGACGTGCTTTGAACGGGATATCCAGCACGCTGTGCGGCAGCCACGATCCACGTTGCAAGAACACCGCCGCCTTCTCCACCAATCGCCGATACCTGCAGCGTAATAGGCCGAATGTCGTCTAGTTTTGACACTAGGATGCAACCGTTGGCATTTTCGGCGAAAGCAGAGCAATAACCCCAATACGCGTTTTCCAAAGTAGCCGATCAAAGAGGTTTGGATTCCGGACAATCCGCGCTTCAAAAAAAGACGGACATAGCACCGCTGCGTGCGAGACTTCACCACAAACCCCACACCCAACACAGTCATTATTGACGTGGGCAACCGGGTCCGTCCGCAACGGGTCAGATGACGGCTTGATGGTCAGGGACGGACAACCGGACAATCGGATGCAGGAATGATCGCCGGTGCAAACATCTTCGTCGACACCGAATCTGGTCCGAACATCACGCTTCCCTTCCTTGAGTCGTTTGGCGACCTCCGGCCTAATACGGCGTTGCCGCGCTAGCTGGCATTCGCCGTCAGCAATAATGACTTTCAGTCCACCTTCAGCTGTCGTCATCGCCTTGCGCAGAGTCTTGACCATGCTTGCGATTGAATAGGTCCGAACCGTCTTAAGCCAACGGACCCCAAAGCCGCGCAGAACCTTCTCAATCGACATATCGCGCTTATTGCCAGAACGGTCGCGTAAGCTTGAAGGCAGCAATTGCCAACCGGTTGCCGAGGTATAACCGTTCTTCACAACCAATAAGACCGCATCGTTACCATTGGCTTGGGCAGCAGCCACTCCACTCGACATACCGTTATGCCAAAACCCGCCATCGCCCATGATACTAATGACACGTTTATGAAAATTCGGTGCCAGTCCTGCCGAACTGGCAAGACCTAACCCATACCCCATGACCGTGTTACCGACATTAAAAGGCGGCAGGGCCGCAAAGGTGTGGCAACCAATATCAGCGCTAATGTGAGCTGGTCCGAGTTCCTTCTCCATAATTTTAAGCGCGCTGAAAATAGGCCGTTCAGGGCACCCAGTACAAAAACTTGGTGTCCTCAGAGGCAACCCGTCCCCTAATATCTCACGGGCATCATCGCGATCGGAGAAAAGCTGATCAATCTCCTCCAACACTGTGTCTATGTTTAGTCCTGACGGTGCGTGTTTCGCTAGAAATCCGTGCACGCCTTTTAACATCACTTCGGATGTATATTCCCCGGCCATCGGAAAGACGTCTTTACCGATGATCTTGGTGTTTACATCTTTCTTCCGCAGGATCGCGTTGATTGCCTGCTCAATGAATTCCGGCTGCCCCTCTTCAACAACCAGCACCGAATCCTTACCAACG
This sequence comes from Alphaproteobacteria bacterium, assembly GCA_012103315.1. Classification (GTDB taxonomy): domain Bacteria; phylum Pseudomonadota; class Alphaproteobacteria; order MPNO01; family UBA2964; genus UBA2964. The sequence continues at coordinate 151,191 of WLWZ01000008.1, forward strand.
CAAAATTCTGCGATTTCATCAGGCACAATCGGATAAGTAACGTTCATGACCAATGTCGAGATACGACAATTGCCATAGCTATCGGCAAGGCCAAACTGTCGTAGAGCCCGCATCAAGGTGTTGTATACGCCGCCCTGAACTATAATACCGACCTCGGGAACATCGCCGTCAAACCGCTCGTTTAAATTGTTCTCGGCGATATATTTTATTGCCGCCGGCAAACGATGTTCGATCTTGTGCTTCTCCTGCGAATAGGTCGCCGGGGGTAAACAGACGCGAGAGAAATCAAATTCTGCTTCAGGTATTTTGTTATTACGTGAATAAAGCGGGTGCACATTATCCTTTGCATCGAAATGACCGTAGACATGGCAGGCGCGAATACGGAGCTCCAGCATCGCCGGCATATTTGAGGCTTCCGAAAGATTAAAAGCCTCTTCCACCATGCGCGTAATCGTCGGCAATTCAGGCCTTGGGTCCAGCAGACACATCGACGATTTCATCGCAAAGGCATGCGTCCGCTCCTGGATAATGCTGGAGCCTTCACCGTAATCTTCACCAACGACGATCAATGCGCCGCCTTTTACACCGGCAGAAGCCAAATTGGATAATCCGTCAGACGCCACATTGGTCCCAACGACCGACTTCCAGGTTACCGCACCACGGATTGGGTAATTGACCGATGCCGCCAGCATGGCCGCCGCAGAGGCTTCATTGGCACAAACTTCAAAATGAATACCGAGGTCATCAAGCAAGGGTTCTGCATCAGACAATACATCCATCAAATGTGAAATTGGCGCACCTTGATATCCCCCGACATAGGAAACACCAGACTGTAGCAACGCCTTTGTAACACCAAGGATCCCCTCGCCATGGAACATGTCGCCATCGCCAAGCCGCAGTGTCGTAACTTCTTTTTTAAACGAACGTTCCATCGTAGAACTACTTTCCCCGTGTATAGCGCAAACATAACAGCGCAAGCCTGCGGTTCAAACCTTCGTCCATTCTAACGCATCATCGACCAGTACGATTTCTCTAGATTGTTGAGTGCGCAACAGTTTGCAATAAGATAGTATCGCAAAAGAATATAGTTTATGGGAGCCAACACCCCTTGCTCACCGGCGACATCCTAAAGCTTAGCGCTGAACGCCACCCTAATCGTACCGCCCTAATTTGCGGTGACGATAGAATTTCCTACGGCGACCTTAGTAAAGCAGCCAACAGTTTTGGCCATGCCTTGCTCCAAAATAACATTGGCAAAGGGACAAATTGGGCGATCATGTCCCGCAATCTTCCCGAATATGTCATTGCGCATTTTGGTGGTGCTCAGACCGGTGCCATGCTCGTTAATCTTCTCCCCGCCTACGCACCAGATGAGTTGGTCGCGATATTGGGCCGGACAAATGCCAGCCTCATCGTGGTCGAGCAAGCGTTCCAAGCCAAGCTAGCAGAAGTTATCGATCAACTCCCCAACCTCAACCGGGTCGTCGTCATCGGTGAACCGACCCAAGAAGGTTGGATCGCGTTCAACGACTTTATCAAGGGTCAGCCGGACACGCCCTGCGAAATAGAACTATCCGAGATGGACCCATTCGCGATGACATTTACCGGAGGTACGACGGGGCTTCCGAAAGGCGCGGTGGTCTGCCACCAGGCGCGTTCTGTGAGCTGCTATACGACAGCTATCGAACACGGCGTAACGGAGTCAGATATCGTAGCCATGGTGACACCGTTCTATCATGCAATGGGATCACTGGTTTGGTTACCGACAGCGATGTTCGTCGGTGCAACTGCGGTTGTCGTGACCGGTTGGGACGCAGATAGCTTCGTCGATCTGACCGCACAGCACGGCATCACCTGCACGTTCATGGTTCCCGTCCAGTTGAGGCAAATATTGTCGGACGACCACTTCCTTGCAGATAAACTGAGGAGTCTCACCAACATCGCCTGCGGTGGCGCTATTACGCCAGCCGACCTCGTCACAGAGGTGGGTCAAAAAATGCCGGATACACAGTTCACCAACCATTATGGCCAATCAGAAACCGGACCAATCTGTGTGTATCGACCATCACACCCCCAGGACAAGGCGGATACGGTTGGCCGTATTGCGGTCGGTATCGATTTAAAAATCGTCGACCCCGACGGCAATGAAGTAGACACGGATGAAACCGGTGAAATTATCTCTCGCGGCCCGTTTCTCATGTCCGGCTATTATAATAATCAAGCAGAAACCGACGCCTATTTTGCCAATGGTGACGGGTGGGGCTGGACAGGGGATTTAGCGAAAAAAGATGCTGAAGGCTTCATAACCCTCGTAGGACGGTCAAAAGATATGATCGTGTCCGGTGGCGTGAACATCTATCCTCGTGAAGTAGAGATTGTCCTCGAAGGACATGATGCCATTATCGATTGCACGGTCTTTGGTATCCCTGATGATCAGTGGGGCGAAGCCCTCGTCGCCTATGTCGTTTTGAATCAGAAGTCCGCGCTAGACGAAAACGCAATCATCAATCATTGCACAGAGCATCTAGCACGATTCAAACGGCCAAAACATATTCAGATCGTCGACGCCATCGCCAAAACACCATCAGGCAAAGTGCAGAAACCAATCCTGCGCAGGTCTTTTTTGCAGGAGCAAGAAACCTCCTGATCAGAGTCAGCCACCCTGCAAGAATCTGATTTCTATTTCCTTGGGAAGGGTTTTCCGGCTCACCAAAATCGTTGCCCCGGTCTCTGTTTTAATCGGATAAAGTTTCCGAGCCATTTCAAAGAACCGTTCAGCAGCACCGATGAACCCGAAGTGCATCGGGATAACCATGCGTGGTGAAACTTGTTCAATAACCGCCAAAGCCTGTTCGTGCTGGATCGTCATACCGCCATCGATCGGCACAAACAGAATATCAATCCGGCCAAGCTGTTTCAGCTGATCTTTAGTCAGCACATGATGCAAATGGCCGACATGAGCAATACACAGACCAGAAATTTCAAATACAAAGATTGAGTTTCCGTTGCCCTTGGGGTCGCCATATTCACCAATATTGGTCGGAACATTAAACACCCGCAAATCTTTGTGCCGCAAGTCATGGCGCGCCATTTTGCCGGTCTCTATAGACCAACCTCGTAGCACAGTTTGAATTCTGCGATCAGGAAACGGCGTAAAATGACCTTCATGAGAATTGTTCATCGTCACAATATCGGGGACAAAATTTGGCGATGAAAGTCCATTAAAATCTGTGACGGCAGTAACACCGCCAGGCGTCTCGATAAGAAAGCTGGAATGACCAAAATAGGAAATGCTGACTTGCCCCTTTGGCACCGCCGCAACTGAAAACGGAATAGGTTGGGTTGAAGCAAGTTGAAAACCCGCTGGTTGTCCGACAAGTCCGAGAAGACAAGCCGCTATCGCCGAACCTGGCGCAAACACCAAGATAGCAGTCAAAGGGACAACAAACGGCAACGATTGCCGGATCTTTTGAAAGATAAAAGCCACAGTTTTCTGCACGGAAACCCACCCTAAAAGTGTTTCACGATGTTGGTCGTTTCTACTTTATCAAGCACCATAAACGCCGGACAGAGAAATGCCAGCGCGTCTCAACCATTCGGATTCCGTTGCTCAATTAAAAGTGACTCGGCGTGATTTCCGCATGTTCCACACCAGTCGTACGCTTGTCGCTCGAAAGAGTTGCGGGAAAATGGCTGGCACAAATCGAATACTCCTTGTTGAAGACGATCCTGAGATGCAACGTTCTCTATTGGATCAGCTCGCGCTACACGAGGAATTCGATACGGTTGCTGCTAATGACGGTACCAGTGCGTTAGAAATCGTCGGCACCGAACATTTCGATATGATCCTGCTCGATGTTGGTCTCCCGGATATGGATGGTCGTGATACCTGTCGGCTTATCCGTCGCAAAGGCATCCATACACCTGTCATTATGTTGACCGGTATGGATAGCGACGCCGACATTATTCTCGGACTCGACGCGGGCGCTAATGACTATGTAATCAAACCATTCAAGATGGGAATATTGCTCGCGAGAGTTAGAGCCCATCTAAGGCAACACGAGGCCAGCGAAGACGCTGCCTTTAATCTAGGGCCATTCAGCTTCAGGCCCAGTATCCGCACCCTGACACATCGTGACACTAAGCAAGAAATTCTTCTCAGCGATAAGGAATGTGCCATTTTGCGATACCTGTATCGTGCAGGCGATAAGATCGTTGGTTGCGACACCCTATATAGCGAGGTGTGGAATCATGCGGCACCGCTAGCGACGCATACGCTGCAAACCCATATTTATAGACTTCGGCAAAAAATCGAGCCCGACCCCGCCAACCCGATAATTTTGATTTCTGAATCAGGCGGATACCGGGTCAAACGCTAAAATCCTTTGCAAAACTCATGGCGTTGTCACGAAGAATTGAGGTGGAATTACTGGCGAAGAACGCCGACCGGCGAGTAGCCTAGTCCTGTAGAAACTTAACTAAAGGCGCCTAGCTGACGCGGGCATACGAAAAATAAATCAACGGAGGGTATCCAAGATGAAACCGATGAAGTCCCGTTTACTTGCAACGACGGTAATACCGCTCGCCATGGCTGCGGGGTTTACCCTCGTCACTGTAGTAGAAGCGCCAACGGCCGTTGCTGGCCATCATCAGAAAGGCTGCAATCCTTGCGCTGCAAAGCGTGGTTGCAATCCATGTGCTGCAAAGCGCGGTTGCAATCCATGCGCCGCCAAACGCGGATGTAATCCATGCGCGGCTAAGCGCGGTTGCAATCCCTGTGCTGCAAAGCGTGGCTGTAATCCTTGTGCCGCTCGGGGCTGTAATCCCTGCGGTGCAAATCCATGCAACCCATGTGCGGGTGGCGCTGCTTCTTACAGCAGCAAGTGCGTTGTTCCACGTCTTGCCAACGCCAATCCTTGTGCTGCTAAACGCGGTTGTAACCCCTGCGCCGCAAAGCGTGGCTGCAATCCCTGCGCCGCAAAGCGTGGCTGCAATCCTTGTGCTGCAAAACGCGGTTGCAACCCCTGCGCCGCAAAGCGTGGCTGCAATCCTTGTGGTCCCTGTGGCGCAGCTCCTTCGGTCAAGTTGACTAAAGGTGAAACCATCGCGGTCTACAAATGTCTGCAAGGCGAAATGAAAGCCGCCTACTCCAAGTCAGGCAATCTTTGGGCGAAGTGGTATGCACACTGGAAGAAGTTCTCTAACCAGCCCTACGTCTCCGCTACCCATGGCGGGCGCCTTGTCCACAACTATGCCAGTAAGAAGGCAAGTGGGCAGTATGCCAAGTTCGAGAAAGTCGGAAAAATGACTCGCGGCGGCGTTCTTGCCAAAGACAGCTTTACAGTCACGCCGCAGGGCAAGGTCAGTGTCGGCCCACTGTTCCTCATGGAAAAGATGAAGAGTGGCTTTAACAAGGCGAGCAGCGATTGGCGCTATACGCTGATCATGCCAAATGGCCAAACTGTTGGCACAACCAATGGCAAGGGATCAAAGAACGTCAAGTTCTGCATCGATTGCCATGCCGCTGTTGCTGACAATCAGTATGCCATGTTCTTCCTGCCAGCAAAGTTCCGGGCGAAATAAATTTTACCCGCGCAAACGAAAAGGGCCGGTCTTCTGACCGGCCCTTTTTTTATCTTCGCGACTATCAGGTTATTTGTAACCCAACATCTTTTTCGTATCATTCACCACCCCATCAGGCGTCGCGATGATACCATCAACGATTTTCTGCACATACTTACCTGGCGCGGTACCGACGAGCATGTTGCGTTTCTTGGTTTCCGCCAGGAAACCTTTAGAAACGACCGCTTTATCAAAAGCCGCTCGCAACATGGCAACACGATCAGCTGGCGCGCCAGGGGGCATTGCGTAGGCTCGACCGACAGGGGCGTAGCCAGCAATAAAGCTCATAATTCTTTTCAGTTTCGCCGTCTTGGCGAGCTCAACAATTGTCGGAACATTCGGCAAATCGGGATGACGTTCCAGTGCCGTCAACGCAACGGGTTTGATCAACTTCTGCTTCAACCAATCCCCACGACGCGCTTTCCAACTGTTCCACGCACCCGGCTGATAATTACATTCGCCGCGTTGCATAGCGATATTTTGACGCGCTGAACCCTGATAACCCGTCAGAGTTTTCATTTTGAGGCCCGCAGCAACGGAAAGCGCTTTCGCGTTGATATAGCCCTGTGCCGCTTTGCCTGCCGTACAGGCAATAATCGTGCCCAGTTTTTCGCCTTTCAACGTATTGAGATCTCTGCTCGGCAAGGATTTATAGAGCATATGGGCAGCATCCATGCTGACCAGCCGCCCAATATAATTGAACTTGGAGGCATCATAGCGATATCCCTGTTTCCCCTTATTCAGGCGTTGAAATAGAGCTGCTGTCTGTGACAGGAGCGACATATAAGTGCCGTCCTTTGGCGCCACTTTATACATATAGTTAGCTGCCTTAAGGCCGCCAGCGCCTGGCATAAACTGCAACACTATTGGCGGCGTATCCGGAATAAACTGCTTCAAATGTTTCGGCAGCGTGGTGGAATACAGATGATACCCACCACCAGGGCCAAACGCGATAACAATAGAAATCACCTTATCTTTGTAAAATCCTGCTTTCGCTGACTGGTTTGGCAACGCAATTGCTGCAATGACCGCAAGCGCTAGTACCGCAATTGAAGTCCTGAACATCTTAAAACGCATAATGTCCTCCCTAGGTTAATCGAACCAAAATTGAATTTATTCTTCAAAAAAAAGCTAACAGATACACCCTGTCAAACCTAGCCCAAGACAACACTAAAATTGAGGTCACTCTGGACGAGGGTGCGAGAACAAAAGTTCGGAATTAGCAAACCCGTTACACGAATTCCGGCTTCTCTTTGACGTAGTGCTCGCTCATCGGTTTACGGAAGGCTTCCATCATCTCGCGGTTGAGATCAACCGGTGGTTTCTGATCGGCAGGGATCAGTGGCTTATAAACAACATCACCGATCTCTTCGGCAAAGGTGTCTTTCGCCCGCTGAACCAGTGCTGGATTCGACAGCAAGTCGACGACCGTTCCGGCGAGTGTTTTGGCACCGGCGACAGATCCCTTATGCGCAATGGTCGTCGCGAGCGCCGCGCCTCCTGCCCAATGATGAAACGGGACATTCGGGACATTGGACGGAAACCCAACGCGGCCCATTGGCACTTTCCACGATACATCACCGCAATCGTTCGATGGCGCGCGTTGCGCGGTCGGACCGAGTAACGGCTTCACTTCCGTCCTTAGCCCTTCGGGTGTGACGTTAGCGGCCTTCTGCAATTCTTCGGCAAAGGACTGTTCGTCATCTGTCCATTCAGGAACGCCTACCAAATCAAGATTGCCCTGAACAACCTCCGCCAACCCCTGATTGGTTCGCACGGGCCAAACAGCGCTCATCACTTCGATGTCGACCTCGGTATTGGTCATCATCGCTGCCCCTTCAGCGATTTTTTTGCCTTGCTCAAAAACCTTTCGAGCTCCTTCTGCGGTTGGTGCCCGGAACGTCCACCAGACCATCGCCTTTGCCGGGATGGTATTGGGCTGGTCACCGCCATCCTTGATCACACGATGCGCCCGCATATCGGGTTCCATATGTTCACGGAACTGCGCCATCCCCATATCCATCAGGACGAAACCATCGAGGGCGTCCCGCGCCCGCCACGGTGCGGTCGATGCATGTGCGGTCTCTCCCTTGAAGGTGAAGTATGCTGACACAGCAGCCGAATGGGTTAGCCCGTAGACTGTCGCCATATCGCCCCCAATATGATCATGAATTGCGACATCAACGTCATCAAACCAGCCATCGCGTACATAGTAAGGTCGGCTGATTAACTGTTCTTCACCTGGCGCACCAAACACCTTGAGCGTGCCCTCTAGACCAAACTCGTCTATCGCGCGTTTCGCGGCGATGGCACCCGACACCATCACTGCGGCATTACAGTTATGGCCCTCACAATGGCCGGGACCGTAGGTGGTGATATTTTTTTGCTCAGTTTCTCCTGATGCCTGACTGTTATTCGGATTGGCGTCATATTCCGTATGCAGGGCAATAACCGGCTCGCCTGACCCGTATGAGGCACAAAAGCCCGTTGGAAAACCTGAGATGCCGCGCTCAACCGAGAATCCTTCCTTCTCGAGCGTCTCGGTCATCAGCTTGGCGCTTTCAACCTCCTGCATGCCCAGCTCACCGAAATAGAACACCGAGTCGCCGATGGTCGCGATTGCCTCCGCATTGCGGTCGACAAAATCAAAGACAAAGGATTTTTCCGGCGCGAGATTACTATCCGCCATGGCGTTTCTCCCTATGGAATTCATTTTCCCAATTTCACACCGGACTAAGAGAGCGGTCTAGAGCAATCTTCTACAAAAAATTTAGGAAGAAGGTCAGCTTTGGCTACAGGCACCCCCGCCGAGAACACAAAACTTTGCGCAATGCGGATGATTGAGAGGTATATCGTCAGATGACTCGGCAAGCGTAGTACCTAGTTCAAACTGGTCATCGTAAGGCAACAAAGTGCAGGCGATCACGGCCGGTTTTTCAGCACCCTTGCGCTTTACAACCATTCGCGAAGTTGCGCACATCATCGTGCCAGGATCGACATCGAGAATCGACCAGCACTGATCTGTAATCTCGGGCACGTCCTGTTTCTCATCCATCTCTGGAAACAACACCAGCCGCGACGAATCATCCGCATCCATTGAAATGTCATGCTCGGCAAACAGCTCAGCATAACCTTCCCGCATCGCCATCTCTTCTTCACCCCATGGCGTTCGGCCAGCAATGTCGAAATTAAATTTGTTTTGCGACAACCAGATCAACCCATCGAGCATCGGCTGCCAGCTACCCGGTCCACGTTCTTCTTCATGACGTTGTTGCGTGTAATGGTCAACGGAGACACGAACCACCAGCTTATCGTTAAACCAGTATTTTAGTTTCTTCAGCGCCGCTTCGTGATGCCGCATTGGCTTCATGGCGTTTGTCAGCACCAGAGCCCGAAAACCGCGCAACAAAGCCACCTCCAACATCTGGATCATGTCGAGGTTCATGAAGGGTTCACCACCGGTAAAACCGATTTCTTCGGTCTCTAGGCTCTCGTCCCGTATCTCATCGAGATACGAACGCACTTCATCTATTGTAATGTAGGATAGCCGGTCATTTCGCGGGCTGGATTCGATGTAGCAATTTGCGCAGGTCAGATTGCACAACGTACCGGTATTGATCCATAACGTTTTGAGTCCGTCTAGCGATACTTGGGCACGCGTTTCCCCCGCCGCTGTGACGTCCGGATCCTGAAACTTTTTTGGATCGAGTGACTTGCTCTCGGGCTGGCTTACGCCGTCCATTCTTCAATTCCTGTTAACGTCGCAGGGAAGGATCCTGCAACGTCATATCCTGTCCAGGTGGCGCGTCATCAAGAGCATCTTCCAATGATGCCACCGGACGCCAATTTTCAGCGGGACACGCCTCTTCATTGGGACCGACCTGATCCAGGAGACAATAGATTTCAAGGAAATGGCCATCCGGGTCACGGAATTCAACCGCCACTTGGCAGCCAGCGCGACGCCGCCCGGAAAACTCGATATGAACATTATTTTTTTCAAGATGATCACGCGCCTGAAAAACTTCATCCAGCGTTTCAACCTGAAAGGCCATGTGATGCATCTCGGTATTATCGACCACCCGTTCCAATCCGCCGACCAGCGCCACGCCATGATGATCATTGTTGAACCGCATGAAAACCATACGGCCCGGCATCATGCTTTCTGGATAGGTATCCGAAACACGAAAGCCCAACACTTGTGTGTAAAACGCGGTGGAACGGTCAACGTCTTTGACGTTCAAGACCACATGGCCAATCTTGGTAATGTCGAATGGCATGTCTGCCGGCGGCACCATTTTCCGGAGCACCTGCATATCGGGGGCCTCAAGAGATTCCTGATCGACAAAATCCCGCTTGAACTGTTTAGCCATCGGTAAGTCTCCCTATTCTATCGGTACGTCTGGGTCATTGCCCCACTCGGACCAAGAACCGTCATACCCTTTGATATTGGTATAGCCCAGTGACTTGAGCACCATATAGGTATGCGAAGACCGGTGATGGGTTTGGCAGTGAGCGATAATTTCCTTATCAGGAGTCACACCAAGATCGGTCAACATGGCGGTTATCTCGTCGGCAGACTTGAGCCGAATATTACGATCCCGATCTATCGCCAACATCCAGTCAAAATTAACGGCGCCCGGGATATGACCACCGCGCGCCGCACGCATATCGTCCCCGGAATATTCCGCGGGTGTCCGACAATCGAGCACAACGACATTGTCATCATCGAGATGCTCTAGAATATAATTCTTCTCCGCCAGTGCCCCGTCGCCAATCGACACCGCATAGTCGCCCGGGGTCGGCGCATTTGCTTCGGTTTCACGCGGATGACCCTCTCCACCCCAACTATGAAAACCACCATTGAGCAGCGATGCGTTTGGGTGGCCGACAACATCGAGTGTCCACAAGAAGCGGCTGGCCTTGCCGGTGCCTTCAGTGTCATAGGCTACGACGTGATGATCACGCGTGAGACCGATACCTGACAGGGCAGCCGATAGCTGTTCAGCGCTGGGGAGAGTGCCCATTGCGGGGGGCCGCGGCCCAATCAAAGACGCAAAGGAGAGATTGACCGCGCCCGGAACATGGCCCTCGGCATAGAGCCCAGGCTCATTCAAATCGACAATCAATAGACCATCGGCTCCCAGCGCCGCTTCTAGCTCGGCGGGTTCGACAATCAAAGGCAGTAAAGGTTCAACCATCTAGCAGATCTTTCTTATAAGAGAATTCATTGCGCGCATCCTATCTTATGGCGATACAGGGAGAAAGAAGCAGAATGGAAGCGCCCTTCAAAACCCCGTGTAAAATATAGCGGTGCCTAAAACAGTCGAAACAGCGAGTGTCGGGATCATACCGACTTTAAAGCGCAGCATCGCAACCATTGCCGCAACGGCGAGAATGACGGCGGCGATTTCAACAGTGTTCCAAACAGGTACATAAAGTCGCAACGGACCGAAATTTTGTTCCTCGACTTTTTCAAATGCTACATGGAGCCCAAACCAAACTGCGAGATTGAGCACCACACCAACGATGGCAGCCGTAATCGCTGACAGGGCTGCCGACAGTGATTTGTTGCCCCGCAGAGATTCGATGTAAGGCCCACCGAGGAAAATCCACAGGAAGCACGGCACAAAGGTCACCCAGGTCGTAATCGCCGCCCCCAGGACACCGGCCAGCATCGGATCGAGCATTCCTGGATTTCTGTAGGCGCCCATAAACCCGACAAACTGCACAACCATGATGAGCGGTCCCGGCGTGGTTTCCGCCATGCCAAGGCCGTCAAGCATCTCCCCGGGAGCCAGCCAGCCATAAGTCGATACCGCCTGCTGCGCGACATAGGCCAATACCGCATAGGCCCCGCCAAAAGTAACGACCGCCATCTTGCTAAAAAACAGGCTTTCCTGTGTGAAGACGTTGTTCATACCCATCCAGGCAATCAGGACTGTGACGGGACCCAGCCACAGCACGAGACAAAGCGACGTCACTCTTATCGCCCGCGCCAGGGACGGTTTCGTATGGTTCAACTTTCCAGCGGCTTCCGCGGCGTCAATAACATCATTTTCCGTCGTTTCTGCCTCGCCATGACCACCACCCCCAGAGAAGATCATGGGGTTCACGCGGCCACCGATATAGCCAATAACCGCCGCGGCAATCACAATCACCGGGAAAGGAACGGCAAAGAAGAAGATCGCAACAAACGCAGTGACAGCGATGGCGATCATTAGGTTGTTGGTAAGCGCCCGGCTACCGATCCGTAAAACGGCCTGAACCACGACCGCCAACACCGCTGCTTTGATGCCAAAGAAAATAGCCTGAACAATCGAGAGGTCATTGAACCCCGCATAGAGAACGCTGAGCGCCAGGATAACGACGGCACCCGGCACGATAAATAACGTCCCAGCAACGAGACCACCCCAGGTTCTATGCAACAGCCAGCCTATATACGTCGCGAGCTGCTGCGCTTCGGGTCCGGGCAACAGCATGCAGTAATTTAGAGCATGCAAAAACCGGCCTTCGCTAATCCACTTTTTGTCTTCAACCAGCACTCGGTGCATCAGAGCGATTTGGCCCGCAGGACCACCAAAGCTAAGGAGTGCGATTTTAGTCCACGCCCCCAAAGCTTCACGGAAGCTGACGCCGATAATCCCACTTCGGTCTTTCTCTTCCGAGTTGCTTTCCGACATCTGTTTAGCCCAAACGTTTATTTCTCTTGGAAACTAACACGCATTAATGCCTAAACCGACAAGCTGATTCATATGTTTTTGGATACAGGACCTTGAAATTGATTGAGTTACATATTGTTTACTACCCAACAATATGATATCGAAGGGTTTCTGGACCTAATTGGCCTAAAAGCCCTGATATTCGCCCCAAAATAAGGTGGGAGCCGATGAAAAACTTTATTTCAATGACGCTTAATGGCCGCAGTCGCGATGACGCGGTACCCGGGAATATGTTGCTCGTGGATTTCCTACGGGAAACTGTTGGAATGACCGGCACCAAGATCGGCTGCGATGGTGGGGAGTGTGGGTGCTGCACCGTGCTGATTGACGGAAAACCGCGCCACGCCTGTCTCACTTTGGCAGCATCCTGCGACGGCACCGAAGTCGAAACCATTGAATCACTTGAAACCGGCGGTCGTCTCTCGGCGATCCAGCGTGGTTTCCATGAAAAACTCGGCGCCCAATGCGGTTTCTGCACGCCCGGCATGGTGATGGCTGCGGAAGGACTCCTGCGCGAAAACGCTAATCCAAACGAAGATGAAATACGACAAGGTATGGCCGCCAATATCTGCCGCTGCACCGGCTATGTAAAAATCATTGAATCCGTTCAGGCCGCCGCCGAGGAAATCGCCTCGAAGGAGGATGCCGCATGAATGAGACCATGCCCATCGATCCTGAAAAGGTCGAACCCGTAAAATCAGTTGGCGTCCCCATGCCGCTGGTCGACGGCCCCGAAAAAGTATCTGGCAAAGCAAACTACACCGCAGACTTTATGGAACTCGACGCGCTCGTCGGTCGCATTCTCCGCTCGCCGGTTGCCCATGCCGAAATCCTAAGCATCGACACCGCCGCCGCTGAAGCCCTCCCAGGCGTCGAAGCTTTAGTCACCGGCGCTGACTTTGTCGGCCAGTTTGGCGTTCTGCCAATTGCCCGGACGGAGTGGCCGATTGCCCGCGACCGAGTGCGCTATCGTGGCGAACCAATTGCCGCCGTTGCGGCGATAGATGTCGAGACCGCCCAGAAAGCGCTCGATCTCATTGAATTCGAATATACGGAACTACCGGCCTATTTCACGGCAGACGATGCGATAGCCGAGGGCGTCACGCCTCTGCATGAAAAACGCCCCAACAATGTCGAACGCCATGTTGAATATGATCTAGGCGAAGTTGACAAAGGGTTTGAAGACGCCGACCTGATCCGTGAAGGCACATATGACTGCGCTGAGGTTTGCCAGGTGCAGACCGAACCGCATGCCGCCCTCGCCGCCTATGATGGCGAACGCGATCAGCTCACCGTTCATGCCAGCACCCAAGTGCCGTACTACGTACATCTCATGCTTGAGCAAACACTCGGCATGCCAAAGTCCAAAATTCGCGTCATCAAACCCCATATCGGTGGTGGGTTTGGCTCCCGAACCGAGTGCCTGCATGTTGAACTCGTCGCGAGCGCGCTGGCCCGTAAATGCAATGGCACTGTTCGGATCATTCTGAGCCGCGAAGAGACCTTTGTTACCCATCGTGGGCGCCCGGAACAAAAAACCACCCTCAAAATAGGCATGTCCAAAGATGGTCGGATTACCGCTGTTGATACGACGACGACGCAGCATGGTGGTGCTTATGCCGGCTATGGGACAGTCACCATCCTTTATTCAGGATCGATGGTCTTCGCGCTCTATGACATTCAGAATGCGCGCTATAACGGCTATCGCGTCCTGACCAATACCCCACCTTGTGGTGCTTTTCGCGGACACGGCACGGTCAACGTACGCTTTGCATTTGAAAGCCTGATGGACGATATGGCCACCGAGCTTGGTCTCGATCCGTTTGAAGTCCGCCGCAAAAATCTGCTCAAAGCCCCAACTTTCACCGCCAATGATTTGATGGTGAACAGTTATGGCCTGCCGGAATGTCTCGACATCGTGGAAAAAGCCAGCGGTTGGAAAGACCGCAAGGGCAAGCTGGAACCTTATCGTGGTCTCGGCATCGCCTGCTCCCATTATGTTAGTGGTGCCTCGAAGCCGGTGAACTGGACCGGAGAACCGCACGCTACCGTCAACATCAAGCTCGATTTCGATGGCAGCCTGACGATCCTGACCGGCGCCCCGGAGATCGGACAAGGATCGAGCACCATTCTCACGCAATGTGTTGCCGAAGTTCTAGGCCTCGACGTAACCCGTATCCGCATTCTCACGTCGGACAGTCTGGTCACGCCGAAAGATAATGGCGCCTACTCCTCTCGCGTCACCTATATGGTTGGCAACGCCGCCATTGATGCCGCGACGAACCTCAAGGCGATCCTGACGGAAGCGGCTGCCCGTAAGATGGATGTCCAGCCAGAAGATGTTGAATGTCTCGGCGAGGTCTATCGCGCCGGGTCGCAAGATCAGGGGATGACCTTCGAGGAGGTTGTCATTGCAGCGTTGGAAGGCACTGGCACCATCACAGCCCGGGGCAATTTTGACACCATCCCCGAAAGCTGGGGCGGTGATAAATATCGCGGTGCCGCCATCGGTGGCTCCATGGCATTTTCCTATGCTGCGCAGGTTGTCGAGATAGCCATCGACCCGGATACCGCCGATATCCACGTCGAAAAAGTTTGGGTCGCGCACGATTGCGGCAAAGCATTGAACCCACTCTCCGTCGAAGGCCAAATCGAAGGTTCAGTCTGGATGGGAATGGGGCAGGCGATGACCGAAGAAACCCGTTATCATAATGGACTCGGGATAACCGGTAACATGCTGGATTACCGCGTGCCGACGATTATCGAGAGCCCACCGATTGAAACCCATATCGTTGAATCCATCGATCCGCATGGCCCGTTTGGCGCCAAGGAAGCGGGCGAAGCATCGCTTGCAGGGTTCCTGCCTGCCCTGACCAATGCCATCGCCGATGCGCTGGACATTCGCGTCTCCGAACTGCCAATCACCCCCGACCGGCTGATGGAAATCATGGAAGACAAGAAAAAAGAAGCCAGCAAGAAGGTGGATGCATAATGGAGTTAATGCCTGAATTCGATCTGCACCGCCCGACTGCCGTTGAAGAGGCCGTAAAGCTTTGTAACGAAACAGATGGTGCTCTTTATGTCGCTGGTGGCACTGACATGATCGTCAATGTCCGGCGCGGCATAGAACAGCCCACCGCGCTGATTGATCTCTCGGCCGTGGAAGAGCTTCAACAAATCACCGAAGACGCCGACGGATTACATATCGGTGCTGCTGTTACACTTGAGACTGTTTCCAATGACGTTCGCGTTCAGAAAGACTTCACAGCCGTCGCTGAAGCAGCAGCGGCAGTCGCCGGCCCAACCCATCAAAGCTACGGCACGGTTGGTGGCAATTTATGCCTCGACACACGATGCCTATTCTATAACCAGTCAGAATGGTGGCGAAAATCGAACGATTATTGCCTAAAAAAGAACGGCACAATTTGTCATGTCGCCCCCGGCGGCAAGCGCTGCTTTGCTGCCTTCTCCGGTGATGTCGCCCCGGCAGCCCTCATCCATAATGCTGAGGTTGATCTGGTCGGCCCTAACGGTCGCCGCCGTGTACCGCTCACCGATATCTATCGCAATGACGGCATGAACCATCTCGCTATTGAACCCGGCGAACTTCTGGCTGTTCTTCACCTGCCTAAATCTGAAGCAGGCCAACCAAGCACGTATGAAAAAGCCCGCGTGCGCGGATCGATTGATTTCCCACTCGCCGGAGCTGCCGTCTGGATCAAGCAGTCCAGCGGTAAAATCGACGAATTACGGATTGCCCTGACCGCCGTGAACCCATATCCGCATCTGATCAAAGGGCTAGAGAAATTCACAGGTGCCGTGCTCGACGATGCTGTTCTCGATGAGATTGCTGAAATTGTTCAAAGCCAGGCTAAACCAATGAAGACGACAACTGTTAAGCCGTGGTACCGGCGGCGCGTTGTTGGCTCCATTGCACGGCGGCTGACCAAACGTCTTTCAGAAGCCAGCTAGACCCCGCAGATATTCTCGTCGTAACTTAATAGACACATAACCTTAGTGGGATGTGAAAATGCGTGACGACGTCATAGAAAAACAGAAAACAGCGATGGCCGCGGCGGGGCTCGATTGCCTGGTCGCGATTTCACCAGAAAACTTTGCGTACACCACCGGCTTCGTCGTCCCTTCGCAACCACTCATGCGCTGGCGCCATGCCATCTGCGCCGTTAACTCCGACGGAAAAACAGGCATCGTCGCGGTTGATATGGAAGAGACGACAGTCCGCGGCAAACTGCCTGATGCCGATATTCGCATCTGGGGCGAGTTCACCGACAAACCGATGAATGCGCTCGCCCAGTTGATCTCCGATCTCGGAGCGACTAATGGTAAAATCGGTCTCGAGATGAACTACCTGCCAGCTGCGGATCATGAACATCTAAAGCGTCTTTTGCCTGGCGCGATGTTTGTCGCCGCAGACCCGATATTTGATCAGCTCCGCCAAATCAAAACGCCGGAAGAGATTAATCTGCTACGCCGCCTGTCGCGTATTTCTGATACCGCTATCGCGGCTTCCTTCGACGCAGTCAAAGCAGGTATGACGGAGATGGATATGGCCGCTGCCCTGACCCGCAGCGTTTATGAACAGGGTGCGGAACATTTCAAGTTAATGATCGTCGCAACAGGACCGCGCTCGGAACTGCCTAATGTTGGCCCGACCGAACGCGTTCTTGAAGCAGGAGACATTTGCCGTGTGGAAATCTTCTCGATCATTGACGGCTATCATGCAGGCGTTTGCCGCACCGCCTCAGTCGAAGACCCACCAGAGAAAGCCGTCGAGATATGGAAAAACCTGGTTGAGTGCAAATACCGCGTACTGGACGCCATCAAACCTGGTGCCAGCGCCAAACATGTCTATGAAATTTTCCTTGAGAAATTTGGCGAGCTTGGTCTACCGCCGATCTCTTTCGTTGGGCACGGTATTGGACTGCATCTGCATGAAGACCCCTATCTCGGGAAGTATGACGATTACACATTAGAAGCTGGCATGGTGCTCGGCATCGAACCGCTCGTCTATCAATCCGGCCACGGCTTTGGGCTGCAACTGAAAGACATGGTCACCGTCACCGAGACCAGCTCGGAACTACTCTCGGACGTCACTAATACCGATACGCTTTATCGCATCGGCTGAAAACAGCTACATAAGGAAGTCGCCATGAAACGATACATGCTGTTGCATTTTGGATTCGAGAAACCAACACCAGATATTATGACCGCCTGGAAGAACTGGTTTGAATCAATTGCTGACATAACTGTTGAAAATGGCGGTTTCCACGGTGGCGCGCGAGAAATCTCGCATGATGGCAGCAAAGACATCACTATGGGCGCAGGGTCGATTACCGGCTATTCAATTATCAATGCAGTGAGCCTGGAAGAGGCTGAACAAATCGCAGCGCAAAACCCTTTTATCGAGAGCATCCGAGTCTATGAAATTGTGACTGGATAAGACTGTTCACATATATCGCCAAGTTTTCCAACATCACCCCGTGAACTCGCGGATCACCTGTAGCGCCAGAGTCTTTGATTCCTCATCACCCGCGACCTGAATCACTGGCTCATCGAGCCCGGTGGCGACATAGGCCTCGAGACTTTTCTTGCAATCGGCGACGGTGCCCGCGACACCAAACGCCTCAATCGCGTCATCGGGGACATAGGTCGCCGCTTTCTCCAGGTCACGTGCCGCGACAGCATCGACAATTGCGTCCTGATCAATCGGAATGCCCGACGAGGCGATATTCTCCGCCATCAACCGATTGCGAAACAGGAAAGCAAGCTTGCGCCGCACATCTTCACGTGCGGAAGTGCCATCTTCCGAGACCGAGAAATGGATAAAGGCAGCGGTCCGCAGCACTGATGCATCGCGTCCCGCCTTCTCTGCTCCTTCACGAAACAATTTCAGACAGTTCTCTACAAACGGCACCGAGAACCCCGCTGACATCAACATGCCATCGGCAACCTCACCCGCTTTGCTCGCGACCTCACTGCCGAGGGCGGTGACAAAAATCGGTATCGATTGTTCTGTCTTGAAGGACATCCGCGCACCGGCGAGGTTATAGGCTTCGGTTTCGCTTTGTACCGGCTCCGTGCTCCACATCGCCCGCAGATCACGGACGTATTCTTCCACCGTCTGCACGGCGTCTTGCGGTTCTTTGCCAGACTCTTTCATGTCCAGCGTATTGCCAATTGCCACCGAGACCCCAACCCGGCCGGGAAAGGCTTCCGCCATCGTCGCGAGTGACATCGCGGTTGGTGTTGGATGAAACAGATAAGGCGTCACGGCTGCCGGGATAACCATTGCGTTTTTGGTTTTCATCGCAAAGGCCATACAGGAAACCAACGACTCCCGATAGCCGATATGTTCCGTCATCCATAGCCCGGTGGCCCCGGCTTCTTCAGCCAGTGCAGCCACCCGAAATGTTTCCGGTGCGTCTTCAAAACCATCAAAACGGATGCCGATTTTCGGCATGGTAATTCCCTTCGGCAAGCTTTAACGACCTGCGGTAAACTCGCGAATAACCTCGAGTGCCAGCGCTTTTTCTTCTTCGGTACCGCTAACCTCAATCACCGGTTCATCAACCCCGGCATCGATATAGGCCTGCAGCTGTTCGCGGCACTGGTCTGGCGTACCCGCGACGGTGAATTGGGTTACCGCTTCGGGCGGGATCAACTGCGCAGCTTCTTCCAGTTTGCGCGCCTTGACCAGCTCGATAATCGCTTCATGATCAATCGGAATACCAACCGACGCGATATTGTCGGCCTGCGCGGAGTTACGGAACAGGAACGCGATCTTGCGACGGTTGGCTTCCACTGCATCGGTGCCGTTTTTAGAACACGCAAAATACACAAAGCCAGCCTTACGAACCTCTGATGGATCGCGACCTGCCTTCTCAATACCAGCTTCAGCATAGGCAGCGCATTTCTGGATCGAGGCCAGTGACAGCCCACCGGAATAGAGCACACCATCAGCAATACGTCCGGCAAGCCCCAAAACCTGTGGCCCAGTTGAGGCAATAAAGGTTGGAATTTCCTGCGGTGGTTTGAACGCCAACCGCGCACCGCGCAACTGCCAGATCAATCCTTCCTGATCGACAGTCTCGCCATTCCACAAGGCGCGTAAGGCTTCGACATATTCACGGATAACCCGCACCGGTTTTTCGGGATGCGGCACACCGGATTCGCGAAGATTCAACAGATTGCCGACCGACACACAAATACCGACCCGGCCGGGGGCGGCTTCAGCCATCGTCGCGAACTGCATCGCGGTTGGCATCGGATGCCAGATATAGGGCATCACAGCGGTCGGAATGACCATGGCGCGTTGCGTCTTGAGCGCGAAGGCCATGCAGGAGACCGCAGCCTCACGATAGCCGAGATGTTCCGCCATCCAGATGGTATCAGCGCCCGCCTCTTCCGCCTGTGCCGATACCTCAATGGTTTCACCAACGGGATCAAACCCGTCAAACCGCATCCCAAGCCTTACCGCCATTGTTCTGTCTCCCTAATCGTCAAATCCGTTTTCCAGCAGATCAAGAAACCTCTCTTTCGTCACCCCGGCAAGCCCCATCTTTTCCAGCGTCAGCGCATCCGTCGTCAGATCGCGCCCCAGCGACACCGAGGCGAGGTGGATAATGTGATCAATCGTTGGCGTCGGCACCCCTGCCAGCCGGCCTAGCTCCGAATAGATGATATGGCCATAGGGTACGTCTTCAAGAAAATAGCGGTGCTCCAACTGCGGCGGCGCCGGTATCCACTTATCGGGCTCGCTCTGATGGAAGGCTTCATAGGCAGTGCCGCTCTCGCGTGCCGCCTCGGTTGTATAACCCATCTGATAGAACAGCTCGACAAATGGCATGGTCTTGGCGTTCAGCGCATCGGCAACCGCGACCCGTTCTCGGTCCACTGCATCGATCAGCCGACCAACCGATGGGGTAATGCCATCATAATAATGTCGGAAATCACCGCCGGTTGCCTCGACACGTCCGGCATTGCACAGGAAGGCAGGCGGATGATGAATGGCGTTGCCGTACGGGAACACGGTTTCCAGCACGTTGGAGAATTCCTTCACCGCCGGGTAGACCGTGCTGACGATATCAAACTGGCGTTTGGTTTCCTTTCCCGGAAAGCCACCAAACACCATAAAGTCAGACACCCGCGAAATCCGACACGTCGTCGAGCCGGTGCGGCGACACAGATACGGCAGCGTCGCAGTCTCACAGAACACCGGGTTCTTGATGCCATTGGCGCGCAAGATATGCGGAATCAGCATCAGCGTATGGCCGGGCGAAACAAACAATGTCTGGTCGTCGGTCAGATGCGGCGCCGCCGCTGAGATCCACTTTTCATGCAGATGAGCCGGGCTGACGATCATCACCAGCTCAGCACCTGCCATCGCGGTAGTGGCGTCTGACGTGATCACCGGGATTTTGGCGAAGCCTTTGCCAAACGGCGCGTCATATTCGATACCGCCAATTTCCTGGAGTGGTGCAAGCGCACTTTCATCCTGGCTATAGAGGCGGATTTCAAATCCCAGCGTTGTCAGATGTGCCGCCGCTGAGGTGCCGCCGCCACCAGCGCCAAAAATCGCTATGCTCGTAACAGGTGCCGCCATTACGCACCCTCCTCAACGAACTTCAAAACGTGACCCGCATCCAATCCGCCAAGTCCCATCGCCTCCAGCGTGAGACCATCGGTCGCGTACGGGATATCCATCATTTCTGATGTCAGGTGGATGATGCCATCAATGGTTGGTGTCGGCACACCGGCGAGACGACCAAACCCAGCGAACGGCACCAGCCCATACCCAACATCCTCATGGATGTAGCGATGATCCAGTGAGGGTGGGCTTTTGATTTTCCAGTTCGGCTCGCTTTCAACACAGGCGCGCGAGATGTCACCAGACTCCATCGCCTCTTTGGTCGTCAGCCCCGCCTGATAGAAATTCTCCAGAAAACTCGCGGTCGGAACACCCAGTGCTTCAGCCACTGCCATACGCTCCGCATCAAGTTCAGTTATCACGCGGCCTACCGCCGGGGTTATGCCTTCACGGTAAAACAGAAAATCACCGTCGGTATCTTCAATCCACCCTGCATTCATCAGCATACCGGGCGCGTGAAAGACCGCATTGATGTTGGTCAGTGCGGTTTCCAGGACACTGCTCACCAAAGTGATTTCCGGGTAAAGCGGTTTCACAAGATCAAACATTTCCGTGGCATGCTTGCCGGGAAAAGCCGCGAATTTGAGTTTCTTGGTGTAAGAAAAGATATCGACGGCCGCAGGTCCCGTTTTACGGCATATATAGGTCAGCGTGACGGTCTCACAGGTTTTAACCGGCTCCGTATATCCCGCTCGGCGCAATTCACTGACGAAATGCAGCGCCCCACCCGTATGGCCGGGATTTACGAACACCGGAATGTCCGGTGTCAGCAGTGGCGCCAATGCTTCAGCGTAAAAACCGTGCGCCACTGAGGGTACCACCAACATTACAATGTCAGCGCCAGAAACCGCTTCCTCAATATCGGTGGTCAGTAGATGAACGGGGATCAGTCCATCCTGAACGCCAGCGGCCTGAATACCGCCCTGGTTCCGCAACGGAGACAGACTTTCTTCACGGCGCGCATGTAGGCGAACCTCAAAACCCCGTGCCGTCAGATCAGCCGCTGCCGCACAGCCACCGTGACCTGCTCCCAAGATTGCTATTTTATGAACCGTCATTCTCCCACAGGCCTTTGATCAGCCGTTCTTTTCCTCGCCTCGCTAACGCAGTATGGTCGCAAATATCACTTACGTCATCCGTATCAGGACAGCCTCATTGGGCGCGCAAAAGATCTCTACCGACCATCTTCTAAAGGCTCCGCTCTCTGAATTGCTGGAGCACGCAGCGACACTACGCGATTCTGGCCACACGGATCGCCTGTCCTACTCTCGGAAAGTGTTTATCCCGCTGACGAGACTGTGCCGCGATAGCTGCAGCTACTGTACCTTCGCGACAACGCCGAGCAATGTGCCGACACCGTATCTGTCACCCGATGATATTCTCAAAATTGCCCGAAATGGCGAAGCGGCAGGCTGCAAGGAAGCTTTGTTTACGTTAGGTGACAAGCCTGAATTGCGATATGAGGCGGCACGCGAAGCGCTGTCTGACATGGGCTATGACTCAACCATCCATTATTTGGCAGCTATGTGCCGACTTGTGTTTGAAGAGACCGGTCTGTTACCGCATGCCAATCCTGGGGCAATGACAACCGAGGAATTGGATATGCTGCGCCCCGTCACCGTCTCGATGGGCATGATGCTCGAATCGACGGCGCCTACCCTATGTGAACCTGGGGGTGTGCATTACGGGTCTCCCGACAAGACACCAGAGTCACGGCTACAAACACTGCGCAATGCAGGCGAGGCAAAAGTCCCTTTTACGACTGGTATTCTTATCGGCATCGGTGAGACTCGGGAGCAGCGGCTCGGTGATCTTCTAACGATCCGCGATGTCCATGAAACTCATGGCCATATCCAGGAAGTCATCATTCAAAATTTCCGCGCCAAGCCGACAACACGGATGGCCAATGCGCCGGAACCTGATCTTGATGATTTGCTATGGACCATCGCCTGCGCGCGGCTAATCTTTGGACCGGAAATGAATATTCAGGCGCCACCCAATCTCAGCCCGGGTGTTTATCCAAAGCTCGTGAGCGCTGGGCTAAATGATTGGGGCGGTATTTCGCCCGTGACCCCGGACCACGTAAACCCTGAAGCGGCCTGGCCCGAAATCGAAACGCTCGCGGAACGGTCCGCAGAAACAGGGAAGACATTGGTCGAAAGGTTGGCGGTCTATCCGTCCCACATTCGGGACGCAACCCATTGGATGGAACCCGCGATGGCAACGGCCACCCTTCGTGCCAGCGACGCGGGTGGGCTTGCCCGTACAGAAGATTGGGCGCCAGGTGTCGACACCGCATCCCCCGCAATTTCGACACTACGTTCTCGTCCTTCACCCGGCATCAGCACCATTCTCGAAAAGGCCGCTTTAGGTGATGTACCAAACGAGACAGAGATTGCCCGATTATTTCAAGCACGCGATATCGACTTCGTCGAACTATGTGAAACTGCTAACACACTGCGCCGGGCGACCAATGGCGACGACGTCACCTATGTCGTAAACCGCAACATCAACTATACAAATATTTGTACCTATCGTTGTACCTTCTGCGCCTTTTCAAAAGGTAAGACAGCAGAGAATTTACGCGGCAAACCATACCGGCTCGATATGGAAGAGATCGGGCGGCGCACGGCGGAGGCCTGGTCCCGAGGTGCCACTGAAGTGTGCCTGCAAGGTGGTATTCATCCCGACTATACCGGCGAGACCTATCTCGATATCTGCGCTGCCGTCAAAGACGCCGCACCCGACATGCATATCCACGCTTTTTCGCCTTTGGAGATCACACAAGGTGCACAGACTTTAAATCTCTCCATCGAAGGTTTTCTCTCGCGTCTGAAGGACGCAGGTCTGTCGACTCTGCCCGGTACCGCCGCGGAAATTCTCGATGACGAGGTTCGGGCAATACTGTGTCCCGACAAGCTCAACACAGATGAATGGCTGTCTGTCATGGAAACTGCCCATGGGCTCGGCCTCCGGACGACGGCCACAATCATGTATGGCCATATGGAACAAACCGTCCACTGGGCCAGACACTTACTTCGGATTCGCGCACTTCAGGAGCGCACCGGTGGATTTACTGAATTCGTTCCTCTGCCCTTTGTGCATATGGAAGCACCTGCATACCTCAAGGGATTTGCTCGGCGAGGACCAACATTTCGGGAAGCCGTTTTGATGCATGCTATTTCTCGGATCGTCTTGCATCCCATTATCCCAAATATTCAGGTTTCCTGGGTCAAGATGGGTGAAGAAGGTATTCAGGCATGTCTAAATTCTGGGGTTAACGATCTCGGCGGTACCTTGATGAACGAAAGTATTTCGCGAGCCGCTGGCACAGTCCATGGCCAGGAATGTGGGCCGCTTGAAATGGAACGGATGATCACAGATGCCGGACGGCGCGCTGTTCAACGAACAACACTCTATAATAAAGTCCCCTCTGAACGCATTTCAGCATCCTACAATGCAGAACCCCTAGCGGCGATTGCCTGAAGAGACATCATTATGACTGACGCCAAACCTCTCATCGCCGTTATTGGTGGTACCGGTAACCAGGGCTCCGGCCTCGCAACGCGTTGGGCCAAAGCAGGGTACTCTGTGATCATCGGGTCTCGTGACAGCAGCAAAGCTGAACAGGTTGCCACGGAAATTACAACAATGGCACCTGCCGGCAACAACTGGGGAAATGTCCGCGGTACAGATAATCTTTCTGCTGCAACAGAGTGCGAGATTGCTGTGTTGGCGGTCCCCTATTCCAACCAGCTCGACACACTCAAACCCATTGCCAATGCCCTCAAAGGCAAAATTTTGATCGACGCAACAGCACCCGTACAGCCACCCAAAGTCAGCACCGTGCAGCTACCAGAAGGTGGTTCCGCCGTTGTCGCCGCCCAGGAACTCGTCGGCGAGAAGGTAACGGTCATCGCCGCTTTCCAGAACATCGCCGCTCAGCATCTCGCCGACCTCGATCACGATATTGATTGTGACGTCCTCGTTTGCGGGAACAAAAAGGCCGACCGGGAAATGGCGATCCAGCTTGCCAACGATGCCGGGATGACCGCCTGGCATGCAGGTCCGTTGGCCAATGCCGCCGCCGCAGAGGCAATGACGTCGGTTTTGATCTTTATCAACCGGGCGCACAAAATTCCCGGCTCGGGTATTCGCATCACCGGCACACCTGAAGAAGCAAACGACTGAAAAATGGATGCGTCTCCGGCCAATTCGGATAACAAAGTTGCCGCTAATTCTAGCGGTCAACTTTCGATTACCGCGCTGTCAAACATTCCGTTGGTACACCCCGGAGATGACCTGCCCGACATTATCTGCAACGGGTTATCGGACAGCGAATTAGCCCTGCAGGATGGAGACATCCTGGTTTTAGCACAAAAGATCGTGTCAAAATCCGAGGGCCGCTATGCCGCTCTGAGCTCCGTTACGCCCTCCACTAAAGCGATCGAGCTCGCTGAAGAGGTTGATAAGGACTCTCGCCTTGTTGAGCTGATCTTATCTGAGTCGACAGACATCGTGAGAATACGCAAAGGCGTTCTGATCGTTGAGCACAACCTCGGCATCGTTATGGCGAATGCGGGCATAGACGCGTCAAACGTCGAACCGCTTGAGGGTGAAGCAAGCGGTGAAGTCGCGCAGCAGGTGTTGTTATTACCTAAAGATCCTGACGAAAGCTGCAATTCTCTTCGTAACGTTCTCCACGAAAAGATGGGTGTCGATGTCGCCGTGATTATCAATGACAGCGTTGGACGCGCCTGGCGCAACGGCACGGTCGGCATGGCCATTGGAACCGCGGGGATCGATGCTCTCCTCGACTTGAATGGTCACCCAGATTTGTTTGATCGCCCTTTGCAGGCAACCCAGGTTGGGCTCGCTGACGAACTCGCCGCCGCTGCGTCCATCGTCATGGGACAAGCAGATGAGGGACGCCCCGTCGTTCACATTAGGGGCTACGCAGTGCAAACCGCCGGAGGCAATGCGCAGGATTTAATCCGCGCACAGGAACAGGATTTGTTCCGCTGACCAAAACATTGTCGACATGATCCTCGCATTTGCAGGCGGTGTTGGTGGCGCAAAACTGGCGCATGGATTGGCCCGTACCCTTGATCCATCGGCGTTAGTAATCGCAGTGAATACCGGCGATGATTTCTTGCATCTCGATTATTTTATCTGTCCCGACCTTGATTCCGTCCTCTACAAGCTTGCTGGGATTAATGACGTAGAACGCGGTTGGGGAATCCGGGACGAAACCTGGAACTTCATGGAAACGCTAAAACAAGTCGGTGGTGAAGACTGGTTCCAACTCGGCGATAAAGATCTTACGACCCATATCGACCGCACCCGTTGGCTGACCGAAGGCCAAACGCTCTCCGACGTTACTCACGCGCTATGCCAGCAACACAATGTCGCCCATGCCATTGTGCCGATGACTGATCATCGTGTCGGCACAATTGTTGATACCAAAGAAGGTGACTTCTTTTTTCAGAATTATTTCGTCCGTCTGCGATGCGAGCCGGAATATACCGGCGTCCATTACAAAGGCATGGAAGATGCGGAACCATCGCCACAATTTGCGAAAGCAATGAGCAACCCCGACTTACGGGCAATCGTGTTTTGTCCTTCCAACCCCTTTGTCAGCATTGATCCTATTCTCAACGTGCCTGGCGTTTCCATTGCTCTCGATAAGACGGACGTTCCTATTGTCGCGGTTTCCCCCATCATTGGTGGGCAGGCTGTAAAAGGACCGGCGGCAAAAATGATGGCAGAGTTAAGGCTCCCAGTATCACCGCTAGGGATTGCCCAGCATTATGGTGAATTGATTGATGGGCTGGTAATCGACAAGCAGGACAGCAATCTAGCCGATGAAATCAGAGCTGCTGGAATAGGCGTACACGTCACAAACACACTGATGAAATCAGCGGAAGATGAAAGTAATCTGGCGCAGGAAACCTTGAAATTCGCGACAACTCTAGCGCGGAAAAAGGTCTGACCAATATGTCTGTCGTCGCTGTCATTCCCATCAAACCCTTCGCAGAAGGCAAAAGTCGGCTCGCTTCAGTTTTGACTAACGACCAGCGACGGACCCTGAACAGAAATATGTTCTGCCACGTGCTCAAAACCGCATTCGCCACGCAGGAAATCGACGAAATCCTGGTTATCAGCAGCGATGAAGAGGCTCTTACTTTAGCGGAGCAAGCGGGAGCACACGCTATTTTAGAGGCTGAAAACTCTAACCTCAATGCAGCTCTTGATATTGGCCGTAAAGCAAGCTTGGCACTCGGGGCTGCGTCTTTATTAGTCATCCCTGCCGACTTAGCCCAGCTCGCCCCTTCAGACCTGAGCGCATTGCTCACCGCATCCGATCAATCCCCTTCGGCAGCAATCTTCGTCGCGTCAGATCAGAGTCAGAAAGGCACTAATGCCCTGTATATGCGACCTATCGATGCCATACCCTTTTCGTTTGGCCCTGACAGTTTCGAGAAACATCAGGGCGCAGCCAAAGATGCGGGATGCAATGTCAGCGTTATCGTAAGACCAAATTTAGCGTTCGATATCGACGAACCAGAAGACTTGCGTGGTTTGGACGAAAATTACTGGCGCGCTTAATCGCGATCCTGTTGTTTCGCGATAAGAGCCTCTATCGGCTCTTTAACACGCCATGCAAACATAAATACAACGAGGCAGACCACCCCACTTATGGCAATCGGTTTGCTAAGTCCAAATACTTCCGAGAGAGCGCCCATCACAAGCGATCCGATAGCCGCACCGCCGATCCAGAGCAATCCGTATAGCGCCATAACCCGCCCGCGCATCGTTTCCTCCGCCACGGCTTGAACGAGCGATTGAATACAGGTCCCAACCAACGAATACTGAATACCGAAAAACACCATACAGACCACCGCTACTTCAAAATGCGACGTGTTGGTGAACACCACGAGAACGATTGCACCAACGAGGACGGCATAGGTGGTAACCCGAGCCAACCCGTCAAAACGGCCCCGTTGCGCAATGGTAATTCCCGCTGTCACCGCGCCAATACCCATCGCCGACGTCAAAATGGCAAGACCGTCTGCACCCTGACCAAAGATGCCTGATGAAAACCCAGGAAGGAGTTCAACCAATGGCCTGGTCAGAAAAGACGATCCGAACAATATTAACAATGAAGGACCGATGACGGGATGTGATGCGGCATAGCGATATCCCGCAATGATATCACCCACAATCGATAGCCCGGACGCCGGATGCTTGGGCGCAGGGGGCACGCGTACCAACCACAAGGCCGCAAAGAACCAAAAATACAAAATTGTATTGACCAGGAAGACAGCGTTAACGCCCCAAAAATGTAGAATTGCAGCGCCAATCGCGGGCCCGACAACGCGGGCGCTATTCCAGGTGAACCCACCAAAAGCAATTGCGGCTGGTAAATCCTCGCGAGTCACAAGGGCTGGCGGCAATGAAGCCCGGATCGGCTGAAATAATGCATGATCCATACCGGTGATAAACGCAAATAACAGCAAAAGCTCGATATTCAGCCAGCCCGCATAGGCGGTTATCATCAGCGAGGCTGTCACGGACACGTTTAAAAACTGGATAATTCGCGCCATGGTAATGCGCTCGAAGCGGTCCGCCATATATCCGGCAAAAGGGCTCAACAGAACGACCGGTACTAGATCGGCAAACCCCATCAGCCCAAGCCACCAGCCTGATTCGGTTAGCTCCCAGGTCAACCAGCCGATAGCCAGACGCTGCGCCCACACGCCACATTGCGACGGGAAATTACCAATCGCAAAGATCGCAAAGTTGCGATGTGAGAAGGCTCCGATGAGACCGCGACTTTTGGATCTGCCGTTTGTCACTTTACAAACC
Organism: Alphaproteobacteria bacterium; assembly: GCA_012103315.1. Lineage (GTDB taxonomy): Bacteria > Pseudomonadota > Alphaproteobacteria > MPNO01 > UBA2964 > UBA2964. The sequence goes on from WLWZ01000008.1 coordinate 180,069, forward strand.
GTCTACTGTTTATAGGCAAAAGATTTCCTATGGTGATATTATGCTGCTACATGGCCAATGTCGCGGTCAGGAGTTAACTAAATACGATGAACGGATCATCCGACAACGAGAACCTAGAGACTGGTGCAGGGGCGTCCGACGCGCTTGATCTCGGCGACGAGACCATACCCCAAGAAGCTCGCGAGGCAATCAAACATCTAATTTCTGAGATAAACGCCCTGCGCAAAGAGATCGAAGCCAATAATGATCGCATTGCCGAGCTTGAAACTCTGGCTGATCGTGACCCACTCGTGCCGGTCGTCAACCGGCGCGCCTTTGTGCGCGAACTCAGCCGAGCCAAGGCCTATGCCGACAGGTACGGCGGCACCAACTGCCTGCTCTATCTCGATATCGACGGAATGAAACGACTCAATGACCAACACGGCCATGCCACCGGTGATGTCGCGTTGATGACGTTGGCGGACATTTTGCAGCAAAATGTTCGCGCGTCAGATCTTGTGGGTCGTCTCGGGGGCGATGAATTCGGTGTCCTTCTCGCTCAAGCAGGTCGCGAGACCGCTGAAAAAAAGGTGATCCAGCTCCAAGAGCTTATCCAACAGGCGAAAATCAAACTCGCAACTGAAAGCCAGACACTCTCAGCGACATTTGGTGTCATCGAAATGACAGAGGACATGTCTCCTGAAGATGCGTTGGAACAGGCTGACAAGGCAATGTATGACCGCAAACAGGCCCGACGATCATAAATCGGAAACCCTAACCGATATGCTCAGCCATAAACGCTTGAGTGCGCTGCCAGGCTAAAGCCGACGCATCAGAATCATAGCGTTCGGGCCGGACGTGACTGTCAAAGCCGTGGCGAATGCCGTCATAAATAAACCAGCCCACCTCGGGACAACGTTCTTTAAACATCGCCACATCTTCCGGCGGCACAGCCGTATCAAGGGATCCCACATGGCTGATTATCGGGCATTGCGCGGTTTCTTCAGGGAAATCGCACATGTTGGAGCCGTAATAAGCGATTGCGGCATCGAATTCGCAGCGACACGCCGCTAGCCAAGTGATCGTCCCACCGAAGCAATAGCCCGAAATAGCGACCTTCCCTGCTGACGCAATACGCGCCGCGGCTGTGGTCACATCGTCGAGCACCTGATCATAATTCACAGCGTGGCTGATTTCCTTCCCGCGCCGCATACCGTCTGCGTCGTAAGGCAAAACCAAATCGTTTTCAGCTCGATCAAACAAGGCCGGCGCAATCGCGCAAAATCCCGCAGCGGCATATTTATCGCAAACACTCTTGAGATAATCGTTCACGCCATACATCTCCATCCCGATGACGATTCCGCCGCGCGGTGATTCCGCCGGCGCAGCGAGATAGGCGCTAAATTGATGGCCATCAGATGCAGCTAAATTAACTGTCGTTCCCATAATGTCCCTCGATAGACGAATTCCGTTACCCGCCATACTATCGGAGACGACGGGGCAACCAACCCCGGCCATGTAATTTAAGGATCCGATCAATGCTGAAACTTCGCTTTGCCGCCGGCGGCTATGACCGACTCGACGCGCTGCAATATCGAATAATCCAACCGGAAGGCATTGAGTTGGAATTCAACGAAATAAATGCGCCACGAAAAATTTTTGATGGCATGTTGGGCGGTGGTTTATTCGATGTGTCGGAGTTCTCCAGCTCTGAATTTATTACCCGCTCATTGCGCGGCAATTTCCCGTTTGTCGGCATTCCTGTGTTCCCATCCAAAGCCTTTCGCCATGGGTTTATCTATCTCAATAGACACGCCGGTATTACCACGCCCAAGGATCTCGAAGGCAAGCGTATCGGCGTTCCGCAACATTCGCAGACTGCTGCTGTCTGGATCAGGGGACACCTCCAGCACGACTACGACGTCGATTGGTCGGGTGTTCGTTGGGTAGAAGGATCGGTCGAACAAGCCGGTGAACATGCCAAAATCGAAACCACGTCTCCCGCAGTACCCCCTATTCTTGAGCCCAACACCTCTGGCAAATCAATGAGCGACCTGTTGGCCGACGGCGAAATCGACGCTATTTTGGGTTCGCGACGCCCGAAAGCCATGGGCAAGCACCCAGATGTCATCCGGCTATTTCCTGATTATCGTGCAATGGAACGGGAATTTTATCAGCGCACTAAAATCCACCCGATCATGCATGTCATCGCCATTCGTCAGGACGTCTATGAGAAAGACCCATGGATAGCCAAGAGCCTATATAATGCTTTTGACGCCTCAAAGAATTGGGCATTGGACAAGCTGCGCATCTCGGCAGCGCAACACTGCATGCTGCCGTTCATGTTTGCCGACATGGATGAGGTTGATGAAATTTTTGGCGGCGACCCATGGCCCTACGGCCTCGAAGCCAACCGTCCGACGCTGGAAGCGTTGGTTCAGCATCTGTGCGAGCAATATCTGATCGCCGAAACAGTCCCTCTCGAAGAGCTTTTCGTTGCCGTTGACTAACTAGGACGCCTCCGGGCCTTCAAGGAACTTGTTGGGCTTCAAGAACATCGCCAGCAACAGACAACCGTCCGGCGACCAGGCATCGTGTTTGCTGCCCGCAGGACGCCAAGCATAATCGCCTGCTTTGCACTCGCCTTCAAAATCACGCAGGCTGCCTTCAAGGACATAGCTTTGTTCAATGTCCGTGTGCTCATGCATCGGGAGCTTCGCACCAGGCTGCCAGCGAAACAGAGCCGTCATGACGCCACGTTCCTCATCCTTGAACAGGATCTTCATTTCAATCCCGTCATAATAGGTGTCCATCCAGGGCAAGCCATCAACGTCGAGATAACGCGTACTCGAAGGCTTCATCGTACTATCATCAAAATTTGGGGTATGGGGTCCAGTGGCGGCAACGGAATCAGGCATGACAACACTCCTTCTGTGGTCGTGGTGCATCCTGTAAACTATAGGACAGGACGCAAAGGAAAACCACGCGGATCAGCTAATGCATGATGTAACAATAAGACAAGAGATCATCGACCGAGTGCTCGCCCGGCGTGGCCGCCATCATTTATTTGAGGCACTCGAGCCACAGCGGACAGCCCTTCTTGTCATCGATATGCAGAACATGTTCTGCGAGCCAGGCGCCCCTGCGGAAGTTTCAGCTTCGCGGGGAATATGTGACAACATTACACGTCTGTGTGCCGAGATGCGCGACCTCGGCGGGCTGGTGATTTGGATTACCAGCGCCACCACCTTCGCCAATGGGCGCAGCGATTGGGAAACTTTTCTGCACAATTTCGTGACCGACGACGTGCGGCGCGACCGGCAGGAATATCTCTCGCCCGGTGGGCATGGCGAACAAATTTGGCGCGATCTCGATCCTCAAGAAAGCGATCTTCATATTCGCAAGAACCGCTATTCGGCCCTGACCCCCGGCGCCTCCATGCTACAGAGCGCGCTTGCCAGTCATGACATTCAAAACATTCTGATTGCCGGGACCAAAACCAATATTTGTTGTGAAAGCACAGGGCGCGATGCCATGCAGCTCGATCATCAAGTCGTTATGGTGGAAGATTGCTGCGCGGCCTTGTCCGACGAAGAACATCGTTCAGCTCTGGAAAACATGATCCAGCAATTCGGTGATGTCATGACAACCGACGAGGTCATTTCTGTTCTAAAGAATCGGCCAAATGACCAATCAAAACCTTCGACACGTTGACCGAAGATGCGGCCAGCGCTAACCATGACGCATGGAACACAGGGGCAAGGAAGATGAACAAGATTGGGGCAATCGTTATCGCGGCCATCGCACTATCTGTCGGGCTGGCCATCGGCATGCGGATGGATGGCGGCGCGCCTATGCAAAAAGCCGCAGCACCAGCAGTGAAATCGGAAACGCCGAAGATTGACGCCCCGGTTAAATGGAAACTGGCAAGTGCCTATCCCGGACGGATGGTCCAGCTTGGCCTGCTCGGCAAGAACTTGCCCGCAAAGCTCAAAGCCATTTCTGGTGGCAATATCGATCTCAGCTTCTTCGAGCCCAAAGCTCTCGCCCCACCATTGCAATATTTTGACGCCGTCGCTAAAGGCGCAATTGACGCAGCCTGGACGACGCCTGGCTATTGGTACGGCAAAGAAAAAGCGCTGGTGATGTTCAGCTCGGTGCCGTTTGGACCTTCTGCTGGGGAATATCTCGCTTGGTTTTATTATGGCGGTGGCCAGCAGCTGATGGATGGAATCTATAAAAAGCATGGCCTCAAATCGCTTATTTGCGGGCTCATCGCCCCCGAAGCTTCCGGTTGGTTCCGTAAAGAAGTTAAAACTGTTGAGGACCTGAAAGGTCTCAAAATGCGGTTCTTTGGCCTCGGTGGCCGGGTAATGCAAAAGCTTGGTGTCGCAACACAGCTATTGGCGGGCGGCGATATTTACCCGGCACTCGAACGTGGCACGCTGGATGCAACTGAATATTCGATGCCGGCGATTGATTACGATCTCGGCTTTTACCAAATCGCCAAGCATTACTATTTCCCCGGCTGGCATCAACAATCAACGATGCTGGAACTCCTCATTAACCGAAAGAAATGGGACGGGTTATCGGCCACACAGCAGGCGCAATTCCGCACCGCCTGCGGCGACAATATCCGTGAGGGGCTCGCCGAAGGCGAAGCCATCCAGTCGAAGGCTCTCAAAGCCCTAAAGGAAAAGGGCGTTCAAATTCACCGCTGGCCAGACGAAATTCTTACCGCCTTCAAAACGGCTTGGGATGAAGTCGTCAAGGAAGACACGGCCGCCGACGCAACCTTCGCCGAGGTTTGGAAATCGTATGATGCGTTCCGTGAAGAATATAAAATTTGGAAAGAACACGGCTATCTACAATAGGTAGCTGGTCGAGAGACCATCGTGGAATCCCTCGTACGCTTCGCTAACATAATAGAAAATGCGATTACCCGGATTGGCCGCATCGCGGCTTGGGCCGGGCTCGCGCTGGTGCTGGTCACGGTTTTCGATGTCATCACCCGCAACTTCTCACAATCTTCATGGGATGTTCTCCGTAACCTGAGCATTGCTCAGCAGAAATCGTTTGGCTCCACCTTATTGCAAGAGCTGGAATGGCATCTGCACACGGTCCTGTTCCTGTTCTGCCTCGGCTACGCCTATATAAAAGGGGCGCATATTCGCATCGACGTGTTCCGGGAGAAATTCTCGGAGAGCACCAAGGCTTGGATTGAGATCGCTGGCATCATTCTGTTTCTGCTGCCGTTCTGCCTATTGGTCATCACTTTCAGCATCGACTTCGCAACCAGCTCATATCTACAACATGAGGGGTCAGCCTCCGGTGGTGGCTTACCTAATCGTTGGATTATCAAAGCGACTCTTCCCGCTGGTCTCATCCTGCTCGCTATTTCCGGTATCGCGATTTTGTTGAAGCAAATTGCTGTGCTCGCGGGTCTAGTCCTGCAACAGGAAGATAGCTGATGCTGGCTTCCTCCCTGCCCCTCCTGATGTTTGCCGCTTTAGCAGTGCTATTATTTTCCGGATTTCCGGTAGCCTTTGTTCTGGGCGGGTTGGCGCTGGTGTTTGGGTGCCTTGGCATTCTCGCCGACAGTTTCACCTTTATTCAGTTCTATAACATCGTGCCGCGGATCTGGGGCGGCATCGCAGAAAACCTCATCCTCGTCGCGATCCCAATGTTTATCCTAATGGGCACTGTACTGGAACGTGCCGGAATTGCGGGCGAATTATTGCGTTGTCTTGATCGATTGCTGTGTCGCGTGCCAGGTGGCCTCGCCCTGGCCGTGACATTGATGGGCACCATCATGGCGGCGACCACCGGCATTATCGGTGCCTCCGTTGTGATGATGACGCTGCTCGCTTTGCCCACGATGTTACAAGCACGCTATCAGGCCGGATTCGCCTCAGGCACTGTCGCGGCAGCCGGAACGCTCGGGATCCTCATTCCGCCCTCCATCATGCTGGTGGTAATGGCCGAGATGCTCAACAAGTCGGTCGGCACTTTGTTCTTTGCTGCCTTTATCCCCGGTCTTCTGCTCGCCGCGCTCTACGCGGTCTTTACCGTTTGTACGGCGATCTTCCGTCCTAACCTCGCGCCATCGCGCGAAGCGATAAAAGGCGACGATGACAGCCTGATTATCCTCATCATCACCGGCATCTTGCCGCCCGCTTTGCTGATCACGCTGGTCCTCGGCTCGATCCTGCTGGGTTGGGCATCACCGACCGAAGCGGCAGGCGTGGGCGCCTTCGGGGCCCTATTGCTGGCGTTCTTTATGCCGAGTCTTGTTCAGAAACAACAACCAGTCCCCTCAATCCCAGTTCCGTATCTCAGCGTCGTTCGGGATTCGCTCGAACGCGCCGCGCTAACCGGCGGCATGTTGTTTGGCATTTTTATCGGGGCGACAGCCTTCTCACTTATCTTCCGAGCGCTTGGCGGCGATGGCGTCATCACCGGGTTAGCTGAATACAGCGGACTCGGTGCCTGGGGCATGTTGGCCGTGCTGATGGCAGTAATATTTCTGCTGGGGTTCTTCTTTGACTGGATCGAGATCACGTTGATCGTCCTGCCGATCTTTATCCCTATCGTTGAACTACTCGACTTCGGGGATCATGTTTCCAAAGTCGAGGTGCTGTATTGGTTCGCTATTCTGATGGCAATCAATCTGCAAACCAGCTTTCTGACACCGCCGTTCGGCTTTGCTTTGTTCTATGTGAAAGGGGCAGCGCCGTCCGTCGTCTCAATGCAAGAAATTTGGCGCGGCAGTGTGCCATTTGTTGCGCTCCAATTGCTTGCGTTAGCGCTAGTGATGGCATTCCCCGATATCGCGCTATGGCTGCCACGAACCTATTTAAATTAGGGATTTGGTTTTTCCTGCGCGCCAGAATCGCGGAGGGCGAGATAGCCAAGCACGGCCAAGATTGCGCCACCAATAATAAAGAAGGACATTTCGAGCCCGAAGAGCTTCGCAGTTGCGCCCATCAAGATCGGCAGGAACACTGCCGCTATGCGCCCTGCCGTGACCCGCAGTCCCGCACCCTTGCCCTGGGCCTCACCAGCGGCCTGCGCCACCATGGAGATTTCCATCGCCTGCGCGACACCAGACGTCGCACCACGGATCGCCATCGCAATTACAAATAGAAGATAGAGACCAAATACGCCTGCGACCGGTGCCCAATCAATACCGATCCCGAAGAAATCAAAGATCGCGGCAACTGGTGAGACATCCATCGTAAAGCCGGTCCAGCCTATGAGCGGCGTAATCGTCATCATGACCACGCCTAGCGCGATTGAAGACAGCAGAATCCGCCGGTTCGAAAACTTAGTCGCCAGCCAACCCGTACTGATCGCGCCAACCCCACCAACAAAGCCCAATACTGAAAACAGAAAGCCAATAAGTGTACCCGAGATGCCAATGCCATTGAGATAGATGACATAAAAGTTCGACTGCATTGCAACACCAGAATGGCGCAAGATTGTTACCATAAAGACCAACCCAATTGCCGGGATGGCAACCAGCCGGAAAGCATCGAGATAATCATTGAGCTTTGGCATAACGTCGCTGACTGTCGTTGCCGTCTTGGATGCCTCCGCCTTTGGTTTCGGCGGCGCGGGCACAAAAAATGTTGAGATAAAAGTCAACGTCGCCCACAGACTGAGAAAGGAAAAGGCCCACCACGCCCCGGCGAAATCCCAGATCGCGCCGACGATTGGTGGACCAAATATTGTGCCTATTCGTGTCGCCAACGTTAACCGCCCAGTATAAACCGGCCGCCCACGCATTAAACTGCCGGTCAGAGATTGTGCGCCAATCCAGGTCGTCATCACTGCCAACCCGCCAAACATCTGAAACAGGATGAGCATCGGAATTAACGGTGCCATCGGATACAGCATCGGGATAACAATGGCGGCACCGGCAAAGATCAACATTACGCGCCGCGTACCAAACCGATCCATCATCGCGCCGCCATGGATCAGAAACATCAACGGCAAGATATGACGTGCGCCCAGAATGATACCGACGATCAGCGGATCTTTCGTTAGCGTCCAACTCCACAGTGGCACTATCGTGTTGTAGAGATGCAATGAGCTGTTGGAGAACATAGCCGCGCCATAGACCGGCAGCTGTACTCGCCACGGAATAGGCGTTGTTGTTACGGCGTTAGAGCGTGATGAATCGGCCATGATCGCTGTAGCCTACACCATCACCAGATACGCAACAAAAGCGGCCCGGTTGAAATATGTCTCAGTTCTCGCATAATTGCTAAATTCCACACTGAGACTGCCCAAGGTAATCAAAATGGCCGAGACAAATGCCAAGTTCCTAAAAAACGCCTGGTACGCCGCGATCTGGGCTCATGATCTGCCCGGCTCAACCCCCATTGCCAAAACGTTTCTCAACGAGCCTGTTGTGCTGTTTCGCACCGGCGATGGAACACCTGTCGCGCTCGAAGACAAATGCTGTCATCGCGCCGCTCCCCTTTCAGTCGGCGAATGCGAAAGCGATGGCATCCGCTGCGGTTATCACGGGCTGAAATTCGACGCCACAGGCGCCTGTGTGGAAATTCCCGGCCAGACGCAGATTCCACCAGGCGCGACAGTCCGCGCTTATCCCGTGGTCGAGCGTTGGAACATGGTGTGGATATGGATGGGCGATGCCGCCCAGGCCGATGACAGCACGATCCCGAATTATTTCTGGCTCGACGATGCTGCCTGGAAAGCCGCTAACGGCTATATCCCGATGCAGGGAAATTATCAGCTACTAGTCGATAATCTACTCGATTTCACCCATGTCACCTATCTGCACAAGAACACGCTGTCGGCGGACCCAGAAGAAGCCAAGGTGCCGGTGAAGGTCGAGCGTGATGAACGTTCCGTCGCCGTTAGCCGCTGGATATTTGGCCATGATGCACCACCGCTTTTTGCCAAGGCGGGTGGTTTCGACGGCAAGGTTGATCGCTGGCAGACCACCACCTGGCTCGCCCCCTCAACACTCGCGTTCGATGTTGGCTGCGCTAAGGCGGATACCGGCGCTGTTGATGGCGACCGCTCGGAGGGGATCTCCATCTGGTCAATGCATTTGATCACACCCGAGACCGACACCAGCACCCACTATCACTGGGCCTATGTCCGAAATTTTGCCCTTGATGACGACAAGATGACCGAGGTGCTGCATGACGGCGCCAAGGCGACATTCGAGGAAGACGTCGTGATGATTGAAGCCCAGCAGGAGCGACTTGGTGGCATTAGTTTTGATGGGCTAATCGACATCAATGCCGACAACCCACCGATACAGATGCGCCGCATCATGGATGATCTCATCGCGGCGGAGAGTTGATCTTAAGGAGGAATTTTTTCCTTTATCATTGACGAAACGCTGTTTCATCTGCTAGACTTCTAACATCGCAGCAATCACTTCTGCGCCAATTCAGATCGTTATCCAAGCCGACCCAACCCCGCCGCGCGCGGGGTTTTTTGTGCGCGCCTTTTATACAGAACTGACAGCGAAGAACGGAGACATGAACCCGTGATAACCAAACTCACCTTCCTTGTTGCCACATCGCTCGGCCACCCCACGGCACCCATTCCCATACAACACTACGCCCAATGCACCCACACGCTTGAAGAACTCAGCAAACAGTTGGCCGAACACTATAGCGAACGGCGGGTGGGCGTCGGGGTCACTAACGGCAACGCCGTCATGCAGCTTTTCACATCTCCCAAGGGCAGCTGGTCATTGGTTTTGACCCTACCGGGCGGGCCATCCTGCATTGCCGGGGCCGGTGAGAATTGGCAGCGCCTTATTCCCAAACAAAGAAGACCTGAAGGAACCGGCCTTTGAGCAACCCAAGTACCCAGAGCATTCGGGAGGAAATGCGCGAGGCGATTAAATCAGTTGCCGAACATACGCAATATGTACGCGAGAACTTGCACAAACCGTTCAATGGCTCGACCAAGTTCGTGACCATCGCAACCGTCACCGGGCTTGGCGCGTTCTATGCGCTGATTGATCAGGCGATTATCAACCCGATTGAAAGCAGCTTTCAAAAAGACATTCTCGCGTTGCACCGGGATCTCGACGAACACAAAGGGTCGGAGGCCCATCCGTTCGCCGCCAAGGAAATCGTCAAAATTAAAGGCGCCAATATCGAGCAGGAACGGCAAATCATCGCGCTTTGCAAAATCCTCTCGCAGCGCATTTCCGAGCTTGAACACAAGGTCGGAAAGTTTGTACATCGCGATTCCTGTGGCGTGCTCAGCGCCGTGCCGCAGAAATAAACTCAACATCGAAGAAGAGGGCCCGATTATTATTTCTCTCATATCCTCCGCCCGGGGCATGGTCGGAGGACTGGTCCCGCGCCGCGCCGCCAAAGCAGAATTATGGGCACAAAACCTGTAAATATCCGCGTTGACTCTCGTCCCACCTTATGATCTGATATTTCATGGATGAAACGTTGATTTATATATAAAACAACGTGTTTCGCCATAAAACGAGCCAATTAGGGGTACGCCCCGAAAAAGACGAGGGAGAGCATGATGGATCATAACCCCTACCTTAAGAACGGTGCACCGATGAATGCCGATACCGGTCGCGGTCGTGTCGAAGACCCTGCCGCTATCGTCAATGTCCCCTGGCAGACCCGTCCTGCATCTCCTACCGAATTCGAGCTCGCTTTATGTGACGCGCTCACCGAGATATTTGACGCCGGGGCTGAAGAACTTTCTGAGATCGTCGCCGCGTTAAACGACAAAGGCGTCAAGGCCGCAGACGGATCAGGTTGGACCATCGAGAGTTTTCAGGCCGAAATGAAGAAGCAAAGCGCCTGACCTCGACTGGCCAACAACAAACACAGCGATAAAGACATACGGATCGAATATCGCAGCGTGCGAAGACATTAGGAGAGAGACATGGCTGACATTGATGTATCACCCGATGAGATAGAATCCCGTTTTGAAACCGGTCTCTTGAACCTGTGGTACCCGGTCCTACCGAGCTGGGCACTCAGCGATCAACCTCTTGGCATCACCCGCCTATCGCAGAACATCGCTCTATGGCGCGACAAAGACGGGACAGTTCATGCCATTGAAGATCGCTGCCCGCATCGTGGTGCACGGCTCTCGCTTGGCTGGAATCTCGGGGACCGTCTGGCTTGCTGGTATCACGGCATCGAAGTAAACGGCGACGGCAAGGTTGAAAGCGTCCCCGCCATTGAGAACTGCACGATGGAGGGTCAGCACACGACCCGTTCTTACCCCGTCAAAGAAACAAAGGATGCCATCTTCCTCTACTTCGGTGATGGCGCCCATGCCGAACCGCCCGAACTGGAATTTCCCGAACAGCTGGCGAGCGACGAGTTTGGTCATCGACTGTGTACGGCGACCTGGAAATGTAATTACCGCTACGCCGTCGATAACGTTATGGACCCAATGCATGGTGCCTATCTACACGCGCAATCCCATTCGATGGCGTTCGGCGACAAGACCGCCAAGATGCGCGTGCGCGATACCAATGCGGGACTAGTATTCGAGAAAGTCGGCCAGCGCGACGTCAATTTCGACTGGGTCGAGATCGGTTTTTCCGGCGGCATGTGGATGCTGCTCTCTATCCCCTATCGCAAGAATGCCGGGCCCGGTGGCAGCTTTTATATCGTCGGATTTGTCACGCCCATCGATGAAGATCACTGTCAGGTCTATTTCTGGCGCACTCGCAAAATCGAAGGTTGGCAACGGGATGTCTGGAAATTCATGTACAAGACGCAGCTCGAAGGGCTGCATTGGGATGTACTGGAACAAGACCGAGTCGTCCTGGAAGACATGGCCCCAACGGCTCGCGATATTGAAGGGCTCAATGCCCACGATGTCGGCATGACCCGCGTCAGAAGGCTGATGAGCCGTATGGCCAAACAACAGCTTACCGACCTCGCCACTCGCCAGGCGGCGGCCGAATAATGACCTATTCAACTGAAAGGAACGATCATGCCTGATTCAGCAGAATTTCAGAGAGAAGATATTGAGACCTGGGATCAGCCCGAAGACAAATCCTTTGATGAATGGATGGAGTCGCGAGTCGCCCGGTTTGAGACCCGAACCTATGACTGGGACGCGCTAAAATTTCAGGCGGATTACGACCCGAAATACGCCCGCGCACAATGCCGCTATATGGGCACCGGTGGCGCTGGCGTTGAGCATGATGAGAACGTTGTTCCGTCCGAGCATTTCACCTTTTCAACCATGATCCTCCCAGCGGGTTCGGAAGGACCGCCGCACATTCACGTCGATGTGGAAGAAGTATTTTTCATGCTGCGCGGCAGCATCCGACTGATCATCGATGGTGACAATGACGCACGCTATGAAACCATCCTTAAAGAACGAGATCTTATGTCGGTCCCTCCGGGGGTCTATCGCGAGTTGGTCAATATCGGCAAGGAAGAGGCGCTAATGCTGGTCATGCTCGGTAGCAAAAAGCCAGTGATCCCAACCTACCCTCCAGATCATCCTCTCGCGCAGCTGAAACGTAAGTAGAGGGACAACGCGCGTAATGGATTCTGTTCCGACGGAGCACGCGGTCGACAGCCGCTTTCCGACACGTACCATTGAGGCGGATGGCCGTACTTTCTCATATCGGGAAAGTGGCAGCGGCCCAGCGATGGTGCTGCTGCATGGTATTGGGTCGGGATCAGGCTCATGGTTTAGCCAGCTCAAAGAACTATCCAGCGATTATCGGGTGATCGCCTGGGACGCTCCGGGCTATGGCGCAACGACTCCAGTCGACAACGCCTCTCCTATCGCTACCGAGTACGCAGCAGCGCTCGAAATACTGTTGACGGCCTTAGGCGTCGAGCCAGCAATTCTGGTTGGTCATTCATTTGGCGCATTGAGCGCCGGCAGCTACGCCAGCACCCATAGCGAACTGCCAATGCTCATCCTCGCTGATCCTGCGAACGGCTATGGCGCCGTCGATGAAGAAACCCGCGCCAGCAAACGAGACCCCCGGATCAACGCAATTCGTACCCTGGGCCCAACCGGCCTTGCTGAGAAACGGTCATCGGCATTGCTCTCAGCAAACGCTTCGGATGACGCATGGGATCTGGTGCGCTGGAATATGAGCCAGCTCAATCCGGGAGGGTATGAGCAGGCAGCACACGTACTCGCCAACAGCCATCTGATCGGTGATGCACCTGCCTATGATGGGCCAGTTCTGGTGATGTGTGGCAGTGAAGATACCGTCACGCCGGAGACGGTTTGCCGTCCTGTCGCCGACGCCTACCCGAACGCCCGCTATCAAACTTTACCTGGTGTCGGTCACGCTTCCTATGTTGAGAACGGGCCGCAGTTCAACGCCGCTATACGAGAATATATCGCGGGGCAACATGGCTAAGGCCACCCCCCTCGAACCACCTCAAGATGCCGAACGCTATATCGTTCCGGGCCTTCAGCGCGGCATAGAAATATTGCGCGCCTTTGATCGTCAGCGGACTCAGCTTGGCGCGCCTGAGATCGCCCGCGAGCTGGGTATTCCTCGCTCAACAGTCTTTCGTCTAATGCAAACGCTGGAACATATGGGACTGCTGGAGAAGGTCGATCATTCCAGCGACTATCAACTCGGTATCGGTGTGTTATCGCTCGGCTTTGAATATCTCGCCTCGATGGAGGTTACCGAGCTTGCCCGGCCAATCCTCGACCGACTGCGCGACGAGACTGGGTTTTCATCACACCTCGCCATCCGCGATGGCACCGATATGGTGTTTGTCGTCAAATCCGCAGCGAAAGCAGCCTTTGCCAGCTCGGTCACTATCGGCACGCGGTTTCCAGCGCACGCGACAATTCTTGGACGCGTCATGCTTGCCGATCTCACAGATACCGAACTGCAAAGCGTCTATCCATCCGACAAACTTCCCCGCTATTCTGACCAAACACCGGAAACACTCGCAGCCTTAAAATCAATTCTCGAAGACGATGCCTCTCGTGGTTACGCCCTAAGCGCCGCCTATTTTGAACATGGCATCGGATCTATCGCCGCCCCCGTACGGGATAGCAGCGGGCGTGTCATCGCCGCCATCAATGTCATCTTCCAGGATGGCAAGGTGGAGAAGGATCAATATATCGACCGGGTGTTGCAAGCGACCAGTGATCTGTCGCGCCAGCTCAACTATCACCCGGCAGTCAACAAGCAGGAAAGACTCACAGGATGAAGATCGATCTCAAAGGCCACACCGCCGTCGTCACAGGCGGCACGTCCGGCATCGGGTTAGCAACAGCGGGGTTGTTTCTTGACGCTGGTGCCAACGTGTCAATCTGCGGGCGCGACCAGGGAAGGTTGGATGAAGCGGCGGCGACTCTGACAGAACTTCACCCCGATGCAGCGCTGCTTGCCGTGACCTGTGATGTACTGGACACGGACAGTGTAGGAAATCTCGTCGAAAAAACCGTAGAACGTTTTGGGGGCGTCGACACACTCGTCAATAACGCCGGCCAGGCGCGTGTCTCAAACTATGAAAACACCAGCGATGAAGCCTGGCGTGAGGAACTCGATCTCAAATTTTTCGGCCTGCTCAATCCCTCAAGAGCCTTTCAGCCTTATCTGGAAAGATCCGACGCTGCCGCAATTGTCTGTGCGAGTTCTATGCTTGCGCGTCAGCCGGAACCACATCTGGTAGCGACGGCGGCGGCGCGGGCAGGACAGTTAAGCCTGATCCATTCTATGGCACGCGAACTGGCCCCGAAGAACATTCGGATCAATTCGATCCTAATCGGAGTCGTTGAATCAGCGCAATGGACCAGACGCTACGACGCGCTACCTGAGGGCAAACCAGCCTATGCCGACTACTTAAAGGAACAAGCCGTTGCCAAGGGCGTTCCGCTTGGTCGGTTCGGCAAACCGGAAGAAGCCGCCATGGCACTCTTCTTTCTCGGCACGCCATTATCGTCCTACACCACCGGTTCAACCATCGATCTATCAGGGGGGCTGTCACGCCATGTCGGATAAAGCCACAGTCGGTGAGGTTATCACCGCCTTTCTTGAGGAATGTGGCGTCGGCGCTGCGTTTGGTGTGATCTCGATTCACAACATGCCGTTCCTTGATGCCATCGGACAGCGCGGCAAAATCCGCTATATCAGTGCCCGAAGCGAGCCAGGTGCGGTCAATATGGCAGACGCCTATGCTCGCGTTGGCGCGCGGCTTGGTGTGGCTTTCACCAGCACCGGCACAGCCGCGGGGAATGCCTCCGGGGCAATGGTTGAGGCCCAAACCGCGGGCACATCGCTGCTCCACATTACTGGTCAGATAGATCTCGAACATGTCGATAAGGAGCACGGCTTTATCCATGAAGCGCGTGACCAATTGACAATGCTGAGGGCCGTTTCCAAAAGTGCCTGGCGCGTAACCGAGGCGACGAAGGCACTGGATATCTTCAAGTTAGCCGTCCGGGATGCAATGACAGCGCCAACGGGTCCGGTAAGCGTCGAGGTGCCTATCGATATCCAGCAGACTGAAATCGACTGGCCATCTGACCTGTCACCTTTGCTTGTTGCGATAACCGAGCCAGCGGCGGCGGCGCTCGACGAACTGGCTGAACAGCTTATCAAGGCAAAACGTCCGATGTTGTGGCTCGGTGGCGGCGCCCGCCACGCCGGTGACACAGTAAACAGATTTATTGAGATGGGATTTGGCATTGTCACCAGTACCCAGGGGCGCGGTGTCGTGGCGGAAGATCATCCGGCGACGCTCGGTGCCTATAATATTTATGGTGCGGTTGAAGCCTTCTATGACAGCTGTGATGCGATGGTGGTCGCGGGGTCACGCCTGCGCGGCAATGAAACACTGAAATACAAGCTGCGCCTCCCACGACCTCTTTACCAGATAGATGTCGATGGCCGGGCTGAGAAAGGCCGTCCCTATGTCCCCGATCAATTCGTATTGGGCGACAGTGCTCTAGCCTTAAATGCTTTGGCTGACCGCCTCGACGGCAAGATGAAAATTGATCCTGATTTCATCACGGACCTCCAAGCCGCCCGCGCCAAGGCGGAAACATTCCTGCAAGAAGGGCTTGCCCCCTATGGCGACTTGTTAGCCGCCATACAGGAAGACGGTGGCGAAGATTTTCTGTGGGTTCGTGATGTCACGATCTCAAACAGCACCTGGGGCAACCGTGCCATCCTGATCAACGGGCCGCGTGACGGCGTTCACGCGGCAGGCGGCGGTATCGGTCAAAGTATCCAAATGGCGATTGGTGCGGCGATTGCTGAACCGGATAAGCACGTCATCTGTCTCGCGGGAGATGGCGGGCTGCAAGTCAATATTGGTGAGTTGGCGACGGCGACTCAAGAAGGGGTACGCATCACGCTGATCCTGATGAATAGCCAGGATTATGAAGTCATCAAGAATATTCAGGACGCACAGTATGGTGGCCGCCGTTATTTCTCTGACATTTACACACCTGACTTCGCAGCCGTCGCCGAGAGCAACGGCTGGCAGTACGAGAAACTTTCCGATCTCAACAAGGCAAAGACGGCCATCAGCAGCAGCCTGAAAGCCAATGGCTCAACCATGATCGAAGTTGATATGGCGACAATTGGCGCATACGCTCGACCCTTCGGCGGCCCGCCGGTAAAGAAAGACTGATAGGGAGTAGGACTATGGCCACTCAAGTAAAAACCGATTCCACCGACGGCATTATCGACCGCATCGTTGCGATCCGCGACAAGTGGCATTTCAAACAACATCCGATGATGAAGCTCCTTGGCAAGGGTGAGTTAGACCTGCGTGTCTTGGCGGTCTACATGGCGCAGCACGCCAAATATGTGCGCTATGGCCTACAGGCTTTCGGCCATGTTTATGCCCGTGGCCCCGCCGATGTCCGTAAGATGCTGGTCGAGAATATTGCCGAAGAGGAAGGGCTAATCGGCGGCAATACTGATCACGGTGCTCATGATCACATGCAGATGATTTACGACTTCTGCGAAAAGGCCGGCATGACCCAGGAGGAGGTCCTGAATGTTGATATGACCCCAGCTTGGTATGGTCGGGCGCTTTATTACCTGCATAGCGCCCGGGAAGAGCCAATTGGCGTTATTCTCGCAATGTTTTTCACGCAAGAAGGCCAAATGCCTGCCCTGAATGGTGAAATTGTCCTACCAGCATTCGAGAAACATTACGGGATCAAACGGACAGATCGAGCCGCAGTCTTTTTTGCCGAGCACGAACTAGCGGATGAAGATCATTCACGGCGGCAACTCGACCTCGCTGCAAAATATTTGGATAGCCCGGCTCTTGAAGCCCGCGCCGAAGAGGTTGCCGAAGAAATGTGCCGCCTGCGTTGGGGCTGCACTTCAGAAACGTACCGGCACGAACACCTGAAAGATCTGGAAGAACTGCCGCCAGGAGTTCCTTCGCAATGGCGGAAGAACTAGTCGGGGTTCTTTTCCGCTACGCCTGCCTGATCAAATGATCCCATACCGGTGTGACAGGCGACAGCTGCATGCAGGATGGAGACTGCAATAGCAGCGCCGGAGCCTTCGCCCAACCGCATTCCGAGATCGAGCAGTGCCTCTTTGTTAAGCTCCGTCAGAAGTTTGATATGGCCCGGTTCGGCCGACACATGCCCGACGACACAATGATCCAATGCCGTTGGATTTACCGCCTGCAATACCGCCGCTGCTGCTGTACAGACATAGCCGTCCAGCAAGATTGGGATGCGCTGCATCCGTGCCGCGATGATTGCACCTGCCATCGCCGCCAGCTCGCGTCCACCAACGTGGCGCAACACTTCAAGCCCATCCGTCATGGCACCTTTGTGCTTGGCGACACCTTCATTCACAACGCGAATTTTATTCTTCAGCGCGTCACCAACGACACCCGTACCCGGTCCAACCCAAAACTCCGCGTCCTGACCATAAAGCCCGTGACAGACCGCGGCTGCCGCCGTGGTATTACCGATCCCCATTTCACCAAGGCACAGAACGTCTAGTCCTTCCTCGACCGCAGACATGCCAAACGCCATCGCTTCAGCGCATTCATCGTCTTCCATCGCGGATTGTTCCATAAAGTTGCGGGTTGGAATCTCGACCGCCACTTCATAAATCTTCAGCTCACAGCCTTGAATCTGGCACAGCTGATTAATCGCCGCCGCGCCTTTTTTAAAGCCCTCAACCATCTGTTCAGTAACCTCAGCCGGGAAGGCAGAAACCCCTTCCGCTGTTACCCCATGGCTGCCAGCGAACACAGCAACCTGGCATCTTTCTGCCTTCGGCGGATGATGGCCCTGCCAACCACTTAGCCATTCGGAGAGTTCTTCAAGCCGTCCTAAAGCCCCTGGGGGTTTGACGAGGGTCGCTTCTCGCATTCTCGCGGCGGCCATCGCGCCATCATTGGCAACGGGAAGGTCGCGCAGAAGATCGCGAATTTGATCGAGAGATTTAATCGGGTCCATTGAATCTATTGTCGTTTAAGGCCAATTTGTGCACCAGTAAGCCGAACCTTGCGCAAGAGCAAGAGGGCAACAAACGATGACAGCTAAATTGGTATACCGACCCCATGGCGATTGCGTCTGAAATTAAACTTTGTATTGGATTGCTGACGCGCCTCAAGGTCTCGTTTGACCCGAATGAGCCAGTAGCGACCCTGACCAGCGCCTGCCGGTGGTTTCCTCTTATCGGCGTTTTGGTTGGTGCCCTCTCAGGGGCCGCTCTTTTCATAGGCGAATTCCTGGACCTGCCGGAGAGTGTTACGGCGATGCTCGCAATCGCCGTTTCGGTCGTGCTGACCGGCGCGATGCATGAAGATGGTCTCGCTGATGTAGCAGATGGGTTTGGTGGCGGCAAAAACCGCGACCAAAAGCTCGAGATCATGCGCGATAGTCGTCTCGGTGTTTATGGCACACTCGCGCTAATTATCGATACAGCACTGCGCTGGGCGCTGCTAACTCAACTCCTGACCTTAGGGTGGCTGTTTGCTGCCGGATGCCTGATCGCGGCTGGTGCAAGCTCACGATTGGTCACCCTTTCCCTTATGAAATCACTACCCGCCGCGAGATCAAATGGGCTCGGCGCCAGCACCGGCACACCAGAAACGACGGCGGTATTTACAGCCTTGTCCATTGCGTTTCTCGCCGTGCTTCCCCTAAAAGACTCATCACTTCTTATTGCCATTGGAATCAGCGTCGCTGTTGCCGTCGGCACCATCCATTGGCTTGCCAAGACCCAGATTGGTGGACAAACCGGTGACGTGTTGGGCGCTGGACAGCGCATTGGCGAGACTCTTGCACTTCTTTGTCTGGTAGTTGTCTCATGACAGCGGTTACGACACGCTTTTGGTGGATTCGACACGCGCCGGTAATCAACCCGGAGCGAATTCTCTATGGTCAAAGCGATATTGCGGCCGACCTGTCAGACGATGATGCGTTTGCGGCTCTCGCTGAAAAACTGCCCGACGACGCCGTCTGGGTTACGACAACCCTTGCCCGCGCTCGGCAAACCGCCGAGAAAATAGCAAAGTATAATTCCACAGAGATCGACATAAATCTTCGCGATACCCTGCGCGAACAGTACTTCGGTGATTGGGAAGGCCAGAGTTGGGACACTATCCCACAGGAAGAACAGGCACCCTACTGGGCCGATGCCGTCAATAATCACCCACCTAATGGAGAGAGTTTTTTCGATATAACGAACCGTGTTGCTGACACAGTGAATACACTCCTCGAAACCCATAACGGGGGCGATATTGTGATCGTCGCCCATGCGGGTTCCATCCGCGCCGCAATCGCCATGGCCACACAATCAGGTCCACGTGCCGGACTATCCTTTCACGTTGCACCACTATCTCTCACCCGGATTGATGCGATCGAACGCGATGATGACGTCTGGTGGCGCATCGAAAGCGTGAATAAGGCGCCAAACGACGCCTAACGCCTTGGCAATTGCTTCACGATGATATTGACTGTTCATGTCAAATCGACAGGACAGGGAAATCGGTTTAACTCCGATGCTGCCCCCGCAACTGTGAAGGGTTTGGTGCGTATTGATCGGGACTAGTCCTGATATCCACTGGAAATTTTCCGGGAAGGAAGTACCACCGTTAAACCCGAGCCAGGAGACCTCCCTGACGGTGCAAATTTAACCCGCTTAAACGCCTCGGGTGGAGGAGAAAGCGACTTCGACGGTGGTTACAAAAGACCCCAATTCGACAGGCATCACATTAGTCCTTGGCGGCGCGCGCTCGGGCAAAAGTGCCTTTGCCGAAAGTCTGATGCCGGATACCGGTGATCTCGTCTACATCGCGACTGCAGAACCCCGTGATGACGAGATGAGCGCCCGTATCGCTACGCATCAGAAACGGCGTGGATCATTGTGGAACACTATTGAAGCACCGTTGGAACTGAGCAAAGCGCTCAAAGCAACCAACGGCAAACCGGCTTTACTTGATTGCCTGACACTCTGGCTATCGAACCTAATGGAAGCAGGGCGGGATATAGATCAAGAAACCAAAACCCTCACCGCCTGTCTGCAGGACCTGCCCGGCCCTGTCGTAATCGTCTCAAACGAGGTTGGTCAGGGTATCGTCCCCGACAATGCCCTTGCCCGACAATTCCGAGATCATGCCGGTCGACTAAATCAAGCGGTCGCGGCGGTTGCAGACCGGGTGTATTTCGTCACCGCCGGCATACCAACACAATTGAAATAGGAGAATCTTCGTGGCTGTACAAAAAGTTCCTGTCACTGTCATTACCGGCTTTCTCGGCGCGGGAAAGACCAGCTTAATCCGGCATCTGATTAGCAATGCCCACGGCAAAAAAATGGCGCTGTTGATCAATGAGTTCGGCGATCTTGGTGTCGATGGCGAATTGCTTAAAGGATGTGACGACGAAACCTGCACCGAAGATGACATTGTTGAACTGACCAATGGCTGTATCTGCTGCACCGTTGCCGATGATTTCTTACCAACCCTCAGCCAGCTGCTGGATCGTGACGAGAAACCCGATCATATCGTTATAGAAACCTCAGGCCTCGCTTTGCCGAAACCTCTCGTAAAAGCATTCCAATGGCCAGAAGTCCGGTCCCGTACCACAGTTGATAGCGTAATCGCGGTGGTTGATGGCCCGGCCGTGCATTCCGGAATGTTTGCCGATGATCCAGAGGCGGTGCAGGCCCAGCGTGAAGCCGACGAGATGCTCGATCACGAAAGTCCGCTCGCCGAAGTGTTTGAAGATCAGCTGGCCTGCGCCGACATTGTTGTCCTCAGCAAGGCTGATTTAATGTCTGACGAGACTCTAGCAGACGTCCAAAAAACTGTGCGTGCAGAAACACGCAATGGTGTCCAACTCCTTGCCGCAGAAAACGGTGCTCTGGATCCAAAACTAATCCTGGGTCTCGATGCAATGGTGGAAGACGACCTCGACCAACGCCCATCGCATCATGATGCCGAGGGCGAAGAGCATGACCACGATGATTTTGAGAGTTTTGTTGTTGAGATCGGACCGATAACAGACCCGATCCTTTTGTCCGAACGGGCCAAACGGGCGCTCGCGATGGACGGTGTATTACGAGTTAAAGGATTTGCAGCCGTTGAAGGCAAAGACGCCCGGCTCGCCGTTCAGGGTGTTGGGTCACGATTGGATCACTATTACGACCGATCGTGGAAACCCGAAAAAGCCCGGCAAGGTCGGCTCGTCGTCATCGGGTTGACCGGATTTGATCAGCAAGCCGTCGAACAAATCTTCGCCAGCTGACCTCGCCTCATGCACCTCCTCGTCACCCAGCCCGGACAGATTACAGACGGCGAAGAAGCCGTCGATCTCGACCAAACGGCCGGTGACATTGTTATTCTCTCTTCGGCGGCGAGCGATCTCGCCATACTAAGTGCCGCGCGGGCGCGACTTCCCGATTTCCCCTACACGGTACGGCTCGCAAACCTGATGCAACTCAGCCACAACATGTCGGTTGATCTCTACCTCGAAAAGACGATCACAGAAGCCAAGCTGGTCCTAGTTCGGTTGCTCGGGGGTGTCGGGTATTGGCCATACGGCATGGAACAACTCCGCACGCTCTGCGAACGAAATGACATCAAATTAATCGCCATTCCGGGCGATGACCGACCTGATGCAGATCTCATCGAATACTCAACAACGCCAATGCAAGACAGCCATCGGGTTTGGCAATATTTCACCCATGGTGGTTCCAGCAACGCTGAAAATCTTTTGCGTTTCACCGCGACCTTACTCGGTGACGATCAGGAATGGCGCGAACCGGTACCCCTTACCCGTGCAGGGCTCTACTGGCCGGGCGAAGATCAGCCTGACCTCGAAATCCTTTCGCAGCACTGGCAGCCAGAGCAGACCATTGTCCCGATTATCTTTTACAAAGCCCTGGTTCAGGCAGATGACCTCGCGCCAATCGATACGCTATGCGACGCGCTGGCAGATGAAGGTCTCAACCCGTTGCCAATCTACGTCAGCAGCCTGAAAGATGCGTTTTCGGCCTCCTTTGTGGAACAATGCCTCACCAATACCGACCCCGGCGCTATCATCAACTGCACGGGCTTCGCGGTTTCCACTCCTGGTAAGGAGACATCAGATACGCCGTTTGCCGTCGTTAATTGTCCTGTGCTCCAGGCCATCCTTTCCGGTGGCAATAAAGAGAGTTGGGAAGACAATACGAGAGGGCTAAGCCCGCGCGACCTCGCGATGAATGTCGCGCTTCCAGAAGTCGATGGCAGGCTGATCACCCGCGCCATTTCCTTCAAGAACGGCGCTGAGTTCGATGCCGAAACCGAAGTCGCCATCGTCAAGCATGATCCTGTTCCAGACAGGATTGCGTTCGTCGCTGAGACCGTTCGGCGCTGGGTCGATCTTCGAAAATCCTCTTTGGGTGAACGCAAGATCGCAATTATTCTCGCCAACTATCCAAATAAGGATGGCAGGCTCGGCAATGGCGTTGGGCTCGATACGCCAGCCGGGGTTGCCATTACCCTCTCTCATCTCGCCAATGACGGATACACGGTTGGCGATGAAGCGCCTACGACATCTAATCAATTGATGGAGTTGTTATTGGGCGGACCCACCAATGCTGCCGGGTCACGCCATGGCGGTCAGTCATTGTCAGTAAATGCCTACAAGGCTTACTTCGCCTTCTTACCAGACAAAGTGCAGGCGGAAGTCACTGAGCGCTGGGGGCCAATCGAAGACGATCCATTTATTGAAGCTTCTGACTTCATTTTGCCAGTGCACACATTCGGCAACGTCGTGGTCGGCGTGCAACCCGCGCGCAGCTACAACATCGACCCGGTCGCTAGCTATCACGACCCCGATTTGGTGCCGCCGCATGGCTATCTGGCGTTCTATCTGTGGCTACGCGAAGAATTTGGTGTCCAGGCCATCATCCATTTTGGTAAGCACGGCAATCTCGAATGGCTACCCGGCAAGGCGCTAGCATTATCAGAGACCTGCTATCCCGAAATTGCGTTTGGTGCTTTGCCGCATCTCTATCCTTTTATCGTCAATGATCCCGGTGAAGGCACTCAGGCGAAACGGCGGTCGCAGGCGGTGATTATCGATCACCTAACCCCACCACTGACCCGAGCGGAGAGCTATGGGCCATTGAAAGACCTCGAGCAACTCGTCGATGAGTATTATCAAGCTTCTGGCATGGACCCGCGAAGGCTGGCACCGCTATCGAGCGAAATCCTATCGCTCAGCGCGCGTATCGGATTAGACCGGGATGTCGGAATCGACACGTCAGACGATGACACCGAAGCCCTTGGCAAAATCGACAATTATCTGTGCGAGTTGAAAGAGCTTCAAATCCGCGATGGGCTGCATATATTTGGCAAATCACCGGCTGGGGTTCAGTCCCGTGATTTGTTAATCGCCTTGACGCGAATGCCGCGTGATGATGGCGCGCGCGAGAATGCTTCACTCATCCGGGCACTGGCCAGCGACCTCGGGCTATCGGCATTTGATCCGCTCGATTGTGACTTTGGCGATCCTTGGACCGGCTCCAAACCGAATACCCTCCTGGATATCGACGCCATGCCCTGGCGAACAAATGGCGACACCGTCGAACGGCTAGAACTTCTGGCGGGCGCGCTGGTCGATGGCCAACTGCCTCTGCCGGACTGGACGCACACCAAAGCCGTTCTCAAATTTATCGACCAAACGCTGCGCCCGATGATCGAGAATTGCGGCGAAAGCGAACTCGATGGGCTACTGCTAGGGCTCAACGGCAATTTTGTCCCGCCGGGAGCCAGCGGTGCCCCAACCCGCGGTCGTCTTGATGTCCTACCCACTGGTCGTAATTTTTATTCCGTCGATTGCCGAGCAGTGCCTAGCCCAGCGGCCTGGAAACTGGGCTGGAAGTCAGCGACGCTTCTGATCGAACGACATTTCCAGGATAACGGCGCCTACCCGACACGTATCGCGCTGAGCGCCTGGGGCACAGCCAACATGCGGACCGGCGGCGATGATATTGCACAGGCACTCGCCTTAATGGGGGTTCAACCAGTTTGGGACAAACAGGCTAATAGGGTCACCGGATTTGAGATTATGCCAGCCACTGTGCTCGGCCGTCCCCGCGTTGATGTGGTGTTTAGGGTGTCCGGTTTCTTTCGCGATGCCTTTCCTTTCCAGCTCGACCTGATCGATTCCGCCGCTCGCGCTGTCGCGGCGCTTGACGAAGACGCTTCAGTAAATCCACTAGCCGCCCAGACCCACAAAGACCAACGCGCCTTGGAGGCAGCCGGTTGTACCCCAGCAGATGCCCTAAAACGCGCCGGCTATCGCGTCTTTGGCTCCAAACCTGGTGCTTATGGCGCCGGTCTGCAGGCCTTGATCGATGAACGGTGCTGGGAAACCGATAAAGACCTGGCGACCGCCTATCTCGCCTGGGGAGGCTACGCCTATGGTGGCGGTAGCGATGGCGTAGCGGAACAGGATTTATTTGCGGCGCGGCTCAAAAATGTTGAAGTGATCATTCATAATCAAGACAATCGTGAACACGATTTGCTCGACAGCGACGATTACTATCAGTTCGAAGGTGGTATCGCCGCTGCGGTACGGCATCTATCCGGCAATCAACCCGTGATCTATCACAACGATCACAGCCGTCCAGAAACCCCGAAGATCGGAACCCTACAGGAAGAGATTTCGCGCATTGTCCGTGCCCGTGCTGCCAACCCAAAATGGATCGCCGGGGTGATGCGTCACGGCTATAAAGGCGCCTTTGAAATCGCCGCCACGGTGGATTATCTGTTTGCCTTCGCCGCAACCGCTAAAGTCGTGGAGGACCACCATTTTGATCAGGTCTTTGACGCCTATCTCGGCGATGACGAGGTGCGTGACTTTATCGAACAAAACAACGCCCCGGCCCTCGACGAGATCGCCGTGCGTTTTCGAGAAGCCATCGAACGCGATTTATGGCATCCAAGATCAAACACCGTGCACCACATTCTTCAGCAACTGGCAGGAGAGACAAGCTCATGACAGATCAAACACCCGACCAGAACGACGATGCAGAAGCCCATGACCGCGCCAATGAAAAACGCCGCAAGCACAAGGAAGCCAAGGACCGCATTCTCGCCAAGAAGACCAAGACCGGTGGTCTGCTGATTGTTCATACTGGTAAAGGCAAAGGCAAAACTACCGCGGCTATGGGCATGGTGATGCGTTGCATTGGGCACGGCATGAAAGTTGGCATCGTGCAATTCGTTAAAGGCGCCTGGGAGACCGGTGAACGCGACGTCCTCGATAAATTTCCTGATCAGATTGAAATCGCCGTCATGGGTGAAGGCTTTACTTGGGAAACCCAGGATCGCAGCCGCGATATTGCGGCCGCGACCAAAGCCTGGGAGAAAAGCAAGGAGATGATCGCCAGTGGTGAATATGGTTTCGTCCTGCTCGACGAGATCAATATCGTATTGCGCTATGACTATCTCGATATCGACGAGGTGGTCGATTTCCTGAGTAACAAGCCGTCCGAGGTCCATGTTGCGTGTACGGGCCGCAATGCCAAACCTTCTCTGATAGAAGCCGCCGACCTCGTCACCGAAATGACCGAGATCAAGCATCACTTCCGAGCCGACTTTAAAGCACAAAGCGGGATAGAATTCTGAGTACCACCGCGCATGCTCTGATGTTCCAAGGCACCGGCTCAGATGTTGGTAAATCTGTGCTTGTCGCCGGACTGTGCCGTGCCCTCAAACGGCGCGGCAAGTCGATCCTGCCCTTTAAGCCGCAAAACATGTCCAACAATGCCGCGATTGCCGAAGATGGCACCGAGATTGGCCGCGCCCAAGCGCTACAGGCACTGGCCTGTGGTGTTAAACCGCGTACCGATATGAATCCCGTTCTCCTAAAGCCTCAGTCCGATATCGGGGCGCAGCTCATCGTCAATGGTGAAGTAAAAGGCAATTACGATGCGCGAGCCTATCAGGCGCACAAGCCCACCTTAATGCCGGAAGTGACGGCAGCCTTTAACCGGCTTCGTGCCGAGGCCGATATAGTTTTGGTCGAGGGCGCGGGCAGCGCGTCCGAGGTCAATCTACGCGATGGCGACATCGCCAATATGGGGTTCGCTACCGCAACGCAGACGCCCGTTATCCTGATCGGCGATATTGACCGTGGTGGTGTCATTGCCAGCATCGCGGGAACCCACGCCTTGCTCCCCGATGATGAAAAAAGACTCCTAAAGGGCTATCTCATTAACAAGTTTCGTGGCGATGTCAGCCTGTTTGAGAATGCAATTGATATCCTACAGCAGCGAACCGATTTGCCGTGCTTTGGCATCGTGCCTCACCTCGCTGAGGCGAGAGCGTTGCCGGCTGAAGATAGCGTCGCGCTAGAAAGGCCCATCAAAAACACTGCTGATGGTGCCATCAATATCGCGGTGCCGCAGCTTTTACATATCGCTAATTTCGACGATCTCGACCCATTGCTAGCGGAGCCTGATGTCTCCGTTGTGATGGTGCCGCCGGGGTCGCCGTTACCGGGTGATACCGACCTGATCATCCTGCCTGGTACCAAAGCCACGATCCCCGCTCTTAATCACTTTCGCGATCAAGGTTGGGATATCGACCTTGAAGCGCATATTCGGCGCGGCGGCAAGGTGCTCGGTATTTGTGGTGGATATCAGATGCTGGGGAACTCGATAGATGACCCTGATGGAACTGAAGGCACTGCTGGCAAAGCAACTGCTCTCGGCCATCTCGATGTCGACACCACCATCGCCGCTCCCAAGACCTTGACCGACGTAACGGGCACCGCCCTCAATAGCCTCGGTGCGGTATCGGGTTTTGAGATGCATATGGGTAAGACGACCGGTGCTGATACAGCAAGGCCGTTTCTTGATCTCGATGGCCGACCGGATGGCGCCATCAGCGTCAGTGGCCAGATCATCGGCTGTTATGTCCATGGTCTATTTGCCTCTGATGGCTTCCGCCACGCATTCCTGGATCGGCTTCTCGCGCGAGAGCCCGGATTAAACAATTATGATGCCAGCATCCAAGAAACCTTGGATGCTATCGCCGATCACCTTGAGAACGCCCTCGATATCGACGGGCTTCTGGAATTGGCGGCTAGCGCATGAAAACAAACGCCAGCACCGCGATAATGCCAAGCAAAATCAGGCACGCTCGTAAGAACACGGCAAGCGCCCGATCGATGTCCGCGCAAGTAGGTTCGTTGAAGTCACCGCCGACCCATGGTTCATCGACCTCTTGCCCCTCATACAGGCGCGGTCCCGACAGGCGGATGCCAAGCGCGCCAGCCATTGCCGCTTCGGGATATCCAGCATTCACCGACCGGTGCTTGCACGCATCCACCATCATGGCGTGCCAAGCCTTTGACTTAAACAAGATAGCGGCCCAAATGATCAGCCCCGAAAGACGCGCCGGGATAAAATTGGCGACGTCATCAGCCCGCGCAGAGACACTACCAAAATGAAGATGTTTCTCCGTCCGGTGTCCAATCATGCTGTCGGCTGTATTCAGGGCCTTGTATGCCAGCACGCCGGGCAGACCAAAAACCACACCCCAAAATACCGGGGCAACCACGCCATCGGAGAAATTCTCGGCCAACGATTCAATAGCCCCGGCAGCGACGCCTTCTTCGTCCAACGCCGATGTATCACGACCAACAATCTTGCCAACCGCTTGCCGTGCGCCCGCCAAACCGTCATTAGAAAAGGCTGTCGCGACGGCAGCCACATGAAGATAGAGGCTCCGCTGCGCGATCAATACCGACATCAGCAGGCCTTCCATAATCCAGCCATAGGCCCATTGTTGGAGCAAAACATGCAGTACCATCCCGATGGCACCGCTGACTCCGACGACAATGAATGCGGTGAGTGCCCCGAAATATATACGGCGCAATGGCGATTGATCGGAGCGATTCCAGACACGATCCAGAAAGCCGATCAGACGCCCCATCAACACCACCGGGTGCGGCACAAGACGGTAAATCCTGTCTGGATCGCCGATCAACGCATCGGCCAGCAAGGCGATAGCCGTGATTACGAAGAAAAGCGACGGTGAGGGGATCATTTATGGCCAGAATTAATGATAGATTGTTGCGAATGATTTTAGCGGGCCAAGCGTAATGGGAAAGACCGGAATTTTACTTTGTGGACATGGCAGCCGGAGCACGGGTGCAGTTTCCGAATTTGAAGGGCTCGCGAAAGCCCTGACGGAGCGGTTTCCAGACAATCCTGTCTCCTATGGATTTCTAGAATTCGCAACACCGATTATTCAGGACGGTCTCGCTTCTCTTTTGGAACAAGGTGTTACCAAAGTCCTGGCCGTACCGGGCATGTTGTTTGCAGCAGGCCATGTAAAGAATGACGTCGCATCTGTCCTCAATGACTATGCGGCGACCCAGGAGGGTATTGAGATTGGCTTCGGCCGGGATCTCGGTATCGACCCCAAAATGCTAGCGGCGGCCCGCGACCGGATTGAGCAAGCAGAACGAGACGCACCTGATGAAATTGCCCGCGAAGACACTCTTTTGATGGTCATCGGGCGCGGCACTTCTGATCCAGATGCCAATGGCAATATTGCCAAAATTTCTCGTATGCTGGGTGAAGGGATGGGGTATGGCTGGACGGAAACCGCCTATTCCGGTGTTACCTTCCCGTTGGTGGCTCCGGGGCTCGAACACGCGGTAAAGCTTGGCTACAAACGCATCATCGTCTTCCCGTACTTCCTCTTTACGGGCATTCTCATACAGCGGATCTATGACATTACCGATCAAATTGCGGCCCAGAATGCCGATATCGATTTCGTTAAGGCTGGTTACCTCAACGCCCACCCTTCCGTCGTCGATACATTTGTTGACCGGGTTCAAGGGATTGAGGGTGGCGACAATAATATGAACTGCCTGACCTGCATCTATCGCGAGCAGGTCATCGGTTTCGAAGCCGCTGTCGGTCGACCCCAACAGGGCCATCATTATCATGTTCAGGGGGTCGGCACCGGAACGGAAGAGTCCCATTCGCATGGCCACGAACATGAGCATGATCACGACCATTCACACACGCACGCGCCTCACCCGCACGCCGACCACCCGCACGGGCCCGGCAAACGCGATCCCAACGCGGCTTAGGAAACGGAGCCGGAAGCGTGGAGTATCTCAAAGACCCTGATGCAATTTATAAAGCATCGTTCGCCGCAATTGCCGAGGCCATTGATCTCGACACCGTACCAGTGCAACTCCAAAAGATCGTTACACGGCTGATCCATAGCTGCGGCATGCCTGAAATATTACCCAATCTGAATTGGTTCGGTGATCCGGTAACGCCGGCTCAGAACGCCCTTCAATCAAGTGCGCCAATTCTGGTTGATGCGACGATGGTTGCTTCAGGCATCACCGAACGCTTTTTGCCTGTTAAAAACAGAATTATCTGCACCCTTAACGCCCCTGACACGCGTGACCTCGCCAAAAAGAACAGCACCACGAGATCTGCCGCCGCCATCGATTTGTGGCTGCCAAATCTGGATGGTGCCGTGGTCGCAATTGGCAATGCCCCAACTGCCTTATTCCGACTGCTGGAACTCCTTCAAGAACCGAGTACTCCGCGTCCTGCGGCTATTTTTGCGTTCCCGGTCGGCTTTGTCGGCGCAGCAGAATCCAAGGAAGCCCTGATAAACGCCAAACTTGATATTCCGCACCTGACCCTTAGGGGCCGTCAGGGTGGTAGTGCGTTCGCTGCGGCGGCGATAAACGCCGTTGCGCTGGGAGACCGGCAATGAGTAAGAAAACGCCGTGGCTCAACATCATCGGGATCGGCGATAGCGGACTCGACAGTCTGACGCCCATTGCCAGGTCGGCACTCGATAGCGCAGATATAATCTTTGGCGGCAAACGGCATCTCAAGTTCCTCGGTGAGGATACGAGAGATTTACAAAATTGGTCTTCCCCTTTCGCCGATTCAATAGAGCGCATGCTGTCCTACAGAGGAAAATCCGTAGCGGTATTGGCGACCGGTGATCCGCTTTGGTATGGCGCTGGGTCAACACTCTCCAAAGCTATACCGTCCGAAGAGATACGGTTTTATCCATCTCCCTCTGCTTACTCCTTGGCAGCAGCACGTATGGGCTGGGCGATTGAAGACACCGCCTGCCTGACCGTTCATGGCCGAAAGCTGGAGAACATCAACCCCTCGATAACCCCGGACGCGCAGCTCCTGATCTTGTGTCACAACGGCGACACGCCTGCCAAGGTTGCAGATTTGCTGAATGATCGCGGCTTCGGTGATAGTGAATTAACCGCCCTGTCACATCTCGGTGGCACAACGGAAGTGACCTGCAAAGGCAAAGCTACCAATTGGAAACACATTGACCTTCCAAACCTGACCACGCTGGCAGTCCGTTGTGTCGCCGGTGTGGAAGCCATCATCCTACCTACGACACCTGGATTACCGGATGACGCTTTCGAGCATGACGGCAAGCTGACCAAGCGGGAAATCCGGGCAGCAACCCTAGCAGCATTGTCCCCTCTACCTGGCCAGTATCTATGGGATGTTGGCGCGGGATGTGGCTCCATTGCCATCGAATGGTGTCGTGCCACAAATCGAGCAACCGCCAGTGCCGTTGAAACCAACCAAGACCGCCTCGCCTCGATCCGGACGAATGCCCTAGCGTTCGGCACACCGGACCTCGACATCATCAACGGTCATGCCCCCGATGCCCTTTCAGCGCTTACCCAACCGGATGCAATCTTTATCGGTGGCGGGCTCTCAACCGACGGTATGGTCGAAGCTTGCTGGGATGCTTTATCTCGCCATGGACGTCTGGTGGCCAACGCCGTGACCATTGAGGGCGAAACCCGCTTGATACAAGCGCAAGAGAGTTATGGAGGAGAACTGGCTCGCTTCTCCATTTCGCGAGCGGAAGCTGTTGGTTCGTTTCAGGGCTGGCGGCCCATGATGCCGGTCACCCAATGGCGGGTAATCAAAACATGAGCGAGATCGGAAAAATTTGGGGAGTCGGTGTCGGACCTGGCGATCCAGAGTTGCTCACCCTGAAAGCGCACCGCATCATCACAAGTGCCGATGTCATTGCTTACCCGGCTCCTGATAATGGGGACAGCCTCGCACGCTCTATCATCGCGGAATATTTACCCGGCACGCAGGAAGAGATCATCATCCGTATCTCAATGGATCCAGCGAGTTTTCCCCCTCGAGATGTATATGAGCAGGCGGTCAATGAAATCAGCACCCATGTAGCGAATGGAAAGTCGGTCGCAATATTGTGCGAGGGCGACCCGTTCTTTTATGGCTCATTTATGTACATGTTTGAAAAACTGGCGCAGCGCGGGCCCGTCGAGGTTGTCCCCGGCGTAAGCTCCATGATGGCAAGCGCGGCAGCCTTACAGACACCCCTGGCATCACGCAATGACGTCGTCTGCGTCATCCCAGCGACCCTTGAACCGAATGATATTCAGCGACGGTTGGAAGCTGCAGACATGGCAGTGTTTATCAAGGTTGGGCGTCATATCTCCAAAGTCAAAACGGTTCTTCAAGACGCGAGGTTACTTGAAGCCGCGCACTATATTGAGCGCGCCACGATGACGACAGAACAGTGCCTCCCGCTTACTGAGGTCACAACAGATACGGCGCCGTACTTTTCGATGATCCTGGTGCATCGGCGGGGAAAAGCTCTATGAGCACTCCCAAAGCACCTATATTCGTTGCAATCACGGCGGATGGCGCTGAGCTGGCTAAGCGACTGGCGAACGATATTCGGCGTTCACAGGTTCACGGCCTCGAAGGCCGCGTTACCAATGCCGATCTACCCTTCCAATCGGTCGGCGATCATCTGCGCCAGCTCTATAATGATGGCCAGACCATCGTTGGGATTTTTTCTACTGGTATTATGATCCGGATGCTCACGGATTGCCTAACAAGCAAGCAGGATGGTCCCGCCGTGCTTTGCCTTGCAGAAGACGGGAGCAGTGTCGTGCCGCTGCTCGGTGGACACCACGGCGCCAACGATCTTGCACGAACCTTGGCAAATTTGCTTGGAATTCAGCCCTCGATCACCACAGGCGGCGATACCCATTTCGGCATTGCCCTCGACAACCCACCGTCGGGCTGGAAATGCAGCGACCCCTCGTTCGCCAAGCCAGTGATGGCGGCAATGCTGGCCGACCAACCGGTGTGCCTACATAATGACCTCACCCCCGCTGTCGATATTGGCTGGCTAACGGAATCCAGCGTCAAATTTTCAGCAACCGGTACCCCTACAATTCATCTCACAGAGGCATCACCCGCCTCGGATGATACATTCACCCTTCACCCGGCAACGCTGGTAATGGGGATCGGCTGTGAACGCGGAGTGACGAGTGACGAAATCCTGGCATTGGCTACCAACACGCTGGCGCAAGCGAAACTAAGCGCCAACTCTGTAGCCTGTATCTCGACTATCGAACTCAAAGAAGACGAAACCGGCATTCTCGACTTAGCAACTGCGTTTGACGTCCCTGTTCAGCTTTTCACAGCAGAACAACTCGAGGCCGAAACAGCAAGGCTCGCCAACCCCTCCGACATCGTGTTTAACGCCGTCGGTTGTCATGGCGTTGCCGAAGCGGCTGCCCTGGCCGGAACAGGCACTGACGGAACGCTCACCGTTGCCAAACAAAAGTCGGCGCGGGCCACCTGCGCGATTGCCAGAGCTCCAGCCATCGTAAGGGCAAATGAAATCGGTCGTGCTGTCGGGTCTTTGACAATTGTCGGTATGGGTCCAGGGGACGCAGCATGGCGCTCACCCGAGGCCACGAACGTTATTTCAGCCGCAAGTGATCTGGTCGGTTACCGATTGTATCTCGATTTACTCGGCGATTTGACCCGATCCGCGACACTGCATCCCTATGATCTTGGTCAGGAACGTGACCGCTGCGCCGAAGCCCTGTCTCTCGCCAGCACCGGCAAGCAGGTCGCGCTGATCTCCAGTGGCGATGCCGGTATCTATGCCATGGCGAGTTTGGTTTATGAGCTGATTGATCGTGGTGATCGGCCCGAGTGGCAACGACTGAACATTCGCGTTGTACCGGGTATTTCTGCACTGCAAGCGGCAGCAGCCCGCAGCGGAGCCCCTTTGGGGCATGATTTTTGTACCATATCACTTTCCGACCTTTTAACGCCCTGGGAAACCATTGAACAAAGGCTACAGGCCGCCGCACAGGGTGACTTTGTCATCGCGCTCTATAATCCCGTCTCGAAAAAACGCACCGAGCAGCTGATGCTCGCTCGGAGCATTCTCCTAATAGCCCGCGCTCCGGAAACACCGGTCATTATTGCCCGCAATTTGGGACGCGATGATGAGGCTGTCACCTATACAACGCTGGAAGACCTCCACAGTGACCAAGTTGATATGCTCACACTTGTGATGATTGGCAGCAGTCAGACTAGGTTGATAGGCGATGAGACGCAGCGCCAGTGGGTCTATACGCCACGCGGCTATGAGAAAAAGGAACCGACAACGTGACAATCCATTTTATTGGCGCAGGACCCGGCGCTGCCGATCTGATCACCGTGCGAGGCTTGCGGCTGATTGAGAAATGTCCGATATGTCTTTATGCCGGATCGCTTGTTCCGACGGAAATTGTCGAGGCCGCCCCTAACGGTGCACGCGTTATCGATACGGCACCGATGCATCTCGATGAGATCATGACGGAGATCGAAAAAGCCCATGCAGCTGGGCAGGACGTAGCCCGCGTCCATTCAGGTGATCCCTCACTTTATGGTGCTATTGCCGAACAAATGCGTCGCCTTGACGCTCTGGGTATTCCGCATGACGTAATCCCGGGTGTCCCGGCCTTTGCGGCCGCTGCTGCCCTACTGCAACAAGAGCTCACCCTCCCCGGTATTGCCCAGACTGTCATCGTCACGCGTACCGACGGTAAAGCATCTCCCATGCCGGAAGGTGAGGATTTGGATACGCTGGGCAAAAGCGGGGCGACGCTGGCGATCCATCTATCTGTTCGCAACCTTTCCAAAGTAACAGCGGAGCTAACACCGCATTACGGAGAAGACTGTCCGGTGGTCGTCGTCTATCGCGCCACATGGCCAGACGAGAAGGTGATCCGCGGTACGCTGGCCGATATCCGTCAAAAGGTCCGGGCCGAGAAGATCACCCGAACAGCACTTATTCTCGTGGGCCGGGTTTTTGAGGATCACGATTTCGAGGACAGCCGCCTCTATGCCTCAGATCACCGCCATATATTAAGGCCGCGCTAGAAATCCTGTCGGAGCCGGTCAATCAACATAGCTTGATCATCAAACACCACACCACCAAGAGGCGGTGGCCTGTCAATCATGATAATAGGGATTGAGAGCGCCTGCGCCGCATGTAACTTCGCTTCTGTTGCAGACCCCCCACTGTTTTTGCTGACTAGCGCATCGATCTTATTTTCTTGCATCAGCTTCCGTTCACCCACAACGTCAAACGGTCCACGCGCTTTAATATGGCTAAAGTTCTGAATCGGAATTGGTGTCGATGGGTATTCAATCGACCGAATGAGAAACCAGACGTCGTTCAAGGCAGTGAATGCCGCTACATCATTCAACCCACCGCTAAGAAAAACTCGATTAAATTTGCCGCGAATTTTCTCCGCTGCATCATTGGAAGACGCTGCCCATATCCATGGTGCTTCACAGGGCTCAGACCACGGGGTCCGCAAATATTTATAGTGCGCCAGAGAAAGTTTAGATGTCGCTCGCCGAGCGTTTTCTGCCATTTGCCCCGCGTAGGGATGGGTCGCATCAATCACCGCAGCGATATCATTTTCCATAAGATAACGGGTTAACCCATCGGTACCACCAAACCCGCCTTGCCGAACCGCGCAGTCTGGTAGGTTTGGGGATCGTGTCCGGCCCGCGAGCGAATAGATCACAGAGATACCTGGATAGTCCTTGAGTTGCGCAGCGAGCGACACCGCCTCCGCCGTTCCACCAAGAATGAGAATTTTCTTCACGACCCGTCGAACCCCGCACGACCTACCTGTTTCCCAAGCCGGTCATATAGAATAACTTCTACAGCGAACGCGCCTTCGGCAATTTTCTCCGCTTCATGTTGAGCTGCGATGGCGACGGCATCCCCCAATGCAAGATCGTTAGATTGAGCTATCTGCAAAATTGCCCCGGCGGAACCACCTGCCGATATTTCCGAAACGAGATCGTCGTCCGCTCCTACCTGCGCGGCCAGTGTGGCCAGAAATGTTGGATCAACCTGAGACCGCTTAGAATGTAAATCGAGATGACCTGCCGCAAGTTTGGAAATCTTGCCAAAGCCGCCTGCAATGGTCAGGCGGGCCACCGGATGGGTGCGTAAATACTTCATCAACCCGCCGACAAAATCGCCCATATCGAGAAATGCAATCAACGGTAGGTCGTAAAGATCCATCGCGGCTTTCTCTGTCGTCGAGCCAGTTGAACCGACGACATGATCGAGCCCTGCTGCCTTGGCGACGTCGATTCCGCGATGGATCGAATGAATCCACGCAGAGCAAGAATACGGCACAACAATGCCCGTCGTTCCCAATATCGATAATCCACCAATAATACCGAGCCGTTCATTCCAGGTTTTCTTTGCCAGTTTCTCGCCATCTTCAACCGAAATCGTGATCTCAAGATCAAGTGGCCCGTCTTCAGCAACATGAATTTCGGTGAGGTTGTCGATAATCATTTTTCGCGGCGCCGGGTTGATCGCGGGTTCCCCCACGGCAAGCGGCAGACCGGCCTTGGTCACCTTGCCAACGCCGGCACCGCCTTTAAATTTAATCCCGTCGCCTGCGCTCAGTCGCCGCACACAACATTCTATGAGCGCGCCATGCGTTACGTCGGGATCATCGCCAGCATCTTTGACCACCGATGCGCTGGCACAACCATCGCCCAAATCCACCCGTTCGAGCACAAATGTCGGCTTTTGCCCCTTGGGCAAGTGTATTTCCACCGCGTCCGGAAAGCGGCCACCCACCAGGGCCATATAAGCCGCCTTGGCCGCGGCAGTGGCACATGCACCCGTCGTCCAGCCATATTTGAGGCGGCGATCATCATCTGGTTCGATATCTGACATTTCCGTGGTGGCGTTTTTATACTACCAAAGTAACTTCTGTAGAAATTATCGTAACCGGCGCAAAAGGCCACGCATGAATATGCCCGATCTAATCTTTCCCGAATTCGAACCGGGCAGCGTATGGCTCGCCGGTGCGGGGCCCGGTGATCCAACTTTACTCACCCTTGCGGTACATGACGGTCTGCAAAATGCGGATGTTGTGGTGTATGACGCTTTGGTCGATGAAAATATCTTAAAGCTCGCGAATACCAGCGCGAGGTTAGAATATGCCGGCAAACGCGGCGGTCGACCATCGACTGATCAAGATGATATTTCGAACAAACTTGTAGAACTGGCGCAGAAAAACAAACGC
Organism: Alphaproteobacteria bacterium; assembly: GCA_012103315.1. Lineage (GTDB taxonomy): Bacteria > Pseudomonadota > Alphaproteobacteria > MPNO01 > UBA2964 > UBA2964. The sequence goes on from WLWZ01000008.1 coordinate 216,960, forward strand.
GTCCTGCGGCTAAAAGGTGGCGATCCCATGGTTTTTGGCCGGGGGCCTCAGGAATGCGAAGCGTTGATAGCAGCAGGCATCCCCTTCCGTATTCTACCAGGTATAACGGCGGGCATCGGTGGACTGGCCTATGCCGGGATACCTGTTACGAGCCGAGACACCAACGCGGCCGTAACGTTTATTACCGGCCACACTGCCGGAGGCGACATCCCTGACGATGTGGACTGGGAAAGCCTTTCCAAAGGCTCACCGACGCTGGTGATCTATATGGGCAGCAAACATCTCGACAAAATCCGCGACCGGTTATTGGCAGCAGGACGTCCCAAGAATGAGCTGGTTGCCCTGATCAGCAAGGCCACGACAGAACAACAGCAAACCGTCACATCGACACTCGAACATTGCACAAACGTTATGATCGCTAGTGAAATCAAGGCACCAATGATCATCGTGATCGGGCCAACGGTTGGATATCACGAAACCTTTAACTGGTTTCATCCATGACCACAGGGCTACTCATTGCGGCACCCTCTTCAGGTAGCGGAAAAACTGTCATCACCCTCGCATTACTACGTGCGCTCAGACGTGCGGGGCATGCTGTCAGTTCGCTAAAAATCGGTCCGGACTATATCGACCCTGGCTTTCACACACTGGCTTCTGGACGGCCCTGTCTCAATATCGATGGTTGGGCAATGCGGCCAACGACACGCGCCGGTCAACTTGACCAAATAATGGAAGACGTCGAATTTGTCGTCGCTGAGGGCGTGATGGGACTCTTTGACGGCGCCGCAGACGGGACAGGTAGCTCGGCTGATCTCGCTGTCGAGTTGGACTTCCCGGTCATTCTGATTGTCGATGTATCCGGGCAATCCGCGTCCGCAGCGGCCGTCATTAACGGCTTCAAAGATTTCCGTGACGATATTGATGTGGTCGGCGTTATCTTCAACCGTGTCGGCAGTCCGCGTCATCAACAAATGCTCCACCGCGCGATGGCAGCGATTCCCGTCCCCGTTCTTGGATATGTCCCGCGCAACGATGCTCTGAAACTCGACAGTCGTCACCTTGGGCTGGTTCAAGCCGAGGAAGTCGTGGACATCGAAAATCAGATAGATGCCGCAGCATCTTTTATAGAAAACCACATCGACGTGGGGGCGCTGACGTCACTGGGCAATCCGTTACGAACGTCAACCGGTACGTCAACGACACCAATTCCGCCGCTCGGCCAGCGTGTCGCTGTCGCGTCTGACGCGGCGTTTTCATTCTGCTATCCACATGTTCTTAAAGGCTGGCAAGAAGCGGGAGCGACGATATCCATCTTCTCGCCCCTCGCCGACCAAACACCGCCTAATGATTGCGACGCAATCTACTTACCGGGCGGCTATCCGGAACTCCATGCCGAACAGATTTCTTCTAACGGGAATTTTATGTCTGGCTTGCGACACTCAGCAGACCAAGGGGCGACGCTCTATGGCGAATGCGGCGGATATATGGTGCTTGGGACATCTCTGACAGACCGCGATAGCAACACGCACCCGATGGCAGGCCTGTTACCCATAGAAACGAGTTTCGCAACACCCAAGCTCCATCTCGGCTATCGCAAATTACAGCTCAAGGCAGACGGACCGCTCGGAAAATCGGGGACAGTATATCGCGGACACGAATTCCACTACTCAACGCAACGGATGACATCAGATGAATTCTTGTTCGCTGCCCGCGATGCTCTTGACGAAGATCTAGGGTCTTTCGGCTGCCAAAACGGCACCGTTTTAGGATCGTACATCCACCTGATCGATAGCATGGGCTAACATACCAACGCTTTTTCCAACCGCTCAAAGTCTTCATCGTTCCCCGGCAAGCCGAACCGCAACCATTGGGGTTGTTCCTCGAATGCTCGGACTAAGATGCCCGCTCGACCAAGTCGTTCATAAAGCAACGTGGCATCTTTGGATTGGGTCAGACGATACAAATCGGTACCACCGATAATCTCCAACCCCGCCCCGACCAAAACACTATCTAATCTACTCCGCGCAACTACCAAGGCGACCCGCGCTTGATCTATCCA
>WLWZ01000022.1 GCA_012103315.1 Alphaproteobacteria bacterium
CCTCGGCCAGCGCGTTCAGGCTGTTGGTGTGACCGCCAGTCAGGAATACTTTCGACAGATTGCGTGCGGGATCGACTCCAGCCTTGATCAGCATACCAACTTGGATGGTGAAGCTCGAGGACGAGTTAACATCACCAAAGGCCATCGAACGACCCTTCATCATGGCTATATCCGGCAGCTTAAAACCTTTCTTGGCAAAGAACGCAGCGTAGTAGACGGACTTACCTTTCAGCACCGCAACTGCCAGTGGTTCAGCTGCGCCTTTGGCTGCTGCCTGCAGGTACAAGGTTGGGCCCACAAAAGCGATATCGACCAGGCGATTTACCATGCCTTCAACGACTGAGGCATAGCTCTGACCAACACGAATTTCGAACTTCAAACCCGTTGTCCGTGAAACAGCATTGAAAATCGGCGCAAAATCCGCTCGCGTGCCGTCTTCTGTGCCCCCATCGGTCGGGACTAGCATAACACGTAGTGGTGTTTCTTTCGATCCGGGGGTTCCGGGTGAAATTTGTTCTGCTGCCTGCACGTTGGATGATCCGATAAATATCGGTGCCAGCACGAAAGCCAAGTAAATGCATATTTTCTTTATGAGTTTAAACATTGAAGCGTCCCTTGCAGATATCTGGTTGATCGGATCAATGTTGCCTGAAGAAAAGGGAATTGTCAGGTTAATTCGGCTCGGTACCGGTACCACAAAAACGCCAACCGTCTAACGACATACCGCGCTGCGGATACAGTAACCCGTTTGAACAAAATTCAATTTTTGCATTTTTGGCGTCGAACGGAACATGTCCACAACAAACGTTTGCATGGTATTTTCTGGATAAGTACCCACAGAAAATTTTATTTTTGTCGTGATCTCACCCACTAACCCATTGCGCTGCTTCCATCACAATCTTTTCAACAGAAAAATTCCTCAGGGGCGAATTGTGAACACCCTGCCTCTGGACCCCCATGTGATTTCGCGGCAAGGTGTTGGCGGTAAGTTTAATGAGGGAGACCCAAAAATGATGGTTCGTTCAGTGCTCGCAGCGGCGGGCGTGTTTGCGTTAATGCAGGCCCCGGTTGCAACTCCAGTTATGGCTGCAGATTTTGTTTTCACCGCGATACCGGATCAGGATGAGACCCAACTGCGCAAGCGGTTCGGCAAGGTCGCTAAATATCTGACTTCCACACTCGGTGTGACGGTCAAATATGTGCCGGTGAAGTCCTATGCGGCGGCGGTCACCGCGTTCCGTAATAATCAGGTGCAACTCGCCTGGTTTGGTGGATTATCTGGTGTGCGTGCTCGCGAGCTTGTCAAAGGCTCCAGAGCAATTGCCCAGGGTAAAAAGGATCCGTTTTTTGAGACCTTTTTCATTGCGCATAAGAGCACGGGCTTGAAGCCATCGAAGGCATTTCCCAAGGGAATTGCGGGCCGGACCTTTACCTTTGGGTCAAAGGGTTCAACATCGGGTCGTCTGATGCCGGAATTCCATATCCGCTCTGCATTCGGCAAGCTTCCGAAGAAAGTCTTCAAAAAGGTTGGTTTCAGCGGTAATCACTCCCGCACCATCGCATTGGTGCAGAGCGGTGCCTATGAAGTCGGCGCGGTAAACTACAAGGTCTGGAACCGTGAAGTAAAAAGCGGCAAGGTTGATACCAGTAAGGTCAGCCTGATCTGGAAAACCCCGCCTTATCCAGATTATCAGTGGACTATTCGCGGCGACGTGAACAAGGGTTATGGCAAAGGTTTTGCCAAGAAAGTACAGGGCGCGCTTCTCTCGATGAACGACCCTGACTTGTTGAAATTCTTTCCGCGGGCGAGCTTTATCGCTGCCCAGAACTCTGACTATGCGCCGATCAAAGAAACGGCAAAGAAAATCGGTCTGATCGACTGATCGATTAGCTGATTGAATAAAGGCACTTTGATTTATGCCTTTGCTGGAGCTTCGTGAAGAGACCGTTGGCTATAGCGGTACAACGGTCCTTCGCGATCTCGAGCTTGATATTGCACAGGGAGAGCGTATCGCCTTGGTCGGTGAGAGTGGTGCCGGCAAATCAACGCTCCTTAATCTAATTCATACACGGCTCGGCGAAACAGCGGCATTGGTGCCGCAAGAACTCGGTCTGGTTCAGGCGCTGACCGTTTTTCATAATGTCTATATGGGGCGGCTGCATCAGCGCTCTATTTGGCGCAATCTGCGCAATCTGCTCAAGCCAGCCAAAATCGATGTTGATTTGGTTATCCCGGTTCTCCAACGGCTACGGCTGGACGACAAATTGTTTACCAGTGTTGGGGAGCTTTCGGGGGGGCAGCAGCAGCGCACCGCCGTCGGTCGAGCCCTGTTTCATCCGGGTGATATCCTCATCGCGGATGAGCCGGTATCGGCGGTCGATGAGCATCAGGCGCGTGAGATTCTCGATGCCATCACTGCGGAAAAGCCAACGGTCATTTTGGCGATGCATGACCGCGAACTGGCAATTCAGTTTGCCGATCGGCTCATCGGACTCCGGGATGGTAAGGTTGCGCTTGACGTGCAGGCCGCCGGGATGACGCCTGCAGATCTCGATGATCTATACCGGAACACCGACCGGTGATTACGCGCCCTGAACCGTCGCCGCTCGGCCGGACGACGACCACCTTTGTCGGCATTGCCTTTATCTGTTTGATCTTCGCTGACGTCGCGATCACCACAGTTGATCCGTGGGAAGAATTTAGACGGCTCCTGCTCGGGCTGGTGACACCGGATTTTTATGCGACCGACAGCGTTGTGCTGGCGATAGCGTACACGCTGGCCTTTGCGTTACTCGGCGTCGTCCTAGCCAATGCCATGGGGTTGTTTCTTGCGCTGCTATTTTTCAGCCGGATCGTGCGCACTGGCTGCGCTGTCGTTCGGGCGGTGCATGAGCTTTTCTGGGCGCTAATCTTTCTTCAGATGTTTGGTCTGTCGCCGCTCACTGGCGTGCTGGCCATTGCGATTCCCTATTCGGGCATTATTGCGAAGGTTTATGCCGAGATACTGGAAGAAGCCAATCCGGCCCCGTTGAAGGTTATTCCAGCAGGGACCAGCCGAATTTCGGCGTTTTTCTTTGTGCGGATGCCCGATGTCTGGGCGCATTTTCGGTCCTATTCAATGTATCGGCTGGAATGCGGCATTCGGTCTAGCGCTGTGCTTGGTTTTATTGGATTGCCGACATTGGGGTTTCATCTGGAAACCGCCTTTAAGGAAGGCCAGTATTCTGAAGTCTCGGCTCTGTTGATCCTGTTCTATCTGGTGATCGCCACAATGCGGATCTGGATGAAACGACCTTTGATGCCGGTTTATCTCATCGGTGCGGCCGCAATTCTGCCGTGGGGTATCGCGTTTTCCAGCGCCCATATCGTCCGCTTTTTGACCGAAGATATTGTGCCGCATCCTCTTCGGACTGGTGCTGGTTGGGAAGCGTTTTGGGACTGGCTCAACATGATGGTGGTTGATCAGGCGATACCCGGCACTATCGCGACGGTACAGCTCACGATGATTGCGCTGGTCGCGACTGGTTTTTTGACCATCGTATTGTTTCCGTTGATTTCGCCACTATTGCTCGGCAAGGCATCGCGGTTCTGTGGTCATATCTTTCTCGTCGTTGCGCGCTCAACTCCGGAATATATTTTGGCTTTTGTGCTGCTCCAGCTTTGGGGGCCATCAATGTTGCCAGCGATCATCGCCCTGACATTGCATAATGGGGCGATCATCGGGCATCTCATCGGGCGCTATACCGAAACCGTCTCGTTGAGACAGGACGCCTCAACCGGCTTTAATCGGTATTTCTATGAAGTATTGCCGCGTGTTTACCGTCCCATGTTGGCGCTGCTGTTTTATCGCTGGGAAGTGATCATGCGGGAAACAGCGATCCTTGGTATCCTGGGCATCGCGACGCTGGGCTTTTATGTTGATAGCGCCTTTGCCGATTTGCGGTTTGATCGAGCGATGCTTTTGATTGCGATTACCGCCTTGCTTAATATCGGGGTCGATGCCATTTCGCGGTCAGTCCGGACGCGGTTGCGGCTGCAAACAAGTTTGGAACAACAGTAAGACGTGAATAGTTAGAAAGACTATGCAGAAATCCAATACCCCCGTTGTAAAAGATTTGGTGCTGATTGGCGGCGGCCACAGCCATGTCGCAGTGCTTAAGCGCTTTGGCATGAAACCTGTGCCGGGCATTCGCCTGACACTAATTTGCCGTGATGCGCACACGCCTTACTCCGGGATGCTCCCGGGCTACGTCGCGGGGCATTATGATTATGACGAGGCGCATATTGATCTCGGCGCGCTGGCCCGTTTTGCGGGCGCGCGATTCTACCACAGTACGGTCACCGGCCTTGATGTGAACCAAAAGCATGTCCTATGTGATGACCGTCCGCCTGTGGTCTACGATCTAGTCTCGATCAATACCGGCTCGACCCCGAATACTGCCTTTGTGCCGGGGGCGACAGAAACCGTGGTGCCGGTTAAGCCGATCAATCTTTTCCTTGATCGATGGGAGGCGTTGCGTGACCGCGCCCTAAACCATGACGGTGCGATGAAAATTGCTGTCGTTGGTGCCGGCGCAGGCGGGGTGGAAATCTTGCTCGCGATCCAGTTCCGCCTAAAACAGGTCCTTAAATCAGCGGGTAAGCCCGACGACCAGATAGCCTATCATCTGTTTAGCGACTCCGCAGAAATCATGCCGACCCATAACGCGCGGGTGCGACGCTGTTTTGAGACGGCTTTGCGAGATCGCGAAGTGATGATTCATGCCAGTGATGCCGTGGTTGAGGTTTCTCCTGGCAAACTCAAAACCGCGAGCGGCGTTGAAGTCGAGGCCGATGAGATTCTATGGGTGACAGCGGCTGGTGCGCCGAGCTGGCCAGGGGATGCCGGACTCGAAGTCGATGAGAAAGGCTTCATCAAGGTTGGTGATACGTTGCAGTCGGTGTCACACCCTGAGGTGTTCGCCGCTGGTGATGTCGCGGCGATGATTAATCATCCACGGCCCAAGTCAGGGGTCTTTGCCGTACGTCAGGGTAAACCGTTGGAACGTAACCTACGGCGCCTGTTACTCGGCCGATCTCCCGTACCGTTTCGGCCGCAAAAGAAGTTCCTCAGCCTGGTTTCAACTGGCGACCAGTATGCTGTCGCCTCACGTGGTGGGTTCTCTGTTCAGGGCGCCAATATTTGGCGCTGGAAGGACTGGATCGACCGGCGCTTCATGGACAAGTTCAACGATCTCCCTGATATGGAGGAGGACGAAAAAACCGATTTGCCAGATGGGTTGGCGAGTGCCGAGGTGGTTAAGGAGATTTCTGCTATCGCGATGCGCTGCGGCGGCTGTGGAGCGAAGGTCGGCGCGACGGTTCTGTCGCGGGCGCTCAATAGTCTGGAGCCGGTGCCGCGTGATGATGTCTTGATCGGATTGCATGAGCCGGATGATGCCGCTGTCGTCGAAGTGCCGCCCGGCAAGGTGATGGTGCATACCGTCGATTACTTCCGGTCGATGGTTGATGACCCTTATGTGTTTGGCAAGATCGCCGCCAATCACAGTTTAGGCGATATCTATGCGATGGGCGGTGAGCCGCAGACCGGGTTGGCGATAGCGACAATCCCGTTTGGTATCGAAGAAAAGGTTGAGGACACGCTGACCCAGATGATGACGGGCGCGATGGAAATTCTCAACGATACCAACTGTTCATTGGTTGGGGGTCATACCAGTGAGGGGCCAGAGCTGAGCCTTGGCTTTGCGGTCAACGGGTTGATCGATAAAGACAAGATTATGCGCAAGGGCGGTATGCGCGCTGGTGACAAGCTGATTGTTACTAAGCCGATTGGCACCGGCACGTTGTTTGCGGCTGATATGCGTCACAAGGCGAAGGGTCGCTGGATTGCCTCAGCCCTCGATCACATGGTGATGTCGAATTACAAAGGCGCTCAATGTCTGGTCGATCATGACTCGCAAGCCGCGACCGATATCACCGGTTTTGGCTTGCTCGGTCATCTTGTTGAGATGGTGCGCGCCTCAGAGGTCGATGTGATTCTGGAAATGGATGCGGTGCCGCTGATGGATGGTGCAGTGGATACCGTGAAAGCCGGGATTGTCTCGTCATTACAGCCGCAAAATATCCGTCTGCGCAGGGCAGTTGCCAATCTCGAAGAAGCTGGCAAGGACCCGCGCTATCCGCTGATCTTTGATCCGCAAACTGCTGGTGGCTTGCTGGCCAGTGTTCCCGCCGATCGTGCAGATAATTGTGTCGCTGCCCTAAAAGAAATGGGCTATCTGAAAACGATGATCGTCGGCGAGGTGCTGGAACAATCCGACCGGCTGGAACCGATAACGGTCAAGGTTTGATCCCTGCCAGCAGCTTCTTCCAGGCCGTTGTTTCTTTTCCCGGTATGAATAGGGCCTGCTTTTTACGGCACTGCGCGTTAAGTCGTTTTAGAAACTTAGGGTCAGTCTCCGCGCGGTGGAGAAGGGCAGCGAGGGCATCGGTATCTTGCGCCGGGTAGTAGCCTTCATAGTCTTCGCCGAGCAGCCCGACATTGCCATCGATGTGCGAGGCGAGAATCGGCAGTCCAGCGACGATGGCTTCGGAGACAACATTGGCACCGCCTTCCATCCCGGAACTCATGACCATCGCGTGGCTGCTGGCAAATTGGCGGCGGACCCGCCAGCCCGGCACTTCTCCGAGAGACAGGAAGCGTGGATTTGTTTTGACTTCTTTGGCCGTTGCGCGTGCCCATTCTTTGTTATGGGCCTTGCCGAGGTGGATAACGCGAAGCTTTGAGTCTGGTGATGCGAGCCGTGCGGCATAGGCGGCACGCAGGGAGTCTTTCTCATCGCGCAAATGACCGATAACGCAGACATCAAATGTCCGTTTGCTTGGTTGGCGTGGGGCGGTAAGAGGCGGAGCAGATTGATAGATGACATTCAATTTCTTACCAAACCTCTTGGGGATCGCTTGATGCACTAGATCATGCAGACAGACTAAAGCCGTCGCGCGTTCCATTGAGTCCAGCGTGTCTATTGGGTGGCTATGCTGAAAGGCATAAATGTCGGTACCGGCAAGCAGCACGACCAAGGGTCGGTCAGGGTGACTATCCGAAAATGTTTTGATCGATTGATGTGATCGCCAGGCATGGACCGCGACCATCATGTCTGCATCATCACCGTTATCTTGCTCCGCAATCGATACCCGATGGCCAAGATCACGCAGAATTTTGGCCCAGCGCACAGCGGTGGTTCGATTGCCGGCACGGGATTTCTTTCCTGCCGGGGTGACAAGGCTGATTTTCAACTTTGTTCCTTAATGCGTCGGTTTACTCAGGCAAGATTGGCGCGTCGGCATCGAAATATTCACCGGCTCGGATACAGAAGGCTGGGCGCAGGCGCCGATTGGTGGTGACCTCAACATCGCTGTTATCGTGTAACGTCCACTCACCTGTCTCATCATGCAGCACAGAGATATCAGCGGTGCGGCCGATTCCCAAGGTGCCGAGTTCATCGCCCATCCCAATCATTTCAGCGCAGCTGGAGGAAACCATCGGGATTGTATCTTCCATCTTGACCCCCATCGCCATCAACTCGGTCATCGCGTGACACATGCTGAACCGAGCCTGTCCGGCAAACAGATGCATCTCGTCATCGGGGTGATCGTCAGGCGTTCCTGCTTCCGCCGGGACATGGGTGTTATAGCCATGCATATCGGCACCGACGGTGGTTGGTAAAACACCGGCATCCAAAACAGCGCGTGCCATCTCGAAACTAAAATGTGACCCATGACCGATATCGATCAGCACGCCCTTGTCGATAGCCTCGTTGACGATGGGGTGCAGTTTGCCCTCTTTGTTGACGAAGCCGCCGGGATGGCGCGTGAAAGGATGGGCGAGGATATCGCCTTCTTCGATCAGCGCGACGATCTCGGGCAGTCGTTCATCCATGTCGACATGGACGCCACCTTCGGTCGGCCACAACTCGCCGAGATGAATATAGACCGGGATACCGGCTTCGCGTGACGCGTCTTTGGCCAATTCCAGTGTTTCCAATCCCCAGCGTGAGATCCCACCGGGCTCGGCATGGGCCTTGATACCCTTGACGATATCACTATTCGCAGCGGCTGCTTTGGCACAGGCTGCGGCATCGACGCCGCCGGGGCCATAGAGATAGGGGTAGTAATGTCCTTCGAGCCCGCCAACCGTGTAGATCGAAATAAAGGCCAAAACGTTGGTCTTGGCTGGTTTGGCTATGAAGTTGCGAAAACCGGGGAACGTCATGCAACTCGGCCCGCCCTGATCAATCACCGTCGTGACGCCAGAGCGCACGCCAACGAGATCTGGGTTCATGCCGAACCGACCGCTGACATGTTCATAGACATGTGCATGGGTATCGATCATGCCGGGTATGACGAGTTTGCCAGCAGCGTCGATTGTTTCTGCGGTGTCAGTGGGCAAGTTCTCGGCGATGGCCGCAATCTTGCCATCCGTGACCGCGACATCGTTCAAGCCGTCAATATTGTTTGCTGGATCGATTATCCGCCCGCCAGTGATAACAAGATCATATTGCTCAGCCATGTCCGCCTCCATGCGGTAAATTGCGCCCGAAATTGCCCCCGGATGATGACAAGGGCCTAATGTGCCCTGATAATGGCCTTCAGGACTTCGGGGATCAACTGCGATCAACTAACGGACGTTCGTATGAAACCAGTCGCGTCAGGCGGTGTCGGCCAATCTGTCATCCGTAAGGAGGACGAGCGCTATTTGCGCGGGCGCGGTGAATTTGTCGCCGACATCAAACGCTTTGGCATGCGCGAAGTCGCCTTCGTTCGTAGCCCCGTCGCCCATGGCCGCGATGTTCGTGTCACCAAGCCAGCAGGACGCGACGGTGATGTCTTTGTCGCAGGTGATTTAATTGGTGTCTCGCCGATCCGGGCGGATTCTGGATTGGCTGGGTTTAAATCTTCCTTACAGCCGATCCTGGCGCAGGAAAAAGTCCGTTATGTTGGTGAGCTGATCGCTGCCTGTGTCGCAGACACGCGTGGTGAGGCCGAAGACCTCGTCAATCAGATCGAGGTTGAGATCGATGCACTGCCGGTGATCTCCGACATGTTGCAGGCCCGTGAAGATAATGCGCCGCTGGTCCACGAAGAGTGGGGCGACAACGTCTTCCTTGAAACCTTTGTTGAAGCTGATGCCGACATTGAGGCATTGAAGGCCCAGGCAGCGACATCGGTCACGCGGACCTTTCGGACGGCGCGACAATCGATGGCGCCGATAGAAGGGCGCGGCGTTGTTGCGGAATGGGACAAGCGGCTGGAGCTTTTAACGCTGACCAGTTCGACCCAGATGCCGCATATTGTGCGGACTGGCTTGGCCGAGTGCCTTGGACTGGATGAAGGACAGGTGCGGATCGTTGCTCCCGATGTCGGCGGCGGGTTTGGCTATAAAGGTATCCTACTCGCTGAGGAGGTCGCGCTATCCTGGATCGCGATCCATACCGGGCAACCGGTCTGCTGGGTTGAAGATCGACGGGAACAGCTCAGTGCCAACACCAACTGCCGAGAGCATCATTATGAAATCACCGCCTACGCCGCAGGGGACGGAAAAATTCTGGCGGTGGAATGTGAGGCAACGGTCGATGCCGGCGCCTATTCGGCCTATCCATTTTCGGCGTGTCTTGAAGCGGCCCAGATCGCCAGCATCCTGCCGGGGCCTTATGACTTTCCTGGCTTTCGCTGCAGGACATGGTCGTCGGCAACCAACAAACCACCGATCCTACCCTATCGCGGAGTTGCGCGAACAGGTGTGTGCTTCGCGTTGGAAACATTGATTGATCCTCTGGCGCGAGAGCTTGGTATTGAGCCCCATGAGATGCGGATCAAAAACCTGCCGCTACCAGAACGAATGCCGTTCACCAATGTCACCAACAAGCTGTTTGATTCAGGTGATTATCCAGAATGTATGGCGCGGGCCGCAGCTGCTATCGATGTGACGTCGGTACGCGCGCGTCAGGACCTAGGTGAAGAGGATGGTCGGAAAATTGGTGTTGGTTTTTCGATTTTTTGCGAGCAGGCGGCGCATGGAACATCTGTCTATTCGGGCTGGGGCATTCCGATGGTGCCGGGGTACGAACAATCAGCAATTCGGTTAACCCCTGATGGCGGGTTGGAGGTGCGCGTCGGCGTACAGTCGCATGGCCAGAGTCTCGAGACCACCTTGGCACAGGTCGCGTCTGAAGTGCTCACAATCGATACCAACGTCATAAAAATTGTACATGGCGATACTGCCTACACGCCCTATTCGACCGGAACCTGGGGATCACGCTGTGCCGTGATGGCGGGCGGAGCTGTGTCCGCCTCTTGCAAAGTGCTCGCCAACCGTATTCTCGCGATTGGCGCTCATCTTTTGCAGGCTGATGTTGCTGAGGTTTCGTTATCGGGCGGGGAGGTGACCTCGGCATCTGGTGCCGTTGCGATTAACGATATCGCTCGCACCTGGTATCGCGCCCCGCAGGAATTACCCCCGACACTCGCGGCAGACCCCCTGGAAATTACCGAAGGCTACCGGCCTGACCCAGACAGTGGCACTTTTTCCTATGCAGCACATGGCTGTGTCATTGCGGTGGACGCCGAGATAGGTGACGTCGAGATCCTTGATTACGTTATCGTTGAAGATGGAGGTGTGCTGATTAATCCAATGGTCGTCGATGGGCAGGTTTATGGCGGCACGGCACAGGGTATTGGTACCGCCTTGTTCGAAGAAATGCCCTATGACGACTATGGCCAGCCAATGGCCAACACACTGGCGGAATATCTCCTGCCGAGCGCCTGTGAGATGCCGCATGTGCGGATCGATCATATGGCAACACCATCGCCATTTTCATCCTTTGGTCAAAAAGGGTTGGGCGAGGGTGGTGCGATTGGTCCGCCCGCGGCGATCGCCAATGCGATCAATGATGCGTTTAAAGATATTGGCCTCGTGGTCGACCGATTGCCGGTTTCTCCTGGACGATTATTTGACCTGATCCGAAAAGCGGAGGCTGGCGAATGATTGCTGCTGACAAACAGGCTGTCGATAAATTGCTCGCAGTTGTCCCCGCATGGCAGCGAGTCACAACTGCGGCGGAAGCCCTAAATCTGGCTGACCACACCTTGCTGCATTGTGGGCCACCGTCAAATCCATCTCATGCCCTCGTCACACCGATCTTGAATTCAGCGGCAGTCGCCTGTGTCTATGAGGGTTGGGCGAAGACGCTTGAGGATGCAGATGCAATGATCGCTGGTGGGGGCATTAAGTTTGAACCAGCGCAGGACTGGAACGTCGCGACACCAATGGCAGCGGTCGTGTCCCCGTCGATGAAGCTAACCGAATTTGCTGATCTTAACGACTTAAATCGAGTTGCCTGGGCACCGTTAAATGGCGGGGGTACGGGTGCTGATCCGGTTCCGCGTTACGGATACAAGAGTCAGGCGGCGATAGATTTCCTACATTTTCTCAACGACGAGGTCGGAGACACGATTACCGCTGTGCCGGGTGGTAATCCTATTGAATGGCTGCCCATCATTGATGGCGCCTTGACGCTCGGAGATGACGGGCATCTCCGTCACCTGGAAGCACATAAGATACTTGTCTCGATTATTTGCGAACGGTTGGGGTCGGGCTTTGCCGGGTCGATGACAGAGGTGTTTATTGAGAAATGGCCTTTCTTTCATCTCAACTTCTGGATGGCTGCGTCCAAACTCATCCTTATGGCAAGCATGGGAACCAAACGTAGTTCAGTTATTACAGCCTTTGGTGGCAATGGAAACGAATTTGGGTTGCAGGTCGCCGGACTGCCGGGGCAATGGTTTACCTGTTCTGCCACGCCACCGCTCGGCAACATTCGTGAACCCTATACGGTGGATACCTGTGTTGGTGCGTTTGGTGATAGTGCGGTCGCTGAAGGGCTCGGGCTTGGCGCAATGGCGCAGAGCTATTGTCCAGACATGCAAGCGTTGCATGCTGGCTATACGCCCGATGATATATTTGATTTGCCCGATAAACTTTTACTAGCCCCGCACCCTGAAATGCCAAAAAGTGGTGCGCGGGTTGGACTGTCTGCCCGCGCCGTTCTCGCGTCTAATGTAACGCCAGTTCTTGAGTTGGGTATTGCAGACAAGTATGGCATCAATGGTGGTTTGGGGGCTGGTATATATCGACCACCGATAGCGCCCTTTGCCGCCGCATGTGAGGCAGTGAGCTAAATTATGGAAATACATGCTCTTGATTTACGTGAGTTGATCGTTTTTCTGATTGCTGCTGGAATTGTCGTTCCAGTCGTCCACCGATTAAAGGTAAGTCCGATTCTCGGTTTCTTGTTCGTCGGATTGCTCATCGGCCCTTATGGGTTAGCGCGATTTACCGATGTGTTTCCCTGGCTTTCCTATGCGGTGATTGCGGATGCCAAAAACGTTCAGTCATTGGCGGAGCTCGGCATTGTCTTTTTGCTGTTTATGATTGGCCTTGAGCTGTCGATGGCGCGCCTATGGTCAATGCGACGTCTGGTGTTCGGCCTTGGCGGTGCGCAAGTGATCGTGACCAGTATCGTCATCGCGGCCATTGCAATGTTGTTCGAGAACTCGTTGCCAGTGTCTGTGGTCCTCGGTGCAGCGTTCGCTCTGTCCTCAACCGCGATTGTGATGGAAGTACTGGCAGATAATCGGCGTTTGGGTACCCGAGTAGGACGCACCGGATTTTCGATTCTGTTATGCCAGGACCTTGCCGTGTTACCGGTTTTGTTTTTGGTAACAGCCTTCACCGTGAAAAATGATGGATCGGTTGCTGAAGGTTTAGCGATTGCGATCGGTCAGGCAGTGGCTGCTGTTGCCATAATTATGGTTGTTGGTCGTGTGGTCATACGGCCGCTATTCCGTTTTGTCGGGAACGCTGCGCGGCGCGAAATGTTCCTGGCGCTTGTCCTCCTGGTGATCATCGGGACTGCGATTGCAACGGAAAAGGCGGGGCTTTCTATGGCTCTAGGGGCGTTCCTTGCTGGGCTCTTACTGGCGGAAACGGAATACCGACACGAGATAGAAGTCGATATTGAACCCTTTAAGGGTTTGTTGCTGGGTCTATTTTTCATTTCTATCGGAATGTCGGTTGATTTGGCGAGGGTCGCCGCAGCACCGTTACTGTTGTTGAGCGCGGTCATAGGTCTGTTCCTGCTCAAAGGGTCTGTTCTATACGGCTTGTTACGTCTGTTTCGGGAACCCCGTGCTGCATCATTTGAAATTTCTCTGCTCTTGGGGCAAGGCGGTGAGTTTGCCTTTGTCGTTCTCGCGCTGGCCGTGGCAGGCGGTTTGCTCCCACTTGATACAGCGCAGTTCATGATTGTCGTGACGGCGTTGACCATGATGGCCACGCCACCAATTGCGCAAATTACCCGCCGTCTAGGCCGTCTTATCGAAGCAAAGGACGTTCAGGCGAGTGACTCAATTCACGATGTTCCGGAAGATATTTCGGGTCATGTTATCGTCGTGGGGTATGGGAGAATTGGTCAATTTCTCGGGTCGGCGCTGGAAGCACAGCGGCAATTTCATATCGGGGTTGATACGGATGCATCCTTGGTTGCCCAGTTTCGCAAAGATGGGGCTAGTGTTTATTTTGGGGATGCGAGTAAACCCGACATGTTACGCAAACTTGGTATTGAGCAGGCGGCGGCACTGGTTGTAACAATGGATGCGCCGCAAGCGGCGCAGAATGTTGTTTCGACGGCCCGGCGGCACTGGTCGGACTTGACGATTTACGCGCGGGCACGCGATGTTGATCATGCGACACAGCTGATTCAACTGGGCGCAGACCATGTCATTCCCGAAACGACTGAAGCTAGTCTCAAATTAAGTGAGATGGTTCTGGCTGGTACCGGTGTGCCCGACAATGCGGCACGCCACCTTATTGATGGTTTGCGTCAGGCTGAACAGGCCACAGTTGATGAAAGCCGTACCTAGATTATAGCCGCCGAATTATTTTTCCGGAGGAAGTCCCTAATAAGGTCTTAATTGGATCCTAGGGTTTTAGGTGATTATTCTCGCAACCCGGCACGGAGCCTGAATTGTAAATGTTTCGTTAACCATTCTCTGCGACAGTCCACCAACATGAGATTGTAAAATTGTTGAGGGGAACGGGGTGGTTTATCGACTGGAAGCGTTCCGTCAGAAATTTACGCGTACGCTGGGAGGGATTTGCAGCAGCGTCGGTGCTGTTATTGCCCTGCCAATTATGTTGATTTTCAATACCTTAACTTTTCCAGCGCATAGCGAAATCTCAAAAAAACGTATTCTATTTATCGCTTCCTATAGCCCTTCATTCCCGTCGTTTTTTGATCAAATAAATGGTCTTAAAACGGGGCTTAGAGAAAATGGCTTCGGCAAGGGAAGCTATTTCCTCGATATTGAATACTTGGATAGTAAGAGATTTCCGCTCGCGGCTCGGGCAAAGCAATTGGAAGCCGATCTTGCTACTAAGTTTAAGAAGCTCCCGCCGTATGATCTCATCGTTGCGGCAGATGACAATGCCTTAAATTTTACCCGTGAACGGCAATCAACTCTCTTGCGTGGATCTAAAGTCGTGTTTCTCGGGGTAAACAATGTTTCTTTGGCGCTCAAACAAAATGCCCTGCCAGATATTGTCGGTGTTGTTGAGAGACGGTCAGCTGGGGAAACGCTTGATCTCATTAAACGACTGTTTCCGAAAAACAATGCAATCCACGTTATCGGTGACGAAACCCCCACCGGCAAAATTAATCATCGTTTCTTCAAGGCTGCTGCACGTACGCGTTCCAATTTGAATATTGTTGAGCATTCTCTTGCTCGGCTGACCTATGGCCAACTATTCGAAAGATTTAAGAAAATTCCCGAAAATACTGCAGTTTTTCTCAACTCGGTGCATCGTGACAAGACAGGTGCCAACCAAAACTGGGAAGAATTCATCGCCCGATTAAAAGCGGTTTATAAGGGCCCCATTTTTTCTTTGCAAAAGGCTCCGATTGGCCATGGGGCACTCGGCGGCAAAGTTGTAACGCATGTTGAGCAGGGGCGGGCTGCAGCATTGCTCGTTAGTCAAATTCTCTCCGGAATACCATCTGGAAATCTTCGTGTCATTGATGAGAGTCCAAATTTATATCTTTTCGATTTTCATGAGTTGGAACGCTTTAATTTAAACAAGAGCGCTCTTCCTCGTGGTTCCCGGATTATCAACACGCCGACGACTATTCTAAATGAATATGCCCACTGGGTCGTTGTCGGTGTTCTTGTTTTTGCCCTTCAGCTAGTGCTGATTTTGGTGCTAACTAATACCATTCGCCAACGCCGATTAGCGGAGGTCTCGTTGCGTGAAAGCGATGCGCGATTCCGGGCATTCTTCGATAATTCCCCTTCTATAATGTATATGAAGACGCCAGATCATAAAATGACGATGGTCAATGCGCGTTATCTGGAATTTTACGGGTCAGGCAAGACAACTGTCCTCGGCAACCGTGGTGGGTCTTCACTTACTGAAGAACAGCGTAAGAAAGCTGAAGAGTTGGATCGAGCGGTCTTCGAAACGGAAAAAGCTGCGAGCGATGAACTTTCAATTACGTCACATGCCGGCGTAACCGGAGATTTCATTGTCACTAAATTCCCAATTCTCGCTGACAACGAAACGATTATCGGGATTGGTGGTATTAACACCGACGTAACAGTTCTGCGCAAAAGAGAAACCCAACTTACAGAAGCACGGAACCAAGCCGAGGAAGCTGCGCGTCAGTCTGCGATCGCGGCTGAATTAGCAGAGGAGGCCAACCGAACTAAATCTCGTTTCCTGGCGACGATGAGTCATGAAATTCGGACGCCGATGAATGGGGTGCTTGGGATGGCCGAGGTGCTGGCTCAAACCACTCTAAATGATGACCAACAGGATTATGTGCAGACCATTCGGGAGTCGGGCAAAGCACTCCTTGATCTCTTAAATGACATCCTCGATCTTTCAAAGATTGAGGCAGGCCGTATTGAACTTGAAATGCTCAACCTGTCTTTGTCAGACCTTTTAAGTGCTGCCGAAGGGCTGTGGAAACACCCGGCGAGTGAAAAAGGTCTCCGATTTTCGATTCAAAATGACGCACCAAATGTTCAAAGCATCAAGAGCGACCTCGGACGATTGCGTCAAGTCGTCAACAATTTGGTTGGGAACGCAATTAAATTTACCCATGAGGGCCAGATCGAATTGCGGGTGATAGAGGAAAATCGCGACAATGATTTAATTGGTTTGCGGTTTGAGGTTCGCGATTCCGGCATCGGTATCGACGAGAAACAGATCGAAAAGTTATTTAGCCCGTTTTCGCAGGCCGATAGTTCGACGACCCGTCAATATGGCGGTACTGGACTGGGTCTGACGATCAGTAAGAATTTAGTGGAAATGTTTGGCGGTGAAATCGGCGTCGAAAGCACTCCGGGTGAAGGGTCTGTGTTCTGGTTTACGATTGCGGCTGAAAGGGGAGATGTCAAACCTCATTCCAGTGAGGAAAGTATTGTCTCGCTTGACGTAGACCCAGAGATAGTCGCTCGGCGTCATCTTCGTATTCTTGTTGCCGAAGACAATCTGATCAATCAAAAGGTCATCTCGTCGATGCTAGCCCCGATTGATTGTCAGTTTGATATTGTCCAGAACGGGCTGGAAGCGGTCGCCGCGATAACCCGATCCAACTACGACTTGATTCTCATGGATATCCAGATGCCACAAATGGATGGCATGGAAGCGACCAACCGTATTCGCGCGCTTCCCAACAAGGTCTCTGAGACACCAATTATCGCTATGACCGCAAACGCGATGCAAGGAGATCGAGAGACCTATCTCGGCGTCGGCATGAACGAGTATGTTTCCAAACCGATAGATCAACGCGAGCTAATTAGTGCCATCGTGAGACAAAGTGATATCGCGATGCCCGATATGAGTAGTTTGTCTCGCCCAGGATCATCTGGTCCCGAAGTGGACGCCACACCCTTGACCGCAGAGACGGAAGATCAGCTTAGTGGTTTGATGGGTGAGATAGACGGACTACTTGACGGCACAAACGACTGATAGACATTCGATAACAAACTGTTGTCGCCCGATGACAGGGGCGAATGCCTCCGCTACTCTCTTTGTTCAGTAACTTTGCTGATTTGCACAAAGAGAGCTTCATGACCGATCAAAGCCTGCGTGGCTTCCTGAAGATGGTGGAGAGTGATTTCCCGGCGGATTTTGTTAGGGTGTCCGGCCCAGTTCGGCGAGAGCTGGATATTACTTCTTCTGTGTTTGAGTTTGAACGGAACGGCAAAAGCCCCGTTTTGCTATTTGAAAATGTTGAAGGTTTTGACAATTCCGTTGTTACGAATACCGCTGGTAATCGTCGTTTGCTGGCCGCGGCTGTGGGCGTCGATCCCGATGATTTGCCGCTAGCCTATCGAGAACGGTGTCAGAATTATCAGCCGGTCGAAGTGGTTGGCGATGCTCCGTGGCAGGATGTGGTGCTGGAAGGCGACGACGTTGACCTGACTAAATTACCCATTCCACTGCACTTTCAGGTCGATGCTGCGCCTTATATTACAGCGGGGCAAATTACGGCACGTGACCCAGATGGGGAGACTGATACAGTTGGATTTCATCGCCTGATGTTAAAGGGCAAGAACAGGCTCGGACTGTCACTGCATTCGCGGCGTCGGATGTATGAATTCCATCGCCGCGCTGAAGCCAAGGGTGAAGCGCTTCCGGCAGCGATTACCATCGGTATTCATCCCATCCACTATATGGGCTCGATGGCCTATCACTATCCGCCCAACGTCCGGAAATACGAGATTATCGGTGCGCTGTTTGGCGAGCCTTATAAAGTCGCGACTTGCCAGACCAATGACCTGTCGATTCCCGCTGGGGCTGAGATCGTTATCGAAGGCGAAATCCTTGCAGATACTAATGAGCCAGAGGGGCCGTTCGGTGAGTTCACAGGCTATGCCTCTTATCGCTCAACCGAGAACGTGTTTGTTGCCAAGCGTATCCAAATGCGGAGCGATGCCATCTTCCATAGCGTTGCTTCGGGGACAGCTGGCGATCATATACTGGTCTCGTCGATTAGCCGTGAGGCGGAGATTCTCAATGCTTTGCGCCGTAACCTACCAAATGTAAGCGCGGTTCATGTGCCGCTTTGTACGGTCGGTGCCTTAATGGCAATCGTACAGATGAAAAAGACGGCAGAGGGCCAACCGAAACAGGCGATCATGGCGGCACTGGGAACAGAGTTCTATGTAAAGACTGTGGTCGTTGTTGATGAGGACGTCGATATTTTTAACCTGTCAGATGTGATGTGGGCGGTAATTACTCGGACCCGGGCTGATCAGGATGTGACCTATATTCATGGGGCAATGGGCGCAATTCTCGACCCGACCTCTGATCCCGAAAATCACACGGTCACCAAAGTTGGCATTGACGCCACCAAGCCGACCGGTCGTGACTTTGCAGAGCGCCTCACTATTTCTGATGAACAACGCAGTCGCGTACAGGACATATTCCGTCAGGCGGGGATCGAACTCTGAGCAAGCAGACTGATATCGGTTTAATCGAGCGCCTTCTCGACGTCATTGAGCAGGATATCGTGCCGTTAACTCGGGCGGGTGTTGCGCTGGGCAACAAGCTGTTTGGTGCCGCGATCCTGCGCAAGGATGATCTGTCGCTGGTGGTTGCTGATACTAACAATGAAATTGACAATCCGCTTTGGCATGGCGAGGTTCATACACTCAAGAAGTTCTATGAGTTGCCCTCGGATCAACGGCCAGAGCCGAATGACTGCATTTTCTTTGCGACGCATGAACCTTGTTCGTTGTGCCTCTCTGCCATCACCTGGACGGGCTTCGATAATTTCTACTATCTGTTTGGCTATACCGATACGGCGGATCGCTTCAACATTCCACATGACCTCAACATTTTGGAACAGGTGTTCAAAGTGAAGGGCGGTGCCTATGCCCGAGAGAACGACTTCTGGAAAAGCTTTGATCTTCGGCAGCTTATTACTGGCCTTGATGAAGATGTTCGATTGACGCTTGAGGCACGCGTTAAAGCGCTGGAAAAAATTTACGCTGAACTCTCCGACGGATATCAATCTTCAAAGGAAGACAGTAATATTCCACTTTCGTAACACGGGTATTTCGGGCTGTTTTACTTACTTATCCGGCATTTCGTAAAACCCTGATTTAATTGACACGAATAAAAACTCCGAAGAATATTTTAGATTGGCGAATCATTTCTCGCCTAATTTGAAAAATATTTGGGGGTTTACTCGATGAGTGATTTAGCCACACCAGAACAATTAAAGGATACTGAATACAAGCCACCGCTTGGGCAAGCAGTGGCATTGGGTATCCAGCATGTGCTGGCGATGTTCGCCGGTAACGTAACAGTGCCAATTATTATTGCCGGTGCTGCGGGTCTCGCTGGCGGCGACAAAGTCTTTCTTATCCAGATGGCAATGGTCTTTGCCGGGCTGGCAACATTGATCCAGACAATTGGGCTCGGGCCAGTTGGTGCGAGACTGCCAATTGTACAGGGCACCAGTTTTGCCTTTATTCCTGTCATGATCCCTATCGTAAAGACCGCCGGTATTGGTGCGGTCTTTGGGGCGACGATTGTCGGCGGCATCTTCCATTTCCTGATTGGTACTTTCATCGGCAAGCTCCGAAGATATTTACCGCCATTGGTCACTGGTATTGTCGTCATGTCGATTGGGTTAGCACTTATTCCTGTCGGTATTAAATATGCCGCTGGTGGTGCTGGACCCTTCATCAAGGATTTCGGTGCCTGGTATCATCTGGTGCTGGCCGCAGTCGTTATCGTCGTTACCCTGGGCGTTAAATTCTGCTTCAAGGGATTTTTGTCGGGGGCAGCGGTTCTGGTTGGTCTTGTCGTTGGTTATATCGTTGCTGTTGCGATGGGTATGGTCAATTTCAGCGGTGTCGAAAAAGCTGGCTGGTTTGCACTGCCTGATCCAACACATTTTGAAATTACATTCACCGCGAGTGCTATTATCGCCATGTGCCTTATGACACTGGTCAGTGCTGTTGAAACGGTGGGTGATATTTCTGGTGTGACTAAAGGCGGTGCCGGACGTGAGCCAACCGATAAAGAACTCAGCGGCGGTACGATGGCAGATGGTCTTGGAACGGCAATAGCCGGTTTCTTTGGCGCGATGCCAAATACGTCTTACAGCCAGAATGTCGGGCTGGTGGCGTTGACGGGCATGATGAGCCGTTTTGTCGTAACCTGCGGCGCGATTTTCCTCATTCTAGCCGGGCTGATCCCGAAGTTTGGGGCACTGGTCGCCAGCATTCCAAACGCAGTGATTGGTGGAGCCGCGATTATCATGTTTGGCATGATTGTTAGCGCTGGTTTGAGCCTGCTTAGCGCGATCAGCATGAACCGCCGTAATATGGTGATCATTGCTTTGTCGCTTGGCATCGGTCTTGGGATCGCCGCTGTGCCAAAAGCTATTGGCATCTTCCCTGCAGACTTGAAACTGCTGTTAACGTCCGGTCTGTTTACGTCGGCGTTGGTAGCCATTGTCCTCAACATGATCCTGCCTGAAGAGGACTAAGCGTTTAAATCCACGCCTTTTGAGATAAAGGTCGGATTGCACGAAAGGGCCCCTCCGGGGGCCCTTTTTGTTTTAACTGCCACGGTAGGTGGAGTAGCTCCACGGGCTGGCAAGCAGGGGCACGTGATAGTGGTCTTCCTCGGGCGCTATCGTGAACTGCACGGGGACCTTGTCGAGAAAAGGAGATGAGTCGGCGTTGGTTTCCCGGTTACGGAAATAATCTCCGATATGAAAAACCAGCTCATAGACACCAGGGATACACTGATCGCCCGCGAGCACTGGTGAATTGGTCCGGCCGTCATCATTGGTCTTGAGCGTACGTAAAGTTACTCGCTTGTCGCCACTGACCTTTAGGATTTCGATGGTGACGCCTGCTGCGGGAACGCCGTTTGCGGTGTCAAGGATATGCGTAGTTAAGCTCGCCATGGCTTCGAGGCCTCTTCTAGACAATTAAATTACGCTCTTTGCCTACCGTTAAACCCTTTCCGCGGCAACAGGCATCGCTATGATTGGGACAGGAATAGTGGACGGAAATTTGTGATGGCAAAAGACAAGACCTACCCGCGCGACATGATCGGCTATGGACAATCGCCAATCGATCCAAAATGGCCCGGTGGCGCGCGGATCGCCGTGCAGTTCGTGATCAATTACGAGGAAGGTGGCGAAAACAATATTCTGCATGGCGACGCAGCGTCTGAAGCCTTTCTGTCCGAGATCGTCGGCGCAGAGGCGTTTGAAGGTGCCCGCCACATGAGCATGGAAAGCATCTATGAATATGGCAGCCGCGCGGGGTTTTGGCGGTTGCATCGCTTGTTCGGCACCCGCAACCTGCCGGTCACGGTGTTTGGTATCGCCATGGCGATGCAACGCAATCTAGATGCCGTCGCGGCGATGCAAGATGCAGACTGGGAAATTGCCAGCCATGGTCTACGCTGGATCAATTATCAGTTTGTCGATGAGGCGTTTGAAAGGGCACATCTGCATGAAGCCGTCAAAATTCACACGGCAATAACCGGTGCCCACCCCGATGGCTGGTATACCGGGCGGACCAGCCCGCAAACCCGTGATCTCGTTGTTGAGGAGGGCAATTTTCTCTATGACGCTGATAGCTATGCCGACGATTTACCCTATTGGGACCGTAGCTATGACAAGCCGCATTTGGTCGTACCCTATACGCTGGATGCGAATGATATGCGTTTCGCTACTAACCAGGGCTTCAATTCCGGCGATCAGTTCTTTGCCTACCTACGGGATAGTTTTGATTGCCTCTATGCCGAAGGGGAAGACACTCCAAAAATGATGTCGATTGGTTTGCATTGCCGTCTCGCCGGTCGGCCGGGCCGCTTTATGGCGCTGCAGAGATTTCTGGATCATATAGCGTCACATGATAAAGTTTGGGTGTGTCGGCGGGCGGATATCGCTCGTCACTGGCATGCAGAACACCCGGCCTAATTGTCAGGTCAGAGAATAAGAAAATAGGCGAGAGAATGACCGCGAACGAGATTTTTGAAGAACTGAACCCACCCCCGCGTTTGATGATGGGGCCGGGACCGGTCAATGTTGATCCCCGTGTCCTCAACGCAATGTCGATGCCGCTGCTGGGCCAGTTCGATCCCGCCTTCACCGAATATATGAACGAGGTGATGGTTCTCTATCGGCAAGTCTTCCAAACTGAAAACCGTTGGACCTTTATGATCGACGGCACAGCACGTGCCGCGATTGAAACCTTTATGGTGTCGGTGATTGAACCCGGTGACAAAGTTCTCGTGCCGGTGTTTGGCCGGTTTGGGCATTTGTTGACCGAAATCGCTGAACGTTGCGCAGCCGATGTTGAAATTATCGAGGTGGAATGGGGTGAAGTGTTTGACCCGCAACAGATCGAAGATGCGGTAAAGCGGGTCCGGCCTAAAGTCGTTGCCCTGTGTCAGGGCGACACCTCGACTACTGTGGCACAACCGCTCGCGGAAATTGGAGAAATTTGTGCGCGCTATGATGCGCTGTCCTATGTCGATGCAACTGCCAGCTTGGTCGGTATGGATTTGCCGGTTGATAAATGGAAGATCGATTGTGTGTCGGTTAGTTTGCAGAAATGTCTGGCGGGACCTCCGGGGATCGCGCCGATTACTTTCAACGACCGGGTCGCGGAAATCGTCAATCGACGTAAACATATTGAGAAAGGTATTCGTCCTGACGGATTTGAAGCGGCCGGCGGGCCAATGGTGGCATCGAATTATTTCGATCTGGGTATGCTGATGGATTATTGGTCAGAAGCCCGCCTGAACCATCATACTGAGGCGACGTCGATGCTTTATGCGGCGCGGGAATGCGCACGGGTTGTGCTCAAAGAAGGATTGCAGGCGAGTTTTGATCGCCACGCTCTGGCCAGTCGTGCCATGGTCGCGGGGCTCGAAGGGCTTGGACTTAGGGTATTTGGTGACAAGAGCCATAAGATGCCAAACGTGACGGGTGTCTATATTCCCGATGGCATCGATGGCGAAGCCGCGCGCGCGGAGATGCTACATGATTTCGGTATTGAGATCGGAACGTCTTTTGGTCCTCTGCACGGCAAGATCTGGCGTATCGGGGCGATGGGCTATAACTGCCAAAAACATAATATTTTGATCTGTCTCGCGGCGCTTGAAGCGACGTTGCGGCAGCATGACGTCTCGATGCCCGCCGGGGGTGGTGTGGACGCTGCGCTGGTGGAATATCGCGCGGTGGGTCAGTAGAAGAGCAAAAACCTAAACAGGGGGCACAATGCCAGTCCGATTTCAGTTGAATGGGGTTCTGATCGAGGAGGACGATGTTTCTCCGTCGATGACCGTGCTCGACTATCTGCGAGACACCAAAGGTCTCAAGGGAACTAAGGAAGGCTGCGCTGAAGGCGATTGCGGCGCGTGCTCGATCACCATTCAATCAGCGTTAGGGCGCGTTAAGACGGTAAATGCCTGTCTTATGCTGGTGCCACAACTCGATGGTATGAGTGTCGTGACAGTTGAGGGCCTATCTGCGCCCGGCGATGTCATCCACCCGGTACAACAGGCCCTTGTTGAGAATCACGCAGCACAATGTGGTTTTTGCACGCCGGGTTTTGTTATGGCGCTATACGCTTTTACGCAGACCGGTGAGACGGTAACCCCTGACTCCGTCCATGAAGCGATCGCGGGGAACCTTTGTCGTTGCACCGGTTACCGACCAATCGTCGATGCCGCTGTTTCTCTCGGCTCTAAAGCGGAAAAAGTAATTCCGCCTGCTATCGATCAGTCTGATTATTACACAGACGGTGATGAAGACTTTTTTGCACCGCGCAGCCTGGGCCATCTCGTCGCCCTCCGGTCAGATCATCCAGATGCCTATATTCTGGCAGGCGGCACGGATCTTGGGATGCGGGCGAGCAAGGACCGTCAGCCTTATGGTCAGGTCATTTCAACTGCCAATGTTACGGAGCTCAACCAGATTGAACGTGATGCCGACTCAGTAACTTTTGGGGCAGCTGTCAACTATACCAGGGTGCTTCCGATGCTGGATGAACTTGCACCTTCGTTCGCACAGCTGGTGCGCCGCATAGGGTCGCGACAAATTCGTAATCTTGGAACAATTGGCGGCAATATTTGTAACGCGTCGCCAATCGGAGATACGCCACCGTGCCTGATCGCGCTTGATGCGACGATGATCGCTCATGGTGCCAACGGCCGACGTGAAATTTCCTCTGATGAATTCTTTACCGATTATCGCAAAACCGCCTTGGTACCTGACGAAATTCTCGAAGCCATTCGCGTTCCAAATCCGGAGCCGGACTTAATTTTCCGTGCCTATAAAGTTTCCAAGCGGTTTGATCAGGATATCTCTGCCGTTGTTGGTGCTTTTGCCCTGAAGGTTGAAGACGGAATTGTTGCGTCGGTTCGGATTGCTTTTGGCGGGATGGCCGCGACGCCAGCCTGCGCGCCAGCCTGCGAGGCGGCATTGCTTGGCAAGCCATGGTCACTGGAGACTGCCGTCGCCGCCGGGGCGGCGTTGAGGGAAGATTTCATGCCGCTTACGGATTTCCGGGCAAGCCAGGGTTACCGCGCTCGGGTCGCCGAAAACCTGATCCAGCGCGTCTTTCTCGATACTACTAAGGAAGACGTGCCGGTCGAGGTGATGGCGTTATGAGTACGGCGGATCAAATGGATCAGATAAAGGGCGCCGTCCATACAGCTGTACGGCACGACAGTGCTGAGAATCATGTGACAGGGCGATCTGTTTTTATTGATGATATGCCAAACGTTCCCGGCACGCTACATAGCGCCCTGGTTACAAGTCCGCATGCTCACGCGAAAATTGAATCTATCGATGTCAGCGCGGCTCGGGATCTGCCTGGAGTTCACGCCGTCCTCGTTGCGAGCGATGTTCCTGGCAAAAACGATGTCGCGCCGATATTTGAGGGCGAGCCGATCCTAGCGGAAATGCTGGTTGAATATATCGGACACCCGGTCGCGGCAGTCGCTGCGGAGACTATGGATATTGCGCGCGCTGCGGTGGCGCTCGTCGTTGTCATATATAGCGAACTCGAACCCGTCTTGAGTATTGAAGAGGCGCTGAACCGCAAAAGCTTTACATCGCCTCCGCAGATTATGAGGCGCGGCAATTCCATCCAGGGTATCGCCGAGGCGCGCCATAAAATTTCTGGCGAAGTGAGCTGCGGCGGTCAGGATCATTTCTACCTCGAAACTCATATCGCACTAGCGGTACCGCAGGAAGACCGTGACATGTTGGTCTACTCTTCGACCCAGCACCCGACGGAAGTTCAGCACGGCGTTGCGACGGTCCTAGGCATACCTGTTAATGCGGTCACCACCGAAATCCGCCGAATGGGTGGTGGCTTTGGTGGCAAGGAAAGCCAGTCGACGATAATCGCGGCCTTGGCGGCTCTCATGGCAGCTAAAGCCCGCCGACCGGTCAAACTCCGCCTTGCACGTGATGATGACATGGTCATAACCGGCAAACGGCATGATTTTTTGTTCAGGTATCAGGCGGGATTTGATGACAATGGTCGCATTGAAGGTATCGACATTTTGATGGCATGCCGTGCTGGCAATGTCGCTGATCTGTCGTCTTCTGTGCTGATCCGCGCCCTCTGTCATGCCGATAACGCCTATTACCTGCCGAATGCGCATATTCATGGTTATCCGTGCAAAACCAACACGGTTTCCAATACGGGATTTCGGGGGTTTGGTGGTCCCCAGGGCATGGTTGCAATTGAAACGGTGATTGATCATATCGCCCGCGATCTTGGCAAGGACCCTGATGATGTTCGCCAGGCTAACTTTTACGATGAGGTGGATCGTGACACGACCCATTACGGCCAGAAGGTAGAAGATAATATTATCGCCGAGATGGTCGATAGTCTGTCGCGGGAAATCGACTACCCCGCCCGCAAGCAGGCCGTGGCTGATTTTAATCGCGACAATAATGTTCTCAAAAAGGGCATCGCTCTAATGCCCGTAAAATTTGGAATTTCATTTAACCTACCGACCTTGAACCAGGCCGGTGCCCTCGTTCATGTCTATACTGATGGTAGCGTTCATCTCAATCATGGTGGCACTGAAATGGGACAAGGCCTCTATATTAAGGTCGCGCAGGTTGTCGCTTCGACGTTCCAGATTGATATCGATCAAGTCAAAATTTCTTCAACCAATACCGCAAAAGTACCAAACACGTCCGCGACGGCGGCTTCGTCAGGATCAGATCTCAATGGAATGGCGGCACACGATGCCGCAAACCAGATCAAATCCAGGATGGCGAGCATGGCGGCGGATCATTTTGAAGTCGATGAAGGCGAAATTGAATTTCGCAATAATCGGATTTATGCGCGCAATGACAGCATCAGTTTTCCGGAGCTAGCCCAGTTGACTTGGGAGAATCGGATTTCGTTGTCCGCGACCGGATTTTACAGCACACCCAAAATAGGCTGGGACGACGACACCATGACCGGTCGGCCGTTCTATTATTTCTCGTATGGGGCATGTGTTTCGGAAGTTGTGATTGACACGCTGACCGGTGAAAATCGTGTATTGCGCACCGATATTTTGCAAGATTGCGGGCGGTCGCTTAATCCAGCAATTGACCTTGGTCAGATTGAAGGTGCTTTTGTACAGGGTATGGGTTGGCTCACTATGGAAGAGCTATGGTGGGATGATAAAGGTGCGCTGCGGACACATGGTCCCTCTACCTATAAAATCCCTGGTAGTCGTGATGTGCCGCCGGAGTTTAATGTTCACATTCTGGAAGACGCGCCAAATCGCGAACCGACAATTTTTCGATCCAAAGCGATTGGGGAACCGCCCTTGATGTTGGCGCTATCGGTTTGGCTCGCTTTGCGAGATGCGGTGGCGTCAGTTGGAGACCGTCATACAATTCCAAATCTTGATACACCGGCGACGGCGGAAGCTGTACTCATGGCAGTGGATGAGGTTCGGGCTCAGTCGCGTGGAGGATAAGCACACATAATATGGTTTCGCTTGTTGAGTTGAACAAAGGTGAAGACGCAGACTTTATCGCAGCCCTTGGCGATGTATTTGAACATTCCCCGTGGCTGGTGGAGCGCACAGCGTCGGCGCGCCCCTTCGCCACTCGCGACGTTTTGATCGAGGCGCTTATGGTTGCGATGCGGGAGGCTGCAGAAGAAGAAAAGCTTGCCTTAATACGGGCTCATCCTGATCTCGCTGGGAAGGCCGCGCGGGCGGGTGATATGACAGATCATTCGCGATATGAACAATCGAGCGTTGGTCTCGACCGTTTGTCAGATGACGACTATGACCGCTTCACGCGGCTCAATGACGCCTATAAGGAAAAGTTCGGCTTTCCCTTTATCATTGCCGTCCTTGATCATACAAAGGACTCGATTCTGGCGGCATTTGAGGAACGAATTGAGAGTAGCCGCGAGAGCCAGATTGATGAGGCGATTAATAATATTGGACGCATTGTGAGTTTACGTGTCCTCAACACGGTGACGGAGTAGCGATTTTATGGAGACCATCTTTCTCGACTGGCTGGCGCTGATACTGCGCTGGACTCACATCATCGTCGGAATCGCTTGGATCGGTTCATCGTTTTACTTCATGTGGATGGATTCACATCTCGAAGAACCAACCGAGCCTGATGAAGAAGTCGAAGGTCAGTTGTGGATGGTCCATAGTGGGGGTTTCTACCGGGTCGACAAGATCATGGTCGCGCCCAAAATTATGCCCAACAACCTTCATTGGTTTAAATGGGAGGCCTGGTGGACGGGAGTCACCGGTGTTTTGCTCTTGGCGGTGGTCTACTACTTGGGTTCTGCTGCATTTTTGATCGATTCTGATGTTGCCGATATTACCAAGCTCGAAGCCGTCGGTATTGGTGTCGCGACGTTGGTCGTTGGCTGGTTTCTTTATGACGGCATGTATATGTCGGAGTGGGGCAACAAATATACCAAGGTTTCCGGGGCCATTGGTTTCCTCGGTCTTTGCGTGGTTGCTTTTGGGTTGAGCCAGGTCCTGTCAGGACGGGCGGCTTATGTCCATGTCGGGGCGCTGATTGGCATCATTATGGTCCTCAATGTTTGGGTCCGAATCATTCCCGGCCAGAATAATCTGGTGAATGCGCGAAAAAATGGCGAAGAACCAGACCCCTCTTATGGCGTGAGAGCGAAACAGCGCTCTGTCCACAATAACTATTTAACCTTGCCGGTCGTCTTTGTGATGATCAGCAGCCATTACCCGATGACATTTGGTCATGAGCATAGCTGGGCTATTCTCATCGCATTGTTCGTTATCGGCGCCCTTGTGCGGCACTGGTTCAATCTACGAAATTCCGGCTCGGATGCGATTTGGCCAGTACCCGTTGCGATCGTGGCGATCATCATGCTCGCGGGGTATGTGTCGGTGCCTGGTTTTACCAGCGGTGAGGAAGAAGGCCTGAAACGAAAGGTTGCCGTCGCTGAAGTGCAAGCGATTGTCAAAACTCGCTGCACCTCTTGTCATTCAGCAAAGCCGACCTACCCAGGGATTGAGAAGCCGCCGAAGAATATTAAATTTGAGACTGAAGCGGATATTAGAAAACACGCGGCGCAGATTCAGAAAACAACGGTGACTACTAATACCATGCCATTAGGCAATGCGACCAAAATGACTAAGGAAGAACGTTTGGCGATTGGTCATTGGATCGCCAGCGGTATGCCGGCTAAATAATCTGTCAGTCGCGTTGATAGGCGAGGCCACCGGCTATGTATGTCGCTTGGATCGCTCTGTCGTCGCCCATCGTCATAAGGACAAATAACTGCTCTTCAATGGTTTTGGCAGACTGCATACGATAGTCGATAACTGGCGTTGATTTGAGGTCGATAATGGCAAGATCAGCCTCGGTGCCGGGCTCTAATGTGCCGATCTTGTCATCGAGGTACAGCGCCTTGGCGGCGCCCGCCGTTGCGAGATATAGCGCCTGCGTGGCTGTGAGGTCGGCACCTGCCAATCGGGCAACTTGATAGCCCGTCCCCATGGTTTGCAGCATTGAGAAACTGGTGCCGGCGCCAAGATCGGTGGCGAGTCCGACGGAGACGGGTCTGTTGGGACGCCGGGCTTTCCCTATATCGAATAAACCACTACCGAGAAATTGGTTGGAGGTTGGACAATGGGCAATGGCTGTCCCGGTCTCATGGAACTGGTGCCATTCGTCGTGGGTCAAATGGATGCCGTGGCCGTAGATACTACGCGGTCCGGTTAGACCGAAGTGATCGTATACGTCCAAATAGCCATTGCGATCAGGATATAGTTCTTGAACCCAATCAATTTCTTGTTGGGTTTCTGAAATGTGGGACTGCACGTATGTGCCCTTATTCTCATTCCATAACGCCCCGGCCAATTCGAGTTGCTCTGGCGTCGATGAGGCGGCAAACCGTGGAGTGATGGCATAGAGCAGCCTGTCATTGTTATGCCATTTTTCAATAAGGCGTTTTGAGGCGTCATAGCTACTCTGTGCGGTATCTTGCAAGGCATCGGGAGCATTGCGATCCATGAGGACTTTGCCGGCGATGATCCTCATATGTCGTGATTGAGCGCTTTCAAACATGGCGTCGGCGGAATGCTCATGAACTGTGCAGAAAACAGACGCCGTTGTGGTGCCATTGCGAATGAGTTCGTCACAGAAAATTTCGGCACTTTCCGACGCGTGTTCGCGGTCTGAAAATTCTTGCTCGGCAACGAAAGTATATTTCTCCAGCCAATCGATAAGGGCCTCGCCCCCGGCACCTATGATCTGAGTTTGCGGATAATGGACGTGGCAGTCGATGAAGCCGGGAAGGATGAGGCTGTCCGGGTATGTCGTTATTTCAATATCGTCAGGTAATGTTGGCTTGATTGTCGCTGCGTTCCCGCAGGCCGTGATGAGCCCGCCTTCGATAACTAGAATGGCGTCACGCTCGTAATGCATCACCGATTTTGAAGGTGCGGTAAATGGATCGCCGGTAAAAGTTAGCGCTGCGCCACGGATGGCGGAAGGGATCGAACTATTCATATCAGCATTCTTTACCACTGGGTGGCCGGTGCCAATGAAATGTTGTGCAACGGTTGATCACGGCCGGTGAGCCGTATGTAATAGGGCCCATAATTCCACCTAAAAATTTCGGATATTTCATATGGATGACTCTGTTGAACGCTATCAAAAATCCTTCCCGGTTTCCTGGGATCAATTGCATCGTGACGCTAAAGCGCTTGCCTGGCGACTTGCTGAGAAAGGGCCATGGGAATCTGTCGTGGCCATCACAAGAGGCGGACTGGTCCCCTCCGCTATTATCGCCCGAGAACTTGAAATTCGCATGATCGACACGGTCTGCGTTTCTTCCTACGAGCATCAGAGTCAAGCTGGTGTCGAGGTTATCAAGCGGGTGGAAGGATCTGGCAAGGGCGTGCTGCTGATTGACGACCTTGTCGATACTGTCAGGACAGCGAAGGTTGTGCGGGAAATGTTGCCCGATGCCCATTTCGCAACTGTCTATGCCAAGCCTGAAGGTCGGCCCATGGTTGATAGTTTTGTGACCGAAGTTAGTCAGGACACCTGGATATTTTTCCCCTGGGATACCGAGCTGAGCTTTGTCGAGCCCATCGCCAATAACCGGCCTTAAATAAATGAAGTTTTCCCGTACCGCGTCTGGCGGCATGGTTGTTGCGCCGCATTTTTTGGCGGCAGAGGCAGGCGCACGCGTACTGAGCGACGGCGGTAATGCTATCGAGGCGATGATTGCTGCAGCGGCGACAATTACCGTCGTCTATCCCCATATGAACGCGCTGGGCGGTGATAATTTCTTGCTGATCGGTGATGGTGGCAAACCAATAGCGATTGATGCCTGCGGGGCTGCTGCTGAACAGGCCAGTATTGAGTTCTATCGGTCACAGGGGCTAGACGCGATTCCCTCCCGGGGGCCTTTAGCGGCGCTGACGGTTGCGGGCGCTATCTCGGGTTGGCAAGTGGCCCTTGAAGAAAGCAAGCGGCGTGGCGGCGCGATGCCATTGTCCCGCTTGTTTGAGGATGCAATTCAACACGCGCGAAACGGCACGCCTGTGTCCGGCACGTTGCACCGCAATACGGCGGACAAGCTGTCTGAGTTGGAAACGGTCCCCGGTTTTGCCGAGACATTCTTGGTTGATGGTGCTGTGCCTAAGGAAGGACATAGCCTGAAACTCTTGGCGCTGGCTGATACGTTTGAACGCTTGGCGGCAGTGGGGCTCGAGGATTTCTATCGTGGTGACATAGCACAATCGTTAGCACGTGAACTGGAAGCGTCAGGTAGCCCGCTCCGCGCCGAAGATTTTGCTCGGCACAAGGCGCTTATCGTTGAACCGCTTTCGGTAAGCTTGAAGAGCGGAACGGCCTATACGATGCCGCCGCCAACTCAGGGATTGGCATCAATGATGATCCTCGGATTGTGTGAAAGATTGGATATTTCTGAAGCAGGGGGCTTTGAGCACGTCCATGCCATTGTCGAGGCAAGCAAACGGGCCTTCCGGGTGCGGGATCGCTATGTGTCTGACCCCGCCTACATGTCTGTCGATCCGATTGACTTCCTGTCGGATGACATGCTCGATCAGCTCATGGCAGAGATCGATCCAAAATTAGCGTTGCCGTGGCCGGAAGTTTCCCAACCCGGCGATACCGTGCGGTTGGGTGTTATGGATAAGGACGGCTGCTCAGTTAGTTTGATCCAGAGTATTTACTGGGAATTCGGATCAGGTGTTGTGTTGCCGGAAACTGGCATCGTTTGGCAAAATCGTGGCACCAGCTTTAGTCTTGATCCCGACAGTTCAAATCCGCTGATGCCGGGTCGCCGACCGTTCCATACTATTCACCCGGCGATGGCCACGTTGAAGGATGGACGCCATATGGTCTATGGCACGATGGGCGGCGAAGGACAGCCGCAAACGCAGGCGGCGATGTTCACACGCTATGTCGATTTTGATCAGGGGCTCGAGGAAGCGATTTCTGCGCCGCGCTGGCTTCTGGGGCGGACTTGGGGTGAAGAAACCGCGAAGCTACGGATTGAAAACCGATTTGACTCTGCCGTAATTGATGCACTCCGCGATGCCGGACATGAAATTGAAATTGTTGGAGATTTTGATGAAATGATGGGTCACGCCGGGGCCATTGTTCACCATACAGACAATT
>WLWZ01000009.1 GCA_012103315.1 Alphaproteobacteria bacterium
AATCGAAGGGGCTTCGGACCCGCGTTGCGATGGTGCAGCGGTAACGGACGCTGCTTAATCTATCGCGCCAACCAGGCACGCAGCGTAATCACCACACCTGTCAGGGCATCCCATCCCGAGCAATGCCCGATCACATCGAGTCTCTTTAAAGATGCTGTAAGCTCCTGTGGCCGGTTTGAAATAACGTCGTTGATTACCGCGTGCAGCGGTTCAGCGCCGATGCCCTGCGCTGCCGCTTTCAGATGTGCACGACTTATATCATTGGTGTCAGAAGCCCCCATCTCGACTGCATTGGCCAAACATCCGCACAATCCACCTTCTCCCAACAGGCAAAGCGTAATCATCATACCACCGAGAAAGTCATCGCCTGACGGTGTTAACCCGGGTCCCATGCCGACGAGTGTGGTCACGGGTTCGAGAATATTACTGGGGTTGTTTTCGTGGCTTTGAACAAAATTCCTCATCGCACCGACTGCGGGCGCCGCCATAGGCAACGCGGTTTTCAATGATCCTTCGGGGAAAATGAATGAGGCGAGTCCTTCTGTGGGCGCCATGCTGAGCGCTTGATCTGTCAACGTAGCCAATCCCGCAATAATGGTGTGTTTGTTTAATTTGGTGACGGGATCAGGTTGCCATGGCTTGGCGTCGCGATAGGAAAATGCAAAGAGATTGCCAATGTGGATTTGGGTTGCGGAATTTTTCACTGGGTCGTCGAGTCGTAATCCACTGGCCTGCCAATTGATACTGGTCGGCGTATCGGTTCGAATATTGAGTGGCCCCATGGACAGTGATGAAGAGCCGAAGCAAATCCAGTTGTCGTTTATCTGGGCGTAGAAACTGCGCTCGAACAAGGCGGCGATATGACCTTGTTTCGGAAAATCAATTGTTCCAAGCGCGAGTTTGCCAGCGGCGGTTATCGAAAATTGGTCGGTGTCGTTTACCTCAGCCATCATCGCAAATGATATGGGTCCCGGTATCTCCATTTAACGCATCCATCGCTTGTTCCAAATCAGCAATGATTACCCGTTTGCCGCCACCATCGAGAAAACGGACTGAGGCATCAATTTTGGGCCCCATACTACCAGGCGGAAAATGCCCTTCAGCGTCCATTGCTTTGATCTCTGATAACGTGACGCGGTCGAGGAATTGTTGATCCGGCTTGCCGAAATTGATCGCGACCTTGGGGGTAGCGGTCAGGATCATAAAAGTGTCGATATCTAAAATATTTCCCATTAAGGCTGATGTGAGATCCTTATCGACAACCGCCGAGACGCCATGCCTGACGCCCTTGGCACCGCGAATGACCGGGATACCGCCACCGCCCCCGGCGATGACAATAGTGCCGCGCTGGGAAAGAACATCGACCAGCGAGATATCACAGACATGTTTCGGAATTGGCGACGGGACGACATGCCGCCAGCCGCGCCCGGAATCTTCGGCCATTAGCCAACCAAGTTCTTCTTGAACGGATTTGGCATCTTCTTCAGTAAAAAACAGACCGACGGGTTTAGTGGGATTTTCAAAAGCCGGGTCATTCTCGTCGACTTCAACTTGGGTCAATAGGCATGCCACATGCCGCGGGTTATCGTCCTCGCGGAGCGCATTTTCCATCGCTTGCATTAACAGATAGGCGATACCACCCTGGCTATGGGCGACGCATATATCCAGCGGCATCGGGGAAATACGATCTCGGGTAAGGGCTTGCCGCATCAAAATTTTGCCAACCACCGGCCCGTTACCATGGGTAATGATAAGTTGATTGACTTTATGACCAAGGGGCAGCAGTGCCTGCGCAGTTTTAGCGGCTATTGCTTCCTGCTCAACGGCTGTGCCCTCGATGTCTTCCGGATGCGTGGCATTGCCCCCAATCGCAATGACAAGCTTGTTGGGAATTGCAGGGCCATCTGGCATCGCGTCTCTCCCTTAGCTGTTAATCCCCAGCATATCGAGGGCGGCAATCGCCGCGTCGGCATTTGATCCGGCAACATGAATACCGGCAGCTTGTAGTGCAGAAATCTGGCTGGATCGAACTTGCGGATCCTGCTCTGTACCCGTAACCGATGCAATGATGATTGGATCATTCTCACCCTGCATGCCACTGAGCATGTCGGCAAGCTGACCGGCCAGGTCTGGGTGCGCGCCATAGCCAATGACGATATCGATCAGAATCACGCCAACATTGTTGTCTGCTAAGGCATCGGCTAATGGTTCTTTCCGGATTTCCGGATCAATCATCGGGTGAGGCCGACCTTGGGTAAATTGGTCGTCGCCGAGGTCAATAATCTGATGAGCATCACCGTCGTCTGTCAGGTTTTTCGCCCCTGGGACGGCGGCATTTGAGGCGACCTCTAGCCCGGCATCCAGAAGGATAACTTGTGTTTCCGCCGCTAACGTACCGCCCGAATAAAGACCTCTTATCTTTGTGCGACCGCCCAAGCTGCTGGTGTTTGAACTGATTTTTTCTTCAAATTCTTTACCTCCGAGGGCAGTTTGCGCTGCATCCTTGAGCGTTCTCGCGGCCGTTGCATTGGCTGGGAGGTTAAGGTCGGTGGCACCAATAAAACAAACGGTAAAGGGTTTCGGGCTCTGCTTGATGCGCTTCATAACTCTCGGCAGAACGTCCTTGCCCGGTGGTTTGGAGATCAGAACAATGTGCTTGGTTTCGGCATCGTCATCGAGCCTGTCGATCCCCATCAATGTTGATATTCCACCGATTTCGTCTTTGAGGTCTCTGCCACCAACGCCAATCGCATGTGAAATGCCACCACCATTGTTTGAAATCAGCGATGTGACTTCTTGTATGCCGGTGCCTGATGCACCAACGATACCGACGTCTCCCCGCGTGACATTGTTGGCGAAAGCAAGCGGTACACCCTCCAATATGGCGGTGCCGCAATCCGGACCCATCATCAGGACGTTTTGTTCGAGGGCTTGAGTTTTGAGACTGATTTCGTCTTCGATGGAAACGTTGTCGCTAAACATCATGACATGTAGGCCACGACTGATTGCTTTGCGCGCCTCGGCTGCAGCGAATTCACCGGGGACAGAAATCAGCGCAAGGTTGGCGTCAGGGTTAGCTTTCGCTGCCGCGCGAATGGTTTGTGGTTGCCAGACAGTATCGCCGGTTGTCGTACGCGTCTGGCTTTTGATCTGAGGCTCGATGGCGTTAGCGGCGTTTTGTGCGGCGCTAGCGTCGATTGCACGAACCGCGAGAATGAGATCTCCGCCTTCTGCGGCAGCCCCGTCATCGGCGAGCAATCCAGCGTCTTTTAAAATCTGTTTATTGGACGGTGAGCCCATCATTAAAGCGGCTTCATTCACTCCGGCCATCTCTGCAAGATCACGTGATAGCCGCATCAACGCGACGGAGTCTTTATAGAACCCCTGAAAGACTTTATTGAGGGTGTGCTCCATCAGGAAATCCCCACCTTCTCAGCGAGTCGTCTGACAGCCTGTTCGAAACAGGCCATTGGTGCGCGGACCACACCGGCGCCGACCTGGCCGATGCCGGGTTCACGATGGGCAATGCCTGTGTTGATGGTTGGCGCGATGCCAGAATCGACCACGAGCCGAACATCAATCCCCGAGGGCACACCAAGATAGTCCATCGACGGGATCGTCCACTCGGGATTTTCTGCAGCGCAAATTTCACTCATGCGATGGGTATAGTTTGCGGCCTCGGATGCCGCGCCTGCCCCGACAAAGCCCGCGACGGCAGGAGAGGCGCCCATGGCAAACCCGCCGAGCCCGATGGTTTCGACAATGGTTGAATCACCCATATCCGGGTTAGCATCGGCTTCGGTATAGCCGGCAAAGTAAAGGCCCTCGGGCATTTCAACCGGAGCAGTGAACCATTCATCGCCTGTGCCACTCACCCGAATACCAAAATCAGTGCCATTACGGGACATCGCCGTAATGATCGAAGAACCTTTGATGTCGCGGACCGGGTCCATGATTGCTTTGCCCATCGCCATGGCAATGTTGAGATGGAATTGATCATTTGCACTGATAAAGGCCAGGGCTTCCGACAACGCGGTGGAATCATCGCTAATTTTGGCCATCGCCGCAGCAATTGCCCGCAGGACGAGACCAGAGCAGGCGACATTACGTTGATGCATTTCATCGCCCATCGAAAGACCACGGGCGATTAGCGGCTTAAGCTCAATGCCGCCCATATCGCGCAGGGCTTTGCCCATAGCTGGGCCGAGCACATCGCGAATCCAGGCGAGGCGGTTAAGCACTTCGGCATCATTGCCGCCAAACCGCATAACCTTTCCAAGCCCTTCATTGATGGCACAGTAAGCGCGGTTCCCGGTTGTCCGGTTTTCAACCACCAGCATTGGCTGACTAACTGTCGTCATGCCGGTCATTGGGCCGACCGCATCATGATGATGATTGGCATCAAAGGTGATGCCACCACCCGCGGCCATAGATGCAGCTTGTTCCAAGTCGTCAGCCCAGCCCTCAAAAACGGTGATGCCGGCGATGGCCCCCTGCATTGGCCCACACATATGATTCCACTCAACCGGTGGTCCGGCGTGCAGGATCATCTTATCCTTTAGGTCAGGTACGATTTCTCCCGCAGGAACCACGTCGATCAAGACGGGCTCTGCGCCGAGCATGCGGCGGATCGCTTCTTTGTTGGCTTTTTCTATGAGTTCCATCTAATTCATCGTCCGGTGATCAGGTGCCCATTTTTGAAAGTAAGGCTGCGAGTTCGGGGTCACCACCGGCGGGCGGTTTCCAATCAAGGTGAACGACAGGTACATCGTGATCCGCAAGTTCCGTCGCAAATTTATCAAGACCCACATTGATGACGGATAGCTTGCCACCCAATAGTGATGATTGATCAGTGTCAGATGTCATTACAGATTTCTCCAATTCTCCTAATTCGCGGCGAGATCGACGAGGCAAGTTGCAAGAACTTTCGCCCCTGCGGCGAGGTCTGATGCGGTCGCGTATTCTGTTTCATTGTGGCTGATACCACCCGCGCATGGCACGAAGATCATTGCAGAAGGGCAGAACGATGCCATCATCCCAGCATCATGAAAGGCGCCTGAAGGGAGTTTCATTGCCGCAAAGCCGAGGGCCTGTGCATTACTTTCCACAGCACTAACGATTTCTGGCGTAAAATCTGCCGGCGTCTTGCGAAAGGTTTGTAAAACCTCAACGTCGCAAGGTGGGGCCGCCTTGGTACAGGCTTCGCCGATTTCACCACTTAACCGTTCAAGAACTTTTTCATCGGGGTGACGAAGATCAATTGAGAATTCAGCGCGGCTCGCGACGGCATTTGGTGAATTGGGTGTGATGATGAGTTTGCCAACGGTGTAGCGCAGAATATCTTCGGGATCATCCATCACTTTGTTGAGGTCGGCCAGACAACGTAGTGCTGACTGTAGGGCATCACGCCGTGATTTTAGGGGAGCGGTTCCGGCGTGAGCCGACTCGCCGGTAATATTAACCTGAAAACGTCGAGACCCTTGGATACCGGTCACCGCACCGATGGTTGTGCCGGTATCTTCAAGAACGGGACCTTGCTCGATGTGGGCTTCCAAATAGGCTGTAACCGGATGTTGGGTAGGGCGTTCACTATCAACCGAGGTTGCTCGCAATGTTTCCTCAAGTGCATGGGCGAAATATTTACCTTCCGGGTCGCGGACGTGGGCGAAATCATCGACCTTGGCGACGCCGGTAAAAACCATTGACCCCATGCCGCCGGGATCAAACCGACTGCCTTCCTCATTGGTCCAGGCAACGACGTCGATTGGGCGCATGGTTTCTATATCGGCGTCTTCCAGAGCTTCGAGCACTTCTAGCCCGGCGAGGACGCCGTAAATGCCATCAAACCGACCACCACAAGGCTGGCTGTCCATATGGCTGCCCGTCATGACAGGAACGGCGTTCGAGCCATCGCCATGACGGCGGATAAACAGATTGCCGATCTCATCCTGACTGATCGTGAAATTACGCGCCCGGGCCCAGCCAATGAGTGTCTCGCGGGCGGCGACATCAGTTGCCGACAGAGCCTGCCGGTTCACGCCATTATTGGGGATTGCGCCGAATTCGGACATCTCCATATGGCGACGCCACAGGCGTTTCTCATCGATATGCGCTGCCGCGAGGCGCGCGATTTCTCCAAGCGAATTTTCCGTCATCGTGAAGCGATTTTGACTTCCCTATACTGGTCGATGGGACCAGTGTGTTTGTTTCAGGGTAATCATTACACGACGCCCAGCTTTGGCTCAATCAACTAAACAACGCTGTTAATCGAGATCATTGATAACGTTTCCGAGGGTTTCGACGATGCGATCAATCTCAGATTTTTCGATTATCAGCGGCGGTGCCAAGGCGACGGTGTCCCCTGTCTGGCGGAAGAGCAGCCCGCCTTCAAAACACCGGGTGAAACATTCATAGCCGCGGGCTGTCGGAGCGCCGTCGCGGGGTTCGAGTTCAATACCGGCAACCAGTCCGATATTGCGAATATCGATGACGTTTTTACTGTCCTTGAGGGAATGAACAGCGGCTTCCCAATAGGGTGCCAGGTTGGCGCAGCGATTAAACAGCTGTTCATCTTCGTATAGTTCTAGGGCCGCCAACGCGGCGGCACAGGCCAGCGGGTGGGCCGAATAGGTATAACCATGGAATAGCTCGATCATGCCATGCGGGCCGTCCATCAGCGCGTTATAGATGGTGCCGGTGGTGCCAATAGCCGACTTCGGTACGGCCCCGTTTGTCAGGCCTTTGGCCATGGTCATCAAATCAGGTTGGACACCGAACTGCTCCGCGCCAAATGAGGCGCCGGTGCGACCAAACCCAGTAATGACTTCATCGAATATTAGCAGGATACCATGCCGGGTACAGATTTCGCGCAAACGATCAAGATACCCAACCGGTGGAACCAATACACCGGTCGAGCCAGCCATTGGTTCAACGATTACCGCCGCAATGGTTGAGGCATCGTGCAAGGTGACCAGTTTTTCCAAATCATCTGCTAATTCAGCGCCCCATTCTGGTTGTCCCCGGCTGAAAGCATTTTTTTCGAGATTATGGGTGTGTGGTAGGTGATCGACACCACCCAGCATATTGCCAAATTGTTTGCGGTTGGTGACGATGCCGCCAACAGCCGTCCCACCAAACCCGACACCATGATAGCCGCGTTCGCGTCCGATAAATCGGGTGCGGGTGCCGTCGCCGCGAGCCCGGTGATAGGCCAATGCAATCTTGAGTGCCGTATCGACGGCCTCTGATCCGGAGTTGGCAAAAAACACATGATCGAGATGGCCTGGCAGCATGGTCGTAAGACGGCTCGCAAGTTCAAAAGCGAGCGGGTGTCCCATTTGGAAAGCTGTTGCGTAATCCATTTGTCCCGCCTGAGCGCGGATGGCTTCAGTGATAGGGTTGCGACCATGACCGGCATTGACGCACCACATGCCGGAACAGCCATCGAGGATCTGCTGACCTTCGTCGGTCGTGTAGTACATGCCTTTTGCGCCAACCAGCATTCGGGGGGCCGCCTTAAATTGGCGGTTTGCTGTAAAGGGCATCCAGTAGGATTGTAGATCGTTAGTATTTCTAT
Source organism: Alphaproteobacteria bacterium (assembly GCA_012103315.1). Lineage (GTDB taxonomy): Bacteria > Pseudomonadota > Alphaproteobacteria > MPNO01 > UBA2964 > UBA2964. Next base: position 7,577 of record WLWZ01000009.1, read on the forward strand.
GTGCTGTGTCGGGCATTGGTAAATTTCCGCTGAGACTTCTCTATCGTGCTGGACCGATTTCGCGTGCACAAGAGTGCCATAGTCAAATCAATCTGGGTATACTGAAGTAGTTTAAGAAATTAGGAGATTTTGAAATGGCTAAGTTGCGTCACATCGCCATCAGCGCGAAGGACCTAGAAACCACCGCGCAGTTTTATGAAAACGCGTTTGGCATGGAGCGTGTGCGTCAATCCAAGGTGGCGATTATGTTGTCCGATGGTGTTGTCTCTCTCGCGATCCTGCATTTGCGGTCGAACGATAATGCGCCGGACGAACGCGGCCCAGACTATATTGGCTTGCACCATATGGGTTTTCTGGTCGAGGACGTACCGGAATCCAGCGCTGCCGTTGAAACCGCTGGCGGGACCTATCACGGCCAAATCCAAAATGTCGGTAATGGGCCTGAGTTCGAGCGCAAATACCGAGATCCAAATGGTGTCGTTGTCGATGTGACGAGCAAAGAACATGCGACATCGTCTTGGCGTGTGCCCGTTGATTAAGTCTGCTGAACTTACTTAACAGTTTGATTCATCACATTTTCTTTGTTTGACAGACGATTTTCGCTTTGTCATACGGAGACAGTATTTTTTAACACCGTCGTTTGACTGGGGGGTCAATGATGCGCAAGGGGCAGGTTGCGGTACTTACTGCACTTCTATCATTAGGATCAGCGACTATTGCCGGTGCTGCTGATACGCGCACATCGGGTTCAAGTCCCTCCGGTATAAAAGGTGTCGATAATCGCGTTGTTGTAGATAGTTCGGTTGCCCCGTGGAATGCCGTTGGTCGCATCAACACAAGTACGGGGTCTTATTGTACTGGTGTACTAATTGCACCGGACAGGGTAGCGACAGCCGCTCATTGTCTTTGGCGTGAAAAAACATTGCGATGGTTACCGGTCTACGAGATTAGTTTTCTTGCTGGCTATCGCGATGGCAAATTTCAGGAACGCGCTGCGATTGCATCTTACTTTCTGCCTAATGGCCTGGTTGATCGGCAAAAACGGAGACTCCAGAAAAGCGGTGATTGGGCAGTGCTGAAATTACGGCAACCGATGAGTTCGAAGATCAATCCAATTCCGCTGGCTGATTTTACACGGGCGTTTTGGGAGAAAACGCGGCGCAAGGGTGAAAGCGTGATTCAAGCCGGATATAGCTACGATAAAAGTGAGTTTCTGACGCAGCACGATGGTTGCTCGATTACCTTGTTTTATCGTAACGATTCGCTGATGCATCACAACTGTGATGCGACAAAGGGTGATTCTGGATCCCCTATCATGGTCAAAAGACACGGGAAATATCATCTCGTAGGGTTACATCTCGCGACTAGACGCTTCGGTAAGACGGCTACCAGCGGTGTTGCCGTTACTGGTCACGGGCTTATCAAGAGTCTTATGAGCATGGCGCGGCGCGGTATCGAAGGGCGGGTATTTACGGAAGATCCAGCGAGCTATCAGCCCGTGAAACCGGCGCATAATCCTCTCGAGGCGCCACTGGAGTCGGTGCCGCAACTGGTCGGACGTTAAAGCCGGTTAGGCGACCGATAACCGTCTTCTTTCCGTTGTTTCATGTAGGCTTTGTAAATCTGGCGTTTCTCGGTATCCCCATTTTCCTTATGGACATACGGGCAGACATCGACACAGATGTGGCAGTAGGCGTCGTGAAGCCGGGAAAATGGATAGCATTTTTCCATATCGATCCGCCAGCGCTTGATCCCTTCCGTTACGATATGGTCGGTGGCAATTGCGTCGCCCGGACAATTATTGCGGCATAGATTACATTTCTCACAATAATCCTGAACCCCAAATTCCAGCGGCTGATCAAATTCCAGCGGCAGATCAGTGGTAACGAAGCTCGGGCGGAAGTTGGCGGCAATATCGGGATTGATCAGGCTACCGTGACGGCCTAATTCGCCGATCCCGCAATGATAGAGCGTGGGTATAGCTTGGATCTGAGTGATTCCATTGTGATGCGCCCAGGCCGGGTAGCCTAGCTCGCGAACATAGGCGGCGAGCTCGGTAGCAATCCTAGCGACCTCCACATAAACGTGAAAGGTCTCTGCTTCGATGGCCAGTGATCCTCTGAGGACATTGGCGTAGTCTTCTTTAACGACGATGCCGATGACATTTTTATGCGGCATATCGAAATCAAGATCGACCATGATCGGGCGAATTTCAGTGCAACCGACGAGATCAGCGCCAAGCTCTTTGGCTTTGGCAAAAACCCTCTGCGTTACTGTGGCGGGATCATCGATAATTTGTTGCTCGGGATTGATCGGTCCGTCGCGTTCTTCCGCGAGCTCCATCCACCTGTCGTGAGCTGCGGTGCGGACATCGTCTTCCTTGTTCCATTGTGGAACATTGTCCAGCCCGGCTTCCTCCAGAATTCGCTTTAAAAGCGGGTCGGCGAGACCCTGTTCACGGCGCCAGCTAATACCGATCATTCAATATCTCCCAATCTCCCGGTGGGTCGTTAAGTTTGCTCCCATGACGCCACCACCGGACTGTGGTTAATTGTCGAAAAGCGTATCGATTATCGTATGCAAACAAAATAAAAATAACGAGGGCGCTAAGTTAAGGGGGATTTGATGGCTGAAGAAGATATTGTCGTGCTGCCGGAGGATAACGGCATTCTCCCTGAGGATGCCGTGGCGGCGATCACGGCCAGTGAGGCTTATCCGGAAACGACCGGCTACACCAAATCCGTCGAGTACATTGATTTCGAACGGCATGGAAAATCCTTCACCCAGGTGCTGACGACCTTCATACCTGAAACGCCACGCCTGCATAACGGACGCGCAATCCTGCTGGTCTGTGGTGAGGGCGGCAAGGATAACGGCAACGGCTTTATCGAAACCTACGAGAAGAAGCCCGGCATGGCTCCCTGGCTTGCCAGTCGTGGATTTACAGTAGCTATCGTTCCTCGTCTTGGCCGATGGAACTTCTTTGATGAAGGTGGCAGCTGGATAGATATTCCACTCGGTGAACGCATGCCCGTTTTTACGAGGCATCAACCTGCTTATTGGTCAGATGATGATTACACAAGCCATGCGTCGACTGGACAGGCTAGCCCGACCGGGAGCGATACATACCGTCTGCCTGTTGAGGGGACAGAGCTTTACGATCATATGCTGGCGGCAACGCCGGATACGATTGTTGAAGGGTATCGGCGGGGGGCGGCCCGCGCTTTGCAAAACCACCCAAAATCACGCGAAGACACTCTTTTGCTCTATTGGGGGTTCTCTACTGGTGGGCCGTTTCTTTGGGCTCTGTGTCGACATCTAACACCAGATGGTATTCTGGGGTGGGGGACGTCTAACAACCCCTCCGCTTATCTGTATAGCCGGGCGAGCACTGGTAATCATGACTGGCCGTATGAAGAGTCGTGCTTGCGGGTTCGCGAGCGTGGACGCCCTGATTTTCTTTACTACACGACACATATCGATGATGACCTTCGTGAAGAATGGTTCCAGGAGTCGATGCATGCACCAAACTTCAAATCGATTGAGGACGTGTTTATGCATTACAACGTCGCGGCGCTGACCGAGCACACGACCCGCTTATGGGAATCCGACTTTTTGCCGGATGAAGACCGCTCGGCGGGTTTCGCTGGGTTTCTGCAGAAAATCATGTTGCCGCTCTATCCTGCTGATGAACTCCGCGATGTCGCTGTACTGGAAATGAACGGCACGCTTGATCAGGTAATTCAGCCCTGGAAGGTCGATGCTGCGCGTAAAGTGTCCGAACGTTACTGCAAACGATATCGAGTTGCCCGGCTGGAAGGCTTCCGTCACGACATACTGCATGATACCTGTAAAACTGTGGGTCGGGTTTGGCTCAAGCTGATTGAAAGCGGTCATTACGATTGAATTTGACGGGGCTGATATGCGCAAAGAAGACGGAAAATTTATCGACGTAGACGGTGTTCGGACCCATTACTACGAAAAAGGGGAAGGCACTCCGCTGGTCCTATTCCATGGCGGTGCTTTCGGTCATCCAACGGCTGCCGATAGCGCGTGGGACTGGAGTACTAATTTCGACCTTTTGGCTGAACGGTATCGGGTCATTGCGGTCGACAAATTAGGTCAAGGGTTCACGGACAATCCTAAAATCGATGCTGACTACTGCATGGCCGCCACGGTACGTCATGGGGCTGATACGCTTCGGGCGCTGGACCTCGGCCCAGCCGATCTGGTTGGTCATTCGCGCGGCGGTTATCTGACGTGCCGTATAACGCTGGATAATCCAGAGCTGGTTCGCAGCTGCACCATCGTCGACAGCAATACAAGTTCACCCGGTGTCGAGCTTAATGGGATTGTGCTTGGAAACCCTCCCGAACCACGTCTGTCGCGCGAAAGCCACAAGTGGATTTTTGAGCATTATTCTTACAGTCCCAATCACATTACGACGGACTGGCTGGATATTTGCTGCGAGATTGCTTCATTACCGAAATATCAGGAAGCCTGGGATAAGATGGAAACTGAAGCGCTGCGGCTCAAACAGTTTGCTCCAGGGTTGGCCGCTGACAAATCGAAAATGTTTGCCCTTTTACGAGACGAGGGTCTGAAGCGGCCGACTCAGATAATCTGGGGCAAGAATGATCCAACGGCCTCATTGGATCAGGGGTGGGTGTTGTGGGATTTAATCGCGAAACATCGTTCAGATGCCCAGTTCCACATCATTAATCAGGCTGGCCACTTTTCTTATCGCGAACATCCAAAGGCGTTTAACGAGCTGATTCACGCCTTCGTTAATACCGCGGAATGATGCTACTCTTTGTATAAACTAATCGATTAGCACGCGACTTGCAGGGAGTCGAAATATGCTTTCACATGAAGACAACGAACTATTGACCCGCACAAATGCCGGAACGCCGATGGGTGATCTCATGCGGCGCTATTGGATTCCGGTGGTTTTCACCGACCAAATCGAGAAGCCAGATTGCCCACCGGTGCGGGTTGAATTGCTCGGCGAAAGGCTGGTGGCCTTTCGGGACACTGAAGGCCGTCCTGGTCTGATCGATGAACGTTGTCCGCATCGCACGGCCTCACTGTTTTTTGGCCGCAATGAAGAATGTGGCTTGCGCTGCGTCTATCACGGCTGGAAGTTTGATGTTGATGGCAATTGCGTTGATTTGCCCAGCGAACCAGAGGGCAGCACGTTACAACGCAAAGTTAAAATCAAAGCGTATCCGTGTCATGAACAAGCTGGCCTCGTCTGGGCCTATATGGGTCCTGCTGAGCTGAAGCCCGAATTTCCAGAGCTAGAATGGGCGATGGTGCCGGACTCCCATCTTTATGTGACGCGCCGGATTCAGGAATGTAACTGGTTACAGGGGTTGGAAGGTGGCTTCGATACTAGCCATCTCGCCTTTCTGCACCGCGGGACCGCCGGCACCAACCGGCGCGTCGTACCATCGGAATACGCCGTTGTGCCAACCGATTTTGGTTTCATGGCGGGGACCGGTCGTGTCCTCAATGAAGGGGAGATAAATTGGGCGGCTAATCTGATGTGCATGCCGTTCCACAAAATTTTTGCGACGAGCCCGGAAGCAGCCCATATGTGGGTGCCTATCGATGATGAAAATACCATGCTGTACAGCATCGATTACTGGCCCGACAGACCGCTTTCGGCAGAAGATCTCGAACGGACGACAACGCATCACGGTATCCATACCGAGAATCTGCCGGGGACCGATATTCCGATCCATAACAAGGGCAACGACTATAATATTGATCGCGACCTTCAGGCGAGTGGCGACTCTTATACGGGCATGGAGGGTCTCGGTGTACAAGATGCTGGTATCCAGGAATCGATGGGGCCAATTGCCGACCGAACGACCGAACATCTCGGCGTCAGCGATACGGCGATCATCCAGATCAGGAAATTACTGTTGCAAAGCCTGAAAGACTTTCAGGAAGGCAAAACGCCACCGGGTCTTGATCCCGCGAGCTATCGCGCGCGTTCCACACGGTTTAATTTACCCGAAGGCGGCTCGTTTGAAGAGGCTATTGAAGAACAGTTGAAACGCGACTACGGGTCGGTCGCCGCCGAATAAGAAAGGTCAAAAAGATGAATGGTGCAGCCCTCGTTGCGGAAATACTGAAACGGGAGGGGACGGAGTTTATATCCTGCTATCCCCGAAATCCGGTTATTGAAGAATGTGCGAAGCTGGGGATAAGGCCCATCCTGTGTCGCCAGGAACGCGTTGGCGTTGGCATCGCCGACGGCTATTCGCGGATCACGCGCGGCAAAATCAATGGCGTCTTTGCGGCGCAGGCGGGTCCGGGAATCGAGAACGCTTTTGCCGGCGTCGCTCAGGCCTTCACCGAGAATGTCCCAATGTTGATCATCCCTGGCGGGTTGGGGTCGTCGCGGCAATATCGCCATCCGACCTTTAGTGCAGTAGACGTTTTTGCGCCGGTGACCAAATGGGCTGCGCGGGCACATTCGGTTCAGTTGATTCCAGGGTTGATGCGTCAAGCCTATCATGCGATGCGGACCGGTAGAGGTGGCCCTGTGCTGCTCGAAATCCCGCTTGAAGTCTGGGATCAGGAATTCTCTGGTGAGCTCGACTATGAGCCTGTCCGCCCTTACCCGGTCGCGCCCGATCCGGCAGCCGTCACAGAAGCAGTCAAATTATTGCTGGAGGCTAAAAACCCAATTCTGTGGGCGGGACAGGGCGTCCTATATGCCGAAGCAAGTGAGGCAGTGGCAGAACTGGCCGAGCTTGTTCCAGCGCCGGTCATGATGACCAATCCCGGCAAAAGCGCGATACCCGAAAACCATCCGCTGTCGCTTGGTGGCAGTACGCGGTCACGCCCGCGGATGGTGTCTGAGTTTATGGATCGCGCTGACCTGGTTTTCGCAATTGGCTCAAGCCTGACGATCACCAATTTCGGTCCCAAGGTGCCGCCCGGCAAACGGATCGTCCATTCCACCAATGATCCATCCGACATTAATAAGGATTACTTCGCGGAACACGCGGTGATTGGTGATGCCAAGATGGTGGCTGAAGCTCTGATCACTGAGATTAAGCGGCAACGCGGTGAGGTTGATGCCAAGGCGGCACAGTCATTAAAAGACGACATCGCCTCCATCAAGGCAGCGTGGATTGCGGATTGGAAAGATCACCGGACCTCGGATGAAGTGCCGATAAATCAGTACCGCGTCATTCAGGATTTGATGGACACGGTTGATCGGGACAATGTCATCATCACGCATGATTCCGGCAGTCCGCGTGAGCAAATGATGTCGAGCTGGGAAAGCACGGCGGCCGGCTCCTATGTGGGGTGGGGGAAATCCACCCAGCTTGGCTACGGTCTCGGGATAAATTTAGGGGCGAAGATGGCAGCACCGGACAAGATTTGTATCAATGTGATGGGTGATGCGTCCTTTGGTATGACCGGTATGGATATAGAGACCGCGGCTCGGAACGGCATCGCAATCCTGACCGTTGTTTTCAATAACAGTGTCATGGCGGCGGAACGTGATGTACTCGTCCTAGCAACTGAGAAATGGAACGCTATGGATGTCGGCGGGAACTACACAAAGGTTGCCGAAGGGCTGAACGTTCAGGCCCGCCGTGTCGAAGCACCGGATGATATCATTCCAGCAATAAAGGAAGCGGTGGCTGTGACACAAAGCGGCAAACCCTACTTGCTCGAGTTTATCGTCAAGGAAGGCTACGACTTCTCCCGCGACACGGTTGAGGGGCTTTAAACGCCCTTAGCCGTCGCGGAAAGCGTCCATCATAGGTTTTTGCTGACCGCCATCGATCTCGATCATTGTACCATTGACGAAATGTGCTAGCGGTGACGAAAGGTAGGTTACGAGATTGGCAACCTCAACGGTCTCTGCAATCCGGCCCAAAGGGATACTGCGGGGGGCCAGCTGATCGGCTTCTTCAATGCTGAGATCCATGTCGCGCGCCATGCCCTGGACGAGACCTGCCCAGCGTTCGGTGCGAACCGGCCCGGGGTTTACAGCAACAAAGCTGATATTGTCTTTGCCATACTGACCCGCCAGCGAAATCGTCAGGTTCTGACCTGCCGCATTGGCGGCGCCTGGGGCTATTTCCCAATAGGAATGTTTGACACCATCATTGCCGATGAGATTGACGACCCGCCCGCCGCCTTGTTTTTTCATGTGGGGAAGAGCGGCGCGAGTGCAGCGAACATAGCCGAAGAATTTAAGCTGGAGCGCATCTTCCCATTGTTCATCTGATAAATATTCAAGAACTCCGCCAGTTGCTGCACCTGCGTTGTTGACCAAAATATCGACCCCACCGAGTGCTTCTACAGCGCCATCGATAAAGGCGTTCGCTTGGTCGGTATCGGTCAGGTCAGCCGTGATCGCGACAATGTTCTGGCTGGTGGTGTCAGAAATTTCCTTGGCGGTGGCTTCCAGTGGTTCTTTACGACGCGCGCAGATCGCAACGTCAACGCCTTCCTGTGCCAGGCCCAAAGTGATGGCTTTGCCGATCCCCTCACTACCACCGGTTACGATTGCCTTTTTGCCTTTTAATTGCAGATCCATTGCTCGCTCTCATCCATCTGGTGTTCAAAATGTTGGCGGGATCATGGCGTGTTTTTGCTGTGTGGGAAATGGTTGTTTCGAAATTTATGTTGTGGCGGTCGTTGCTCCTGAGTGTCTCTATGATTTACCTTGAACAGAGAGTTTGGGCTAAGGACCAGTGATGAACGAGACGACACCGATCCGCTATATTGGTGAATCAGAAACCCGCTTGGAAGATCAGCGGTTTCTCACCGGCACTGGTCAGTTTGTCGATGATGTATCGCTAGCTGGCATGGTCCATATGGCAATCTTGCGGAGTCCGCAGGCGCACGCCCGGATCAACGATATCGATCTAACCGCTGCTCGTGAAATGCCGGGCGTTATCGATGTCTTTGCCGCAACTGATATTGATATGGCGTTGCCGGATATCCCGTTGCGACTGGCGCCTTTCAAGGGATTCGAACGGTTTCTACAGAATCCTCTTGCCGTCGATAAGGTGCGCTATGTCGGCGAGCCTGTCGCCGTTGTGATCGCCGAGAACCGCTATCTGGCTGAAGACGCTCTGGCGATGATTGCCCTCGACCTGGATACGTTACCGGCCGTGACCACCCTCGATCAGGCTGAAGCTGGTGATGTTCTGCTGCAGGAAACGGCGGGGGAGAATGTCGGGGCGGCTTATCCTGTCGGGCGCGGTGATATCGAGACGGCCTTCAAGGATGCGCCTTACACAAGACGCGAACGGTTTATCACCAATCGCCACGCCGCTTGTCCTCTGGAAACCAGAGGCCTGATTGGCGAGTGTGATCAACCATCCGGCGTGTTGCGATTAACCGGGGCAGCCAAGGTGACGTTCTTTAATAGGCGGCATTTAGCGGCAGCCTTTGGGGTAGAGGAAGATCAGGTCGAGTTGATTGAATTGGATGTCGGTGGTGCCTTTGGTGCCCGCGGTGAACTTTATCCGGAAGACTATCTGGTCCTGATCGCCGCCCAGCGGGTCGGCAAACCGGTGAAGTGGATTGAAGATCGCCGCGAGAACCTCATGGCGTGTAATCACTCCCGCGATATTACTTGTGATTTGGAAGTCGCGGCGACACGTGATGGCGAAATTCTCGGGATGCGCTGCGAGGTGCGCGGTGATCTCGGTGCCTATGTTCGGACAAATGGTGGTGTGGTGCCCTCGAAGGCCGTCCAGTTTTTGCCGGGGCCGTATCGGATTCCTGCCTTTGCAGCGGAAATGAAGGCAATTGTTACCAACAAGACGCCAGTCGGCACAATGCGCGGGCCGGGGCGGTTTGAAGCCAATTTTTGCCGTGAGCGCTTGCTGGACATGATGGCAGATGATTTGGATATCGATCCTGCAGAACTGCGCTTGCGCAATTTAATGAAACCCGAGGAACTCCCTTTCCGAATAGGCGAGCTGGTGCCGGGTGATCCGGATGCGACGTTCGATGACGGTGATTACGCCTCGGCCTTTCAACAGTTGCTGGATGAGGTCGATTACGATTACTGGAAAGATCGTCAAGGAGAAATCCAGAACGGTAAGCTGATGGGGCTGGGTCTTGCAGTCTTTATCGAGAGCAGTGCCGCTGGTCCGCCGGAATCGGCTCGGATTACCGTGACGGGCGATGGCAGTATCGAATTGCGTACCGGCGCGTCATCGGTTGGGCAGGGGCTGGAAACCGGGATGGCACAGATTTGCGCCGATATCCTTGAGACCAGTATGGCGGGTATTTCGGTTCTTCATGGCAGCACGACCTTGGTGGAAAGCGGCGGCGGAACGTTCCATAGCCGCTGCACGGTGATGGCGGGCAATGCGGTACGCAAGGCCTCCGAAGCGCTGATCAACAAGGCGGTAGAGCTGGCGGCACTTCGCTGGAATGTCGCGACGAATGGTCTGCAATATGAAGTCGGTGCGGTTAGCCGAGGTGACGGCGAGCGGTTGACATTGCAGGAACTCGCGGAGTATGCCGCGACCCGCGATGGCGATTTATTATCCGCCGATGCAAGCTTCAGCAATGACGGCAAATTGTCTTATTCCTATGGCGCCCATGCTGCCTTAGTCGCGGTGGATGTTGAAACCGGGGGGTTCGAACTCGTAAAATACGCACTGATCGAGGAGATTGGCCGCGCATTAAACCCCGCGATGGTAAAGGGACAAGCGGTTGGTGGATTGGTGCAGGGACTCGGTGGTACGCTACTCGACCACATGATCTATGATGATGACGGCCAGTTGATGACGGCCAATCTGGCGGAATATCTACTGCCGCTGGCGACGGATTTGCCGGAGATTACGGCTATTGCACTGGAGGAAAGCCCCTCCAAACTCAATCCGATGGGATTCAAAGGCGCTGGCGAAGGCGGCATCGTCGCGGTGGCTGGTGCGGTTGGTAATGCCGTGGCACGAGCGTTGCGGCAATATGATGTGAAGATCACCGATCTACCACTCTCGCCAATGCGACTCCGTGAGTTACTTGCTGAAAAAGGAGCCTGAGATGGCGATCGACGTTCATGCCCATTTTGTCCCGCCGTCCGTTATTGAGACCTTGGCCGACCGTGGTGTTGATTTCGGGATTGATCTGGTGGAATCCGAGCCTGGCTGTCACTGCTGCAAATTTGCATCTGGAATCCAAATCAGACCGTTCTTTGACACACTAACCGATGTCGAAATTCGCCTAAACGAGATGGAAAAAGTTGGGCTTCAGCATCAGGTTTTGTCATTGTGGACGGATATTTTTGGTTATGAAATGCCAGCCGATAAAGGGCTCGCCTGGCATCGATTGATGAATGAGTGTTTAGCTGATCTTTGCGAAACCCACTCCAAACAATTTTCGTGGATGGCGTCGGGCCCGCTACAGGACCCGGCAGCGGCAGCGCGTGAGTTGGAACGCTCGATGGCGGCGGGCGCAGTTGGCGCTATTGCCGCAACTCACATTAATCATGAAAATCTTGGCGAATGTGATCTCGATGAGTATTGGGCGGCCTGTGTTGAGCTGAAGGCGCCAGTGTTTTTGCATCCGGCCCAGCCCATTGCCCCGCAGCGCGCCAAGAAGTTCGCCCTCAACCAGGTCGTGGCTTATACCAATGACACAACACTGACAGTCGGCTCGATGATTTCAAACGGTGTGCTCGACCGATTCCCCAATTTGCAGCTGGTGCTGTCACATGGCGGCGGGTCAGTACCGTGGCTGATTGGCCGGTTTGACCGGATGCACAATGCGGCGCCGCACAAGCTGACCGGGACCGTCGCAGAGAATCCTCCGTCGTCTTACTTGAGCCAGATGCACTACGACACCATCCTGCATCATGGCCCGGCTTTGCGTTATCTCCGCGATCTGGTGGGGATTGATCAGATGGTGCTGGGTACGGATTTACCGTTTCCACCGGGCGATCCTGACCCGCTCTCGACGCTAAAAGCTGCAGAATTCAGTACGGCTGAGATCGAGCAGATTGCCGAGGCCAACCCGCGCGTGCTCTACGATCTGTAGGTTTTGAACTAAGTTTAGGACCAAAACCGCTTGGTGGCGATCTCTGCGCCTTCTGCCATGGTTTTGAATTTCGACCAGACGATATCGGCCGTGACCTGAGGTTCAAGCCGGGCAAAGGTGCCAAAGCCGCAATCGGAGCCAGCGATCACCCGCTCTCGCCCGACAACATTGGCCCAGTTGCACAGCCGTTGGGCGATTAGCTTGGGGTGTTCCACAAAGTTGCTGGTGGAGTCGATGACACCGGGAATGAAGATTTTGTGGTCGGGGATGTCCATCCCCTGAATGTCTTCCCATTCATGCTCATGACGGGGATTGGCCCCTTCAAACAGGATCGCGGCGGGTCGTGCGGCCATCAAGACCGGGAATATCTTGGCGAGCGGGAAATCGTGATTATGCGGGCCTTCATAATTTCCCCAGCAAATATGCAGCCGCATCGCTTCCGGTGGAATATTCGCCGTGGCGGCGTTGACGGCTTCCATATTACGCCAGGCAATCTTCAGGAATTCATCATCTGATAAATCTTTGTACTGGTTGTGCCGCGCCGAGCCAAAATCCGGACAATCAATTTGCAGAATTAGTCCGGCATTATGAATCGCCTCATACTCGGTCTTCATGGCGTCGGCCATCGCCGCAATATAGGCCTCTTCGTCTTTGTAATAATCGTCCGGCACAAACTTGCTGAGCACACCGGGTGAGGCTGCGGTCATAAAAGCTTCAGTCGGATTGCTGGCCTCTTTGGCGGCCTGCAGGTGCGCGAGGTCGCGTTTGAGCGGTTCGTCATTCACATAGGCGATAGGTCCAACCACCCAGGGACGGCCATATTGCAGGCCCCAACCACCGCGCTGTTTTTTTGACACGGGCCTCGAATTCAGGATGTTCGATAATATCCTGATTGGCGTTTTCCTTAGGGATTTCGGCACCGGGCGGCGCGGCTGGATCAATGTTGGACAGCCGGTGCTTTACATAAAACGTGTAGGAGATTTTCCCCATATCACCGTCGGAAACGATATCCACGCCACACGCGACCTGTTGGGCAACCACGTCTTTGACAGCCTCTGCCACCCGTTGTTCCAGCGCGTCGGCATCATGCGGCTGGTTTTGATCTTCCGCCGTAAGCATGTCGAAAAGATCGAGTGGTCGCGGCAGACTGCCGACATGGCTGGTCAGTATCCGGTCGGTGCTGGTTTTCATAATGTGTTATCCCGAACTGGTGTCGTCGCCCCCTAATTTGCGGGCAAGTATGTGATCGATACTAAATCGTCCGGGACCGGTGGTCATCAGCCAGACAAAAATAATCACATACATCACTTGTGGCAGATACAGGAACCAGCTCATCCAGTCGAAAAAGCCAATGCCCTTTGGGATAATCAGGTCGATCTCGACGGTGATAATGGCGACGATCATCGCGATGGTCAGCGCGATCGAACAAAAAGTAGTCAGCAAGCCGATCATCAGGAAGATGCCGCCAAAGAACTCAACACTACCGAGGAACAGTGCCATGAGCTCGGGCAGAGGCAGTCCGATCTTCGCCATCAGCTTGATCAGGTCTTCGTGTTTTTCGGCAATAAACAATTTGTTATAGCCCGACACACAAAAGAACAGCCCCATCGAGAACCGCGCGACAAAGATCGGTAGCCATTCGAAAGATCGGTAGCCGGTCAGCACCGGGTGAAGCAGGGATTGGAAGTTGAACATGGTATTTCTCCTCTCCTGTTAAATTTATTAAATACCTTTGAAGCCGGTGCGGCATTCACCATCGATGACCGCCGTGCTGTCTGACATGTCGTCATCATCATTCATTTCGACGGCGTCGTCTTTTAGGCCTTTGCGTCGGGACCCAAACAGGCAAATCAGGATGCCAACCAGCAACACGCCGCCGCCGGTAAGTTGTGCCATTTTGGGTGTTTCGCCGAGGATCAGCATTGCCGCCCCAACACCGGCGACCGGCGCGAAGGAAGTTGCCGCAGATACATCGAGTGAACGTGATCGCCGCATCCCGAAATCCCAGGCCAGCTGGCCGCTAACCACGATGATGCCGCCATAGATCACCATCCATTGCCATAGGAAGGGCGAGCCAACATCCATGAAATGGATGGGCCCGAACAGATAGAGCGCGATGATGAAGAACGCGACCGTGCCAACCGCGACCCGAAACACTGAGAAGATACCAAGCGGCACGCCGCGCAGGAACTTCCGCGCAATGATGGTTGAGACTGCATAGGTCGCGGCGGCTGCTGCGGCAAAGAATTCACCTTTGCCAATCATATAGTCACCGCCCATTGGCTGCAGAAAGACCGACAACGCGACACCTGTGGTGCAAACGATGGAGCCGACAATCGACCACCAGCCAAACCGGTCGCCAAAAATCAGGCAGGAAAGCAACAGCAGCAAGGGCGGTTCGATCTGGGTGACCAGCACGACGCCGGTGACCATGGTGTTCTCAATCGCCAGATAGAACAGACCGGGCGCCAGCGCATTGGCCATAAAGGCGAGCACGATCAGGGCGCACCATTCACCAGTGGAGACCTGCTTTAGCGTCTCGCGCGTCCAGCTCTTGCGATGCACGCCATATAGCACGATGGTGGCGCAGGCATTGCCGGCAAAGAGCAGATTGCAGAAAGAGATCGCGTTGCGGCCGTCTATTGGGAATTGCAGTCCGAGATCATGGAGAATTTTCACCACCGAGGCGGCGGCGCCAAACACAATGACGGAAAACCACAGATAGGCGGGACCCGGAACGTTGTAAGCGACGCGTGCAAACATCGCTATTCCCCCTCGCATGAGTGTTTTGCGGATATTTCCGTCATCACAGCCCCCTCACATCAGCCTTATTATATCTTGTTAAAGCTATAGCTGGGCACAAATACGGGAATGTCTATTCACAGGAATGTCATGTCTTCGAGAGCATAGCTCGAAATCGTTATCCCCTGCCGTTCCCAGCATGGGTGCGGCGCGTTACACTGCGGCCAACAGATAACAGATTTTCAACAGGAGCCCTCTTAGATGACCGATACCAAGGATTTCCCTGCCGACGTTTTGCCCGAAAGCCGCTCGCGCGTCGCGCTGCCCAATCGCGATGATCTCGATGATGCCGCCCGCGAAGTGTTTGACGCGCATGTTCATATCGATCCCGCCGCGGGAAAATCGCTCGCCGGGCTCTATGGGCCAGGGGGTATCCGTCTGCATTCCAAGAAACTGTCGGGTCTGTCCTCGCCTGCCGCGCATTATCTTCGCCATGGCGCAGACTTCAGCGAGCAGGAACGCGAGATCGCGATCCTTACCACGGCGCGCGAATATGACTCGCAGTTTGAATGGTGCGCCCATGAACGCGAAGGGCTGCGCGTTGGCCTGCCGATGGAAACTGTTGATGTCATCCGCCACCGCAAACCAACGGATGGCCTGCCGGAAACCCATGCCGTGCTGATTGAAATGGGCCGCCAGCTGTTCCAGACCAAGAAGCTGGATTCCGCAACCTATGCCCGCGCCGCGGCGGCGTTTGAGATGCCGACGCTGGTTGATCTGATCTCGCTGATGGGGGCGTACTCTGCCACCGCTATCCTGCTCGCGGCATTTGATGTGCAGCTGCCAGAAGGCTCCGACCCCGCGCTGCCGGTGGATTAACTTGCTGTGGGGGCGCTGCTGCCAACATACCCGAAATCCGGATTGCGCCAGACGGCCATGAACCACAGACAAAGGCCGGTGATAATCCCCATCAGGATGGCCGCCAGAAATTCATTTTGGCCGATGATGTCGGGTACCAGATCAAACAGCCTAGCGACGCCGGCGAAGGCGACGATGCCGCCGACGGCACCGCAGACGCTGTAAAGCAATAACCCGCGCCAGCCTGAAAGGATAATATCCTGACGCCGGGCATAACGGTGCGCGGGGATGCCGGCCAGCCAAGCGACCAGATAGCACGGTATGACGGTAAAAGCCCCGTTGATCATCGCATCGAACCGCCAGTTATCCAGGAACTGGTTGCTATAGGTTTCGGTGCTGATATCGATCGCCAGGACGAGCAGTGGCCCGACTGCGGGTGCGATGATAAAGGCCCAGAAGGTTCGCGCCGCGCCGGATCGCGGGCGTTGATGAGAGGCATCGGGCGTGGTGTCGTTCATTGGCAACAGTCTCCCTGGCAAACGGCCACAACAACTATAGACACTCTGTGTCGGAAATTGGGCGGCTTAACCCACCCCCGGTAGCAGGGCGCGTAACTTAGTTTTCAATAAGTGGTAAAAATACCATAAACTTTGGATAAATTGCGGTATTTTTCCTTCTCGGAATTTGTTCCTTTTTTGTTTATCTGTTATTAGGTTAGGCATGGAACAGAACTCAGCAGATACCCAAAAAGAAGTAACGGGCTTAACGCCAGAGGGAGGCGACCGCGATACAGCGAATTTTGTATAACAAGGTTTTAATTCCTATTGAAGTTGTTGTGTGGTATGCTCCTAGTAATTGAGTGTAGGAGATTTCAATGACGCTGGGTGTTCACTTTGCAATTACCGACGAACAACGAAAAACTCTTGAAGGGGCGGCGGATGATGCGGCTCGGATCGACTATGTCAAAGAAGTGATCGAAGAGGCTTGGGAAGAAGAATTTACAGTTGAGAGCGATAAGGCCTGGGATGCGCTTCATCGTTGTTTGGGGGAGGTATCTTCCGATGTTTATTCGTTGTGGCCTATTCCTGACAAGCGCGGAATTTGCGTTTCAATCGACGATTATGGCGAGTACCCATTGAAGCTGTGTGTGCTCGGTGGCGAAAAATTGATCGCTGAAAATAAGGACTACTGTATTCGGTTGATTGAGCCACACGAGGTGTCCGATTTGGTTCCCGCTTTAAATGAGATTGATATCGTTGAGCTCAGCAAACGTTATTTTAAATATTGCGAGGAGGTTTGGCCGGAATTTGGCCAGGAAGATTTTGACTATTCCTGGGAGTATTTTGTTGAGGTTCGCGCTTTTTTTCGCCGAATGGATGGCAATGGACGGTCGATAATCTTTACGGTGGCGGGGGCATAAGTCAGCGCTCATACGGTGGTTCAATAATCGTGAGTTGAATGTCTTCTTGACATAACACCCAATATAGGTAATAATTCCTAATATCAAAACCTGTGCCAGAAGTGGCGCGGATTTATCTGTTGGCTGGTCGCGAGATTGCGGGCGGCTTTTTTTTGCCGAATTTTCGCGAGGTGAACTGAATGAGAACTGGAAAATTCCTAAAAGGCCCAGTTGGTCAAGGAGCGCAAAACAATCCAGAAGACGTGTTTGTGGTGAGGCACCTGATACGGGTCGCCGGTGGAAAAGAAATAGATGAAACAAAGGATGATCCCGATGCTGACGGTTTTTTCGATTCTGATCTCGACGAAGAAATTCATGATTTCCAGGAGAAGAACGGTCTTCGTGTTGACGGTGTTCTAAACCCTGGCGGCGAAACCGAACGGAATATTGTCAGTCATATCGTTGATGACGAACGTCCGATTGGATCAACAGATGATTTTTCGTTGAACCATAGTGTTGGAGAGGGCGGTGAAAACACTCCAGAGGATGTATCGAATATTCGCCGGTTGTTGGCAGCTTCCGGGCGGTTACCGTTTGATGTGAGTGCGCCTCCGCCTCAATTCATTGACAGCGACGTGGTGGACACCCTTCGCGAAATTCAACAGGAAAAGGGATTTCAAGCTGAAGGTTTGGTCTCCGAGGGAGATGAAACTTTCGTCGCACTACGGGGAGAAGCAAAAGAGCTGGCGACGAGAAAGGAAAATGAACACAAAATACAGGTGGCAGCCCTTCCGGCAGCTCTCATACCACTTTTAATTCAGGCGGGGCGAGCAACACCCGCAATTTTACGATCTTTAGGCCTGATTGGTGCTGCTACCAACATACCGAAGGTGCCAAATAAATCGAGCGATGAACCAGCTCCTAATTCCAATGAAAGAACAGAAGCTGCTACGCCGCTTCCGAACACATTGCCCGGCCGGACACCGGTCCCCCCTGTTCCAGATCACGAAGAATTTCCAGTCGACCCAATTGAGCATTCGATAGAGGGTTTTCCTCCTATGATACCGGTCGATCCTTGGGTAGAAACATTTCCCGATAGTTCGGACGAAATTCCAAAAACGTTCATCGTTGAACGACATGAAAATGAAGAAACTGTTGTGCATAATTCTGACTTAATGAAAGCCATTGAAGAGTGCTCAGCGAAGGAGGCAAACGCTCTCAAGCACAAAGGCGGTGCGAGAAAAGGCGATGAGAAAATAAAAGAATATTATTTACGCAATAAATTAGCCGAAGGTACGGACGGCAGAAAAGGTTCCTCGTTCCTTGATTTGTCTTTTAAAGACCCAGTGACCAAACGTTTCCTGCATCTTAATACTGTGGATACCAAGGCTAAAGGGACCCAACCCTCGAAGCGAGAAGATGATGCTGCGAAACGGATTATTCAAAATATGAATACTGAGACAGGGGATATCCTGGTTCTTGTTCCCAAACTTGCGAAAAATGAAACATTTGATCTGGAGAAATTCAAAGCATTCATTATGCCAATTATCAGGGAGGTGAATAAAAATTATAAGGAAGGAGAAAGCGATCCTGTTGATCGTCCTCGTCGACTGGATCCACTCAAAGAGCCCCTTTCCGAATAAAGGATTTTATTCCTTAATAAATAGTTGCAAATCTGTTTGCTATGCGCAACAATCGGTAAATGCCTGATGTAGCAGAATGGTTGTTGAAATCGCCCGCTGGCAGTAAGCGTGGTTCAGTCTATATGGACATTAGCTTTAGTGATTCGGTGACCAACCGCTTTCTCCATGTAAACACGTTTCTGCCGCGAAAAGATGGCAAAACGCCGGTTAAGCGGGAGTTAATGGCTGCCAGGAAAGCTGTGCTGAATGGTGGAGTTGGGGATGTCATTCTCTTGTGTCCGTTCCGGACGGGTGGACTGCATCCGGAATTCAAACGAGACATCCAGCATTTCATCAAGGCGGTAAATGAGCCACCACCCGAAACCGATCCGCGCCTGAATACGCCGGTCGATCAGCTCTATTACATCTGGGAAGCGCCTGACGACTGATCAGCCATCGCCCCGACGGCTCTCCGCCGATTGATCGAATTATTTATGAGAGAAAGAGGGGGAGAGCCATGCTGTCTTGTGCAGGCGGGCCGACTCTCCGCCACCCCATCTGCGCTACGGGAGGATGTAGCGCGACACCGCGATATAGTGATAGATCGTGCGTTTCTCGGTCACGTTATGGGCGCACATTGTATAGGTATTGGTGTCGTAGCCGCTAATCTTTTCGCAATCATTCTTTTTGGCACCACCATATTCATCATCCAGCCCAAAGGCATGACCGACCTCATGCTCATGCGTGTTGTCTGACGTCATGGTTGAGAAGTTAAACGGCTGCAGCGGGTTGGATTTGTACATCTGGTTAAACCCGTGCGCCAGAAACTTGGTGGCAAAACGCACTGTCAGATGATCGGTTCGCCGGAGCAATTTTTTTGCTCCTTTGAATTTGTGGTCATTATGGCCCTCCATCCATAGGCGCAATTTAAAGACGCCGGGGATAGTCCAGTATTTTTCGGCGACACGAACAAAGTTGCTGTACACCCATTTCAGCGGTTTGGTCTTGATGATTTTGCCGTCGGCGTTTTCCCAGTACAAATTCATGCTGCTCTTAACGCGGCAGCCGGATTTCGGAGAACCCTTTTTGCCGTACTGGTATTCAATCTTGCCGACGCTGATATGCTTGTTGCGCTTGTCGCGCTTATAGAGTGGCTTGCCGGCATATTTCTTTTTCTTGCCGGGGAAGTATGTGCTCTTGGCGCAATGGGTTGTCCAGATCGGTTTGGGATTTGAGACCAGCTTCCCGTTCTTTACTTGCGACGCGGCGTAAAGCTTGTAAGCGTGGCTAATGTTGAAATCAACACGGTCTTTGACGAGATCGGAATGGATTGGTTTATAGGGGATCGTCATGTGCCAGACATTATTCTTTTTGCGCAACACATAGACGTAATTCATGTTGATCGCCGAGCCGAGTCCCAGGAAATTAAACTTGCCCCGGATCACCTTGGATTTGAGCTTCTTCTTGCGCAGCAGCTGTTTGCCCTTGCTGTTCTTTTTGCTGGCGATGGCGGCCGAGATATAAACACCGTTGGTATCGCGCGTCCGGTTGCATTGCAGAATGACCTTGTTCCACTGGGCATTGCCAACATAGCTGCTGAGCTTCGGCGACTGGTTTTTATAGGTGCTGTCGGAAAATAGTGACTGACCGAAGCTGTAGTCTCGTTCTGTCCCTTTACCGGTCTTTAGATTACGACCGCTGATACAGATGCCGGCCTGTACCGTCGTGGTGAAAAACGCACCGCAAATAGCAATGAGTATGATCTTTCTGATCATGTGAGCCCCCCAATGGCAAATCCCCGTGTCAGTCTGGCATGTTTTGTGCCGATGCGGCAGCGGTAAATTTTATGACGGAGAAATTCGTTCAACGTATTGCCTTAAAATGAACTTTGATTCTGAGGCTGGTCAGAATACGTATCGTGTCCTATAAGTAGAGTGTCCGTATAAAATTTCGGGCAAGCTGCGATTGCGGCACTTGGGGCAATAATAACAACCGCGGTGAATACTCCATTTGCGGTGGGAAAAGAGTATGGATTCAGAGTCAGCGTTGAGGTTCCGAAAGGCACTTAGACGTGCGTTTTGGACGAGTTTTTTCTTTGGTTGCATTCCTTTAATATTTCATGTTCTTGGTGGACAAGTGTGTTCTGCATCTTGGGCGCCGTGTACAGTAAATTTCGCCTGGCCGCCTGGAGACCCAATCTGGACTACAAATTTGTTGTTCATTGGCCTTGGGACAGGGGCCGCAGCCTTTATTGGATGCTTGAGATACGTGTTTGTGAGTTCCATATCTAAGGGGCAGGTGTTCCGGCGTTTGATCCTGGAGGTCGGTTCGATGATCTTTCTGCTGCCTATTTTAGTATTTGCATTTATGGTCATTACAGGAATATACACCATTGTGTGGGCGATTCCGGCTGCAGCGGGCACAATGTTCTATGTTGCGGCGGTGACGCTCGTTACGGTAGTAATAATTGCTTATTTATTGGAGGTTAGGTTACTCTCCACTATCGCGTCGAAATGGAGAATTAGTATGGTTTTGTTGACGACAATCTTCGTCGCAATTGCTGTAGCTTTGGTGGCGTTGACGATTCAGATCGCACCGCGAATTAAGGACGAGCTGGATGAGAGCCATCTCGAAAATAAATTTGTTAATCTGCTGTGTTGGCGCATGGATTTGCCGCTGGAACGCGGAGCCTTTGAGAAATACGTTATTATCGTACCGATCGCATCAACTTTTATCGCTGTATTCTTGATTTCAACCGGCTTTCATACTTTGATTCTAGGTGAAGAAATGGGCAATGAATTCTTGGTTGCAGTATCGACCTGTAGCGTTCTTGGTGGAGGCGCCTCAGGAATCATCGGCCGATTCAGCTGACTGATTGCCGACTTTTCACACCAACTATCGTTACCCCCACCTTTACACCATTCCGCCACTGTGGCACATAACGGCTGCCCGTTTTAGCGGGCCGAGTGCCCTCGACAAAAACCGGCGCTCATAAGAATTTTCTTTTATTCTAGGCGGTTAGAGGTCTCTTTTGACGGCGCGCGCATTGTCCCGGTTTATGAAGTTTCTGATTGTGCTGGTCGTTCTTGTGGCCAGTGCGGTGGGTGCGACCTGGGTACGCTATGAGAGCT
The DNA here is from genome assembly GCA_012103315.1 of Alphaproteobacteria bacterium. Classification (GTDB taxonomy): domain Bacteria; phylum Pseudomonadota; class Alphaproteobacteria; order MPNO01; family UBA2964; genus UBA2964. The sequence goes on from WLWZ01000009.1 coordinate 29,368, forward strand.
TTGATCCCTGTGCCTGGATGCATAAAGATATGGTTGAAAGTTCCGGATTGCCGGGGCTGATTGTCACGGCACGGATCAAGGCATCCTTTCTGATCGATGGCGTGACGTCACCGACGCCGAAGCTGTGTCTCTACGCCTGGTGGCAGCATCGCTTTGAAGGTGCCAAGAACAGCGGCAAAACAGATCCTGCCCCGGAAAAATCTGAGAACAAGTAGACCGCGCGCTTTCGCGCGTTAGAATAACCAGAAAATACAATCGATAACCACAGCTGGGAGGCCATCGTGGCGGATAATTTCCTGCGTGATAAACCGGTCGCAATCATCGCTTATGGCGAGGTTCAGAACTTGCGGCGCTCGGGTAAGCGGCCTTACGAGTTTGCCGCCGAGGTTATGGGGCAGATGCTCGAGAAGACTGGCCTCAAGAATTCCGATATTGATGGTATGGCGACCCATATGCCGACCGCCGAGGCCGGCAACACGTTTTATACCAACACCATGGCCGATAATCTTGGGCTGCAACCGCGCTGGACACAGCTAACGGATATTGGCGGTTGCTCGCCGGTCGGCAATATAGCGCGCGCCGCGGCGGCGATCATCACGGGCCAATGTGAGATGGCGATCTGTCTGGCCTCGGACAGCACTGGCACGACGGGCATAGGACATCGTCGGCTGGGTGGCTACCGCCAGGAATTTATGGAGTCGATTGGCTTTCAGGGGCCGCCGATTGCTTTTGGTTTGCTCAGCCACGCCTATGATCTGAAATACGGGCTCAATCTTGAAGCATTGGGGCATCTCGCGGTCACCCAACGCAATGGCGCGCTGGTCAATGACAATGCCATCGAAACCTTCAAGAAACCGATTACGGTGCAGGACTATCTCGACTCACGCGTGATTGCAGAGCCAATCCGCCTGCTCGATTGTGTAATGCGCTGCGATGGCGGCAATGGTCTGTTGATCACCAGCACCGAACGGGCCAAAGCGATGGGGCTGGAAAATCTGGTCTATCCGACGGCCTATTCAGAGATTACCAACTTTGAGCCGGACGACCCCAACCCCGATGTGACGGAGACCGGCTTTGCAACAGTCGGACCGGATGTGTTCGCTAAGGCGGGCATGTCGCCGGACGATGTCGATATGTTTCACCCCTATGATGATTTCCTCATTGCGATGATGTTGCAGATGGAACAGATCGGGTTCTGTGGTCGCGGCGAGGGCGCAGACTTTATCCTTGGCACCGATATGTCCCCGACCGGCACGCTGCCGGTTAACACGGGCGGTGGGCAGATCTCCGCTGGCCAGCCGGGTCTTGGGGGCGGTGGGGTTAACCTAACCGAAGCGATCCGCCAGTTGATGGGCGAGGCAACAGGCCGCCAGGTCGAGAATGCAAAGAACGCCTTGGTCACCGGCATTGGTGTGATCCCCTATTTCCGCAACTGGGGTAGCAGCAACTGTATGATTTTGGAGGGCGCATAACATGGCCGATGAAAAACAAAACCCGCCACCGCCCGTCCCGACACCCACACCGGTGAGCCAGCCAATGTGGGATGCCGCCAAAGACGGCAAACTCGCTTTGCAGTTTGACCCTGCTTCTGGCAAGGCGCAGTTCTGGCCGCGCCCGGTCAATGTGCAAACAGGTAAAGCGGATTACGAATGGCGTGAAGTGTCCGGTAAAGGCACGCTATCGGCCTGGACCAAGGTGCATATCCCGGCCTTTGGGTTTGCAGATCGGGTACCCTATATTTTGGGGGCGGTCGATCTTGCTGAAGGCGGCCGTGTCGTGGCGCAGCTGGTCAATGTCGAAGAGGATGCGCTGACGCCCGGCATGGCAGTTAAGGTCAGTTGGGAAGAACGCTCTGATGATATTCATGTTTATCAGTTTGAACCGGATAGTTGACCGGCGCGCTGACAGAGAATTATTTACGGGTTTCGCTGACAGGCGCATAGTTGGCTGGAAGTGGAGTTTGAACCGGGAGGTTTAAGATGTTCGCAATCGCCGCGCCTGATCCCGCTGCCTGGTATGCAGATGATATGGCAGCAAAGTCCAACGAATGGATCTATCCGCTTTCGCAACGTCAGGTCGGCGAGTTGATGGACCAGGTTGCTGTGTTGGAGCGTGACGGCGTTGATATTAAGGACATCACGCGAGACCTTTTCCCACTGCCTAATGTGGGTCCGGCCCTGGAGGACATTTATCACGAGCTGACCGAAGGGCGGGGCTTTGTCTTGGTACGCGGTTTGCCCGTACAGGAGATGACGACGTGGCAGGCGGGTGCGGCCTTCTTTGGCATTGGGACGTATTTGGGACAGGCTGTGTCTCAGAACCCGATGGGCCATTTGTTGGGGCATGTCAAAAACCTCGGCAAAGATTACGACGACCCAATGGTGCGGGGCTATCAGACTGCAGCCCAAATGAATTTCCATAGCGATCAGTGTGACTATGTCGGGCTGATGTGCATGCATCCGGCCAAGAGTGGTGGCGCGAGCCTGATTGCCAGTTCAATGACTGTGTATAATGAAATGCAAAAGCGGCGGCCTGATCTTGCGGCGGCGTTGTGCAATATTTTTTATTTCACCAAGCACGGCGAGGTGAAAGACGGCGAAGACCCATTCTACACCATGCCAATCTTTGGCTTCCATGAAGGCTATTTGTCGATCCGTGCCGGCGGCGCACATGTTCGTAAAGCGCAGCTTTTACCTGGTGTGCCACAATTCACGGAGACCGATATCGAAGCGCTCGATATGTTTCAGGAATTGGCAAAAGAGCTTTATATGCCGATGGAGTTTGAGGTCGGTGATATACAGTTTCTGCACAATCACGTGATGCTCCACACCCGCACGGCGTTTGAAGACTATGAAGAGCACGAGAAAAAACGCCATCTGATGCGGCTATGGTTGACCGATCCAGAAGGCCGCCCGACACCCCCCGGATTCCGTGAAAATATCAGCGGTATTGAGGTAACCGGGACCGTGCACACGGCACCGCTTGATATGCTTGAAGGGGCGGGCGCTGACTGACCCGTACTCTCACTTTTCCTGCTGCCTTGAAAGCATTTCATGAATAATTCGCCGCGCGAAACTGGTAGCGATACAAAGCGCGTCGTATCGGGGTATGCGCTTCTGACAGCAGGCATTTTATTCTGGGCGGGGAATGCTGTTGTTGGGCGCGCTGCAGCAGGGGCTGATATCCCGCCATTGACGCTTAACTTCTTTCGTTGGTCTATTGCGCTAGTGTTTTTTCTGGCGATCTTCGGTCGCGCAACCTGGGCGCAGCGGCATCTGTTGTGGGAACACCGCAAATTCATTGTGATCTATTCGGTGCTGACGATTGTCGGATTCAACTGCACGTTCTATGTGGCGCTCCAGAAGACCACGGTGCTACAGGCATCTCTCATTCAATCCATCTTACCGGTCCTTGTTCTTTTGCTGGCGCTTGTCGTTCTCAAAACTAGGATTACCGGTCAGCAATGGTGGGGTGTTGTCTTTTCGATTGGGGGTGCTGCTCTTATCGTTATCCGGGGCGATTGGGAGGTTATCAAATCACTTCGCATTCAAGACGGTGATATCTGGGCACTTGTCGCGGTATTTCTTTGGGCGCTACAGGCGTTCCTGATGCGCTACAAGCCGCAGACCATCGATATCATGCCGTTTATGACAGCGCTGGCGGCAATCGGCGTCATTGTTATGACACCAATGTATATTTGGGAATCAACCGTCATAAAGCCGACGCCATTTACCCAGGAGAGTATCCTGCTGTTTCTCTATCTCGGTATATTCGCCGGTTTCCTTGGCACCACTTCCTGGAATGAAGGTACCTATCGAACCGGTCCCGCCCAGGCCGGGTATTTCGGCAATCTCTATCCGGTTTTTGCTGGTGGGTTGGCTATCCTACTTCTGGGCGAAACATTGCACTGGTATCACATGCTGGGCGCAGGGTTGGTCGTTGCGGGAATTTGGCTCGCGATTTTCCATAAATCTAAGTAGCGGGAACGACAGTGTCCTCCGACCTTTCTTTTGAGCTCGGTGCACCGGTTCCACGGGTTGAAGACGAGCGGCTGCTGATTGGAGGAGGTCAGTTCCTCGATGATCGCGCGTTTCCAGATATGGTACATGCAGCGGTCGTGCGGTCACCGCATCCCCATGCGCGCATAATGAAAATCGATATAACAGTCGCTCAGGTGATACCCGGCGTGTTGCTCATTCTAACGGGCGAGGATTATGCGGCAGCCGGGCTCGGCTCAATTCCCTGTCAGGATGCTTGCGAGACACGTGATGGCATGCCGCGTCCTGATCTTCCTTTTCCCGCTCTGGCCCGCAAACGGGTGCTCTATGTCGGAGAAGCGGTGGCGTTTGTTGTTGCAGAGTCCGATGTCATCGCGCGCGATGCTGCTGAGTTGGTCGAGGTCAAATATGACCCCTTGCCGTCCAATACAGATTTGGACAAAGCTGGAGATACCCCAGTTCTTTGGCCGCAATGCCTGGAAAATGAAGTGTTCTATGCCACCCAGGGTGATGCGCAATCGACTGATAGAGCCTTCGCTGATGCGGCGCACATTGTACACCAGCGTCTCGTTAATCAACGTATCTCGGCAAACCCGCTGGAAGTGCGTGGCTATATTGGCTGCTTTGAGGGTGGCAAATACAAGCTCCTTGGCGGTGTCCACTCGCCACACTTGTTTCGTACCCAACTGACGCGCGACGTCTTTCACATAAATGAAGATCAGTTGCGGATTGTGACCGGTGATGTCGGTGGCAGTTTTGGCATGCGGGGCGCGTTGTTTCCCGAGATCATTCTCGTTCTCTGGGCATCGCAAAAGCTTGGGCGCCCCGTCAAATGGTTAGCGTCACGTACAGAGAGTTTTGTCAGTGATCATCATGGTCGCGACGTCATTAGTGACGCGGAGCTTGCACTCAACGGTGCTGGAAAATTCCTTGGGCTACGGGTCGCAATCAAAGCCAATATCGGGGCGTACTTGTCGATCAAGGGCCCTCGTTCAGCGCTCAATGCCCTGACTCTGCAAGCAGGATGCTACAAGATTGCGGCCTGCGATGTGAACGCCAGCGGCATCATGACCAATACCGTGCCAACAGCGCCGTATCGCGGCGCGGGTGGTCCAGAAGCGGCATACATCCTTGAACGGTTGATCGATAAGGCAGCTATTGAAACGGGTTTCGACAGGGTCGAGATCCGGCGACGTAATCTGATTTCCACCGCTGATATGCCCTACGATACTGGGCTTGGCCTTACCTATGATTGCGGTGAATTTGAAGCGGTGATGGATCAGGCTCTAGCCCTCGCTGATATTTCAGGGTTTGAAGAACGCCGCGCCGCTTCATTGATTGCCGGTAAACGCCGTGGCATTGGCGTGTGTAATGTCCTTGAGCAAACCGGTCGTCCGAGTATCGAAGGCGCTGACCTCCGAATTGACGCCGAAGGCAGGGTGACTCTCGCGGTTGGAACCGCACCGCAGGGGCAGGGACATGAGACTATCTTCAAGCAGCTGATTTGCGAGGCGCTGGGAGTAATGCCCGAACAAGTCGCGGTCGTTACCGGTGATACTGTTGCGACGAATGTTGGTGGCGGAACCTTTAATTCGCGGTCAGCAGTATGTGGTGGCGCGGCGGTAGAGATCGTAAAGCAGAAAATAATTGAACGCTGTCGTAACCTCGCGGCAGATCAATTCGAGGCGGCGGTGGAAGATATCGAGTTCTCATCTGGACAGTTCCAAATAACGGGCACCGACCGGTGTATATCGCTGATTGATGTTGCGATAGCCGAAGGTGGTGTGGGTGAAGCTGCTGAATTTTCACCGGACACACCGACCTTTCCGCAGGGGTGTCATATCTGCGAAGTGGAAATTGATTCTGATACGGGGATCGTTTCCGTCGAGCGTTACGTCACAGTTGATGATGTCGGGACGGTCTTGAACCCGCTGACTCTCGAAGGACAAATCCATGGTGGGGTCGTTCAGGGTATAGGTCAGGCCTTGCTTGAGGAGATTCACTACGATCCGGCGAGTGGCCAGATTTTAAGTGGCTCGTTCATGGATTACGCCATGCCCCGCGCTGACGATATATGCAGCTTTGCATCGGGGTCCCATCCGGTACCGACAAAAACCAACTCACTCGGGGTAAAGGGAGCGGGAGAAGCAGGAACGGTTGGCGCATTGCCCGCTGTCATGTGCGCGGTCGCTGATGCGTTGGCTGATATTGGGGGTCGCGATATCGATATGCCGGCAACGCCGGAGCGTGTCTGGCAAGTGATTGCTAAGGGACGCTGACACTAGGGCGTGAACATCCCTTTCAGCATAAAGAAGAACAGGGCCGCCAAAATACCACCCGCGGGCAAGGTTACGACCCAGGATACGATGATGTTGCCGATGACGCGGATATCCAGTGCTGCAAATCCACGTGCTAGGCCCACGCCCATCACGGCCCCAACAGCAATATGGGTGGTGGAGACCGGCATGGCAGTACGTGAAGCGAGGACTACGGTCACGGCAGCGGCAACGGTCGCGCAAAAACCGCTCGTCGGGGTGAGCGATGTGATCTTGGTCCCAATGGTCCGCATCACTCGGTAGCCATAGGTCGTGAGACCGAGAACGATACCGGCGCCGCCAAGGGCTAAGATCCAGAGCGGCATTTCGAGTTTTTGGGTGACTTCGCCGCCAGATTGAATAAGGCCGTAGACTGCGGCCAAGGGGCCGACGCCATTGGCGACATCGTTTGATCCATGTGCGAACGCCATCGCACAGGCAGTAAAGATGATCATTGGGGCAAAAACACGCTCGACGCTGGCGATATGCGATTTCTTGTCTTCTTCTTCGTCAAACGCCACCCGGTTGACCGCCCATTTCCCAATCAGTGCGACAATGACGCCAATGATCGCGGCAACGAGAAAGCTTTCGCCAATCCCCAGTTCAATTTTTAGATGTTTGAGCCCTTTAAACAGAGTAACCAGCGAAATCACGAAGCCCACCAGGAATATGTACATTGGGGCCCATCGGACGGCGGCCTTGAACGGTTTGTCAGCATTCATGATGAGGTGCTGAATGCTCATCATAAGTACAAAGGCGATTCCACCACCGAGTGCCGGGGAGACTACCCAGCTTGCGACGATCTGACTGATCTCGCCCCAATTCACCGCATCAACGCCGATACCTGCAACGGCGAAACCGACAATGGCGCCCACGATTGAATGGGTTGTCGAGACCGGCCAGCCTTTACTGGATGCAAGCGCTAGCCAGCAGCCTGCCGCTAGCAGGGCGGCGAGCATGCCAAAGACTAGAATTTCCGGTCGGTCTGCGATCTGACTAGGGTCGATAATGCCTTTACGGATTGTCTTGGTAACATTACCACCGGCCAATGCGGCACCGGCAAACTCAAAAATTGCCGCGACAATAATTGCGGTTCGGACCGTAATAGCGCCGGATCCAACCGACGTGCCGAGCGCATTGGCGACATCGTTGGCTCCGATGCCCCAGGTCATAAAGACGCCAAATATGATCGCGAGAACTAAAAGGTAAGGTCCGTAGTGGGAAATAATATCCATGAAGCGATTACTTAAAAAAATCCATATTGGTTAAACGGTTGGGTTCTCAATTACTGGGCAAGAAGCAGACGGTGCCGGTTGCCTGCGCGTTCTGCAAAATTGGCAAGATCACCGATCCAGTGAATAACCCGGTCCCACATAATGGTGGATACCGCGCCAATCTCGTCTTCATGCTCAAACAGCATCCGCATGACTTTGATGGCTTGAACGTCAGTTTGGGTTTCTTCCTCATTGAGCTTGTCGAGCATGAACATGACTTTCTCGGACTCCGGCCCGCGAAAGCCCGTTTCCAACAAGGCATCGAGCTCTTCCATAACGCTGCCGAGATTATTGCAGACACTGACGCATTGTCTGGTGAGTTCCATTAAGGGCTCGAACACGGCATCGGGTAGAGACATTGGCCGCGCCACCATCATGCCGGCGATATCTTGCGCGGTGTCGGCGATTGAATCCTGTAAATCAAGAATTTCGAGCAAGTCGCGTCGATCAACCGGCATGAATATGCTTTTAGGCAGATTGCTCCGGAGTTCGTTTTTTATCTCATCTGCCTGGTTTTCCAGCGCATAAATTTTTTCACGACTCGCTTCGACCGCCGCCGCATCACCAGCTTTTACCGCTTCAAACAGGTTAGGCACTTCGTTGGCACAATCGATGGCGACGCGGACGTGTTCCTGCATCGGTTTGAAAGGCGATTGCCCAAATAATTGCATTAAGGGATTGTTGACGACCATAAACCTGTCCTCCAAATCTCATCGTTACATTCAGCCTGATCTGAATGTTACAGATAGATGATACTCTCGCGGGCGACATATACGAGTTGAACTCGAATCGCAATGGGGATGGTCGTGGATATAAGAAATGGCGGAAGAGAGTGGGAGTTGAACCCACCAGGCACGTTTAACGCCCCTCACCGGGTTTGAAGCCCGAGCGCAGCACCGGCTCACGAATCCCTTCCGCAGTATCTCCTTATCTAAGGTTATTTGGACAAGCGGTAAATCCTATCCTCCAAAAATTTCGGCTGCAGGTTTTACAATCGAACGTGTATTGCCGTCTCTCTTGGTCAGCCCGGTTTTGTCGAAAAACTCCAAGATTTCGATGGCCATGTTGCGGCCGATGCCTGACTTATTGCGAAACTCAGCTGCTGTTATCTCGCTTTCGTTGGCGAGTGCTTCAGCGATGGCAGCCAGCTCCTGGACGGCATCCGGCAATAAGAAGCGGCTCTCCGAGACCTGCAGGACAAACCCGGTTGCCGCAGCGCGGCGCATAAAAGCCGTCAGGGCCGTTGGTTTTATGCCCATTTCATCCGCAACTTCATGCAATGAGAGGGGACGCATGCCGGCCTCTTCCATAGTCTGGCGGACATCTGACCAGAGTTTTTTATCCTGTGTATTCATGCCTGGTTGATGGCCCGGCAGGCGAAGCTGCCGATTGGCAAGGACAAGCTTGTTATCGGCCGCGAGCTGACCAACCACGGCGTTGAACAACGGTATTGGCGGCCTTGGATCAAAGGAGAGCCGTAAGGTGTTTTCGGCAGGTCCAAGTTGATCAGGCCGTTCGCTATGCCATTTCTCGAGGGCGACTAGAATGTCTGTTGCAAGCGCGTCCCAGCGCGTTCGGGCGACCCCTGTTTGTTCGCCGTCGCGGCCGGTAATGACCATGTCGAGGTCGGCCCATAAAGCCTCAGCCAGATCATTCGTCAGATTACGACTGATGATAAAGCGGCTGAGATCAACACCGTTTGGCTGGGTATCGAGCAATGACGTGAGTGCTTGAGCAGGGTCACTATCCTCCATCGCTCCAACCGCAGCGAGCCTGGCCGGCTTTGAACGGCCACGTGTAGGTGCGAAGGGGTCGATGACACTGCCGCCCGCCATGGTTCGTCGTGCGGATTGGTCGCGGAGGATCAGCCGGTCGCCATGTAGTGCGCCAACAGGTTCGTCGAGGACCAGCTGCACCGTAGCCGACGTTCCGGGGGCAACGGTTTTACCATCCAGTAGAGCGATGCGGGCGATGATATCAGCAGCACCGATATGGAGATGCACCGGCGTCCAGTGTTTTAACGCGCGCGGTTCGGATTTGAGTAGACGGATACGGGCATCAAATCGTTTGGTTGGAGCGTGGACAGTCTCGCCCAAAACCCAGTTGCCGCGATGGACCTGTTCTTTATCGAGATCGGGGCCAGTGATGTTAAGGGCGCAGCGCTGTCCGACCTGTCCGGTTTCGGAGTCTCGGTTCTGGGCATGAATGCCGCGGACTCGTGCCTGATGGCCTGAAGGCGACAGAACCAGTTGATCACCGACGGCGACTTTGCCGGAAAAGACGCTACCCGTAACCACCAGTCCGGCACCGGGCACTGTGAAGCGTCGGTCGATGGCAAGTCGAAAGTTGCCGTCGTGTTGGGACGAATCAAATGCAGCAGCAACGGTTTCCAAATGAGTCCTTAGCTCGATGACGCCATCACCGCTGATGCCCGAGACAGGAAATACCGGCGCGCCTTCGAGTGACGTGCCATCGAGCAGCATCTCTGTTAGCTCAATGACTTCCTCAACCCGATCGGGCTCAGCGCGGTCGATCTTGGTAATTGCGACCGCACCGGCAGAGAGGCCCAGGAGGTCAAGGATTGCCAGGTGTTCTTCAGTCTGCGGCATTGGGCCGTCATCTGCGGCGACAACGAGCAGCGCATAATCGATGCCCGTGACCCCCGCCAGCATATTGCGAACGAATTTCTCATGACCGGGGACATCGATAAAGCCAAGGACATTGTCCTGATCTAATTTGTGATAGGCATAGCCAAGGTCGATAGAAATGCCGCGTGCCTTTTCTTCCGGCAGGCGGTCGGTATCAACGCCGGTCAGTGCCTTGACCAGAACGGTTTTGCCGTGATCGATATGGCCCGAAGTCGCGATAATCATTTGATGGTGATCGCGTTGAGTTGGCTGATAAAGGCTTCCTCATTGCTAGGCTCGAGACAGCGTAAATCCAGCCAAAACGCATCATCCTGAATTCTGCCGATGACTGGCATAGGGAGACTACGGAGCGCGGTGGCGAGGTGTTTTAGAGCTGTGCCAACGCCCTTGGTTGCGGTGGGGCGGATGACTAACGCAACGCTGTCGAGCCGTTCGGCAGGTAACGAGCCGCTGCCGATTTGGCTCTGGCATTGGTCGAGTGCTACAGCGTATCGGTCGCCGAGGGTATTGTCGAGGGCAGGCGAGATGCGTGTTGCCGTCGCCCGGATTTCTTCTTGTTTGCGGGCTAAAAGGCGGAGGGTCGGTATTCGTTCAGCCAGCCGGTCAGGGTCGGCGTAGAGTCGAAGGATGGTTTCCAGCGCGGCAATCGTCATCTTGTCGCAACGCATGGCGCGCTTCATCGGGTTTTTTTTGACCTTGGCTATCAAATCCGCACGTCCGGCAATAATTCCGGCTTGTGGCCCACCAAGCAGCTTGTCGCCGCTAAAACTCACCAGGTCAGCGCCGCTAGCCAGCGCTTCCTGGGCTGTTGGTTCGTGAGGCAGCCCGAACTGGCGGAGGTCGGTCATCGTGCCACTGCCAAGATCTATGACAAAGGGCAGGTCGTTTTTGTGCGCGAGCGCCGCGAGGTCAGTGTCTGACACGGCCGCCGTAAAGCCTTGAACCTCATAATTGCTGGTGTGGATTTTCATCAGCATGGCGGTCTTTGGGCTGATAGCTTCTTCGAAGTCTTTGGGATGGGTTCGATTGGTCGTGCCGACTTCGCGCAGCTTGGCCCCGGCGCGGGACATAATATCGGGTATCCGGAAAGCGCCGCCAATTTCAATCAGCTCACCACGTGAGACGATAACTTCCTTGCGCAGCGCCAAAGCGTTGAGCATCAACAGCACAGCAGCGGCGTTGTTGTTGACGATGGTAGCCGCTTCAGCACCGATCAGTTCGGCGAATTTATCTTCCACATGAACATCGCGATCACCGCGTTTGCCGGTCGTCAGATTAAATTCGAGGTTACTCGCCCCGCGTGATACCGCAGCGATGGCGTTTATCGCCTCTTCGGGGAGTGGCGCGCGGCCAAGATTGGTATGCAGCACCGTACCGGTCAGGTTAAAAACCGGTTTGAGTGAAGGCGACAGATCAGCCTCAAGCGTCGCGACTACGCGCGCTAGAATGTTTGTCGCCGAAACATCATCGACCGCGACATCGTCTTTCCTGGCCAGAGATTGCCGCAGTGCCGCGAGGTCATCGCGCACGGCATTGGTCACCGGCTGACGACCAAAAGCATCGATCAATGTCTCCGCATCGGCGGTCCGAAGCAGCTTGTCGACGGAGGGTATGGAGGAGAGGAGAGTGGCAGTGGAGTCTGTCATGCCAGACTCCACTGGATCACACCAGAACGTATGTCAGGCTGACTGAGCCTTAATGGCTTCTTCCCAGCTATCGGGATCAAACTTGTGCGGACCTTCGCCACCGGCATAGGTGATCTTGCCATCAGGGTCGATGACAAACAGCCGGATCGGTGCCGCGACATATTTACTTTCCGCCTCATCATCGAGATTGTCGATGAGCATGGGGTATTTGAGATCAAGCCCGATCTGGCATGCATTGCCAATTTCAGCACGTTCGTCAGCCGTCGTTGGCGCTTTATAGAAAAGCTCGGTTTCGAGGTTTTGTATAGTTTGCCAGCCATCAGAAGGGTGTGCTTCACATACATAGATCAGGAAGAATTCAATATCGTCTTTGTTTGCTTCGTAAATTTCGTTCAGTCGCACGGACTGATCACGAAAGGGAGGTCATGTGTAGGAGCCGAAACAGAGTGCTACCGACTTCCCCCTTAAATCTGAAAGTTTTACATACTCGCCGGTACGCTTTTTGGTCCGGTCGAGACGTTCAAGCTCAAAGTCCGGCGCCATCTCGCCGATTTTTGGCACTTGGTCCTGACGGGCTTTCTGACCAGCCATCATGGTATCGAACTCTTCGGCGCTCATATCCGATATCTGAAGCCAGACATCGCGCTTTTCCGGAAAGCTCATAGAGTTCCAGTCCATATCCTTGAACTGTTCGAAACGGGGATCCATTGGATTTTCCCTCCCAGTGATTTCTTTCTCATATGAGACTAGGACTATTTGTCCCGTTCGGCAATTGTCGCTCTTGCAATTGTGATTGGTCCGGTGACAATGAACGGGTACCTAACTGGAGTAAATGAATGGCTACAAAACTGGATATCGGTGATGCCTTCCCCGCGATGACCCTTAATTTGGTCGGCGGTGGCACGGCAACACTCCCGGATTTAGCTGATGCGAAGTATCAGCTGATCCTGTTCTATCGAGGACATTGGTGACCTTACTGCCGCCGGCAGTTGGTCGGCTTTGAAAATGAGAAAGCTACTCTCGATGCTGAAGGCATAAAGGTAATTGCCGCCAGTATTGATACAGGTGACGAAGCAAAAATGGTGGCTGACGAGGTATCTTTCCCCGTCGGTCAGGGTGTTACGCACGAGCAGGCATCGCAGCTTGATGCGTGGTGGGAAGACCGTCGCGGCATTATTCAGCCGTCGGAATTCCTGCTTGGCGATGATGGAAAGGTTGTTTCATCGAGCTATAGCGCTGGGCCGCTTGCCCGCATGGATGCTGCAGATGTCATCAAACTGGTTCAGCTCTTCGAAAGACGGAAAGCAGAAGCAGCTCAGAAGTAACGGGGAATTACGCGCGCCGGACTGGCCCGTAATAGATTTATGGAGGTCACATGGCGCGCGTTTCTCTCGTTGAAGCGGAAGGCAAACCCGAACTCGCTGAGTTCGTCGATAAGTTAAAAGCCGGCCGTCGTGGCAAGCTACTCAATATATATAAGATGCTGATGAATAACCCACCTGCTGCAACGGGCTGGTTTGATTTTGTCAATTTGGTGCGCTGGGAGCTTGGCGTTGAAGGCCGGCTTCGCGAGTTGATCATCATCCGGATTGGTTACTTCAACCGGGTGCAATATGTCATCAAACAACATGTGCCTGAACTCGCTGAGGCTGAAGGTCTTTCGGTCGCCGAGTGTGATGCCCTGAAAGATTGGGAAAACTCGGATATGTTTGATGAGCGGGATCGCGCCATCCTGGCCTATACCGATTCCATGTCACGTGACATTCAGGTGTCGGATGAAATCTATGATGCTGTTGCGGCACATTTTGATGATGAAGGCATGGTTGGGCTAACGGTTCTGATTGGCACCTATAATATGCATACCCGAATATTCCAGGCGCTCAATATCGATCTGGAGAAATAATCCAGACGATGCCGTTGGGGTGACAGGGACCTGTTCCCCCTTATAAAATAGAGAAAACCAACAGGGAAGTTCGATGTCAGATACCGATAAAATTGACTGGGTTGCGCGCGCGCAGGCCCTGCAGGAACAAATTGCTGCGGCGGCTGACGACACAGAGGCGCAGGGCAAGGTCACGCCACAAGTGATGGCCGCTTTGCATGATGCCGAGCTTTTCCGTATGGCGTTGCCGCGGTCGATTGGTGGCGATGAAGCGACACCGTTGATGCTGATGCAGACCATCGAAGCAATTGCTCAGGCAGATGCCAGCACCGCCTGGTGTGTCGGGCAGGGCACCGGCTGCACCTGGGGATCGGGGTACGTTTCGCATGACGTCTGTAAGGATATTTTTGGCCCCCGTGAGGCCGTGATGGCCTGGGGGCCACCCGCTAAGGCGGCTGCTGTCCCCGTTGATGGTGGTTATAAAGTCTCCGGCGAATGGCGCTTTGGTAGTGGCAGCCGCAATGCCACCTGGCTCGGCGGCCATAGCCGGGTCTGTGATGAAGAAGGCAACCATCTCAAAGACGATGATGGCAAACCGCGCATGCGGACCATGCTGTTCGAGAAATCAAAAGCCGAGATGATTGATGTCTGGCAGGTGATGGGGCTCAAAGGGACTGGCAGCGACAATTACAAAGTCACCGATCTGTTTATCCCCGAAGAATATACCACCTGGCGCGACAGCCAGCCGGATCGAGTTGAGAAAGGCCCACTCTATAACATCCCGTTGCTGACCAGCTATGGCATTATGTTCTCTGGCCTGACGCTCGGTATTGCGCGCACCATGCTTGAGGATTTTAAAGAGCTGGCGGTAACCAAAGTCGGCGGCGGCATGTCGACGGTATTGCGCGAAAACGCGGTTATTCAGTCTCAGGTCTCGATCAATGAAGCCAAGCTGCGGTCCAGCCGGGCGTTTCTGGTCGAGATGATTGAAGAATATTGGGAAGCGCAGTGCTCTGGTGAGCCGCCTTCATTTGATGTGCGGGGACGGCTGCGTCTGGCGATTACCTATTCAATGAACCAGGCGCAGGAAGTTGCCAACTTTGTATTCCAGGCTTGCGGCACCAATGCGATCTTTGAGACCAATCCGTTTGAAAGGCGGTTCCGCGATATTCACACGGTTCTTGCGCAAGGACAGTCACATGTCTCGAACTATGAGCCGGTGGGTGAGGTTCTGATGGGGTTGCCGCCGTCCGGGCATAGAGTTTAGAGCCGGGTGGGGGAGTGGGCCGGTTCAGTCAAAACATAAAAAGTATTATTCCTGACGGACATTCTTGCTGAAGTCATAATCTTTGCTGCTGACGCAATCAAAGCGTGACATGATTGCTGTTCGGTCATAGGCCGGTGACAGCACCTCCAGCAGAAATTCTTTTTGCACTTTCCAGGCGGCTTCCGCCTGATCGCGACGATAGCGGCCGGGCATCGTGTCATTGAGCCAGCCATGTGGCGCGCCCGGGAAGACATGAACTGAATGGCTTTTGCCTTTCTCTTCCAGGCAATTGCGAAAACGCCGCACATGCGTCAGAGAGATCATGTGGTCAGCCTCGCCAAACATCCCCAGCACCGGACAATCGACTTTGGCAATCACGTCCGCTAAAGGCTCAGGATAGAGGTCGCTGGTTTCCCATTCACGATCTTGTGCTGCGCCATACCACACTAGCGCGGCAGCAACCCGGCGCCGAGCCGCAAGGATTAGCGGGTGGCGTCCGGTCTGGCAGACGCCTTTAACAGCGATGCAGTCATTATCGACCTCATCCATTGCTTCGAGCACATCAATAGCGGTGCTGAGATGTTCCGCTGCTTCGTCATCGGTAATGTCATAACGGTCATCCCCGGCATGCAACGCATCCTGATCCGGATGACGAAAGAAACAGTCGGGCGCGATACAGACGAAGCCTTCGTCGGCAAATCGTCCTGCGAGATCAAGCGTGTGCTGCACCAGCCCATAGCGTTCATGCATAATTACCACGGCGGGTAGGGGACGAGAGGTATTTGCCGGGGTAGCGATAAACGCGGGAAGGCCACTCTCGCAGGTGATTGTCTTGGTCGAAATGTCCGCCATTCTGGTCTCTCCCTGAAATGTCTTTCTGCGTTACCTGTAGCCAACGGCGAAGCGCGCCGATAGTCAAGGTCGGCCATCTGAATACCCAGAGAGCCGACTTTGCCAAGAGCGCAGAAATTCGCTATCACATATGTCATGGCAACACAGAAAAAAGACCTTCTCGGCCAACGGCTGACGCGGCTTGAAGACCCTCCCTTGATTGCGGGGCAGGGAAACTATGCTGCCGATATCAATTTCCCCGACCAGCTACATATGCGGATCGTTCGCAGCCCTTATGCGCATGCAAAAATCACGTCGATTGATACCGAGGAAGCGGCAGCAATTGCGGGTGTCGTTAAAATATGGACGAGCGAAGATATATCCGATTTGCCGCCGATTGATTTCCGCGCTGACAAATCATCGGAAGAGCTGAAACCGTTTCGTCAAAACGTGCTGGCGACGGAGCGCGTGCGCTATGTCGGCGATCCCGTCGTCGCGATCTTTGCTGAAGATCCTTATATCGCTGAAGATGCCGCTGATCTGGTAGTGATTAATGCCGAACAATTGCGGGTCATTGCATCAGCCGATGATGAGCCCGGTGAATTTGATGACGGGTTAAGCTCCGAAGCCGGTTTGCTGACTCATAGCTATGGCGACGTCGACGCTGCGTTCGCTGCCGCTGATACGGTGATTGAGCTTGATCTACGGACCGGGCGTCATTCCGGCGTGCCTATGGAAACCAGAGGAGCCATCGGCGTCTATGATGCTGATGACGATATTCTGAAACTCTACGGCGCTGCGAAGGTCCCGCATCGTAATCGTGATACTTTGGTTCGGATGCTCGGGCGTGATGATGATAAGATCGAGCTTCATGAAGGCCATACCGGTGGCGGGTTTGGTATTCGCGGTGAGCTGTACCCGGAAGATGTTCTGGTGCTTGTCGCCGCCATGCGGCTGGGGCGTTCTGTAAAATGGATTGAAGACCGCCAGGAACACATGATGGCGGCCAATCAGGGCCGCAATCAGCATCATATGGTTAAAATTGCGGTCGATAAGAACGGCATGATCCTTGGGATGGAAGATGAGTTCTTTCATGATCAGGGTGGTTATGTCCGGACCCACGGAGCGAATGTGCCGAACCGCACCATGTGTATGCTGACCGGGGCCTATAATGTGCCGGCCTATCGTGCTTTGTGTCATTTCCGGCTGACCAATAAGACACCGGCGGCGACCTATCGCGCGCCCGGACGGTTTGAAAGCACGTTTGTCCGCGAACGTCTGATGGATGCGCTTTCGGTGAAGCTTGGTATTGATCGGATCGAGCTGCGTCGCCGCAATCTGATTACTTCTGATCAAATGCCGTTCTCGCTGAATTTTGATGAGCCCGGTGTCGAAAATATGGAAATCGACAATGGCGATTATCCCCAACTTCTGGATAAGGCGCTGACCTGGCTTAAATGGGATGAGCTGGAAGCAGACCTCGAACAGCGGCGCGCCGCTGGTGAAATGGTTGGGTCGGGGATTGGTGTCTTCGTCGAAGAAAGCGGCAAGGGGCCCTCTGACGGTGCGCAGATTTCTGTCGATGAGAATGGCGATATAGAAGTGCTGACCGGCGGTGCATCGCTGGGACAGGGATTCGAGACAACGATGGCGCAGATTTGCGCTAATGCGCTCGGTGTTGATTACCAGCGCATCACCGTCATTCACGGCCAAACAAACCTAATTCCGTACGGCATCGGCGCCCATGCCGCCCGGGCAACCGTGATGACCGGCAGTGCAGTTAATGTTACGGCCCTGACTTTGCGGACCAAGGCACTCGATCTCGCAGCGGAGATGCTGCAGATGCCTGCCGATACACTCGATATCGTCGATCACGCTGGCGGAGATTGCCCGGCGCAATGAAGAAGGGTTGGCGGCAGAAGATTTTCATAAAACCAAAGAATCCGCGTTCCCCTACGGTATTCATTTTGCCGTCGTCAAAGTCGATCCTGAGACGGGGCGCATTGATGTCGAGCGTTTCATGGTCGCCTACGATGTCGGCTGTATGGTCAATGAGATGTTGCTCGAAGGCCAATTGGTTGGTGGTTGTATTCAGGGGATTGGCGGTGCTCTGTATGAAGAATTCGTCTATAGCGACGAGGGTGAGCCGATGGCGGTGACCTTCGCTGATTATATGATGCCGACGTTGGATCGCGTGCCGACAGTAGAATGCATGATCACCGAAGATGCACCGAGCCCGCATAATTTGCTCGGTCTCAAGGGCGGTGGTGAAGGTGGTATCAATGGTGTTGGTGCAGCGATTGCCGGCGCGATTGATCAGGCCGTCGGTATCCCTGGGGCGATTACCCAATTGCCGGTCACCCCGCAGCGCCTAAAAGAAATTCTGAAAAACGCCTAGAGGCCCTGCCTCTGTAAAATTATTCGCCGCCGATATGAGCGGTTGGGAGGAAATAAGATGGGACAGAAGCTGGAACTGACACTCGCGATGGGCGATTACGAAATCGTCCGCGCACTGAAAGATGGCACCGTTGAGCCAGATGGGATTAAGCTCAATATTCTGACCAAGATGGATTCAACAACCCGTCATTGGCGGTTTTTGCGTAATCAGGACTTTGATGTCGCAGAATGCTCCTGCTCGTCCTACCTCGTGGCGCGCGATCAGGGGATGCCGTTTGAAGGCATCCCGGTGTTTCTGCACCGCCGGTTCCGTCATGGCTTTATGTTCATAAATACCCAAAAGGGCTTCAAAGAGCCGAAAGACCTGATCGGGTGTAAAATGGGGGTTAAACAGTTCCAGTCGAGCGCCCAGCTCTGGATGCGCGGTATTTTGGAACATGAATATGGCGTGCCGCACCGGTCGATGGAGTGGTTTTCAGAATTGGATGAAAGTATCGAGTTTGATCCACCGGAGGACCTCAAACTCACGCGTTTGCCAGATGACAAATCTGTGGAGACGATGCTGGCGGAAGGTGAGCTTGATGCCGTTCTGCATCCCGACCTGATCAAGCCTTTGGTCGATAAAGACCCTCGTGTTGGGCGGCTATTCCCTAATTTTAAGGAAGAGGAAGTCGCGTTCTTTGAGCGGACGCGTATTTTCCCCATTATGCATGTCCTTGGAATTAAAAGAGAAATTGTCGAGAAATACCCTTGGGTTCCGCTAAATCTTTATCATGCCTTCAATGAAGCGAAAGCAGTGGCGATGAAGCGTATGGTCAACCCGCGCATCGTGCCGTTGGCGTGGTATCGCGAGTCCTGGGAAGAACAGGAAGAAATTATGGGGTCTGACCCCTGGCAATACGGTATGACCGAGGATAACGAAAACCAGCTCACCAGACTGGTTGGATACTCGCATGAACAAGGCATGATCAAGCGTGAAATTCCGCTTGATGAGCTGTTTTTGCCGATGTCACAGGGTCGCAAGCGCGGTGAGGTGTTCAGGGTCTGATAAAAGCGCGTGTTTTCTGCCTGTTGGGGCTGGTTTTCGCGATAATGTTAGGCCATGATCACGTCCGACTTTACAACTTAGACTGATAAGAAAAGAAGGGGAGATCCGTAACAATGGATGATGTGCGTTACGAGGCTCCGGAATCGCCGGATGCTGCATCTTCACTGCTTGCCGAAGCTGGCGGCGGTGGAAAGGTTTTTGCCGGTGGTACCGATGTCATGGTGCAAATTCACGCCGAACTTATTGATCCCGGCGTAATCGTCGATATTAAAAATGTTCCTGGTACGCAGGAGATTTCTGAATCAGATGGTGCCTATACGTTTGGGGCCGCGACCGCAGGCATGGTTCTGATGGACCATGAAGGTTTTAGCTCTACGTGGCCTGGTGTCATTGATGGCGTTGCGCTCATTGGCTCGATCCAGGTTAAGGGTCGTGCTTCTGTTGGCGGCAACGTCTGTAACGCCTCTCCGGCGGCAGATAGTACACCGGCAATGATCGCTGCGGGGGCCATCTGTAATATCGTTGGACCAGGTGGTGAACGGACAGCCCCGGTTGAAGACATCGTAACTGGCCCCGGCAAAACGTCGCTGGCGGATGGTGAGTTCATTATGTCTTTCTCCATGCCCAAGCGTCCGGCTCATTCCGGTGACGCTTATCTGCGGCTGACGCCGCGGACCGAAATGGATATCGCGGTGGTTGGTGCTGGTGTGAATATCACGCTGGATGATGATGGAACCTGTACTGCGGCACGTGTATCACTCGGAGCTGTTGCGCCGACACCTTTATTGGTGGCTGATGCCGCTGCTGCGCTGATCGGCACCAAGGTCGATGATGCGGCCCTCACCAAGATGGGTGAAGCCTGCAGTGCTGCCTGCAATCCGATCTCGGATAAGCGGGGAACCAAGGAATACAGAATAAAAACTGCGGCTGTCATTGGACGGCGCGCGGCTGAAATTGCACTCGAACGGGCGAGAGAAAACTAATGGCGAAAAGAAGTCACATAACATTGTCGGTGAACGGAGACGAGTACGAGACTCTCTGTGAACCTGATCAATCACTGGTCGATGTCCTGCGTAATGAGCTGGAACTGACCGGAACCAAGGAAGGTTGTTCAACAGGCGACTGCGGCGCATGCAGTATTCGTCTTGATGGCGATCTGGTTTGTTCTTGCCTGGTGCTGGGTGTTGAAGCAGAAGGCAAGGAAATTGAAACAATTGAGGGTATGGCGACGTCGGCGGAAGACCTGCATCCGTTGCAAACCAAATTCCTCGAAATCAACGGGCTACAATGTGGTATTTGCACACCGGGTATTTTGATCGCAGCGAAAGCCTTGCTCGAGAAAAACCCAGACCCAACCGAAACCGAAATCCGTTTCTGGCTCGCTGGCAATCTCTGCCGCTGCACCGGTTACGATAAAATCATTCGTTCTGTACAGGCTGCGGCCGAAGAAATGAGAAAGGGCTAAATCATGGCGTCTATTCTTGAAGAAAGTGGATTTAATCCCGGTGCTGATCTGAAGATTGTCGGTACCAACCCCATTAAACATGATGGCCTCGACAAGGTTATGGGTCGGGCCAAGTTTGGCGCTGACGCATTCCTGCCAGGCATGCTGGTGGGTAAAATCCTGCGCAGCCCGCATGCGCATGCAAATATCAAATCAATCGACACCTCGAAGGCTGAAGCTCTGCCGGGCGTTAAGTCTGTTATCACAAGTGCCGATTTCCCGGAAAAGAAGGCAGGAACGCCTCCTGGCGATATGACCCGGAATGTTATGGCGCGTGAAAAAGCGCTTTATGACGGACATCCTGTCGCCGCGGTTGCCGCGACCAGCGAAAAGATCGCCAAACAGGCTCTTAAGCTGATCGAAGTCGACTATGAAGTTCTGCCGCATGTCATCGATCCGGTTGAAGCGATGAAGCCAGACGCCCCCATTCTGCATGACTATCTGCGGACCAAGGGTGTAGACGGTGCAGAAGACAAGCAGACCAACGTAACGGAACGGATGGTTACGCAGCTTGGTGATGCCGATACCGGTTTTGAAGAAGCTGACGTTATCGTTGAGCGGTCTTATGACAGCAAGCCGATGCATCAGGGTTATATCGAACCGCAGGGCTGCATCGCGGATTATTCTGAAGACGGGCAGATTGAAGTCTGGTGCTGTACGCAGGCACCGTTCGTTTATCGTGATCGTCTGTCGGCCATCCTCGATATCGACTGCAACAAGATCAACGTGCAGCAGTCTGAACTCGGTGGTGGTTTTGGCGGCAAGACAGGGTTCTACGGCGAGCCTCTCGCGATCATGCTGTCCAAGAAAGCGTCTCGCGCGGTCAAGATCGTGTTGTCGCGGATCGAGGTGTTCCGTGGTACGGGGCCGGTTTCTGGCACCAGCTACACGATCAAAATGGGCTGTAAAAAGGACGGCACGATCACAGCGGCGTCGGCTGAAATGATCTTCCAGTCTGGCCCATATGCCGGATCGATGTATTTCAACGCCCCGAATGCGATGTTCACACGCTACGACCTCAAGAACGTCGACATTACGGCTTATGAAGTCTTGTCGAACCGCCAAAAGGTTGCATCTTTCCGGGCGCCTTGTGTGCCGCAGATTGTCTTCGGTGTTGAAGGTGTCGTCGACGAGATGGCGCGCAAGATCGAAATGGACCCCATCGATTTCCGGCTCAAGAATGCCTGCGATGATGGTCATACGACGATCTATGGTGATACTTGGGGACCGATTGGTTTCATCGAAACCCTCAAACAAGCCAAGGAAAGTGACCATTACAAAACACCGGTCAAAGAAGGCGAAGGCCGCGGTATTTCTACTGGTTTCTGGTTCAACCGGGGTGGTGAAACCGCTGCTTCCCTGAACTTGGCGCCGGACGGAACGGTTACCATCGCTACTGGTACTGCCGATGTCGCTGGCTCACGAATTTCGATCAGTATGATGGCGGCTGAAGAGCTCGGCATTCCTGTCGATCAGGTTCGGGTCAAGATGGTCGATACCAACTCGCTTGGCTTTAACCGGGTGACGGCGGGTAGCCGGACAACCTTTTCGGTTGGCATGGTAATCGTCGATTCCGCCCGCAAGTGTATTGCGGAACTGCGCAGCCGCGCCGCGGAAATGTGGGATGTGCCGGAAGATGGCGTTATCTTCGAAGATGGTATGGTCCGGCCTGCCAGTGCGAACGTTGGTGATTTCGAACCGATGTCGATTGCCGATATCTGTAAAAAGACCACGATGAGCCATGGCGCGATTTCCGGTCATACGGAAATGAACGTCACCGGCGCTGGGCCGGGCTTCGCCGTCAATATCGTTGACGTGAAGGTCGATGAAAACACTGGCCGTACGGACGTTACCCGTTACACCGTGATCC
This sequence comes from Alphaproteobacteria bacterium, assembly GCA_012103315.1. Taxonomy (GTDB): domain Bacteria; phylum Pseudomonadota; class Alphaproteobacteria; order MPNO01; family UBA2964; genus UBA2964. The sequence continues at coordinate 52,048 of WLWZ01000009.1, forward strand.
AGGACGTCGGTAAGGCTATTCATCCCGATCAGGTCGTCGGCCAGATCCAGGGCGGTGCCATTCAGGGCGTCGGCTGGGCATTGAACGAGGAATACATCTACGGTGACGACGGCCGGCTGCAGAATGCCGGTTTCCTTGATTATCGGATGCCGGTCGCTTCTGACGTACCGATGGTTGATACGATCATGGTGGAAGTGCCAAACCCGGCTCATCCGTTTGGACTGCGTGGTGTTGGTGAGGTGCCGGTGGTACCGACCATGGCCGCTGTCGGTAACGCGATTGGCGATGCCATCGGTATTCGCCCAACGTCATTGCCGATGTCGCCGCCGAAGGTCCTCGATATTATCGAGCAGGCTAAGGCAGAAGGCGTCTATAAAGGCTAAGTCAGCAGACATACGCTGAAACGGAAACGGGGCCTTGCGGCCCCGTTTTTGTTTGCGCTTTTCGCGCCGAATTGAGATCGATTACTTCGGTAGAACGTCGCCGAACTTTTTGAAGATCCGATCGTCGAGTTCTTTGGAATTTCGCGCGACAATCGGGAAAGTGTCCTTACGGCGATAGGGGATACAGGCATCGACGACGACACGCGAGTTGCGTGGGTCTTCATGGCTGTAGCTCATCGGATCAAGATGGGTACTCCAGCAACCGTTAAGAACTTCGACACCATCCTGTGGATCGCAGCGCGTGCACATTGACCAAATCACGTCATTGAGGTTGGCGGGGTCGATATCGTCATCGACGACAATTACCCAGCGATTGGCATAAGCTCCGGCATGGCATTGCGAGGCAATGAGCCCTGCCTGTTTCGAATGGCCGCCATACATCTGTTTGATGGATACCGTTAGCCACATACGGCTGCCACCAGCTTCATGGGCCCAAACGCCTTTGACCTCGGGAATACCGGCTGCTTCGAGCTGGTTCCATACAGCACCACAGCGATAGGTGCCGCGATAGAACGTGTCATCATTGGGCGGCACTGCCGGGATGGCCCCCATAAGGATGGGGTCGTCGCGGTGCATAAAGGTTTCGATGCGGATGGCTGGCTGAGTAGTTGCCCCGCCAGCGTAATAACCGGTCCATTCGCCGAGCGGGCCTTCATCGACCCGGTCATCAGGATGGATAAACCCTTCAAAGGCGATCTCGGCATTTGCCGGTACTGGCAGACCAGTTTTTGGCATGTTGATGATCTCAACGCCTTCGCCAATCAGCCCACCGGCGCAGTCATACTCATTTTTGCCAAAAGGCATTTCGAGCCCGGCAACCATGAACAAGGCTGGGTGCATACCGACAATGACAGCAATCGGGCAAGGTTCGCCCTTGGCATGATATTTGTTGCGAATGATATCGCCATGCTTGCCCTTGGATGTCATTAGAGAAGCGGTGTTGGCATCATGAGCCTGAACCCGATAGGCGCCATAGTTGATCCAGCCTGAATCCGGGTCTTTCATCACAACCATGCAGGCCGTTCCAATGAAATAGCCGCCATCATGTTCATGCCATTTTGGTGTCGGGATTTTGGTAATGTCGATGTCCTGACCCTCGAACACATTGTCGAGGATCGGGCCGCCATTAACCTCAACTGGGGCATGGGTCGGCTGATCTTTCATATATTTGCGCCAGTAATCGACAAGCTCGACTTCGGATTTTTCGACGTCTTCACCAAGCGCGAGATTGATCCGCGGTACAGATGTCAGAATGTTGGCTAGGACACGAAAGTCTTTGGGATAGCCTGGAATGTCATCGAACATCACCGCCGGATTGGTCATCTGGCGCATATAGATGTCGACGATGGCGCCGATTTCTTCTTCTCGGTCGGCACCGGATACAACTTGCAACTGGCCATTGGCCTCAAGATCGCTGATCCAGTCTCTTAAATCCTTGTTTGCCACGGATGTCTCCTTTTGCTCGATATTTTTTAGTGGCGCGAAACGCTTATTTACCGTGTTCGCTCAATATTTTCTTTAGTCGCTGTGGTGATACAGGGGTTTCGGTCACAGCCCCCGGAATGCCAATAGCATTGTCGATTGCAGAAGCAATAGCGCCAGCCGCCCCGGTAATGCCCGCTTCGCCCGCACCTTTGATGCCAAGGGGTGTCCGAATGCTTGGAAAGTCTTCGGTCAGGAGAATTTCCGGATCCGGAGTCTCTTTCAAGGTTGGCATCAGATAATCGGCAAAGGTCACGGCCTGTGGGTCACCAGCTTCGGAATAGGTGAACTCTTCGAACAGAGCACCGCCGACACCTTGTGCCAAACCGCCAACCAGTTGGCCCTCAATCATCATTGGATTGATTGACCGACCGATATCATAGGCGATGAAGTATTTTTCGATCTCAACACCACCGGTATCAGGGTCGACCTTCACCACCGCAATATGATGGCCGTAGGGATAGGTCTGATGATCGATGTGGAACCATTCTTCGCCTTTGAGGTATGGCTCACGACCGCCTAGGAGTTTGGAGGTCGGCATCAGCGCTTCTGCGATTTCACCGAGCGTGAGGGATGGACCGGTGGGATTGTCTTTGGAATGAACAACGCCATCGGTGATGGTCAACGTGTCGGCTGTTGTTTGCAGCAGTTCGGCAGCCATATCCAACGCTTTGGCGCGCACGGCCTGGGCTGTTAGGCTAACAGCTGTCCCGGTCAGAACCGTAGCCCGCGACGCATGCGCCCCAACGCCATAATCGATCCGATTGGTTTGGCCATGAACGACCCGAATGCGGCGATAATCAGTCCCGAGATCTTCAGCGGCAATCTGCGCCATCGCCGTCTCGAAGCCCTGACCGATAGACGCGCCACCGGTGACCACTTCGATAAAGCCTGAATTGTCGATGAATATCTTGGCACCATCTGAGGGTCCAAGGCCCGATTTCTCGAAGAACATCGATATCCCAGCGCCGACCATTTCGCCGTTAGCGCGGCGTTCGGCGAGTTGTTTCTGCAGGTCGTCCCAGCCTATTTGCGCGAGGCCTTGGTCAAGCAGTCCAGCATAGTCACCAGGATCGTGTTCAACAGAATCGCCCAGTACATCGAGGGCGCGGCCATAAGGCATCTCTTCGAGCGAAATCAGATTGCGCCGACGCACCGCGATAGGATCCATATCCATCGCCACGGCGACGGCATCCATCAAGCGTTCGCGAACAAATGTACTCTCGCAACGACCTGGCGAACGGTAGGTCGCAGCAGGCGTCTTATTGGTGAGCCGGAAGTGACAAATAGATCGGTATACCGGAAAGCGGTATGGGCCAGGTAGTGTGCCTGTTGTCATATTGGCGACGCGGGTCCCGTGGGTCCGGATATAGCCACCCTGATCAAGATAAAGCTCATCATCGAGCCCGACAACTTCACCATCTTCGGCGACCGCAGCGCGGATTATATGGCGTTGCTGGCGTGAATGGTTTGCTGCCATTAAATGTTCCTGGCGGTCTTCGATCCATTTGACGGGCCGCCGTAAGCGCATGGCCGCGACGCACACGAGAACATCTTCCGGATAGAGCTCGCCACGGATACCAAAACCGCCGCCGGTATGGCCTTCAAACAAGTGCATCCCGGAGGCTGGACGGTTCAACATCCGGCAAAGCGTGTCGCGATTTCGATGGGGGACCTTCGCTGCGCCATACATTTCGAGGACGTCGCGCGCTTCGTCATAACGGCCGATCGCCCCGCGACATTCCATGGGAACACCGGTGTGCCGGCTGACCTTTACATCGACTTCAACAACTTTATAGGCGCTGGCAAAAGTCTCATCGATATCGCCATAGCCCTGTTCGACGACCGCGGCTTCGGTTGTTGCTTTGCCTTTGAAGTCCTGAGGGTCGTCATCGGCATTGATCAGGACTGGTAGTGGTTCAATATTGATCGTCACCAACTCCGCCGCGTCTTCTGCGGTATAGGGGTCTTCGGCGAATACGGCCGCAACCGGGTCGCCGACATAGCGAACCAGCTCACGGGCCAGGGCGTATTGCCGGAAGAGTGCCAGTGTCGGGTCACTACCTTCACGAAAATCAATCGGCGGAACATCATCGATGTCAGTAGTTGTCCAGACAGCCACGACACCGGGAACGGCTTCCGCTGCTGATGTGTCGACGGATTTTATTTTTCCGTGGGCATGGTCGCTGCGGACGATCCGCATATGCAGTTGGTCAGGGAAGTTAATGTCACCGACAAACCGGCCTTTGCCGGTAACCAGCGGTGGGTCTTCCAACCGTTCAACGCTATCCCCGAGGTGGCCGAGCATTCTGTTTGTTGCCGTTGCCATTAGCTCGCTGCCTTCATCTCATCGCGCGCCGCGCGTACGGCTTTGATGATATTGGCGTAGCCGGTGCAACGACACAGGTTAGAGGACAATACTTCGTTCAAATCGTCATCGCTAATATCGGGTTGTGCCTCAAGAATTCCCGTGGCCAGCATCAGGAAGCCTGGCGTGCAATAGCCGCACTGCAGCGCATGGTTTTCCATAAAGGCTTTCTGCAGGGGATGATATTCATCGCCATTTGCGAGGCCTTCGACGGTGCGGATCTTTTTGCCATCAGCCTGAACACCAAACATCAGGCAAGATCGAACCGGTGTGTCGTCGACCAGCACAGTGCAGGCGCCACAAATGCCATGTTCACAACCAAGGTGGGTGCCGGTCTGTCCGCAATGGTCGCGGATGACATCGGCGAGCGTCCAGCGCGGATCGACCGCGACGTTATGATCTCGTCCATTGACGGTGAGCGTTATGTCTTTCTTGTCACTCATGATGCGGCATTCTCCAGCGCCCGGCGAACCAGCGTCGCGGTTAGATCGCGGCGGTATTGAGCATTTGTTGCGTGGTCTTCCATGGGGTCAATCGCTGCAGCGGCGGCATCGGCGGCAGCGCGGAATGCCTCGTCACCGGGTGTTTGCCCGGCAAGCGCGGCCTCTGCTTCTGCGATACGGCGGGGGCGATCTTCTGCACCGCCAACACCGATATGCGGGTCAGTAATTTTGCCACTCTCAAGGCGATAGGTAACGAGGGTCATCGAGATCGCGAAATCGCCGGCGCGGCGGTTGAATTCCTGAAATCCATAGACTGTGTCATCGCTGAGCATCGGAATGCGAACTTCGCGCAGGAGTTCATCTTCGTTGAGGTTTGTAGTCATTACCGTCTCGAAGAACTCAGCGGCGGGAATCAATCGTTCACCTGAGGCGCTCTGCGCAACCATTGTGGCATCCAAAGTGGCGGCGACCATGCACCATTCAGACGCTGGGTCGGAATGGGCGACACTGCCACAGAACGTACCGCGTTGTCGGATCGGGTAATGGGCGATGTTGCCAACAACGTCGGTCAGCAAATGTCCGAGAACACCGTTACAGGCTGGTGTGTGGAATTGTGCATGGCGGACCGTCGCGCCAATACATAAAGCGCCATCTTCGACAGTGAGTTTTCCGAGGTCAGCGACATTATTAATGTCGATTAAATGATTGGGTCGTGCCAGCCGAAAGGCCATGGTGGGCACGAGGCTTTGTCCCCCGGCAAGAATGCGACCGTCATTTGGTGCGTGTTCTGCCAGCAGGGCAACTGCTTCGTCGACCGTCGTTGGTGCGTGATATTCAAATGCAGCAGGTTTCATCGTTCTATCTTTATGTGTCTCCCAACCGATCCAAATTTGACCGGTGAGAAGTTTATACAGGAAGAATCCGGTAGGTAAAACTCACCGACACGCAATCAAATTTGGTTAGCTCCGCCATTTTGTTGGGAGCACATCAAAGGCAATGCTGATCCGCTGCGCTTTACCGGAAAGTGGTATTGTCTGATGGAAAAAACTGGACGGAAAGAATATCAATTTTCCCGGCACCGGCATTATCCGGCGGACATTAGGTGGGCGGACAGGCTCAATGCCATAACCGGGCGCGCCAAATTCTATCCAGCCCTGTTGCCCGGAGTTTTCTTTATCCATGATATCGGATGGGACTTCTAAATAGTATACACCGGATAACCAGCCCGAGGGATGGAGATGGGGTATTTGATGCCCATCGTTTTTCAGGATGGTTGCCCAAATGCTGTAGTTCCAAGACTCCGGAATTTTGGCAAGAAATGGATCATTCGGGTCAATATCTTGTCTCTGGATGTAGGTTTCGATTTTGGCTGTAAGCAAGGAAACGAAACTCTTTATCAAAGGATTGGTGTCGTTAAGTAAGTTTTCTGTCTGTGCGCCTTCTATCGTCGTTGTACCGCTGCGTTCCCATTCGCAGCTCGGATGGTTCACTAGGGCTTTAATCAGTGATTTCTCATCGACATCCGATGGTAGGGGCAAATCTGTAACGAAGAGTTTTGTACTCGGGTCGACTAGGTTTAGGGCGGCGCTATCTTCTCCCTTTTCGAAATGGGCAATGGCCTTAATAGCTATCGATTGTGGATGCCATTTTTCTAAGGACAAAGCTTTTTCGAAGAGGGCAATAGCATCATCCCACTGGTGTTGTTTGAGTTTAAGGACGCCTAAATTTAATTGGAAATCAGGGATATTGGGCTCTAAGACATTTGCCTTTTCCTGCAAAATAATTGCTTCCTCGCGCGCACCTTTCTTCTCGACGAGCCCGGCCAGTTCGGTCATGGAGTGGGCGTGGTTATGGTCCAAAGAGAGTACCTGACGAAAAAACCGTTCGGCTTCTTCCAGGTTACCGAGTTTTTTGTGAGTAAGAGCCAGGTTGAACGCTATGTCTACGTGGTCGGGCGCTCCTTTTGCAGCTTGGCCAAAGGCTGTAGCCGCATCATGCCATCTCTTCATCTTCGTTAGAACATTACCGTAGTTGAAAAGGTAGATTGGGTCCTCTGGCAGCGATTTAAGTGCTTCAGCGATTAGTTTCTCTGCGTCCTCCAGATGTTCTGTTTGGCCATATAAAACACCTAAAAGGTGCAGTATGTCTGGGTGTCCCGGCGCGATTTCCAAAAGTTTGATGTAGCAGACTTCGGCCTCGCCGATATTGCCGCTTTCGTGAGCCTTTTGGCCCTGAGCAAAGATTTGATCAAACTGAAGCCGGTCAGTCATCGGTCATACAACGTTGTTTGGTGGACAGTACCACAGCGCCTGCCTAGTGTTCAGACAGATTAATATTTTGTACCTCTTTATGTGTGTAATGGGAAATTCGGATGCTTAAGCTCTATCATTTCGAAAATTCGGTTTGTGCTCAAAAAGTTCGGATGACTTTGTTTGAAAAAGACGTCGAATGGGAAAGCCATGAGGTCAACCTGTTCGTCAATGCGCAATATGACCCGGAATACCTCAAGCTGAACCCCAAGGCCTATGTGCCGACCCTGATCCATGACGGGTATGCGATGCGGGAATCTACATTGATATGCGAATATCTTGATGAGACCTATCCGGAGCCATCTTTGAGCCCGTCCCATCCAGGTGAACGTGCTCAAATGCGTCTCTGGGGTAAGGCCGTTGATGAGGGATTGTTTGAAGGTGTCGTGGTGTTCTCGTTCTCGGCGATGTTCCGCGATCGGATGAAGAATCAGACAGAAGAACAGCGACAGCAGCGCTTTCGCAATGTCGGAGATGCAAACCGGCGCGATCGATTTCTGTCGACCTTTGAGGACGGCGTGGAATCTCCTTACGTGTTCCGAGGTATTGGCGCTTATGAGATAGCTTTCAAGCTGATGGATGAGGCGCTTGCAGACGGGGACGATTGGCTGTCCGGCAATATGTTTAGCCTGGCAGAGATCAATCTCGCGCCTTTCGTGGCACGGCTCGAATACTTACAAATTCTCGACCATTGGATCGCTGACCGGCCAAAGGTGCAGGCATGGTGGCAGCGTGTGAAGGATCGTCCTTGTTATCAGGCGGAAATCGCTACCAAGTTGAGCAAGGAAGAAATTGACGAGATGATCGAGTCGGGAGCAAAAATAAGTGCGCGCATTGGTGAGCGCCGTCAGGAGTATATCGACGCGTTTAAAGGGTAGGGGTCAGGCGGCGACCGGGCCGACGATACCCTCAACCTGGACCCGATAGCCTGACCGAACATTAGGTAGGTAATCATTGGTCGCCCGGTGTTGCGCGCAGCGATTATCCCAAAAAGCGATGGAATGGGGTGTCCAACGGAAGCGATGGCAGTGTTCCGGCAACACGCAGTGATCCCACAGAAAACGCAAGACCCCTTCACTTTCAGACGCCGAAAGCTCGTTAATCCGTTTGGTGAATCCACGATTTACATAAAGTAGCTTTCGCCCACTTTCGGGATGTTTGACGATCACTGGGTGTGTGGCGTTGGGCGTGCCGGGACCAAAGGTCGGTACGCCGTCATGCCAGGCTGTTAGCCCTTCCAGATAGTTCTGCATTCGGTCGGATAGCCCTTCATAGGCGGCATACATGCTGGCGAACATGGTGTCGCCGCCACCGTTGGGAGGGATAATCTGGTTGTACAGGATGCTGCCGAGCGGCGGGTGTTCTGCACAGGATTGGTCAGTGTGCCAGATGTGGCCAGATATAGCCTCCGAATTCTCATCGAAATGAAATTTTCGAACCCGTGGATCGTCACTGAGTTGGCTGTTTGTATTTGTCCCGACGTGCGAGCCGATGGGGCCGAAATATTCACCCAGCCGTACATGATCTTCAAAGCTGATTTCCTGATCTCGGAAAAATAGAACGCAGTGTTCGGTGAAAGCGCGTTTGACCTCCGCCAGCTCAAGCTCGGTAAGTGGGCGGGTCAAGTCGATATTGCTGATCTCTGCGCCAACCGTTGGGCTCGCGGGTGTAACGGTGATTGCCTGATAGGCTGTATTGCTGCCTGTGCCGTCCATGTTTCCTCCGGTGTCCCAAGCGCGGGGACCGAACTTTTCGCTATTGATTGACCTGTTTTATCAAATGCGACGCCAGGGCGGAAGCTTTCATCACAAAGGATGTTTAGTGGCGCAATGCGGAAGCTAGGCAAGCTTCAAAAGATTTCGCGATGTTGTCGATGAGCTGGAAATATAGATCGGGGCCTGGGGATAATGTCGCTCCAATGGGATCGAGGATCGCCAAGCGTGCCGATGTTCCCCTGGTCACAAGTTTCACCGATTTAGGATTGAACTGGGGTTCGGAGAAAACACAGACTGAGCCTGCTTGCTTTATACTGTTCTGAATTTCTGAGATCCGTTTAACGCTCAACGGAATATCCGGGTGGAAGATTACTGCACCGACCGCAGAAAGCCCAAACCGCTTTTCGAAATATTGATAGGCATCGTGAAAAACAAAAAAACGACCATGTCGTAGAGGTTTGAGTTTGGTTGCCGTCTTGCGTTGTAGCTTGTTGAGGCGAGCCCGTAGTTGTTTGGCATTTTTCCTGAATGTTTGGGAGTTTACTGGATCGATCGCCTTCAGGGTGATCTCTATCTTTTGTGAGAACGCGATTGCATTCGCTGGATCGAGCCAAAAGTGCTGATCGATTTTGCCATGATGGTGCCCATGGTTATGCTTATGTGCCGCGTCCTTTTTTGATTTAAATTGATTGGCTTTGCGAAATTCATGGCGGGTGAGTTGGTCAGAATCGGATAGCGTTACGATCTTGGCGCGATGGCCCAAAACCTCCAACGGTTTGACCAAAAAGTTTTCCAGCTCCTCGCCAATCCAGAAAATAACTTTGGCATTGCGTAGTTTCTTGGCCTCTGACGGTCGCACTCTGTATGTGTGAGGGGATGATTGTCGCCGCAAAATCAGAAAGGGTTCGCTGACACCCTTGGTGATCGAAGCGACCAGCGAATGGATTGGCTTGATCGAGACAACGACACCGTCTGTCGCGGAAACTGACGCGGTCCATCCGAAAAGTACCGCCATGGCTATTCCGAAGAAGGCGGTTCTCATAAATATCATAGGTATCTCAATTTGTTAGAGGTGGGTTCTTGTCATCAAGGGATTTACAATTGTTATATTATAACATCGTGGCCTGGACGTTCCAGCGAAACAGCGAGATGTGCCAAAAAAAGAAATAATCTTCCTTTTTTTACAAAATAGCTGATTTCTGCTAGGTCTTTCGGCTAATAGACGATTGTCATTCTCTTATAGGAAAGCGCTGTATCTATGGCTTGGAAAGTATTCGGAACCCGTGCCAAACGGCTGGAAGATCCTTCGTTGTTGCGGGGAGAAGCAAACTTTATCGACGATATTCGTCTTCCTGACATGCTGCAGGCTGCCTTTGTTCGGAGCCCCTTCGCCCATGCGGCGATTAACGGGATCGATGTTGATGCCGCGCTAGCGCACCCTGGGGTCCATGCGGTCTTCACGATGGATGATATACGCCCACAACTGATCAATGAGCGGTTGGTCGTCGGCATGCCGAGCCCATCCTATAAGCAGAATCGTGATCGGCCAGCTCTTGCCTATGACGAAGCGACCTATGTTGGTGAACCCATAGCGGTCGTAATTGCTGATGACCGATATATCGCGGAGGATGCCGCGACATTGGTTGAGGTCAATTATGACCCGTTACCGGCCTCCGCAGATTGCCGAGATGCCATGGTTCAGGGTGCGCCTGTTGCCCATCGCGATGCCGACCATAATTTGCTCGCAGAATTCAACATGGATTATGGCGATGTTGATGGTGCATTTGCGAACGCTGCGCACACTTTCTCTGAGTCACTATGGATCCATCGCGGTGGGTCGCACTCGATCGAATGCCGTGGCTGTGTCGCCTCCTTTGATGAGTTTGCCGATCAGGTGACTCTGTGGAGCTCAACGCAGATGCCGCATTCGTTGGAGACGACCTTCACCGATATGACGGGGCATGATGAAAATCGTTTACGGGTTATCACCCCAGATGTCGGTGGTGGGTTTGGCCCCAAATTGGTGGTGTATCAAGAAGATGTCGTACTTTGTCTTGCAACCCGGATGATCAACCGTCCGATTAAATGGGCGGAAGATCGACGAGAGCATTTCATCACGACGACGCAGGAACGCGATCAGTACTGGGAAGCGGAAATCGCCGTTGATGACGACGGTAGAATCCTTGGCATCAAGAGCGCTGTAATTCATGACCACGGAGCCTTTACGGCGCGTGGGGTGAACCTGCCCTATAACGCAGCAGAAACCATACCGCTGCCTTATGAAGTCCCCGCTTTCAGCACGCACGTGCGGCTGGCGCTAACCAACAAGGTGCCGGTTACGCCGGTCCGCGGCGCCGGCCATCCGCAAGGCGTCTTTGTTATGGAGAGGTTGATGGATCGTGTTGCGGCAGAGCTTGGCATTGAACGTGATGAAGTGCGTCGCCGTAACCTGATTCCCGGCGATAAAATGCCGTACGAAAAACCACTCAAAACGCGCGGTGGCATGCCGGTATTGCTGGACTCGGGCGATTATCCGGTATGTCAGCAAAGTGCTTTGGACAAAGCTGATTGGAATGGATTTCGCCCCCGTCAAGAAAAGGCCCGAGCTGAAGGGCGTTATCTCGGTATTGGCCTTGCCAACTATGTAAAAGGCACAGGTCGTGGGCCGTTTGAATCTGTGACCGTTCGGATCGGCCCATCTGGCAAAATTCACGTCTATACCGGCGGCACTGCCATTGGGCAGGGCACGCACACGATGATGGCGCAGATAGTCGGCGAGAAATTCGGTGGCGATATGGAGAACATTACGGTGACTGCCGGTGATACCAGCACCATCTCGCTGGGTATCGGGACATCTAACAGTCGATTGGCCGTGGTTGCTGGGTCGTCAGCGCATGTCGCGGCGGAGAAAGTGCGCGACAAGGCCCTTAAGGTTGCGGCTCATATGTTGGAAGCCTCAGAAGAAGATTTGGAAATTGAGAACGGTGAAATTCATGTTCGGGGCGTTCCCGGTTTGAAAGTAACGCTAGGGCAAGTTGCTCATGCTGTGGCCGGTACGCCTGGTTATGCATTGCCGGGTGGCATTGAGCCCGGGATGGAGGCAACTGAACATGTTGTGCTCGATAATCTCGCTTTTGCCTGCGGTACGGCAGTTGTCGAAGTTGAAGTTGATATCGAAACTGGGGGCGTCGAGATCCTGAACTACGTGATCTCACATGATAGCGGGACAATTATTAATCCAATGATTGTCGACGGCCAGGTTCAGGGTGGGACCGCACACGGTATCGGCAACACGCTGTATGAGTGGATGGGGTACGACGATGACGCTAATCCGGTTACAACAAACTTTGCCGAATATTTACTGATCTCCTCAACGGAGATGCCGAATATTGACATCATCCATATTGAATCTCCGTCCCCTCTCAACCCGTTGGGCGTGAAGGGTGTTGGAGAATGTGGCGTCGTGCCAGCACCGTCTGCGATCATCTCTGCGGTAGAGGATGCGTTGAGGGATTTCAATGTTCATCTCACACGGGCACCGCTGATGCCATCGGAGATTATTGAAGCGATTGCTGACGGAAAAAATCAGGATGCTGCATGAGCATTCGATTTGATGACATTGGCGACCGACTTAAGGCTTTTCGGCTCGCCTCCGGTTTAAGTGCTGATGAGATCGCCAATCGTATCGGTATTTCGCGCACAGCGTTGTATCGCTTTGAGAAGGGCGAAGTCGCTAAGATAGATACATTGGAGAAACTCGCTGAGCTGCTGGACGTTTCGGTGCCCACACTCTTGGGAGTTGGGGTGGAATACATACCGTCTGCTGTCGCTTTCTTTGAACGGCTGCGTCAGATCGAGGAAACTACCGAACATATCGTTGTCCTGGCGGGACCAGTTTCGTTTCTGCTGGCCTCCGATGTATTTGACCAGACATTAGAACAATGTTTGATCGAGAGTATCCCCGCGGAGGAGGTTGATCGGGATCGGGCTGAAGAACAAGTTCACGGACTCCTGCCGATCCTCAAGCAACGGAAAGAGACCTATCGTGAGCGGCAGCCCGGCATTTTGAATTTAATCTCCGGTGCCGAGATCGAACGGTTTCTGCAGAACGGTCTCGTCGGTCGGCTGGATCTGCCACAGGACGTTTTGCGAGAACGGCGAGCACGAGCGCGAGCTGAAGCCGAACATCTGGTGACGATGATGGAAGAGGAACCGATTGCGGTTCAGATCGGTATCGTTCCCGGAAATCTACCGCATACCAGTTTCCAGATTTTCCGTCAGGCAGACCGCAAAGTGCTAGCTATGAGTCCGTTTCGTCTTGGCGAGCAGCCGAATGTCCATGGCGGGATCGCGATGATTACCTCAGCACCCGAAGCGCTCGAGTTACATGAACGCACTGTGCAGGATTTGTGGCGGCGGGCTCTTCGTGGAGCGGAGGCGGCAAATTTTATGCGCCAGCTTATCGCGCGCCAGCCCAACTAATCATCGGTCATGTCCAGCGATATAACAGAGCGCGCCGCACAGGCTGTTGCGCATCACAGTGAAGGCAGATTAAGCGAAGCAGAAGAGGCCTATCGTGAAGTGCTCGCTGAACGGCCTGATTATCCTGCAGTGTTGCATAATCTAGGTGTGCTCTTGGCGAGCTCGGATCGCCTCAATGAGGCAATTGTAGAGTTCAATAAAGCTGTCGATTTTGACCCGGACTACGAACCTGCGTTGTCGAGTGGTGCGAAAGCTTTGCAGCAGGTCGGTCGTTATGAAGAGGCGGCGAAAGCTTATGCACAAGTCATTGTCATTGATCCAGAACATTACGGTGCGCAGCTCGCGCTTGGGAAACTGTGGTTACGGCTCGGTCGTCGTGACCGGGCAATGGATTTCTTTGCCCGAACAATGGACTTACGGCGCGGTGAAAACCGTGCGGGTACACCGGATAAACCTCTGACAGCGACAACGCGCGCGAAGTTGCTGCACGATATTGATCAGTTTCGCTATCTCGCCACCCAGAAACGCGATAGCGAACGCGTCTATTCTTTGGCGCGGGCTTATGAATTCGCTATGAAGCGCATCGATTGGCCGGACGACGATAACCTCGCTGTAGACCTATCCTCTGAACAACTCGCCCTGTTCGGCGAAAGCTACAACTATCCAAACTTTATTGCCGATGCAGCGGAGCTTTCCGGTGGAACCGTAAATCCGCAAATAGCTGTCAGCGAAGTTTTACAAGCCTTTCAAACGAGTACACCCGGGATCGCATGGTTCGATGACTTGCTCACGCCGGAAGCCCTAGCGCGTCTGCAACGCTATCTGCTGAACAGCACTATCTGGTTTGATTTTTCCCATATTGGCGGGTTTCTCGCGGCCTATCTGGAAGATGGGCTCGCTTGTCCGCTGTTGTTACAAATTGCCGATGACATCCGGGCAAAGTTTCCCGAAATTCTTGGGGAGCATCCGTTGACACAAGCATGGGCGTTTAAGGGGCTGGCGGGTGACAAGCCGATTGATACCCACGCAGATGACGCAACGGTTAGTCTCAATTTCTGGGTAACGCCTAATAGTGCGAACTTGAGTCCAGAGCGCGGTGGTCTGGATATTTATACTATGCCGCCGCCAGATGATTGGGCGGTTAAGGATTACGATCAGGATAAAGATGCGATCAGAAGGTTTCTTGACGAGCAGGGAGACCAGAAGATCACGATTCCTTACGGTGAAAACCGTGCGGTTTTGTTCGATTCACGACTGTTTCATGGTTCTGATGCGCCGAATTTTGCCATCGGCTATGAAAATCACCGAATTAACATCACCATGCTGTTCGGAACCCGATAGGCAAATGATTGTACCAAAAATGGAACATGTCTTTATTTTGTTACAAATGAGTGCTATAAAATCGTTAAAGAGAGACGCAAAAAGGGCCAATACGCCATGACTGACCTGACACCGGAGGATAAATACTCCGCCAAACCGATCCGCATTGGGGAGGTTGACCCTCATCCTGACAAACCCACCGGAGAATTTATCTCGATTGTCGTGTCCAACGACTACGTCAACGATGAGTACCTCAAGGTAGTGCTCGATGTGCCGGATCGTGCTTTGACGGCGAAGGCTGGTCAGTTCTTTCATCTGTTATGCCCGACCCCTGATGGCGCTGAGGTGTGGATGCGCCGTCCAATGAGTATCTATCGGGTTGATAGTGCCAATAAGCGTCTCGAATTTCTCTATAAGAAAGAGGGGCGCGGCACCCAGGGCATGGCAATGCTCGAGAGGGGAGAAGAGTTTAATATTGTTGGGCCGCTCGGCGTTGGCTTTTGGCTCGAAGAAGACTGGAAGAATATCGTCGTGCTGGGTCGCGGCGTTGGGCTGGCGACATTGGCGCCGTTGTCACAATTGGCGGCAGAAAATAATGTTGGTGTCACCGCAATCCTGAGCGCGCGAAATCCGGAAGTTGTCATGTCGCGAGATTTGTTCGAAGGCCTCGGTGCTAACGTGATTGAAGTCGTTGATACCGACAGTAGCAGCGATGTCGATAATGTCGAAAAAATTCTCGAAGGGTTGATTGCGGACGGTAAGGCCGACGCATTCTTTACCTGCGGATCAAACCGGCTGCTCAGCTTAATGAAGCGTCTCGGCAAAACGCATGACGTCGCGGGTCAGGTGGCGATGGAACAGAACATGGCCTGTGGTCTGGGCGCTTGTTACATCTGTATGCGGACATTCGAAGTCGATGGCGAGAAGACGCTGCGCCGGGTGTGCCGCGAAGGACCATGTTTCAATATGCAGGAGGCTGTCGGATGGTAGATCTTTCCGTAAAAATTGGGGACATAACCCTACAGAACCCGATCATGCCGGCATCCGGTGCGTTTTCATGGGATTATGGCGACGTCATCGACCTCAATCGTCTCGGCGGGCTGGTCGCGAAAACCATTTGCCGCGAGCCGCGTCTCGGCAATCCGACACCGCGCATGGCTGAAACAGAAGCAGGCATCATCCAGTCGATTGGCTTGCCGGGCAAAGGTATCGACTATTTTCTCGAAAATATTGTGCCTGAATATAACAAGTGGGAACCCCCTTTGATCGTCAGTGTTTCTGCCGATACGGCGGAAGATTTCGCCGCGATGACCCGTGACCTTACCGTTGATGGCGTCGATGTCATTGAAGTCAATATTTCATGCCCAACCAAAGCGCCGAGCGGAGGCAACTTCGCGATGCACTCCGAACATACCAAAGAGGTCATGGATGGAATTCGCGCGGCAACTGACAAACCCGTTTGGGCGAAGCTATCGCCAAATGCTGGGGATATTGTCTCGATTGCTGTTGCGGCTGAAGAAGCGGGCGCTGATGCGCTGGTATTGTGCAATACATTTTTGAGCTTGAAAATTCGAACCGATAATTTCCGTCCGGCCCTAGGCAATAAGTTTGGTGGATTGGTATCGCCTGCTCTCAAACCCATTGTGATGCGGATGGTGTATCAGGTGGCCCAGGAATGCTCGATCCCGGTTATCGGTATTGGTGGCGTGACCAAAGCGGAAGATGTGGTTGAGTATATGCTCGCAGGAGCTTCTGGTGTCGGGATCGGCTATGCCGGTTTCAGAAACCCAACTACCCTAACGACGATCATCGACGACCTTGATGAATGGTGTGACGAGCGCGGCATCAAGGAAATCTCCGAGTTGATCGGTGCGGTCCGGGATGACGATATTGAATGGGACCCGTTGGTTGCTGCCTCTCAGGGCGTTTGATCTGATCCGTTAGCTGCCGTCGCCCGGCACGGTGCCGGGTGGTAATGCTGCCACGTGATCGTATATCTCACCAGGTTTGGTGAACCAGATTCTGTCGGCATCTGGGTGATTGACGATATGGGTTAGGATGTCCCGCAACCCCGCAAGACGATAAGGCTGCCCGACCACGAACGTGTGCAAGGCGAGCGAAAAGACCAATGGTTGTTTTTGGCTTTGTCGCATTTGCTCATCAAAATGCCCACAAACCATCTCGGTAAATTGGCTGGCCGTATGACGGCGTGACAGCTGTGCCGGGGAGTCATTGATCTCGATATGATAGGGGATCATGAGGAGCCGTCCGTTGCGGGTGCGCATCCAGGTCGGTTGATCATCGCACGACCAATCCATGATGAACCGATAGCCAGCTTCTTGCAGGAGGTCCGGCGTATAGTCGCTTTCAGATATCCACGGGCCCATCCAACCACCGGGACCATCGCCCTCATATTTTTTGAAGGCTTCTGTCGCGGTGTTAATTAGCGCACACTCTTCATTTTCGGGGTAGTCGCCCTGTTGTTCTGAATTGGTAATGCCGTGGCCGACAAACTCATCGCCACGTTCGCGAATGCGGGCGGGGATTTGTGGCGCATAGTCATAGATCGATGTGTTCATCAAATGACAGGCAGGCAAGCCAAACCCTTCGAGCAGCTCAAACACCCGCCAGATACCGACACGAAGCCCATAATCACGCCAGGCGAAATTCCGCACATCTGGTTGAACGCCTGGATTGGTCGGTGTGTGACCCAACCCTTCGCCAAAGCTGAAATGCTCA
The DNA here is from genome assembly GCA_012103315.1 of Alphaproteobacteria bacterium. Lineage (GTDB taxonomy): Bacteria > Pseudomonadota > Alphaproteobacteria > MPNO01 > UBA2964 > UBA2964. The sequence continues at coordinate 69,349 of WLWZ01000009.1, forward strand.
ATATTCATGCCGATATAGAAAGCTAGGCGCTTGCCGTCGGGCCAGTCATAATCCGGGCGTTCGGTAATCGGTGAATAGTCGTAACGACCGTGCTGCTTGAGTTCCATTTCTGGCGCTTTCACTCTGTTTGAAGGTGCAGAATGGCATTGCCTAAACCGCCCTGCAAGACCGCGTTGCAGCTTCTTCGACATAGGATTACCGTAGTGGTATGTCAGTTGAAATTATTCCCTGCAGCGAGACCATGGCGGCGGAAGTCCGCGGGGTTGATCTTGCACAGCCGATCGATACGGCAACAGCGCAAACACTCCTCGACGCCTGGCATGAATTTGTGCTGCTGCTGTTTCGCAATCAGGAAATGGATAATCAGCAACTCAAATCCAGTGCCGCATGGATTGGGGAAACGTCACAAATCGCCATGCCGGTGGATCGCCGAGGTGATGACGATGTTGAAATTCAGAAGGTCTCCAACATTCTGGACGAGGCAGGCAAACCCATCGGTGCGCTTGGCGACGGTGAGATGTGGTTTCACCATGACAACTCCTTCACCCCGGCACCAGACAAAGCGACATGGCTTTATGCGGTCGAGTTGCCGTCATCGGGCGGCAATACGATGTTTGGCAATTGCTATGAAGCCTATGAAGCCTTGCCTGCTGATTTGAAACAAGAAGTCGAGGGTAGGAGGGTTTTGCAGGTTTACGATTTTACGGTTCGTGAAAAACCGGCACGCGACGAATTGGATAATATTCCACATTGCTGGCAGCCAGCGGTGGTTCAACACCCGGTCACAGGCCGCAAGGCGCTTTATCTGGATCGCTTGATGACGGCGGCGATTGACGGATGCGATAAGAGCGAAAGCGACGATCTATTGGCGCAATTATTCCCCTATATCGAACGTGTCGATTACGAGCATGAATGGCAGCTCGGTGACTATGTCATCTGGGACAACCGCTGCTCGGTTCATGCGCGCCGTAACTTTCCGGCTGATGAGCGTCGTCTGCTTAAACGTGGCAAAGTCGAGGGTGACCGGCTGCTGGCTGCGAAAGCCGCAGCAGGCTGAATCGTATCCTTACTTGTCTTCCAGTGCACCCAGAACCAATTGGCCGCCTTGTCCCCATCCGGCGTTTCCGACAACCTTATTGACGACGGGCCACTTAAATTTGCCGTCATGACGGAAGAAGTAGAGTTTTCCGTCCCGTCGCGTAGCGTAAATTCGGCCGCCGCCAGTTGAAAATACTGACGTGAATTGATTCCATCCGCTGCCAAACTTTTTACTGGTTAGTCGCCATTTATAGTTTTGGTCATGGCGGTAAGCTAAAAGGTCGCCGTTCTTCCGAATGGCGTAGATTACGCCAAACCCACCGTAGAACACTTTGCTGAATTGGTTCCAACCGGTACCAAATTTCTTGCTTGCGACCTTCCAGTTAAATCGTCCGTCATGGCGGTAGGCTAAAAGGTCTCCATTCTTGCGAATGGCGTAGATTACACCTTTGCCACCACCAAATACCTGACGGAATTGATTCCATCCGGTTCCGATTTTCTTCTCGGTAAGTGCCCACTTATTTCTTTTGAAGTTGAACCCATAATAAAGGAGATAGCCGTTTGGTTGGATGCCGTAGAACTCTCCTGGATTACCCAGAAAAATTTTATTTTTGAATTGTTTCCGCCAACCCGAGCCAATCTTCACGCTTTGTTGGCGCCAACCATACAGGGTCTCAACAAGGCGGTTGCGGGTATACATCACAAGTTCGCCTCGCGGCTTAACCATGAAAATATGGTCGCTCCGGCCTTTCGCTACTCTTAGAGCTTCGAGTTTTTTGAGTTTTCGTGCTTTACGCGCTTTTCTTTTCGCGAGTTGTCTGGCCTTTCTGGCAGCGCGTCTTTTCGCTTTCCGACCCTCATTGCCTTTTTCAATAGTGTCCCCGAGGCTGGCGAGTTTTCTGGTTTCGCTGGTCCCGACATTATTTTTACCAATTGCCTTGTCGAGGGCTGAGTTCACTGCCGCACGCTTCTTGGTGTATATGTCGTTGACCTTGTCAAGGAGCGCATGCGGAATCACTTTTGCCTTACGCCCGATCTTCATAACTTCTTGCGTGGCAGCACCCAGCGCAATGACAGTGAGCTGATCGGCATTAAACTTCATATCGGTCAATGAGAATGCGAACCGCTCCCCGAACCGTTTTCCCAACAGCCGGAAGTTCATCGCCAGGACTACGGGCTTACCCTGGATAGCGCCCCGCATGCTGCCATTAAGGCTACTCTTCTCCAAAGCAAAGAGATCCGGTTTGCCTACAATATTGACGCCCTGTGTCAGGATTTTGGTAAATTCTCCAAAGCCTTTTACGGTCTGTTTGGCTGCTTCCAGAACACCGACAGCTGTCTCTCTCGCTGCAATGAGGCTCGAGACCCGTGGGTCAAGTTCAACCGGAATGCTGGTAAGGCCCTTGCGAATACCTTCAAGCGTTTTGGAGGCGACTTCCCGTGAAGCTACGAGCGAGGCCTTGGCTGTTTCAAAACTGGCGAGTTCAGCGGCAGGCTTTACATTCTTGGCCTGGCATACCGCGCGGGCCGGCAAGTCAGCTACATTCTTATGCTTTTGGCATTTCCACTTCATCTTCGGGATGATGCACTTACCCAGGATCTTTTTCTCGCAACCATCCTTGACGGGCTTGCCCCACACGCAGATCCGCTTGGATTGATTACAGCTATGGATACGGCTCTTCGCCCCCTTAATTTTGTTATTCATGTTGCCGATATCGCGGTCGAGTTTTTTAACGTCATCCTCGGCCGCCTTGAGCTGCTTTGCTGGTTTTTGGCGCTCCTTGCGAACCTTTGCCTTCATCCGGGTAATATCACCATCCAGCTTCTTCACTTTTTTCTGCGCAGTGGTGATGTCTTTCGTTGCAGCGTCAACGTCTTTGCGCACCTGCGCGAAGGCAGTCTGGACCGCTTTTTTACCGGATGTTCTCAACCATTTACCGGGATCGGAACTCAGGCTTGCATCGAGACGGAAGTCTGCCTTCGCGAGATGCTCCAAACTGACAATCGGTTCGCCAGTGCTGGCCAGGAAGTTGAATTTGAACAGGCTGCCGAAATTCTGCAACGCGGCCAGCTTGAACTGGTTCAGCTGCATCACTAGCTCAAACTCACTTTTTGAGCCAAACAGTTCCAGGCCACGCGTTTTGATAATGAGTTTCGGCAATGGGAATTCCCGATCACCGGCGCTAGCCCGTGCGACGAGTTCGACGTCTCCTTGCGGAAACTTGATCGGCCCGACGCCCAACTTGGCAGTTTTAGCGCGGATCTCGATGCCTTCGTCGGCCTGGATAAAGGCGCGATCAACGGTTGCAAGGTTGGTGCCGAGAACCCGAAGCGCGCCACCCATATCGATGCCTGCTGATCCTGACGCCTCAAGCTTGATCGCAATATAGGGTCCTTCACCCTTCTTGGTGCCCGCAATCGCGATGTCCGGGAAGTCTTTTGGCAGCTTCAAGCCTTTGTTCTTGCCGATAGCCTTACCCATCTCAACAAAGATGGAGGCAATATCTTTGATCCCCAACGAGGCAATCTTGTTCGGCCCTTCGTCAAGCGCCAACCTGACCTCTTGCGGTATTGGAAAGCCAGCGGTCTCGGCACCAACCTGGCCCGAGGCAAAGACATCAAATGTCTTGCCGCCAATCGTCGTCTTCCCGCCAAAACCAAGATCGACAGTGCCGCCCTGGCCACCGAACGTCATCCGATAGTCTTCGATGGTCATCCACGGAATGCCAAACGCCTTCTTCCAGGGAATCCCTTTGAAGGTACTCGCCGTTACCGATACTTCGGGTGCGCCGGTGCCCTGCGTGATGGCGGTCTCCAGCACCATGTTGACTTTTTGTTTACCAATTTTGAAATCAGTTTCGCCTTCAAAGCCCATTGTGACGCCTTTGACGATCGGGCGTTTGGTTGGCGAGTCTTTGGCTTTGCGTCCCTGAAGAGAAAGCGTCGCCAGCAGCGAGAATTGCATATCTGCTGGTAGCTTGATCTTATTGCCGATACTGGGTCGGAACTTCGGCAGATCGGCGCGCATAACGATCTCTGGCGCCGGAGGTTTGCCCTCAAGCAAATTGTCGAGCACGTTGCCGATAATAGAAACAGTCGTATAGACCTTGCTCGATTTACCACCGAGGAACTTGATCGCATCATTCAGTGGCTTCGCATTGCCCAGATTAAAGCTCGCGAAGTTGGTCAGTCCCTGTGGCACCGCCAATGTATAGTCGCTATCGCCGAACAATTTGTCCGTAACCGCCCGTGCATTTGCGGGCAGGTCTTTGGCCTCAACTTCGACATCCCCCGCAGCAAAAGCGAGGAGCTGATTGTCAAACTTGATGGTGTCGAGAAGCTCAATTCCAGGGGCTTTTTTGAAGATATCCTTGAACTTAAAGATGCGTTTGGGCCCGAACGCAATAAAGGTCGATTGCGCGCCACCGCCGCTATAGGCTAAAAAGTTCCAATTGATGTTCAGGAACTTTACATCGCCGGTAATCGCACCGCCGGATTCCTTGACGTTCGTGACATTCAGGCCGGGGAGTTTCCGCGCTGCCTTGAGGATTTTTTTGAGGGCCGAAGATTGTGCCGCTTTCATTGCGCCAGCTGCAAGGGCCTTATCGACTTCGTCCTGCAGATTGCCTGCATGTGCCGTTGAGACGGTTCCAAATGCCGTTGTGAAAGCGATCGCCGCTGCGAACAAAGATGTGCGGAATGATGAACGGATCATTGTATCCCCCAATTAAATATTTAACCCAACCCTAGGCCGTAATGTTTTTGACAGCCAAACTCTATTCCACATCCGTACGCCGCAAATGAGACAAAATTATGGCGATCACGAACGCGTGATAAATATTAGGTTAGCTAATCTGATTTGTGAGAGCTAGCGCCAAGTTCCCAATTTATCCACAACCCAGCGCGACCAGCTGAGAAGGGTTTCATCACGCCAACGGCGTCCGACGAGTTGGATACCGACAGGCAATTCATTTGGTCCCAAATGTGTTGGCAGTGAGATTGTCGGGACATGCAGAATCGTCCAGCAACCCTGGAATTGTGGGTCTCCGGTATAGCTGAGCCCTTCGGGTGCTTCGCCGGTTGCTGATGGCGCAAGAATGAAATCAACATCGCCAAAAACTGTGTCGAGTTGCGCGCGGCTGTCATTGGCAAGGATCACCGCGTTCTGATAGGTCGCGAACTCCATTGAGGTGCCATTTTCGAGCTGCTTTGCAATGTTGTCGCTAAGATGGTCGGGTTCATTTTGCCACAAATCTGCCATTACCCGACTGCGCTCAAAGTCATTGAGTGCATTTCGGGCGGCACTTAAATCAGCAAAGGAGCTGGGCAAGGCGATATCGACGATCTCAGCGCCCGCAATTGTTAAACGCTCGACACTATCGTCGAGTGCGGCGATGGTTTCAGGCAGCGCAGATTCCCAGTGATGCGTCCGGCACAGGCCAATTTTGGGTATGGCATCGCCGGGCAAAACTTCTGAACGCGGGCGGTTCAAAAGAACACTCATTAAAAGGTCAGCGTCATCGATAGTGCGTGTGAGAAGCCCAATGGTGTCGAGGTTCTCGGCCGCGAACATTAATCCGGATCGGTTGATCAAATTATAGGTCGGTTTGTAACCGACGGTGCCGCAAAAGCTCGCCGGTCGAAGAACAGAACCACCGGTTTGGGTCCCAAATGCCCCATGGACCATATAATCGGCAACGGCAGCACCGGAACCGCTGGAGGACCCGCCGGGTGTATGAGATGGATTGTGGGGGTTGGTGGTCGGACCCGGAAACGAGCCGGCAAATTCACACGTAACGGTCTTGCCGAGAATGACCGCTCCCGCAGCGCGGAGTATTGCGACACAGGCGGCATCTGTTTTGGGCTGATGATCTTCATAGGCAGATGATTGCATTTGGGTCGGCATATCTGACGTGTCGATCACATCTTTCACGCCGATGGGGAGACCGTGTAGGGGGCCTTTATTTGTCGTGTCATCGAGAATGCGCGCCTGTGTGAGAGCGTAGGCTGGATCGATATAGGCCCAGGCTTTGACTGCGTCTTCACGGGCTGAAATTCGATCAAGACAGGCCTGTGTTACCGCTTCGGCCGATATTGACCCTGTCGCAATTTTCTGGACGATTTCGGTGGCGGGAAGTTCGTTTAACTGATCTGTGGACATAGACTTTCTTCTGAAATTCGAGGATTTGAAGCAGCGCTTTGCGCATGATAGCGTCCTGAAAGATCAAACGAAATGGGCGAGGATATAATGGCTGATAAGCTGCTGATTAGGGGTGGTCTGGTTTATGACCATGATGGTGATGTCCATAGGCCGTCCGTTGCCGATATTCTGATAGACGGCGCTGATATCGCTGCGATTGGGTCAGATTTGTCACCTGAACAGGTCGCTGGCGCTGAAATTGTCGATGCTTCTAATCATCTGGTCGTACCGGGGTTGATCAACGCTCACTACCATTCGCATGACACGTTATGCCGCGGCATGTTTGAAGACATCCCACTGGAATTTTGGCTTCTCTACACTTTGCCGATGGGGACTTTCCGCTCGAAGGAAGAAATCCGGATACGGACGTTGGTCGGCGCGCTGGAATCAATGCGCTGCGGCATTACGACCGTGCAGGACATGCTCGGGCTGATTCCGATGACCGAGGAAAATATCGATGTCGTGCTCGATGCGTATGAGGAAATTGGTGAACGCGTCGTGTTCTCGCCGATGGTGTTTGATATTCCAGCCGTCGGTATGCTTCGCCATAAAGACCTGCTACCATCCGAAATTCAGGAAATGATGGGCAATCAGGCAGATAATCCGAAACAGCAACTCGATATGCTAGAGGCTCAAATTCAGCGTCGTCCGGCCAAAGGCATCACCCATTGGGCGGTGGGGCCGTTTGCGCCGCAACGTTGTTCTATCGAACTGCTATCTGGTTGTGCTGATTTTGCGGAACGGCATGACCTCGGCATCTATATCCATGTCTACGAAACCCGTGGCCAGGTTGTTATGGCACGCGAAATGTACGGCGAATATGGCGGGTCATTTATCAAGTATCTTGATGCAGCGGGCATGCTCAATCACCGGCTTAATATCGCGCATTCTGTATGGATCAGCCGCGAAGAGATGGATCAGATGGCGGAAGCCGATGCTGGTGCTGTGCTTTGCTATAACAGCAATATGAAGCTCAAAAGCGGCATTTCACCGATGCGAGATATGCGTGATGCTGGGATGCGGGTTGGACTGGGATGTGACAATTGTTCCGGCAGTGATGTCCAGAACATGTTCCAGGCAATGAAGGCCTATTGCATGTTGGGTGCGGTAAGTGACCCAATGCCGGGGACGCCATTGGCGCGTGAGGCTTTACGTCACGGTACCCTGGGCAGTGCGCGATCTGCTTGCATGGATGATCAGCTTGGTGCTCTCAAGCCGGGTTACAAAGCTGACATGATGTTGCTGGATATGAACGATACAGCTTACTTGCCCTATAACAGCGCGGCTCGTCAGCTGGTTTACTCCGAGACCGGGCGCTCTATTGATACGGTGATTATTGATGGCAAGGTCGTCATGAAAGACCGTGTTGTTCAGACCATTGATGAAGAGGCGCTCCGCGAAGAAGTCGCTGATTTGATGAAGAGCTTTATCCCGGAATATGAAGATGTGGTGAAACAGCGTGAGGTCGCGCTGCCCTATCTGACGGAAGCGCATCAACGGGTCTGGGATACCGATATTGGTCTGCGCCGCTTCGTTGCCCGGACTGGTTATGGCGATGGTGACCTACCGCAGTAGCGCGAAACTAAACGATTTCTTGCGGTTGGTTTGGAGCTCCCGTAGCCTGATTGTAAAGACGATATTCTAGACAGGCTTGGATTCGGCTGAGGAGATGACATGGCTTTTACTGGATTACACACGACGATCTTTGCCGCCCCTGACATGAAAGAGGCGCAGCGCTTTTACACTGATTGGGGCTTGCGCAAGGTCAAGGCGACGGCAAGCCATTCAATTTTCGAAACTAAAATTGGCAGTCGCGTCGAGCTGAAATCGTCCAAGGCCAAGGACCTGCCACCTGCTGCGGCGCCCGACATGCATTTTCGTGAGATGATCTGGGGGGTTTCGTCGAAGAAGCATCTTGCCGAGATTAAAAGAGAACTTAAGAAGGACCGCGAGGTTTCGGAGGACAAGGACGGCACACTGCACTGCATTGATCCGAACGGGCTCGGTGTTGGGTTCAGAGTGTGGAAGCCACGCACGAAAATCGACGCAGCCCGAACTAAGATCAATTCGTTCGATATTCAGGAACGTGTCGATGAAATCAGCACATTCTATAAAGACGCACATCCCATTCGGATGGGCCATATCGGCTTTATTCTTCCGGATCTGAAAGCGGCGGAGAAATTTTATAAAGACCGGCTTGGTTTTTGGCTGTCTGACAAATACGGCAAAGCCGCCTTGTTCTTGCGCTGTGCGGCAAAAAGCCAACATCACAACCTGTTCATGATCTGGAGTGAAGTCGGCAACATAAAGTATCACCATACAGCTTTTGAGGTTCGCGACATTCACGAAGTTTTCGGTGGCGGTATGGCCTTCGATAAAAAAGGTTGGGAAACCGAAGTGGGTCCCGGTCGCCATCCAATCTCGTCAGCCTATTTCTGGTACTTCAAGTCACCCTGTGGCGGAGCCATTGAATATTTCACTGACTCCGACTATCTGACCGAGAATTGGAAACCGCATAATTACCGAAACAATCTATTTTCGGAATGGCACCTGCCGGACGGTATTAAGCAGGTGAAGGATGACAAGATCAGGCCGTCGGTATCAGCGGCAGGCAAACACTAAGAAGAACGATGCGTATCGGCCCCACAAAGAAAGTCGGGCGCTAAGTTTATCTAGGGCAGAGGAGGGTGCTATGCGGGCTATAGGTTGGCTTTCAGGCGCAATATCTATGCTGCTGGTTCTATTTATTTTGCCGGTGCAAGCTCAAAAAAAGACCCCAGTTGATCTTGAACTAATCTTGATGGCGGATGGATCAGGCAGTGTTGATCAGGCAGAGTTTTTGATCCAGCGCCAGGGATACGCAAAAGCACTTCGGCATCCTGATATTTGGCACGGTATCAGCAGTGGCATCTTACGGCGGATTGCGTTGTCTTATGTCGAATGGAGTGGGCCAAAACTGCAAATTCCAATTATTGACTGGACAGTGATTGAGAAAAAATCAGATCTGGAAGCATTTGCGAAGAAGCTGGAAACCTTGCCGCGTGAGCTTTATTCAGGTGGCACCGCCATCGGCAATGCCATCCTGTATGGCGCAAATTCAATCAAGTCTAACCAATTTGAAGGGACCAGAGAGGTCATTGACCTATCTGGTGATGGCTGGGATCGCAACGGTCTGCCGGCCGCGGAAGGGCGTGATCAGGCGGTAAAGATGGGCGTGACCATAAATGGTCTGCCAATCCTCGATGAATTTCGGGTTGGTCTCGATAAGTTTTTTGTAAAGAACGTAATTGGCGGTCGCGGCGCGTTCTCGGTCCCGGCAAACGGTTTTCAGGACGTGTTCTTTGCGATCCGCCGCAAGCTTATTCTCGAGATTTCAGGGCCCCCTGTTCCGATGAATGGGGTGGCGCAGCTTCCGCAATAATGTCAAAAACCATTGCTGAAACTGTGCCATCTTCAGGGGTAAACATGTCGGGATGGGCGGAGCGAAAAGCAAAGGAATTTGGGGCGTGCGGAACAGCGATTTATTTCGGGGCTTAGACGTTCAAAATTTGGCGTCAGAAAACCCGGTTTCATACATCGACATTGGAACACGCGGCGGATTTCAGGATGATCTAGCTGCGATCGCTTTTGCGGTAGACGCCATTGGGTTTGAACCTGAGCAAAAAGCCTTTGATATATTGGATGTTACGGGAACGGGTCCATGGCGTAGCGCTCGTATTTTGCCGCATGCAATCGGGGGCGTAACGGGCCATCAGATTCTGTCTGTTCCGACTGATCCTGTATCAACGACCCTTCTTACCCCGGATCCGGCGATTGGAAGACGCTTCGATAAATCTCAGTTTTTTGATGTTCAGGAGAAAATCGAGGTTGAGACGTTGTTGTTGGATGACGCTCTCTCCGACTTAGAGCTGCCCTCGCGTGACTTTCTTAAGATCGACATCGAGGGGGCGGAGCTCGACGTTTTAAAAGGCTCGCCCGAAACAGTAGATAGTTTGCTAGCTGTTAAAACCGAGGTGTCCTTTTTGAAACATCGCGTGAATCAACCGCTTGCACACGATATCGCAGCTTTCTTTCACGAGAGAGGCTTCGAACTCATGGACCTGGTTGACCAAGCCCATTGGCGTCGTGAGGGCTATGTGATTCATCCATATTTGTCATCAGACAATCCACGCTATTCCCGGGGACAGCTCGTCCAATCTGACTATTTGTTTTTCCGATCAGTGGATAGGTTGGGTGATGATGTCCCAGCAAAAATTCGGCTAGCTCTAATTGCGATGGCAATGGGTTATTTTGACTACGCATTGACGGTGTTTGAAAGCCCAGACGTCACGGAACACGTTGATGAAAGTTACGGTGTGAAGGCGATTGATTTGGTGGCTCCAGCATCGCGGCGATATGGACGTAAAGTTCATCGAAGGGCGATTTGGCAGCAATTGCGCGGGCTTGTACCTCTATTGCGTTACCTGAAAAACCATTGACCTAGGCAGGCACTCGGCTTGCGCCCCGTGATCTCCCGGCGTAGCGTTTTCGGATAAAATTAAATTCAGGGAGATCGTTATGTCAGCTAAAGCAGACGGACGTATGAAGCGTTGGCAAGAACAACGCTGGATTCTCGACGCTGTAATTCGGACGGTAGGCGTCGAATGGGATCAAGGCAGGCTACGTTATGGCGCGGCACCCGGTGGCAATCAGGCGGCAGGAGAGTTTCGCGCTGTTGGCTCTAAAATTAAACGCGTTGGCGATTTTGTCCGCGAATTCTCCAATGCCGTAAAACGACGAGAAGGAAAAGCGGTTGCTTTTGAAGAAGCGGGTCGTCTTGTTTCCGCCCGTGAAAGCTATATGACGGCGTCGCTTTTATGGGCAGCCGGACGCTGGCCGATCTTTGAAACCAATGACGAGCTGGAACATCTCGAAGAACGGATGAACCATTGCTACGCCAAGTTTATTGAGCATGCGCCGCATCCGGTCGAGATTGTCCGTATTCCATTTCAGGGCAAGGAACTGCCTGCTTACCTACATCTACCGCGCAAACCTAAACCGGGAGAAACATTTCCGTGTGTGGTCAATATTCCGGGGATGGATTCGAGTAAGGAAACTGGCGTTAACATGTATGGCGATTCCTACCTTGAACGCGGTATCGCGGTTCTCAGTATTGATGGCCCTGGCCAGGCGGAAAGCGTCGCGCTCGGTATATTTGTAACCAACTCCAATCATATGGATGCTGCTAAAGTCGTCGTCGACTGGCTTGAGGCACACCCAGCTATTGATTCGAGCAAGCTACTGGTACGTGGATCGAGCTTCGGCACCTATTGGGGGCTGCAATGGGCGGCCGCGTTGGGTGATCGGATTAAAGGTGTTGCGGTAAGTGGTGTCTGCCATGAGCCAGGCTGCAATACGATTTTTAATATGGCGTCACCGTCGTTCAAGCTACGCTATATGTGGATGTCGAATTATGACGATGAGGCAGAATTCGACGAGTTCGCCAAGACCATTGACCTACGCCCCTTTGTGCCTGCGATTACCTGTCCGGTGCTCATTATGGCGGGAGAGCAAGATCAGTTAAGTCCGGTGGAACATAGTTATGATGTTCTCGGTCACATCAGCGCGCCAAAGGAACTTGTCGTTTACGAAGGGGCGAATCATTCAGTTGCGGATGCCAGCTCGGTGTCGCTGGGGGAGAATCCGAAGGACTATCTTGCGGATTGGCTCGAAGACCGAATGAATGGAAAGCCATTCCAGAGCGTCAAAGGCTATGTCGATAGTTCCGGGCGTCGGACCGATACGCCGGCATAAGGCTTAGCGCGGCGTTGGGAGTTCGCGCATCAGCATACCAATGCCGTCGCGGGGTTCGCGAATATGCAACCTGTGCTGGATTTCCCAGCATAGGGCAGCGCAGGTCTCGATGACAGGAATGCCGAAATCGCGTTCCATCATTTCAACGATACTTAAAAGCCGCCAGGCATTGCCTTGCAGATAGATCGCTTCCGCCTTGGGGTTTGCCGTGAAGGTGTCGTGGACCAACGCATAGACCTGTTCTGGTGAAATTTGACCTGCTTTTTCAAATGGCACCTCAATCGGCTCCATCGCTAACACATTGAATCCGGCTTCGGTCATGTAGTCGCGGGTTAATTCGTTCTGCAGACGCGAATAGCTCACACCGATAATCTTTTTAGCCCCAACCGCTCGAAAAGCGCGTGTGATATTTTGGTTGGCGGTAAAATGTGGGATGCCCATTTCACGTTCCCACTTACGGATTGTTTTCTTCTCACCCTCAACACCCAGCATCATAAAGGGTGGTGTTCCCGAATGGTGGATCAGATCGACCCCCGCTTCTGCGAGAGTGAGCGCATGATCGTGATAACCTTTGATGGCATTTTCGAACTCGTCCTGTGAGCCGCGCTGGACATTTTGATGAATCGGAATAAGACCGACGCCTTCGGGTAGCAGTCGAACGGTTTCTTCCATCGAGCCAGGCCGCATAGTCGGCTTAATGAGGCCGACCGTACCGCGCCAACTTGAGAAGCTCATTTCCGGATGCTCCTTATCAGGGTGTCATCACTGTCATGCCGAATGTTGATCGCGATTCCATCGCGCGGTGGGCATCAGCAGCATCGGCAAGTGCGAATCTTTGATTAATCTCGATTTTTACGGCACCGCTGGAAACAATATCGAACAGGCTTTTGGCGCGCGCGCGGACTTCATCGCCGGTCCGCATGTGCCAGTAGAACGCCCCGGCGGTTATCGATAGTGACCCCATTTCATTGAGCCGGAAAATATCAAACGGTGGTACAGGGCCAGAAGACGACCCGTAAGCAACCAGTCGGCCCAAGGGCCGCAACGCAGCGAGGGAGGCTTCAAATGTGTCGACACCGACGGCGTCAAAAACGGCTGTGACGCCTTCGCCATCGGTGAAAGATTTTGCGCGTTCCACGATATCTTCCTGCGTGCTGATGATCACGTCGTGACAACCATGGTCAGCGGCGAACGATGCCTTTTCGTCGGAGCTCACAACACCGATAACATGAGCGCCGAAGGTTCGTGCCCATTGAGCGATAATCATGCCAACACCGCCAGCTGCCGAGTGAACCAGGATTGCGTCTCGTTCGCTTACGGGATGAGAGTCGTGAATTAAATATTGTGCAGTGAGACCCTTGGTGATCATCGCCGCTGCCGTTTGGTCCGCGATGCTTTCCGGCAATTTGACGAGCCGTTCGGCATTCATGGTCCGTAATTCGCAATAGGACCCGCGCGGCAGAGCATGGCCACCGCTTGAATAGGCGACACGGTCACCGACCGCGACGTTTGTGACGTCCGGCCCTAGCGCTTCGACAACACCGCAACCTTCGCCGCCGATAACGTGTGGGAAGTGTGGCAACGGATAACGTCCATTCCGTGTATGGATGTCGGCGTAGTTTAGTCCGATTGCCGTGTGACGCAGCAGGACCTCGCCGGCGTCGGGTTCTCCTACATCGGCATCTTCATAGCGGAGCACTTCGGGCCCGCCATATTCGTGAACTCTGACCGCTTTAGGCAAGAGGCTGGCCTAGTATACGTCGTGCGCGCGCACGGGAACGTCCATCGCCCCGATATTCTCGAACTCGAGATGCATGACATCACCGGGTTTGACAGGACCAACACCGGCACAGGTGCCGGACATAATTATGTCGCCCGGGTGCAGGGTGTAAAACTTGGACGCCCAGACGATTTGCCCCTGAAGATTCAGGATCAGGTTACGGGTGTTGTTTTGCTGCCGGATTTCATTATCGATGGTCAGGACGAAATCAAGTTGTCCCGGGTCGTCAATTTCATCGGCGGTAACCAGCCACGGGCCAAGAACTGCGTAGGTATCGACGGATTTACGGAAGCTGCGATCTTCCTTACCACGCACCACCATGTCCATAGCGATGGCATAACCAGAGACATAGGATAGGGCATCGTCGTAGGAGATATCGCTGCCCTCGCGGCCAATTATGACACCAAGCTCGGCTTCATGGTCGGTGCGACGATCGCCAAAGCGAACAGCAACGCCATCGGAGGGGCCAATTAGCGCGCTACTGGCTTTGAGGAAAAGACCTTGGTCTTCCATCTTACGACGCGGTTGCCCGTGTGAAATGCCGGCATCGACCAGTGTTTCCTGGGCATGCTCCTCGTAATTTTGCGGGACCCCAATAATTTTGGTCGGGTTGGCAACAGGGCTGCGGAATTCAACGTCAGCGATTGGTTTGCCATCGGCGCTATCGGCCGCTTGTTCGAGCTTTGGCCGCATAGCTTCCAGGTTGGCAACGAGTTGATCACCCATTGGCAAAGGATAGCGGTAAGCAGGCAATTCTGCTTCGACGACGCTTGTTACGTCATACACAACATTGTCTCTGACAATGCCAAATCGATTGTCATCATATCTACAAATTTTCATGGTGATCCTCACTGATCTGCTGTTGATCAGTCCTATCGTTTGACAGGAAAGGCGTCAATGGAGGGTAGTGGCATGCCTGGTGTCGGGCAGGGTGCGCATCATGCGGCGGACAGCGTCATCAGCAATTGAATGAAATATTTCAGGGTCACCTTTGACCCGCGCTGCACGCGCAATAGAGACGGGAAGAGACAGAGGGGAGAAGGGCAGTCCACCGTCACCGCGTCCTGCCTTGTGTCGTGCTTGCCATAGTAGCTTTTCGTCTGTGGCACGTATGAGGCGCAATGAAATGCCAACCGCACGGTTGGTCCAAAGAACCATGTAATCGTCTTCAACGGTATCAAGACGGACTTCGATGAAGCCGCCGCATTTTGTCTGGCGGGCAAATACCCGACGGTCTCCCGGGTGTTTTAGATCAACGGCTATACGGGCGGCGATGTTGCGTGCTGCTGCGCCACCTATTGCGCGTTTGAATTTTGTTGCTAGGTGCCGCTCTACAGACTCTTCAACGGCACGGCGAATAATTGCTGGTGCTTTTATTGAATTTGAAACAATCGTCGCGCAACTCGGCGGGTTATGGAAGAAGGCTTGTTTCATTTGAAAGGCCACGCGGCGCTCAAGCATTGGTGTCGCCTGTTCTTTTTCATGCATCCCGGTATAGGTGGTTCGTGCACATCCGCTGAGCGATGCCGCAACGACGATGCTGAAAAGACCTATGATCCGATAATTTGTCATACCCTGTTACACACGGCATTGTCGGCGGGAGGAGAAGGGGAGTTCAACAGAGCCGCTCACGGACCGACCATCTACACGAATGTTTTGCAGGGTTAGGCCGGAAGATGTCAGGCTGTAATAGGCCTTAATTCTTTTTGCCGTGCCGTAATGCGTGCCGACGAGGTGTTCGAGTCCGCCTAGCAAAACGGCATCCACGGTACGTGGAAAGACTCGAACGGGAGTCCAGTTTTCTAGGCTGTGACGATGGGCGATTTGGCGGAACAGAGCACTTTCCACCGCGATATCAGCGCCCTGTGGTGATCGCAGGAATCCGCTGAACCGATCAATATTGAGCTTCCAAGAGACGCCGGGCGGATCACTCGCCGAGAACAGCGCTTTGCTGTGATGCAGCACCGCAGCTTGCATCCCGTAACACTGCGTTAGGGTCGAATAGAGCTGGCGACGATTCTCAGCAGTTTGCGGCCAGGCAATTTCAATCGATGGTCCCTTGCCATGTTCCAGCATGCGTAGCAGGACGCGACCGGTGCTTTTGTGTTTTGCCGTTGCTACCACCTGCTGCTTTGGTTTTGGTTTCGGGAAACGTTTAACCTTCTTGGGTGCTTTCGTTTTGAGCACACGCGGTTTTACAGCCAATCGCTTGGGCGCTTTTGCTTGAATTTTGGCAATGGGCTTAACGATCTTTGTCGTCGGGCGTGTGAGTTTTGAAACCTTCAGTGCCTTTAAGGGTTTGGGCGGCGGTCGCTTTTTTGATGAAGGGTTGGGCTTTAAAGCGGCAACCGATTTCTCAGGCTGTGACGCTGATGGTTTAAGTGCAGGCGTTACGGTACGAGGGCGAATGGTGGGCGGCGGCGGTAGTTGAATAGCCGATATTTGTTGAGGGTGTTGTTGCGAGTTTTCGACTTTTTGGGGCGGTTTTGGGGTTGTCTTTTTTGTGGTCTTCTCTGCTTGAACAGTTTGAAGCAAGGCAACGCAGAGCAAGATGATTGCTCCGGTAATAAGGCCGGAGAGGGCGATCGATAACCGGTCTGCTTGTTTGCCCGCCATGATGCGCTACCGGGAGTCTTAACGGCTAACCGATTTTGCATAGAGAAGTTCCATCTCTTCGGCGAGAGATAGCAATTCCCGGCGACGGTCAGAGACCGACATTAATTTGTCGCCTTTTTTCAAAACTGGTGTGGGATCAGCAATTGGATTTTCACTCAAAACCTCAGCCCGGCGTTTGGCGACCGCTGGATCAAGGGTAGAGGGCGCCCCTCCCGCCTTTGTAGGGGAAGGCACGGCAGAAGGGGGGGGGGTAACTGCCGGGGGAACGGGAGGGGCAGAGGCTGTTTGTTTTTCAGCCAAGACAGGTGCAAGCGGGACGGCCTCGACTGGTTTTGCGGGTTCTGCGGCTGGTTGGGCCGTTGGTTTGGCTACCGGCACCGATGCAACTGGTGTCGGTTTGACCTCAGTGACCTTTGGTGGGCTGATATGGCCAACTTTTTCCTTAGCCATTTGTTTAATGTCGGCGGCAAGGTTGTGCGCCCGGTCTACAGCTTTATGGACATCGCCTTTATCGGCAGTGAACAGAAAGACGAGTGCGACGCCAACGGCGAGATTAAAGGCGAGGAATTTCATGTCAGGCTCCTTCTTGAAGAGTCGGTGCATTGGCAGTGTTACGGGCGCGTGTGACGATGATCAGACCGCGTAGCAAAGCGGAGACTGGCAATCCGATGACCGTCGTCATGAAGGCGAGGCTAAAATTAGCTGTCATTTTGCGGATAACCGGCTGAATGGTTTCGGGCGTTAGCTCTTGGCCGGACAACGTGCCGATACCCAAACTGATCCCGAGAAGCGTAAATGTGAGTGCGAGCGTTGTTACACCATTGGCGGCCTGGACCCCGGCCTCAAACCAAACCTCATCATTTCGATCGCCGCTTGAAAGCATTCGGACCCAGCTGAATAAGGCGATAAAGACCAAAGTGCTTAGCAGAAGGACGAAGGTCCAGCCGAGAACATTCTGCGCCCATTCGGCGATCTCAGCGGCAGGGCGAGCCGTGAACACAACGGCAATCGCCAGAATGACAGCCCCGGCGCCTAAAAAATAACTTAGCGCGCGGGAGGTCGTGTCAAAGAAGGTGCTCGCGGTGCGCATTTTAGCGTCTGCCCAACTTGGCATTCATCAAGGTCTCACTTGAGACACCAACTTGCTGCAACCAGTGTTCCATTAGACTCCGGTTATGTTCGACAGAGGCATGGACCAGAAAGGTCAGGTCGTAATTTTCAAACGCCGCGCGAACCGCTGGAGTGTTTTTGCCGGCCAATGATTTGTCCCGCAGAACCATCCGCTCGAGATCGATCAACCTGTTGCGTGAAACCTCGATCTTTTGTTGACGCTTTTTGGGCTCCAACTCTGCCGACAGCAGGGCGCTCAGAAGGATGGCGCGTTCGCGTTCCATATTCTCCAACGTACCGGCCTGGGCGACTGACGTGATCGAAATCGTGCCAGCGATAGCTGCAATGGACAGGTTCTTAATAATGGATGTGGTGGTTTTCATCATTTCTCTCCGTTATCGATCTAGAAAGAAGCCAACGGCTTCAGAGACGTGTTTGTTGTCGGTTTGACCTTTGGCGACTTCGGTGCCGTCCGTTTCCAGGGTTTCCGTCAATGCCATTGCATCAAGGGCGACGAGCTTGGCCATATAGCCCAAGACAGTTCGTTCCTGATCCAGCACTGCGAGATCGGCTTCGGTTTCGCCAACCAGTTGACGGATAAAGTCTTCTTTTCCGACGCCTTTGCCATTGATGTCGGCACGTTCATTCATCGGATGGCTGTTGATGGCTTGAACCAATTTTTCGATGGCACCAACATTGCGGGCATACTCACGGGCATATTTGCTTTCGCTGAGGAGTGCCGATTTGAACAATTTGGCATCGACTTTGGTGGCGGATGACTCGAACCGGCTACGCGCCTGTTTTTGCTTTTCAATCAGAGCAACGCGTTGCGGTGTTTGTCCGCCTTTGCTTCGGCGCATTTTTCGCAACAAGCGTTCGTAAACACGAATTTTGGTCTTGGCGCGGCGCTCCCGCATTTGTTGATGGTTAGCGACCAGGGTTAGATAGGCACGCTTTTCGGCGAGATACTGATGTTGCAATTCTGTCCGAAGCTCGCCATCGGCCCGTTCGATGGCGCCACGGAGGTCTTCCAGGGTTTTTACCTTGAATTTGATCTCTTCGCCGGTGTCATTGAGGGCGGCAGCCAAAGATGATTTGGCGAAGTCCTGATCAATTGCTTTTTTCAGATAGGTCGAAGGTAATTTGACCAGTCGCTCGCTCGACTTTGGTGACCAGCTGGCACTGTTGTCCGGTGCCGTCGCTGCTGTAACGGGTGCCGCGAGTAAGGTCCCGCAGAGCGATGCTGTAACGACAATCTTCGCTGCTTTTCTGATGTAGTTTTGAGTATTGGTCATCGTAAATGTCCTAAACCGGTTTTGGCGTATTCGTGAGCGTTGCTACTTGTTTTTCCAATACATGATGCGGCGCATCTCGCTCTTAAGGTTGTCGCTGACATTGAGCGCAGAAAATTCGCCGAAGGACTGGTTCTCTTTGCGCTTCAGCAAAGATTCCATTGTTACGACGAAGGAAGATCCATCCGCGTAATAGAAGTCATTCTTGGGAAAACGTTTTTTGAACTTGTCGAAGTTTTCACGGGAATGGTCGACATCTCCGCCTTTGAAGAAGTTCTGGATGGAAACGGCGTACGCACGCATACGCTCGTCGCGGGCGATGCCGCTGCTTTCCGGTCCGACTTCAGTCTCACAGCGTTCCAATACTCTTGCGCTGGCGATGTAGGTGCCGAACGAACCAGTCGTTCGCGCCTTTTGGTCGAGGGCAAAGCCTTCATCGCGGCAATTGCGATATTCCCGCATTTGGGAAATGTCATTAAAGCGTGCCTGACGATAGCCAATGCCTTCCAATGGATCGCTGGGCATATCACCCGCACAGGCGGCGACAGTGATGGCGGCAAGGGCTATGCAGCTGGATCGGGCAAAGTTTCTGAGGCGGGACGGTGTGGTTATAAAATTCGGCATTGGTTTAATCCTCTCGTCTTGGGCATATGTTTGGTTATGAACGGGTCAGAAGGTTTTTCTGGTGATCTTGTGAAATTTTATGGATGAAAGTGACGGGCAATCTTCATGACTGGGATGCCGGCGATACGGGCCTGTTTAACAAGGGCATTCAGGGCTGGTTGGTTTGGTGCGGCGGCGGCCTGTTTGAATAAAGCTGCAGCACGATCACGTTGTCCTTGGTCATTTTCTGCTGCTGCGAAGACCAGGTGTTTTTGATTTAGCTTGTAGCTGAGTCGCCGTGGTGGGCGGGCATCAAGTGAAAGAGTTTTCTCGGCGGCTAAGGTTGTTTCCGAAGCAACCGCCCGTGTTCGAAATGATGTTCCCGAAAGACTTTCGCGGGCTGCCAATACCCAAAGTTTTTGCTTGGTGTCTGAAACGTTTTTAATTCGGTACTGCAGTTTGCATAACCGATGGAGATTGGCACTCTTGTCCGTTTGTGCCCCACCGATGCGTTTCTCGGAGATTTGCGGAGCGACGATATCAAAAAGGACTTCAGCGCATTTACCGCCAGCGGGCGCATGTGTTTCCAGCGCGACTGCTGAAACTGGCTGGCCTTCCGTTGCTTCGTTTTGGTCCGCGGCAGTCACTGCATTCTTTGTCGTGGGACCGATATTCAATACGATTGCTACTATTCCCGCGATGCTCGCGCTAACCACCGAAGCACGCCGTAATTTTCTCCCAACTGTTTTTTTAGGTAATGAAATTGCCAGTTGAGGGCGTTTGCGGGGCCGTTTCAGTCGAAGGACCTTTAGAACTTCCAACACATCTTCTGCGGCAACAAATTTGAACTTTGAAGGGGATGTGAGCGTAAGGCGGCTTATCTCTTCCTCCGCTTCTGCCCGATTTGCCGCAGGGATGGCGATGACGATTTCGGTGCCATCGGCAATCAGGTCATCGAATAGATCGCGAGATCTTTGAAGTTTCTGCCCGATATCGCTGACGCTCTGGACACTGAGGTCGCAATTGACCTCGCCAGATGCCCAGACGACGCGGTTATAGGTTTCATTATTGGTGGCAAGACGACGTTCTCGCGCTAGCGCATGACCAACAAAGGCCCCAAGTTGCCAACTCAATCCAGACCCGATGGGATCTGAAATATCCATCCGATAGGCGCTATGGCCATAGCAGGCTTCAATTACACCAGTGGGACGTCTTACGAACGTGTCATAATCCGGGCTAATCGGTAGGGCCATGGCACGACCGCCGAGACAAATAACCGAACGCACATCTGGTGCTTCGGCGGTAAGACGCTGCAGGCGAGTGGGACCTTCAGTTGTCGCTACAAAGACGGCAGTTTTACTCATCGCATAAACACATCGGTTTTGGGGTCACGCAGGGAAACGGCGAGGGTTGAATTCGACCCGAGCAGAAGTTGCACCGTTCCGTCGGTCGGTTCGGGTAGGGGAATTCGATCACAACCTTCAGAGTCGTTGATGACAAACAGGGTGTTTGGGGTACAAGCCAGGTCTTGAAGTTTGATAATGACGTAGAGCTGTTCGTGATCTGCTTGGCTTTCTCGCAATGTCATTTGGAACCCGGTGCCAAAACGGGTTGTGGTTGAACCACTGGAGGCAGCGGCGCGCGATATGGGTCGCAAAGGCGCGACCCGTTCCAAAAGTATTCTCATGTCATTCCGAAGTTTGGGGTTTGTTGAAAGCTGCTGTACCAATCCTGACTTAACTGGCGCGTCTGGATCGGTCGCGTATCGGTACAGGTCGTTGAAACACGAAACTGCTTCAGCTGTACTTGGGTCAGTTTCTACTTGAAGCGTTGCCAGGGCTTCGCGGGCAATAAAGATTGCTTCGCTAGCGGACTCTGCCTCCATCCAATAGTTCTTCGTATCCGTCATGAGCAAACTCCATATAGCTGGCGGAATTGGTTAAAAAAAACTGCCCGATCGTTCTCGTCCAATGCATCCCAACCGCCATGGGATTCGGCGATTTGAGGCAATAGAGCGATGAAACGGGATAGTGATTTGTGGAGATTTATCAGGGCTTCAGCCGCGCTGGCGAAGCCCGCAATCTCTATTTCGGAAGACCCAATTTCTGGTTTGGCAAAGCCTTTGCGAGAAATTCGGCTAGCTGCTTTCTTACTTTTCGCAACAAATTCAGCCAGTGCGGGACATGTCGCGCGATCGTTCAGAACAGTTGAAAGGGCTGGTGATCGATCTTCGATAGCGTGGAGATACACCACATTGTCTGCCGTACCCTCTTGCGCGGAAATGATTTTAGCGAGCGGGGACAGATCGATATCAGGCCGAATTTCAAGAAGGATGGAAATGGCTGCGTCGTCACCTGCCATCGCGAGGTGGTAGAAGCTCGCTAATACTGCCCGCTCAAGGTTGGCTCCGATTTTCTCGATATCTTTTGCGCTTAACTCATATCCCGCGTTAATGACCTGATTAGCGTTGGCATCGATTGCAGTGGCTGCCGACGTGCCGCGGCGAAACGCTTGGGTCAGCTTTGCCTGGATATCGCCAAAGACCTCAGCGCGAAGAATGGATAGCGGTAAAATTTCTGCGGTGTGACCACTCTCAATCAGCAGTTCCAACGCATTTCGTTCATTCTTGTTGAGAAATTTGATCTGGTTTGCTGGCGAGACGTCGAGTTGATCCAGCGGCGCCCGTCTCTCGTGAATTTCTTCAAGGGCAATATCAATAGAACCCGGGTCTATTTCGCCGTTTTCACGATCTGACCCGATGGACAACGAATGGTGCAGGGAACCTTGTTGCTGGGCTGCTGACAGAGCGTCGCGGACATTGACGAAAAGCCTGACGACCTTCCGAAATGTCTTAAAATCACCATCCTCATCGGTAGACGCTTCGATCCAGAAATTGAGAACCATATCGTCATTGATGTCGTCGGCGCGTGCTGCTCCGTTGCCGCACGACGCCATAAATTCTGTTACAGCTCGGTACTTGCGTTGCGCTGTGGCGGCCGGTAGATGGGTGTTCAAGTATGCATAAAGCCGTCGGGAAAGGGTATTTGCGGCTTTGCTGATTTGCGCCTTCGTAGTGGTGCTAACTGTTATCTCTGGGATCGTTTCAAGAACGACATCGTATCCGAGCGTTGAAACCAGAAACTCCAGAAGCGCTGAAAGAAATGGCATGCGGGTATGAGCAATGGCGAAGTCGCCATCGAAGTAATTCGCCTGAACGGTAGAGGGATGTTGTTCAATCGCGGCGGCGGGATTGTGGAATAGACCATCACTGATCTTTCGGCGAAAGGCTCCTGCTGTGGCTGGTCCTGCTCCCCAAAAGAAGTTTTCAAAATTTTCAATTTGGCTGACGATATGGATGAGGTGGCAAAGTTCATGGATCGGGCCAGTGTAGCTCCGGCACACAATCCAGCGTGTTAGACGACGACAAACCGTTGGCTTGAACTTTACCTGCGCTCCGTCGCTGGTTTCTGAAATTGCCTGCAATGTTGCCTGTAATTCATTGCTCACTGTTCCGCCGGCGAGACCGTCAATTGAATAGAGACCATCCATGTTACACGCTCCCGCTTTGCAGTTGGCGTCGGTAATACCGCTGAAGCCGTTGAACTTTGGCGACGTACTTGCGTGTGTAGGGAATAACTCTCGGGCGATGGCGACCAAGGCGATCCACAGCCGAGCCACCATTGTAATACGATAAAGCGAGATCGACCCGACCATCATAACGGTCGATCAAACGGCGTAGAAAATGCAGACCCAAGCGAACGTTGATACGTGGATTCCACAATTGATGCGCCTGGATGCCATATTCACCGCGCGCCGTCGCTGGCATGATTTGCATAACTCCGCGTGCGCCTTTGTGGCTTCTTGCACGAGGGTTAAAATTGGATTCGGCATGCGCAATGGCGAGCGCCAGTGATATCGGCATTTGCATCCGGGCGGCTTCGCTGGCGACGAGCTTTTTGACGTCGGCCCGATTTTGCGGTGTGTGATGTGCTGTAACAGCGCTGGAACTGCAGCCAGTTGCCAGAAATGCTGCAACCAGAACGCTGAGGGTTCGGCGCGTGATGAGGTGTTGGGTGTCAGCGAGCATTGCTTTTCTCCTGCAATGCCTGATTCCAGTTTGGATCAAGTGTCGTAATGACGATATTTTTTGCCGATATTCCTTTCTGCGCTTGCATAGCAGCCGACATCGACAGATTTGGTGTTACGGCAAGGACCACGCGTTCGGCATGACGGATTGTTGCTAGGTCAAGAGTATTGAGCGACCTGTCACGATATTGCTTGCCATCAAAAATAACGAGAACGTCTTTTTTTGTGAGTTTGCTAGCTTGGCCGGACCCAGCCGACGCACTGTTTTGGGCTAGAACCGCGATCGAAACCGCCGCAGTTTGTTTGACCGACGATTTGGGGGCGGGAACACCCATGGATATAGCGGTCAGGACCATTACGCTGAAAAATCCCATCGCCATAGCCAGCGCGATTTCCGTCATCGCATTTTCCTGGCTGCTAATACTCATTGTTTGTCTCCGTGTTCTCACAAGGGGGGATATGAAAGGTTTAGGCAGATTTTCAGCCGCGCCATGCTTGCTGTTTCATGTGACGGACTAGTCGCCGGGTTAAGCGACCGGTAACTCGAAGTCTGTTGTGGCGTTGATATGCACGGATCGCGCGCCGGGTATGAGCTTTCATGATTCCGTCGATGCGACCCGGCTTGTAACCCAGGCGATGCAGCATGCGCTGGACATGGAAGACGGACCGGCGTCCGTTGCGGCTCATCGTAAAAGGCGGACGGTCACGGTGGATGATTGGGGTGATCGCCGGTTGCCGATAGCGTTTGATTTCTGGTGCGGGACTAGCCAGGCGAATGCGGCTTGGTGGTGTCGCGGCAAAGACAAGGCCGTTTTCGGTGCTGACGGCTTTGTAAGAAAGGCTGGCAGTGTGACCGTCCTTTCGCAATGTGCCGACCACCAGGATGTCGACCTTTGCGTTGCGAAGCAGATCAGCGACGCGAGCATCGCGATCAGGCTCTAGTTCACTTATTGAGTCTATTTCACGGATGACGGATTTTAGCGTTTCTCGGGCAACAAAACGGAAAGTGCCAGCCCCTTGCTTAGTCAACGCGGCGAGTAACCGGTCGTTAAATTCCCGCGCCATATCAGAAGTGATGCGATCCTTTTTTCTGGCTGTGGATTTGGCAAAGCGAAATGGGACAACGGCGATTCGGGGCTTGCCATAGCCACCAACCGCGGGGATATCAGCGGCGTCTGTTGCCCGAATGCCGGAAAGGATTTCCTCAGCAAACATCTCGAACGGTGCCTGATCGGGCTGATAGCTACCCTGTGCCTTTGCACCATTCCAGGTAGCGGCAAATAGGAACGCCAGCGCGTACAATAATGCGGCGGTGACATAGAGCGATCTGATGTATTTTTTCGTGTTCATGTTTTCCTCCCCAAATGTGGGTGCAGTGCGGTTCTCACCAGTTGATCGGTGAGGTGCCGGTTTTGCCCGATTTATGGGCGTTAAGGGTGAAGCGGTGTTTCTTGCGGGTAAGGGCCGCTGCCAATCCGAGTTGTTTCAACATCTTCTGTAAAAACGACTGCAACGGCGGGGCATTCTTGTCTCTAGTAATGGCGAAGGTGGTGATAGAATTTGACGACTCGGTTTGGCGGACGCGCTGGTTTCCGGGAATGACGACTAGATAGTCCTCGATGTCGCGGATTGTCGCGCTATCTAATCCCACCAGGCGCAGCGTAATTTCTTCTCTAATTGGAAGTGTCGGCGTCACCAGATTCGCCTTCTTGATAGCCCTAAACCGGTGTCGAAGTTTTATGTTCTTGAGTTTGCGTGTGATGGTCCGCGCAATAAATCCAGCAGGCCGGGAAATTCGCAGGCTGGCATTATCTGATATACAGTCTGCATCGGAATTTTCTGGAATGCGCCAGGATTGTAGCGGTGCTCTAAGGCGGCCGAGAATGGTGCTTCGCCTTGCGTTTCGGATGACGGAGTGCAGATGAAGGGTCGCGTGGCGCGTATAAGTCTTATCAATGATTCTAAGTTTGGTGCGGACATTGATCGAGATATCAGGAACGCTGTGTTTTGATCGAAATTTCGACGTTAGCGAAACATGACGTAGCTTTGCCTTGAGTCGTGGGTCAGTGGTATCAACGACGCTTATGCTGTGACCAGCTGCAGCCAACCTTGCGACGATGATATCGGTCGCTTGCTGTTGTAACGCTCTGCTGTTGGCTGCGTAGGTCGTCGACGACCCAGAAATGAGAATGCGTAGGGTATTTGGTTCTTCCGCAGCGTGGCCGGGAGAAGACATGCCGATCAGCATTAATCCCAAAGCGGTGGTGATCATTGATTTTGTCGACATCATTTTCATTCTCCCGGCCGGTATGCGGAAAGAGACAATTTCCGTTAGCTCACGGTTTTCCAGCTACCGTCAGCCGTGCGGCAGGCGGTGCCGTGCATTTTGGTCTCATAACCGTCGATCCATCCCCAGGTCGTGTAATCGCGGCAATACTGGCCGGAGGACAAACGGTAGGTACGGGTCGGTTTTACGGAGTATTCCGAACCTGTGTCGGGATTGGTCCAGGAGACACTACGACCAGTCTTGGTGGACTCCAGCGCATTCTGGGCTTCCAGGCGATCGGCACGCTCCATGGAGTCTCCGATATTGCCGCCGATGACAGCGCCGACAAGAACACCGCCGATGATGGCTGCCGTCCGACCGCTGCCTTTACCGATATTGCTGCCGAGCAACCCGCCGACAGCGGCCCCGATCAGACCACCGGCAATTGAACTATTGCCATAGTGGCGGTTGTAACGCGGACGCGCCGGGGCGTGATGTACGACTGTTTTGTGGTGCGTTACGTGACGGTGATGCGTAACGTGGCGGTGATGATTGCGATACCACCGACGTTCGGCCCGACGCTCTGCCCTGCGATGCGCCCGGCGATGTTTACGGTGGTGCTTGCGATAGTAGCGATGGCCACCATTATAATAGGTAACTTTCTTGACTGTCTTGACGACCTTATATCCTTTGTGAAAAGGGCCGGCGTTAACGGGTGTTGCAATGACGGCAACGGCGGTAACGCCAATAATCGCGAAGAACGAATTTCGAATTGTTTTTAACATCGTCTCTCTCCATGTGAAGTTCGTGACGATGCGAGTAGAACAAATTTGTGCTGAGCCGAACCTGAACGCGTTGTTCATCCTGTGTTCAGGTTTCAAAGTGCAAATAGTGCCGTGCGCGGACCTACAATCAACTGTTCGCTGATTTGCATTGTTAAGGGCATAATAGAGCTATGAACCGAAGGGATTCTGTACGTTTAAGCCGGGTGGCTATTGTCGCCATTGTGGCTCTGTGCGCGCTGAATTCAACAGGAGGTGCAGCGCTGTTCGTGCCGGAAACAATTTTTTCGCGATCAGAATTTCTGAACAAATCTGACAAAGCGGAGAGTTTTTTCTCTAACAAATTAGAAATTTCGCAACGACGCCAGCGACGGAATGGTCCTCGTTTTCGTCGTCCGCAACGCAGAAATGACTTTCAGTTTCAGTCGCCACCAGCGGAAGCGCAGGAACGTCGGCGGATTAAGCGCCTCAGGAATGAGCAGCGGCGCAACCGAGATCAGGACAATGCACGAGACGCCGTGAAAAGTGGTGCAGCGCTGCCGCTGTCATCGATAATTCAAGGTGTCCAAGCGTCTTGCCCTGGGCGTTTTTTAGGCGCCCGCCTGATACGTCGAGGAGATCAACTTGCCTACCGATTAAATATTCTACGACCGTCGGGGCAACGCGTGACAATGTTTGTGGATGCCGCAAATGGTAATGTCGTAAGAGGGGGCTGCCGTTAGGCAGCGTATCAAAAAGAGATGCGGATACTCGTTGTAGAAGACGATAAAGATTTAAATCGCCAGCTCGCGTCAGCTCTACGGGATGAGCAATACTCCGTTGATGTCGCCTTTGATGGCGAGGAAGGTCATTTTCTCGGCGATATCGAACCCTATGATGCCGTTGTCCTTGATCTTGGGCTGCCGGAGCTCGATGGTGTGACCGTCCTGAAACGGTGGCGGGCTGACGGACGAACAATTCCGGTTCTTATTTTGACAGCACGTGACGCCTGGTCCGAGAAAGTGGCGGGATTTGATGCTGGCGCGGATGATTATGTCACCAAGCCATTTCGCATTGAGGAAGTGCTGGCACGTCTGCGGGCACTTATTCGACGGGCATCTGGTCATGCTGCTTCGGAACTTTCTTGTGGTGGCGTGGTTTTGGATGCTCGCGGTGGACGCATCACTGTCGATGGCGCGCCAGTGACGTTGACGGCTCACGAGTTCAAGGTGATTTCCTATCTCATGCACCATCGCGATGAGGTGGTATCTCGAACCGAACTCACAGAACATATCTATGAGCAAGACTTTGATCGGGACTCTAATACGATTGAAGTTTTTGTAGGCCGATTGCGCCGCAAGTTGCCCAAAGGTTTGATCCACACGGTTCGCGGACTTGGCTATCGCCTTGCTGAGCCTGAGTCGAATAATAAGGAATAGGCGTCAGGATTTGTCTTCCGCACCAGAAAAACAATCGCATACAGGACAATCAATTGCCGTTCGTTTGATTGGTGCGGCGGGGCTATGGGTCGCGATTATGCTGATCGTTGGTGGGTTTTTGTTGTCCAACCTGTTTCGGGGTCCGTTGGAACAATCATTTGAACAACGCATGGAATTTCTTCTCGATAGTCTGATTGCCGCCGTTGAGGTCGGGCATAACCGTGAATTGTTCCAGCGCCAGAGTCTGGGTGAACCGCGATTTTTGCGTCAATACTCAGGTTGGTATTGGCAAATAGCAAGATTGGAAAATGGCAAAGTAATCGCCCGTTCGCGATCGATGTGGGATTTCGAACTGGCCGTCAGTGATGTTCATAAGGGTGTCTTGCGGCAGGTGTCACGAACCGAAGGACCTCTCGGACAAAGGTTACAATTGCTTGAAAAGCAAATTACCGTCGAAGGGATGGATGGTGCCTATCTATTTTCCGTCGCTGCTGACCGGCAAGACCTGATCGACACGGTTGATAGTTTTAATGTGACCTTAAGCTGGTCGCTTGGCGTTCTGTGGGTGGGACTGGTGCTCGCGGTGTTTCTCCAGGTTAGGTTTGGTTTGCTACCATTACAACGAATGCGTCGATCGCTTGCTGATATTCGGGAAGGTCGTGCTGAACGGCTTACCGGCTCGTTTCCGAAGGAGGTTAGCTCGCTGGCGGAAGAGCTCAACGGTTTGTTGGACCACACCACTGAAGTGCTGGGACGGGCTCGGTCACATGTCGGCAATTTGGCACATGCCTTAAAGACGCCGCTGGCCGTGCTTGGCAATGAGAGTGCCAGCCCAACCGATAAAATGCCGCACATTGTCGATGAGCAAACGCAGCTAATGCGACGTCATGTTGATCATCATTTGGCACGCGCTCGGGCAATGGGGCAGGCACCTCTTCTGCGGGGACAAACTGCTTTGCTGCCGGTTTTGGGCGCCGTCGCCAGGACGTTGGAGAAGATCTACGCCCATGATGGTGTGAGCATCGTCGTTTCAGCGCCAGAAAGATTGACCTTTCGCGGCGAGCAGCATGATCTTGAAGAAATGCTCGGTAATCTCGTCGACAATGCCTGCAAATGGGCCAAAAGCGAAGTTTCACTAACGGCAGAAGCATTATCGGAAGCTGGTAGTGGTGGCTTGCAAATTCGTTTGCAGATTGACGATGACGGACTAGGCGTTCCGGCTGAGAAGCGGGATGAAATTTTTAGGCGTGGCGAACGCGCTGATGAGTCCACGCCGGGCAGTGGCCTTGGGCTTTCAATCGTTCGTGATATCGCAACGCTTTATGGTGGCGATGTAGCGCTCAGTGACGCACCGTCTGGTGGCCTACGGGCCACCCTGGTTTTACCGGGAGCTGTTCTCTCGGAAATCACCTAACTTTTGCTATCCTGAATTGCTTGCCAGATACGGTGAGGGGTGGCGGGCATGTCTATCTGCGTAACACCGATTGGCGCTAACGCATCTATAATGGCGTTGATCACAGCAGCCGGGGCTCCAGTTGTGCCGCCTTCACCAGCGCCCTTCGCCCCTAAAGAATTGGTCGGGCTCAACACTTCGTTCAACGTGCTGTCGAAAAACGGCAGATCCTCCGCCCGTGGTAAGGTGTAGTCCAGGAACGAACCTGACAATAACTGGCCGGTCTCTGGGTCATAAACTGTGTGCTCATGCAACGCTTGGCCGATACCTTGGGCGACGGCACCCTGCGACTGACCATGCACGATCATTGGATTTATTGCCCGCCCGACATCATCGACGACCGTAAAGGCAATGATTTCTATGGCACCCGTTTCCGGGTCGATTTCTACTTCGCAAACATGGCAGCCGTTGGGGTAGGTGACATCGTCGCTGTCATGCAAAGAGTCGCCGCCAAATTCACCTGCAGCGCTGTGTTCGGAACTCGTTTCGTCAACCGCACGGGCGACCTCAAACATACTGATAGAGCGATCTGTCCCGGTGATGAGGTAATGTCCGTCGATAAAGGAAATGTCTGCTGGTGCTGCTTCCAGTAACTCTGCGGCGACGCTGAGACCGGCCTTTATAGCTTTGTCTGATGCTTCTACCAATGCGGGTCCGGCCCGCACGATGCTCCGTGAGGCATTGGTACCGACACCTGTTTTGATGAGTTCAAAATCTGACTCCACCATTTCGATGCAATCGATAGAGATGCCGAGTTGCTCAGCGATAATTTGTCGGAAGGTAGTTTCATGTCCTTGGCCCTGGGCGACCGATCCAGCACTAAACAGAACGGTTTCATCGCCCCGAATGGTAACGCTGCCATATTCCTTGGGGACTCCGCCGGCGCCTTCAATGTAATTACAGATGCCGATTCCCCTTAGCCTCCCGCGTCGGGCGGCTTCTTTTCGACGTTTCTCAAAGTCATCCCACGTTGCACGGGACAGTGCGGCGGCCATGTTCTCAACGTATTCGCCACTGTCATAGGTTGAGCCAACCGGGCTGGTATAAGGCATAGCGTCTGGCGGCACAGCATTGCGCCGCCGCAATTCAACCCGGTCGAAACCGCTTTGCCGAGCAGCCTCATCGATTAGACGCTCTAGCGTATAGATTGCCTCGACCCGCCCAACACCGCGATAGGAAGCTATGGGAACGGTGTTGGTAAAAACGCCTGCGAGGTTGAGATGCACGACGGGCGTTTTATATATACCCGGCAGCATACGGGTGACATTGCGCAGCGCCGTAAACGGGGAGCTACCCGCCAGATACGCGCCCAAACTACAAACACCGGAAACTTTGAGGGCGAGAAAGTCGCCGTCGGCGTTAAGTCCCAACGTACCGCGCATAACATAGTCGCGGCCCTGGTTCGCGGTCATAAATTCTTCGGCCCGGGTCGCGAGCCATTTGATCGGGCGTTTCAATTTGCGCGCCGCCCACATCACAACGGCATATTCGGGGTAGGTGAAGGAACGGGATCCAAACCCACCACCGACATCACGGGAAATGACCCTGATATTTTCTGGGTCGACTCCTAACGTGTGGGAAAGACGGTCGCGGGTGACATGGACACCCTGGCAGCCAATATGGAGCGTAAACTTCTGAGTTTCTGCATCAAATTCGGCGAGAGCGCCACGCGGCTCTAGAAAGCAAATCACCACCCGGTTATCGACTACCTTAACCGAGGCAACATGCTTCGCTTCTGCGAGCGCTTTGTCAGTGGCTGCTTCATCTCCGGCAACCCAGTCGAAACACGTGTTGTTCGGTGCTTCTGGCCACAGCTCTGGTTGGCCTTCATCCCGAGCAGCGACGGTGTCTGTGACGACCGGTAGTACGGAATATTCGATCTCAATCTTTTCGGCGGCCTCCGCTGCAATCTCCAGTGTTTCGGCGATGACGACAGCTACTGGATCCCCGACATGCCGAACGCGTTCGCGGGCCAGTGGGTAATAGGGTGGGCTCGGCATCGAGCTGCCGTCTTTGTTGGGATAGAGGGGACCGCGTTCGGCGACGTCAGAGGGAAGGACGTTGACGTTGCTAGTTTCGAGATCAGCTGCAGTATAAATAGCGACCACGCCGTTGGTTGCCCTAGCTGCGGATGTGTCGATATTGCTAAATTTGGCATGGGCGTGCGGCGAACGAACAAAGGCTGCGTGCAATTGCCCATCAAGATTATGGTCGTCGGTATAGCGGCCTTGTCCCGTGAGAAGTCGATGATCCTCCCAGCGGGGAATCCACGCGCCGATGCCGCTACTCTCATTTGCGCTCATTCAATGCTCCCTGTCTCTTCTGACCATTCTCAACAGTTGTGCGATTTCACGGAAGGGGCATTGCGTAAAAAATTTGCTATAGTCACGGTAAAGATAACGATGAGTTCGCTATGCCAATAACTGTTGAGAAACTGGGCCAGACATTTTTTGCCATTGTTCAGGGAGTCGATGCCCAAGAGCCAACGGTGTCAGAAGATATAAACGCGATCATCGATGCTATCGACGATTATGGTGTGTTGCTGTTTCCCGGACAAACACTGAATGAAGAACAGCACATGGCGTTTAGCCGTCAATTTGGCGAGCTCGAAGTGACCTATCAGAAAGGCCGAAAGCGTCGCTTACGGGCGGAATTTGCTGATGCGTCAAATCTTGGGCCCGATGGTGAACTCCTCGCGCCGGATAGTGAACGGGCCAAATACAATAAGGCAAACCAGCTCTGGCATTCTGATGCGTCCTTTCGGGCAATTCCGTCAAAATACTCACTGCTCTATGCGGAAACCGCGGCGAGCAAAGATGGTGAAACGGAGTTTGCAGATGAGCGCGCTGGTTGGGATGCCCTAGACGACGAACGTAAGACACGCGCCGAGAAAATGGTCGCAGGTCATAGTTTGATGACCTCGCGGATCAAAACCGGCTTTAAGACCTTCACCGCAGAAGAAGGGGTTTCACTTAAGCCCGTGCCACAGCCTGTGGTCCGAACCCATGACCCTAAAGGCCGCAAGAACCTGTTTTTGGGCTCGCATGCCGGTGAGGTTTTTGGTGAAGCGTTGGAAGAAGGTACCCAGTTTCTCGAAGAATTGTTGGCCCATACGACGCAGCCACAATTTGTTTATCGCCATAAATGGACGGTGGGCGATCTTGTGATGTGGGACAACCGACGTGTTATGCACCGCGGTCGTTCTTGGGATGAAAGCGAGCGGCGCGTCATGCGGCGGACGACATTGGTCGGGGATGGGCCAACGGTGATCGATGGTCAGCCGATTAATGAGGCCGAGTACCTCCGCCAGGAAGCGTCCTAGTCTTTATAGCCTGACCGCATCACCCAATATTCCCAAGCACGATCAAGACCTAGAGGGCCCAGCTGGTTCACGTTGCACAGATCGACTTCTGCTGGCGTCAGGAAATCAATCTCACCGCCCAACAGTTTTGCCTGCATAGTCATCTTGGCGGTAGCTTGCAGATAGACCGCTGTCATAACGACTTCCTGAATATTTCGTCGGGCACAAACACAGCCGTGACGTTTCATGAGAGCCGCCGCATTTTCGCTTAAGGTTGCCGCGAGATCGCGACCTTGCTCCATTGTGACAACGAGATGATTGGTTTCGCCAAATTTATCGCGGATATCCCAGATCGGCACATGGGCTCCCATCGGCGCACTCATATGGAGTAGGGGACGGATGAGGGTATTCGTTGCGGCGAAGGGGATGACTTCCTGGGAGTGATTGTGAACAACAGAATTTACATCGGAACGAACTTCGTAGATGCCGCCATGAATGGCCCGCTCACCGTAAGGGGTTCGCCCTTTCAAATCACCAATCGGTTCGCCGTCGAGCCGAAATTCAACGATGTCATCCGTCGTAATCAATTCAGGGGCGCGCGAAATCGAAATGAAATAGCTCTCAGGATTGTTTGGATTGCGGACGCTAATATGGCCGAACGCATCGACGACACCCTCCCGCGCTAGAATACGGTTTGCGATTACGAGATCGCGTATTAGGGGTGTGACGTCTTCCATCGAGATCTTCCTTCTCTAATACCTAGCAATAAGGACAGCCAGGACTGTCCATAAAATGGGCGATTTGCATGGGTGGTGGTGTTTGCTGGCTACGGGTCTCTACGATCACCTCGCCGTCAATAATTACGAATGAGATGCCCGGCAAGTCGCCATGCGCGATAGCGTCGCCCAGCGTTGTACCAGCTGAGCCTTTAACGGGTCCGGCAATGACCAAATCCGCCGGAGCCCCTTCTTTCAGAATACCAACATCTAAGCCGTGTGCTTTCGCGGTATTGCCGGTGGCGACAGCGATGGCTTCTCCCGGGCTCATCTCACATATAGAGGATAAGAACAGGATGTTTCGTAACATGCCGCGTGGGATCACACCCGTACCGCCCGGCGTGTCAGTGCCCATTGTCAGGCGATCCAGTCGACCCATTTCCATTAGTCGGTTCGCGACTAAATAGGTCGAACGATAGTTGTTCGATGAACACACTTCGAGGGCGAATTCGGTGTTGTCGACAAGTAAATCGAGATCCTCATCTGACATTGGTATCGGTCCACCAGAAACATGGGCAGCGATATCAGGCTGCAGCCAGGATAAGGTGTCGAACCCGCAAACCCGGCTTGACCCGGACCGAGAGACACCGCCGGTGTGTACTTTGGTTCGTATGCCACGTTCACGCGCCATCGCGGTGTAGCGAATGGCCTCTTCTTTATTGTCTTCAAGCGGGAAAAATATGAATTTCACGAGAATGGAGCCTGCGTCGGCGAGCCTGTTGAAATGGCTTTCATCCATTCCCGGAACCAGCAAGCATGTTCCCGCATGCACTTTGACTCCACCCCAACGGACGCGACCGGTCGTTGCCCGCGCTACTTCGGCGAGCGATGTGACGAGGTCGGCGGTGAGGTTTTCATAGTCGAGTCCCGGCGTATGCAATTCGCCAGCGGAAATCATTGTCGTGCTGCCACCATGCATATAGTTGGTGATCCACCCGATTGAATCTTGTGCTGGAGTCCATTCACCGAAAACCGGATGGATGTGACCGTCGACCAAACCGGGCAGAACCGCACAGCGCTCAGCGTCAATGGCTTTATCGCATTCTATATCAGTGGGCGGGTTGAGAGATTTAATCTGATCGTTCTCGATCAACAGTGAGGACACGTCTGCCTCAGGTGACTTCAGGTCACCGGTAAAAAACTCGCCAATATTGCTGATCAGAGTTGTCGTCACGTTGCGCCTCAACTGTTTGTGTGAATAAAGCGTATCCTATGGTCCGCCCCTTGTCAGCGGGCGAACGGCACGGCATCTTTCTGCTAAATAAAAGAGAGCGTTCTAGGGAGACAGGAATGGTTGCTCGGGCACCACAAATCGACACTGTAATCAGTAATTTCACACCACGATTTATCACCAGCGGTGTGCCGCTGGCTGATTTTCAGGAAGCCACTGATGGGCTGGTGAATTGGGAAGATTGGCTACCACGCTGGTCGGCACGCGCTGAGATTCACGAGGAGATGGGGCGTGAAGCGTTGGCATCTGGCAAAGGGATGAGTGCGGCTGATCATCTGACAACCGCAGCCCTCCTCTATCATTTCGCGAAATTTATGGCGGTGCAGTTCCCGGAAGACATGCGGGCGACTCATTCTAAAGCCGTTGAATGTCACCGTCTTGCCTTGCCACATATGGACCCACCGGGTGAACGGGTAGCGATCCCGTTTGAAGGGCATGAGCTATTTGGCAATCTTCGTAAACCTGTTGGCGTTGAAAATCCGCCGGTCGTGATCATGGTCCCTGGGCTGGAAGCAACTAAGGAAGAGATTTTTGGCTATACCCCGGCATTTCTGGCGCGCGGCATGGCGACCCTTCCCATCGATGGGCCGGGTCAGGGTGAAGCGGAATATGACCTGCCCATCCGGGGCGACTACGAGGTCGTGGCGGCGGCGATTATTGACTGGATTGAAAGCCGTGATGATCTCGATGGCAATCGGGTTGGAATGTTTGGTGTCAGTCTAGGCGGGTATCATGCGCCACGTGCGGCATCGTTTGAAAAACGTATTAAGGCCTGTGTGGCGATTTCCGGTGCCTACGACTGGGCGGAGAACTGGGACAAGAAATCCGATCTCAATCGTGAAGTGTTCCGTATTCGATCCCATGCGGAAACGCTTGAAGAGGCACATGAGAACGGTAAGACGCTGACGCTTAGGGAATGCGCAAAGAACATTACCTGCCCGATTTACATTATCGCTGGAGGGCTTGATAGGATCACTGCCGTAGAAGCGGCAAACCAGCTCGCAGCCGATGTATCTGGGCCAAAAATTGTATCAATTGTGGAGGACGGAAATCATGTCTGTCACAACCGTCCCTATAAAGTTCGGCCTCAAACGGCTGACTGGCTCGCGGAACATCTTGGCGCCTAAAATTTGATGCTCCGACTCCCGTTGACCGTCTGAGGTTGATCGGGCATGTAAGGGGCAACCATACGCAACCGTATGGACATGGAGGAATGAGATGGATGGAGCGATAGGACAGCCGGTCCGACGTAAGGAAGATCACCGGCTCCTAACTGGAAATGGCGAGTTTAGCGATGATCACAGCCTGCCCAATCAGTGCTGGGCGGTGATGGTGCGTTGCCCCTTTGCGCATGCGGCAATCAAGGACATTGATAACAGTGCCGCCACCGCAATGCCTGGTGTGCTCGGTGTCTTTACGGGCGCTGATTGCGAAGCGGATGGCCTTGGTCAGATTTCCCATAGCCCATTCCCCTCAACCCAGTTCGATATGAAGTTGCATGGCCCGGGTGGGGAAGTCGGCGATGGAAGTTTTGCTGGAATCAATACAGTGCTGCCGACGGATAAAGGGCGCTATGTCGGCGAAGGTGTCGCGATGGTCGTCGCCGAAACCAAGGCGCAGGCAGCAGAAGCAGCGGAAGCCGTTGAAATCGATTATGAGGTCCTGCCGCCGGTAACGCATACCAGGGCTGCGGCAGCATCCGACGCGCCAAAACTCTATAATGAAATTCCCGAGAATGTTTTTGTCGATACGTA
This sequence comes from Alphaproteobacteria bacterium, assembly GCA_012103315.1. GTDB lineage: Bacteria > Pseudomonadota > Alphaproteobacteria > MPNO01 > UBA2964 > UBA2964. The sequence goes on from WLWZ01000009.1 coordinate 105,848, forward strand.
CTTTGGGGATAAGGCTGCGACAGATGCGGCGTTTGAGAAAGCCGATCACGTCGTAAAAATGTCTTTCGATATTCCGCGCGTGACGGGGGTCCCGATGGAGCCACGCTCGGCGCTCGGCGTTTATGATTCTGAACAAGACAAATACACCGTTTATGCCGGTAGCGGTGGCACGGTACGGCAGAAGCGCGAAATCGCGTCTATCCTCGGCGTCGAGAATAACCAGGTGCGGGTGTATGCGCTGGACGTTGGTGGTAATTTTGGCACCCGCAACCGGTTGTTTGTTGAATTTCCCCTCGTTGCCTGGGCCTCAAAGAAAGTTGGTCGCCCAGTCAAACTCACGGTTGATCGCTCCGAAGCTTTTGTCAGTGATTATCAGGGCCGTGATTTGATCGTTGATATGGAACTGGCGCTCGATGCAGATGGCACCTTCCGGGCGCTACGGTCATCCAATATTAGTAATGTCGGTGCCCATTGTGTGTCGCTGTCGCCTTTGTCCAAGGGCTCAGGAATTATCACCGGATCCTACCGCATTCCGCTGGCGCATTTGCGGTCCCGTGCGACATTTTCCAATACACCGCCGACCAATGCCTATCGCAGCTCTGGTCGGCCTGAGATTATCTATTGCGTTGAATGTATGGTCGAGAAAACTGCGCGGACGCTTGGTTTCGATCCAATTGAACTACGCCGCAAGAATCTCGTTACCAATGAGGAGATGCCGTACAAAAATGCTGTCGGCATGAATTACGACAGCGGCAAGTACGAGAAAAGCCTCGATATGGTGATCGATCTCAATGACTGGGAAGGGTTCGCTGACCGAAAGGCAGAGGCAAAATCACGCGGCAAAATTCTCGGTCGCGGTGTGGCGCATTATGTCGAAAGCTCAATTGGTTCACCGATTGAACAGGCAGAACTGCATGTGCGCGTTGAAGATAATCGTCTTGATTTGGTGATCGGAACGCAGCCGAGTGGGCAGGGCCATGAAACCAGCTTTGCACAAGTCGCTTCGGAGTTTCTCGGACTGCCGGTCGAACAGGTCAATGTCATCGTCGGTGATACCGATATTGTCAAAGTTGGCGGTGGTTCTCACTCAGGTCGTTCAATGCGGATGGCGGGTACGGTGATCGTCAAGGCTTCCGAGACCATGATCGAAAAAGGCAAGCGTATTGCCGAACACGTGTTTGAGGCATCACTTGAAGACATTGAATTTAAAGATGGTGTTTTTGCCGTTAAGGGCACCGATCGCCGTCTTTCATTGTTAGAACTTGGTGCGGAAGCCGCCAAGATCGATCTACCGGAAGACCTTTCTGATGGTTTGTCGGTCATTGAAGACAATGAGATGCATACGCCGGTCTTCCCTAACGGATGTCATATTTGTGAGATCGAAATCGACGAGGATACCGGTGCGCCGCAGATCGTACGCTATGCCGCCGTCGATGATGTCGGACGGGCGATCAACCCGTTGATCGTTGACGGTCAGACTCATGGTGGGATCGTTCAGGGTGTTGGCCAAGCTATGTGGGAAGAATGCGTTTTTGATGACGATGGTCAGCCGCTCTGCGGTTCTTTCATGGATTACGGTATGCCGCGGGCTGACCATTTTCCGCATTTCGAAACCGCATTGAACGAGGTGCCATCACCGACCAACCCGCTTGGTGTGAAAGCCGGCGGCGAAGGCGGAACGACACCGGCCCCGGCCGTCATTACCAATGCCGTGGTGAATGCATTACAAGATTACGGTGTTGAACATATAAAAATGCCACTGACGCCGCTGAAAATATGGCAGGCGATGCAGGCTGGAACAAAAGGATAAGGGAAAAACAATGACCACCTCAAATATCAGACTCATCGGCTTCCCAGGAACGGGGCTTCTGCCACTCTTCGTCGGCATCGATAAAGGTCAGTTCGAAGAACGCGGCGTGACTGTCGATCTTGAGCGGACCCCGAGTTCGATGTATCAGGCGCAGAAGCTAGTTGCCGGTGAGTTTGATATCGCGTGCAGCGCGGTCGATAATTTTATCGCCTATCAGGAAGGTGCCGGTGAAATTGAACTTGATCGCGACCCTGATCTGTTCGTTTTTATGGGGTCGACCCAGATCGAACTCTCCTTCGTTGTCGCCGAAGGCATCAACTCCTTTGAGGACATAAAGGGTAAAACGCTTGCGATGGATGCGCTGGCGACAGGTTTTGCTTTTGTCCTGTATCGGATGCTCGATAATGCTGGGCTGAAACCAGACGACTATGAGCTGGTCTCAGTTGGCGCGACGCCGCATCGTTGGGAAGCCGTTCAAAAAGGCGAACATGCGGGCACACTTTTGATCGAACCCTTTACCGGCCAGGCGCGGGCAGGCGGCTATACAATTCTGGAAAATAGTCAGCAGACTTTTACGAATTATCCTGGGCAGATGTTTGGTGCCATGCGCGGTTGGGCCAATGAAAACCGTGCTGACATGGTGTCATTCATTCAGGGTTATCTTGATGCGCTCGATTGGACGCTTGATCCCGCCAACAAGGCGGAAGCAGCGACAATCCTTGGCTCGAATATGCCGCAGATGCCTGAAAAGGGCATCGCGCCTGCGTTGGAGAAACTTCTGTCACCGGAAACCGGCCTAGTGCCGAATGGGACGGTTGATATGGGTGGTCTCGAGACGGTGCTTGAAGTTCGTAGCCAATATGCACCGCAGGGTAAACAGCTCACCGATACAGAAAAGTATCTTGATCTTAGCTTCTATGAAGAGGCAGTAGCCGGGCGTTAAACGACCTGAAACCAGGCGGTAAAAATTAAGTATTAAAGGAACGGGACATGGCTTTCGACTATTCAACGGTTTTTCGTCCTAACCTGCCGCCTGCCGCGAAGCGCTGGTCGGGTTTTCCAAAATATAACTTTGTTGGTGGTCATAATGATGGCGCTGCTGTGCCGGTTCAGGATTTTATCGATGCGGCAGCAGTGGTTCTAAACCGCGAAGGATCGACGCTTGCGACCTACAGTCTCGAAAGTGGATCGCAGGGCTATTTGCCGCTTCGGGAATATCTCGCAGGGTTTCTAGATAAAACCACCGGGATGGTGCAGACGGCAGAGGATATTCTGCTGGTTTCGGGTTCTTTACAGGCTTTGGACCTCGTGAATGACGTTCTCCTTGCTGAAGGCGATACCGTCGTTATCGAAGAAGCGGCCTATCAGGGGGCTGTCCAACGCCTGAACCGTCTTGGCGTCAATGTGATCGGTGCGCCACTGGACGACGGCGGCATCCGGATGGATGCGTTGAACAATATTCTCAATGATCTCAAAAAGGACGGCGTTAAACCTAAATATCTCTACGCCGTACCGACCGTCCAGAACCCCACCGGTACCGTAATGCCAGAAGAGCGGCGGCTGGAATTTCTCAAACTCGCACGTGAATTTGATGTGCCAATCTTTGAAGATGATTGTTATGCCGATCTCACATTTGATGGCACGCGTCCACGGGCGATCCGTGCACTGGATGAAGACGGGCGGGTAATTTTTTGCGGCACGTTCTCCAAGACGATCGCACCGGCATTGCGGGTTGGGTATATCGTGGCGGAGTGGGATATCTTGTCTCGGATGCTTGCGGTTAAACGCGATGGCGGTTCTGGCGCGCTGGAGCAGATGGTGTTGGGGGAATACTGCCCTGACCATTTTGAAGATCACATCGTCAAGTTGCGTGGCGTGTTGAAACAGAAATGCAACGCGATGTTGGAAACGCTTGCGGCAGAGTTCGGGACGGCTGCGGAGGTCGAAACGCCAACTGGCGGCATCTTTGTCTGGGTCACCATGCCCGATAGCGTCGATACGATGAAACTATTTGAGGCCGCCAGCGCGGAAGGGGTAGCGATAAACCCTGGGTCGGAATGGGTTGCAGATCCAGCAACGGGCACCCACAAGATGCGGCTATGTTTTGGCAATCCGACGGTCGATGAAATCCGTGAAGGTGTTATCAAACTCGCTGAAATTTGCCATCGTGAATTTGGCGTACCGGAGCGTGGTTCCAATATCGAACGTTAGGGCGCATTGGTTTCGATAATCGACCAGCTCTCCGGCTTCCGTTAATCTCTGATAAACAAATCAGGGAGAGATCATTATGGAAGACTTCAAGAGCGCGGCCCTAAAAGGGACGACCAACGTCAAAAAAGTCGACCCAGCACCGTTTACGCCATCAGGGATTTTACATTTTACAATCAGTGTTCCTGATTTGGATGAGGCGATCGAGTTCTACACAACAATTGTAGGCGCGACGCTGTGGCGGCGAATTTCCTATTCGGCTTTTATGGCGGTCGGCGATAACTTTTTTGTATTGTCCAACATCGGCTATCACCGGCGACCCAATGATCCCGGTCACTGTTTAATCCACAACGCCTTTATTGTGTGCGGCGAACAGTTCGACCAAGCGGTCAACTATATCGAAGCGAACGATATTGAAATCGTGCGGTACGAGTACGAAGGCCACACCTCGTTTACGGGGCGGCACGCCTACTTTCAAGACCCGTTTGGCAATGCTGTTGAGATTATCGATTTGCACGATATAGGCACTGCCGGTGATCCACCAATTCCAGGCTGGAACAAGAATCGAATCCGCAATAATTACTTCGGCAAGAACCAGTTCGAAGACACCTAAGGCAACAAGTTAGCTTTCTGCGGCTTCTCGTTCCGCCTTCTGGCGTTCCATCTCCTCGACCTCGGCCTTGGTTTTGCCCCAGGTCGGTGGGTTCTTCATATACTCATCTTCTTCCGGTGTATTTTGCCGGCCCATGACTTCATTGCGGTGGGGGTATCGGCCAAATTGCTTGATTGTGTCGTGATGTCCCTGCGCTGACGCTATGGAGTGTTCATCTGCGACAGCTTTGTAGAGCGGCAGAATGCGTTCGTGGTGTTCGAACTCTTCGCTATGTTCGAACGGCAGATACATGAAAATCCTGGGCCACTTTCCTATACCTTCGTGAAACCTGTTATCGAGCGCATGTGTCGTGATTTCGCGAGCCTTAGGATCTGCAGCGAAAGCGCGTGGCGTGCCGCGATAAATATTCCGGGGGAATTGATCAAGGCTGATGATCAACGCCATGCATTCTTCCGGTGTCGCCATCAGGTAATCCATCTCCCCGGCCAGGGCTTGTTCGTGGATCGACGTATAGTCATCAATCAATGTCCGATCAAATTCAGGCGTCAAGCGGAACCAAATGTCGCGCTTTTCCATTGGAGTGGTCATATCGGTGGTCTCGAACCAGAAGGTCAGAATTTGTTCGGCTATGGCATCCATGATTATTCTCCTTACGCTCGGCCAAGCGGCAATGGCGAGGTATCGTTTAGCGCGATCTGTTCCTGAACCAATCGTTCCATCAATGTCATCTTGATGTCGCGATGGTCGGCACTACCCCACAAGTTTGTCAGTTCACCGGGATCATTTAACAGATCATAGAGCTCACCCCAATCATGGCCGTGATAGATCGAGAGACGCCAGTCCTTGGTGATGAGCGACCGAGCTTTTGGGTCTTTGCCAAGAACAGGCAGGACACGCTGATTGTCTTCTTCTATCAGGATGGCATCACGCGGGCCCGCCGAATTGGGATCGGCGGCGACGGACAACATGCTCTTGCCCTGCAAGCCGTTGTAGGGCGCGACCTTTGCGCGATCGAGAACGGTCGCCGATATATCCATGGTACCCGACAGGGCCTCGGTTTCAGCGCCGTTGATGTCTGATTGTGGGTCAGACCACAAGAAGGCTACCCGAACCAATTCGCGATAATGGGCAGGACCTTTCCGTAACATGCAGTGATCGCCGAGATGGTCGCCATGATCGCTGGTGAACATAACGACCGTATTTTCCTTTAGGCCATTGGCTTCCAGTGCGGTCATAATCTTACCAACGCCATCATCCACCGCGGCAATCATGCCGCAGGTGAGAGCGCGTGCTTCCAGCGCTTCTTGTGCGTTGATGCCATAAGACATAATGCCGTCTTCCGGAGGTTTGCCTTCGTCGCGTCGGTCGAGTAATGCCTGCACATGTGGCGGTGGCTGCCAGTCATTGACGTTATAGGATTCAGGCACTTCCATTTGTTCCGGTTTGTACATGTCCCAGTATTTTCCAGGCGGCGTGAAAGGGTGATGTGGGTCCGGAAAGGACGCGACCATATAGAACGGCGCGTCATCATCTGAATTCGCATAATCGTTTATGTACTTTTCGGCGTGATCAGCAATCCAGGCCGTCGGATACAGCTCTTCCGGTACTTTGGTGCGCCATGCCTGCAGGACAGAATAATCGTGCGGCATTCCGTTCTTGGGGCCGCGCAAATCATCGGCATCCTCACGCTGGTTTTTGAGCCACCAGTAGTAATCACCGCCGCATTCATCGCCATGACCAAAACACAGGTCGACATGCTCATAGCCGTAAAAAGGTAAATCAAGCTTGGCGTCGGGTGTGTCCCAAAAATCCGGGCGTTCCTGTTTGTAATTGCCGTCCATAAAAGCGCCTTTTAGCGCTTCCTTTTTATCCTCCTGCGGGGTGGTGTAGTCCTCCGGTGTATCGGACTCGGTCTTTACGGCTGGAAAGGTCGTAAAGTTTTGCAGGTGGCTCTTACCAACCAAGGCAGTGTTGTAGCCAGCATCACGGAGCAAATCGACGAAAGTATTAGCAGAAAGCGGTAGTGGAATACCGTTTTGCCGAACGCCATGCGCCGACGGGGTACGACCTGTCATCAACGTAGCGCGATTGGGCATGCAAACGGGGTTGGAGACATAGAACCGGTTGAACTGTACGCCGCTATTGGCGATGGAATCGATATTAGGGGTTTTGAGTACAGGGTGCCCTGCACAGCCGAGATAGTCCGCGCGATGTTGATCGGTAATAATCAAAATGAAATTTGGCCGGTTTGTCATGATTGTCGATGCCTTAGTCGCTGAGATTGTTGATCCTTCATACCGCATCGAAGAGCGCTCGCCAAACGTCGCGCAGGGATTTCTCTTGAATGATTTTCCTGTATTCTGTCGCCCATAAAGCCAAACTTGAGACGGGGAGATATATGAATGGGATCGATTGACTCTGATGCACACGTCGTGGAATGCGAAGCCACATTCGATTATTTGGACCCGGAATTTGAAAAATACCGACCGCTTGTTGTTCAGTCGAAACGGTCTGACCATACCGTCCTGAGTAATGTCGGTGTTGCGCAGCGTGAATTCTGGTTCCTCGATAATCGTATGCTGCCCAAGGAAGGCAATGTTGGCGCGGATACCGCTAAAGAAGCGCGGGAGATGGAAGATATCAATGGCCGGCTCAAACATATGGATGAGCTTGGAATTGATGTGCAAGTCCTCTATCCGACAGTGTTTCTCCGCCCCTGGACTCAAACGCCTCAGGTCGAGTATGCGCTAATTCGTTCATACAATCGTTGGCTGGTGAGTATCTGGAAACAAGCGCCGGATCGTTTGCGCTGGGTGGTGATGCCGCATCTTCTGAATATGGATAAATGTCGGGAGGAACTGGAATTCGGCAAGACCAATGGCGCTTGTGGTGTCTATATGCATGGCATTGAGCATGACACGCCGTTGTTCTCAGAGAAGTTTTTCAAGCTGTACGAAATGGCAGAAGAACTCGATCTGCCAATCTGTTTCCATGCTGGAAATAACAGCTTCCTGCTCGAAGGGATGTATCGCGAAGATAGCGGGTTCGCCAAAGCCAAACTGCCTTTGGTGGCGACATTCCATCAGCTGCTCTTCAAGGGCATTCCGGCAATGTTTCCGAAGTTGCGCTGGGCATTTGTCGAGGTGAGTGCTCAGTGGATACCCTATGCCCTCAACGATCTTGGATTACGCTTGGCGCGTCGGGGCGAGGATATGTCGGCGTCAATTATGGCGGATAATAATATCTGGGTTGCTTGCCAGGTTACCGACGATATTGATTACGTCTTGAAATATTCCGGGGAAACACAGCTGGTTGTTGGCACGGATTATGGTCATGCCGATACCTCAACTGAAATTGAGGCGCTGCGTAAGTTAAGCACTGATGGGAAGGTGTCCTCTGAAGTCGCCGCGAAAATACTCGAGGACAATGCGCGTGCGCTGTATGGGTTGTAAAAGCTTGAAGTATTATTTAGGTGCTATGGCCTGTATCGGCGTTCTGGCTGGCCCATTATCTGCAGCTGCGCAAACAGCACCGAGTGCTCATGAGATTTCGCAATATCGGGGTATCCATGCAGCTGTGGCCAGAGGCGATATCTCCGCTGTGTTACGATTGGTGCAGCAGAAACGTAAGGCCGTAAACGCTCGCGACCCGCATGGTCGCACACCGTTGATGGTAGCAGGTTACAAGCGTGATGTTGGGATTGCGACCGCTTTGATTGCCGCAGGCGCCGACGTCGATGCGCGTGATTCACAAGCCTACGATCTCATGACAATTGCAGCAGTCGCTAATGATGTGCAGATGTTAAAGCTCGCGATTGCTTCCGGAGGAAATACCGGATTGGTCACGAGCCCGTATGACGGAACAGCCCTGATTGCAGCGGCGCATCTTGGGCATGTCGAAGTCGTTCAAACGTTGATCGATGCCAAAGCTCCGCTGGATCACGTAAACAATCTTAAATGGACGGCGTTGATCGAAGCCATCGTGCTCGGTGATGGCGGGAAGAACCACATTGCCTGCTTAAAAGCACTGGTTGATGCGGGCGCTAACGTAAACCTTCCAGATGGCGAAGGGGTAATGCCATTGACACTTGCGCGTAGGCACGGTTTTACAGAAATGGTCAAAATCCTTGAAAAGGCCGGCGCACGTCCGTAAGTACCATTAAACTGGTCCGTACGTTTGAGTTTGGGAAAGAGTTGTCATGTTGAAACGATTTATAACCGCCATGGTTGCCTTTGCGATGGTTTCCTTCACAATTGGGGCATATGCGGCAGAGGGGAGTAAGCGCGTGAAAATTACAACGAATTTGGGCGTTATCGAAGTTGAACTCGCGCCGACGGAAGCACCGGCGTCAGTTGAGAATTTTCTAAAATATGCCAAGGCCGGTTTTTACGATGGGACGATTTTTCATCGGGTGATTGAAGGGTTTATGATTCAGGGTGGTGGCTTTGAACCAGGGCTTAAGAAAAAAGATACGCAAGACCCTATCGAGAACGAGGCCGATAATGGTTTGCAGAATCTTGTCGGGACACTAGCGATGGCACGCACCAACGACCCACATTCGGCAACCGCGCAATTCTTTATCAACACGGCTGACAATCATTTCCTCAACCACACTGATAAAAGTCCGCGTGGTTGGGGCTATACTGTCTTTGGAAAAGTAACGTCAGGTCTTGATGTCGTCCGTCAGATCGAAGGGTCGACGACCGGGCAGAGTGGTGGCATGGGCGACGTGCCGACCGAAGATGTTGTGATCCAGAAGGTTGAGGTCGAGTAACCCATAGTTGGGTTTACTGTAAGCGGGGCGGTGTTTTGACCCGCTGCGGCAAGGGGTGGCCCTTTCCCTCGGTGCGGGCGCGTCGATATATATCGATTGCCAGGGATAAATCTGACAGTCCCATCCCCATCGCTTTGAACAATGTGATGTCCGCTCCATCGGGTCGCGTCATGTCATCTCTGATTAATTCCGAAATTGTCCGGACATCGTTCCAGCCTGCATCATCTTCACCGTCATAATGGGCGACGAATTCGGCTGACATGTGTTTGATAGTGCCGAGATTATCGACAGCGATGAGGTCAGCACGGTCAAAGACATCATCGGTAAATTCGGTTCGGGCGGAGACGATTGCGCCCATTGCGTTAAGATGAGAACCCTTTGCCATCATGTCGGCTGTTAGAAACGGCACCGTTGAGTTGGTGACGATGGTAACTATCGGTGCATCTTTCGTCGTGTCTTCCAAGGTCTCGCAGGCGATGACCTCAAAATCAAACTCTGCACGCACTGCGTCAGCAAAGCGATTGCGATTTTCGGGGTTGCGGCTAAAGACGCGCAGCCTCTTGAGCGGTCGGACGGCGTGGCAGGCCGCCACCTGTGGCAACGCCTGTTTCCCTGACCCGACGATCCCCATTTCATCCGCACCTGCGGGCGCGAGGCGTCTTGTGCCGACGCCAGTCATCGCGGCTGTACGCATCTGACCAAGGGCAGTGGCTTCTATGACAGCGAGATTGGCGCCGTCTTCCATCGAGAACAGCTCGACAATGGTTTCCGATTTTCCTCGGACATTGATCCAGTTCTTGAATCCGCAGATACCTTCACCGGCGACTGATGATCCCAGTACATGCATGGCATCATTATCGGCCACCATCAGGTGGCCTTTGGTCATATTTTTCGCTACGCCTTGTGATTCCAACGGGAGTACGCGTTCGAGGGCGTCAATGGCGTCAGGAAGGCTGACCATCGAGGTGACATCAGCTTCGGTGATCCAGATAGGGGCGTCGGCCATGATTATTGTGAATCCTTAAGGGTCAGGCGGAGAGGGCGTAAGGGATCTGAGCCGGGCCAGAGCCTTCATAATATTCGCCGGTCTCGCGATTATAGCGACCTTGCAGAACCTCACCGACCAGAACGCGACTACGGAGGATGACGGCAACCGACCGGACATCACTGCCTTGTTCGGCGTGAATGTCATAAGGCGGGACCAAGTCGGCTTTGCCAGCCTGACCTTGGGTATCACTAACCATTTCGACCTTCACGTAGCCTTCTTCCTTACGGCTTTCGACCGCTTTGAAACGTTCAAGAGATTCAGTGCCATCCAACAAACCATAGAGCACCCAGCCATCGGCGTGGTCGTGCACGCTGCCGGTTCGACCAGGCACCCTGACGACACCATTGATGACAAAGCCATAATCAGGATCTGTGAAAAAAAGAAGGTTCTTGCGGCCTTCGGTTGACGGCCAATCCTTGCAATGTTCGCGCATCGCCGGGTCTGGCAGTAGATCGCTTTCCATAAGCGCGTGTGCGCGCTTCATGCGGGTTTCATCATCCGGAAATTCTGACCAGATATCACGTAGATCGCTGACGAATTTTTCAAAGGCCGGGAGCATTTTCTTACCCATCGGGCATCTCCATCGCATGGTTCAAATCGTGCAAAAAACTATCACGGTGCGTTTAATTCGACAATGTGGCCTCGCGCTTTGCATCCGGGCACGGGGCCGTTTAAACAAGGGGTACAGATTTCAAGGAGTATAGACTATGGAACTCGGGATTACTGGGCGGAATGCCCTGATCACTGGCGGCAGCCAGGGTATCGGGCGCGCCTGTGCAGAAGCATTAGCCGACGAAGGCGTGAATGTTGTCATCGTTGCCCGCGATGCGGAACGGCTCGCGGCAGCGGCAACTGAAATAGCATCAAATCGTACGGGGCGTGTGACGCCGGTTTCTGGTGATCTTACCGTTGCAGCAGATGTTGAACGGGTTATCGCGGAAGCGGAAAGTGCTTTGGGTCAAATTGATATTCTGGTGAATAACGCCGGGTCAGCGCCGATGGGTATGATAGGCGATATTGATGATGAAACCTGGCAGGCGAGTTTTGATCTGAAACTAATGGGCTATGTCCGCTGTTCCCGTGCGGTGATGGGCGCGATGCGGTCACGTAAGTGGGGCAGGATTGTTAATGTCATTGGCCGTGGCGGTCATTTCCCAACAGCAAAATATATCGCTGGCGGCGCTATTAATGCGGCGATCTTGAACATCACCCAGGCGTTGGCGGAAGAATGTGGTCCCGACAATGTTTTGGTCAACGGCGTTAATCCAGCGGCAACAGCGACAGATCGATGGAGTGCATTAGTCCAGCAACAGATTAAACTCACCGGTAAAACCGAAGAAGAAATCATGGCGGCCTCTGCGGCAAGTGTGCCATTGGGGCGCATCGCAGAACCTGAAGATGTTGCCAATATGGTGACCTATCTGTGCTCAGAGAAGGCCTGTTTTATCAACGGCGCTTTGATTGAAGTCGATGGTGGGGTAAGCCGGGCTCTTTAAATACCGCTATGGTCCATGACCGGTAGATAATGGGCTTGAATCAGAGAGGTCCATCATACGCCGCGAAAGCCGTTCGAGCATTTCCGTGCGGACGCCGCTATGGCCGGGATCGTCCCAAAGGTTGTCGAACTCGTTAGGGTCGTTCTCAAGATTATAGAGCTCGCCCCAATTAGCACCGGAATAGAGCGTTAAGCGCCATTGGTCGGCGACAATCGTTCGAGCCCTAAAGTTGGGTTCGAAGCCCATATAGCCGCGGCGCTGACTTTCCTCGATGATCATTGAATCATGACCAGGTGCGCCTTCAGCGATCCGGCTGAGGCTCAACCCTTGCATGCCGTTAAAGCCTTCAACACCGGCACGATCAAGAAACGAGCTTGCGAGATCAAGAGTACCCGTGAAGGCGTTAGATGCATTGTCGCTCACACTTGATGTTGGATCGGACCAGATGCAGGGAACTCGAATTAATCCCTGATAATGGATTGCCGCTTTCAACAGCAGCTGGTGATCGCCCATGAAATCGCCGTGATCAGTCGTGAAGACGATGACGGTATTGTCTGCCTCCCCACTTTCTTCTAGGGCGGAAAGCACGCGCCCAATCGCATCATCGATCATAGTGATGGAACCGTAATTGAGGGCAATGGCCTCGCGGGCTTCCTCTTCGCTACAGCCAAACCCGCGTTGTCCTGTTTTATTGGCTTTGCCCTGATCGCGCTCGGCATGTAGCGCAGCGACATTGGGTGGTAATTTCTCTATGGGGTGAAAGAAGGCGTCTGGTGCTGGTACGTCGGCCGGATCGTACATATCAAAATATTTACCGGGAGGCGTGAACGGATGATGCGGGTCCGGGAACGAGCATTGAGCGAAAAATGGTTTGTCCCCACCGGATTTGCCACGCTGTTTGATGAAGTCGATAGTTTTTTCGGCGACAAAGGTTGTTGGATATAGCTCTTCCGGAACGGCTGTGCGCCACGCTTGGGGCGCTTTGATTTCCCGATTTGATGACAGGGCATTCTTCGGTCCGCGCAATGAGTCAGGATCAGGATGCCGCTCTGCCAGCCAGCGCGAATAATGCCCGGTCACGCGATCACTGTGGCCGATCGCGAGGGAAACTTCGTCAAAGCCGTAAAACGGCAGGTCGGGCTCGAAATTGGGGTCTTCTTTCCAGGTCGGTGGCGACTCTTGTTCATAGTCTCCGTCCAACCACATATCGCGTTGTGCTTCGGTGAGCTCTGTCGGTGGCTGGGTTTTGTTGAGATCAGGAACTGGCAAGCCAACTTCAATCGCGTTTGGTGATATGCATTGCAGATGGCTCTTCCCGAATAATGCAGTGTAGTAGCCGGCAGCCCGCAGAAGCTGCGTGAAAGTGGTTTGGCTCAAAGGCAACGGAATTCCGTTCTGCCGGACGCCATGAAGGGAAGGCATGCGACCCGTCATCAGGGTTGCACGGTTAGGCATGCAGATTGGTGTGGAGACATAAAACTTATCGAACCGTGTGCCCGTTGCCGCGATGCCGTCAATATTTGGTGTTTGAACGATGTTGTTTCCATAACACCCAAGATGATCCGCTCGGTGTTGATCATTGATGAACATCAGAAAATTGGGTTGCTTGGGCATCTGTGTTCTCCGCAATTGAATCTCAGGCCTAAGAACCGAAACCGACTTTCGAAAGAAAGTCGGTGACGATTTTTGCGCAGGCTTCGGGTTGTTCGATCTGGACCATGTGAGTGGTTCCGGGAACTGCCTCGTAAGGGTGGCCAAATTCCTCATGAAGGGCCTTGTTTACCAATCCTGGAGATCGAACATTCGGATCATCAGGGTCGCTGGCGATAACTTTGAGCGGGCCGGGAATATCGCCAAACTGGGGACAGAGATTTAGTTCCGAATTTGTCTTGTAGACTTGAGACTCGCCTTCCGGCGGACAGCATAAAACCCAATCGCCAGTGTTTGTATCCTCACGGAGAATGGATTTCGCCATAAGAGCATGCGATCCATCTACCCAACGGCTAAGGCTTTTTGATCCCGCAAATTGTTCGGCAAGAGTTTCAGGGTTGGGAAAACGGTCAGGCCGGGTCTTGGACCAGTCTGACAACATCAACTCAAACCCTTTGGCGATTTCGTTAAGGGGGTGGCCGGGGCTTGGGACTAAAGGTGGATCGAATAGAACAAGCGCATCCCATCGCCAGCCATTGGTTAAAGCGTGCCATACTGCGGTGACTGCTGAGATTGAATGAAACAATCCCGCCGTCGGTTTCTTGCCAAGCGTTTCTTCGACACCGTCGAGCACGCTATCCAAATCGCTGACGAAATAGGAAACGTCATGGTGGCTGATATCGTCATGTCGCGGATTATGACCGTGATTACGCTGATCATAGAGGATCAGCTCATAGTCGTTGGCTAGTAAACGCCAGAACGGAAAATAGGCGTCTGTCGCGAAGCCGTTGCCATGCGCGAGAATTAATCGCAGACCGTCAGGGTTGCCATGTTGACGTAGTCGAAGGATCGCACCGTCTTCCATTGTTAGGTCGACGATTTGATTTGGTGTCGGGAGAGTTAGTTCAGTCATATTCTCTATTATAGGGTAGGGAAGGAGATGGGGCACCTGCGCTTAAGATTTTTGTCGCAATCACTACTCGGATAGCACTTCTCCTGCTACCGTTGATTCTTCGAGCAAGGGGAGTTTGTCATGTACCAACGACCGCCAGTACCAGATTTAACAGATCAGCAGAATTCTATTCTCGCGCAGGAATGGCCGCGATTTTCAACGGGAGAGCTGACACGGCGGCGAGCAGCAATAGAAGCTGTCATGGTGGAAAATGACGTTTCCTATCTCCTGCTCTATGGAGCAGGTGGCCGTGGATCTGCAGTGCCGTGGTTAACCGAGTGGTCGGTTACGACAGAGGTCATGGCGATCGTAACGCCAGGCGAAAGAGACTCTCTTTTTATTCAATATTTTAACCATACCCCCTTTGCTGAAAGATTGATTTCAAAGGCTGAGGTGAATTGGGGCGGCGCTTCGACGATCCGAACGACAATTGAGGAATTAAAAAAACGCGGTGCAGCTGGTCAACGAATAGGTATCATTGGTGGCCTGCCTTTTGGGCCCTATGAAACACTCAAAGAGTTTTCCGGAGACGTCGTTAATCTCAATGCGGCCTATACGAAATTACGGCTTGTGAAATCTGAAGAGGAACTGGACTGGTTTCGGATAGGTGCAGCGCTTTCTGATTTGGCAATTGATGCTTTGCAGGAAGAAATGCGGCCCGGTCAGACTGAACATGAACTGGCCGATATCGTCGAACACTCTTATGTGCCGCATGGCGGCAAATCAGGCATCCATTTTTTCGGTGTCACCTCGATGACAGAGCCGCACCTTTATGTTCCGGCACAGATGACAAGTAACCGTTCGGTCGATGTGGGCGATATTGTCTTTACAGAAATTACAGCATCGTTTTGGGATTATTCTGGCCAGGTATTGCGTAGTTTTTCAGTTGGAAGTGACCCGACACCACTTTATCAGGATTTGCATGATACGGCCGTGGAGGCGTTTGATGCAATTCGCGCAGTTGCGAAACCGGGCAACCGGCCTGAGGATCTTATTGCCGCCGGCCAACTCATCGAACGGAACGGTTTTACAATATGCGATGATTTAATCCACGGATATGGCGGAGGATATTTCCCGCCGGTCCTGGGGATTCCAAGTCGCCGAGAGGAACCGGCACCCAACCTGATATTAGAAGCTGGAATGATGATGGTGATTCAGCCCAACGTCATTACAACGGATAAGACGGCGGGTGTGCAAACCGGTGAATGTGTTGTGGTTACCGAACAAGGCGGGGTTTCCCTTCATCGAGCGCCACGAGGATTTCTCAGAGTCTGATATTGACCCTCGATTAAGCAAGAGTTCTCGTCAGTCTTGAATGATTTCTCAAATTTAACCATTACGCCGTGAAATTCAGGCTTATTTGTCTCAAATAGAGACAATTTAGATACCGCTGCTTGGCTTCACCATCAAACTGTCGCAATCCCTAACAAATAGTCAAAATATATCAATAGGTTAGAAAACAATTTTCCTGTTGGCACATTTCTTGCTTGATCTAGTTTGGCCCAGTGCGTCTGCGTCTTAAAACTGGGGCGGGTTGGATTGTTCTATAGCTGGTTGCCATTGCTCGTCGATGGTTCCGTAAACTGGATTTGAGTATGCACAATTTCTTCTCCGATAAGGCGGGGTTGCCGCCCACGCAGCAAATTGGTGGCGCCGGGATGAAGGAGGGGGGTATCGCTATGATCCACTCATTGCAGGTAGCGAATGGACCCGCGAACATTTGCTATGGATTTGGCGGTGTTGTGTTGTCATCAGCGATGGACGAAGTCCTGCGTGGCGACCGCTTCCAGGGCCGTTTTTCCTGTAGTTCTGGAGCGTTGGATGGAGATTCTTCTGATTCATTGCATGAGGATGAATCTGGGTTGCTCACAATTGTAATCGGCCCATATCGTCTCACGAGTGCTGGTCCCGTTCGAATACAACGGTTGATAACCGAACAGTTTTATCGCATCGCAATTCGCTGTGAGAGATTTACCGAAAGTGCCGCTGGGGTTGGTCGGGTGAATTTGGCATTCTATTCAGACCCACGGTTTTGCGAAGGCGGAGACTTTAAACTCGATACGCTTGATATCTCTAAAATTCCGATGCCGAGCCTCTATTTAGAGGCATTCGCCGGGGAACCTATCCTAAATGCGAAACTTCAAACGCTAGACCGCGAGGAAATCGGGGATGTTGAAGCCGTTAGATAAGGCTTTTGGGTTGGTGTTATTCCGGAACGCCGTCCTTCCAGGAATTGATCTTCCGATAGAGCGTTGCATGGGAAATTCCTAGTAGCGTTGCCGCAATTCGTACTTTGCCATCACAAAGCTTTATCGCGTGCTCAATGGCGTCACGTTCCACGTCAACGAGTGGTTTGATAAGGCCGGCAAGTTCTTCCATGTCGCCGTTTAGTCTGTTGTCTTCGTCAAGACTTGGTTCATCATTTTCCTGAGCGTCGGTTTGTTGTGGTGCTTCAGGTGTTGGTGAAATGGAGTCATCGGGTATAAGGCGACCGGGGATTTTAGACAAAGTTGGTAACATTTCCGGCGTGACTTCATCCCCATCATTTAAAACAACGACTTGCCGCAAAACGTTTTGAAGTTCTCGGACATTTCCGGGCCAGGTATGTGATAACAGCAAGGCCCTGGTTGCCATCGACAACTTTTTGAATTTCTTGTTCTCCTGACCGGCGTATTCGCTGAGAAACGACGTGGCCAGTGTGACAGTGTCTTCGCCTCGCTCTCGGAGCGGCGGTAGTTCAAGAGGGATGACGTGTAGTCGGTAATACAAATCTTCCCGGAACCTGCCTTCGTGAACTTCATTCAACGGATCACGATTGGTTGCACAAATAAACCGGATATCGACGCTTTCGGTATCTGAACTCCCGACTCGCTGGAAGGTTTCTGTTTGTAAAAACCTCAGCAATTTGGATTGCAGATTGATATCCATCTCGCAAATTTCGTCAAGAAACAAAGTCCCGCCATCTGCGGCACTGGCTGCGCCGTCACGGTCAGAAATGGCACCAGAAAACGAGCCTCTGATGTGGCCAAATATTTCACTTTCCATAAGTTCTTTTGGAATGGCCGCGCAGTTTAAGGCTATAAAGGGTCCGTTGCGGCGCGGACTTTCCTCGTGAATGGCGCGGGCACAAAGTTCCTTACCTGTACCGCTCTCGCCCTTGACAAAAATTGTCGCCTTGGAATCAGCGGCACTCTCGATCATTCGGTAAACAGCTTGCATATTGAATGAGTTACCGATCAATCCGTGAAAGCTATCACGGTCGATTTTTTCTCGGTAGGTCTCAACGATTGTTTCCAGCGCAAGCCGCTCTAGCGCATTGCGCATCGTTACAATGAGACGTTCGGCCGTGAAAGGTTTGACGATGAAATCAAAAGCCCCTAGTCGCATCGCTTCAACGGCAACATTTATGGAACCATGCGCGGTAATCATAATCACCGGGCAAGGTAGGCCGTCACGGCCAATTTTCTCCATGATCTCGAGCCCGGTCATATCCGGCAATTCGAGGTCGAGTAAGATGCAATCTGGCATATTCGAAGAAAGGTGCGCTAATGCATCTTTGCCTGTTGCGACATGCGTGACGGTATAAGGGTCGTTTCGAAGATACTGGATATAGCTTTTGGCAAGCAGGGCGGTATCTTCAACAAGGAGAATTTGTTTATTACGTTCTGATGCCATTAGTTACTATTCCCTCGACTGGCTCTAGCGCCCAAATACCGCCAGCGGCCGCATACGCTGCGCCGTTAGATCATATAGCGGGAGAACGCCCTTTGGTTCCCGTCTTGATCTGCGACAACCCATTTAAAATACAGATTATTAAATTTTACGGATAATTCCTAAAAAAACTAATCAATTTGTTGAAAACTAACAACATTTCCTATGAAATTGCTCTGTTGATGACTCAATCACAACTTGGCACAGTTCTTGCTAAGGTATAGTTTGTTTATGCACAAGTAATGCCTGCGAGAATAACTCTGGGTAAATTTATGGGATGGGAGAAAATTAATGGGAAGCGTTAAAAACATTTTTGCCGTTTTGGCGATCGGTATCATGGCTGCAGCTTGTAGCACTGACGAAGTCGCTAAGATGAGCGTTAAAGGTGGATCCTATGAAAAGGGTCTGCGGGACGGGTATATTAAATTGGCCCGTGCTGAATATAAGGAAGATGATTTCGGTGATGCTGGTTCGTTTGTGGACCGGGCCAAAATGGCAGCAATGGGTAAACCCACAGGACCAGAAGCAATCAAAGCACGGAAACTGGTTAGTAAGCATAAAAAGCCACTTTCAAATGCACGCAAGCGTCTGACATCAGCCTTTGCCGCCGGCGGCGTTAAAAAAGCGCCAAAGCATGCTGCAGCCGCTCAGGTGCAATTCGATTGCTGGATGCAGGAAGCGGAAGAAAATCTGCAGAAAAAGGATATCCAGATGTGCCGTAGTGCATTTTATGGTGCCATGGCATTGCTTGAAGCTGCGGTCGAAGAGCCCGTCATGATGGAAAAGAAGCCGATGCGTATGTCGCGTCAGCTTTTGACCCGTAACTTCATCGTCTATTTTGACTATAACAGCGCCAAGGTCAGCAAGAATGGTGCGTCAGAAATTAAGGGCGTGAAGAAGTTTATTAAACGGCGGAAGAACGCGAAGATTAACGTCATTGGTCACACTGATCTCTCGGGTTCTAACTCGTACAATGCCAAGCTTGCGGCAGCTCGTGCTGACGCTGTTGCCGCTGGTCTTGTAAAGGCTGGTGTGAAAAAGGGTTCCGTGAAAACGGTTGCCTGGGGCGAAGCAAAGCCTGCGGTTAAAACAAAGGACGGCGCGAAGAACGCGAAAAACCGTCGTGTTGTAATCGGGGTTACTTACTAAAGACTGGTTTGGAAATATGTCCGGTTCGGGGTTTAGGCTCCGGGCCGGACTTTTTCCGACAAGACTTAAAATCAGCGGTGCGGGCTTTGATAGGGGAAGGTGCCGCAGATTTTCCTGGTGAACCTTAAATAGGTTCACTGTTGAGTTGAGAGTTTGCTTTTTCACGGTGAAGGTACCGTATGGCATCGGCCCCTAGTTTTACGTATGTGAATCCTGCGGTGGCGCAAAATGCTGCGCCGGGGACGAGTGCGTCTGAGGGGTTAGCCCAAGCGCTGTCACCAGTCGGTACGGTAAAAGCCGTGGCGGGCAATGCAGTTGTCACCCGTGTTGATGGCAGTACCGTCTCGCTGACATCAGATACGCCGATTTATCGCGGTGATATTTTGGCGACGCGTGATGCGTCACAAGTTTCGATAAATTTTTCTAATAACGCTGAGTTCTTCCTCGGTTCTAAGGGCCGAATGTTGGTTGAGTCGGTTGCTCCAACGGGTCCTGATCAAGCGCCGCAGCCGGTTTATTTTGTCTTGCATGGGCGGTTCGGTTTTTCGCATCGCAGCGAAAGTTTTTCTGGTGATCCTGGGGCGATTGTTCGTACACCGGTGGCGACCTTGCAGGTCAATAATGGTCGAGTTGCCGGTAGAGCTGCTGCAGAGGCCGTCGAAAACGTTTTCACGCTGCTGCGGAACCCCGACAGCACTCTTGGTTTTACGCGGGTTTTAACGGCGGGTGCAGCGATTGTACTCCAGGATGAGTTCGCGACAGCGAAGGTCTTTAGTCTGTTCCGCCCGCCGGTAGAGGTCGCGAAGCCCGACTTCGCAGAGTTCGTTGAACTGTTCGGCGTTGCGATATCGAACTGGACGCAGTCCCCGGCCTTATCACCGGCAACGGGCGGCGAGAAAAGTGAGATCCAGACGCCGCAACCTACAGACGGAACAGACGGGAGCCCCGGTGCGTCTCTTGCACCTGATGTTTCATTTCTGCCACCAGCGCAAGTGGCCGCCTTAGACGGATTTGTGCCGCTGCCGGTGCAAGGGGCGCAGCCGCTGCTGTCGCCGATTGATCGCGAGAATAGGGATTCTGCGGATAACAATGATGTTGACGGGGCTGCGGATCCAAATGCTCCTCTTGATATCGCGGGTATCGCGCGCGTTAGTTTTCCTGGTGTAGGGGAAACGTTGTCGATTGCAGGATCGGGCGGTATTGATAAAGCTTTTATTGCCGGTAGTGCGTCGACTCCGAACAATATTTCGATTGGGCCCAACGCGAATGGTGAAGTGGTTCTCTCGATCGCGGGTGGTGGCACAATTAAGTTGAATGGGATTGAAACTCTCGATCTCACCCTGGGGTCGGCAGGAGATAACATCACAATTGGGGACCTCAGCGGCACTGATATTTCCGATAACACTGTTATCGTGAACGGCGAAGGCGGTAATGATGTCATTGATGCAGCAGCAACCGGTAAGCGCTTAATACTCAATGGCGGTACCGGCGACGATACGTTAACCGCCAGCACCGGGAACGATACCCTGAATGGCGACTCTGGTGATGACACCCTCATTGGCAATGCAGGGAACGATACCTTAGACGGCGGCACCGGTGCCGACGACATGACCGGTGGTGCTGGGAACGATACGTATTTCGTCGATAATGCCGGAGATACTGTAACCGAGAATGCTGGTGGTGGTGCCGATACGGTCAACAGCACCATTGCTTTTACGTTGGGTGCCGATGTTGAAAATCTGACGTTATTGGATGCCGGCGGCGCGATTAACGGGACGGGCAATGCCGCCGCCAACACGCTCACCGGAAACAGTTCTATCAATACGCTGACCGGTGGCGGTGGGAACGATACGTTGGATGGCGGTGGCGGATTAGATACGCTGGTTGGTGAGACAGGTGATGATACTTACACCATCGACAATGCTGGTGTGACCGTTACCGAGAACCCCGGTGAAGGTACGGATCTGGTCAACAGTTCTGTCTCTCATACGCTGGCGACCAATGTCGAAAACCTGACACTAACCGGCAGCGATAACATCGATGGTACCGGCAATGCGGGTGCTAATACGCTCACTGGAAATAGCGGTAACAATACGCTGGATGGTGCTGGTGGTGCCGATACGCTGATCGGTGGCGCGGGTGACGATACTTATGTTGTGGATGATGCCGGGGACACCCTCACGGAGAACGCCCTGGGTGGCACGGATCAGGTCAATAGTTCTATTACGTTTACGCTCGGGACAGATTTCGAAAATTTGACGCTTATTGGTGGCAGCAATATCGATGGTACTGGCAACGCCGCCGACAATACGATTACAGGCAACGCCGGAAATAATATCCTGGATGGTGGCGCTAGCGCCGACACGCTGATCGGTGGCGGTGGTGATGACACCTACGTGGTGGACGATGTCTTAGACGATATTACTGAGATCGCCGCTGGCGGAACCGACCAAGTGAACAGCTCAGTGACTTATACGCTAGCGGACAATGTCGACAATCTGACCTTGACGGGCAGTAGCGCAATCGATGGCACCGGAAATGCGGATGCCAATGTCCTGACCGGTAATTCAGGAGACAACATCCTCACCGGCAATGGTGGTAACGACACGCTGGATGGCGGCGGTGGCACTGATACGCTAATCGGGGGTGCCGGTGACGATACCTACATTATCGACAGTGCCGGTGTAACTGTTACAGAAAATCCCGGCGGGGGTAATGCAGATCAGGTCAACAGCTCTGCGACTTTTACATTGTCGGCAAATGTCGAGAATCTGACCCTGACGGGCAATAGCGCCATCGACGGCACCGGTAATGCGGATGCCAATGTCCTGACAGGAAATAGCGGCAACAATACGTTGGATGGTGGTGCTGGCACGGACACGCTAATCGGCGGTGCGGGCGACGATACCTACATCGTTGATGAAACGGCGGATGTGATTACCGAGAATAATGCTGGTGATGGCACAGATCAGGTCAACAGCTCTGCGACTTTTACATTGTCGGCAAATGTCGAGAATCTGACCCTGACGGGCAATAGCGCCATCGACGGCACCGGTAACGCTGATGCCAATGTCCTGACAGGAAATTCAGGTGCAAACATTCTAATCGGCAATGGTGGCAATGATACATTGGATGGTAGCGGCGGTGCCGATGATATGCGTGGCGGTACGGGCGACGATACCTATACGGTCGATAATGTAGGTGATGTGATTACAGAAATTGCCGCGGAAGGTACCGATCAGGTCAATAGCTCAGTGACTTATACGCTAGCGGCCAATGTCGACCATCTGACCTTGACCGGCAGCAGCAATATCGATGGTACAGGTAATGCTGACGACAATACGATTATAGGCAATAGCGGTAACAATACGCTGATCGGCGGTGAGGGGGCCGATAATATTCAAGGTGGCCTTGGAACGGATACAGTTTCCTATGTCACATCGGGTGCAGCATTTGGCGTAACGGTTAATCTCACAACCGGACTGGGTAGTAATAATGATGCCGAGGGCGATAGCTACACCGGTATAGAGAACATAACCGGTGGATTAGGCGTCGATTTTCTGACAGGGGATAACGGTAACAATATTCTGATCGGCGGCGCCGGTGGAGATACTCTTGTCGGTGGGATCGGGGTCAATTCCGGGAACGATACGGCTTCCTATGCCGGAACGATCAATGGCGGTGTGAATGCAAATCTCACGACAGGTACAGGTACTGCTGGCGATGCTGGTGGTGACACCTTTACCAATATTGAAAACCTCACTGGCGGAGATGGTGCTGACACGCTCACCGGTGATGGTAATGCCAACGTGCTGAGTGGTGGTGCTGGTATCGATACGCTGGTTGGAAATGGCGGTGATGACACACTGGATGGCGGTGCTGGTGCGGACATCATGGATGGCGGCGCGGGTGCCGACACCTATATTGTTGATGATGTCGGTGACGTCGTGTTGGACACCGGGGTCATCAATGATGGCATTCAAAGCTCCGTTACCTATTCCCTGGTCGGGACGAATGTGGAGAGCATGACTCTGAGTGGAAATAACGCTATCGACGCGACCGGTAGCTCAGTTGCGAACATTCTGACCGGCAATAATGCTGACAATACGATAAGTGGACTCGCTGGGGACGATACGATCACAGCAATTGGTGGTAATGACATACTCATCGGTGGCGCGGGTGGCGATTCCCTGGATGGCGGCACTGGAACAGATACGGCATCTTATGCTGGAAGCGCGGCGGTCAAAGCTGATCTTGCTAATTCAGGAAATAATACAGGAGACGCTGCTGGCGACAGTTATACCAGTATTGAAAATCTCACCGGTGGTGCGGGAAACGACACGCTGGTCGGTGATGCCAATGTCAATACATTAAGCGGTGGTGCAGGAATTGATATTATCACCGGTGGCGGTGGAGCGGATGTTCTGATCGGTGACGGCGGCGACGACATTTTTTATTTTGAACTTTCAAATCAAGGTGCTGGCATACAGGGTTTTGATACCGACAATGATGAAATTCAGGTGCGTCAAGCTGGGGACTTTGCATTGGCCGTCGATGGTACAAACAATAATTTTTCGATCATCAATGACGCGGGTGGATACGACAATAACGGCACGAGTGACGCTTCCACGAATGATCAAGCGGCGTACATATTCAATCAACACGATAATTCGTTGATTTTTGATGCCGATGGAAATGGGGCTGGCGTAGGCTTCACTATTGCGACAGTTGCCGGAGACCAGGTCGTTGGCACTGATATTATGGCCGTTGCGGCCTCTCCAGTGTGACCGGGGTGGTCTGATGCAAAACACAGACGCACAAACCAAACCTGGGTTCTTTCAACCATTCATTGAGCGGTCGCTCGCGTTTGCAGAGCGGCATCAGATATCTGCTGTTAAAGTCCAGTTTCTGTTGGTTGCTATTGGTGTTGTTTTGCTGGCAGCCAGTACGACCTTATCGATTGTCAAAGTCCGCTCAGAATATGAAGAGGCGGTTGCGGAATATAAATCGAGCCTCTGGTATGTCACACAAATTGAGTTTGAATTTTCAAAATTCTTGAACTCGCTCGACCTATTCGGGACTGGCGAGCATAGCATAGAGTCTTCGGATGTTTTGCCACGCTTCGTCGTGTTGCAGCGTCGATTCCCTGCTCTCATGCAAGGCATTAGGGGCAGTAAAGGAGGCAAGGTCGGTCCTCTCACCGAAGGTGTTGATAAGCTTGCAGAGATTCTGAATAAGGTCGAGACGCCGCTGCGACAGCTTAAGCGCGGTGATATTCGCACGTATCTTACGATTCGAAGCGAGGTTGAAGCAGGCCTCGCACCCTTGCGGTCTATGATTGCGGAAACCGAAGCGCGGGGCGAGGGTGCTTTCGAATCCCGGCAAACGCGGATCGAACCATTCTTCTCGGAGATGCTTATTTACGCGATTGGGACATTCGTCGGTGGCGTTGGATTGATCGTCATCTTGATTCGCCAAATTAAGCACACCCACCGTGCAATGGCGGTTGTCGATCAAGCCCGTATAGAGACTAACGCCGCCAAGGAAGAGGCAGAAGAAGCGGACAAAGCAAAGTCCCATTTTTTGGCCGTTATGAGTCACGAAATCAGGACACCGATGAACGGTGTCCTCGGTATGGCAAGTTTGTTGAGCGATTCAAAGCTCACGGACCAGCAACGAGAATTTGTAGAGACAATTCGCAATAGTGGCGACGCCTTACTCAAGATCTTGAACGATATTCTCGATTACTCGAAACTTGAGGTCGGTCGTGTGGAACTTGAGCAGGTGGAATTTGACCCCGCTGCAATTGCCGAAGAGGCCATTCGATTGTTCGCGACTGCCGGGCATGAAAAGGGTGTCGAGTTAGCGGTCGACATCGACCCCAACGTGCCTTTGAAAATGTGGAGTGATTCTGGGCGGTTGCGACAAGTAATGCTGAATCTTGTCGGTAATGCGGTGAAATTTACAAATGCCGGTGGCGTGATGTTGTCGGTGTCTTTGAAAGGGCCGGCGAGCGGAGAAAAATCCATACTGTTTGAGGTTGCCGATACTGGTATTGGTGTGCCGAAGGACCGTCAGGACTCGTTGTTTGAAGAGTTTGTTCAGGCCGATCCGTCAGTGACCCGGAAATATGGCGGGACTGGACTGGGTCTTGCTATTTGTCATCGTTTGATTGGGTTGATGGAGGGCGATATCGGTTATCGGCCTAATGACGGCAACCATGGGGTCGGCAGTATATTTTATGTATCTCTACCCATCGGTGGCGCTGTTATAGAGCGGCCTCAGGAAAAAATTGCAGATATTAAAGAAGACCTTCACGTCCTTGCTGTTTGCCAGAGCCCCATCCTTTGCCAGAGCATCGAGCGCAATCTGCACCGTATCGGGGCGTCATTTGAGGACGTCAGGAGCCTCGACGAGGCTGTCGAAAAATTGGCACACGACGCGGTTGGAAAGTCACCAGATTTACTTCTTATTGACGGACAATTACCGGGATTTCAAATCTCGACCTATACGGAAAAATTTGGACAAAAGCACGGTACGAAGGAGCTGCCAGCTGTTTTGATTGTTACGACGCTTGATGGATTCCAGAACTCCAACGCTTTAGAGGCGGGCTTTGTTACAACCTTACGAAAACCAATCCAGAGCAGCGATATAGGGAACATGCTCAGAGTGGCTCTTTTTGGTGAAGTAACCCAAGTGAGTGATCGATTTTCTCAAGACGCTGCCGTTTCACACCTATCCGTTCCGTCCGGCCAATATCGGTTACTTTTGGCAGAAGACGGAAAAGTGAATCAAATGGTCGCCTCGGCGATGTTAGAGCGTGCTGGATATGCGGTAGAAATTGCGGGCGATGGCGTGTCGGCACTGCATGCAGTTGAAACACGCGACTTCGACCTCGTTTTGATGGATATCCACATGCCGGAGGCGGATGGGTTCCAAGCGACCGCAGCAATTCGGGCCATGGGTGGTGACAAGGCCAAAGTGCCCATCATTGCAATGACAGCAAATGCATTGATGGATAATCGTCAGGCCTGTTTGGATGCCGGTATGGACGATTTCCTGACAAAACCCATACATCGCGAGGAAATGTTGGCTCTCATTGGAAGTCATTTACGATCAAATACTGCGGCCAATGATACCCAACGCCCGGATTCTGTCGACGTAAAGGATCGGCATGGAGAAGGCTCTAAAGATCCCGAGATTTTCTCCACTGTTCTCAATGTAGAAACGTTGGGTCAATTCGAACGCGATGTTGGCAGTGATAACCTAATGATGTTGCTACGAGAATTCGTCGTCGAGGCGAGAAGTCTGTCCAAAGGTGCTCGCATGGCCTTGGCAAAGCGAGACCTCCCTGAAGCTGGACGGCTCGTTCACAGTGTTAAGAGTAGTGCGGGTACAATTGGCGCTGCTGAGCTAGAAGCTATTTCCGCAAAAATTGAAGCAGCATGCTTGTATGAGAACCGTTCGGTTCCCAATAGTGAGCTTGATAATATGGACGCCGCCGTGGAGCGTGTTGTTACTGCAGTTGAAGACTATGTCGAGAGCAAAGATAAGTCGCTCGGATTGCCGTCCGCTGTCAGTGAGGCAGGTTAAGAGTTTTGGTATCGAGCGCTCCGATATCACGCATTAGCCGATAGGCTGCAACGCGTGACGCGTATTGAGACCCTATGAGGCGTAGGCTCGCACCGTTTAAATCTCGTTCAGCGTCGAGAACATTAATCAAGGATTCTCGTCCATCTCGCCGTAGTTTACGGCGTGCCCGGAAAACTTTCTCAGCGATCTCAACGGCTTTTTCTAGGAGCTTCGTCGTTTCTTGTGTCGTCTCGTGATTGACCCATGCCCTTCTAATCCGGTTGATGACTTCGCGATTGAGCGTCGTGTGATTATTTAGCTGTGCGCCATATTGTTCACTCGCTTTTGCACTTTGTGCGTTGCGTTTAAAGCCATCAAATAGATCCCAACTGCCGCGCAGTAGAACACGGCTTTCGCGCCGGATACCCTCGACGCCATCGATGTCACTTTCCCAACTACCTTCGACTACAAAATCGATATCAGGATAAAAGGCGGCTCGCGCCCTGGTTCGTTCTTTATCCGCGATATCCACTCGTGACTTGCTTTGTTGCAGGTTCGGGTTCTTCTTACGTCCCGCTTGCAGCGCTTCTTCGATTGTCGTCGGCAATATGGATTGTGCTATTGCTACAGGCGTCATTGCGTCGATTTCAGGAGGTTCGTCAAACAATTCTATATAGCGTGACCGTGCTGTTTTGAGTTGTCCCTTAATAGAAACGCGCCGTTCCCGAGCGACCTGTAGGCGGGCCTCTGATTGAAGAACATCAACGGAGAGGCCAGAGCCGCGTCGTACCCGTTCTTGTTCGAGATGAAGTTGGGTCGTAATCGTTCTTTCGTTGCGGGCAGTGACCTTGAGCAATTCTGACGTTCGCAAGACGTCAAGATAAGCAGCAATACCGTCAAATAGGACAGCCTGACGGACCGTTTCTAAATTTGCTTTGGCCCGGGTCTGCCCCAACGAGGCGATGGTTGATTGAGATGATGTTGCAAAACCATCAAATAGGTTTTGAGTTAGGGTAAGCGTCAGAGAATCTCGTCTCATATTCGAATGTTCGGGAGTTACATCTCGTCGGCTTGGACTGTCGATGGTTTCGATGCCGGCATCCCCTGTGACACTAACTTTTGGTAGGAAACCTGAGTCAGCATCTCGGATATCCTGTCCCGCCGCCAGTGCCTGTTTTTCTGCTTCTTGGATGCGTGGGTGGTTCTTTAGCAACTCTGTTAAGGCAGTGGGTAGAGTCTTGGCGTGGAGCGGCAATCCAATCGATGAGACAAGCAACGCCGTCAACAGAATAGGAAACAGCGCGATAGGCCGACAAGATCGGAACGCAGAAACTATTGTCGCGTAAACCGGCAAATTACGCCCCACTACTCTCGAAAATTAACAAGAACCCCAACTCTAGTTAAAATTTAGCCAAATCGAACAGTTTGTCCATTGATGTAACGGCCTCTCCGTACGAATTCATCGCATTTTCAGGAATGAGACGGTAAAGTCGACGCGCGGAATTCCTCGCTTGTCGAGGTGGTCTTTGAGATGCAGTGGTCTGAACACAAGTATGGCTGAGCCTGAGAAAAAAGAGAAATCGACGTGGCTGAAGGCTGCTATCGCTCCTTTGCGGCGTGATTTCCGCACAGTATTCGGCGCGTCCGCAATTATTAATCTGCTTGCAATTGCGGCTCCTGTGTTCGTTCTACAAGTCTATGACCGCGTTATTTTTCACGCTGGTATGGCGACACTCTATGGTTTGATTGTCGGTATGGGCGTAGTGATTCTGTTCGACTTTCTATTGCGCCAGGCACGGGCCCGTTTGTTGCAGGATGTTGCGCTTCGGATAGATGTGTCAGTCGGTCGACGTTTATTCAAGAAGCTTTTAGCATTACCGCTAGGCGTCCTTGAGTCTCGCCCGAGAGCCTACTGGTTAGCGTTACAGCGCGATGTTGATTCCGTGAGAAATTTGTTTTCCGGCGCGACAGCGGTGCTCGTGGCCGATCTACCCTTTGCCCTGTTTTTTGCGACCATAATCATCGTGATTGCTCCACCCATTGCATGGGTACTCCTTATTATGTTGCCGGCTTTTGTTGGTGTCGGATGGCTGTCCGCACGCAATGTGACAAAAGCTGGGGCGCGGGAACGGGCTGCGGGTATAGATCGTGACGCGACGCTTTCTGAGATGGCCGGTGCGTGGGATACCGTAAAGGGGCTAGCGCTCGATAAGGCAATTGAAGGCGAATGGGAAGCTCGGCATGCCACAACTTTGGAGCAATCGATACACCGTGGCAGCAGAGCGGATACGTTTCTCAATTTGAGCTTGATGCTGGGGGTCGCTGCGACTGTTTTGATCACCTCTGTCGGAGCGATTGCGATCCTCGAGCAAAAGATGACAATTGGAGCCTTGATCGCAGCAAACATGCTGGCCATGAGGTTGGTATCTCCCTTTCAACAAATCACTATGTTATGGCGGAATTATGCATCGACCCGCCAGGCAATGGCGCGCCTGGATGAAGTGTTCGCACTGGAAGAAGAGCGTGGTGAGACGGCAATCCACCTAGAGAGACCCAACGGAAAATTGTCCCTGAACGGCGTCGCATTTTCTTATGAAGAAGATGCGCCACCGCTTATTCGCGACATGCGACTTAATATTGAACCCAACGGATTGTACGGGCTGGTCGGGGTAAATGGCAGCGGGAAGACCACCTTGATGAAAATACTCCTTGGTTTGTATGGGCCAAGTGACGGTAGCGTCCAGATTGACGGCATCGATATCGCCCAAATTGGCCGTGAAGATCGCGCCAAATGGTATGGCTACTTGCCACAAGATTGTCGGTTGTTTACCGGGACCGTTCGAGAAAACATCGTGCGTGGCCGTGAAAACATTGTTGATCAAAATGTGATTGATGCCGCTAAGCGGGCGGGTGTGCATGACACTATCATTGCCTTACCTGACGGGTATGGAACTCACGTTGCTGAAGCAGGAGGAAATTTTTCAGCAGGGACATGCCAGCGCATTGCCTTGGCCAGGGCAATTGTTCACGACCCTGTTATTTTGTTGCTAGATGAACCATCTGCCCATCTCGACCATAATGGAGAACGAGAGTTATCGGAGATGCTGGCTGTGCTTGCAGCTGACCATACGATTGTGGTGGCAACACATAGCCCTGCCCTTCTGTCGGCGTGTCATTCATTACTGGTTATTGAAGCTGGTCGTGCGAAATGGGCCGGGACCCCAAAGGACATCTTACCGAGGCTTTTTTCTAGCATCGAGGCCGAGCCAGGGGCGGAGGGAAATAAGTGACCGACTCGCAGATTTCTTCTAATGCGCTTAAAACTTCGCCACTCGATGCGCTGTTGCGGTCTCGACAGTCGCGTGGCTGGGTAGCGATTGCGCTGATGATTTCACTTTTAATCGCGGCATTTATTGTTTGGGCGGCATTTTCAAAATTTGATGAAGTGTCTAGTGCTTCTGGCCAAGTCGTACCAAGTGAAAATGTAAAAACGGTACAGCATCTAGAGGGCGGGATTATTGAAAAGATCTCGGTGAGGGAGGGAGCTGTGGTTCACCCCGGTGACCCCTTGATTTCCCTTAAACTTGGAACCACCGTCTTAAATCGCGAAGAGCTCGTCGCCAGGCTAGAAGGACATCGGTTACGGCGGGTACGTGTTATGGCGGAAGCGAGTGATAAACCGCCGGTATTTCCTTCCGACTTGGTTACAAAATACAGAAAATTAGCCGATGCTGAGCAGCGAACGTTGAAGGCGCGTAGGGCTGAATTAGAAAATTCTATTGCTGTGTTTGATCGTAGAGCGGATCAGGCGCGTCTTGCTGTCCGGGAGCTTGAGGCCAAGCGCCGATCGCTGGAAACAGAACTGGTTCTTGCCAAACGCAAATTTGGTATGTCGAAAAGTCTGTTAAGCGAAGGGCTGACATCCAAACTCTCGCATATCGAAGCAGAGCGCGAGTTGCGTCGTCTTGAAGGGGGGCGCGAACGGCTAGCGGCGAGCATACCCAAAGCAATGGCCGTGAAGGCGGAGGCATCGCAACGGATCGTTGAGGCTCGGTCTATCTTTCGGCGGCGAGCGCTTGAAGAGCTTGCTGGCGTCGAGGCTCAAATCAATCAGACAAAGGAATTATTGTCCGAAGCGAGCGCCCAAGCAGCACGAACCCAAATCAAGAGCCCCATCGAAGGTGTCGTCAAAAAATTGAATTACCATACGATCGGTGGCGTGGTCCGTCCGGGGGCGCCGATTATGGAGATTGTTCCGTCAGAGGACAGGTTGGTTGTTGAGGCGCGGTTGAATCCGAATGATCGGGGCTACGTTCAAGAAGGACAGCCTGCTGTTGTTAAGATTTCGACTTATGACTTTATTCGTTACGGGGGGCTTTCTGGTACGGTGAAGCATATCGCACCGGGCTCAGATGCGACGAAGGGCGGGGAACCCTATTTTCGCGTGGTCGTTGAAACAGATAAACCTTACCTCGGTGACCGTGCAGGGACGCTCGATATCCTGCCAGGCATGGAAGCGACGGTTGATATTCATACTGGCCAACGTTCTGTGCTCGAATATTTTTTACGCCCAGTGCTCAAGCTAAAATCAGAAGCTTTTCGCGAACGTTAGAGCAGGCTCCGAACTTTGGCAGAGGTAACTATTTTACCATCACTGACAAAGGCTTCATGGTTGGCGATGATTTGATCCGGAGCGTAAAGATAATTGACCATGAGCCCTGGGGATTGACCTATCCCTTTGTCTGAAAGATCTCCGTCCCAATTAATGCATTCAACCGATGCGCCATTTCCAAGGTGAAACCGTGCGACAGGGTCTAATGGCAGGTTACGGCTATTAGTGGACGTCAGGTAAGTTGCGCAGAGTCTCGTGATCAACTTTTTCTTTTCTGAGCGGTTATCTGAACTGTCGAGCACGCCAGGTTTAGTCAAATTTCTAAACTCTTCTTCCCCAATAAAGTCAGGACGGAATTCGGCGGGGGTAGAGGTAAGCCAACGTCGGAACCCGGGAATCGGGGAAAGCGTCGAAAACGTCTTGATTGTCGGCAGCTCATGAGAGAGTGCATCCACAACTTGTTTGATCAGGAAATTGCCAAAGGAAATTCCAGCTAACCCGGCTTGGCAATTACTGATGGAATAAAAGATCGCTGTTGTTGGCGTAGATGTGTCTTCTTCAGTCGTGGAATCCAGAAGTGGGGCAATATGGCCCGACAGATCTTGTGTTAGAGCGACCTGAACAAATATCAGTGGTTCGTCTGCCAGGGCAGGGTGGAAAAAGGCGAAGCAGCGCCGGTCGTCCGCGAGCCGCCTCCGTAAATCACGCCACCCTTTAATCTCGTGGACGGCCTCATAAGCGATTAGTTTTTCTAAAATGATGGCCGGGGTCCGCCATTCGATACGTTCAAATTGTAGGAATCCGCGATTAAACCATGAGCTCAAAAGGTGACGAAGATCGGTGTCGAGGGTTTTTAGATGAGGCGCTTCCCTAAGACGGTTGAGAAGTCGTTCACGCATTTTAACAATGGTCGCAGTGCCGTCGGGCGCCATGTTGATACGTCTGAGTAATTCCTGCCGAGGAGATTCAACAGCATTCCTCAAAACACGGTAGGTGTCGTCCCCCGGGTTCTGGCTATAGGCCGCCGCCGCATTCTGTAGTTTATCCGCCGCGTAGCTATAATCAGTGGCGAGAAGGTCGAGGAAGCCGTTCTGGTCGTTCTCATCCATTCCGAGATAGCGTTCGACGAGTTCCCGCGCCAGGGCCGTGCCGGATGCTTCACCCCGATCAGATAAGAGATCGTCACAGAGTCGCTTGGCCGCCGTTAACGGCGACTTGCTGGAGGGGCGTTCTAAATAGTGACGGCCGAGGTCAGCAATCGCGCCAATGACCTGGCTCATCCAGATCCTGCTCATGCCGTTTCTCCTTTTCTGCGGTGTTAAACGGGCCGTAAGCGGAAATCGTATTCGACTGTCAGAAAGGGTGTATTCAGCCCATGTTGGGCCACTGTGTCTTCTGAGGTCGTTTGTTTGAAACTGACCGCAAGCGAATCCCGAACGCCAAACACAGCATCGGCATCGATATACTCATCGTCGTCGGGATAAATCTCGGTTATCAGATCTTGATAGCCATCTGCTGAAATTTTGAAATGAATGTGGGCGGGGCGCCAGGGGTGACGACCCATAGCATCTAGCATCACGCCTGCTGGGCCGTCCTCAGGAACCGTGTAGGGGGTCGGGCGGATTGTTGAAAACGAGTAAGACCCATCATCTGCGGCGTTAAGG
Source organism: Alphaproteobacteria bacterium (assembly GCA_012103315.1). GTDB lineage: Bacteria > Pseudomonadota > Alphaproteobacteria > MPNO01 > UBA2964 > UBA2964. The sequence goes on from WLWZ01000009.1 coordinate 139,107, forward strand.
CGCGCGCGCAGATTGTTGTCATCCTGATCCGGGTCTTCGTTGGAATATTTTCCGTTCTCGGCATTCTGCCAGACATCCAGAAGAGCGTTGGGGATTGGTGTTCCATCGGTGGATGAAACGCAGCCCTTAACCAATGTCTGTTGGCCAGCATTATCAGCGATGAGATCACCACCGTTTTTGATAAATGGCGCATTTTCGATATAAAACGGGCCTAGAACGCTGACGGCGGTGGCGTCATCGTCGCCACGGCTTGAAATCATGTCGACCATTGAAGAAAGCCCAAGCGTATCCGACAACAAAATAAATTCATTGCGGTTACGCGTGGTTTTTTTGCCCGTCTGATAAAGGAATTCGATGGCGCCGAGCCATTCTTCCTTGGTCATGTTTGTTTCCAACGCAAAAGCATGAAGATGTTTGATAAGACCTGACATGATTTCGCGAAACCTGGGGTCGGCATCTTTGGAAATGGTTTCCAGAACGGCATCTGTAAGAGTTTCTTCGGTGACGTTGCGCATTGGCAGAGTCCTTTTTAAACAAGCGCAAGACTGAGGATCGGGAACGCAATAATGACGATCAAAATAAGCAGCATAATGATCGCAAACGGTGCGGCGCCGGCAAAGATATCGAATAGCGAAATATCCTTGTCATTGATCGTACTTTTGATAACAAAACACGATATCCCGAGCGGTGGTGTTAACAGGCCGATCTCTGCACCAATCACGGTGACGATGCCGAACCAGACTAAGTCTCCGCCGAAGGCTTCAATCGACGGCAAGAAGAGGGGTGCAACGATCAGGATGATCGAAGTGGTGTCGATTATGGTCCCCAAGACGACCAACATGATGACATAAAGGATCATAACTTCGGTCAGAGTGAGGCCTGATCCTTGCAGCCATTCCCCAAACTGACTTGGCAGGGAGGCGACACCAAGCATCCGGCTATACATCGACGCCGCAATAAGCAGGAATAGGATCGTCGCCGTAATATGACCGGTTTCTACAAGAACCTCCCAGAGGTCCTTCCAGCTCATCCGGCGTTTGAAGATGGCAATGAGGAGGGCAAGAAGCGAACCCGTCGCGCCCGCTTCAGTCGGCGTGACGACGCCACCATATATGCCGCCGAGAACAACAATAACCAAAAGAACGATTGGGAATATCTTGGCTCCCATATCGAGCAGGGTCAGATTTCGCCAGGATTCGTCACCGTCGGAAGCGTTCGCACTGCCACCAACGAATTTGGGGACGATGATTGCCATCAGCAAAATGGCGACGGAATAAGCGACGGCAAGTAACAATCCGGGGATGATGCCAGCAATAAACATGTGTCCGACAGATTGCTCGGCAACGATGGCATAGATGATCAGCATAGCGCTCGGCGGGATGAGCATTCCGAGGACCGAAGACCCCGCTACAACACCAACAGAGAAGCGTTTGCCATACCCAAAGCGCCGCATTTCAGGAACTGAAATACGAGTGAAGACCGAGGCGGAGGCTATACTGGAGCCTGTTACAGATGCGAAAATCGCGTTTGCAGCCACGGTGGCGATACCGAGGCCACCCCTAATGCGGTAGAAAACGGCATTGGCGACATCATAGATATCTCGGCCGAGCCCTGCCTTACTCACGAGGAAGCCCATAAGGGCGAAGAGTGGCACCGTTGCAAATACGTAATGCGATACCGTGTCAGCTACAGATAGCGAAAGCAGATTGATCGGAATATCGATCTCCTCTCGCATGACCCAGACGCCAATAAATGACATCAATCCGAGCGCCACAGGGATGTACAGACCGGCATAAATCAGGATAACGATCAGAATGACCGAAGCGATTCCGACTTCTAAACCGGTCATGAAGATTGCTCCGGTTGCTGATAACCGCCGCAAATATAACGGTGCGTAAAGGTTGCAAATTGCATCAGCGTCACAAATCCACCGACAATTATAACAAAATAAACCGGCCAACGCGGCGCCGTGAAGACACCTTCAGTGCCGAAATACAGGCTCTCATCGATGGCCTCAGTGAGGAGTGGGATGGTGCCGTAAATAATGATCACCATAAATAGGATGCCCAAGAGATCGAACAACGCGCCCAGTGTTCGCCCAATGGTAGGCTTGCGAAGTAATATTCTGGAAAACAATCCATCGGAACGCGTCAGGCGTCCACGGCGTGTTGCGTCGGAAAGCTGAAGAAAGACGATTGCAACGATCGACATTTCGACCAGCTCGATGACCCCTTCGATAGGGTGGTTCAGAAAGGTGCGGCCAAAAGCGTCGCAATTGATCAAGATCATTAAGACAAAGATCCACACGGATCCAATTGCATTCAAACCTGACGAACACCAGAAAAGAAATTGGGAAAGGGCGCCGCCGGTTGGCGACGCCCCTTCGATCGTTTCCGTCGTCCGGGGGGTACCCGGATCGCTCATAGGGCTACTCCTTGTCCCACTGACGGATGATAGGCTGTTTGGCCGCCCGCATCCGGTTCATGTAGTCGACGAGGATCTTCTTGCCAGCGATGCCCTTTTTCTCGAGGCTCGCTGACCAGTCTTTGGCAACGTTCGGCATGCTGTTAGCCCAGGCTTCGCGTTGTGCCTGGCTCAGCGGCGTAACTTTACCACCTTTTGTGGCGAACTTTTTATACATGACCTTAGAACGGCTCTCGACGTCCTTGCCAGTGCCGTCACGATAGATAATCGCTGCGGCCTGAAGTGCTTGCTTTACTTCATTTGGCAGCTTTTTCCAGGTTTTGGCATTTACCGTAATCGCTTTGGAGTTCACGGTTCCGAGACTGGCCCGCATCATATGAGGAGCCACCTCAACAATCTTGAAGATCACAGCGGCTTCGGCCCAAACCATGGCACCATCAACAACGCCGGTTTTCAATTTGTTGTAGTAGCCAACCAGACTACCGCCGACCCCTTTGGCACCGGTGTTCTTGAGGTAGCGCATGTTCAGCCCGGCTGCGGCAATTTTTTTGCCCTTGAGGCCAGACAGGCTGGTGATCGGTTTTTTGAAGAACATGTTGTAGGAATCAAGTACCGCCAGATTGGTTAGATAAACCTGATTGTATTTTCCCCAGGATTTTTTGAAGTCAGGATGCGTGGCGACCATGTCATCAAACGTCCGCGCCAAAAGACCTGGGTTCGTTGTCACAAAGGGTGTTGCGAACGCGAGACCGTGCAACGGTACTTTATCGGCATGAAAAACTGTGGTGACGATACCAAGGTCGCCGAGGCCTTTTTGGAGGCCCTTGAATACGCCCTTTGGCTTTACGATCTGGCCACCCCAAGCGAGGTTCCATTTGATCTTATAGTTCCCGGTCTTGGCCAAAGCCTTATCGACGGCCGGTACAAAATATTTGATGAAAGTTTTGACCCAAAGCGCCTTGGCGGGATAGCCATCGATCGCGGTGAGTTTGATTTCTTTCTGTGCAAATGCTGCACCACTAAATGCTGTTAGAGATACTGCGACTGCGGCGGCGAGGCCGGTCGTTCTTCCTAGATGGAACTTTCTTGTTAACATTGGCTTTCTCCCAGTTGTTGATCTGAATTTTTTGATAGGAAAGTCGAAATAAATACTCTTGTCAATTAAATATCGAAATTATTTGATTGTGTTCCCGACTCTGCTTCGGCTTTAATATGCTATAGTGAACACAAAAGGCTGGAAATAAGAGAATCGCAATGGCCCCCGATGATGAAGTACTAACAAGAATGACCGACCTTGCCGGACAGGAACCTGCGGGGACCCTGGCGTCTTCAGTTTATGACCGTTTGCGTGGCGATATACTTTCTGGATCCCTTCCGCCCGGCGAAAAGCTTCGGACTGAAACACTGCGCGCGCGCTATCAAGTCGGCAACAGCCCGATCCGCGAAGCTTTGAATCGGTTGTCTGCTGACGGTCTTGTTACGCGTGAGGATCAAAAAGGTTTCCGGGTTGCCGCCGCTAGTCGTGCGGACCTCGAGGAGCTAGTTAAAACACGATGCTGGCTCGAGGCGATTGCATTACGGGAAGCAATTACTAATGGTGACAATGATTGGGAAGAAGAATTGGTTTTGTCATTTCATCGTTTGTCACGTGTCCGCCGTTCTTCGAGCGAAGATCACTATACGGTAAATCCAGAATGGGAACGCCTCCATCGGGCTTTTCATTTGGCTCTTTTGTCGGCGTGTGGCTCTCGTTGGTTGCTGCAATATTGCGCGCAGCTGAATGATCAAGCGGATCGATATCGACAACTCGCTATTGTTGTTAGCTATCCGCGGCGCAATGAATTGGATGAGCATGAAGCGATGATGAAGGCGGCAACTGGACGCAATGCCGATGAGGCCATATCGCTTCTAATGGCGCATTATGAGCGCACTGCCGGTATTATTCGGGAATCAATCTCCGAGTTCGCTGCGAGCTGATAGCGAATATAATCTAATTAGATAAAAATGACCGCCGGGGTCCGAGACCGCGACGGTCAAAGAAATGACTAAAATTATTTTCAGTGTTACGGTTTGGAAATTTCCCAAACCTCTTCAACTATTGTGCCGGATGCGCGGATTACCTTTGCGATAGGACAGAATTTTGCGAGGTCGGTTTTGACCTTTTCCAGGGTGGCGTCATCAACATCCGATTTTCCTTTGACCGTCAGAACAATTTTCGGAAACGGGACCTCTATCTCTTCTTCAAACATTACGCCGCGCCGGTCGAAGTCCGCGAGCGCGTCGACAGTCAGGTCCGTAAAATGAACACCGTGCTTTTCACCGGCTCGTTGGCCGATGACGTTGGTGCAACCTATTAGCGCCGCGACAAGCGTTTCAGTTGGGGCCAGGCCCATGTTCGTCCCACCACGCTGGGTTGGCTCATCGATGGTGACGTCAACGTCACGGGTTTCGATGTCTGTGCGGGCATGGGAAATTGATTCCCCGTTCAAGGTGTATTGAACGACCATCTTGGGTTTTGCATCGGCCATGATTATTCTCCTAAAATAAATTAAATTACGTCGCAGATTTCATCGAATTCGAAGCGGGGTAGTTTTTGGAACAGGCCCGATGTATCGCCATAGCCAATATTGCACAGAAAGTTCGACTTTACGTTGGTGCCCGCGAAGAACTCTTCATCGACGGCCTGGTTGTTGAATCCAGACATCGCACCGATATCGAGGCCCATCGCTCGAGCGGCGATCATGAGATACGCTCCCTGCAAGGTGCTGTTTCTGAAACTTCCCGTCTCGGCAGCGGCTGGGTTATCCTTAAAATTGGCTGCCATGTCTTTGTGGGGGAATAACCGGTGTAAATGCTCCCAAAAGGAAACATCGTAGCCGATGATCACACAGACCGGAGCCGCTTCAATTTTTGTAGCGTTTCCAGGGGCGACGCAGGGTGTAAGGCGTGCCTTGGCCTCGGGTGTCCGGCAGAAAATGAATCGTGATGGCAGGCAATTGCCGCTTGTAGGGCTGTTAATAACAAGCTGATACAGCTTTTGGAGTTGTTCATCCGTTACGGGTTTGTCCGTCCAGGCGTTGTGCGTCCGTGCTTCGCGGAACATAAGGTCCAGGCCGTCTTCGCTGATACTGGAAATCCGTTTCCGCAGTGCTTCTACTGATTCGATTGCTTCTTGTACGGGGTCCATTGGTCTTCCTCTCCTGGCCTGTTAGGCTGATAAAACTTCGTCTTCGATCGGGTTCCGCAAGAGTCCGATTTTTTCAATTTCAACTTCGCAGACATCGCCAGCTTTCATCCATAGCTGTGGGCGACGGGCATGACCTACACCTGACGGCGTACCCATCACCAAAATATCGCCGGGCTCTAACGTTAAACATTCCGTCAGCAGCTCAACAGTTTCCGCGACATCAAATAGCATGTCGTCCGTATTTGCATCCTGTAGGATTTCGCCATTGAGACGGGTCTGAATACGCAGACCGTTACCTCCAGGCGGTAATTCGTCGGCGGTCACAGCTTCCGGACCAAATCCACCGGTATTGTCGAAGTTCTTGCCGATCGTCCATTGCGCGGTTTTGCGTTGGTATTCGCGGATTGAGGCTTCGTTAAAGACCGAGTAACCCCAGATGTAATCAAGAGCATCTGCCTGCTTTACGTGACGCGCTTGCTTGCCAACGATCGCAACCATTTCAGCTTCATAATCTAACTGTTCAGAAACGGTCGGGCGAAGAATGGCGTCGCCATGGGCAACCAGCGTCGAATTGGTCCGCAAAAAGAATGACGGATATTCTGGTTTCTGATGTCCGCCCTCGGCAGCATGATCCGCGTAGTTAAGGCCAAGACAAATAAGTTTGCCAGCATTGCTTGACGGTGGAAGATATTTGATTCCATCAAGAGAAACGCGGGCATCATCTCCGGCACTATTCACGGCAGCGGCTATTTTATCTATGCCGGCCTTGCCGAGTTTAATAATACCGGTGAGATCACCTGGAAGATCCGGTGCGGCTATTGATAGGTCGACGACGCTTTCGCCATCGCGCGCGCCCATTGTGGCAGTTCCGTTTTTATCAAAAGCAATCAGCCGCATCTAGATTTCCCCTTTTGTAAGCCTAAATATCGATAAAGAAACAATAGTCAATAAAATATCGATTTTTTCGTTTTCTGGCACTCATACTAGTCGTAATTGTCCTAAGTCGCAATTCTTGGAACGAAACGGGCGTAAATTGCTAATCCAAACAGCAGGATAAGCAAACCGCCGCCGACGATATAGAAACTTTCTTCTCGGCCGTAAAAGTCTGAGGTAAAGCCGATGATTGGCGGAATGATGATGCCGCCAAAGCGGTTCATGGTTTGCCGAAGACCCACTACTGTACCCTGTTGGTCTCTCGTCACAGATATGGCCTGCACGGAAAAGAGGATTGGCTGTGAGACCCCTTGGGTCACGCAGCGCATCAATTGGCCGATCAGGAGGAAGCCAAAGATCGACCAAGTCGTAGATCCGAGCCCACCCAACAAAGGTGTCGCGCTTACCAGGGTGACAGTGATGAACGTTGTGATCACGAGAACCCGGATGGGATCAAAACGACGCATTATTCGACCTGAGTACCAGGACCCTATCGCGCCAGCCATTTCAATGGCTGCAAAGAGAAGCCCAATTTTGGTAGCGGTTAATCCGGCATCTTGAGCATAGGTAACGTAAACGGTGGTCTGGATGCCATAGGTCGAATTTCGGACAAGCATGGCAATCGCCGTAAAGGCGACAGCGGGAATTGCCATGAGAGCAAAGGTCGCCGTGTAATCCGATAGCTTCGGCATAATGTCCATAAGCCGAAATTTGGGAACGTCTTGCGTCAGGTTGGCTCGATCGGGAGGTGGGTTTGGTTCTGGTGCTCGCCATAGCGCGTACACTGCGCCAATAGCCCACAGCATTCCGAAACCGTAGGCGAGCCATGCGCCGCCCATATCAAAAAGAAATCCCGCACAGATCGGTGCAATAGTAGTCCCGACTCTGGCGAAGGTACTGAAGCGCCCAATATATTCGGCGTCGCCTTCCGCCACGCGTGCGATCAGCGTTTGTGCGCCAGACCAGCCCAGCGAAATTGCGAAGCCACTAATGACCTGAAGGGCGAAAAGTGCCCAAAAAGTGGAGAGAAGTGGGAAGAGGGGCGCGCAGAGAATTACCGTGCCGGTAAACATCAATGTGACACGGCGCGTGCCAAAGCGATCCATAAGGGCGCCACCATGGATCGACAGGAAAAGTGACAGTAATGACCGGGCACCTACCAATGTGCCTATTTCGCCATCGGACATTCCCAATGATTCCTTGGCGAAGATAGGAATTAGAAGGACGAAAATATCGATGAGCGCCATGCTGAAAATGCCAAATGCATAAACCGCATGAAGATCTTTTTTGCTGGGACCCGTTGATTTTTCCAGGGCTAAATCTCGATCTTTTTCTTCTGGAGCATTACGTTGAACATTTGGTGATGACTTTCATTCTACAGGGGTTTCACCGGATCGAAAGACTCCGCATTAGGTTTCTGCAAACGCGTGGATCGTTAATAAATTGTCATCAATTGAGGCCGATACTCTAGCAAGGGATTATAGGTAGATGACATGCGAGTTGTTAAAGCGAAAAGTAAGGAGCGGCGCCGTGACCGGCGTATTCAAGAGACGCCCATCAAGGTTGAACTCAATGGCAGTGGCTATGAGACCGCGAACTGGAGCCTTGGTGGTTTCTTGCTTTATTCATTTTACGGTGATTTTCAGATTGGTGAGACGCCTATTGTCGGCATAAAGGCCGAAGTCGGGGATCAGCTGTTCCAGCATGTCACTCGCGCTGAAATCGTTCGGATCGATTTCAATCGGAAACTTCTTGCAGCCAACTTTGTCGAACTTGACGATGATGTTCTGAATACGCTTGAAGGTCTCTCGACTGGTAGGCTCCGCCGTGAGCATCTGAGAAAGCAGCGTAAATCAGCCTGATCTAATCTACCTGTAATACTTCTCGGCGGCTTCTTCTGAGACGTAGCCTTCAGCGATATCGTTGGCGAGCGCCTCGGGTTTGCGTTTTTTGGGATCGCCGTACCCACCACCGCCAGGGCCATTCACACGGAATATCGTACCTTCGGCCAGTGTCATCCGAGCTGAGGATGGCATTTGTTGTTCGTCGGGTGTCCCTGGGTTGACGACAAATCTGCTGGGTCCGCCTGACATCCCGCCTTGTATGCCGGCTGGAAGCTCAATGGATCGATCTGCACGATAGACAATCTCCGCCGGTTCTAACATTTCATATTCGCGAACAAAATTCAGCCCGCCGCGAAACTCACCGGGACCGCCGGAATCTGTGTTGAGGCTGTACTCCTTGATACGGCAGGGAAACTCAGACTCGATGATTTCAACAGGCGCGGCAAACAGGTTTGCGAGCATAACACTCGCACCAGAGGCGCCGTCCACTGCTTCTCCAGCGCCGTAGGCCGATCCAAAGATTTCATACTGATTGCCGCGCTTGGGGCGTGTGTCGCCTTTCCAGGCAACAATAATCGATCCGCCACTACCGCCGGAATGTGCAATCGCGCGACCTGGTAGGAGCGGGTCCATCGCCTCCAAAATTACATCGCACAATTTCAGGCAACACTTCATATAGCTTGAGCAGGGACGAGGGGGCTCCGCGCTAACAACGCTACGTTCAGCAAACTCAAAGCTCACCAAATCACGTATGCCATCGCTGTAGCGGAGGTCTGGATCGATCAATCCAATTAAACAGTAATAGACGCAGGCTTCGACCATCGCGATCCGTAGATTAACGGGCCCCTGAGTTTGCGGGGCGCAACCGGTGAAATCGAAATTCAGCCTACCGGATTTTATTGTGATTTTAACGTTGAGCTTAACTTTGGTGGTTTCATCAACGCCATCATGATCGAGATAGCCTGTGGCCTCCGCGACCCCATCAGGAATGGACTTGAGCGCGGCGCTAAATTCTTCACCAGAGGCTGTGATCATCGCCTCCATAGACTCCAATACCGTATCGACACCAAATCGGGCGCACATTTCTTGCATATGTTTGCGACCAATGCGCGTAACGCCAATCTGACCGGAAATGTCACCGAGCACGACATAGGGCGCGCGGGTATTAGCCGAAATCAATCTCATCACATCGTCAATCGGTTCGCCTGCACGGTGAATACGGATCGGCGGTAGCATCATGCCTTCATGATAAAGCTCAGTTGCTGAACCATACGTACTGCCTGGGACGGTGCCACCGACGTCGGCCTTATGGGCAATCGTTGCGGCAAAGGCGACGAGCGTGCCTTCATAGAAAATAGGCGAGATGAAACCCATATCCGAGGCGTGCGGCATGTTGCCTTCATAGGGATGGTTGGTAACAAAGACATCGCCATCGGCGAGGTCTTCTAACCCATAGATTTCCTTGATGCGTTGGACCAGATGGAAATAGACCGGTGAATGAAAGAACATCCATGGTGCAACGAGCAACCGTCCATTCGGGTCAACGATCACGCAGCTAAAATCGCGGCTTTCGCGCACGATGGTTGAATAGCCTGAGCGATAGAAATGGTAATCCATTTCCTCCATGAGGCTGGCGATGCGATTGCGGAGCAATTCCACGGTAATTGGGTCAACGGCCATGCTACGCATTCCTTTCCCCAACAATATTGCCAAAGCGGTCGAGTTTCGCGGTCCAGCCCGGCGGTAAAACGGTAGTGGAGTCGAATTGCTCGACAATGGCCGGTCCTTCAATTGCTGAGGATTTCAACGTATCGCGGGTGTAAACAGGTGCCGTGTATGTCTCACGACCGTCGAAAGTGACCTCGCGGGTTCCCGCGGGTTCAGTCTCACCTTCGGGGATATTAATTTCAGGGAGGTCTTGTTTTGGTACGGGTACCCGTACGCGAACTCGGTAGCTTACCACCTCGATTTCCTGATCGCGCGCCGAGTGACCATGCAGCGTTTGATGTAGATCATGGAAACGTTCCTGAACCTGGGCGAGCCCGTCTGTATTCATTGGGCTGGCGCTTAAACCATCCAGTGGCGTCCGTATTTCATATCCTTGACCAGCATAGCGTAAATCGAGATCGCGAATGAATTCGCGGTCGTGATCTTTGAGCCCTTCATCAACAAGATCAGTTGCTGCTTGTTCCTCGAGCTTGGTGAAATAGGTCTCTGCGCGGTCAGGCTCCAGTTGGTTAATCTCGCAAATATCGGAGCGGATATAGTCATGCACGATGTCTGAACACAAAAGTCCGAGTGCCGAAAAAGCGCCAGGATTGGGTGGAACTAGTATGCGGGGAATGCCTAATTCGTCTGCGACCATTGCGGCATGGACCGGCCCCGCGCCACCAAATGGCACCAGGGTAAAGGACGCAAGATCGATAACCTTCTTGGCGGCCTGTACCCGGATTTCATCTGCCATCCGCGCGTTGATCAGACGCACAATACCGGCAGCGGCCTCTTCGGCGGAAAGTCCCATAGAATCGGCGATCGAATTCTTAACTGTAGCAAGTGCGCCTTCCCGATCCAATGTTGTCTCACCACCGAGCAGATGTCCTGGATTAAGAAACCCACAAATTAAATCAGCATCGGTAACCGTCGGACGGTCGCCACCATTGCCATAACAAACCGGACCCGGATCAGCACCGGCACTATCCGGTCCGACGCTCATAAAATTGGCGGCAGTTAGCCGCGCAATTGTGCCGCCGCCGGCCGAGATCGTACTGATGTCGAAGGCGGGGACATCGAGGCGCCGTTCAGCGATCGTACCCTCGGTAACTTCAAGCGGCTTGCTGTCTTGAATAAAGGCGATATCGCAACTCGTGCCGCCCATATCCATGGTAACAACCTGCTCCCACCCTTGTTGTTCGCCAAGGACATAGCCGGTTGCCTGAACCCCCGCGGCTGGCCCTGACAGCAATGTCTGGACTGTTCGTCCACCGCCAGCCGTTGCACCGAGTGGCATGACACCGCCGTTGGATTGCATCAGAAAACGACGTGCTGTCTCAACGCCTGCGGTATCAAGACCGGAGTCGAGGTCACTGGCATAGTACGCGAGACCGGGTTCCAGATAGGCGTTGAGCATTGTCGTCGACATGCGCGGCCATTCGCGAATGCGGGGTAGAACTGCTGATGAGAGCGAAACGTACGCCCCGGGCACTTCCTTGCGGATGATTTCTGCGGTGCGCTGCTCATGTGCCGCGTTCATAAAGGAAAACATGTAGCAGACCGCAAAGGACGTCGCGCCTTTAGCCTGTAATGCCCGAGCGGCTTCACGCACGTCCTCTTCGTTGAGCGGTTCGACTTCCGTCCCGGCATAATCGATCCGGCCGGTAATCTCACTGGTCATTTGCTGTGATGCCAGCATCGTTGGGCGCTGGAATTTAAGCTCGAATTGATTGCTTTCACGGGCCTGGCTTTGCACGACCTGAATGGCGCGGAAGCCTTTGGTAATAAGCATGCCAATCGTGGCACCCTTCATTTCTAATAGAGCATTGGTGGCCACGGTCGTGCCGTGACTAAAGAAATCTATATCGGTGGCGGATACACCACGTGTAAAAAACCTCTGAACGCCGTCGAGCACCGCCAGCGACGGGTTCGAAGGGGTCGAGTGAACCTTTTCGATCAGGATCTCATGCGTCTCGGCATCGGCGAGCACCAAATCAGTGTGGGTGCCGCCAACGTCGACGCCTAGTCTGTATTTAGCCAAGCCGGATTTCTCCCTCGCGTGATAAAACGAATGAGACCCCTACGCTAACAATTCCTGGCTGATCCATCGACCGGCGGCCGTCAGAGCCTCATCGCCATGGACACGGCCTTTGATCTGCATGCCGAGTGGCATGTCTTCCGCTGTCATGACCGGTAGAGAAATCGCAGGCATGCCGATGATAGAAGAAGCTTCATTGTAGATCGCGCTCCCCTGATCAATGCCGACAGGACCAGGGCCCGGTGAGGCCAGAGTGACCATCGCATCGCAACGGCGGGCCAGGGCATCGTGCATCTCCCGCCAGTAAACCCGACGCGCGAGGGCAGCTCGATATTCTGCTTGCGTTAGACCAGCACCTTCCTGAATGCCAGCCTTGAGGCGCGGCGGAATCTTGTCGGCGTCATAATCGAGATATTGATACATCGGCCAGCGCATTTCGAAGCGGTAAAGCTGACGCCAGAGTTCCGGTGAATTTGCGGTCTCGGCTTCATAGGCCTCAATCGCGGGATCGTCCTTGCGGGTATAGATCTCGCACCCAGCATCGGAGAGTTTGCCAATGGCGTCGTTGAAGGCAGCCTTACTGGCATCATCGGTTTCGTTCCAGCCGGCGGTCTCCAAGACAATCAGCCTTTCGGGCTTCTTGGCCGGGGGTGGTGTACGGCTGCCATAGAGACCGGGATGGCCTGGATCGCCGCCCGCAGTTTCTGAGATGTATCGCGCCATGATCCACATATCTTCGATGGACCCGGCAAGGATGCCGAGATGATCCATGGTCTCTGCTGCAGAGAAACCACCCTGACGGTTCAGTGCGCCAAACGTTGCCTTGAGGCCGTAATTGCCGCAGAAGCTGGCTGGACGAATGGTTGAGCCGCGCGCATGGGTTCCGAGGCCGCCTGGCATCATACCAGCGCCAACGGCGGCGCAGGTGCCGCTCGAAGAGCCACCCGGTGTGCGCGCAGTATCGTAAGGATTGCGGGACATGGATGGATCGCCGCCGCCAAGCGTTACGGTAACTGTTTTCCCGAGCAGAACCGCGCCGCCCTGACGCAGGAAGTAAACCGACGCGGCATCGCGGATCGGTTGATTACCTTCGAATAGCTCGCAGTTATATTCGGTTGGCATATCGCAGGTCTCGATGAGATCCTTGATGCCGATGGGCATGCCGTCAACGAGGGAGAGCGGCTTACCTTCGGCATAGCGCTTGGTTGATGCGTCTGCCATTTCGCGGGCGCGGTCAGTGTTACGAAAGGCCCAGGCTTTTACCTCATCGTTACATTCTTCGATAACGGCGATGCAGCGTTCAAGATAATCGCGCGGCGTGTCGTCGCCGGACAGAAATTTCTCCCGCGCATCGTGAAAACTGCGCAGCTTGGGGTTATTTACATCGTACTGGCCTACGCCGGGTGCTGGTTGCACTGCCATCATTCTCTCCCTGATCAAGTCTTTTTGAGCCGCACCGTTTCAATTGGGCGACATTCGCGTCTAAAATCAGCGGCACATTACAAGAGAACGAATGAGAGGCAAAGAGATGGCGGTAACTTTAGAAGGCAAGACGGCGCTGATAACCGGTTCGGGCACTACTGGCGGCATGGGGCGTAGCCACGCGGTTTTGATGTCGGAACGTGGTGCGGATGTCATCGTTCACGATATCAACCAGGATGGCGCAAACGAGACCGCAGAGTTGGTGCGCGCTAATGGCCAGAAGGCTACTGTCATTATCGCTGATGTCCGTGACGTGCCGGATTTCACGGCGAAGATCAAAGAAGCCGAAGCGGAGCATAGCAAGATCGACATTCTGGTGAACAATGCCGGGGTTACCGGCAACAAGCTCGCGATGGAAGATGTTGATGAGGCTATTTTTGATCAGATGTTTGGTGTTCAGGTGCGTGGGGCATTTTTTGCTACCCAGGCGGTATTGCCCGGGATGAAGGCTAGAAACCATGGCAGCATCATTATGATTTCATCGATCTATGCGATGGGTGGCAGTGACTTTGCTTCGCATTATGCGGCGGCCAAGGCGGCGTTGTCTGGCTTTACCAAGGCCTGGGCGCGTGAATTCGCAGCCCATAAGATTCGCATTAATGCTGTGGCGCCGGGCTTTGTTCTCACCGGGATGACACAGGGCAGCAACACGCCCGAAATGATCGCCGAACGTGGTGCTGGTATGCCATTGGGACGTTTAACGACTCCTGAGGATATTTCCTATGCAGTGGCGTGGTTGGCATCAGAAGAAACAGAGATGATTTCCGGTCAGGTTATCAGCCCGAACTCCGGTGAAGTGATCGTTGGGTATTAAATTTTTTTAGATTGCGGGGCCTCCCTCTCCCCCACCCGGCCACCCAACGCGAGTATCCTAGTGGGTGGCCGGGTGGGGGAGAGGGTTGGTTAGGGATTGTAAAATGATGTTTCGTAAAAACTGCTGGTATGTCGCAGCGTGGGATCATGAGGTAACGCAGGAGCCTCTGGCCCGCACGTTGCTCTGTGAACCCGTCGTTCTCTATCGCCAGAGCGATGGCACGGCAGTGGCGCTGGAAGATCGGTGTTGTCATCGCGCGCTGCCGCTTTCGATGGGCAAGGTCGTCGGCGATAGCTTGCAATGCGGCTATCACGGGCTGGAGTTTGACCAAGCTGGCACCTGCGTGAATATTCCGGGGCAGGATAAGATACCACCAGGCGCTGCCGTTAAATCGTACCCATTGGTAGAACGCTGGAAGTGGTTATGGATCTGGATGGGTGATCCGGCAATGGCCGATGAGAGCATGATCCCCAACTGGTGGTGGTTTGATCACCCTGAGTGGGAACTCGTCAAAGGTAAATATCTCAAGCTCGACTGTAATTACGAGCTGATTACGGACAATCTTCTCGATCTGTCACACCTTGCTTATGTGCATTTGAACACGCTGGGCACGGGCGATATCAGCGAGTTTCCGATTAAGACTGATCGAGAAGAAGACATGGTCAGAATGACACGCTGGATCATTGATCGTCCGGCACCACCTATGTTTCAGGCGTTGGGCAATTTTAAAGGCACAGTCGACCGCTGGCAGATTGTTGAGACCTTCTCTCCTTGTTTAACCCAGATACGCGCTGGGTCTTGCGATGCCGGTAGTTGCGATCCTGAGCAAGGTGAACCTGACACCGGTATGCACATTAGAAGTCTCAACGCACCGACACCTGAGACAGAGACGTCGACCTTCTACTTCTTTGGCCATGCACGAGATTTCGCGCTCGGAGATGAAAAGGTCTCTGCAGATTTGTTCAACATGGTGTCGCAAACTTTTGACGAAGATGTTGTGATTTTGGAGGCCCAACAAAAGATGCTGGATGCTGAACCCGAGCGGGAACTTGTCGATATCAATGTTGATGCACCCGGCATCGCCGCCCGCCGAATGCTAGCTCGCGATATAGAAGCGGAACGGGGTTAGGCGTTAATCCTGCGCTTGGCGGACTTGCGGGAACACCTTCTCGCCGAGGATTGCCAGCGTATCCATCGTCAGCGAATGTGGCATATCGGCCCATTGGATCGACATAATTAGATGATTAGTACCGATCTCCTTGTTGAGATTGACGATCTGCTCCGTGACATCATCGGGTGAGCCGATGATAAACCGGTCACCAGCAAGTTCGTCGAACGCGAGGCCGAGATTTTGGTCGCCTTCGGGGAGTTGATCTCCCTGACCCCAACTCTGATAGGCGTCGTATTTCTTCTTTATATAGGGTCCGGCGATGCGCAGCGCCTCTTCGCGTGTTTCCGCAACAAAGACTTCGCGGCGCATCGGCAATTCGTCTGGGAATGGCTTTCCGCAATCGTCCAGTGCGCGCTTATAAACGTCGATCTGCTCCTTGATGTCGCTGATCTTGTTATGGGGGTTGATGTACCAGCAATCACCGAGCCGAGCAGCGCGTTTGATCGCCGGGTTGGCGTTGGCACCAATCCAAATCGGGGGGTGTGGGTTTTGTAACGGCTTGGGGCAGCAGGAGGCATCTTTAAGCTCGAAGTGACTGCCCTCCATCGTCACGGAGTCCTCAGTCCATAGCCGTTTCAGGGCGGTGAGATTTTCTTCGAGAAGCCTGCCACGCTTTTTGACCTCGCTGCCAAAGGCAGCAAACTCGACGTCGCGATAGCCGAGTGCGACACCACAGATCACGCGTCCACCGGACATGATGTCGATGGTGGCGAGTTGTTCGGCGATATCCAATGGCTTGTGGAGTGACAATAGAATGATCCCCGCATTAAGCCGCACGCGCGATGTCTCAGCGCTTAGCCGCGCGAGAATGGGGAATTGCTGAAATGCCTGAAAGGGTGCAGTGCTGTAATGCGATGTCTTGGTAATCGAGTCGAAGCCTAAATCCTCGGCAGCCTTACACTCGGTAATCAGCTCCTCAAAACAAGTCTGAATATTTTGATCAGCAGCGTATTGACCGCGAATGGCGAGGCCAAACTGCATTTTCTTATTCGTCATTTTCTCTCTTTTGCGTATTGGCTGTTAGGTCAATGGCCACGGAAGTTTGAAGTAATGTTGGAGCAAGCCGCCCGGGAAGTTGAGCACCATGATCCAGGAAAGGCCGGTAATAAATCCGACGCCGCATGTCGTCATCACAACAATCCTTGTCCAGGTTGCATCTGAATGTACCCGTAGGAAGATCAGGAAGAAACCGATAATAGCGAGCCAAAACCCTACCAGCATGACGGTGGCAATAAAGCCGGCGAGCCAAGTCAGATAATAGACCAGGCCGGGTATGCCCTCTTGTCCAGCATGATCTCCTTCGACTTCGTAGTCGTAATTGGCGGCATGTTCTGTCCTATTTTTTGCAGTGACATAGAATAGGCGCATGGCGATTGGCAGCATCACCAGGCAGATACCGACCGGATAAACCGCGCCTAAGAAGGAGTGCTGCACACCATCGATTAGGCCCCAGGCAAACAGGAAGACAACAAACCCTGTGAAATAGGCTTGAGGTTTCATGTTTGTCGGCCTGGGCTTGCTACCGCTCGCCATTTCCGCTTCCCCGGTTGGTACATTACGGGCGCCAAACCAGATCGAAATTATAGTCAGAACAAAAATGATAATGACGCCGGGGCGCAACAAGAAGCCCCAGTCATAGAACTGAACCGCTTGGTACAGATAAGTCTCCGAATTATCGGCGAGCACGAAACCAATCAGGAAGGCCGGTCGTGGCCAGCCAAACCGTTTGAACATGATGCCGACAAGGCCAACCGCGAAGAGGACCAACAAATCGCCGAGGTCGCGTGTCGCCTGAAATGCCGCAAAGCAAATGACCATGACCATAAATGGCGCTAGATAGACATATTTGATCGTGGTGAGTTGCGCGACGTTCCGAGAGATAAGCAAACAGCAACCAGCACCAATAACATTGGCGAGTGCTAGGGACCAGATGATCACATAGGTGAGGTTGAGCTTGCCATCGACCATGCTGGGGCCAGGCTCTAATCCGATTAACTCCATGCCGCCGAGGAACACAGCCATGCTGCCGGAGCCAGGAATAGCGAACAAAAGGGTAGGGATTAAACCGCCACCCTCTTTGGCGTTGTTGGCAGACTCCGGTGCCAGGACACCGCGAATATCACCCTTGCCGAATTGTGATGAATCTTTGGCGACCTGTTTGACGTGGCCATAGGCGATCCAGTCAACGACGCTACCGCCGAGGCCGGGCAGGGCACCGATCATGCAACCGATGCCGGCGCAGCGTGTACAGAGCCAACGATAGGCCCACATATCTTTGAAACCACGCGTCCAGCCAGAGCCAAGCTTGGCACTCTTTGAAATTGCCCCACCGCTACGCAGCAGATCGATAATTTCCGGTACCGCAAACATGGCGAGGCCAACAACAACTAACGGCAAACCGTCACCCAGGTAGGCGTTGTCGAACGACATACGGAATTCGCCGGTTGCGGGAGCACCGCCGAGCGCGCCAAACAAGAGGCCGAGCCCACAGGCGAGAAGACCTTTCGACAGGCAGTTACCCGCAAGCACGCCAACCATCGAAAGTCCAAGGATGGTGAGCATGAATAGCTCAGCTGATGTAAATAATAGAATGACCGGCCGGGCGACAACGATAAAGAAGGTGAGGACGATGGCGCCAATGACTCCGCCGTACAGCGATGCCGAGAACGCTGCGCCGAGGGCCCGCGCCGCTTCACCCTTCTTAGCCAGAGGGAAACCATCGAGCACCGTTGCTTGAGACGCACTGGAGCCAGGGATACCCATGAGGACAGAGGTGAAAGTGTCGGATGTGGGAATGATAGCGACCAAGCCGATCAACATCGCAAGCGCCGAAGTCGGATCCATGCCGTACAGGAATGGCAGCAACAAAGAGAGTCCAACGATACCGCCGAGGCCAGGGAAGATACCGACCACCAGCCCCATGAACACGCCGCCAAACAGATACAGCAGGTGAGCGCCGCTGGTGATTTCCGAAAAGGCGGAGAGCATCGACTCAACCATGCTTACATTCCCCTGATTGTCTTGTTATTACCCAGCCTATGAAAAAGGGCGGAGAAATGTACGCCTCTCCGCCCTTCGTTCGTTAACCGTTTGGTGCGTTACGGTACTTTGTTGTAACGAGTCTTCAACCAGTTCAGCACCCACTTTTTAGCGGCGGGTGGTACTTTGGTTGCTACGTTGTACAGCGCCTGGGCTTTTTTGCCTGTGGCTTGTTCGTACTTGCCGAGCTTTTTGTTTTTGTCTTTTTCGAAACCTGGCAGAGTGACTGCTTTAGCAGCAGCGGCGCGCCATGCGGCGACGATGTTCTTCGGCGTTCCTTTTTTGACAAAGATCATTTTTTGCGCCGGGAAACCTGCAGCCATAAAGGCTTTCCAGGCTGTCCAGGCCGGGCCCTTTGGTGCTTTGCCGTGCATCATTTTATAGACTTCACCAACATGCGGCAGGTTCGGGAAGGTTGGATCCCGGACCAGTTTGCCTGCTCCGTCAAGCGCACCCCAGGTCATGATCGGCACAGCGATGCCTTTTTTGACCAGTGGTGTTACGCGTTTCAGGAAGGCCGGCGTGGTTTGATAGTCGATCCGCACTTCACCACGTTCGAATGCAAGGCGTGATGGGCCACGACCTTTCATGCCGAAGACTGGTTTGACATTCAGACCGAGAATGTCAAAAGCCAGCAATGGAACGAGATCGAGAGACGTTGGACCCTGCGAGCCAAACTTCAGCTTGGCTTTCTGCAGCTTTTTCATGTCGGCCGCAGACTTTACACCCAGGCTTTTATTGACATAGACAACGCCGCCAACCGGGGTGGCTAGAATAACTTCCCAATCTGCGTAGTTGTATTTGACGCGGCGGTCACCGAGTAGGAACGGGAACTGAGTTGAACCAGATGTTCCGAGGATGGATAGGCCGTCCTCGGTGCCGCGGCGAACGAAATAGTTCGTGCCCTTGGTCGAGCTGGCACCCGGCATGTTCTTTACGGCAATGGTCGGGTTGCCCGGCAATGCTTTTTGCAGCCACGGCACGTAGAAGCGCGCCCAACGGTTTGAACCGCCACCCGTGCCATACGGGATAAGCCATTCGATACGCTTCCCAGTGAAGTCGACGCCTTGCGCGGTTACAGGAGCCGGTGCACCAAATGTAGTGGCAACAAATCCCGCAACAGCCATTGTTACGATTGATGTTCTTATCATTTGAGAATTCCTATTTTGTCTCATCTAAAATTATCTATTGTTCTTATCGTTGAGAAATTACGCACTTCGTTACGCTGCTTTGCGGTTGTGATTCGAACGTTCTGTCACGAAAACCTCGCCCGCAAAAAGCCTTCTTGCTGTTCGGACGAGGCCCGCTGTTTCCTGTCCAAGTAGGATGACGAGATTGCCGGACGGATGCTCAATTTTAATTTCAGTGGGTAATTGTTCAGGTGTTTTCGCGATCTCGTCAGCGACTGTGCCGTAGGTCGCAACACAGTGGGCAAGTGTTACGGCGCCGGTCACGGCATGGGCGGCATGGGTACGATCCGGCACCAGATACCGTGATGTGATCGTGCCCTCGTTCTGCGGTGGTGCGACAATCATGATCTTGGGCACGACGGAATCGGAGACATCTCCGAGGCCCATACGTCTGCCTGCTTCACGCCGCATTGCCTCTAAGCGTGCAAACATGATCCGGTCGTCGTCGAGTTCAGTGGCAGTCTCATACCCTGTTTTCCCGATGTCTTTGGCGCGCAGGATCATTGCTGGCATCGTGGCATCAACCAGGCTGACCTCAACACCGTCGATAGTTTCCTTGTGTTTCCCGGTTGGAAAGAGCGCACCGCTTTTTGAGCCGATCGCATCCTGAAAATTCAGAACAATCGGTGCGGCGGTTCCCGGCACACCATCTATTGCGGTGGAACCTTCATAGAGCACGTTGCCGTTCGGCGTTTGGATAGAGGCTTCGATAATTGCATCAGTATTTGCCGAGCGAATTCGGATCTTTGTTTCATCTTCGGTAACAGCGATCATCCCGGCCTCAATGGCAAAGGGTCCAACACCGGCCAACATATTGCCGCAAGTGGGGCCAAAATCGACTACGGCTTCGCGTGTTCCAACCTGAGCAAATAAATAGTCGATATCTATGCCAGGTTCTATCGACGGACCAACAATCGCGACTTTACTTGTTAGACTGGTTGCACCGCCGACGCCGTCAATCTGTGTTGGGTCGTAGGACCCCATCGCAGACAGAAGAATATTGGCGATCTCATTGCGATCTGAAGGCAGGTCTTCGCTCCGAAAATAAAGGCCACGCGACGTACCACCGCGCATCATGACACTGGGAATTGATTTCATGTATCTGCCCTTATTTTATTCCGGGACTGAATTTGGTCGACAGGTGATCGAAAGTAAAACGCATTAAAAAGATTGTTTGATGCATAAAAATCATCATACTTCCGCTTATGAGAATAAGCATAGAAGACCTGCGTGCCTTCGTGTTGGTAGCAGAAATCAGAAATTTTCATCGCGCGGCTGAAGAGCTAGCGATTACGCAATCGGCTTTGTCGCGGCGTCTCAAAAAAATGGAAGACGTGTTACAGACAAGATTACTTGACCGCACGTCGCGGGTTGTTGGCCTGACAACGGTTGGTGAAGAATTCTTGCCGACGGCAATGCGAATGGTACGCGAGTTCGAGCGTTCGATGGGCGATATTCAGGATATCATCGAGAAACGCGCCGGCGTTGTCACGATGGCATCGGTTCTCACCATCGCGCAAAATGTTTTGCCGCAAGTGGTCTCGCATTTTAATGAACAGTTTCCATCAGTCTCTGTACGAGTCATGGATGACGTTGGACCGAAGGTCGCTGATTTGGTTGCGACCGGTGACGCAGAGTTCGGCATTGCTCTTGCGGCGGAAGATCGCCCCAACCTCGAGTATCAGCCGATTATTGAAGACCCTTATATGCTTGCCTGTCGCGAAGACCATCCATTGGCGGCTAAGGCTCATGTGACGTGGGGCGATCTTCGCGAACACATCTATATTAGGATGGGGGCAGAAGCGGGGAATCAACGAAAGCTCGAGAGTGCGTTGGGGGATAATGGTGCGTTGCCAGTTGGGACTCACGAGGTCGCTCATATATCGACACTACTGAGTTTTGTAGGCGCTGGGCTTGGTGTTTCGGCTGTTCCGAAACTGGCGACTGTTCAACGGCCGGATCTCAACCTGGTCTTCCGACCCTTAGCGGATCCCGTTGTTAGCCGGACAATTGGCCTTATCAAGCCAGTTGGGCGGACATTGAGTCCGTCCGCATTGGCACTGAGTGATATTGCCGGGGAGGTATTGCGACAAGCGGCTGCAGGTGAGCACTAGTTGTCAGCAATGCCTACAGGTATAAACGGTCAAAACGATCCGGGATTTATCGAAGGCGATGGATAGCGTTACTCAGTTTACTCTCGGCGCCTGTGTCGGGGTTGCCGTCTTGGGACGCAAAATTGGTCCGCGGCGGGCGGCGCTCACCGGCGGCGTGCTGGGGACGTTGCCTGATTTAGATGTCTTTATTGCGCCGGATGACCCCATCGATGCGTTTACGCAGCATCGGGGGTGGACACACTCGCTGTTTGTTCACGCCGCACTGACACCTCTCTTTGGCGAAGTAATTCGACGCCTATTCAAATCTTTACATGACCAAACTATTCAGGCCTATGCGGCGGTTTTTCTGTGTCTGACGACCCATGCTCTGCTCGATGCGATGACGGTGTATGGAACGCGTCTATTTTGGCCGTTTTTAACCGATCCTGTGGGGCTGGGCTCTATCTTTATCATCGACCCACTTTATACGCTGCCGCTTCTGGTGTTGATGGTTTGGGCTTTCTTCGTTCGGAGCATGACACCGCGTTTGAATAAAGCGGCTGTCGTCTGTATAGGCATATCTACGGCTTACTTGGGCTGGACGGTGATCGCGCAAAATTGGATTACGCAGCGTGCCAACGTGTTGTTGTCCAAGAACGGTATCTCTCCTGATAGAATTTTAGCTATATCGACACCCTTCAACTCGCTTGTGTGGCGTGTTATTGGCATCGAAGGCAATCGGTACTTCAATCTGTATATGACTGTTTTCGATACTACGAACACAGCGAAATTATATAGCTATTCGCGCAATTTGCGATTTACAGCCTGCTCCGAAACGGCCGACCGGATCGCAAAGGTGGCAAAATTCAGTCAGGGGTATTACCGCGTTATTGTAAACGGGACGCGAATTAGTGTTGCAGATGTCCGGATGGGGCTTACACCGGGCTATGCGTTCAATTTTACTTTAGGCCAAATCAAAAATGGCAAACTGGTTACGGCACCAACAGTCAGGTTGGACCGGCGGGGTGAAATTAACAGAGACCTCGAATGGCTCCTGGCAAAACTGGGGAATCGTCCGGAAACCAGACCTGCAGAAGCTGCGGCAAAGATAGATTTAGTCAGCTATGCCGCTACCAAGGAACAATCCAATCTTCCTAAGGGCTGTCGTTCCTAGCTGCTCCCCTTGTCGCCCAAGCCGTTAAACGGTATATCGTCATCCACAATTAGGACCTGCCAGACTAAAGGAAAACGAGAACATGGCTGATACGGATTATGATGTAATTGTCGTTGGCGCGGGTAACGCGGCAGCATGCGCGGCGATGGCGGCTCAGGACGCTGGCGCCAAGAAAATCGTAATGCTGGAGCGCGCGCCGGAAGACGAAGCGGGCGGTAATACACGCTTCACCGCAGGCGCCATGCGGGTTGTCTATGACGGTGTTGAAGACATCCAGAAGCTTGTCGAACTTTCCGATCAGGAAATCGAAGACACGGATTTCGGGACCTATACACAAGATCAGTTCTTTGACGACATCTTCCGCGTTACTCAATTCCGTACCGACCCCGATATGGCGGAGACTCTGGTTACCCGCAGTTTGGAGACGCTGACCTGGATGCGTGAAAAAGGTATTCGGTTCGTACCGATCTATGGTCGGCAGGCATTCAAGATCGACGGAAAGTTCAAGTTCTGGGGTGGTCTCACTGTTGAAACCAACGGTGGTGGACCAGGCCTCTATGAAGCCCAGCAGGAAATCACCAAGAGAGATGGTATTGAGACAATGTTTGAGTCTCGTGCGATGAGCCTGATGTTTGATGGTGCAAAGGTCTGCGGCGTCCGGGTTAAGCAGGGTGGTGAACTTAAAGAGTTGAGCTGTAAGTCAGTGGTTATGGCATCAGGTGGTTTCCAGGCCAATCCTGAATGGCGGACACGCTATCTTGGTCCGGGTTGGGATCTCGCAAAAATTCGCGGTACCCGCTTCAACACCGGTGACGGAATCCGCATGGCAACAGATATTGGTGCTGCGACCTATGGAAACTGGTCGGGCTGTCATTCTGTTGGTTGGGATCGCAACGCGCCGGAGTTCGGTGACCTCGCGGTTGGTGACCAATTTCAGAAACATTCCTATCCGTTTTTCATCATGGTCAACGCGACCGGCAAGCGCTTCGTCGATGAAGGGGCAGATTTCCGGAATTATACCTATGCGAAATATGGCCGGGTCATTCTCGAACAGCCAGCGCAGTTTGCGTGGCAGGTTCTTGATTCCAAAGTGGCACACCTCAAGCGGGATGAGTATTCGATCAGGCAAGTTACCAAGGTGACGGCAGATACGATTGAAGATTTGGCGGACAAGCTTGAAGGCGTTGATAAGGATGCCTTCCTTAAGGAAATCGCTGACTATAACGCCGCAGTTCAACAGGACATTGAATATAACCCCAACGTCAAAGATGGTCGTTGCACGGAGGGGCTTGAAATCAATAAATCCAACTGGGCGCAGACGATTGATACAGCACCGTTCGAAGCCTATCAGGTTACGTGCGGTGTGACGTTCACCTTCGGTGGCTTGCGGATAAATACTGAAGGCCAGGTCGTCGATACGGATCTTATCCCGATGGAAGGACTTTATGCTGCAGGCGAATGTGTCGGCGGATTGTTCTACTTCAACTATCCGGGTGGTTCAGGCCTTACGGCTGGATCGGTCTTTGGCAAACTTGCTGGGACGTCAGCTGGAGCGGCTGCAAGCGCTTAGGACATATGGATGCTTCGGCATCTATGGTTAAGCCAGCCTTAACGGGTTTCTTTTAGGGTGTCTCCATGGCCGCAATAGCGCGGCTGTTGGGGACCCTTAAATGAATCGCGCTCAGCGCCGCCAAACTGCTCGATCAACAAAAAAAGCCCGCAAACAAGGCGTTGCCCTCCCTGCTGCCGCCAATATGACATCGGATATCGTGCGGGATATGGAAATTGCTGTCGGATTCCATCAGGCAGGGGAGCTGACCCGGGCGGCAAATCTTTATCAATCCGTTCTCGACCGGTATCCCGACCTGCCAGATGCTCTGAATTTCCTCGGTATTATTGCCAGCGATATGGGGCAATCCGAAAAGGCACTATCGCTCGTCAAACGGTCCTTAACGCTGGATCCTGCTAACGCGGTTTATCACAATAATCATGGCAATATATTGCGGCAAATCGGTTCTTTTCCTGATGCTGTTGACGCGTATCGGAACGCAATTCGTTACGCCCCAGCGTATGCCGTTGCCTATAACAACCTTGGCATTGCGTTAAACAGAGATGGACATGCAAAGGATGCTGAATCTGCGTTTCGGCGGGCCATAGAAATCGAGCCACAATATTTCGATGCATACAATAACCTTGGGACCGGGCTTTATTTACAAGCAAGGTTTGACGAAGCAGCAACGGTATTCCGGAAAGCAGTATCCGTTGCTCCGAAACAACCTTCTGCGCGAAATAATCTTGCGAATGTCTTGGCAATGCTCGGTAAAATCGAAGAGGCAGAATGTGTCTGTCGAGACGCATTAGAAATAGATAACAGTCACGCGATTTCGCAAGTGACGCTCGGTGGTGTGTTGGAAGCGCAAGGGCAGTTCTTTGAAGCGGAAATTGCTTTTCGCACAGCACTTGATCTCAACGCCGATATGCCTGCCGCGTGGAATAACCTTGGCAACCTGTTTCGTGTCCAAGGAAGTCCGATTGACGCTATTAATGCGTTTCGCCGCGCCATTGCGATGGAGCCAGGCAATGCCATGGCGCACAGCAATCTTTTGTTTTCATTGGCCCTGGATCCAGAGGTCTCACCGCTGAGTATTTTGGCCGAGGCCAGAAACTGGAATACGCGTCACGCGGCCCCACTAACCAAAAAAATCCAGCCGAATCGCAATAAACCCGTGAAAGATCGTCGGCTACGGGTCGGCTATGTTTCGCCAGACTTTCACGATCATGCGGTGGCTAGGTTTTTAACGCCGCTTTATGCCGCGCATGACCGGCAAAGGGTTGAAATTTTTTCTTACGCTGATGTTGCACGTATCGATAATCAAACGAGGTGGTTTGAACAGCATTCAAACCACTGGTGCCCAACGTTTGGAATGGCTGATGCCCAACTAGCGGAAAAAATTCGCCGAGATGGCATAGATGTTTTAATCGATGTTACTGGACATACAGCTGGAAATCGGTTGCTAGCCTTTGCTGAAAAGCCCGCTCCCGTTCAAGCAAGCTGGTTGGGGTATGGTGGATCAACAGGAATGGATGCAATGGGTTGGCGGATTACTGACTCGTATATCGATCCGGTCGGAAATGATACCCACTATTGTGAAGAACTGATCCGTTTGCCCAACTCCCTGTTTTGCTACGCACCTGACGAGAATTATCCAGAAATCCGATGTTCTCCCATCGAAGAAAACGGATTTGTTACGTTCGGGTCCCTGAACAATTTCAGCAAGATTAATGACCGAACATTACGATGTTGGGCCAGCATCCTTGCAGCCGTACCGAACGCGCGAATGGTAATCAAAGGGAGAGGGCTGGGTGATCCTCAACTCCGCCAACGCGTTCTCGGGGTTTTTGCTGCCAAAGGTGTTATGGCGGATCGGCTGGATTTGTTTGATCATCTTCCTGAGAAGCATGGTCATCTCTCTCTGTTTAGCAAGATTGACGTCATGCTTGATAGCTTTCCCTACTCAGGCGCGACGACGGTCTGTGAATCGTTATGGATGGGTGTCCCGACGATCACAATCGCAGGAGATCGATATGTGTCTCGGATGGCTTCAGGTGTCTTGAATGTTGTGGGTCTGAGCGAATTGATTGCTGAGGATGAACGGACATATGTAGCCTGCGCTAGATCATTGGCTGCGGCACCAGTACGCGTCGCAACGTATCGCGAAACAATGCGAGAACGAGCGGCGGCGTCCCCTTTAGCTGATCAAAATAGATTTGTTGCGGCGATGGAAGATGCTATCAGGCACATGTGGTGTAAATGGTGTGATGAGGTAACTCCGCATGGCTGACTCGTTGCCGCAGTCTGAAGGTAATAATGTCGATACAACGCTTAAAATGAAACGACTGCATCTCGGATGCGGTAGTAAATTCATTCCGGGCTTTTTTCATGTCGATATTCAGCATCATTCGCATATTGATCAACTATGCTCGGTCGAGAAATTATCCTTCGTCCCCGACGGTGCAGTAGAGCTAATCTATGCCTGTCATGTGTTGGAACATTTTGGTCGTTTCCAGATCGTCGATGTGTTGCAGGAATGGTGCCGGGTTCTGGAAACCGGTGGTGTCTTGAGGCTTTCTGTTCCGGATTTTGCTGCCTGTGCCGCAATCTATTATGAGCAAGGTCTCAAGGATGGTTTGTCAGGTTTGGTCGGTCTCGTCAGCGGCGGCCAACGTGACGATACCGACTTTCATCATATGATCTTTGATGCACCATTATTGTCAGGCCTCTTGTTGCAGGCAGGTTTCTCAGAGGTCCGTCGGTGGGACTGGCAAAACACTGAGCATTCGGACGTTGACGATTATTCGCAGGCCTATTTGCCGCATATGGATAAGGAAACCGGCCGTTTGATGAGCCTCAATCTTGAGGCCGTTAAATAGCGTCCTAGACTCTCTAGTTATAGAAGCCCGGGCAGGAATGTGACGAGGGACGGGAACGTCGCCAGCACCACCATCCCGAGGAGAAATAGCACGACAAAGGGCCAGGAAGCTTTAAAGACTTCCGCTATCTGCACTTTATCGGCGGCGCCCTGGAATGCGAAGATCACATAGCCAAACGGTGGTGATATACCCCCCACGGTGACATTTAAGAGCATGATCAGCCAGAACCAGATCGGATCAAATCCGAGGGTTGCGAGCAATGGCTGATAGATCGGAATGACGACGAGCATTAGGGCGATTTGATCAATAAACATGCAGAGAATGAATGGGATCGCCATCATGACGAACAGCATCAGCATTGGATGCCAGCCGAGATTGACGATCAGATTGGTAAGCTCTGTCGTCGCACCAGTGAAGGCCAGTAGCTGACTGAACATTCGTGAACTTGCCATGATCAGCAGGATCATGCTGGTGATAAACGCTGCGGTGCCGAGGGACTCGGTCACCATCTTCCAATTTAGTTTTCGGTAATAAGCAGCGGTGACTACCGCCGCGAGGACGCCCGTCGCGGCGGCTTCGGATGGGGTCGCGATACCAAACATGATGAAGCCCATGACCGAGAAGATAATCAGGGCAAAGGGCAGGCAACCTGCGAGCGCCCGGAGTTTTTCGCGCAATGTAATTTTTGGTGCTTCGTCGTCACTATCGTCAGGGGCCAATGAAGGATCTAGCTTTACGCGGACCATGGTGTAGGTCAGGAACATTGCGGAGAGCATCAGTCCTGGGATGATGCCGCCGATCAGTAATCCTGCGATCGAGGTGTTGGATAGGGTGCCAATAACAATCGCGAGAACGCTTGGCGGGATAATTGGCGCCAAACTAGCGCCGGCTAGAATATTGCCGATGGCAAGTTTTCTGTCATAGCCGCGATCGCGCATGGTTGGAAAGATTGTACGTGCCAGCATCGCCGCGACCGCCATGCCGGCACCTGATAGAGCCCCAAATACTGTCGAGAGTGAAATTGTCAGAACATACTGACGCCCCTTCATTCGTCCGATCAGCTTGTCGACAGCATCGAAGAGGATATCGACTGTTCCGGAACGGAACAGCACTTCGGCCATCAAAATAAAGAGCGGGATCGTCGCGAGATCGGCATTATTTGTCGTATCAAATATTGAGTTGGCGACCATTCCGAAGCCGGCAGGGCCGAGGAACAAGGCGACACCGGTGAGGTTAATCGCCAGAAAGGCAACAAAAAGCGGTGCGCCAGACATAAAGGCGGCCAGCAAAAGGAGCAGAGCGGTGATCAGTGTTGCTTCCCAACCCATCTGTCAGCTCTCCCCAAACCCGCCAGCGGAAGCATTAGGATCAATTGCCTTAAAATCTAATAGGCGAACAAAATGGAGCGTTGAGCTCGCAAATCCAAATGGGATGAAAATGGAAATTAGATATTTCGGGACCGGCTTTACGGCCATCAAATCAATATTGTTGATGTACTGCCGTGCGGTTTCATCCATCGAAATCCAGGTCGCAAAACCACAGAACAGCGTTCCCAAGAAATAGGTCAGCCACATCGCGACCCGAGCGCCATTTGTTGGTAGAAGGTCGAAAATCAAGGCGACGGCAACATGCCCGCGTTTCCAGGTAACATAGGGCATCATTAAAAATGTGCAGGCGCAGAGCGAATAGGATACGGCCTCACTTGCCCACCATTGTGGTGCATTAAAGAAATATCGTGCGAATACTTCGATGATGTATGCACCAAATATCATCGAAAGGGCGACACAGGCGAGATAGTAGCCCGCGACCGTCAACTGGTCGTGCCAGCGCGTAAATGTTCGGTAAATACTCATATCAATCAAGAGGCGAGAGGGAGCCACGAGACCGCATATCCCGTGGCCCTTCTCAGTTCGATTGGTCTACCTTACCAGGATAGTCCTGCTTTTTCCGCGAGTTCACGAAGCTTCTTCGCATCTGCACCGCAGCACTTCTCTCCTAAAGCCCATATGCTTGCCGAGAAGGCTTTGCGCATTTTGGCCACCTGATCGGCAGGCAGATTAGTGATTTTGACGCCCTTTTTGGCAAGCTCGGCATCTTCTTTTGCCTGAACTTGATCCCCGACCCATGGCATTTCTAGCTCGGTCATATAACCAGCCTGAAGCAGGATGTTCTGCTCTTCCTTTGTTAGCTTGTTGAAGCTCTTAAGGTTCATCAGGAATGGCAAAGTCGATGTGCCAAAGGTTGGGCGAACTTTGTATTTGGCGACCTCAAAATGCTTCATGCTGAGCATCCCTGCGGCCGGCCATGCAGCACCGTCTACGACACCTTTCTCAAGGGCGGAATACACTTGTGAACCTGGCATGACGACTGGCTGGCCACCAAACAATTTGATGACGCCGTGATAAGTCTGTGTACCGCGGATCTTACGGCCTTCCCAATCGCCCTTACCTGAGAGCGGTTTCTTCAGGAAAATGTGATAGCCCTTGGTGCTGTTTGGCGAAATGGCCAGCAGTTTCAGCCCATGCGTCTTTTGATAAAATTTATCGAGATGATCCCAGACGCCCGAAGTCCGTTTGCCAACAGGGTCGGAATTCATGGCGTCCATAATGGCGGCAAGGCCTTTGGATCCCATGTGATAAACGCCATGCGTAAACAGGATATCAAAGACGCCGGCCTTTACGGGTTGTAGCTGTTGAAAACCTGGGACTACTTCCGGGCCGCTGATGCGAATTTTAATTTTGTCGCCGCCTAGTTTCTTGACGTTTTTTACAAAACTATCGAGCACAACATAGGTCGGCCAAACGTTTTTGTTCCAGCTCGTTAAAATCTTGATGGTTGCTGCATTTGCAGTAACAGAAAGTCCACCAAGCACCATTCCGGCGACAGCGAATCCTGTAAATAGACGTTTCATAATCTCCCCCTTTTTTGAACTTTCAATCCGTTAGTATTGAAACCATAGCGTTTGTCATATGGCGTGACAAACTAGGAATCCTGAATTTTGGGCTGACTATGTTGGAATGACGCTGGTATGTGGTATACCACCAATACACGGATCAATTTTTAAGTGAGAAATTCTTTGGCGACTGTAAGACTTGATCTTCAGCCGATAGACGTCTCTTTCAGCCTCAAGGATAGAACCTATGAGGCGTTGAAAGAGACGATTGCTACCATCAATATCTATGAAGGTGAGGGCGAGCCGCGCCTGGATGAACGACAATTGTCTGAAGATCTCGGTGTCAGCCGCACGCCGGTGAGGGAAGCCCTCGCCCGGTTAGAACAAGAGGGTTTGGTCCGGATCATCCCACGACGTGGCGTTTTTGTGGTGCGTAAAACTAAGACCGAAATTCTTGAAATGATCACTGTCTGGGCCGCTCTTGAAAGTATGGCAGCTCGATTGATCACGCAAAATGCCAGTGATGGGGAAATTGCTGGCCTACGAAAAATGTTTGCGACCTTTGAAAGCGAAAAACCGCAGGCAAATATCGATGAGTATTCGGGGACTAACATCGAGTTTCATCAGGCGACCCTGAAGCTGAGCAAGAGTGAGCTGCTGAACACGCTAACGGAAACACTCTTCATTCATATGCGCTCGATCCGGGTGCGGACTATTGGCGAGAACAATCGAGCCAGCAGATCGATTATTGATCATATGAATATTATCGAGGCCCTAGAGCGCCGGGATACAGAACTTGCGGAGCACCTGGTTCGACAACATACGTTGGATCTGGCTGCCCATGTTGAACAACACTTAGATTATCTGGATTAGGAAGAAGACCATGGCTGAAGAAAACGAAGAAACGGGTGCGCTCACTGACGGGTTCCATCTCGTGATAGATGCGCTCAAGCTAAACGACATCAACACCATCTATAATGTGCCGGGGATTCCGATCACTGATCTTGGTCGCATGATGCAGGCGGAAGGCATGCGCGTTCTTTCATTTCGACATGAACAAAACGCTGGCTATGCGGCTTCAATTGCTGGCTTCCTCACTCAGAAGCCTGGCATTTGCCTGACCGTATCTGCACCGGGGTTTCTGAATGGACTGACGGCTCTTGCGCACGCCACCACGAACTGTTTCCCGATGATATTGATCTCAGGGTCGTCTGAACGTGAGATCGTTGATTTGCAACAGGGCGACTACGAAGAGATGGACCAACTTGCTGTGGCCAAGCCTCTTTGTAAGGCCGCCTATCGTGTGCTGCACGCTGAGGATATTGGCATTGGCATTGCACGCGCTATCCGCGCGGCGGTTTCCGGTCGGCCTGGCGGCGTTTATCTCGATTTGCCAGCAAAACTGCTGGGACAAGTGATGGATGTGGATGATGGTGAGAACTCGTTGGTGAAGGTGATTGATGCCGCCCCTCGACAGCTGCCAGCTCCGGATTCTATTGCGCGGGCTCTTGAGGTGCTCAAAGGCGCCGAACGACCACTGATTATTCTCGGCAAGGGGGCTGCTTATGCGCAGGCGGATGACGCGATCTGTGCGCTGGTGGAGATAAGTGGTATTCCTTATCTGCCAATGAGCATGGCAAAAGGCTTGTTGCCTGATACCCACCCACAATCCGCCGGTGCCGCCCGTTCGCTTGTGCTAAAGGAGTCGGATGTCGTGATGCTGGTCGGTGCACGGCTGAACTGGCTGTTGTCACACGGCAAAGGTAAAGCCTGGGGGACGGCGCCGAAAAAGTTTGTTCATATCGATATTGAACCACGCGAAATGGACAGCAACGTTGAAATTGCTGCACCCGTGGTTGGTGATATTGGCTCCTGTGTGGATGCACTACTTGCCGGGATGGCTAAAGACTGGAATGCGCCGCCGTCAGTTTGGACCAGTGCGGTCAAGGAAAAGGTCGATAGTAATGTTGAGCGGATGGCACCGCGTTTGCAGAACAATAATGTCCCGATGGATTATCATGGCGCGTTGGGTGCGCTGCGCACGATTATCAAAGAACGTCCCGATGCTATCCTGGTCAATGAAGGGGCTAACACGCTCGATTTTGCTCGTAGCATCATCGATATGTACCAGCCACGGAAGCGGCTAGATGTCGGGACCTGGGGTGTGATGGGTGTCGGCATGGGCACCGCGATTGCCGCCGCGGTCGAGACCGGCAAGCCCGTTCTGGCTATCGAAGGGGACAGCGCCTTTGGTTTTTCTGGTATGGAGGTGGAGACGATTTGTCGCTACAACCTACCGGTTTGTGTGGTCGTCTTTAATAATGGCGGTATCTATCGCGGCACGGATGAGAATTCCGCTGGCGATAATGTGGCCACGACGGTCTTCGTCAAAGATGCGCGCTACGACAAGATGATGGAGGCTTTTGGCGGTGTCGGCTTTAATGCAACGTCGCCGGATGAACTTTCCCAGGCCGTTAACGCCGCCATGGATTCTGGTAAACCAACTTTAGTGAACGCAGTGATTGATGCTGAGGCGGGGACGGAGAGTGGCCGCATCGGCAACCTCAACCCGCAAAGCGTCGTCGCAAAAAAATAGCGCAATTTAACTCTCAAAAAGAGGAATGAGATAATGAGTAAAGCCCTCGAAGGTGTGAAAATTCTGGATATGACTCATGTTCAGTCCGGGCCGACATGCACTCAGCTACTGGCATGGTTTGGAGCCGATGTGATCAAAGTGGAGCGGCCGGGTGTTGGCGATGCGACGCGCGGCCAACTGCGCGATATCCCAGATGTCGATAGCTTGTATTTCACGATGCTCAACCATAACAAGCGCAGCGTGACGTTGAACCCGAAGACCGAGGCTGGGGCCAAGATTTTCACCAAGCTCATTGAAGAATGCGATGTGATGGTTGAAAACTTTGCGCCGGGCGCGATTGATCGGATGGGTTTTCCCTGGGAGAAAATTCAGGAGATCAATCCTCGGATGATCTATGCGTCGGTTAAGGGATTTGGTCCGGGGCCTTATGAGGATTGCAAGGTTTATGAAAATGTTGCCCAGTGCACTGGCGGTGCGGCATCCACAACCGGCTTTTTAGATGGGCCGCCGCTTGTGACCGGCGCTCAGATCGGTGATTCCGGAACGGGCCTTCATTTGGCATTTGGCATCGTGACGGCTCTTTTTCATCGCGAACAGTCTGGTAAGGGCCAGAGGGTTGAATGCGCTATGCAGGACGGTGTTCTCAACCTGTCACGTGTGAAGTTACGCGATCAGCAAAGGCTCGCGCATGGTCCGTTGAAAGAATATAGCCAGCACGGCCAGGGTATCGAGTTTGGTGAGGCAACGCCACGCGCCGGGAATGATTCCGGCGGGGGACAGCCCGGCTGGATTCTGAAATGTAAGGGCTGGGAAACTGATCCCAATGCTTATGTGTATTTCATCACGCAGGCTGCGGTGTGGAAGAATATCTGTGATCTGATTGGCAAGCCGGAATGGAAAGAAGACCCCGGCTATGCCAAACCGGAAGCGCGTCTCGATAAGATCAAAGGGATTTTTGATGCGATTGAAGAATGGACCATGACGCTCGATAAATTTGACGTCATGAATCTTTGCAATCCGCTGAACATACCGTGCGGGCCTATCTTGTCGATGAAAGAGCTGGCGGAAGAACCATCCTTACGCGACAACGGTACGATTGTTGAAGTTGATCATCCTGAACGTGGTAAATATTTGACGGTTGGCAATCCCGTGAAGCTTTCTGAGTCGCCTTCAGACGTTGAACGGTCACCGTTGCTCGGTGAACATACGGATGAAATTTTAAAATCCGTTGTCGGACTTAATGACGAAGAGATTGCGGCCGCGCGTGAAGAAGGCGCGATATAGCATTTTCTTAGCTTGCCCCTTGCCCAACCGGGATGGGTAAGGAAAAATTGCGCGAAGTGAGCAATTGGATACACGAGAAAGACGAAACCGTGAGTGATTATAAGGATATTGTCTTCGGCAAAGAGTGGCGGGCCTGGAACGATCCGGAGGTTCCAGAATATTTTAATCCCACCACGGTCGTGCTCGATAAACATTTATCGACAGATAAAGCAGGCGCGACCGCCCTGATCGTTGATGACGACAGCTATTCCTATGAAGAGTTTCTCGGACTGGTGTGCCGTGCGGCCCACGGGTTGAAGACGCTTAAGATTGAGACTGGTTCGCGAATATTGTTATTCGGGACGGATAGCGTTGAATATCTGGCTCTTTGGTTTGGGGCAATTCGGGCTGGAATCGTTCCTGTCGTGGTTTCAGATGCTTATAAAGCACCGAACCTTCTCTACTTCTTGCGGGATACCGCGGCTAAATCCCTGTTTATCGACGTCGAGCAAAGCGAGAAACTCGTGGACATTGCCGATGACATGCCCTGGACGCTGGAGAATGTGATCGTTCGGGGGGAGGATATTGGGGACGCACCGGAATCTGGTGACCGTCACACCCTGACCTACGCTGAGATGGTTGAAGGCCAACTCCAAACCTTTGCGCCGTTGCCGCTGCATCATAATGACGTCGCCTACATGTTTTATTCAGGCGGTACGACAGGGGCTGCAAAGGGAATTACCCATTTGGCCCACGATTTTTGTTTGGTACCCGAACGTCACGGCACGTTTATGGAATACGGACCGGACGATATCGTCCATGCGACATCCAAGAAGTACTTTACCCACGGTATTTGGCCGGCGGTTCTAATTCCGTTTTATTTTGGAGCGACTAGCGTGATATCACGCCTGCCCCCGACGGCGGAGAATGTCGTTAGCATTATTGAAAAAACCAAACCCAACAAATTTATTACCGTGCCGACCATCATTAAAAACCTTCTACTGTTCGCTGAACAAACACGGGTGCCCGATTTCTCATCGCTGGAGCTGGTCACGTCGGCATCAGAAAAAATGCCACCTGAAGTATTTGAGAAATTTGAAGAGCTATTCGATCTTGAAATTCACGATTCAATTGGCTCTTCAGAAATAACCTATGAGTGGATCGCTAACCGCCCGAAAGAATATCGCCGCGGTAGTCTTGGCAAACCGGTTTTTGGCTGCGACGTCAAGCTGATGGACGATGATGGCAACGAAGTAACCCAGCCGAACACAGATGGCGAAGCGTGGATCGGTAGTCGAACAACCTGCTTCTTTTATTGGCGGAAGCTCGATAAGAGCCGTGAAACGTTTGTTGGAGAATGGGCGCGGACTGGTGATACGTTGCAGTTCGATCAAGACGGGTTCTTTTGGTTCTCGGGCCGTAGCGATGATGTCTTTAAAGTAAAAGGGCTTTGGGTCTCGCCAATTGAGGTTGAGGCTGCGATCACCGAGCATGATGGTGTGCTGGAAGCCGCAGTCATTTCTTGTGAGGATAGTGAAGGGCTAACGCAGCCGAAGGCCTTTATCGTCTTAAAGCCTAATGTTGAGGTGAATGACGCCCTCGTCACTGAACTCAAATACGGCGTGCGTAAAATTGGTGGTTATAAGGTGCCTCAGGAAATGGCTTTTGTGGACATCTTGCCACGCACGACATTGATGAAAATTGACCGACGGGCGCTCAGAGACCTTGAAGCACAGGCACGCCAAAGTTAGGGCTGGAAGTACCGAATAAGACCGTCGTCACCACGTGCCTTAGATAAACGCCCATCAGTAACAAGATAGTTTGCGTGCGCCATTGCTTCGCCGATGGCGAAGCCAAGCTGATGGCGATCAAGCTCCCGTTTAAAGAGATGTGGAATCAGTTCACGGGAGGTCTTTGGTTCTACACAAGCCTCTACAGCGGCGTCGAGTCTTTCCGCATGATGTTCGCCGAGGGCGTCAATCCTGTCATGCAGCCCATAGAACGGCCGATCGTGAGAGGGCAAAATGAACGCATCTTTTGGCAGGTCCCGAAACTTTTCGAGGCTCTCAAGGTAAAGCCGTAGGGGATCGCCATCAGGCTCATTACATTGCAGGCTGACATTGGTCGAAATCCGAGGGAGCACTTGATCACCGGAAATCAGCACGTTGAGGTCTTCGCACCATAGCGCTGCGTGTTCAGGAGAATGCCCGGCCCCGGTAATGACGCGCCAATTGTGATCTCCAATAGAAAACGCTTCGCCATCGATCATACGGCGGAACCCTGTCGGGAGCGGTAGAATTATTTTGGAGAAATCGGGCCGGGTTTCGCGGTAGCCGTCGATGCCAGACTGTTCCATACCGTGTTCGATATAAAAAGCCATACGGGCGTCGATATCAGCAGTTGGTCCGCCATAGCGGTTGAGTTGAGCCTGCATCCATTCTGAATAGGTCATCCAGACCGGGACATCCCATTTCTCAATCAGCCAACCGGCCAGAGAAACATGGTCGGGGTGGAAATGTGTGACGATAATACGTTTGACCGGTTTTCCATCAAGGACATCAGCAAAGACGCTTTCCCAGATTTCTCGCGTCTCTTCGGTGTTGTATCCGGTGTCGATGATGGTCCAACCATCGCCATCCGCAACTAGCCACAAATTAATGTGATTCAGGGCGAAGGGTAGGGGCATCCGAATCCAGTGGATGCCCGGGGCTACTTCCTTCGTTTCACCATACTCAAGCCGGTCGAATGGATAGTCTGGCTTATTTGCCATTGGTAAGGCGTTGCAGAAGCGGAAAGGCCGCGTCTACGTTAATCCTGCTTGTCTTCTGAATCGTTGTCCTGATCACTATCTGCCGGCAGTAAACTACCAAGCGCTGCAAACGGGTTTCCATCATCTTCTGCAGCGGGTTCTGGGGCCGGTGCCTCCGCTTCGGGCTCAGTAGCTGCAGTGCTGGCTGGTTTCCCAAAGACAACATCTGGGTCGATCGATGGTTCTACAGCCGGCTCAGCAACAGGTTCGACGATTGGCATTTCAGCAGGTGTGGCAACGGGTTCTTCTGCAGCTTCTTCGACTGCCGCTGCTGCGACAGGTACCGTAGTACCCGCTTCCTTCGCTTTGCGTTTTTCAGCCCGTTCAACGGCACGGTTTGCCTTTTCGATGGCAGCAGTTAAGTCGTCACGTGCAACGAGCCCTAAAGCAACCGGATCGCGCGGTTTAATATTGTTTATATTCCAATGGGTACGTTCGCGGACGCCGTTGATCGTTGGCTTGGTCGTTCCCACCAGTTTCGATATCTGTCCATCTGACAATTGCGGAAAGTTTTTCACCAACCACGCGATTGCGTCCGGACGATCCTGTCGGCGCGCAACTGGTGTGTAGCGTGGGCCTTTGGTTCGTGTCACCGGGCGAGGAACATTGACTTCGGCGAGCTCTAACCGGGCTTCGGCATCGGCGGCGCAGCGGTCGATTTCTTCCTTGGTCAATTGCCCATTGGTAATGGGGTCATAGCCGACCATGCCAATCGCAGCTTCACCATCAGCAATGCTTTGCACCTCCAGGGGGTGCAATCCGCAAAAATCCGCTACCTGATCGAATGACAGGGCGGTATTATCTATAAGCCAAACAGCCGTTGCTTTTGGCATAAGGACCTGACTCATGGTCTCTCCTTTGTTTTCGGACACACGTGACACCCCAGCCGCCGAACCGACAGCTGCAAACCGCTATGCGGATTGCTTGCTCTGGGGCGTAACAGCGAAGCGACCATCGGACCAGCTCACGCCATTAAACGGTCAGGACAATTTTACCGATATGGGCGCTGCTGTCCATCAATGCATGTGCTTTCGCAGCATCGATAAGTGGAAAACGCTCAAAAATCAGCGGCTTGACCTTACCCGCTTCAATTAATGGCCATGCTTTGTCACGAAGTTGCTCAGTAATCAATGCTTTTTCCGCAACTGACCGTGGCCGCATCGTCGATCCGGTGAAGGTAATTTGTTTCATCATGATCATGTGGACCGGTATTTCGGCTTTGGTGCC
>WLWZ01000010.1 GCA_012103315.1 Alphaproteobacteria bacterium
GACTATTGATTTTGCAGTGATGGTTATTTTTGGATGGGCAGGGCGGCCCTGCCACCACATACCAGTTGCCTGAAACCGGTGTTTGAAGCTTTAGATATTTATTACCGGCTTGGTGCAGGTTTTGCGCCTCGGAAAAATCTGCTGAGCCGATAAAACTCGTGGTACCGAGTAATATATAGACCGATAATCGTCGGAGAGTCCTCATGGCACTCATAGGTTTGACCGGATTATTTCTTGACCGGGATGCAGGACCAATTGTGAAGACGGTAGGCTTTGTAAAAACTACCGCGCTGTTGTTTTAACGCCTCGACGTCTTGGGTAACGGATTCTCCAGTTTCAAACCCACCTTTTAAACAATCGTCAAGCTCATGAAATCGCAACTGAGTGTCGAATGTGGTTGGGGCATTTGTTTGCCCCACGCCGAAAAACAGTATGATCAAGGCCCATTTCATTTTGCTGTGCTCCGTCTATCCCTCTTCCAAACGCTGTTTTATTTCCAGAAGATCTATCCAGGTCTCTCGTTTTTGGGCGGGCGACCGCAAAAGGTAGGCCGGGTGTAATATCGCCCGCACCGGTATCGGGTTGTCGAGGCCTTCGCGCGTATAGGAGAGCCATTTGCCACGGGTCCGCATGATGCCTTGTGTTGTCCCCAGTAAGGTCTTGGCGGATGTGCCGCCAACCAGAATGAGAATCCGCGGCGCGACCAGTTCGATATGCCGTTCGATAAACGGCATACAGGCAGCAATTTCCGAATCAGTCGGTGTCCGGTTGCCGGGCGGTCGCCAGGGCAGGATATTGGTGATGTATACATCGCTACGTTGAAGGGAAATTGCCGCGAGCATTTTATCCAGTAGCTGACCCGCGGGGCCGACAAAGGGTAATCCCTGTCGATCTTCTTGGGCGCCGGGGGCTTCGCCGACAAACATGAGTTTTGCATCGGCAGTGCCATCGCCAAAGACCATACTCTTGGCTGTCTGCTTTAGCGGACAGCCTTCAAAAGCCGCCATCGCATCACGTAGCGCCTCCAATGAGTCTGCTGCTGCTGCTGCGGTGCGCGCCGATTTAGTCGCTTCGTCACGGGACACTAATTCTGTTGGTGGGCGTGGGGTTGGCGGAGTTGGCGGCGGCGCTGTCGGTTGAGCAGTCAGAACCGGTGGTGCTGCCGCTGCGTCAGAAACGCCTTCGGTCGATGGGGGGGGCGCTTTAGGAAGCGTTGTTGGTTTAGGTGTAACAGACTCAGGGGCTTTAAAACGGTTGACGGGCTGTTCTTCCAGCGCTTCGTCGATGCCGCTTTCTACGTACCATCGCAGGAGTTCGGTTGCGTTGTTTTCCTGAACCATGAGAAAACGGTATCATGACTATGCATTGTTAAACAGCATGAGAAGAACTCAGAAGAGGAATTTATGGAACGGGAATCGATGGAGGTGGATGTCGTCATTGTTGGGGCAGGGCCATCGGGCCTCTCGGCGGCGATCCGTCTTGCTCAGCTGGCGGCGGAAAATGATACCGAGCTGACGATCTGTCTGCTCGAAAAAGGCTCCGAAGTTGGCGCGCACATATTATCTGGTGCGGTTTTAGAACCGAAAGCTCTTAACGAGCTCATTCCCGATTGGAAGGAAAAGGGCGCACCACTCAATACTGAGGCGGCTGACGACAATTTTCTGTTTCTGACCAAGACTGGTTCGATCCGGATGCCGACACCGCCCCAAATGCATAATAAGGGCAATTATATTGTCAGTCTTGGCAACGTTTGCCGTTGGCTAAAGGAGCAGGCGGAAGAACTTGGTGTTCAAATCTTTGAAGGATTTGCTGCTGCTGAAATTCTCTATGACGACGAAGGTGCAGTGGCGGGCGTCGCAACCGGCGATATGGGTGTTGGCGAGGATGGCAAGCCCAAGGATGGTTTTACGCCGGGCTATGAGCTTCAGGCTAAGTACACGTTCTTTGCGGAAGGGTGCCGTGGGTCACTGACCAAAGAGTTGTTCGAGAAATTTGACATGCGATCAGATGCCGATCCGCAATCCTACGCCCTCGGGATTAAGGAGCTGTGGGAGATTGACCCGGAACAGCATCAGCAAGGACGCATCCTGCATACGATTGGCTGGCCGCTCGATACCAAGACATATGGTGGGTCGTTCCTTTATCATCTGGAAGACAATCAAGTGGCGGTCGGGTTTGTCACAGGGCTCGATTATCGCAATCCGCATCTATCGCCCTTTGAAGAGTTCCAGCGTTTCAAGACGCATCCTTCGATCCGTCCGATTTTTGAAGGGGGACGCCGGATTGCTTACGGCGCACGTGCTTTGAATGAAGGCGGATTCCAATCGATCCCCGAGCTTACCTGTCCGGGCGGTGCGATTATCGGCTGTGCAGCTGGCTTTCTAAATGTTCCCAAGATTAAAGGCAGTCACAATGCAATGAAGACTGGCATGATCGCAGCGGAAGCTGCCTTCGCTGCTTTAAGAAATGACGGCGGTAAAGTTCTGGAAGATTATCCGACGGCGCTTAAAAAGAGCTGGGTGTGGGACGAGCTATACCGGGTGAGAAATATCCGGCCGTCTTTCCGCTGGGGGATGTGGGCCGGGCTTCTCTATTCGGCGATTGATACGTTCTTATTGCGCGGTAAGGCACCATGGACCTTTAAACAACACGCCGATCATACGTCATTATTGCCTGCTTCAGGGGCTCCCAAGATCGAGTATCCGAAACCAGATGGAGAGGTGTCTTTTGACCGTTTGTCTTCGGTCTATATTTCAAACACCAATCATGAGGAAGACCAGCCGGTTCATTTGACTCTCAAAGATACGTCCGTGCCAATTTCGGTAAATCTCGAGAAATATGACGCCCCGGAGCAGAGATATTGTCCGGCGGGGGTGTATGAAATCGTTGAGGATGACGCGGATGGTGGCCCAAAACTACAGATCAATGCGCAAAATTGCGTGCATTGTAAGACCTGCGATATCAAAGATCCGACGCAAAACATTAATTGGGTGGTCCCGGAAGGTGGCGGTGGGCCAAATTATCCCAATATGTAAGAAAGATTAAGTTCGTCGTCGCCGTTGCGCTGGCGGCTTGTTACTCGCTTTTTAACATCTTTGGGATTATGATTTGTCTTCAGGTTCGTTGATCTCAGACTTGCCATTGAATGGTATGAGTTATCGCCCCACCTGAACCTAGCGAAACAGATGGCGTCCAGTTGTTAGCTTATGAAGAACGTTAAAGTCCTCTTTTCAAATGGCAGATCAATGCCAGACGCGGAAACAATCGATGTGGCTGATTCTGCATCTATGACGATGCGCCTGATTGCTGTGCCGGTGATTGCCTCGCTGGTTTTGGTGTCGGCTTGTGTTGATGGGTCGGAGACTGGCCAAGTCGCGACAGTTGATGGTGTTCAGTCGGATGCACGAATCCAGCAAGGGGTTCAGTTGGTCTCAGCCTCAGGAAAGTATCTTGCGGGTCGTTATGCGCGTCGGAGTCGTGACTTTAGTACCGCCGCAAATTATTTGTCAGACGCCCTTTCAATTGATGCCAACAATCGCAAGATCCGGCGCCAGACATTCTTTGCCCTGGTTGCGGGTGGCCGCATGTCGGAAGCAGCGGTCCTTGCAAAGGAAATTGTCGCTGCTGACAAAGGCGCTGCGATCGCAAATTTAAGTTTGGTCGTTGAGGACGCCTTTGCATCCAAGTTTGATGCTGCGGCAAAGCGGCTCGATTCAATGCCGCGCCGTGGCATGAGCACATTTGCAGCACCCCTGTTACTCGCCTGGACCAAGGCAGCGCTTGGCGACATCGAAGGGGCGGTAAAGTCACTTGATGCGCTTAAAAAGATCGCATCTTTCGCCGCTCTTCGACACATGCATGTCGGCCTTATTTATGAACAGGCTGGCAAAACGGAGCTGGCTGATCAGGCCCTTAAGAAAGCATCCAAGGGTACGACTTCTATCCGCGTTGTGATGGGATATGGTCATTTCCTCGAGCGTCAAGGTCGATTGGCTGAGGCTAAAGCGCTCTATGACGGCTATATCGCAAAAAATAGCGGCGATGCGCTTGAGGGGACTCTTGAACGCCTTGCTGCCAAACGGCCACCGCCGACATTTGTTGCGACGCCCAAAGACGGGTTGGCGGAAGTATTTTTCAATCTCGCCGGAACCCTGGCACAGGGGCGTTCATCTGACCTCGCCCTGATTTATGGTCGGATGGCATTACGCCTCCGCCCCAAATTTCCCCTGGCACAATTATTGCTCGGTGGTTTGCTTGAATCTTTGTCGCGCGGCGCAGATGCGATTGCGCTCTATGAAAAGGTTGATCCAAAATCACCGGTCTCATGGTCGGCGCGATTGCGTCGGGCCTCAAGCCTCGACGAAATGGGCAAAACCCAGGATGCGATTGCTTTGTTGGAAAAGATGGCGGAGGAGCGCAAGGATCGCTTTGAGCCCCTTATTCGCATTGGCGACCTGCATCGTTCAAAAAAGAAATTCGAAGATGCCATCGCATCTTATGATCGAGCGATTAAGCGCGTTGGCACCTTGGAAAAAAACCATTGGTCGCTACTCTATGCGCGCGGCATTGCATTTGAGCGGGCCAAACAATGGCCGAATGCGGAAAAAGATTTCCTGCATGCGTTGGAATTGAGTCCTGAACAACCCTTTGTTCTCAACTATCTTGGTTATTCCTGGGTAGACCAGGGATTAAAGCTGGATCGTGCAAAGAAAATGATCCGGCGCGCCGTTGAGTTACGCCCCAATGACGGCTATATCGTCGATAGTCTTGGGTGGGTCCTGTACCGCCTTGGCGATTATCCCGCCGCCGCGAAAAACCTCGAACGGGCGGTTGTTCTGCGGCCCGAAGATCCCACGATTAATGATCATCTCGGCGATGCGTATTGGCGCGTCGGGCGCAAGTTCGAAGCCCGTTTTCGGTGGAAACGCGCCTTGTCATTAGATCCCGAAAAAGACCTCATTCCGCAGATCGAAGAAAAACTGCGTGACGGGCTCAAGAAAAAAGATGACGGAGATAATCGCAGTTGACGGATAAGTCCGATCCGCCTTCCACAAACCAAATCTCAGTTCACGCAGCGGCTAAGATAAATCTCTTTCTCCACATCACCGGTCGGCGCGATAACGGCTATCATGAGCTTGATAGTCTCGTGGGTTTTACAGCATTTGGTGATCAAGTCGTCGTCGAAAGCGCTCATGATATTTCATTGCGTATCGAGGGTCCCTTTGGTAGCGGTTTGCCCGTCAATGATGAAAACCTGGTCTTGGCAGCGGCGAGGATGTTCGCTGATGAAGTTGGGCGCGATGGTGGCACGGCAATTACTTTGCAAAAGAATCTTCCCGTTTCGTCAGGGATTGGCGGAGGATCTGCTGATGCTGCGGCAACGTTACATGCGTTGAATCAGCTATGGGATGCCGGTGCGACTCCCGAAATCTTAGCGGCAATCGGTCTGCGTTTAGGTGCAGACGTCCCAGTGTGCCTCCTCAGCATGACTGCTCGGATGAGCGGTGTTGGTGAGGTGGTCCGTCCGGTGGGGTCGCTCCCTAATCTTGGGGTGTTATTGATCAATCCCGGCGTCCCTGTTTCAACACCACAGGTGTTCAAAGCGCGCGTCGGGTCTTTTTCGAAGCCCGTTGCTGAACGTGTTCCAGACGCTGGTTTGAAATTTTGCGAATTTGTTCAATCTCAGAGAAACGACTTACAAGACCCGGCAATTGAATTGGAGCCTCAGATAGCAAAGGTGCTACAAGCCCTGTCGGACCAATCGACCTGCCGATTGTCACGACTGTCAGGAAGTGGAGCGACCTGTTTTGGGTTGTTTGATGATGAAGCTACGGCGATTGCGGCCGGTACAGTAATCTCAGACCGCAACCGTAATTGGTGGGTACAAGCTACCCATTTTCTTCGCTGAGCGAGAAATAATTTTAGCGCTCAGAAGGTGTTGGCGCGGCCGCTTTGACTGGTGCCATGGCGCCGACAACTTGACGGAGATCGCTGAGTAGAGAAGACGTTGGCTTGCCATCAACGGCCAGCCCGGCAAAGCGCTGATACATTTTTATGGCCTCTTCCGTTTTCTTACCCATGACCCCGTCAGGTGTTCCCGGTGTCAGGTCGAGGCGTGCAAGCAGTCTTTGGATATTGGCGATTCCTACTTTGTTCAAACCACCAGTATTTGAACTGCCGGCGGCAGGTGTTGTAGAGGCCGCCTTGGTAATCTCGGCAGTTGTTGGTGTACGGTTTGTCGCTAAATTTGTTCGTTTAAGTTTTTTAGCAGCTTCCGCACTGCCAGCCGCCAGGGCCTTGTTGTAATAGGCCGTCGCAATCTTCGTATTTTTGGTAACACCAAGCCCGTGTTCATGCATGAGCCCGAGGCTATGCATGGAATCGGCAAGGCCGTTTTCGCTGCCTTTTTTGAACCAATAGGCGGCACTCTTATAATCCTTAGGTGCTCCGTTGCCTTGCGCATAGAGTGTTCCCAGATTGTGTTGCGCTCTGGCATGTCCTTTATCGGCGGCTTTCCGATACCAGGCAATTGCTTGGGACGGGTTTTTCGTGACGCCGTTTCCTAATTC
This sequence comes from Alphaproteobacteria bacterium, assembly GCA_012103315.1. Taxonomy (GTDB): domain Bacteria; phylum Pseudomonadota; class Alphaproteobacteria; order MPNO01; family UBA2964; genus UBA2964. The sequence goes on from WLWZ01000010.1 coordinate 6,570, forward strand.
ATAAAGAAGGCCGAGATTATACTGAGCCGGAATAATACCACCGTTGGCTGCTTTGTTTAGCCAGGCCACAGCCTGTTTGGGACTTTTTGGAACGCCCTTGCCGCTCAGATAGCGGTTGGCGAGTTCAAATTGCGCATTGTGGTCGCCGGTCGCCGCCTGTTGCTTGATATTTTTTAAGTGGTTCGCTTTGCTGATCGGCGCCGGGGGCGATTTAGTTTTTGTGGCGACTATGGTCTTAGTGGCCTGGGGAGGCTTTTCGGGTTTGGCAGGTGCTGGCGTTTTCTCGATGATAGCAGGGGTGGATATGGCCGGTGGTATTTTAGCAGCCAATTCTGTCGGTGCTTGTGATGCGGCCGGTTTTTTCGCATTCGGTTTTTTCGTGGCTACTTGTTGCGGGCTTGATGATACTTGGGAAAGGTTATTTTCGTATATCCATATCCCTCCCGCAATGGCTGCAACGACCGCGCTACCGAGCAAACCGATTCGAGAAAATCGTCCGCTTTTCGAATTTTCTGACGCCGCGATGATGATGTCGGTGTCTGCATGTGTCGGTTGGCCGCCTAGACCATTTGTTAAAGCATCTTCGTCGCTGGCTTCGTTCGTTTGTCCGCGCGCTGACTTAAGGGCTTGTTCAACGTCGAATCCGATTCCGGTCGAATTTGTCGAGGGAACATTGTCGGGGGATGCCGTCGGCGGTTGCTCGACAATCTCGGATACCGGCGCTGGAGCACTGGTGTCGATAGCAGTGTCTAATTCAGTTGGTGTCTCAAGAGCGGATTGAGGGGTTGGTTTTTCGGCACGCTTTTTGATTGCACGGTCGACCCATGCGCCGATCGTCAGCCCATGCCGCTTGGCCGCCTCACGAGCAATTTGACGTGCGTCTTGGTCAACACCCTTAACACTCCAGGGGCTGGATCGTGCCATTTTCTAAACTCCTCCCACCTATGACTATACTGGGGTGGTGACACACTTGTTAAGGGCAAAATCCGCTAGTTATGGTTAATAAAGCGTAAAAATTTTGGTTGTATGAAACGGACTAATGCCAAATCAGGGAACAGGACTAATGAGGTGGGTTAGAAGGGATTTAACGAGATTTCGCTGAATTAGCGGGGAAGTATCTAATCCTGGTTTTTACGCCACCAGCCGCCACCAGACTTCTTCGGTCGCCGATGCGTACTGTCTTCCATCTTATCCAATCGTTCAGTGATACGCATAACCGCGCGTTCCACTGGGGCCGTCGAAACAGAACTCTGTGATTGTGATTGGACCTCTTCAACTTGTGCAGAAAGTTGAGTTACTTGATCAGCTAACGGTGCCACAGCGGCAGTCGTTTTTCGCTCTGCTTCTTCAACGCGATTGCTTAGCGTTTGGATACTTTCAAACAAAGCCTGAATTGTTGGTGCCGGGAGGGGTGCCTGGCCGCTGCCATAGTTTGAGCCAGGTTGCTCCGCAAAGCCGTTCTGTTGTGGCTGCTGGGGTGGTGGTTGCATCCCATAATCGGCCGCACCCGGCTGAGCGGGGTTGCCAGCAGGATTATATTGCTGCCCGGGATTATACTGTTGTCCTGGATTGTATTGCTGTCCGGGGTTGTATTGTTGACCTGAATTATATTGCTGAGACGGGTTTTATTGTTGCTGGGGCTCTTGCTGGGGGGCAGTACCGGCAGCATTGCCCTGCTGCGAACCGGTTAATTGAACAGTCCGTATGGTTTGTGTTAGCCATGCGCCGACAGTAAGCCCTGACCGTCGGGCAGCAATCTTAGCTGCCTCGCGTGCTTCAGGGTCAACGCCCTTTACACTCCAGGGGGATACGTTTGCTGCCATTTTTTTAAATTAATCTCATATGTGACATTAAACGTGGGATTCTATGGGGGTACCTTTAGCCCTACCAACGTCCGATTCGGTATACCTTATGGCATAAAATCAATAAATTGCAAGCATTTGTGGTCAGTCCGTAGACCATACCAAAGTAGTAATTGGCCATATTATCTATATAGGCAAAACGTCGATAAACACCGGGCGTACCCAGGGTGTTTTGCCGTTATTAGCTGTTATTAGTCGTTGTGCAAACGAATGCACACTAAATATCGACGGAGAGAAGTTTAAGCGTTGCCGGTGGCAGCGCGCATCATTGCCCGCTCGATGGAACTTTTCCGAGCTATCTGGGGTAATGGCATGTCTTGGGAATTATTAGTTGGTTGTAATTGTTCTGCGGCATGCATCTCTCGGATTGCTCCCGAAATCCAGGTGCCGATCGAAACGCCTTCTGCTTCCGCGCAGGTTTTAACCGCTGCGCGCGCTTCGGGGGTTACGCCCCGTAAACTCCAATTAGAACTCTCTGACATAGCCAACCAATGTCATAAAAAATTACCGTTTGAACAATATATACATAACACCAAAATTTCTTAACAGCTCGTTAATAATAAGTCGTAGCCATGTTTTTTAAATTTTCCGCAAAATTTAGCGGGAATCTATTGCGATATGAATTAAACCCCCCTATTTTCCGGCTTCCAAATGGGGCGTAGCCAAGCGGTAAGGCAACGGGTTTTGATCCCGTGATCCCTGGTTCGATCCCAGGCGCCCCAGCCAATTTCTATAATTTCCTATATTTGCCAAAAATGAAGAAGGATCATTTCGATCCTTTCGCAGTTTTGCTTTTTGGATGCCCGGGTGGGTAAAGATAACGTCGGCCGTAGGGCAAAGCTAATTGTGGAACATAGCTGCTATAGCAGGAGTGCGACACGCCAGCCGGAGCCCTACCATCACAAGTGGCTAGGCAGGACGCACGGTTACGGTCATTTTGCGGAGCGGTACAGTGCCCATCGGACTTTTTGGCATTCGGGGTCCATTTAGAGAGCGCCATCTGGGGCCAGCTACCAGTGGCGTACGCGTCATCCGCTAGGCCTTCTATCTCACTTTGCAGCTGTTTATTACGGGCTTTCAAATACTCGATGGTGTTGCGTTCATACATATGCGGTCTACCACCTTGGGTTCCGGCATAGCGTAGCGGTGGTTTGGGCACAAATTTATTGCCATTGTGCCGGATAATCGTGCCGGTATTTTGATTGATATAGATGTGGAGGACTCGCTTTTTAGCCTCCTCTTCAATCTGGTTCATACGGTTTTCGTTGCCTTTAATTTCGGCTTCTTTACCTTCGAGGATGCCGTCACTGCTTTTTTCAGCCACACCAAAGACCGCAATAATATGTTTCTTGGCAAGACTTGCCAGAGCCAGCTCGTGCTTGCCCTGTTGCCAATTGGCCTGACAGCGTTGCTTGCAGCTCCTGATAGACGGAGCCTTCTTGCAGATTTTATAAAATGCTGTGAGCTCTTTCGTGCAGTTGGCCCTGAAATCTTTCAGCAAAACGTTACAAACTTTCCTGGCATCTAGTCCGCACGGGTTTGCCTGATATTTTGCGAGCGGGCTGTTTTTGGGCAGGACCGGCAATTTGGGCATTTTGGGAAGGTCAATCACGATATCCGCCATTGGAACTGGCATAGGGGCTTCCATAAACGAGCCGTTGGGGTTTTTGGCCGGTTTTGGCGCGACGGGTGATTGCGAAATGCCGGACTTACCGGGTTTACCAATGTCTTTGGCCGATCCCTTGCCCGCTGGGGTTCTTGTATCCGGCAGACTGGCATCGCCAATCAAATCATCTAGCTTCTTGCTCAGCTTTTTATAAATCTGGTCTTGTTCGTTGAATTCACCCTCCATTTCGTCCATGGCTCTTTCCGCAGCCTTTGCCTCAGCAAGGGCCGCATCTGCATCAGCCAGGGAGAGGCCTTTAACTGGCTTCTTGCACTCCTTAAATGGTGGATAATCCGCGGTTTTGAGGGCGGCATTCATTCGTTTCAGCATATCGCCATAGGCGGTACTAAAGACCTGTCCTAAAAGGTTGGCGCGGTTATAGAGGGAGTTCTTGCGATAGTCCCTTCTCGCGGCATCGGCTGTCTTCCCTTCGCTAAGGGAGTCATGAACTTCAGCCCAAAAGAAGGTCCAGCGGCGTCTGAGCTTGTCATAATTGCCTGCTTCGTATTCGGCACCGGCCTGGGCCAAGGCGTCAAGATTGTCCAATTGGCGTTGAAAGTAGAGTGAGGCCTCGACATAGGCATCGATCAAACGCTTGATTGCGGCGTCATAGCGTGCCCGGTCGCAAGACTTGGCGGCTGCTTCCGCTTCATCTAAACGCTTGTTCAAGTTCGCTAGATAGTGATCTGCAATTTTGAACATACGCCTTACCGTTGGATATAAGCCCTTTTTAGCGGTGATCTTTTCAATAAATTGCCTGTCCCGTTCGGACGCATTGGGCTTTGGGTAATAATTCGAATGGTCCTTTTGCTCATCGAGGACGTCTGCTGCGATATCTTTGAGGAGGGGGAAACGGTTCGGAGAGGCCGCCTGACGCCCGGCGGCAGAATTTTTGTATTTGCGCTCCTCTTCTTTGAGTTTTAGCCATTCTCGTGCCCAATCATTAGACAAACTCTTTTTGGCAAATTCTTTGGCACTTGGAACGCTGGGCCGCTTTTGAGCATAGCTTGGCGCTACAACGCTGATTAATGACAAGATTATGGCTAGACAAACGGCGCGCATAAATATCATGACGTTATACAATAACGTTCGAGGTTCAATTTTGGTATCATCTAGCGGCTATCATTCCAATGAAATGTATGTGAAACAACCGATTGTCGCGAACACAGTGTTTTATATGGACGGCCTAGCCGCATTTTATGAAGAAGATTGACGATGGGCTCAGACGATCAACAAGATGCAATGCTCGACGCCCAAGGGCTTAAATGTCCTTTGCCGGTGCTCCGCGCGCGAAAAGCAATCAAGTCGGTGGAAATTGGCGGTGAGCTAACTGTCTTGGCAACCGACCCAGCCGCGCCAAAAGACTTTAAAGCCTTTTCTGAACAGGCAGGGCACGAATTGGTCTCCAGCGCTAAGACCGACGACGTCTTTACGTTTGTGCTGCGGCGCGGCCGCTAGGCGCTAATCGTCGTTCTACCCACTCAAATCCATATTGGACGGCGAGAGCCATAAGGGCTGCTGGTATCGCGCCTTCGAGAATGAGCTCTGTGTTATCCAGTCGAATACCAGTCAGAATTGGCTGGCCATAGCCACCCGCGCCAATGAGCGCTCCCAACGTTGCCGTTCCGATATTGATGACAGCAGACGTCTTAATCCCCGCCATAATCGACGGAATGGCGAGAGGCAGCTCAATAAGCCGCAATCGGGCTCGTGGGGGTAATCCCAAGGCGATGGCTGAGTTTTGGAGGGATGGGTCAATGCCGCTAATACCGGTGTGGGTATTTCGAATGATCGGCAGCAGGCTATAGAGGAATAAGGCAGCTATAGCGGGTTCGCTGCCTATTCCGAGGAGCGGTATCATGAACACCAGGAGCGCTAACCCCGGGATTGTCTGTAAAATACCAGCTACCGACAGTATTATTTGACCAGTCCGACGGTGTCGTACCGCGAGTATGCCTAAGGGTATGGCTACCAAAATTGCTGAAAACAGCGATATTCCAACGAGAAACAGATGTTCCAGGGTTCGGGTATAAAGGCGCGTCCCGGCGCTGCTATCGCCGTCCGCCTGAGTGACTCCATACTGAATATTGAGGAAATCTGCGGCAACAGCCCCTTCCGTTTGACGTTTGACTTTAACAGATGCGTTTAATGCCGCCATTTTCCCCGCATTGATTTTGCCGGTAAGCCGATTAAACGCGGAAACAGCTGCTGGTGCTGTTTGCGCGAGGGCAGACCGATAAAGTATGACGGCGTCATACCGCGGAAAATGGCCTAGATCATCGTCCAAAAGGGTTAAATCGTAATACGGTATCTCTGCATCTGTCGTATAGACGTCGATCACGTCAATATCGCCCGATTGTAGCCCACGATAGGCAAGGTCGTGATCTAGCCCACGCGCGTTGTTTTGCGGTAGAGAATAGCGGCGTTTTAACGCCGGCCATCCGTCGCCGCGATCCATAAACTCATTGCTGAAGCCCAATCGGAGATCAGTGTGTCGTTGCAGATCCGAAATGGTTTTTAAGGAATATTTCGTTGCAGTTTGCGCGGTGACGGCAAGGGCATAGGTATTGTTGAAGCCGAGCGGCGCGCTCATGGAAATCCCCTTAGATGCAAGTGCCGCTATCATTGATTGCCGGGAGGGGATCTTCTGTCCGGAGAGTATTTCCCGGGCAATTGTGCCGGTATATTCGGGATAGGCATCGATCTCGCCGCGCAGCAGGGCGTTCCACAGAATTCTTGTGCCGCCCAGCTGTTTTCGATGATTTGCGGTCGCGCCTGCATTCCTGGCCAAACCAGTCAGGATATCGCCAAGGATGACCGATTCCGTGAAACTCTTAGACCCAACGGTGACGGATGGTGCCTGTGCACCGGCAATCGTAGACCCCGATATTGCGGTGAGAACCAAGATGACGGTCAGGAAATGACGTCTCATTTGCCATGCTCCTGTCCCGGGATCGTGCGCTGCGCCCTTACAAACCGTTCAACGAATTCATCTGCAGGCCTGTTTGTGAGGTCGTCGATAGTGCCTGATTGCACAATGCAGCCCTCCCGGAGGAGAATGATGGTATCGCCAAAGTAACTCGCTTCGCCAATATCGTGGGTAACCATGATTACGGTTTTCCCCAATGTTTGGAATATGTCCCGGAGTTCGGTCTGCAGCTCAAAGCGGATCAAGGGATCAAGTGCGCCCAAGGGTTCATCCAGCAATAAAACATCTGGATCGAGCATCAGGGCACGCATAAGGGCAACACGTTGGCATTGCCCACCTGATAGCTGTGCCGGGGAGCGACCTAGGGCGTCCGTGGGAAAATGGGTCAGGTCGCACAAATACTCGACCCGTTGGTCAGTGATTTGAGGGTCATGTCCTAAATGGTCGGCCATCAACGTCACATTGTGACGAGCGGACAAATGCGGGAATAACCCGCCATCCTGAATGACATAGCCCATGCGTTGGCGTAACTGCTCCAACTTGCCAGGTGCCAGCGCCGTGCCCTTAAACTGAATTTCTCCGCGATCTGGTTGTACCAGCTCGATCATCATGCCGAGGATTGTCGATTTTCCGCATCCGCTAGGGCCGATCAGCGCGGTTGTTTTACCAGGTGTTATCGTGAGATCGAGATCCGTAATGGCATTTACGGCACCATAGGCTTTTGAAATTTCCCGAAGTTCAAACATAGCCCCATCTCACAGGAAGGATCATGTTACGACAAGGTCGATTGTCCGTCACGGTGAGGCTTTCAAAAAAGACGGAAAGTATCTTATGAAGGCGTTCTCCTTCCGCTACTCTTAAAGTAGTGACAACAAGGGGGGTGACGATGCTTCTTACGACAGTTTCGATTATTATGGCACTTGGTGCGGTGGCGATCCCGTGTCTGGGTTTATGGCAACGGATAAAGGCAAAACAGGGTATTGGGTGGCAGTTTATTCGGTTTTCCGTCATTGGAACGGCGTTACCAATATGTTGCATTCTCGCATTGAACGATGTGTTGTCCGGCGAAGCCGCAACCTTGTTAGGGACCGCGATGGGCTATGCGTTCGGGCATCAGGGTGAAAGCAGACCTCCACGTAAGAAAACCGCTGAGAGCGGTTAAAAATTTCGGGAGAAGCGACCACGCTTGCCAAAAGCCGGGAACTTGGAATTCGACGCGAGTTGCCACGGGATATTGACCAATTCACTTGCCGGACGTGGTTTCGCCACCTATGAAAGGGCCCGAAATACTCTTCACTATCCGGCTTACCTGAAATGAATGCCTCCGTTACGCCATCTGCTGAAACGGGTCCGCAATCGAACGGGCAGCAAATGGCCGTCGTTGGATTGATCAGCGCCGGGCATTTTATCAGTCATTTCTATGTTATCTGCCTGGCGCCGCTCTATATTGCGATGTCCACAGATCTCGGCGTTGGTTTTGCCGAGCTTGGTCTAATTTCGTCTGGATTCTTCCTGGCAAGTGCGACGCTGCAGATGCCGGCCGGTCTGCTGGTCGACAGAATAGGGGCCAAACGCGTGCTATTTGTTGGCATGTTTGTACTGTCGGTCTCCATAACGCTCGCCGGGCTGACAGAGTCCTATTGGGCCTTACTGGTCCTGTTTATGGTGGCAGGCGCCGGGAACTGTGTTTTTCACCCTTGCGATTATGTCATTTTGTCGTCTTCGATCTCCGAGGATAGGTTGGGCCGCGCCTTCAGCATTCACAGCTTTAGCGGCTCGGCTGGTTTTTTTGTCGCGCCGATTGTCCTGCCTTTTCTGGAGGGTGCGACCGATTGGCGGACAGCGCTGTTTATTTCGGGAATTGGCGGGCTCGTGATCGCGGGTACTATTCTGCTGCTGCAAGGCGTCATGCGGGACTCTGTTTCTAGAAAGAAGAAAGAGCCCGGCCAGCTCCGCAGGACAAAAAATGCCCTGTTCTCTCGCCGTATCCTGTCTCATTTCGTCTATTTTATTACATCCTCCGCGGCAACCAGTGCGCTGAGCGGCCTGACGATTGTTGTATTGGTGGCGCATTACGGCGTTTCCAAGGAACTCGCCGGGATCATCCTGACCAGCTATCTGATTGCTGCCTCGGTTGGCGTCATTGGCGGCGGCATCATTGCTGACAAGACCAAACGCCATGACATGGTCCTGATCGTGACAATGCTCATTGCTACAGTCGCGACCGCTATTGCCGCGCTTGGCACCATACCCTTCTGGATGTGCGCGTTGATGTTACTCGTCGCCGGTGTAACCAAGGGCGTTGTCGCGCCATCGCGTGATTTGATGGTGCGCAATGATGCGCCGCCCGCTTTGCTGGGCGGTGTCGTCGCTTTTGTGACAGTTGGGTTTACGATTGGAAATGGTGCGGCACCTGCAATAGCCGGCTGGCTCGTCGATATAGGGTCACCGCTAAACGTCTTTTGGTTTGCCGCTGCCATGGCGCTGGCGTCAATTGCCTGTGTTCTGGTGGCTCGTCGGGATGCACCGGGGCCAGTTGATCAGAAATAGCATCTTGAGTTTGTCGATTCTATGAAGTCTGCAGTATCTAAAGACCACCGCTTGGTGTTGAGAATGGGCTCTGATGGATTCCTACTACATGAATAACGTGGATGTTCCGTGGCGCCGGGCTGTTGTTTCGGTTGATCAATTCTCCAGAGCTGACATCGATGAGATTTTCGCCCTCGCAGCGCGACTGGCAGTCGGCCGAACGATGCCGCTGACCGGAAAATCCCTGGTTAATCTGTTCTATGAACCGTCGACAAGAACCTCATCAAGCTTCTATGCCGCAATGACGCGTCTTGGTGGCAGCGTTATCCCGATCAATGAGGTTAATTATTCGTCGGTGACCAAGGGTGAATCGCTCGAAGATACGATCCGCACACTGGAATGCTATGCTGATGCGCTCGTGCTCCGGCATTACGATGAAGACGCAACTGAACGCGCGGTTTCTGTCGCCTCAGTGCCGATTATCAATGCGGGTAATGGCGCAGGTGAACATCCAACACAGGCCCTTCTCGATCTCTATACGATTGCCAAGGAACGCGGTGGCATCGATGGGCTGACGGTTACCCTGATGGGTGATCTCAAACATGGTCGAACAGTTCATAGCCTGGTGAAGCTATTGCGGATGTTTGACGTGAAATTGAACTTCGTGTCGCCCCAGGAACTCAATATGCCAGCGCCATATTTATTGAGTGGTGATAACGAGTACACCGATCTTGATCCGATCATCGAGGACACCGATATTCTCTATGTCACCCGGGTTCAAAGAGAACGACTGGCTGATACCAACGTGATCGACTTCTCGTATGCGGTGACCCAAGAGGATATGGACCGGGCCAAGGTGAATATGGTGCTGATGCATCCTCTGCCGCGAGTTGGTGAAATTCCACCGGAGCTTGATTCTGATCCGCGCGCCGCCTATTTCCGGCAGATGAAATACGGCTTGCATGTCCGGATGGCGCTTCTTGTCTCGATGATTGGGCGGGATTGATCCCGTCGCCACCGCGATGAAACTTCATTTCAATGATTTTGGAGAAGAGTCTCAGGGAAACCCTGTGATCGTTGTTCTGCACGGGTTGTTTGGATCTGGCCGAAATTGGGCAAGTTTCGCCAAACAGTTCTTTGCCACGTACCGCGTTCTAACGGTTGATCTCCGAAATCATGGCGCGTCGCCGTGGGATAGTGAGATGACCTATCCGGCGATGGCGAATGATGTGATTGAATTAATCGGGGCAGAGGGATTGGAGAAGCCAATTCTGCTTGGCCATTCGATGGGCGGCAAGGTTGCGATGACAGCGGCATTATCTCATCCAGAGCTGCTTACTGGTTTGATCCTGGCTGATATTGCGCCGGTGACGTATAGCCATAGCCATGCTGGTTTAGTCGACCTCATGCAAGCGCTTGATGTCGCCCGCTATACGCGTCGTAGTGAAGCCGATAGCGATCTCGCGAAATCAATTGATGATCCAAACCTTCGTGGGTTTCTGCTGCACAATCTGCTGTTTGAAGAGGGGGGTCCGCGCTGGCAAATCAATCTCGATGTGATTCCGCCAAGTATGCCAGACCTGATGCGCTTTCCTATGGAACCTGGAAGTTGCCAATTCACAGGTCCGGTGAAGTTAATCGCTGGCAGTAAATCCGACTTCGTCTTGCCCGAACATCATGAGACTGTCCGCGATTTCTTTCCGGCGACCGATATTCAGATGATCGATGGTGCGGGTCATTGGGTGCATGCTCAAAAGCCAGAAGAGTTTGGAGCGCAGGTTACGCCTTTTCTGGCAGCGCTTTCCCCATAAAAAAGGGCCGCCCCAAAGGGACGGCCCAATCTCAAATCAATCGGTAAAGCTTAGGAGCTTTTGCCGAAGATGATCTTACGAACCTTGTCGACAACGGCAGGTGAAGTTTCTTTCAGCACCTTGTTGACAATGCCCTGGATCGTTTTGCCATCGCTGGCAATCAGACGCAGACGCTTACGCTTGAGTTCTTTAGCGAAAGCTTTGTCTTTGTTCATGCCGTCATACGCTTTACGCATGGTAGCAATGACGTTCTTTTTGACACCAGGAGGCATGGCAAGACCACGACCAAGCGGTCCGGCAGAAGCAAGGAAACCAACCAGAGGTTTCTGATCTGCGGAAACCATGTCAGTCAGCATCGGAACGCTCGGCAGAGCCGGATCCTTGAACACGCCGATCTGAAGGATGGCTTTAGCAAAAGGCTTCTTGCCGCCAAACCAATGAGGGACTTTGGAATCCCAAGCAAGCCAGTTAAAGGCAGCCATCTGTGCTTCACCCTGCTCGATGGCAAGTGTGGAACGCGAGGAACCCTTATAGCCCGTAACCATGCGGCCTTTAAGACCCAGCAGACCCATGACTAATTTAGGGCTCAGGTAACCACTGGAGAACTTGCCACTGGTCGCACCAATAACAGCGATATTTTTCATATCTTTGACGGAACTAACACCGGTATCAGAACGAACAACCATGATGATGTTGGTCTGGTTGCTTGAACCGAGATAGCTAAACTGGTCAGCCTTGTACTTCATCTTTTTCGGACGAAGCAGCTGGTTAACAACGATGTTGTCCAGCGGCACAACCATGTTGAGGCCGTTCTTGGCCATGACATTAGCTGTGAAGTTCATGGCCTTCGCACCACCGGCACCAGGCATGTGCTGCAAAATAACAGTCGGCTTGCCAGGAATGTGTTTGCCAATATGGCGAGAGAAGGTGTGACCATACTTATCGTAGGTACCACCGGGGCCGTAAGGAATGACGATTTTCATCGTCTTGCCTTTAAAATGGGACGCATCCGCCGCAATTACGGGGGTAGCGCCGAGGCCCAGAGCCGCAACGGCTGCGAGGGGAAGGGCCTTTTTCATCACTGAATACATGTTTCCTCCCAGGAAAATTAATTAACAGCATAGAAACTTAGCCACCGAAATGCGGCCAAATTCAGGCACGAACAATAGTTATGGCGACCTGTGAGGGCAAGCACAGAAATGTCACGATTAGTTTAGGGGTTAAGTTATTACAGCTATTGCGTTTATTTCGACCATCAGCTCCGGCCGATTCAGGGCAGCAGCGGTAATTAAGGTCGATGCAGGGTAAGAATCGTCTGAAAAAAACTCTTTCCGAATTTCAACAAAACGCGTGTTGTTTGAAACATCGGTTAAAAAAGCTGTCATTGTCACGATATTATCCAATGTGCCACCGGCCTCAATCATGGTCGCGGCGAGCTTTCGGAACACGCAGCGGACCTGACCTTCGAAGTCTCCATCGAGCGAATTGCCGTCTTCGTCTTCCCAGGCGAGATGCCCGGATAGCCACACCGTCTTACCGCCTTCGGTAATAACGGCGGGGGAGTAGGAGCGTGACCGCTGATAGGCGGAAGAAAGGTTGGTACGTTTCATGTTTCCGCCCTATCGCTTGGCGCCATCCCAGCCATGCGTCGAAATGTCGAACACGATGCCGTCGGGGTCGCGGAACTTAACTTCGGCATTTTTAGTATCTTCGGGGCCGGGATGATATTTGCCGCCATGGTCCTCGACCTCGGCGATGGCGGTGTCAGCGTCATCGACCCAAAACCCAAAATGATGGACGCCGACGAAATTTTTGCCACGCTCATCTCCCGCATCTTCCTGAGTTTGAAACTGCAGCAAGGTCAAATTCATCACGCCATCGGTCAGCCGTGTTGCGACCCGCGATTCTGAAACCCGCTCTAACCCAAATGTGTCTTCATAGAACTTCGCCGCAGCATCCTTATCCGGCACCGAAATTGCAATATGTCTGAGCTGGCCTTTCGCCATGGCAGTCTCCTTATGTTCTTCGGCCAATCGTGCCGCGCGATGGCTCTCAAAGCAAGTGATCACACTGTCGTTATTTTGTCGTTGAAACGATGTGTTTGTTTGACACTCTTTGGGCTGCATCATACCCTGAATACTAGTAGGGATACCTTGCTCAAGGAGCTCTCAGGTGACGATTAAGCGACTTTTTATTGCTGGTCTATGTTGTGTGTTGCTGCCAATCGCAACGACGGCGGCAATGACAATCACTGTTACTAATGCGTATATCTCAGGCGATTTCAGTACTTTTTCCGTTACGTCAGATATTTCAGGGTTTACGAATTCGGGCGATATTTCGCATTTTACCGCGATAGCCGGACTTCAGAACCTTGCCAATCAGGAGGAAGCAATCGGTTTTGCTCTGGCGACTAGCTTTCCTTCGGCTGGACAATCTATTCCTGACCATGTCCCCTCACCGCCACCGCCGGGTGGGCGCACGATAAACCCCGTTAGTGTCATCGTTGATCTCACGCTGAACACGTTTTCTGTGACCGGCGTCCTGCAAGGCGACTGGAATTTTACCGCCGCCACTGATTATACATTCATATTGGGCCTTCAGAATTCAGCTAATCAGGAGGAGGGGATTGTCTTCTCGAATGATGTGCAGGTTTCAGCACCAACTACGCTGGGACCTTTCGCGATGGCGCTGGTGTTCATGTCGTATTATCGGCGGCGCCAAATTCCTCGGTTAATCTAACTCGATCACTGCCCGGTAAGTTGCGGCTTGCCCATTGTCACAAGCCAGCTCCCGTCCTAATTTAGAGTCGCGCTGTATAGGCGTCCAACCCAAATCCGATCATCATTCAGACCGGGAGTTCTTAATGGAAGCTGTTGCCGGCTTTCCCAAACGCGAAGTGCAGGCCATCGGTCTCATAGGCTTTGCCCATATGTTGAGTCATCTTTATTGGCTGGCATTGGCACCGCTTGCACCGTCAATGATCGACGACATGCAGATCACAGCGGTTGATTGGGGCCTGGCGCTCGGTGCCTTCTCGGTGACCACCGGTATATTCCAAACCCCGATGGGGTTGCTCGTTGAACGCGTCGGTGGCCGTCGGGTTCTGATAGGCGGATTGTTGCTGACTGCGGTGGCGGTTTTTGCCATCGGTGCTATATCGACTTCTTATTGGTCATTGATTGCGTTAATGGCAATCGCCGGTATCGGGAATTCAGTCTTTCATCCAGCTGATTACTCTCTGTTGAACGCCTCGATTGACGAGAAACGCATTGGACGTGCTTTCTCCCTACATAATTTTTCGGGGCAGATCGGCTTTATCGTTGGCCCCATCCTGACGGTGGCGTTGGAGCCATTCCTGGGGTGGCGTGGCGCGATTATGGTGCTCGGGGTGATTGGAATGATTATGACCGTATTACTGATCATCTATGGCGGTACCGCGATTATCGAAGGCAATAAGGTCAAAAAGCAATCTCCTATAATGGACAGCCTTCGTGATTTGGTGACGTCCAAACCGGTCATGTTATTTTTTATTTTCTATGTGTGTTCATCGCTCGGCAATTTTGGCGTTACCCAGTTTTCGGTCCTGGCCTTCCAGCCGATGTATGGGCTGGAAAAAGTTGCTGTAGTTGCCGCGCTCACCGCCTATCAGATCGGTACGCTTATCTTGATTATTCCCGGCGGTATGCTCGCGGATAAGGTCGAGCGATATGATATCATTATGTTGGCTGGGTTTGGTCTTGCTGCTTCCGCGACTTTTTTAGTCGGAACCGGCGTAATGCCGTTTTGGCTGGTTGTTGGCACATTGTGTTTGGCCGGTGCCATGCGAGGTGGCGTCAATGCGACACGTGATGTGGCTGTAAGGCGGGTGATCGAACATCTGCCAGTGGGAACGGTCTTTGCGTTCGTCAGTACGGGCTTTACCGTTGGTCAGGCCTTTGGTGGTGCCATCTATGGCTATCTCTTCGATAACTATCCGCCGAACTACATTTTCTACGTGTCTGCTCTTTTCACGATGATCGGTGCATCAACCGTTCTGCTCAATGCTGGCACCCGCAAAGCGAGGGCGACATGACCGCCGCTATATCGACGACCCTTGAACCGCGGGAGCATGGCGCGATTTGGCTGATTGGCGCAGCGCATTTTGTTAGCCATTTTTATCACCTCGCGCTACCGCCGCTATATTTACTGGTGACCAAGGATTTAGGGCTGACATGGGTCGAGGTCGGGGTGCCGATGATCCTGTACTTCGTTGCTACAGCTATTGTGCAGGTGCCGATTGGTCTGCTGGTAGATAAAGTCGGTGCGCGATTGGTTCTCGTCGCAGGGCTGGTCTTGATGGGGCTCGCCCTTGTGATCGCTGGAATGTTGCCGAGCTATTATGTGCTGTTAGCGGCATTCTTTGTCGCCGGTATCGGCAACGCGGTCTTCCACCCTGCTGATTTTTCTATCCTGTCTGCGAGCATTCGCGAGAGTCATCTTGGCCGCGCTTTCGCCTATCACAGCTTCGGCGGGTCAATAGGGTATGCCTGCGCACCCTTCGTCATGATCCTGTTCGGCAATAGCTATGGCTGGCAAAATGCACTCATTTTTGCCGGTGTGTTGGGCGTGGTGATGGGTATCATCATCGCAGTCTTTGGCGCCTCGCTACGCGACTATTCCGGTCAGGTGTCTTCGAAAGAAGAAGGCTCAGAAGAAAAGACGGAACCGGCCAGCTGGCGGGTCATGCTGACGCGTCCGATGCTCCTGTTCTTTTTGTTTTATGTCGTGACCTCGGCATCCGGTACGGGCATGACCGCTTATACCATACCTGCGTTACCGCTGGTTTATGACGGCGTTTCGACAGAACTCGCTGGGACGCTTCTTACTTGTTTCCTGATTGCAGCAATTGTCGGTGCCATCCCTGGTGGCTGGTTGGCGGATTGGGCGCGGCTCGAATATCTCGTGGTGGTAGCCTGTTTCCTGACGATGTCGTTCTGTATTGTGCTGATTGGGTCGGGCACGCTAACCCTGTGGCTTCTGTTCGGGATCATGATTGTCGCCGGATTAATGCGCGGTCTATATAATGCGTCGCGGGATGTGCTGGTGCGCCGGGCATCGCCATCGAGCAGTGTTGGCACAGCCTTTGGCTTCGTGACGTTGGGTTATACGCTGGGGCAGGGCGGTACACCCATTCTCTATGGCTGGTTGATGGATAACGGTATGGGCAGTGGGGTGTTCTATGTTTCCGCCGGAGCCGCTTTTCTTGCGATGCTTATCGTGATGATCCCCGGTCAGGGGCAGAAACCCAAAGACTAACTGCCGCTATTTTCTATTGCAGCACTGCAGAGCCCCTGCACAAGATGAACCTGAATTTTGCCTGCCGGGGTACGCGGAATTGTCTCGACAAGAATGATCTGACGTACGCGTTTATAACGCGCGACGTTTTCCGCAACGTGATCGAGGATCGCTTGCGTGTCTGGATTAGACGTTGTCGACACAATCGCAGCGATGGGAAGTTCACCCCAAGTTTCGTCTTCAATGCCGATGACCGCGCAATCCGAGACAGCAGGATGGCCATTGAGAACTTCTTCCAGTTCCGCCGGGTAGATATTGAGGCCGCCCGACAGGATCATATGCTTGGAACGGCCGACGATTGAATAATAGCCATCATGCTTTTCGGCAAGATCACCCATCCAGCCCCAATCGCCGTCCGTCGTTTCTGTTTTGAAAAACCCTGCTTGGGCGTCAGGGTCATCTATGTAGCCGGTCATGAGGTGTGGCCCTCGTGTGGCCATTTCGCCGATCTCACCAATGTCAGCCGGTACTCCGGGCTCTTTGAATATTTCAATCTCCAACCGTCCGCCGGGCTGATTGTAGGCGTCATAAACGTCGGCCCGGTTCTTTCGGTTTTGAGCGCCCATATGGCCGGTTTCGGAAGAGCCGAAGGCGCGTTCGCAGGTTAGCCATGGCATAACGGTTTCTATACGTTCGATGAGGGCGCGGGAAATGGGCGCGCCACCAAACACGATCCGCTTTAGCGAGCGTAATCTTTGCGGTTTGAAGATTGGATTATCGAGTAAGGTTGCGAGCTGAGCGGGCACTGCGAAGATAACGCTAATTCCGTGTTGTTCGATCAGGCTCATAAACAGTTCGGCATCCCATTTCGGGATGATGACACCGGTACAGCCCGCAAGGACGGCAGGCTGAAACCACGAAAACAAACCGGCCGCATGGGTAAAGGGCACCGAAAACCCGCCGATTTCGTCCGGCGAAATTTGAAAGTCTTCAACTGCGGCCATCGTTGAGATAGCGCGCGCCCGGTGCGATGCAAGTACTGCTTTTGGCTTACCCGTTGTGCCGCCCGTGAAGATCACAGTACCGGCGCTATCTGGGTCAACTTTAATTTCAGGAGGAGTGTCGGGTAAATCCTTGAGGCTTTGCCAAAAACTTGAATCCGCGTCAGGAACACCTTCGGAAATTTCAATTTGGATCGGTGGTTCTCTAAACTCCGCCCGTGCGGCGTTAATGAGGTCCGCGCAGTTACTATCGGCAACAATCAAAGCGGGACGGGTCAGGTTTATCGAAAACGTTAATTCTTCAGGTGTGGCCCTCGTGTGAAGGTTGACAGAATGACGGCCGCTGCGCGCGGTCCCAAAATGTGCGACAGCATATTCCACTGAATTTTTGCCCATGATGGCAACGGGACCGTCCCGTCCCGTTAATTCATCGTGGAGGAAGTTGGCAAAGCGGTTAGCAGCTTTATCAAGCTCCGCGAAGCTCCAATACCGATCGCCGCTGATGAGGCCGGGTTTGTCAGGGTAGATTGTCGCAGCATAGCTCAGGATTTCTCCCGTCGTGGAAATCTCCTGGCCAGGCTGCAGGCGTTGGTAATTGGTGTGTGAAAAACTCAAATGCTTACCTGATGTTCCTGTTGTTCAGTATGAACTCAGGCGCTCTTATTTGTCTCGTAACTCGGTATATAAGTCGCTGGTTTTTCACCGCCACTGGCTCTCCGGGCCAGCGCCTCCTGTACCGTTTCGGCTTCTGCGGCGTGCTTCATCCCTTGCTTGCGATCGAGTGGAAAGGCGGCCAACAAATCAGGTGGCGGCAAGGTCGACGCCGGGTAATACGCCATCTTTTGTTGTTTAGGGGCTTTTTTCTTGGGGTCGATATTGGGGCGGTTCGCATCTTTGGCGGCGACCGTGTAATTTTTTGGATCATATTTAAAAGTCTTGTCACCCATGACTTCAAGGTCCAGCCACCATTTCTTGGCATTGATTGGATTGCCATGGCCGAGAACATCGTCGAGCCAGATGGCGATGGGCGCCAATACCGGTTTGAGCCACATCGCGTGAACGCCGAGCCAACTGCCGACCTGATGCAAGATGGGGCCGTCCAAAGTGATGTCTTTGGTCAGCGGGCAAATATGAATGCAGCGCCCGCAAGATGACCCTTTGAGATTGGTCGCCCGATAGCTAGTGCAACGCTCCGTATCCGGTTTCCAGGTCTCATAGCCGTTGAACTTGACCTTGTCGCCATAGGGGATGGCCTGGCTCGGACATTCGCGCGCGCATTTCAGGCAACTGCCGCAAAAAGTTTGCAGGCCAACATCAATTGGTTTGTCCGTTGTCAGAGGCATATCGGTGGTGAGCACCGCCGTTTTAAATCGCATCCCCAAAAAGGGGTTGAGCGCGCTTTCGCCGATCCGACTTTGTTCGCCTAGTCCGCTATTGAGCACGAGAGGAACGTGCAACACATGGCTGTCGAGGCTGGAATGGGCCCGTGCCGGATAGCCCATCTCGCGGATCATTGCTGCCATAACACCAACGACTTCGGCACCCCGTAAATACGAGCGCATCGATTGGGCACCCGAAATCCAATCATTGCCACTCGCCCCGAGGACCGTTTCGTGCCCCTGATCAATCAGTACCGTCAGCGCAAATTTGTGATAGGGGTCAATTGGATCGCCGCGCTTATCATGGGAGTACCAGCAATAATCTGGAATTTCACAAATGCCGGTGATCGCAGATCCCATATAATGGCTCAACGCCTTGAGCGCCTTCATGTTCTCTTCGGCATCGCTAACGCCGGAGGCAACGGTTTCTGCGGTTTGGCCTTCCTGCAGCGGTTTAACGCCCCACATCGGCCGGACAATACCTTGCGCTACCGGCTGCTTTTGGGACCAGCGATTGGCCTGACCTTTGGTCTTTTCACTTAGATCACCGAGGGCGGTTCGCATATAAAAGTTAGCGCGGCTCGGGACGCGGGACACTTCATCATCAATGATGAGTGTCGTCGGCCTGTCGACACGTTTGAGGTCTTCGACTGGATAGGGGCCAAGATGCGATGGCCGCCGCTTGCGCCGCCAGCGTTCAAGTCCCGAAACAGCACCGCTTAAGCCAAGGCGATAATTAAGGTCTCGGCCGTTCCGGGCGTCGATATGCAAGGGGTCGTCGCAATTGAGGTCGTAACTGGTTGTGATAACAGAAACCGCGAAACGGCGATCAAGATAGGGGTTGATAAGATCATCGCCGTTGCGGATCGCGAGTCCGGCAAGGACTGTCAGTTTATCAAGGTCGACATCACTGGCACCGGTCCAATGACATTTTGATACGAAGCCCATGCTTGATATTTGGCCGCTGAGACAAGCGGCGATTTCAGCAGCCCGAAGCGTGGCAATTAGATGGGCGTTTCCGTCGACCCAGCCAGCGGCAATATTGCTGGAGTCGATTGGCGCAGAATATTCGACCAGGATCACAACGGCATGGGTCCCCGCGTCAGCGACCCCTTCAAGCCACGCGCTATCTGGCATTGCGCATATCCCCATTTGCGAGGCGTCGAGAAAATACCCCGCCCCTTTTATGTCAGCACTGCGGCGGGGCAGGTCGTCTGGAACAGGGGCCTCTTTGGCAAAGGGTTCAGGTTCGCGAAGTTCTTCATAGGCGCCTAAATGCTGGTTGATTGCGGTTACCAGGTATTTGCTGCCACCGCTCGTCATCGGTTTTGGCGGTGTGGCCGGACGAGCGGCCTCGACAGCGACAGTGTTTGGATCGCGACGTAGTCGTTCCAACGGATAGGGTCCGAAATCCACGGGACGGCTGAGACGTTTTTTTCTACTTAACATGGTGTGATCCAATGACGTTTTGCCGCCAATTTGATTTTTTGAAACCTCGGTTTATTTGGTATCATTTGATATTATATTCGTCAAGGTTTCTCTTACCCCTCAGGCGCGTTTGCCGTAATAGAAACGCGCTAGTGTTTTGGGTTTAACGCCAAGATACCAGAGCGCATGAATGAACAGCCATCCCCACACAATAGCGATGGGGTGACGCCCTTGAAATTTACGAGACGATGTAACGAGGGGTGGTTCTTCAATGCAAATTGTTGGGCCAAAATGCTCTAGCCGACGCGTAAATTCAAAATCCTCCATCAACGGGATGGCTTTTATTGGACCGATTTTTTCATACACCTTCCGGCGTACAAAGATGCCGGAGTCTCCGTAATAAAAACCCCGAGATCGTATCCATTTGTAGAATCCAATAAGCCAGCGCGAAAATTTTGTGTCACCGTCAAATAACAACCGAAAATTACCCCCACCTGCGTCAGGGTACGCTCTCAACTCCTCGAGAATTGCTGTTAGCGCCCCTTTGGGGAGTTTGGTGTCGGCATGGAGAAAGAACAAAATATCGCCAGTGGCAGCCGCTGCCCCCTGATGCAGTTGATTGCCCCGACCCCGCTCACATTCAATGAGTATCGCTTCAGCTTCGCGGACGATTGCGGCGGTGCCATCCGTGCTGCCGCCGTCGGCGACGATGATTTCAGTGGTGATCACTTCTGCCGAGAGAGCGGAGAGCACCTCTTCGATCCGACCGGCTTCATTTAGGGTTGGAATGATGACGGAGAGGGTTGTGACGGTATCTGCCACTGATTGATCACAGTCCGGTTTCGGCGAGGTTCAATCCCATATTGGCGCAAAGTTGATCGATTGCGTTCTTCTCGCTCTCGGTAAAATCGTCATCCGATTTTCCAATTGCGACGCAGACTTTTATCAGTAAGCGGGCAGCATGGTCATCGTCGGATAGCTTGCGGACGAGGCGCAGTATTTGTTCACGAGCGGCGCCCGGGTCAGCGGTTAAAGCTTCGGCATGTTCGCGGTACAAATCAATCGCTTCATGGGGATCATAAATTTTTAGCTCATTGATTGCTTCCAAAGCCTGGTCGAGCATTGTGAGTTCGGCGATGTTGATCTCGCCGTCTGCAGAGGCGACCAAAGCACTTGCCGCCATCGTTGCTTCCAGAAATGAACGATTACGGAACTTTTGCAGTTCCTGAGATAGGACAGTACGTGCTTGTTGAAAAAAACCAGACATTAGTAATTGCCTTCCCCCAGAAAACACTTGTCGTGCGCCAGTTTAGCACAATTTGAAGACTCGTTATTGTCATTCAACGCTGACACCGAATATGGTTCTGTTCTCATGGATGACGACCCCACCAACGAAAATGTTACCCCGGCCAGTCGATTAACGCGCCCGTTTTTGCTGTTGCTTGGCTGGGTGGCCGTCGGGTTAGGGCTGATTGGAATTTTTATACCAGGCCTACCGACCACGCCATTTTTGTTGGTCGCCCTGTGGGCGTTTTCAAAGACGTCAAAGAAGTTTCATGACTGGCTTTATAATCCCCCAAGGCTTGGTCCGCCTTTGCGGGATTGGCGACAACACGGTGTCATCCCGGTTAAGGCGAAAATTCTTGCCATTGTAACGATGACAGTAAGTTTTTTCTGGATCACCTTTGGCATTGCAGATGATTGGGTATTGCCCGCGATTGTCGGTGCCTGTCTCGTGCCCCCTGCGATTTTTATCCTGACTCGACCGAGTCAGCCTAAGTAACCGACCCTTTGCACCATTCGCTACCTTCTGGCATCTTCTTGTCATTATGACATACGATTTTATCATTGCCGGCGGCGGATCGGCGGGGAGCGTTCTCGCCAGCCGATTGACGGAAAACGCGCAGAACAATGTCCTGCTTATTGAAGCGGGCAAAGACTTTAAACCGGGTGAGGAACCCGCAGATATTCGTTCCTCCTACCCGATGGCGGCATCATTCAATCCCGCCTATCACTGGACAAATCTCAAAGTTCGTCAGGCTGAAAGCAATAGCAATCAGCCTGGTGGGGCGCCTTTGCGGTTCATGGAACAGGCGCGGGTAATCGGCGGAGGTTCTAGTATCAACGCCCAGATGGCCAATCGTGGATCGCCGGAGGATTACAATGAATGGGCAGAGCTTGGCGCTGACGGTTGGGGTTGGGATGAGGTTTTGCCCTACTTTAAAAAGCTTGAATCCGACCAGGACTTCGATGGTGATTTACACGGTAAAGATGGCCCCATTACCATTCGCCGGGTTAAGGAAGATCAGTGGTGCGGGTTTTCACATGCTGCGGCTCGTGTTCTGGAAAATGCGGGTTTTCAACGACAAGATGATCAGAATGGCCCGTTTGTCGATGGCTGGTTTCCAACTTCTATTTCCAACCACCCTGACGACCACCGTCAATCCGCAGCGATGGGCTATCTCAATCCTGAAGTCCGTAAACGATCTAATTTGCATATTCGTTCCGAAACCCATGTTGAATCTGTGGTGTTCGAAGGAACCAAAGTGGCCGGCGTTCGTGTCCAGCAAAATGGTCAATCTGAAACGATTTCTGCAAACGACGTAATATTGTCGTCGGGCGCGCTTCATTCACCCGCTACTTTGATGCGGTCCGGTGTCGGTCGCGCCGCACATTTGCATGAACATGGCATTGATGTTGTTGCGGATCGTGCCGGTGTCGGGATGAACCTCAATGAACATCCGACGATAGCGGTTTCATCTTATCTATTTTCTCAGGCACGCCTCCATGAACTTGGCAGAGGCCATGCCCAAGTTGCGTTTCGTTATAGCTCAGGAATTGAAGGCTGTGGTGCACAGGATATGTATGTCTCGGCGAGCTCGAAATCTGGTTGGCATGCCGTAGGCCAGCGGCTCGGTTCTTTTTTGTTGTGGTGTAACAAGCCGTATTCGCGGGGTACCGTCGGTTTAACGTCATCTGATCCATTGGCGGAACCCGATGTTGCTTTTGAATTATTGTCTGATCGCCGTGATTTGGAACGTCTCAAGGATGCCATACGCCGGTTGGCGGCTTTGTTCGATGATCCGGCCATGCAAGACATCGCGTCCGATCCATTTCCATCAAACTATTCGGAACGGGTTCGCCGGATCGGTGCGGTTACTACTAAGAACAAGATACTGACGTCGATTTTAGGTTTTCTAATGGATGCGCCAGGGCCATTTCGTCGCGCGGCGATCCATGGCTTTATCACCCAGGGCGTGACCCTCAAGGGATTATTGGAAGACGAAACGGCGATGGAGGAATGGATCCGCGACGGAGTAACCGGTTGCTGGCATCCCTCTGGCACTTGTCGCATGGGACGTGAGGATGACCCTATGGCGGTGGTCGATAATCAGGGCCGTGTTTATGGCGTCGATGGTTTGCGGGTTTGTGACGCGTCGATCTTCCCCTGTGTGCCGCGGGCAAATACCAATATCCCGACCATTATGTGCGCTGAAAAAATAGCCGACGCGATCCTCAACAGTTGAAATCAGCCGCAATGCGATGTGGTTGTCCGGCTGCGAGACCAATGTTAGGTTCGCGCGCAAATATTGACCCCAACCGGAAAGCGAATTATGTCCACCAGTTTTAGGCAGTTTATCGAGGATCTACGGTCCGAAGGCCAGATCCGGGAAATCACCAAACCCACAGATATCCGCCATATTGCGGCGCTCGTTGATCAATCCGAAACGGCGCTGATGTTTAGCAATGTGATTGGTTATGACATGCCGGTTGTCTCGGGGCTGACGAATAGCCGCGATAGGCTCGCTATAGCCATGGGGTGTGAATTTAATGAGATCGAAGGTCGCCTTCGTGCCGGTATCGATCGGCCGATTCCACCGCGCATGGTTAACTCAGGACCAGCGCGGGAAATCCTGATCGAAGGCGACGATGTTGATCTTTATAACCTCCCCGTACCGTTATTTTCGGTTCGTGACGGGGGCCCGATGATGACCGCTGGTATCACATTAGCCGAAGATCCTGATCTGGGCCTCAATGCTGGGATTTATCGGATGTTGGTGAAGGACAAAAATACCACGGGTATCGATGTCGTAACCCCGAATAATCTCCGGAAACTCGCTGAGAAGGCCTTTGCCAAGGGTGAGCCATTGCCGATATCGGTCAATATCGGGACTCATCCGTCATCGTTGATTACCGGCTGCTTCAAGGCCGCTCCCGGGGTCGATGAGGTTGCGATGGCTGGCGGTATGCTGGGTGAAGCGGTTGAGTTAACTCCCTGCAAAACGATTAGCACGCCGTGCATAGCGGATGCCGAAATTGTTCTGGAAGCGGAATTGCTGCCGACAGGGTGGACCAAGCCCGAAGGCCGGTTTGGTGAGTTCACGCGGCTGATGGGTGGCTTGCATTGGAACCCGCATGTTCGGATCAAGGCAATCTCAATGCGGAAGAACCCGATGTATTACGCGCTGCATATGCCGTGGGAAAATATTTGGCCCAGCGGACCAATCTATGAGGCAGCTGTAAGGCGTGCACTCCACGAAGCCGGTGTTCAAGTTACTGCGGTTAATATAACGCCGGGCGGTTGTTGCCATTGGCATGCCGTGATCGCTGTGAAGCCTCTGCCGGGCGATGGTAAGAACGCCATCCTTGCAGCTTTGTCAGTTGCGGATATGAAACATGTCGTTGTGGTCGATGAAGATATCGATGTCTTTGACGGTATGGATGTCGAGTGGGCGATTGCCACGCGGGTGCAGGCAGATCGTGATGTCACGATCATATCGGGTGCGCGATCGAAGCCACTTGATCCGAGTCTGGTCATAACGCCTGGTAAAATTCCAACGACGTCCAAGATGGGTATCGATGCAACGATTAGTGACGAGCTGCCGCGTGAGCGGTTTGAGCGGATCAGCTACGCCTATGCCGATGAAGTAAACTTGGATGACATGCTCGGCGATGGCCCGGCCAAGGAAACCGTTGCAGAAATTTTTGACGAAGAAGTTGCGGTCCTTGCCAGCAAAATTCGCGAAGCGATTACCGAGAAACCCCTATATTTTGCTGAGTTGGCAGAACGTTTCTCGAGCGATGGCTTCCAGACTGTCGCCCGGGCTCTTGGAACAATCCATAAAGCTGAGGAGCTGTGGCAGGATAAGGTTGGGAAATTCTGTCTGGTTGGTTCAGAGTTTGCCGCGCAACCGCCTAAGGGAAGAGGCTAAAACGTACGCGGGGTCGTTTTTAGCTGAATTCTCTATGAAGTCTTCCGTGACGATGCTAACGGCTGGTTTGTAGCAAAAGATATGAGCGTTTTGTCGTCGGGGGTCGCCGCGCGCTGAGCGGTAACGGATTGACCGCGTACATTTACGACTTCTATCTGTGTCGGTAGCTTGTCGTTGTTGTCGCCAATTATATTCCCTAAATCCAAGATACCGTCATAACGATTGAGAACGGCGCGTTGTGCAAATGCCGCGAATGTCTCCCCTCCTTGTATGGCTTTGGCGGGTAGACCGAAAAGTTTGTAGAAACCTTCGTTTGCTGCCTCAATGCAGCGCTCTTCGTTTATGAGAAGAGCTGCGCAGGCGAGGTCGTCGATATAGTGATGTGGTTTATCGATTTTCTCTGGGGGAACGGCACTTTGCCGTATAACGCCAGGATTCCGGACTGTGGCCTTTGGTCTACGACCAGGAATACGGCGCGTTCTGACGTTGAATTTAGGCTTTGTCATCTATCGCGATAACCCCGAAAATAGGCCCGATTCCATGTGACCGCGGGGTGTTCCGCGTTCCATGAGCTGGGCGCTATTTCAAGGGTATCCGCTGGTTGTAAACGCTTCGTAAAGGTGGCGTGTTACGAAGAGTAGCTCACCAGTGCGTCAAACGGTACGTCGAGATGGTCGCGGCCCTTCAGAAAATCCAGCTCAATAATGCAGGCAGCAGCCTGAACATCGGCATCGAGACGTCGAAGGAGGTTAATACCGGCAGCCATGGTGCCACCAGTTGCTAATATGTCATCAACGACGACGATTTTTTGGCCGGGCATCGCAGCATCAGCCTGAATTTCGATGGTGTCGGTGCCGTATTCAAGCGCATAGGTATAGGCAATGGTTTCGCCCGGTAGTTTTTCCTTTTTGCGGATCATTGCAAAGCCGCAGCCTAGGGCATAGGCGACAGGGGCGGCGACTAAAAATCCGCGGGATTCTATGCCGAATAGCATATCCGGTTTGTACTTACTGATGCGCTCTGCCATCTGGTCGACCGTCGCTTTCCAAGCGTCTTTATGTTGAAGCAAAGTGGAAATGTCATAGAAAAGGATTCCGGGTTTTGGAAAATCGGGTATCGTCCGAATGTGGTTCTTGATGTCCATTATAAAACTCTGAAATTACAGTAATTTGGTGGTGCGGCATCCTATCGGCACTCAGATGGCGGTGCAAATGCCTTGAAAACCGCAGTTAATTCTCGTTCAAGCTAATTGACTCTCAGGCGGTCGGGCAGGCAATGCTTACTGCATTGGTTTATTGGCTTGTTTGGTAACCAGTGTCAGGGGCGACAGTTGGCCGCCGACAGCCTAGATCTTAATTTGTATATAGGGAGGGGTGACCCATGAAACGTATTCTATTCTCCGGCTTAGCCTGCGTGCTGGCCTTTGGTCTGACGGCAACGGCAGATGCTGCCAGCAAAAAGCGGTTTATTTCTATCGGCACTGGTGGACCGACTGGTGTTTATTTCCAGGTTGGCAATGCCGTGTGCCGTCTTGTCCATAAGGAAGCAGCCGAAGGTCGTAAAAAAGGTCGCAAGCATGGTATCCGCTGTTCGGCACCATCTACGGGTGGCTCGAACTACAATATTGGCCAGATCAAGGAAGGCGAGCTGGACTTCGGTGTTGCTCAGTCTGACTGGCAGCATCATGCCTATAACGGCACCAGCGCCTGGAAGGGCAAGCAGTTCAAAAAAGTGCGGGCGGTTTTCTCAGTTCATCCTGAGCCGCTACACATCATCGCCGGTGGAAAATCGGGTATTTCAGGCTGGGATAGTCTGAAGGGCAAACGCGTCAATATCGGTAACGCGGGCTCTGGCCAGCGTGGCACGATGGATTTCCTGATGAAACGTGCCGGTTGGAACAAAGGTGCGTTCAAGGCAGCGACTGAACTGACGTCGACGGAACAATCCAAAGCTTTGTGCGACGGCAAGATTGATGCCTTCATCTACACGGTTGGTGTGCCGAATGCCGGTGTGTCCGTGGCGACAGATGGTTGCGGTGCGAAAATCGTAAATTTCAATAACAAGTTGGCGAGCGGTCTTGTAAAAGAACGTCCTTACTACGCTTGGGCGACCATTCCAAAAGGGACCTACAAAACCACATCTTCCGATGTTACGACGTTCGGTGTTATGGCGACTTTTGTCACTAGCGCCGATGTCGATGAAAAGACAGTTTATGAAGTAACCCGGGCGGTGATGGAAAATCTTGACGATTTCCGCAAGCTGCATCCGGCCTTCCGGAATCTCGACCCTAAACGCATGATCAGTGATGGCCTGTCGGCTCCGCTGCATAAGGGTGCGTTGAAGTACTACAAAGAAAAAGGCTGGAAATAATTTCAGCTGAGTGAGTAGAAGCGGCGGGCGCGGGATAGCGTCCGCCGTTTTGCGTTTGGGGGAGGAGCATAAAATGGCCGAAGACATAGAGAACCTTTCAGCAGAAGAGACCGCGAATGCAGAAGAACTGCTAGAGCGTTTTGAAAGTTCCGGGCGGGACGCCGGGTCGGCTGGCGTAAAATTGATTGTTGTTCTTACCCTGACATGGGCACTCTTCCAATTGTGGATTGCATCGCCATTTCCATTCCTCATTAACTTCGGGATTGTTGCGGACGTACCGGCGCGTTCAGCGCATCTCGCTTTTGCACTGCTCCTTTGCTTTATTGTTTTTCCTGCGAGTAAGCGTATTACGCAGCCCGGAATACCGATACGCGACCTTTTCCTGGGTGTCGCGGCTAGCTTGTGTGCGCTTTATCCACTCTTTGCGCAGGAAGGTATTACCAAGCGGGTCGGTGTTCTCTTGAAGATGGAAATTTGGGGGATGCAGGTGCCCGTCGAGGCCATTATCGGCGGATTGGGCATTCTGTTTTTGTTGGAAGCAACGCGTCGAGCTATTGGTCTGCCGCTGGTCATAATTTGTTCGATCTTTCTTGTGTTTTCGATCTTCGGCCTGTCGATGCCGGATATCGTTTCTCATAAGGGCGTCTCGCTAGAACGGTTGATTGGTTATCAATGGCTAACCGGCGAGGCGATTTTCGGCATTCCTATCGATGTTTCGGTCAGCTTCGTCTTCCTGTTTGTGCTGTTCGGCGCGCTTCTCGAAAAAGCCGGGGCAGGTAAGTACTTCCTCGATCTGGCATTCGCTATGGTAGGTCGCTATCGCGGTGGCCCGGCAAAAGCAGCGATCCTCGCTTCTGGGATGAATGGCGCTATTTCTGGCTCGTCGATTGCCAACGTCGTGACCACTGGTACTTTCACCATCCCAGTGATGAAAAAGATTGGCATTCCGGCGGTCAAAGCTGGCGCTATTGAGGTTGCCGCGTCGACAAACGGACAGATCATGCCGCCGATCATGGGGGCTGCAGCTTTCATCATGGCGGAGACCATCGGCATTCCATATTTTGATGTCGTGACGGCAGCGTTTATTCCGGCGGTCATCAGCTATTTGGCGCTGCTCTATATCTCACATCTCGAAGCTGAAAAGCTGGGCCTTAAAGGTCTTGACCCCGCTGACCTTCCTATTCTCTGGACGACCTTTAAACAGGGGCTGCATTTTCTCGCCCCAATTATTGTTCTGGTCTACCTGCTTATGGTGGCGCGTTGGACGGCGGGCAGTGCAGTGTTTTATTCCAACGTGGTGATGATGGTGATCATCATTGGCCAGCGAGTGATCGAAGGACGGTTCCAGGGCGTTCCGCCGTTGCAGGGCCTATGTAATGGAATTGGTGATATCCGTGATGGCCTTGTCGCCGGTGCCCGCAACATGATCGGTATTGCCGTTGCCGTTGCGTCGGCCGGTATCATTGTCGGCGCTGTGTCGTCGACCGGGCTCAACAATGCCATGGTCGGTGTGGTCGAGGCGCTTTCAGGCGGTAATGTGTATGTGTTGCTGTTGCTCACCGCTGTGCTCTGCATCGTTCTTGGCATGGGCTTACCAACAACAGCAAACTATCTCGTTGTTGCGTCGTTGCTCGCAGGTGTTCTGGTCGAGTTGGGTAACGCCGCTGGCTTGGTGCTGCCCCTCATCGCCGTGCATTTATTTGTCTTCTATTATGGTTTGTTGGCGGATTCGACGCCGCCGGTTTGTTTAGCTGCCTTTGCGGCTTCGGCGATTTCGCGTGCTGACCCTATGAAGACCGGCGTGCAATCTTTTCTCTATGATATTCGGACAGCGGTTCTGCCGTTCGTATTCATTTTCAACACAGAGTTATTGCTGATTGGTGTCACTAGTTTCTGGCATGGGCTGACGGTTTTCTGTGTCTCGCTTCTAGCCATTTTATGTTTTAGTTCACTGACCCAGCAGTGGATGTTTGTACGATTAAAGTGGTTCGAGTCGATCTTGTTGGTTGTCGCAATGGTCGGTTTATTTCGCCCAGACTTCCTACTTGACCGGGTCTATCCTGCATTCGCATCGGCAGATATTGCACGGGCGGCTAAGGGTGATTTGGCTATCAACAAGGGACTCGCGTTCCGGCTCCATGTTGTACGGGAAACTGATTATGGCGACCGCTTCAAACTGTTCCGTCTGTCGGCATCTGAAAAACCAGGTCTTGCGCCCTATGGCATTGAACTCGGTAAGATTAAGGGTGGCCGTTATCCGGTGACCAATGTCGCCTTTAATAGCGTGGCCGCTAAAGCGGGCATCAGGCCATATGAAGACTATGTGACAAATATTGATGTCGAACAGTTGGGACGACCTGCGAAAGAATGGGTCTATCCCTTAGCCTTGATTGTACTGGGGTTTGTGATCATCACACAACTCGTTCGTCGGCGCGCTAATCCTGTTAGCGCGTGATAGCGCCGATGCGGGTTGTCGGTCTCACTTGCTTGCTTGCGCTGACCGTGATGACGCCTGCGCTCGCTGGCGGGACGTCAGTATTTGTCGCACCTGAGACCGTCGCGATACCCGCTGGCCCGTTTGTGCGTGGCTCGGATCGCGCTGAACGGGAAGCGGCTTATCGCATGGATGAGCGCGCTTATGGTCATAGCGTTACCCGAGAGCGGCGATGGTATGAAGATGAAGCGCAGCGTACAGAAACCACCAAAGCCTATAGCATTACCCGAACGGTGATCACAAATCGTGACTATGCGGTTTTCGTTCGTGAAACTGGTCGTCGCGCGCCAGATGTTGATATCAAAACCTGGAAGTCGTACGGGCTCATTCATCCTTATCCTCGTACCCGTCGACATGCCTGGGTGGCACGACGACCGCAAACGGGACGTGATAAGCATCCCGTGGTTCTTGTAAGACACAGTGATGCGCGAACCTATGCTGTCTGGCTTAGTAAAAAGACCGGGCAAACATGGCGATTGCCAACTGAAAATGAATGGGAAAAGGCTGTTCGGGGAACTGATGGCAACCGTTTCCCGTGGGGAAACAAGTTCGATCCATTGCGTCTCAACAGCCACGACAAGGGTCCATTCGATACGCAACCTGTAGGAAGGTACCAGAAAGGTACCGGTCCCTTCGGGCTACTCGACGGTGCGGGGCAGGTCTTCGAATGGACGGCCACCGCGGCTGGTAAAGGGCGCTATATTGTTAAAGGCGGTTCCTGGGATGACAAAGGTTGCGGCATTTGTCGGCCCGCTGCACGGCACAGTCGGCCCCAATATTTAAAGCACATACTTGTTGGATTTCGCCTGGTCCGAGATGAGTGATCACGGTGAATTTATCCTCTAGCCCTGCAAATTTGTCGTTGGAATGCCTATTATTGAAGGGCCTCCTGAATTCTGTGAAGGCTGACCCTGGAGATGCCGTAAATGGCTGATAGTTTGATACCGCATAATTTCCCACCACCGCGCCCTGTGGATTTTGCCAAGATTCCGCGCGAACGATTGGAAACGATGTATGAAGCCGGTTTGGAGGTTGTCGAATGCCACCGTGTCCTCGCTAAAACCAGCGACAACATTGTTGGTGAACTGATCAGTGGCCACGATCAGTTTTACGAATGGGATCATTACCCCACGGGCGACGTGTTCGACCACGAAACGCATTCGCAGTTTTACTATCACGCTCATCCTCAGGAATTGCGTGGTGGGGAACATGGGCATTTTCACACTTTCTTGAGACCCAATGGAATGCCGAGGGGCGTGAAACCGGCTCTGGTCGCTGATTTGAAAACGCCGAAGGAAGATGATGAAGCGCTGAGCCATCTGATCGCTATCTCCATGGATAAGTTTGGTCTCCCAATCCGGATGTTTACCACCAACCGTTGGGTTACTGGTGAATATTGGTACGAGGCTGAAGATGTCCGAAAAATGATCGATCATTTCCTGATTGATCTCGCGCAGCCATCTTGGGCGGTTAACCGCTGGGTGAGCGCCCTCGTGCGGCTCTTTAGGCCGCAAATCGTGTCATTGATTGATGCGCGTGATATTGCAATTGCGCAGTGGGAGAATGAGCATCCAGATGAAAACGTCTTCGAGGATGAAGGCCTCGAAGTTACGTCGGCGCTTGAGATCAATATCGACGAGCAAATTGCCGCGGTGACCGCGGCACTCGAAAGCACTGCGGAGTGAGATCTTCAGAGGTTATTTCGTAGCCTTCATGAGATAAGCCAACAGATTATCACGATCCGCCGCTTTATTGAGGCCAGGGAACGGCATCCGGTTTCCGGGAACGAACTTCTTTGGCGCGGCGAGATATTTCTTTAGCGTTTCTGCTGTCCAGACTAACGGTTTTTCGCGTTTGCCGGCCTTTTTCATGGCGCTGGAGAAAGGAAAAAGCTTCCCGCTCTTTTTCTTCCAGCTGCCCGCTTTACGGCCAATTACGCCATTCAAAGATGGTCCAATCTTGCTGACCCCGGCGGCCAGGGAATGACAGGCGCGGCATTTATTGAAGACACGTTTGCCTTTTGCTTCATCGCCAGCGGCGGATACGGATCCGGCTGCGAACACGACACTAAGGGCAGTAAGGGCGGCGGCGAGGTGCTTCATTTTGGTCTCCTGCGACTTTTCTTTTTGAAAATCAAATACTTCAACGAACTGCTGGACATATAGTCGATCTAAATCTTCCGTCAATGCCACGCTGTTCAAGATTTCGGGATTATTACGTCATATGCCCCTTAATCGGACGTTAACCGATAGTCGCCAAACTCTTTTGTTACCACCGGGCTCGTATAGCCAAGAAACTGTTCGAACCGGATCACTGTTGATTCTGAAAGTGGCGAAAATGAGACAAACGCTTACACAAACCGATGTCCGTCGATTACTTGATGAGCCGTCCGCAGCAAACCGGGAAGATGCGGCTCTCAAGGTAGCGAGCGCTTATAGCGCCGAAGAATTGAGCGATGAAGAACGCAATATTGCGGAAGATATCATCCGGGTAATGACCCAGGATGCCGAGGTTCGGGTTCGTGCAGCGCTTGCTGAGAATCTCAAGGAATATTCGGGTCTTTCCCATGATATCGCAAAAAAATTGGCCGGAGATGTCGATAGCGTGGCATTACCGGTAATTCAGTTTTCGGAGGTCCTGACGGATGACGATCTTCTTGAAATCGTTCGTAACGAAGGGGCTGCAAAGCAAACAGCTGTTGCCGGTCGAGTGAGTGTTTCCGAACAGGTTTCTGAAGCGCTGGTTGATACCGGCAATGAAGACGTTGTTGTGACGTTGGTTAGCAACGATGGTGCGCAGATTTCCAGTAAGAGTTTTTCCAAAGTTATTGATACGTTTGGCGAGAATGAGCGCGTGAATGCGGGCATGGTTGGACGTGCTAAGTTGCCCGTCGCCATTTCCGAAAGACTGGTAAATTTGGTCTCAGAGAAACTCCGTGACGAGATGGTGGCTCAACACGAACTGCCGGTCGATCTTGCTTCTGACCTTATCCTGCAGAGCCGCGAACGGGCGACATTAGGGCTCCTGTCTCCGGGTGATGGAATTATGGATGTACATGCCCTTATTACCCAACTCCACAATAACAATCGTTTGACTCCCTCAATAATTTTGCGGGCCATTTGTATGGGAGACATTGAATTCTTTGAAATCAGTGTTTCTGTTCTCTCGCGTTTGCCGCTCGGTGCCGCGCGGGCTCTTATCCATGATGATGGTGCCCTCGGCCTCCCAGCTATTGTCGACCGGGCGGGATTGCCCGAGGCGATGAAACCAATGTTTAAAGCTGCGATCGACGTTTCCAACGAGACAGAGTTTGATGGCGGTGAAGATGATCGGGAACGGTTTCGCCGCCGTATGCTCGAACGGGTTTTGACCTATATGGAAGATCCCAACGCCGGGCTTGGCGAGGAGAACGTTGAGTATCTTCTAGAACGGTTGTGCGGCCTTGAAGCTTCCGGAACGACCCAGGCCTGGCAGGCAGAAGCCTAAAGTCTTCTTTCTCCTCAATTTATAAATTCAGGTAGCAGAGAGTTGTTCTGTTGACCTGAGCCGTTTTATTCTCCTCTCAATAAAATCGAGGGAGGGAAGCCTATGACCGGTCGTCTTCAGGATAAAACAGCAATTGTCTTTGGTGCCGGATCGCGCGGTGACGGGTGGGGTAACGGTAAGGCTGCTGCAGTACTTTTTGCCCGCGAGGGTGCCCGTATATTTGCCGTCGATATTAATCCTGATGCAGTCGAAGAAACCCGTGTCATCATCGATAGTGAAGGTGGTGAAGTTGCTTGCAGTGTTGCTGATGTAACTGATAGCGATTCTGTTGCCGCCGTGGTTCATGCCTGTGTCAAACGCTTCGGCGGTATCGACATTTTGCATAATAATGTTGGAGCGCCTGCACCGGGTGACCCTGTCGAAATGTCGGTTGATGTTTGGCACAAGAACATGGCCGTCAATATCGACTCTGCCTTTATGACCTGTAAGCATGTATTGCCGATTATCGCGGATGGTGGTGGTGGTGCCGTAGTAAACATCGCATCAATCGCGGGCATCAAGAATCTCGAACGCAGTCTCGTTGGATATCAGGCCGGCAAAGCTGCGATGATTCAGCTTTCGCGTTCTGTCGCAGCGCAATGGGCTAAACAAGGGGTCCGGTCCAACTGTATCTTACCCGGGTTAATGGCAACGCCCCTCGTCCTGGATAGAATCAATACGACCTATGAAACGCCGGAAACCCGGCAGGCAGCGTTAGATGACCGCCATCGCATGATTCCCGTCGGTTATATGGGGGATGCCTGGGATACGGCGTGGGCGGCGGTTTTCCTGGCATCTGAGGAATCTAAGTATGTGACGGCGACTGAGCTCGTCGTTGATGGTGGTATTACTGCGGGGCGTCCTCTCGATTGGCGCGCCGGTTCAGCAAGTGATGTTGTGCGTGTACCCGATGCAGATGCGCGATCCGTTCCGCAAGTTGGGGCACGATTGATGGGCAAGACGGCGCTGGTCGTCGGTGCGGGATCGCTGGGTCCCGGAATGGGAAATGGGAAAGCCTCAGCCCTGTTGATGGCGCGCGAAGGCGCCAAGGTGTTTGCCGTAGATCGCAATCTTGGGGCTGTACAGGAAACCCATGCGCTCATTACCGCGGCAGGTGGTGACTGCGAGGTTTGGCAGGCAGATGCAACATCAGACGATGACGTCCAGAAAATGGTTGTCAAATGTATGGACCGGTTCGGGCGTATAGATATTCTGCACAACAATGTCGGTGGGTCTGCCGGGCATGGTGGGCCGCTCGATATGGATGTTGAAACCTGGTGTGACAACGTATTGTTTAATGTGAAGCCGGCTTTTTTGGCGAGCCGCACGGTGCTGCCCATAATGGAACGGCAAGGCGGCGGGTCGATCATCCATACGGGCTCAATCTCCGGTATTAGCGTTCCCGAAAACCCGATGAATTCTTATCAAACTGGTAAAGGGGCGCTGATCCGTTTTTCACGGGGCATGGCCCTCGAATTCGCCCGAAAAGGTATTCGCTCGAATTGCGTAATCCCTGGGAAGATTCGAACCCCAATGACAGAGGTACGTCAGGGAGAACGGTCCGGCAGCGCCGATGAGGTAAAGGAAATTTTTGAACGTCGCGCTCGCTCAGTACCCCTTGGACATATGGGGGAAGCCATGGATGTCGCGGGCGCCGTGGCCTATTTGGCAAGTGATCAGGCGCGCTATGTTACCGCCAGTGAAATTGTCGTTGATGGCGGGCTAACGTCTAACTGTTGTTAGTGACGGGACTATTCTAAAACGGCAACCAGCTATGTTCCTGGCTATAATGCAGATAGCCAATATTGGCACCCGCTCTTAGGCCAACGCCGGTACGAATGGGGGCTAGAACGACGTTACCAGCTTGTTGATAGTTCAGGCTTATCCCAGCGATCACGTACAGGCTGCCATCCACGCCGGGGAAACGACGGTATAACTCAGTAGGATTTTTCAGGTGATACACCAAAGTAAAGACTTTTGAAGCATTGCCACCGAAGTCAAATCCAACGGATGGGCCCTGCCAAAATACCTTGCGATTGGCGGACTTCTTTTGGTTCAACTCGCCTTTGCCATAGCGCAATCCAACGAAAAAGGCGCCGCCAGCTTCTTCGCCGAGAATAATGCCGTTGGGCTTACCCAGGTCGGAAAAGACCTTTTCAATGCCTTTGGCGAGACCAGCGGTGGTGTGACCAAAGAAACCCTTGGCTTTCTCAAGTATTTCGTCTTCGCTATAGGTGTCGTTGCTTGTGTTTTGTGCACCCGCTGGTGACACAAAACCAGTGGTAACAGCGATCCAGCTAAAGATGACGAGCATACTGATAAACCGGGCAAACATGGGCATTTCTCCATAATGCTTAAAAGCCAATTTTCGGGAGTTTAACGTGTGTTTTATCGACTCGTCCCATCGATTTTTCCCAATCGAAAACCGCGCCCCCTTTTTATCGCAGCGTCTCCAAAACGTGCCCGGACATTGTCCATTGTTTGTTCTACGGCTTTTACACGACCGCCATCAGGATTTCCGAGGTCGAGAGGGTCAGCGTCTGTAGCAGGCGAGAAGTCACTGATGCCTATCCCGATCAAACGATATGCGTCTCCCTGTGCTTCTTTGCGGACCAACTCTGAACCGGTTTTCCAGATAACTTCTGCGAGTTGTGTTGGGTCGGGCAGGGTCCGGCGCCGCGTTCTAATCTGAAATCTGTCGGTTTTTAGTTTCACGGTAATCACACGACCGGAGAGCTCCGCAGTCTTGGCGCGGCCAGCAACTTTTTCAGCTAACGGCCATAACCGTTTAATCAAGTCATCTGGAGAGCGAATGTCGTCTGAAAATGTAGATTCCGAAGAGATGCTCTTGCGATTCCCTTCCGGGTTAACGCGGCGATTGTCATTTCCAGTTGAAAAGCGGTGCAGTCGAGTGCCGATTGAGCCGTATCGCTTCACCAGAAACTCTTCTGAGCATGCGCAGAGACTGCCAATTTCATTGAAGCCGTCGGCATGGAGTTTGCGCTGTAGCGCTTTGCCGACACCCCATAGCTTGGACACTGGTAGTTTGTCGAGAAATGCCAGTGTCTCATGAACACCAACAATCGAAAATCCGCGCGGTTTATCGAGGTCAGACGCTATCTTAGCGAGAAACTTGTTGTGGCTGAGGCCAACTGTGACGGTTACCCCAACTTCACTCTCGATCCGATAAGCAAGACGCGCCAGGGTTTCGGCGGGGGACGCCCTGTGCAGTTTTTCGGTGCCCGAAAGATCGAGAAACGCTTCGTCGATGGAGATTGGCTCAACCAGCGGCGTGGTGTCCTGCATCAAGGCGCGTACGGCTTTTCCCGCGACAGAATATTTCACCATGTTGGGGCGCACGATGACGGCGTCGGGGCACAGCTTTCGGGCCTTGAACATCGGCATCGCTGACCGGCATCCGAATTTACGGGCCTCATAACTCGCCGCCATGACAACGCCGCGCCCGCCTTTACCACCGACCAGAACAGGCTTGTCTCTTAGAGTTGGGTCGTCGCGTCGTTCGACCGATGCGTAGAAGGCATCACAATCGATATGGGCAATAGAAAGGGCATCCAGTTCATTATGGACGATGACCCGCGTGGAGCCGCAATCCGGGCAAACGTTATCGACACCATCTTCGGACGGTCCCGTTTCAAAACAATCACGACATAACCACGACATACCCTAACGATGGTGTCTAATGCCTATCAGGTCAATCGGTGGTCACTGGAAGTACAGGCGATCCGGATTATCGACGAGAATCTTGTGCAGCGTCTCCTGATCGCCAGCCATGGCGGCAATGATATCCAGCAGATCACCTTCATTGGGGATCCGGCCGGGGGTGAACGTATTACCATGTGGCCAGTCAGTGCCCCAAATTACCCGGTCTGGTGCCGCCTCTATTACGGCTTGTCCTAATGGAATGACATCGCTGAAGGGAAGCCCGCTTTCGACGCGGGCCTGTGGCGTCGCACTGATTTTGTCGACGCTGCAAATTTTGACCCAGAAGCGATCATCCTTGAGCAGGTCGAGTAGTAGTTTGAAGCCGGGCTGACCGAGCCCGTCGGCCGGACGGCATCGCGCCATATGATCGACAATCGTTGGAATTGGGATGTTGCGGATAAAGGCTTCATTATCGATGAAATGATCAGTTTCGACATGCAACACCAGTGACCAGCCGAGTTTTTGCATTCGTGGGATGGCGTGTTCGATCATTTCCGAACTGCCGGGGCGGTCTGACATCAGCGAGAACCGCGCCCCTCTGGTGCCTGCTTCGTGCAAAGCCTCGAGCTCGGCATCGGTGGTTTTGTCGTTAAACCGCACAACCGCACGCATATTGCCCTCAGACTGCGCCACCGCATGCAAGATTGCCGAATTATCCATGCCATGCGCCGTTGGTTGCACGGCAATCGCCCGTGTCAGGCCGGTTAGCTTTTGGACATTCTGATAATGCTCAATCGGACCGCCCGGTGGGTTGTAGCGGCGCGTCTCTGCGAACGGAAAGCGATCCGGCGGTCCAAAAATATGAAAATGCGTATCACAGGCTTTGTCCGGTACTTCGAATGATGGTGCCTTGGTGTTGGGGTCAGGCGGTAAGGCGTATGGCAGGTCATTTGTCATGGTTATTACAGATACCTTTCGAGGAAATCGTAAACGAAGGGTCCCCAAATTTGTTGTCCGGCGGCGCAGAAACGATGCGCTTCAGGGCCGGCATTGCCCCAGGGCGGGAATATCTTCGCGTCATGCGGATGGCCGCGCTGTTCAAGAAGCGAGGAAATTTCCGTAGTTGGAGCCGTGTTGAAATCATTCTCTGGCTGAATCAGGCAAACTGGCTGGGTCAGGGTTGCAGCGGCATCTAACAACATTTGTTTTATCTTGGGGTGTTTGGCCCACTGGCTTGCGCCGCCAGAGAAATCCAGCCCACAGCACCAGCGCGGATCAGCGGCTAGGGCGAGCAAGGTATGGATGCCGCCAAGGGAACTCCCCATGACAATCATGCGATTGACGTCAACTTCACCCAGGCCAACTGCATAATCGAGTGCAGCGATAACGTCTTTGTTCTCCCGTACCAGCCGCGCTGACATTTGCTCATCATGTTCTACGGTGCCACGCGGGGCCGGGACCTCATCACCGACGACAACGCCCGGCGAATTGCCGTAACCGGCACGATGCGGAAACAAATAGGCGCAGCCCCACGACAGAAACAGGGCTGCGGTTTGGGGGTGCGATAGGTCGGTGGTGCCGGGCGGGGTTGCGCTGCCGTGATTGTCGATAACGCAGGGGAACGGTCCATCACCCGGTGGCAAAAACAGGAAACCCTTCAAGGTGCCTGTGTCGCCAGTGAATTCGACTTCGCGTGGTGCTATCGAATAGCCATCGAGATTTATGGTTTGCATTTTGCACTCTCTCCTTTACCGACCTTACCGCATCAAGAGATGATCGGGGAGGTGCAGTCGAGTTGTATCTGCGTAATAATTAGGACAATGAATAAGGCATAGGGAGAGTGGTATGCGGCATCGCGATACGGGTGTTTTACTTTACGACCAAGGCCACGCAACGGACGGTTATACGCTGATCGTGCCGCTGGTCAGTAAGGAAGCTTATGTCATCGGCATGCGGGGAGAAGTTCTTCACAACTGGCATTTTCCGCTAACGCCGGGCAATTACGCTTATTTGCTGCCAACCGGCAACCTCCTGTGGTCAGGGCGTACCACTGAAGGCCCGCCGCTGCGTCGCGGCAAAGGCGGGTTGATGCGCGAATATGATTGGGAAGGCAATATCGTATGGGAATATGAAGATCATGGCCAGCACCATGATTTCCGCCGTTGTCCGAATGGCAACACCATCTATCTCGGCTGGGAGCCACTACCGGATGAATATGCCAAACGCGTGATCGGTGGGATTCCGGGTTCAGAACATGACGGCATTATCTATGGCGATTATATCCGTGAGGTGAATCCAGCCGGCGAAACGGTTTGGGAATGGCATTTCCATCTTGATGAAGATATTGAGGCACATCCTTTAATTGATTCCTGCGACCGAGAAGAATTCGCCCACGCCAATGCCTGTTTCCCACTGGAGAATGGCGATGTACTGATCAGCTTTCGGCGGACGCATACGCTGGCGATTATTGATCGCGAAACAAAAAAGTTTCGCTGGATGAAGAAGGACGTTATGTGGGGAACGACACATGATGTGCAGATGCTAGAAAACGGAAATTTGTTGTTCTTTGCCAATGGCATTTACACCCCAATCAATCCGTTCTCGCGGGTTATCGAGCTCAATCCCGAAACCGGCGAAGAGGTGTGGGATTATCGTGGACAGCCAACTTGGACATTCTTCAGCCCTAATATTTCAGGCGCCCAACGACTTTGGTCGGGGAACACGCTCATTTGTGAAGGGCAGATGGGACGTGTTTTTGAAGTCACGCCGGATCAGAAAATCGTCTGGGAGTATGTGTCACCTTTCTTTGGTGGCTATAACTGGTTTGGATTCGAACGCGGTGGAGCAGGGAATTCGTTATTTCGCGCTTATCGCTATTCATCGGACTCGCCTGAAATCGCAGGACGTGTAAAATCCCCCTACGCTGGATCAACGTGTTCTGAGTTTTATGCGATTTTCAAAAACCGCTTTCGCACTTCCTTTTAAGCGCGTCCTTTTTTGGTTTGCTTTAGGCCCGGTTTTGGCTGCAATCGTGCCAGGGCTGGATAATCCTGGCGCTGCGCTTGAACGATTAAGTCATTTTCCTCTCCAGGGTGCTTATGCTGCACTGATCTTGCTTATAGCGGGGTTCGTTTTTCGCGCGCGCGCGGGATCAAGCTGGATATTTATGGCGATCATTGTGGGCCTTGTCGGAAACTTCGTTTGGCTTTATCCATTTTTACCGACCCGTGATGGTGCCCCTGCCGATATACAAGGGCAGCGAATAAAAATCGTTCAAATGAACGTGCTGACAATTAATCGCCATTTTTCAGCGGTGAGTTCATGGCTTCTCAATACTGATGCCGATATTATTGTCTTGGAGGAGATCGACGCATCTTGGATTTCCGAACTTACTCCTCTTTTAGAGAAGTATCCCTACCGCGTGGCCCGACCCCGGAGCGATAATTTCGGGATTGCGGTTTTTTCACGCCATGCGATCGCCGAGAGTCGAGTTGTTAGTTTGCCGGTGATCCCCGTGCCCGCAGTTTTTATAGAGCTTAATGTCAGAGGAATCCGTATTAGGCTTGCGGCCGCCCATGCTCCTCCGCCGTTGTCAAACAAGGCCGTTGCGACTCGAAATGAAGGGCTTGCGATGCTGACGCTCTGGCGTCTGGACCAACCCGAGATCCCGGCTATTTTGGCAGCTGATTTGAATATCACCCCGTATAACGCCCGGTTCCGCAAATTTTTACGAGATAGTGGTCTGCAGGACCCAAGACGCGGGCGTGGATTGACGCCCACCTGGCCAGGTCTTTTACCCAGACAGGTTCAGGTGCCTATCGACCACATCCTGCATGATAATAAATTTCGGACCATCTCGCTTGAAACAGGCCCACGCATTGGTGGTGATCATTTGCCACTGATCGCGGTGCTCGAGCTCAAAGAGTAGCCAACTTATTTAATGGGTCGCAGGGTCAAGCGGTGTAATACCACGGATAAGGTCTGCTGCTTTCTCTGCCATCATGATGACTGGTGCGTTGATGTTGCCGCCGGGCATGTCTGGCAGTACAGAAGCGTCGATTACCCGTAAGGCATCGATGCCGCGGACACGAAGTTCGTTGTCGACGACGGCCATATCGTCGTCATTGGTTCCCATTTTACAGCTTCCTGCGGGATGGTGAACGGTCCACGCGGTTTTTCGAATATGGTCGTCAATATCCGCTTTGCTTGTAACACCGGCACCTGGCTGGATTTCTTTGCCTCTGAAGGGATCGAGAGGTTTTTGATGGGCGACATCACGGACCATATCGAAGCCGGTCCGAAGTGTTTCCCAATCTTTCTCCGCCGATAGAAATTTTTGGTAAATTGCGACTTTCTCGCGTGGGTCATTGGATTTGAGACGAATTTCGCCACGACTTTCGGGATGGAGAACCGCTGGGCGGCACATAAACGCATCCTTCGGTTTTTTTCGGTATCCGGGGAACCAGGGCTGTGATTCTGGTGGGACAAAGCGCGTTAAAAACTGGATGTCTGGCTGTGTTAGGGCTGGATCACTCTTGAGAAATGCCATGATTGGACCAGGCATTTCGGTGGCGAAGCCATCACCCATGAAGTAAGCCCGCAACATGGCAAGAGCGATCCGGTCATACCGCAGGTGACCGACGAACGGCCCATCTTCCTTGCGTTCGAATTCTATGCCGACACCGATATGATCCTGCAGGTTTTGTCCGACACCGGGTAAGGCGTTCAGGCAGTCGATACCGTGCTCTTTGAGGTGTTCAGGATCACCAATACCCGAAAGCATCAGGAGTTGTGGGGAGTTGATGACACCGCCCGACAGAACGACCTCACGTTCAGCGTGAACGGTTTCGGTACGGCCATTACGGGAATATTCGATACCGGTGGCGCGGCCATTTTCGACAATCACTTTTAGGACCATCGATTTGTCGAGAACAGTCAGGTTTGGCCGTTTCATAGCTGGTCGAAGATAGGCGACGGCCGCGCTGCAGCGTTTGCCGTTGCGAATGGTCGACTGCATGACGCAGAAGCCTTCATTGTCGGTGTTGTAGTCTTCGGTCACCGGATAACCGGCGGCCTGGCCAGCTTCCAACCAAGCTTCTTTAAGAGGATCAGGATAGATGTTTTGGATTGTTGTTAGGGGCCCCCCGCTACCACGAATTTCGGTGCCGCCACCTTCCCAATTTTCGGAACGTTTGAAATAAGGTAGGGCGTGCGCATATGACCAGCCCTTGAGTCCCATCTCCTCCCAACGATCGAAATCAGCAGGATGACAGCGGACATAGGCCATCGCGTTGATGGAGGATGATCCACCGATCACTTTGCCACGGGCGCATTCAACTTCGCGGTTATTGAGCGCCGCCTCTGGCTCAGTGAAATAACCCCAATCATGGAGGCGGTTGAACAGAATTTTCCCCCAACCTAATGGCACGTGGATAAGGGGGTCGCGATCTTGGCCGCCGGCCTCAAGAACCAGGACGCTGGCATCGCTGTCTTCGCTGAGGCGATTGGCCAGAGTACAGCCCGCTGAGCCAGCGCCGACGATAATGTAGTCATATGTTTTGTTGGTACTCATGATGCCCCCTGGTGCGTGGCAAACGGCAAAGGGCCAGACGTTTCCGCCTGGCCCTTCCGCGTCGTATATCAAGCGTTTCTTATTAAGGCGCTTTTGTTGAAGCGGTTTTAAGAACGCCTTGAAGGATATTGTACATTTTTGAGGTCTTGGGGTTTCCGCCCAGGAACTCGTCGCCGAGTGGTGCAAGTTTTTTCGTAACGGCTGCCTGGTCAGCTGCGGACAGGCGAATAACCTCGGCACCATTCTTTTTCCACAAGGCTTCTGCATTCTTGTTTGCATTGGCTGCAAACTTGCCAGCGAAAGCTTCGGCGTCACGACCGGTTTTGATAACCAAGTCCTGCAAATTCTTAGGCAGTTTTTTCATCCAGCGTTTGCTGACAAAGAGAACACTTGGAATCATGCCGGATTCGATCAGCGTAATAGATTTTGTTGTGGTAAAGAATTTGGTTGCACCCATTACAACGATAGAACTACGGCAGCCATCAATGGTTTTGCGCTGCAATGCGGGCAGCACCTCAAGATAAGGCATCGGAACACCGGTCATGCCAAGAGTCTTGGCAAGTTTACTTTCCATCTTGGTCGCCAGAACGCGAACTTTCAGCCCCTTAAGATCGTTGAGAGTCCGAATAGGCTTCCGCGAGGCAATCGATGTCGGTCCATAATTATAGATCGAGATGCCGAGGATGCCGTGCTTTTCCGCCAATTTAAGATAGGGCGTCCGGAACTTCGGTGTCGTGAAGGCATTTTGCGCATGCCAAAAACTCTTGTACTTGCCGGGCGCGTCGGGTGCCTGGAAAGCGACATTCATGCCGGACAGAAAGCCGGGAGGCGAAAGGAAAGCTGCCTGAGCACCGATTTTGAGATTTTCGAGCTGACGTGGAATTTTACCCAGCTGTCCTGCGGGGAAGACCTTCATCTGGATCTTACCACCACTGCGCTTTTCAATTAGTCTTTTATATTCTTTGGCAAGGGCATGCTGCGGGTCATTAATGGTCACCATGCCGATATTCATTTTATGTTGTGCCTGTGCGGCCCCTGCCGCGAGCACTGCA
This sequence comes from Alphaproteobacteria bacterium, assembly GCA_012103315.1. Classification (GTDB taxonomy): domain Bacteria; phylum Pseudomonadota; class Alphaproteobacteria; order MPNO01; family UBA2964; genus UBA2964. The sequence goes on from WLWZ01000010.1 coordinate 50,338, forward strand.
ACGGCGGCGCCGGTTGCGAGAATTGATTTAATAATCATTTTTTCCTTTTCCTCCTGTTGAAACCATCCAATGATGGTCTTTGCAATTCAGCTAATAAAATCGTTAGCCTAAGAGCCGGACAAGAACGAGTGAAAGGTCCGGCCAATACGAAATAACGCCCAACGCGATTAGGTTGATGATGATAAACGGAACCAGCCCTGGGTAAAGACTTGAAAGTGGTACTCGGAAGAGCGCTTGTGTGACAAATATGTTTAGCCCAAAGGGCGGCGTAAACATCCCGATGCTGACATTGACGGTCATGATAATCCCAAAATGAATTGGGTCGATGCCGGCCGCCAAAATGACTGGTTTAAGGATCGGTGCGAGAACCAGGATCGCTGAGGCCGGGTCAAGAACGCAACCAACAAGCAGCAAGAATACGTTGATAATCAGCAAGACCATCCATGATTCCAGTCCGAGGCCCTGGATCCATTCGACCATTGATTGTGGGACACCGGCAATAGTAAGGAGGCGCGAGAATAAGGTGGCCGCCCCAACGATGATTAAGACCTGAGCCGTTAGATAGACTGATTCAATGGTAACCTTCCACAAACCGGTCGGCGTCATATCGCGGTATACCCACATGGCGACGATGACAGCGTAGAGGCAGGCAACACCAGCGGCTTCGGTGGGGGAAAAGATACCGGCATAGATGCCGCCGAGGATGATTAGCGGTGTCCCCAGTGCCCAGGCACCCGCCTTTGTAGTCCTTCCGACACGTTTGACGGTAAACTTCTCGCCTTCCTGGATGTCGCGCTTGCGCGCATAAAAGTAAATATAAAGGCCCATGACGAAGGCGATAAACAGGCCGGGTAAAACCCCGGCGATAAAGAGATGCCTGACGGACTCCTCTGCTGCCGCGCCATACAGGATCATCGCTATTGACGGTGGGATAATCCCGGCAATGGCGCCAGAGGAAGCGAGCAAGCCGCTGGCAAATTTCTCGGGGTAGCCTTTTTCCCGGAGTGACGGGAACAGCATGCCGCCAATAGCTGCGACGGTGGCAGGGCTGGACCCTGAAATAGCTCCGAAAATCGTGCAGGCGCCGACTGTGGTCAGAGCCAAACTACCCCGGACAGCCCCGAGGAGCGAAACCACCCAATCAACCAAGCGCCGGGATATGCCGCCCTGCGCCATAATAGCGCCGGCGAAAATAAAGAATGGAACGGCGATTAGTTTGTAATTATCGACACTGCCGAAGAGTTCGATTTGAACCATCGTGATCGGCAAATCCATGATGAACAGGATGGTAATCACAGAAGAGACCATCAAGATCACAAAGATCGGAAAACCAAGGATCAGCAGAATGACCGGTAGGACGCCCATGACGAGAAACAGTTCCATCGGGTTTAGTCCTTGCTCGCTTGTTGAGCGGCCTGTTCGGCGGTCGCAGCGGCTTCGCGCAGCGCCTCAATCTGATCGGCTTCGCTTTCCAGCGTTCCGGCCAGATTTTCACGAAATCGAATAAGAATGCACCCTAGGACAAACACGAAAGAGATCGGGATAATCGAATGCATCCAGTTCATCGGTATTTCCGCGACTTGACTGACATGCGTGAGATCAGCGATGGCGAACCAAGACTGATAAACAATCAGACCGCCGATGAAGATAAAGACGGAAACTGAAATGCCGTTGACGATAGTTCGAGAAATTCCAGGGAGGGTTCGCGACAACAGATCCATTTTGAGGTGTCCGCCATCCCAAGTAACGAGAACACTACCGAGATAAACTGTCCAGACGAGCACATAGCCGAGCACTTCTTCAGCCCAGATTATGGGAGCTAGAAACACATACCGACCCGTGGCGTTGGCAACGATCAGGAAGACGCTGGCGATTAGAAGCAAGCCCAAAAAAAGCCTGACTACCGGCAGAAAATATCTGCGAATGGCCTCCACCTGTTTAGTCTCCCTATTCTTCTCTTCTTTTCATTTTTTGATGCGACGACATGCTGCTGAGACCGGCATGTCTTGTCAAGCGACGGATGCACCGGCTTGCCAGCTTCTGCTGACGCCTTTAGCGTGCGCGCATGTTGAGTAGTGAACAAAATCAACGTGTAACCCAAACCACTGGCAACACTCCGGCAGGGGAATTGTTGCGTCGGTATTGGCAACCAGCGGCGTTGGTCGATGAATTGGCTGATGATCGACCCGCCGTGCCGGTTGAACTCTTTGGCGAACGGTTAGTGCTGTTTCGGGATGAAGCAGGGGCTTACGGGTTGGTTGGTCGCCAATGCCCTCATCGTGGTGCTGACCTGAAATTTGGGCGGCTGGAAGATGGCGGGATTCGGTGCCCGTTTCATGGCTGGTTATTTGATGTGGCGGGCAAATGCCTTGAACAGCCTGCCGAACCAGAAGGCAGTAATTTTCATACTAAAATTAATCACACTGCGTATCCGTGTATTGAGCGGAGCGGGATTGTCTTTGCCTATTTGGGGCCTGGTGATCCGCCCCCGTTACCGTCATTTGATTGCTTTGTGGCACCAGATACCTTCACCTTTGCCTTTAAAGGCCATATCGACGCGAATTGGCTGCAAGCCCTGGAAGTTGGCATAGATCCGGCGCACGCTTCGTTCTTACATCGTTTCTTCGAAGACAAAGACCCGGAAGAGGGCTATGGCCAGCAATTCAGGGACTCAACGGAAGAAATTCCGGTAACGAAGCTACTGCGGGAAGCGGTGCGTCCGACCATCGACATCGACGAGACCGATTCTGGTATGCGAATCAAGACGCTGCGCGATCTCGGGAATGCCGGGATGCATGTGAGGGTGACAAATCTCGCTTTTCCGAATGCCATTGTCATCCCGATGAGCAACGATATGACGATTAGCCAATGGCATGTGCCGATCAATGATCGAGAGTGTTATTGGTATGCGATCTTTACGGATTTTGAACATGAGGTTGATCGACAGGCGATGCGAGATCAACGTCTTGAACTTTACAGCCAGCCCGATTACAAGCCGCTGCAAAATCGTTCAAACGACTGGGGATATGATGCGGAAGAACAGCGTACTCAGACCTATACCGGCATGGGGATGGATATAAATGTTCATGACAACTGGGCGGTAGAGTCACCAGGTGCCGTTTTTGACCGAAGTACAGAGCACCTGGGTACGACAGACAAGGCGATCATTGCGTATCGCAAAATTCTGATGGCCGCGATTGATGACGTTGAAGCTGACAAGAGTACACCCAAGCAAGGCGCTACACTAACGGGTCCGATTGCAGTCGATACCATCGGTCCCGTGGATGACTGGCAGGATTGCTGGATTGAATGCGATCAGGCACGTAGAGACCGTTCTCCGTGGGCATAAGGAGTGCCGAGGAAATTTAATGTCAAACGTATCGTCACATGGCAGGGGCAGGTTTGCTGACCGGTTTGGTTTGCTGACTGCTGACCAAAAAAAGCAGAATGCTGAGATTATTCAGCGGGTTAAGGCGGAAGGGTTGGAGGTTGTCCGCCTGTCTTTTGCTGATCAGCATGGCATCTTGCGCGGTAAGACCATCATGGCTGATGACCTGCTGTCTGCGATGGAAGGCGGCGTCACAATGACGACAACGCTGTTGGCCAAAGATACATCCCATAAAACGATCTATCCGGTGTGGAGTGAAGGCGGTGGCTTTGGTTTAGAGGCGATGACTGGCGCTGGCGACTTCGTCATGCTGCCTGATTCCAGTACTTTCCGAGTTTTACCCTGGGTCGAGGCAACAGGGTGGTTGCTCTGTGATCTATACTTTCCCGACGGCGAGACAGTGCCATTTTCGACACGGGCTTTGTTACAACGGACCGTTGGCGATCTAGCCGCTGCGGGATACAGCGCTTCAATTGGTCTGGAAGTCGAGTTCCATCTGTTTCATCTTCGTGACGAAGCATTGCAGCCAGAGGATGCTGGGCAACCAGGCAAACCACCAAATGTTGATCTGCTGGCAAAGGGATTTCAATATTTGACCGAAATTCGTGCTGACCAACACGAACCGATTATGCAAATTATTCGCCGCGATGTGCTCGCGCTGGGCCTGCCGTTACGTTCGACCGAGGTTGAGTTTGGGCCGAGTCAGGCCGAGGTAACTTTCCATCCAATGGCACCAGTTGACGCGGCAGACACCATGGTGGAATTCCGTAATGCGGTGAAACAGGTATGTCGCCGACACGGTTATCACGCGACCTTTATGTGTCGTCCACATTTGGAAAATATGTTTTCCAGCGGCTGGCATCTCCATCAATCTCTGAGTGATCTTGAAACCGGTGATAACGTCTTCATGCCGGAAGGCGACGGTGTGATGTCGGAAATCGGTCTAAATTATATCGGTGGCATCCTCGAACATGCACGAGCCGCATCGGTTTTCACGACACCGACTCTCAACGGATATAAACGGTATAAGCCCTTTACGTTGGCTCCAGATCGCGCGGTTTGGTCTTCTGATAATCGGGGTGCGATGGTCCGGGCTATAGGCGGCGCGGGCGACGCTGGTACACGAGTAGAAAATCGTATCGGCGAGCCTGCTGCAAATCCGTATCTCTACATCGCTTCCCAAATTGCTTCGGGGTTCCACGGAATTCAAAATCAACGCGACCCGGGTCCGCCATCCGCCACACCCTATGAGGCGGACAAGCCTGCACTCCCGGGAAATCTGATGGAGGCTGTCTCAGCGCTGCGAGACAGCGCGCTGTTCCGCGAGGAATTTGGCGACGATTTCGTCAATTACATGGTCGCCATCAAGGAAGCCGAGATTGGCCGTTTCCTGTCAGAAACCAATGACTGGGAACACCGCGAATATTTCGATCTGTTCTAGCACATTTGAACTGACAATTTTATTGCCGTTTATTGGAACGCCCGATACTGTCGCTTGATGATCATCAAAAATTATGTGTCCGCATTCGTTGGGATGCTGTGTCTGGCATCAGTTGGCGCCGTGCGTGCAGATGTGATCATCAACTATACCGGCAGCGTGGATAACTTTAATTCTGGCCCCTTTACCGTCGGAGCAGCAATTACCGGACAAATCATTCTTGATGAAACAGTCGTGCCGGTTGGCGTGAATAACACCTTCAATAACGTTATCACGAGTTTCACGTTCCATGTCGCAGAGCCGGGGGTTTCGGGTGGATTAACCTACACGGGTTCTGGAGGCCGTGTTCAACAGTTCATCGGTGTCGGGCTGACAGAATTTGTCAGTGTTGCAATTGGGGGCGTCGCCGGAGGTACATTTACCAGTCCAGTGTTTAACGATTTCTCGGCTGCAAGTTTCGATATTGATTTTCGTGGCGCGGACCTATTTGGCGATCCCACAACTCTCGCAACAAATTTAACGGAAGCGGATTTTTCAAGGTCATTTCTAACCTTTAATTTCGACCATCCAACGGCGCCGCTTACGGATAAGTTGATGGTTGAGAGGGCACTGGACACTGTCGTCTTCGCCAGTGACAGCGTTTCCGAACCGGGCAGTCAGTCGGTTTTCGGTCTTGGTGTTCTGGCGCTGGCGTTTCTCAGGCGCTCACGGACGATTGCTCACCGTGTTTCTTAACTAACGCACAAATTCCAGGGCGAATCCATCGAGCGGCACATTTTCACGTTTTTCCATCGCCTTGGATTTTTCCCAAGCTTCAGCGGGTGTTGTTGAAGCTTCAAGCTCTTTGAGGCGCGGGAAGACTTCTTCAGAATACAGCTTCATTGAAGTTTCGGTTTCTTCATGTGTGACGAAGCCCGCTTGACCCATCATCAGCATGTTGCCGAAGCCACCGGAATATTCCCAGAAATTCTTGATCTGCTCGTAGACCTGATCTGGCGTGCCGGCAAACACATTGCCGCGGGCCATTTGGTCATCAAGTGTTGCAGTGAGAGGTACCCCAGAGCCACCACGTGCGCCCTTCATAATCTGGGCAGCAATTTGTGGTGGATGGTATCCGGGGGGGTTAGACCAGTATCCCGGCACTTTATTGGCACTCATATACCACAACAATTTTTCTGCGCCTTCGCGAGCCTTTGCTTCATTCTCACCAACAAAGACGAGACCAAGATAAGCTAGTCGGTCAAATGGCGCATGTTCTCCATGCATTTCGAGATAGTCTTCGCGATACCCGTCAAAAATTTCACGAATGCGTGGGTAGCCGGCGAGGAATACGGCACCGACATGTTTATGTTTGGCGACGGGCGTTGTGCTTGAACGGCCGCCCATTGTGACCCATACCGGCGGCGCTGGCTGCTGATAGGGGCGGGGCCAAATATTAATCTGGCGGCTCTGGAACCAACGTCCTTCATAATTGAAAGGGCCGTCATGGGTGGTCCAAGCCTTCATGATCATGTCATGCGCTTCCCATAAACGTTGACTGCCGCGATGTGCTGTCCGGTTCGCTGGGGCCGCTTCATAGGGGACGCCCCGAACGAAACCACATTCCAACCGGCCTTTTGAAATAACGTCGATTAGCGCCATTTCTTCAGCGACGCGGATCGGGTTACGCCGATTGGAAATCGGATTGCCCAGAATAAGCAAACGCGCTTTGCTCGTTTCACGCGCCAGAATAGACATCATAAGCGGGGCGGCGGGTACCATGCAGGTCGCGGTTTGGTGATGTTCGTTATTCATAATGTCGAGGCCATAGCTTTCAGCCATGCACCACATATCAAGATACCAGTTATAGAGCTCGTGTCCCCGCTCCGGATCAAAGTTGGAATTCGGCAAATTGACGCGGATGGATTCGTATTCCTCCTGCGGTGGCAGGTCAGGATAAGCGTCCTCGGTAAACCAATAAGTTCTCATGTTCGTATTCCGTCAGTCTGTAAAGGCAAACACTTCGCTTACGAAGCGTTCTGTCTGTTCTGCGTAAGGGGAATGACCCGCTTCCGGGATCGTCACGAATTTTGCACCAGGGATCAGGGCGGCATAGGCCTTGCCATAATCCGTGGTTACGAGCCCGTCGCTTTCACCCCAGAGGAATAGCGTCGGTGCTGTGACACGATGCAACCGTTGCGGCAGCTTCGGGTTGTGCATATAGGGCTCCCAGGTGTAGAGCCCCAAGGCGATACGGTTGCCAGCAACAGCTGCCAGGGCGTCATCTGATAGCGTGCTCATATCACGGGCATTGGCTGGATCGTGATACATCAATTTTGTGGCTTCGTCCGGAGGTATGCCGAACACATCGACGATGTCCCGATCAGTGGGGCCGCCAACTTTTACACCGACGGCATCAACCAAAATAACTTTCGAAAACCGGGCACAATTAATCGAGGCAAGCTCTACGGCGAGCCAGCCGCCCATCGAAATGCCCATCAATACAGCATTGTCGATTTCCAAGGCATCAAGCACATCGAGATAAAAATGCACCAATTCGGGCATGCCATCGAAATGATCTGGAACCTTAGTGCCGTTGAAACCAGGGTGGGTTGGCGCAATGACTTCAAATTTTTCTGCCAATTTGTCGGTCACTGGGTGGTCGGCAATCGAACCCCCTCCGCCGTGAAGCAATAGGAGTTGTGGCCCAGAGCCTTTGCGGGTGACGGTAATTTCCCCAACTGGAAGTTCTATTGTCTCGGTTTTTGCGCTCATGGCCTTCTCATGCCTTTTCGATCAATTTGTTGCTGCATTTCCTATCACAATGAAGGCGTGTGTTCTAATGCTTGAGGCATTTTTTTTGTTGTAGAACATTCATGGTCGAATTAGACCCTGAACGTTGATATGCAAAGACGTACGACAGATTCAGGGATTTCGCGCTATAAAACAAAAAGATCATGCTTACATCGATTCTAACGATACGTGAAATTGCGCAAACGCTGGGTCAGTCCCTAACCAGGCCGCTTCCTGACTTTATGGAATTTGTCGTTATGGATGCCTTCTTGGTCATCCTATTGCTGTTTGTGTTCCTGTTCGTTCGAAAAATCGTCAAATTACTTATTAGGTTGGTGAAGCGCCCAAGGGGCCGCGATGCGGTGACGGTGCAGCAGGACATTAATAAAGAGGCTGCTGAAAACGCCCTATCAAAAGCTGAAGCTGCGCAGCAGCTTTTGGCGGCCAGTAAGAAAACGAAGAATCCCTTTAAGCTCTTAGGTCGCCTATTTGGTAGTCTCTTTGGAAAATTGGGCGGGGTTTTTAAGTGGTTGTTCAAGCTGCCGGTAAAACTTGTCGGTATTTTGGTCGGCCTCCTTCGGCGAAAGAAGAAAGACGAGCCTGCAGCGGCCCCGGAAACCGTACAGTCCGTTTCGGCTGAGGCGGGTCAGACATATAATCCCGCTGCAGAATCACCGACGGTTGAGAGCGCTGCGTCGTCGCCGAGTTCTTTGCCGCCAAGCTCTATGCCGGAAGATGTGCCGTTGCCAGCACCACCTCCGGCAGCGCCAATTCCGCAATCGCCGACCCCTGCAGCACCGACTGTCGCTGAATCGATAGTGCCGCCCGTTGCCGCACCCCAAATGCCAGCGTCATCCGTTGCGCCACAGCCGAGTGTTGAAATGCCTACGACGGCGTCGGAACTCTTGCCAGAGCCAGCGGTGTCACCGCCGCCCAAATCACAATCGCCAGTGCCGCAGCCCAATATCGCGTCTACGGCTGATGAATCGACTTTAACTGCTGCATTCGAGCAAGAATTACGAAATGCGCAGCAGGCTGAATCGCAACTGCATGAATTGAAAGTCAAAGCTGCTGCGACGGCTTTGCAAAAAGGGTCTCTGGCAGCAAACAGGTCAGTAGAGGAAGCGCTACCCTGGTATGAGAAGGCGGCTGAACTTGACCCGGGCTCAGCAACAGCGCAGCTGGGGTTGTCCCGACTCTATAAGGAAACCGGAAATTTGTTGGGTGCTTTTGAGGCCGCGCAAAAGGCATTTGCCGGTACAGAAGATCAGCAAACCCAGTCGCTGGCGCTTGAGGGTATGGACCAGGTGATCGTCGCAAAATCCGACGAGACAATCGGTCCGGAAACAATTGAGGCAGAACCTGTCGCCCCCGAGCCTGTCCCGAAGACCCTTGCAGAGATTACGGGGCTTTTGAATGCAGATCCTGACAACCCCGATTTGCAAAGAGATCTTTCAATCGCCTATGACGAAATGGGAGATGGGCACGCAGAACACGACAATTTGGTTGGGGCTCTCGAATGTTTTGAAGCATCCCTCATGATTGTTGGGCGTCTCGCGAAGTCATATCCCGATGAACTGGTCTATCTTCGGGATTTTTCAGTCTGTCAGGAGAAAATCGGCGAAATTCAAAATGCTCTTGGTAATCGCGAAGGGGCGATTGCGGCTTATGAAGAGAGTATCCCCATTGTGACAATGCTGGCTAATCGGTTCCCCGATGAAGAAGAATATTTATTCGACCTCAAGATCACCAAAGACAGGCTGGCTGAATTAAAAGCTGCGACTTGATCCTAGCGCTGTGCTGCCTGGATTGCTTTCCAGATATTGTGCGCTGAAGAGGGCATCTCGACGTCCTTAACACCCAAATCCTTTAAAGCATCGACTACGCCGTTGAGAATACAGCCGAGTGCCGGTGTTGTCCCTGCTTCGCCAGCGGACCGAATGCCAAGCGGATTCATTGGGGTTAATACCTCATGACACTCAGTGGTGAAGTTCGGCATGTCAGCAGCGAGTGGTATCGCATAGTCCATAAGGGTCGCCGCCAGTGGTTGCCCATTATTAGGATCGAAAACGAAATCCTCGAACATCGCCTCACTTGCGCCTTGTACGATGCCCCCCTGGATTTGTCCTTCCACAATTATCGGATTGATCACACGTCCGACATCGTCAACTGCTGTGTACCGATCCAATGTCATCGCCCCCGTTTCCGGGTCAACTTCAACCTCACAAATATGGGTGCCATAGGGGAATGCTGGCGTTCGCATCAAATTTTCGGCGTTCTCCGCAAGTCCGTCCGCAAGGTCTTCGGGAAGATTTGGTGTTTCTTTTATCTTGTCGGCGAGGTCGAACCAATCAATCGCCCGATCTGTACCTGAAATTGTGAACGTGCCTTCGCTGAACTCGATATCGCTCTCGGCGGCCTCCATGACATGTGCCGCGAGTCGTTTTCCTTTTGCGATTAGCTTGTCAGCGGCCATGACAATGACAGTGCCCGCCATCCGCATGGAACGACCGGAATGCGAGCCACCACCCACGGAAACAAATTTGGTATCGCCTTGAAGCAACTCAACCTTGTCGAACGGGACACAGAGCCATTCTGATGCTACTTGGCAGAAACTTGTTTCATGCCCTTGTCCGCTATCCTGTGTGCCGATGACGACTTCGATACGGTTGTCATCGTTGAAAGAGATTTCCGCGCGCTCTAATGGCGCACCTGAGGAGCTTTCGATATAGGAACAGATACCGAGACCACGTCGTAGACCGTTAGCTTTCGTTTGATTTTTGCGATCCTCATACCCAGCGACCTCCGACAATTCCTGAGCGCGTTTGAGGCAGTGGTGATACTCGCCGCTGTCATAAGTCATGCCGAGGGGGTTTGCGAAAGGCATTTCGTCGCTGGCAACCAAATTTCGTCGTCTGATCTCGAACCGGTCGATATTCATCTCATCTGCGATCGTGTCGACGAGGCGCTCCAGCGCGTAGATCACTTCGGGTCGCCCCGCGCTGCGATAGGGGTTGGTTGGTACGGAATGGCTGAAAACGCCGCGTGCGTGGACGGTGGCGCAGGGAATGGCGTAGCCGCCGGTGACAATCTCTGCACCCTTGGATAGTGGGGTGAAGGACAAGGTGTAAGCGCCAATATTGGACAGGTTATCGGCTTTCATGGCGAGAAACTTGCCGTCTTCATTCATCGCCATTTCCAGCGAGGTAACGAGATCGCGACCCTGGAAGTCAGTGAGAAAGCACTCGGTACGGCTAGTCGTGTTCTTAACCGGTCTGCCGAGCCGTTTTGCTGCCCACATCACCAGCGGATATTCGGGGAATACCCGATTGCGGGTTCCAAAGTTGCCGCCGACGTCTTTGGTCACGACTCTGATCAAATCTGGATCGACACCGAATATCTGAATGAGCTCTCTTTTATATCGCACCGCGCCACCACCACCGGCATAAAGCGTAAATTGACCCGTTGCTGGGTCGAAAGAGCCTAGCCCCGCACGGGGTTCCATCGGGACACCGGTATTGCGTGTGATCCGGAATTTCATTTTGGTAATGTGATACGCAGCGGCAAAAGCCTTTTCAGTCGCGTCGACATCGCCAAATGTCGAATCGAGGCAAACGTTGCCGGAAATGTCGTCCCATACGCGAGGGGCGTCTGTTGCGGCGGCGGATTCGGTCGCGGTTACGGAGGGTAAAGGCTCATAATCGATTTTGACTAGCTCTGCAGCATCTGCGGCGATCTCAGCTGTTTCGGCAACGAGCATGGCCACCGCTTCGCCCGCAAAGCGAGGTTTTTCCGGTGCCAGGGGATAGTTGATACCGAGATAGACTTTTGACCATTTCTCCTCATTCATGCCCAGCCCATCGCCCCCTGACGGAACAGGACTATGAGGAATAGGCGCCAGCCCATCATCGATCCAGTCCTGACCGGTAAGCACAGTAAGCACGCCTTCTACAGCGAGTGCGGCAGATGCATCTATCGAAACGATCTTTGCAAAAGCATGCGGCGAACGCAGCAACACGGCATAGGCCTGATCGGGTAGGCTTGTATCATCGCTATATTCGCCGTTGCCAGTTAAACGGCGTTGATCTTCATTGCGCAGCAGCGGCTTGCCGATTGCTTTCGTATTCATAACCTTTGTACCCCGTTTTCGGCCTGTTATTCGACCTTGTTCTGTATCGCTAAAGGCTACGTGTCCAAATCCAATCGATCAAGGTGAGGTCACTTCTGGATAAAAGGTGGCGGTGGATCGAGTTTTGTCCGATCATCATTGCCGGGTCGTAACGTGATTTTTGGCACCTTGTTGTCGCGCCTTAGCATGTTGTGGAGCTTGTCCCACAAGCGTTTGATGCCGCGAAAAATCTTCGGCATTAACCAGATAGACAGCGCGACAAAAATCGCGAGCAGGATCAGGAATACGGTGGGATTTAGTGCTACCAGCGTCACGCCGCCGATCACCAACCCGTCTTCTACAACCGATGCTGTCCAGTTGGAAAAGGGTTCTGGTGATGTGTTGATTAAGATTCGCATTCCGGCCTTGACTGCATGGCTGCCGGCCGCAACGCCGCAGCCTAACAACAATGCGGCAAGCTGAATTTCCGGGCTGACATCGCCAACGGCCCCGGCAGCAAGTGCGGCTCCGGCCGGGATGCGGATAAAAGTATGGAGTGTGTCCCATGTGCTGTCGACGCCGGGAATCTTGTCGGCGACGAATTCGACGCAATACATAAAACCTGCTGCAGCGATGACCACAGGATGTTGCAGCAGCTGTAAATCTGGCGGTAAGTCCAGATTGCCAGTGACGCCCAGGATGCCGAGGGTCGCGACTGCGGCATAAAGATTAAGGCCACTTGCCCAAGCGACGCCAAGCGCTAAGGTAATTGCTGCAGAAAGTTCCATTACTCACTCTACTCCAGTTCTTACCGTAAAGGTTGGCGTCCAACCCCCAGAATACAAGTCTATTGATGATCTTGTCATCGATAGTCGCGAAGGCGTAGCCTTGTTTCATATTATAATCCAGTTTCACGGAATGGTGCCATGGCACACGGAAACAATGGAATGAAAATCCGACACACGATGATCCGCGTTGCGGATTTGCAGCGATCTGTAGATTTTTACACGCAACATCTTGGCATGGACTTAATGCGGCAACGTGAGAGTGAGGTGCGGGGAGAGCGTGTCGCCTATGTTGGCTATGGCGATGAAGACAGCAATCATGCGCTAGAAATTGTCGAGATGATGGAGCCGCCGGCGGAGTATGTTCATGGTAATACGTACGGCCATGTCGCGCTTTTGGTGACAAATGTTCAAGAAAAGAGTGATCGCTTAAAAAACGCCGGTGTTGAATTCGCCCATGAACCGCATCAAACCCGACCTGATAATCCCAACATGATCGCCTTTATCAAAGACCCTGATGGCTACGAGATAGAGCTTACAGAGCGACGATAGGGTGGCTGGTTTTTTAGCATGGGTAAAATTTCCGAAATGCGGAATTTGGGTCCAACCTCGGAAGAAGATTTCAAGGCGGCTGGGATTCACGACGCCGCTAAAATAGTCAAACTTGGTCCCAAAAAAGCTTTTAATCGGATGCTGGAAGGCAGAATGAAGCGCGGTAAAAGCGTTAAGTGCTGTAATGCGCTTTATTTATATGCAATTTACGGCGCTATTCATGATGTCGACTGGCGACAAATTCCAGCAAAGAAACAGGACGAATTTAAGGCCTATACCAAAGCCCTAAGGGACTCTGGGAAAATTGATTTAATCGAAAATGGTGTCGTAGACCCGTCTTCTGAATAGCTATTTTAACTCGTCCATTCGCTGAGTTTGCCATCGTTGAATATGGCGCGCGAGTTGAAGATTTCCTCCAGCAACGGAAAATTGGTGTCTTCATCGGGCGTGTCGCAGCTATGCGGCCAGCCGCAACCAAAGAACCATTGCTCAGACTGAGCACTATAACGCTGTATGTAAGCAGGTTTGCCCCAGGCGGCGATGATTTGCTCTTTGGTCATACCCTTATGTAACTCCATTCGTCCAATGGCGCGGGCGATAGGGGGGGAGAGTGAAGGGTTTGCCGCTAGGTATGACTGTGTACGTTCATGTGCAACCGTGTGATCGCTTTTGAAATTTTCACTGGAACAGCCAACGACAAAGATGCTGGCAACAGCAATGATACCGATATTTTGAGCCGAAACCGTCATTTCATTCTTCCACCTTTAATACGGCAATTCACTAAGATATGGGCTGTGAATGATGTAATAATAGCCCAAGCACGAAAAATTGAGAGCATGTTTTGTTAGACGACGGGTTTCTCGTCGAGGATTGTCATGCGCCTTAGCAACCGTCGTTTCTCGGGGTCATAATGCTGACGGGCGTGAGCTGTGCATCGATTATCCCATAAGACCAAATCGTTCACCTGCCAGACATGTTCATAGATATTGTGCGGGCTTTCGATGAGATCAAACAGGTAGGTGAGGATTTCGTCGCTCTCTTCTTTTTTGACGTCGTTGATCCGGATCGTCATCAAACGGTTTACATAGACTGACTTTCGACCAGTTTCGGAATGGGTACGTATCACGGGGTGAGAATATTGTGGCGCGTCAGGGTCAATTTGGTCTGGCCGCAGGCTTGGATTGGTCGCGTAATTGAAATAGTTGAGCGCAGTTTTACCTTCGAGGCGGTCTTTCCATTTATCGCTTAACTGGTCATAGACAGCGCAACAGTTTGCAAAGCTGGTATTACCGCCAATGTCAGGAATTTCGATGGAATAGAGTGTCGAGGCTTTACAGGGATGTTCTGAATAAGCCTGATCATAATGGAACATCATCTCACCAATCTGGACGGCAGTCGCGACGTTGGGATCTTCTTTATTGGTGACGAATAAGAATTTCGAATCTGTGTTTTGTGATTTGAGACCTGCGATCTCGCCAAAGGTTCGACAAAATCTCTCCTGCTCCTCTTCGGTGAGCTCTTGCCCGCGGAGGAGCAGAACCATGTGGTCCTGCCATGCTTGTTTCAGAGCTTGCGTGTCGTCCGTCGATAATTCCTGAGTTAAATCGAGTCCCGATATAGCGGCGCCCGCTGCGTCTGAAAGTTTTTCTACATTTATTGCCATGGTGCCTGTTGCCCTGTTGGGTTTATCATTTGTCTCGAAATTTAATTTTGGGGCCCGTCCCCGCAAGAAAATACAGGGAGAACCAGTTGGCCATTATAATTAGCGACGACGACGTGCGGAAGCACCTAACAATGGCCGAATGTATCGAGGCTATGGATGTCTGTTTTGGCGATTTTGCTGAAGGCAAGGCGAAGACTTTGCCCCGATTGCGCTACCGAGTTGATGCACCCAATGATTCAGGGCGCGAATATTTCGCCAATGTTCATATCGGTGCGGTTCCAACCTATGGCATGGCATGCGTTCGCGCAGGCTCAAACATGTTGGTAAAAGGCGGTGCGCCGGGCCGCAAAACGATGAGCAGCCCGGATTCCACGAACTGGACGGTGATTATCCTCTATGACCTGAATACGGCAGAACTGGTCGCCTTTATGCATGAATCACATTTGAGCGGTGTGCGGGTTGGTGCGACCACGGGCGTTGCTGTCGACAAAATTGCCCGTGATGATGTGGCAGAACTCGGGCTTTTCGGCACTGGCCGGCAGGCGCGTGCAAATTGTGAAGCAATTTGCACGGCGCGGCCTTCGATAAAAAGAGTGAAGGTCTACAGTCCGACACAGGCGAACCGGGAGGCTTTTCCGAGCCAGGTGCAATTGGATGGCGTTGAGATTATCCCGGTAGATACCTCTGACGAGGTCGTTGCTGGGGTTGATATTGTCTGCTCCATGACGAACTCGACCTCGCCAACCTTCGATGGCAATCTTCTGGAAGATGGCCAGATGGTCATTTCAGTTGCCAATTCGGACGTGACCTTGAAACGCCATGAGGTCGACGAAACCACGTTCACCCGGGCATCTGATGTCATCATCAATGATTGGGACAGTGTTGTGTCGAACCAACAGACGGAACTTCTTGATCTGATCGAAAGCGGTGCGGTCGATCGCGACCGTATCTACGAGCTTGGGTCACTTTGTACGGGGGAGGTCACCGTCAAACAAACGCATGACAACATTGTTTATTACAAGAATAACACCGGGCTTGGGATGCAGTTCGCTGCAGCTGGCGCTGTGGTCTATAACAAGATGAAGAACGCTGATACCAATCGGGTAGTGCCGCCGGAATGGCTGGCCGCAGAGGAATACGCCTGATCGACGGAGATAGGCATGCAGTATCGTGAATTTGGGCATTCTGGAATCAAGCTATCCCGCATCGGGCTTGGCTGTTTCAGTATGTCTGGCGCATACGGTGCGGCGGATGATGACGAGTCGATTGCGACAATTCACCAAGCAATGGAACGTGGTGTCAATCTGCTCGATAGCTCTGCGCGCTATGGTGGGGGGCACAATCACCGACTGATCGGCGAAGCAATTAAGGGACGCAGAGACCAGATCTTTATCCATTCCAAGACCGGGACAATTCGAGATTCTAATGACCGTAGTGTCGCTGAAGGGAGCGGTAGGCCAGACCGGTTGCGCCAAATTTGCGAAATGAGTCTGAAGAATCTTGGCGTCGATTATCTTGATGCGATGTGTCAGTCGCGTGTCGATCCGTCAATTCCAATAGAGGAGTCCGTCGGTGCAGTGGCGCGTTTGGTCGAAGAGGGCAAGGTTCGTTTTATTGGATTGTCAGAGGCGGCGCCGGATACCGTGCGTCGCGCCTCAAAAGTGCATCCAATTGTTTCTCTGCAGTACGAATATTCCTTATGGACCCGCGATGTTGAAGAGGGACATCGCGATGCGTGTGACGAGCTGGGCATGGCGCTGATGGCCTATGCACCACTTGGGTATGGTTTTTTGGCTGGCGTAATTGATAAAGCAGGCTCTCAGTCAGAAGACGACATACGGGGAAAATTCCCTAGGTTCTACGAAGAGAACTTTGACGCCAATCGTCAACGCGTTGCTCGACTGGAGTCTGTGGCCGCTGATAGGGGCACGACGGCGGCGCAAATCGCCATTGCCTGGGTCCTGGCGCAAGATGATAGTGTATTTCCGATACCAGGCTGTAAAAGCCGCAAGCATCTTGATGAGAATCTCGATGCTGTTGATATCGAACTTACGTCAGAAGATATCGTGCGATTGGATGAGATATTTCCGAAAGACGCTGCTGCTGGGACGCGGTATCCGCCCGGCGGTATGCAACGGGTAAATTTATAAATCCAAATATTTGAAATGGTGTCTAACACAAACCTATCTATTTCGCAGGCCATCGCGTTAGGGAAGCAGCATCACAGCGCGGGTGACCTGCAGAAGGCTCATGATATTTATCGGCAGGTCTTGCAGGCTGATCCAAAACAAGCCGAAGCGTTGCACTATCTTGGCCTTGTTGCCTATCAGGTTGGTAAACCCGAGGATGCGGTTGGGTTGATTACAAAGGCATTGGCATTAGACGAAAATGTCGCCGAAGCGCACAACCATCTTGGCCTGTGTTTACATTCCGTAGGTCGGCTTGATCAAGCTGTTGCAAGTTTTCGAAAAGCGATCGAGGTTGATCCGGAATTTGCCGAGGCCTTTAGCAATCTCGCCAGCGTTTTCAATGATCAGGGTGATGTCGATGAAGCAGTGGCAAATTATCGTCGC
This sequence comes from Alphaproteobacteria bacterium, assembly GCA_012103315.1. Taxonomy (GTDB): domain Bacteria; phylum Pseudomonadota; class Alphaproteobacteria; order MPNO01; family UBA2964; genus UBA2964. The sequence goes on from WLWZ01000010.1 coordinate 67,617, forward strand.
GCTCTACAGCTGAATCCGAAATCGGCTCTGACCTATTATAACTTTGCAGCGGCCCTCAACGATGCGGGCCGATTTGAAGAAGCAGGCGAGAATTATCGTATCGCGCTTACAATTAATCCCAGCTTTGCAGAAGCCCACAATAATCTCGGCGGCGTTTATATGAATTTGCGACACGTTGATGAAGCCGAGGCCTGCTACCGCAAGGCAATTGAAATTCAACCAGAATTTTCGGAGGCGCATAACAATTTGGGTAATGCCTGTCGTGAGAAAGGCTGGTTGGATGAGGCCGTTGAGAACTACCAAAAGTCCATATTACTCGATCCGGAGTTCTCGGAAGCCTATCGAAACCTTGGGTCGGTCTATAAAGACCAAAGCAAAATAAGTAACGCAGTTGATGCCTATAACACCGCGATAAAGTTAAATCCCGAAGGCGCAGAAGCTTGCACAAATCTTGGCGAACTCTATGAGTTGGTGTCTCAGCTTGATGAGGCAGAGGCTTGTTTCGAGAACGCGCTAGCCATTTCGCCGGGCTATCCAAATGCCACTATTGGCTTGTCGGTCATAAAACGTCGTCGCGGTGAAACCCAACAAGCAATCGATCTCTTAGAGGGCATTCCCGAAGAAGATTTGTCCGTGACGAATGGCTATCGTGTCCGGTTTGAACTCGGCAAACTCTATGATCTGCTGGGCAAAACTGATGAGGCGTTTAACCACCTGGTGCAAGGTAACCGGCTTCAGTTCGATAGTCGTGCAACTAATGTTCGACCGGAAGAATATGTTGAGTTGATTGATTCCATTGCGAAGACGACGACTACCGCACTCGCGGTGGCTATTCAGTCAAAGGATGTTAGCAAAGAATTTGAAACTCCGGTTTTTTTGGTCGGTTTTCCACGATCTGGTACGACCCTGCTTGATCAGATTCTCGATTCTCATCCACGCCTACAGGTGATGGAAGAACGGCCAGCGCTCGACAGCGCTGTCGCTGAAATTGGCGGTTACCCGGACGCTATCGCGAATTTGAGTGACGATGATTTATACAGCTTACGCAGTCAGTATTTTGAGGTCGTTGATCAGTATATGGATCGCAAGGCGGATACGATCCTTGTCGATAAACTCCCTCTGAACATTATTCACACGGCCCTTATTGCAAAGTTGTTTCCAGACGCCAGAATAATTCTGGCGATGCGCCATCCTTGTGACGTTGTTCTCAGTAATTTTATGCAGATGTTCCAACTCAACAATGCGATGGGGAATTTCTACAGCGTTGGACAGGCGTCCAAGTTATATGACCGGGTTATGGGGTTGTGGCTGCGCAGCGCGGAGTTGTTGCCGCTGAACGTCCATCTGAGTCGGTATGAAGATTTGGTCCTCGATGTTGAAGGGTCGGCGCACTCATTACTAGAATTCTTGGATGTCGGCTGGGACGATGCGGTGCTAGATCACACGGCACATGCGCGTCAACGAGGGAAGATCAACACACCCAGCTATTCACAAGTAACCGAACCAATATATCAGCGCGCGCGCTTTCGTTGGCTACGCTATGAGTCCCAGTTGTCAGCCGTTCTAGATGTTTTGGAACCTTATGCCATCGCATTCGGCTATCCAAAGTTTTCCGAAATTTAAGTGACTAGAACCATCTCTGGATGGGCCATTTGTTATTAGGGCTCAACGGAACAATAGCTTGCCGCAAGTTCGCGGAGTTCTGCCTTGGCCACTTTGCCAGTGCTGTTGCGCGGTAATTGGTCCACGAACCTGATTTCCTTTGGTTTTTTGTAGCTCGCGATACGACTCAGGCAGTGAGCCGTAAGGTCCTCCGCTGATGGACGGTCGTCAGTCGGTTTGCAAACAACAAATGCCAATACAGCTTCTCCGAATTCAGTGTCGGGAACGCCAACGACAGCGGCTTCGGAAATGGCAGAGTGACTTTCCAGCGCGTCTTCGACCTCACGTGAATAGATATTGAGTCCGCCGCTTATAATCATGTCCTTCAATCGATCAACGAAATAGAGATAGCCGTCACTATCGCGTTTTCCCAGGTCGCCGGTGCGGAGCCAGCCATCCACAAAGACTTCAGCATTGTCGTCGGGGCGCTTGAAATATTCGCGCATGACGGTGATGTCGCCCGGCGCGCCAGACCGCACCAGCACCTCGCCAGGTTCGCCTGATGGGACTTCGTCTAAATTCTGGTCAACTAATCTGACCTCGACGCCACTTGCGGGCTGGCCGACGGAGTAAGGTCGCGTCAATTGTTCATCGGGGCTGAGACAGCTAACCAGTCCTGCTTCGGTTTGTGAATAAAAACTGAAAAGGCGCAAATGTGGCAGGGCTGCGAATAATTGTTCTTTCAGCGGAACCGGGAATGCTTCACCGGTTGCCAGCATTCCGATAAGTGTTGCGCAGGCTTTCGGATTTTTCTCAATGTGGGGCAGTAACATTCTGGCGATGGTTGGTACCACTCCGATATGAGTGATCCCCTCTGCTTCAATCAATTTGATGGTTTCAGCTGGATCAAATCGTTCCTGCAGGACGAGGGTTGATCCAGTTGAAAAGCTACCAGCCAGACGGGCAATCCCGATACGATGCGCCATTGGGGTTGCACAAAGCATACGGTCATTGCTGGAGAGTTCCCATTCAAGTGCACCGAGTGAACATTGCCCAATGACAACATTACGATGGGTAGAGATTACCCCTTTGGGACGGCCGGTAGTCCCCGAAGTATAGCAGAGCAGCGCGTCATCGGATTTGATTTGAAGAGGCGAAGGAGGCTCGTCGACCGCCTCAGACATCAATTCGTTGATGTCGCTTTCCCCTTCCGCGGCGTTGTTGGAGATCAGCTTAATTGTGCTGGAATTTTTACAAATGTTGGCGATTGTGTCCCGGCAGCTGGGAGAGTAGAGAACGGCAAATGGGTCAGCATCGTTGATGATATGACGAATTTCTGCACCGACCAGCCGAGTGCTCACAGGCACAATGATACCGCCGGCTTTTGCTATTGCAGCCATTGCTAAAGCGGCCGTTACGCAGTTCGGCATGTGTAGGACGATACGATCCCCGGGAATTAATCCGAGACTGAGAAGAGCGTTTGCCATTTTGTTGGCAAATGCTTCGAGTGTCGCGAAATCAAGTCGTTCTGTTCCGCAGACGAGCGCTTCCTTTTTGGGTGACCGTTGTGCCACAACCGTGAGCAGATTGCCGAAATTGAAAATCGGTATTCTCCGCATTAATTTTCAATATTTATCTTGCGGATAAGTATGTCCAAAATTGAATCCATCCGATAGGTCCGTTGACGCCAGCTCGCGAAAAGCCAACGATTGATACCGATCTGAATTTGGGAGGGGCGCCATGGTGAGTGGACAGATACGCGGGCATCGTGCGCGCATTGGCTACACGGTGGCCGCCGTAACAACTGAGGTCTATCCAATTGATTGGTATCGCGTTGTTCCGGACGGGGTGTCACTAATGATGATTACCCTGCCACTGGGCGAACGATCTCCGGAAGACGTCGAGAAGTGCTATCAGATTTCAATTGAGGCGGCGCACACCATGGCGCGCGCTGGCGCAGACCTTGTCCTGTTGGGAGGGCTGCCGATCAATATTTCAAAGGGGGATGATACGGTTGAGGTGTTGATGCAAGAGCTGGAGGCCGAAATCGGCGTGTCGATGTCGTGCTCTGCCCTTGCGCAGGTCAACGCCTTTGCAGCGTTGGGATCCCAGAAAGTGAGTATCGTTCATCCGTTTTTAGAGGATCAAAGTCGGCGTCACGCAAATCACATGAGTGGCTTCTTTGGTTTGGAGCCGACAGGTGTATTTGCGGGTGGTTCCAATCTCGTTGCCCTTGGAACTTTGCCGCCAGATCGTGCACTTGAATGGGGCCGCGCGGCGATGGCGGCCAATCCGGACGCTGATACGCTTTATTTTGGCTGCCCGCATTGGACGGTGATTGATGCTATTCAACCGCTAGAAGACGAATTCGGCGTCAACGTGATGACGTCATTACAGGCAATTGCCTGGGAATCGATGCGCAAAACCGGTGTCGACGATCGTATCGAGGGCTTCGGTCGATTGCTCAGCGAGTTTTAAGCCCTGCTGGTTGGGGTTGAAGCGACATTAACCATTGGCTTGTCGTCGGGGAGTAATTCGCCCTTATAACGGCTAATGTTCCAAGCAAGGGTGATCCGTGGACGATCGCCTGTATAGGGCGTGACGAAGTGCACAAAGGCCGATGGCCAGATGAGCATTTTTCCGTTTTCCGGACCGATATAGGGACGTGTTGTGACGTATCCCTGTTCATCGCTACAGCAGATTTTCATGCGTGGATCGGCAAAGGATAAACGACCCGCGAGTTCATCATCAGGGTCTGGGTCGCCAACATCCAGAAAATACACCAGACTCGCGACGCTTAAGCGATGAGAATGCGGCACCGCATAATCCCATTTGTAATAGAGGTTCGCCCAACTGAGGTCGATATTGGCGGTTTGTTCGTTGAGCAACCGTTTGAAGAATTCCTTGGCGCGTTCGCTAATCAGGTCGGCTGCGGGACAGTCCCATTGCTCTAGGTGGTGTACCTTTTTGCCGCCCAATGTCCGCGAGTCAGGCTTGCTGTTGCCCCATTTTATTTCTTCCAACTCGTGCGCGCGCGCTATCAACGGGTCGTGATAGTCAGCCCAATCTTTAAACACCGCTGCATGCAAATGTTCGTCGATAACCTCGACACGTTGATCTTCATACCAAACTGGAATGTCTTTATCGCCGACACGAACTGAATTGGGAGAGTCTGTCACTGAGCTATTTACCTAATTTTCTTGCCTGAGGTTGATTTTGCCTCAATAAAATTCGGTTCACAACTCAGCTATTTGTCTACATAGAGTTTGCGGCATTTCTATAACATATTGTCGGCGTATAATGATTTCGGTCGGTATCGATTGGCGTTTCGAATAGGCGATTCAATTTTCTAAGAAATGAAACTGGTGAAAACAGTGTCATCCACAATATCTATTTCTCCGCGTCGCAATGGCATTGGTGCCGAGATATCCGGTGTTGATCTGTCGCAGCCATTGGATGATGACGCGTTCAGTATTATTTCGAATGGCTTCCAACAACATCGGCTTCTGGTATTTCGGGGCCAGAACCTGTCGGTTAAGCAGCAAGTCGCTTTTAGCGAAAGGTTTGGAAAACTTGAAGATTTTCCGGACCCTAAGGATCAAGCGGATGGCTATAAGACCGTTCTGAGGGTTTCGAATATTGATCGAGCAACGGGGAAAATCAAACCGGTAAACGATCCCGGGCACAAATCCTTCACGTTGGGGACGTCTTCCTGGCATATCGATAGCTCCTTCAGAACTGTGCCGTCTCTCGCGTCAATGCTCTACGCTATTGAGATGCCGGAAGAGGGCGGCGATACAATGTTTGCCGACACCACGGCTGCTTATGATGCTCTGCCCGAGAACCGTCGAGCGGCCCTTCATCAACTGATGGTCGTTCACGATTTCGAGGAAACCCGACGACGTCACAAACTGCCACCGCGCCCACCTGAAGTGCAAGCTGCGACACCACCGGCGCGTCATCCGCTGGTGACTGAAAGGGAAAATGGGCGGCGGGCATTATTCCTGGGATCGCACGCGGCTGGTATTGATGGGATGAACTATGAAGAAGCGCGGGCGTTTCTGGATGATCTCGAGGTAGAGGCAACGAAGCCGGAATTTACCTACCGACACCAATGGTCGAGCGGGGACTTATTGTTGTTTGATAATATTTGCGTCATGCACCAGGCGATGCCTTACGACCTTGCCAACTCGCGCCGCTTACTACATCGGACGACTGTCGCCGGCGACAAACCGCTTGCCAGCGTTGAGTGAAAAATCACGTAAATATTCTGAAACTGGAATTAACTGGTCGGAGTGAGAAGATTTGAACTTCCGGCCCCTGCCTCCCGAAGACAGTGCTCTACCAGGCTGAGCTACACTCCGACCGCGGCCGGATATATAGCCCTGCGCGCGAGATACGGCAAGCGTAGACGCTCGTTGGTCTAATTAGAATGTAGTCGTAGATTAGTATGAACGATCGACAGCAAATTTGGCGGCTTCGGCCAGCGCAGTCTTATGTTCACTGTCGGGGAAGATGGCCAAAGCGTCTAGGGCCTTACGGCTATAATCGCGGGCACGCTCGACGGTCGCGAGCAAGGCCCCTGATTTCTCGAGATATTGAACAGCGCGTTTGAAATCGCCCTTTTTCTGCTCGAGGTCTTCCAATGTGCGGCGCCAGAAGATGCGTTCTTCCTCATCACCAGCCCGGAAAGCAAGAACGATTGGCAGGGTAATCTTACCATCTCGGAAATCATCACCGACAGCTTTGCCTAACGTCGTCTGTTGTGCTGAATAATCCAGCACATCATCAATTAGCTGGAACGCCATCCCAATGTGATCGCCAAAGGTCTCGAGGGCTTCACGTTCCTCTACTGGGCGATCAGAGACGACTGCGCCGATTTCAGCAGCGGCGGCAAAAAGCTTGGCAGTCTTGGCCTGAATGACCTCGAGATAATCTTGCTCAGTTGTATCGGTGTCGTTGGCCGTGACCAGCTGGTGCACTTCGCCCTCCGCAATAACGGACGAGGCGCGAGACAAAATCTTGAGAACTTCAAGGGAGCCGTCTGCGACCATCAGCTCAAAGGCGCGCGAAAACAGAAAGTCGCCGACGAGGACAGAGGCTTTGTTGCCCCATACAGCATTGGCGGTAGCCGCTCCCCGTCGCAGGTCGCTTTCATCGACGACATCGTCATGGAGCAATGTCGCGGTATGTATAAACTCGACACAAGCCGCCAGCCCGACATGGCGGGATTCCGTGTAACCACACAGCCGCGCAGAACTCAATGTCAGCATGGGACGCAAGCGTTTTCCGCCGGCTGCAATGATATGGCCCGCAAGCTGAGGGATCAGCAGGACAGGACTTTGCATTTGTTCGAGGATAACCTCGTTGACGCCGACTATATCGTCAGCGGTTAATGCAATTAAACGGTCAAGCGTCGGCGGCTTTTGCGCGTCACGCTTGTCATTTAGATTGACGACAACTGTCACGATTTTCTCTTCAACCTTGATCCCCGGAGCCTTAAAGGCGAGCATAGAACAACCGGGTTTAGCGTCAAGCGACCTGATGAGTGGTAGTCAAATAGTCGCACCTGAAATGTGGATTGAAATATGAAGGAACTTGTTCGCTCTAATGATCCGGTTCTGCTCGACTGGTTACAAGTCCTGCTCAAGGACTCAGGAATAGAGACCGTCATTTTTGATGCCCATATGAGTATTCTCGAGGGGAGCGCTGGTGCGATCCAGCGTCGCCTGATGGTTTTGGATGAAGATTATGATCAGGCGCGAAGCCGCGTTACTGACGCAGGGGAAGGTCATCAACTTGCCTGATCGCGTAGAAGCGGTACTGAGCGAGGACACATTGCTGAATGGCAATGTCCGGCTCCGCCAACCAAGAGAAGGATTCCGGGCGGCAATTGATACGGTGTTGTTGGCGGCCGCTGTTCCGGCGACATCCGGTCAAAAAATTTTGGAACTCGGTACGGGGTCAGGTGCTGCAGCATTATGTTTGGCGCAGCGTGTCGAAGGCGTAAAGATTACAGGGATCGACGTAAATCCCAAAGCGATTGCATTGGCCATAGAGAATATCCAACTGAATAAGGCAGCAGAGAAAATAGACGTTACACGTGGTGATGTTGCGGATCGCTTGCCAAGTCAATTCGACGCAGCATTTGATCAGGTCATGATGAATCCGCCTTATCTTCCTGATAGCTCATCCCACGTATCTCCTAACCCGGATAGAGCGCTCGCGACAATGGAGGCTGGTGCAGATCTTAAGCGTTGGCTGAAATACGGGCACGACGCGTTACGACATAAGGGATATCTGACGGTGATCCACCGCGCTGACAGATTAGATGAGGTGATACAATGCTTGTCGCCCAATTTGGGGGGTGTCACGGTTTTCCCGCTGTGGCCGCGAGGGGGTGAAGAAGCGAAACGGGTTATTATTCAGCTGCGTAAAGGCGTGCGCACTCCTGCCCGTATCTTGTCTGGTTTAGCCATTCATAATCAAGATGGCAGCTATACCGGTGCCGCCGCGACAGTGTTGAGGGGTGCCGCCCTGACACTCTGAAGCGCTTGGCAGCGCGGGACTGGATGCTTATGTTTCGTCTATGGATATCAGTAAGATCAAAGAGTTCATTGCGCTCTGGGTGTCGCGGATACCGCTGCGCTATTTCAGCGATCCGGACCCGGTTGTCTCGGTATTGCGGCTGTCTGGCATTATCGGACAGGTTGGTCCGGCGCGTTCAGGGTTGACCTTAGATGGTCTCGAAAAATCAATCGAACGCGCATTTTCCGGCAAGCGGGTTAAAACAGTGGCGCTTGTCATCAATTCGCCAGGCGGATCGCCTGTGCAATCAGCACAGATAGCGCGCCGGATTCGGGAGCTTGCAGAAGAAAAAGAAATTCCTGTTGTGGCTTTCACCGAAGATGTCGCGGCCTCTGGTGGCTATTGGCTTGCCTGTGCGGCGGATGAGATTTTTGCAGATGCAAATTCCATTGTTGGGTCGATTGGCGTGGTGTCGGCTGGGTTTGGTTTTACCGAAGCTATCGAACGCCTCGGCGTAGAACGACGGGTCCATGCCATGGGCAAACGCAAAGGAATGCTTGATCCATTCCTGCCGGAAGCCCCTGAAGATATCGCACGGCTAAAAGCAATTCAGATGGATATCCATGAGAGTTTCAAACAGATGGTGCTGGAACGTCGTGGCGACAAGCTGACCTCACCGGATACGGACGACTTGTTTGAGGGTGATATCTGGACCGGTAGCCAGGCTCAAGCGCTGGGTCTCATCGACGGGCTTGGTGATTTGCGCCCGACGATGCGGGACGTGCATGGCGAGAATGTGAAGTTTCGGATGATTTCCGCAAAGAGTAATCCGATTAAACGGCTATTAGGCAGTCGTGAAGATAGGGCTCGGCAACAGGTACTTTCGGCGGTTTCCGTCGTTGAGGAATGGGCGGCCTGGAACCGTTTCGGGATGTAAGAGGATAAAATGCTGGGGTTTAGTTTGGGAAAACTTATCGTCCTGGGGCTGATTATTGCGGCTGTCTGGTATGGGTTCAAATTTGTCGGACGGCGTAATAAGGGCGTTGGCAGAAAATCTGTTGACCCTGAGGTTGATCAGGCGGCTGCATCTGACGCGCAGAACATGGAAAAATGTGCTCAATGTGCGACATTTGTGCCGGCGGCTGTCGCACAAAACTGCGGTCGTGATGAATGTCCTTATCCTGCTGCTGGTGCGGAGTGAAGGAACACGCTTTTCGCACCGCAAAGCGCGAGGAATTCTTGACCCGTTTGCTGTTGCGCGCGTATGTTGCGCCATCTTTTCAATCAGGATTGAGTGCTTAGATGGGACAGTCCGGAAATCCGGAAACCGCGTTCCAAAACCTTATCCTGCGGCTCCATGATTTTTGGAGCAAGCAGGGCTGCGTTATTTTGCAGCCATACGATATGGAAGTTGGGGCGGGGACATTTCATCCGGCGACAACGCTACGCGCGTTAGGGCCGGAGCCGTGGCGTGCAGCTTATGTACAGCCGTCACGCAGACCTGCAGATGGGCGCTATGGCGATAACCCCAATCGCTTGCAGCACTACTACCAGTATCAGGTGATCCTGAAGCCGTCGCCCGCCAATAGTCAGGAGCTTTATCTGGAGAGTCTGAAGACTCTCGGTATTGATCCGATGACGCACGATATCCGCTTTGTTGAGGACGATTGGGAAAGCCCAACACTTGGGGCGGCGGGTCTCGGCTGGGAAGTCTGGTGCGATGGTATGGAAGTTACCCAGTTCACCTATTTCCAGCAGGTCGGTGGCATCGAATGCAACCCGGTGGCGGTTGAATTGACATACGGGCTCGAACGATTGGCGATGTATATTCAGGGCGTTGAAAACGTCTACGATCTCGACTTCAACGGTCACGGTGTCAGCTATCGTGAAGTCTTCCATAAAGCAGAACGCGAGTTCTCAGCCTATAATTTTGAGCATGCCTCGACGGACCTCCTGCGGACTCAGTTTGAGTTTGCGGAACAAGAATGCGCCACGCTTCTTGAGCAAAAATTGGCTCTACCAGCCTACGATCAGTGTATTAAATCGAGCCACCTCTTTAATCTGCTCGATGCACGGGGCGCCGTAAGCGTTACGGACCGGGCAAGCTATATCGCGCGGGTGCGGGCGCTAGCGAAAGGCTGTTGTGAAGCCTGGATAGAAAGCCGATCACCGGCAACAGAGGAGGGGGCGTAACCATGCAGCTTCTCCTTGAATTGTTCTGCGAAGAAATTCCAGCCCGTATGCAGAAGCGCGCGGCGGATGACCTTAAGATGCTCATTTCAGATGGGCTTAAGGAGGCCAGCCTGTCCTTTGAAGACGCGCATGGCTATGTGACGCCTCGGCGATTGGCGATTGTTGTCGATGGCATCCCTGAAGCGCAGCCCGATGTTAGTGAGGAACGTCGCGGTCCCCGTGTCGATGCCCCAGAAAAAGCCATTGAAGGCTTTCTCAAGGGAAATGGTGTCACGCTTGATCAATGTGAAAAACGCGACACTGGCAAAGGTGACTTCTGGTTTGCGGTCATTGACCGTAAGGGACGGCCATCGACAAAGGTTCTCCAAACTTTGCTTCCCGAGGCTATTCACAAACTCTCCTGGCAAAAATCGATGCGTTGGGGCGAAAGCAGTTTCCGCTGGGTCCGACCCTTGCAGCGCGTGATGTGTGTACTCGACGGCGAGTTGCTCCCTCTTGAGATTGCCGATGGCATTCCGTGTGGCAACGTGACGACGGGGCATCGTTTCATGGGGCCGGAGGAGTTCGAAGTTGGTTTCTTCGATGATTATGAAAAAATGCTCCAGCATAAGAAGGTCATTCTTAAGGTCGCCACTCGTCGTAATTTGATCGAGGAAAACGCAATAGAGCTCGCCGAAGCTGATGGTTTTTCTCTCAAACATGATCCAGGTTTATTGGCTGAAGTAAGTGGTCTGGTTGAATGGCCGGTGCCGTTGTTGGGGTCTATCGACGCCGAATTTATGGCGCTGCCAGACGAAGTGCTAACGACATCGATGCGGAGCCATCAGAAATATTTTTCCGTGGTTGCGGAGGACGGCAAGCTGGCACCGCGTTTTGTGGTCGTGTCGAATATGGAAGCAGCAGACGGTGGCGCAGCAATCGTCGCCGGGAATGAGCGCGTTCTCCGGGCGCGGCTGGCTGATGCTAAATTCTTCTGGGATCAGGATCGGAAAGATAAGCTCGAAACCCGGGTGCCGTCATTATCGCAGATGATGTTTCATGAGAAGCTCGGGACGCTTGAGCAGAAGGTTGCGCGAATTGAAGCGCTTGCAGTTGAGCTTGCGCCTATCGTTGGTGCTGATCCGGAGCAAGCAAGACCCGCTGCCCATCTTTGTAAGGCTGATTTGATGTCCGGTATGGTGGGCGAGTTTGCCAGTCTGCAGGGCGTCATGGGGCGTTATTATGCCCTCGACGAAGGCGAAGACCCGGCAATTGCTCAGGCGATAGCCGAACATTATTCGCCGGCCGGACCGGATGATATGTGCCCGTCTGCGCCGGTGAGCATCGCGGTTTCTTTGGCTGATAAGATGGACACATTAGTTGGCTTCTTCGGGATAGATGAAAAACCAACTGGTTCCAGAGATCCCTATGGGCTTCGAAGAGCGGCGCTCGGAATTATCCGAATGATTCTCGAGAACGGGATTCGACTACCTTTGTTGACAGCATTCAGGAGAGCTTTTGAACAATACGGAACTGCCTTACCCGTGGCATCAAACGTTAATTCAGAATCGCTAATGGAGTTCTTTGCAGATCGTTTGAAAGTGCATCTGCGCAGCAGTGGTGTTCGACATGACCTGATTGCTGCGGTCTTTGCGCTCGGTGACGAGGACGATCTAGTTAGGCTGGTTTCTCGTGTTGAAGCGTTGACCCGATTTCTGGAAACAGATGATGGTGCGAACCTTCTGGCGGCGCATAAACGCGCCAGCAATATCGTTTCTATTGAGGAGAAGAAGGACAACGCTAACTTTAATGGCACTGTCGATCCTGCGCTTCTTACAGATGCCAATGAGTCGGCATTATTCGAAAGTATGACAACGGTTGTTGCAAAGATTCAACCGTTGCTGGCTGAAGAGCAGTATGATGACGCGATGGCGGTGTTGGCTGGGCTTCGTAATCCCTTAGATAATTTCTTTGACGAAGTGACGGTCAACGCTGACGACCCTGAGATCCGCCAAAATCGACTGCTTTTGCTGTCGAAAATTGGCGAGGCGATGGGTGAGATTGCAGAGTTCAGTCAAATAGAGGGCTAAAATGGCCACCGTCACTAAATCCAACGCTGCTAAATGGGTCTATAGTTTTGGGGATGGTTCCGCTGAGGGCCGAACCGATATGGGCGACTTGCTTGGTGGTAAGGGCGCTAATCTTGCCGAAATGGCTTCCCTTGGTCTACCCGTCCCCCCAGGTTTTACGATTACGACCGAGCTCTGCACGGCATTTTACGAAAACGATGAACAGTACCCAGACGACTTGAACCCACAGGTTACGGATGCTCTCGCGGCGATCGAAAAGATCGTTGGGGCAAAGTTCGGCGAACCTGGACAACCGCTGTTGGTTTCTGTGCGCTCGGGCGCGCGGGTGTCTATGCCGGGCATGATGGATACGGTCCTCAATCTCGGCCTCAATGACGTCACGGTTGAAGGGCTTGCCCGTCAGAGCGGTGATGAACGATTTGCCTGGGACAGCTATCGCCGCTTTATCCAGATGTATGGTGACGTTGTGTTGGGCGTTGATCATTACGAGTTCGAAGAAATACTCGAGAATGTGAAGGCGGACTACAAACACACGCTCGACACTGATCTGTCTGCTGACGAGTGGAAGGTGTTGGTTGGTCAGTACAAAGACAAGATTGAGGAAATTCTTGGCAAATCCTTTCCACAAGACCCAGGCGAACAATTGTGGGGCGCTATCGGTGCGGTGTTTGGCAGCTGGATGAATGCCCGGGCGGTCACCTATCGTAATCTTCACGATATCCCTGCTGATTGGGGTACAGCCGTAAATGTTCAAGCGATGGTCTTTGGTAATATGGGAGATGATTGCGCAACAGGCGTTGCCTTTACCCGCAATCCATCGACTGGCGACAATCGGTTTTATGGAGAGTTCCTGATCAACGCTCAGGGCGAAGACGTCGTTGCCGGTATACGCACACCGCAACAGCTAACGACTGCCGGTCGTGCGGAACAGGACTCTGACCTTCCATCCATGGAAGAAGTTATGCCCGACGTATTTGCGCAGCTCGATGATGTGCGGCTGCGGCTCGAAGGGCATTTTCGGGATGTTCAAGATATCGAGTTTACGGTGCAGCAGAGTAAGCTCTGGATGCTTCAGACACGTTCTGGAAAACGAACCGCAAAGGCGGCGCTCAAAATAGCCTGCGACATGGTCGATGAAGGGGTGATTTCTGAAGCCGAAGCGGTTTCCCGTATTGATCCTGAATCGCTTGATCAACTATTGCACCCGACACTAGATCCAGATGCTCAACGCGATGTTGTCGCAAAGGGGTTGCCAGCATCACCAGGGGCGGCTTCGGGTATCATCGTCTTTAGTGCCGACGTGGCAGAGAAAATCGCAGCAACGGGCATGGGCGTTTTGTTGGTCCGTATTGAAACAAGCCCCGAAGATATCCACGGTATGCATGCTGCAAATGGTATTTTGACTAGTCGCGGTGGGATGACCAGTCACGCCGCCGTTGTCGCGCGGGGTATGGGGACCCCCTGTGTCGCTGGTGCGGGTGAATTGCGAATCGATTACGAGACTCAGAGTTTCACGACGCGTGGTGTTACCCTGAACGCGGGCGATCTGATTACCATTGATGGAACCACTGGCGAAGTAATGCGCGGGGAGCTGCCGACTTTACCTGCTGCGTTGTCAGATGACTTTTCACGGATTATGGGGTGGGTTGATGACATTCGCGATCTCGGTGTGCGTGCCAATGCGGAAACGCCAGCTGACGCAGAAACAGCAATCCGGTTTGGTGCTGAGGGAATAGGTCTGTCGCGTACGGAGCATATGTTCTTTGATGCTGAGCGAATTATTGCTGTCCGCGAAATGATCGTTGCCGATAATGAGGAGGGGCGCCGGACGGCGCTTGCTAAGTTGTTGCCGATGCAGCGCGAGGACTTCATCGATCTGTTCCGCATTATGGAGGGGCGACCGATTACAATCCGGCTCCTCGATCCACCGCTACACGAATTCTTGCCGCATACAGAGCGCGATATTGATGAAGTCGCTGAAGCGCTGGGAACCGATCGAGAAACCGTGCGTATGCGGGCCAACGCGTTGACGGAAGCCAATCCCATGCTGGGTCATCGTGGGTGTCGATTAGCGATTACCTATCCCGAAATCTCCGATATGCAAGCCCGCGCTATTTTTGAGGCCGCGGCACATGTCATGAAAGAAGACAAGATTGACGTTAGTCCCGAAGTCATGATCCCGCTCATCACGACCCGCCGCGAATTTGATATTCTGAAAGATATCGTTGATCAGGCTGCAGTGGCGGTGAAGGAAGAAACGGGGGTTGATTTCCCCTATATGACGGGAACAATGATCGAGTTGCCACGGGCTTGCTTGCGAGCGGCTGATATTGCTGGTGCTGCGGAGTTTTTCTCCTTCGGCACCAATGATTTAACGCAGACGGTCTTTGGTCTGTCGCGCGATGATGCGGGAAGTTTCCTCGGTGATTATGAGGCTGCAGGAATTTTTGAACGCGACCCGTTTGTATCGATCGATGTGGAAGGCGTGGGGGAAATGGTTTCTCTCGCCTGTGATCGAGGTCGTTCTGTCCGCCCGGACATTAAGCTGGGCATTTGTGGTGAACACGGGGGCGACCCGAAATCGGTCGCGTTTTGCCACAGTGTGGGGCTCGATTATGTATCTTGTTCGCCTTATCGCGTCCCTATCGCACGTCTTGCAGCTGCTCAGGCCGCACTCGCTTCCACGACTTAAACTTTCGCCAGGGAATTAATTCAGCGGGAGTGTCAGGGTTATTGTGGTCCCGTTGTCTAACTCGCTATCTATTGCCAGCGTACCACCATGCATATCGATCATTGCTTTGACGAGCGGTAAACCGAGTCCGGTGCCACCATGTTGACGTTCGATTGTTGAATCGATTTGGCGGAATGGCTCGAAAATTATATCCAGGTTTTCCTGGGCGATGCCAAGCCCGGTATCGGCTACCGAGATTATACAATTCCCTGTTCCGTCGAGTGTCGTCTTAAGAGTCACAGAACCGTTGGCTTCGGTAAACTTAATCGAATTCGATAAAAGGTTGAGGATGACCTGCTTTATCATCTTCTCGTCGGCAAAAACTGGCGGAATGTCCTTGGAAAGATCTGATTTAAAATCGATTGATTTCTGGCGCGCTTGTTCCGCAGTCATCCTTACACATTCACCGGCGACTTCGGCAAGATCAAACCTTTTGCGTTTTGGACTAAAATGCCCGGCTTCAATTTTTGACATATCAAGAACATCGTCAATGATGCTCATGAGATGATATCCCGAATGCAAAATGTCGTCGGCATATCCGACATAGCGGCTCTCTTTAATGGGTCCAAGCGATTGACCCTTGATGAGTTCTGAGAACCCAACGATGGCGTTCAGCGGTGTACGCAATTCATGGCTCATATTTGCCAAAAATTCGGATTTGGCCCGGTTGGCTTCTTCTGATTGTGTTTTAGCAATAAGGAGGCTGTTTTGCCGGTCCCGAATTTCATCAAACATCCGGGCAACACTTTTATGGAGGCTCTCTAATTCTTTGGGGCTATGAGGTGGCAGCGGCGCCAACTCCGCATAGGCATTACCATTTGCAATTCTGGTAGCGGCTTGCTCGACGACGACGAGCGGCCGCGCTAAGAATTTGGCAAGCCACCACGAAATCATCACGGCAATTAGCAAGCCAAATATGCTTATCGCCAGCGTGAAATATCTAACTTCTGTCGCTTGTGCCCGTAACTCTTCCATGGGCTGTGGCACCATTACTCCCCATCCGGAGCGCGGGACAATAGTGTATCCAGCGATCATATCGGCTTTCATGGGTGGCGAGTAAAAGGTCATGACACCTGAGTCGCCTTTCATCATTTGCTGGACGATAGAAATTTTTGAGGCGTCTTTAGCGACCTTTTCCCAAGTCTTATTTGGATGGGCGACAACACGGCCTTTTTTATCGACGATCATGGAGTGCCCCAATTTGCCAAATGTAATGGCGCGCTGCACACCACGGATAAATTGAGTGGACAATACGCCAACGGCGAGCCGCCCATGATCCAGGCGTTTTAACCGGTAAAAATACGACTTCCCCTGATCCTGAATTAGGTCAGATATTAGGATGTCGCCCTCAAAATTCAAGGCAGCGTCGCGCAGAGTACGGCGTGTGGTCATCGAAATGCCCAGCGGCTTTTCTCCCGCGGGTTGGCGCATCAGCGATTGGGCAATCTGGTTCTCCGCGTTGAGAATGCAAACGTGATGAAAACTGAGAGACCGTAACAATCGTGTCATTGCCGGGTGAGCACCGTTTTCGTCGGCGCTGGTTACGGCTGCTCTAAACCCTTCTTCCACATCGGTAATATAGCGATCAAGAACTCCGCTGAGGTTGCGGGCAATAAGGAGATGCTTCTCCCTGACAGTTTGAATTTCCCGTTGATAAGCAGAATGCTGAATCCACGCTTCGAGCAAAATAACGGGAAGAGCGGAAAGGGTAATCAGGGCGACAAAGAGGATAAACTGCAGCTTATGAACGCGCGGCGGCTTTTTTTTGGGTGTTTTGGGAGCAATAGTGTCGGCGTCACCGTTCTTGGTGTTATCGCGTTGTGCCGCGGTGCTCGCTTGTGAAGACACCAAATTCATACCTATCCCCGATACATCGTCTGCTTGCCCATTATACGCGGCGAGCGGACGTTGGTTTGATTATAGAGGAGTTGTGGGGTTAGTCCCGTTGTTTTTTTTGTAAATAGTTGTGTTCGTTACAACTTTAGGGACCAGTCTGTGATGATCTCACCGACGTGACGACGGAGAGCGGGTTGGTCGATCAGAAAATGGGTCGCCCCTTCAATACGGTAGAATTTTTGCCTTTTGTCCGCTGCCTCTGACCACATCGCAATATCGCTGGGGAGCGCATTAGTATCTGCCGTGAATTCGAGGTTAAGGATGGGTACGGAGGTTCGGGCGAGACATTCGGGGCCATGGGCACGAGAATCCAGCGACCACTGGCTCATCCAAGATGTTAGCGTTGTAAAACGGGCAATATCGCGTGGTCCATAATTCAAACGATATGGGTCACCCCAGACCATTCCAGGTTCTCGGTCATTGTGATCAAGGGATAGATCGAAAAACCTGGGATCAGCACAGGTTCGATGAACGATAAAGGCTTCGTCGCGCGGTCCATCTGTCCCTGCTCGTATCTCCTTGAGACGTTGCTTTGTCCTTTCTGTAATACGTTCGGAACGTCGTTGCTGTGCATTTCGGACTTTTGATACAAATTCGCGCGTAAATGGCGGTCCATTCTCGGGATTAAATATGTCCAGACTGGTGTCGACGGACATCGCATCTGTTTCATCGGTCAGGGAGGCATCGATCCACTTTAGGAGGAGGAGTGAACGTCCGGGATGGGCCCCGAATAACGCGATCCCATCTGCTGGTGGTAAGTTTCCTGCGTCCAAACGTATGGGGTCACCCGCGGGGGTGTCGGAAATTGTTAGTTTTTCCGCCTCGGCTTGGTATAGCGCCACAGTTGAGGCACCCCCGGAATTTCCTAGAAGAATAATTTTGTCAAAGCCCTGATCGCGCAGGTAGCGGACACCGGCACCGACGTCATCAATGAGATGTTCAAAAATCAGGTGAGGGTCGTTGTTCAAGTAGCGAGTATTGAGCGCCATTAATGTCACGCCGCGGTTTGGTAATTCGTCCATGAGGTAATGGTCGAAAAAGTTACTCGATGGATGAACGATCAACGCGGCGCAATTACTGTTTGGCGCTCGGCGAAGGGCTCCATATATGCGGGGACCGCGTCCAGGAATGACATCCAGCGAAACCAGCTCTGAATTTGCCATCAATTACTCGAAATCCAAATGCAAGTACTTACGGTTTCGGGTGCGCCGCCAGCCATTCTTTCAGGTGATCATGGGCGCGGTCAGCGTACCCCTGAGTCTCTTCTGGAGTGGCCGTGTTGCAGGTGATTTCTAGTCGTAGATTGTTGGGATCAAAAAAGTAGATCGATTGAATAAAACCGTGATCAGTTGGTCCGATGACTTTGATGCCTTCTGCCTTCAAACGGTCATGCATAATGTTTACTTCTTCGACAGTGTCGACTTCAAAAGCAAAATGATTGACCCATCGCGGTGTTGCGGGGTCGGGTGTGTATTTGACGCCATCGGCTAGATCAAAAAAGGCTATACAGGAGCCATTCTTCATTCGAAAAAACAAATGCATATAAGGGTTATAGTCACCGGTAGAAGGCACATAATCGAGCGCAATTGTGTGAACCAGCGGTAATCCCAGAATGTCTTCGTAGAAATGTCGGGTTTCTTCAGCATCACGGCACCGCCAGGCAAAATGATTCAGCCCAGTTATCGCGGGGAGAGACCCGGTGTTCTGATTGGCTGCCGTACGGGGCGTTGTGTCATCTGGCATGGCTGACCTCACCTCTAGGGTGTGAATTGCACGATTTTCTGATCTATCGCGCCAAAAATTGACTGTCCGTCATTATCCATCATTTCGATGCGAACGGTATCGCCAAATTTCAAATAGGGCATTTTAGGATCGCCCTGCTCAATTGTCTCAATAGTTCTGACTTCAGCGATACAAGTTGAGCCGTGCGCGGGGTCGCGGTTCGAGATTGTGCCCGACCCGATAATGGTCCCGGCGCCAAGTGGTCGCGTCTTTGCAGCATGGGCGATGAGCTGACCGAAATCAAAATACATGTCAGTACCGGCATCCGGGTCACCAAGGACGGCGCCATTCGTTGTTGCAGTGACTCGACCAAGCAGCTTGCGGCCATCCCAATATTCTCCGAGGGCAGTTGGCGTCACCGCAACTGGTGAGAACGCCGTTGGCGGTTTTGATTGATAAAATCCAAAGCTCTTGCCGAGCTCTCCCGGGATCAGGTTGCGGAGCGAGACATCGTTGGCCAGAAGGACAAGGACGATATGTTTGGGAGCCTCATCGGCGGAAACGGCCATGGGAACGTCGTTGGTGATCACGGCCACTTCGGCTTCCAGGTCGATGCCCCAATCTTCATCTATAACCGGGATATTATCGCAGGGGCCGAACAGGATATCTGAGCCCCCTTGATACATCAGCGGGTCGGTCAGAAAACTTTCGGGCATTGTCGCGCCACGCGATTTTCGGACCAACTCCATATGGTTCAAATAGACACTGCCATCGGCCCAATGATAGCTCCGCGGTAACGGCGCGGCGCATGAAGCTGGATCAAACGGGCCGCCGGCGACACTGTCACCTTCGAGCGCTTCCCAGCGCTTCTGCAGTTTGGGAGAAATTTCTGCCCAATTATCCAAAGCATTCTGCATGGTATTGGCGATGCCTTCGGCAGAGGCCATGCGTTTGAGGTCGTTGGTGACGATGACCAGTTTGCCATCGCGACCATCTTTTAAGGATGCGAGTTTCATGCGGGCAATTTAGGCGGCAAGACAGAGGGGGTCAAATGATTGGCTGAAAGCCCTTTTACCGCCCGGTGCTTAAAGCCTTTAGGTCTTTCAGAATAGGCATATCTTCGAGGTCTTGCTCCGACAGACGGTCCCAATGAATGCCCTTTGGTGGCGGGAATGGGGCCTCGACCGCTATTGTTTCATCCGGTGTGATGACAAGGGATAAGGGTAAATCGATCTCGTCTCGCGGGAAATCATCGACGACGGACAAGTGATGAACAGTTGTCGCAACAGGCACGGCGTTATGGCCTAACTCCCGCAAGATCGCGAATTCGATATCGCTATAGCCTTCGCCCTTGCCGCATCTCTTGCCGGTTCGCGTGACGGCAACGGAACCAGCAACGATAGCATCAACCTGTGGCATAGCATCCAGCGGAACTTCCTCAGCCCATTCATCGCAGGTTGAGAGGGCGGTGGCTTTAGCGAAATTTTCAGCGCCGATTTTGGCCGGGTCAAATTTCTTGAATCCTGCCTTTAGCCTCGGTGTCGGCATGAAATAGGTAATACCGCGTTTCAGGGCTTCTTTTCGCACCGGACGCTGTGGGGAATCGGGATTTATTTTTAGATACTTCGCGTCTTTCCAGGGAGATTGTTCAAACAGCCGTGCTGCTGCAGCTTCGGCGCGTTTGAAGTTGGGAATACGCCCATGAATAGGAAAGGGAAACCGCGCCTGGCGCTGTTCTTTCAGGGCGTCCCAAACATGCTGTCTCGCCGAGTTCTTGGAATTGAAGGAAAGTGTCACGTTTCAACTTTGCCCGTGACCATCAGGGCGAAGCCATAGGAGAGAGCAACTTCTTTCAAACGGTCAAATCGGCCAGAGGCACCGCCGTGACCGGCTTCCATATTAATCCAGCACAAAATTTGGTTGTCGCTGGTATTATGATGGCGAAGCTTTGCGGCCCATTTTGCCGGCTCCCAATAGGTCACACGGGGGTCTGTTAGTCCGCCGGTCGCCAGTACATTTGGATAGGGCTGATCGGTGATGTTGGTGTAGGGGCAATAGGATGCCATGTCGTTAAAAGCATCCTCATCGCGGATCGGATCGCCCCATTCCACCCATTCTGGTGGCGTGAGAGGCAGAGATTTATCAGACATGGTGTTGATGACATCGACAAAAGGAACTTCGCCCAAAATACCTTTGAAGAGGTCGGCGCGCATATTGGCGACGGCGCCCATCAGCATGCCGCCGGCGGATCGACCCTGGGCGACAATGTTGCCCTGGCTTGTATAGTTTTCGGCGATTAAATGCTCCGCGGCAGCGATGAAATCGAGGAACGTATTCTTCTTTTTCTTGAGTTTGCCATCGAGATACCAACCGTAACCGCCCTCGGTACCACCTCTAATATGGGCGATGGCATAGACCATGCCACGATCGACCAGGCTAAAAACGTTTGGTGAGAATGATGCCGGCATCGCATAGCCGTAGGAGCCATATCCATAAAGCAGCATGGGTGCCGAGCTGTCGATTGGCGTGTCTTTGCGGTGCAGGACGGTAACCGGGATTTCAATTCCATCATGGCTTGGTGCCATGACACGGCGGCAGATATAGTCCTCGGCGTTATGGCCCGAAGGAATTTCCTGTTCTTTGCGGAGAGCCCGTTCGCGAGTTTCCATGTCGTAATCGTAAATACGTTGCGGCGTTGTTGGTGACGAGTAGGCGAAGCGCAGTGTGTTCGTCGCGTATTCGTATCCCGGATGCAGAGACAAATCATATGCTTCTTCATCAAAACTGATCCTGTGTTCTTCATTCGTTGAAAGGTCACGGATCACGATACGGGGCAGAGCGGCTTCTCGTTCAAGGCGGACCAAATACTTCTCGAACAGAATTGTCGAGCGGATCAGGCGGCCAGGATGGTACGGAACGATGTCGGTCCAATTCTCAGGGGCGGGATTATCAACCGGCGCTTCGGCGATTTTAAAATCAACCGCATCATCAATATTGGTGTGGATAATCAACCTATCGTCATGATCGCTGACGTCGTAGCTAATACCAGTGCTGCGTTTGGCAATCAGTCGGGGCTCCGCCTCTGGCATCGCGGCATCGATCAACCAGACCTCGCTGGTATCGGCATGATCATGAGCATCGATCAGGATAAGTCGTCCGCTTTCAGTCTTTCCGACCCCAATAAAGAAACCCGGGTCGGTTTCTTCATAAATCAGCGTATCAACGGCAGAATTCTCTCCAACCTTGTGGCGGAAGACCTTATTAGGACGGTGATTATCGTCCAGTATGGTATAGAACAGCGTTTTGCCGTCGGCGGAAAACACCATGTCGCCTTGGGCGCTTTCGATACGATCGGGCAGACAGCCACCATTTTCCAGGTCTCGAATTTCGATAACACAATATTCCGAGCCATTGCGGTCTATTGCGGCGGCAAGCAAAGAATGGTCAGGACTATGTGTTGCGCCTCCGATCGCGAAAAATTTCTCGCCTTTGGCTTCATCATTGCCATCGATCAAAATTTGTTCGTCGGTGGTGACGTCTGCATTACGCGGACGACGGCATAAGATTGGATACTGGCCGCCAATCGCAAACCGGCGGTAATAGGCCCAGTCACCATCTGGCGCGGGCACTGATGCATCGTCTTCCTTAATCCGTGCTTTGAGCTCTGTTGTTAGATTGTCACGTAAAAGCTCTATCGGTTTTAGATAGTCATCCGTATAAGCGTTTTCGGCCTCTAGGTGGTCGCGGATGTCTTGCCGCAGCGACTCTGGTTCGCGCATGACGCGCTGCCAGTCGGGATCGCGGAGCCAGGAATAGGGATCATTCAGGGTGCGACCAAACCGTTCCGTCACATCGTCGCGACGGTCAGTATTTGGGCCTCGCCCTGTCTGATCAGAGGATATCAAGCACGTTCCCCGATTAGCCTCGGCCCTGCTCGCCTTCGCCGCCCATCAGGATGAAAGCCATCGTACAATATTCATTAGATTTATTGACCCAGGCATGATTGGTGCCGCGCTGGACCATCACATCGCCAGCTTTCATCACGACTTCTGAATCATCCAGATACATGGTCATTTCGCCGGCAAGGCAGATTGCGTAATCGACCGTGTCGGTCTGATGCATGAAGGAATGTTGCTTTTTCTGCGTATCGCTGTCGCCATGTTGTAGCGCACCATCAGCACCATATTCCTGAAATGCCTTTTTTGCGGTTTCCTCGTCAACCTGTTCGACCTGTGACTCCGGTGGGAATTCAATTAGGCGGAAGGTGGAGCCGTTTTTTGGCGGCGGCAATGGCAGGTCGACGCTGGTGGCTTCTGTTGGCTCGTCAAAATTCGCGGGTGTCGACTGGGTGGTCCACATATTGTGAAAAATGACCCCAGGGCGGTTCGGTGTGGTTTTTACACCTGGGGTCGGGCCATCATCGATGACAACGGCTGTGCCATTCTCGTCATGACCGGTGACAATCCGGCGAATACCTACTGGTTGTTTGTCGCTCATTGTATTGTTCTCTTTCTTTATAGGCTGTTCAGAAAGCCGGTGAGAGCTTCATTGAAGTTCTCAGCGTTTTCCATATTGGCGATATGTCCGGCATCGGGGACGACATGCAGTTTTGTCCCCGGGAGCATATCGATGAGCGGGGCCATTTCATGGGGACCGGCGGCAGGATCTTCAGCACCCGAAATAAACAGGGTTGGGACCTTAATCTTTTCAATCCGGCCATGATAATCGATGGTTTGCAAGGCGCTAGAGCAGCCAAGGAAACCGTCGAGCTTGGTCGTGCTGATCATACCAATTATCTTTTCCATGGTCGCCGCGTTGGCGGGATCGTTGGCGAATGCATCTGTAAACCAGCGGGTTGCCGTCGGTTGTGCCATACCTTCCATGCCGCCTTGACGCGCCATCTCCTGCCGTTCATTCCAGGCTTGGACAAATCCATCCGGTGAATGATGGGGTAGATCGCAGCCAATATAGCCAGCAAGACGTTCATCGTGGTCAATGGCAATGCCAAGTCCTGTGGTGCCGCCCATCGAAAGGCCGCACAAAACGCTACGTTTTACGCCAAGCGCGTCCCACAAAGCGATGAGGTCCTGCGCCAACAGATCGAATGTGTAAGGTGGTGTCGTTGCGTCGGTGCCGCCATGACCGCGCTGGTCATAACGCAGGACACGCCAGTCATTTGACAGGAGCGCTGCCTGCTCATCCCACATGGTGAGATTGGTTGCCAGTGAATTTGAAAAAGTGATCCAGGGCGCACCTTCTGGGCCTTCGATCTCATAATTAAAATTAATTCCGTTAGCCGCTATTGTCGGCATGGTTTCTCCCTCCGCATCGGTTTCCCGATCTTGTTTGCCAGATATTTTGATACGGGTTTTGCCGGTCTGGGTCAATTGGGGTGGAGCATAGAATGTGTTGCGATCTATCCCGTTTTCATTGTGCGTTCTATGATCGTTTGAGGAAAAAACTAGAGAGGTTCTGATGCCACGCAAATCGATGAGTAAGGAATTTCGGCGGCTCCTGACGGACAATGAGGTGATCGTGAAACCAGGTGCCCATAATGCGTTGAGTGCCAAGATCATCGAGGCAGCTGGGTTCCAGTCCTGTGGTGTGTCTGGCTATGCGGTTTCCGCAACATTGCTCGGTAAACCAGATGTTGGGCTGATAACCCTTGATGAGATGGTGATGATGTCGCGCTATATCGCTGGGGCGGTGAATATTCCGGCGATTGCCGATGCCGACACCGGCTATGGTAATGCGATTAACGTCATTAGGACCGTTGAGGACTTTATCCGGGCGGGTGTGGCCGGCATTCATATTGAGGATCAGGTCGCGCCAAAACGTTGCGGCCATGTCGCCGGTAAACAGATTATCCCCTTAGAAGAAGCAGCGGGGAAGTACCGCGCCGCTGCGAAAATCCGTGATGAACTTGATCCTGATTTTGTGTTGATCGCCCGAACTGATGCCCGCGGTGTGGCGGGCGGGTCCGTCGAAGCGGTTATTGAGCGATCCAAAGCCTACATCGATGCCGGGGTGGATATGATTTTCCCTGAGGGGCTGACCAGCAAAGAAGAGATTGCTGAAGTTTGTGCCAGGGTAGATGCACCTATTCACTACAACCGCACTGGTGTATCGCCCATGCTGACACTCGAGGAGCTCGATGAGATGGGCATCGCCATGGTGAGTTTCGCGACCGGCGCGTTGCGGTCTGGCGCGCGAGCGATGTGGGATTTTATGCATGAGTTTAAAGAGAACGACGTCGCGTGCCAGAAAGCGTTTTTGGCTGAAGTAAAAGATCATCCGGTAGGCGACATTCATGCCTTTATGGGGTTTGATAAGATACGCGAACTAGAAGAAGCGTTTTTGCCAAGTGAAGAAGTCCTGGCAAAATACGAAGGGTCGGTTGGTTTTATGCCAACGACAGAGAAATAGGGGAATGCCGCGATGGGCATGACAGCAATTGAAAAAATTCTGGCCAAGAATTCCGGTCAGGACGTGGTGAAGCCGGGAGACCTGGTTGTCGTTCAGGTCGGTACGGCGGTTCTCTATGATAATAATTTTGCGCCTTCGATCTGGCGCGACATTCTCAAAATTCATGATCGCGAAAAAGTTGTCGTGGTGTTTGATCACCGGGTTCCCGCCAAGGATATCGTCAGTGCAACGGCGCAAAAGATCGGCCGAGATTTTGTCAAAAAATTCAATATCGAGAGATTTCATGATGTTGGTGCCAAACAGGGCATCAGTCATGTTCTGATCGCCGATCATGGCTATGCGCTGCCGGGGTCTGTTCTGGTGTGTGGCGACTCGCATACCTGTAGTGCCGGGGTGTTCAATTGTGCGGCGAGAGGAACCGGCGCACCGGACATGTTTTATGCCGTGACCAAGGGTGAGACATGGTTCCGCGTCGGCGAGACGATCCGCTATGACTTTGAAGGCAAACTAAACGCGCCGGTCTCAATGAAAGACGTGTTTCTTCATATCGCCGATACTTACGGGTCGCATGCCAATCAGAATGTCGAGTTCGGTGGTGGGGCACTGCCTGGGCTGTCAATTAATGCGCGGCGAACCATGACAACAATGTGCGCGGAATTGTCAGCAGAGTTTGCAACCTTTGAACCCGATGAGGTGATGCTGGACTATGTTCGCGAACGCAATCCAGCACCATTCGAAGCGCAATACCCAGATGAAGATGCGACTTATCTAGATCGCCGCACGATCAATTTGGGTGAGATGGAACCGTTGGTCGCATTGCCGGATACCGTTTTGGAGAACTCTCAAAAAATTGGCGAGGTCGCGGGTACGCAAATCAACCAGGCGTTCATCGGTTCCTGTGCCAATGGCACGTTGGATGATTTTGCGGCAGCGGCAGCAGTGCTGAAGGGCAATAAGGTTTCTTCGGATGTCCGTTTAATCGTCACGCCGGGGACCCAGAACATCTATCTGGAGGCACTCCGTCACGGTTACGTTGAAACATTGATTGAGGCTGGCGCGGTGGTGACCAACGCGACATGTGGCGCTTGTGGTGGTGGGCATCTCGGTATTCTTGCGGCAGGAGAAAGTTGTATTACCGCAAGCACAAGGAACTTCAAGGGACGCATGGGTGATCCAGATTCCAAGGTTTATATGGGTTCCCCCGCAACCGTGGCGGCCTCGGCGATTAAGGGAACAATCGCTGATCCTCGCGACTTTCTGAATTGAGGGACGAGGTTATGGAGTTCACTGGCAAAACCTGGAAATTCGGCGACAACATCAATACCGATTTGATCCTGCCCGGGCGCGCACAGCTTTTTACCGAGGAAGAACAATTGCGCTGCGTCTTTGAAGCCAATCGTCCCGGGTGGATTGACGAGGTTGCCAAGGGTGATGTTCTAATCGGCGGTCATAATTTTGGCATGGGGTCATCGCGACCTGCCGCGCGATCCCTGCGCAATACCGGTCTTGCTTGCATGGTCGCGGAATCGATTAACGGTCTATTCTATCGCAATTGCGTCAATTGGGGTTTCCTGGCGCTAGAATGTGAAGGCATTTCGACGGCCTTTGAAGAAGGTGATGAAGCAAAGGTCTCTTTCGAAGATTTTACTGTCACCAACAACCGTACGGGTGACGTGTTGCAGGGGCGTGTTGTTCCTGAAGTTTTGCTCAATACGATGAAAGCGGGCGGTGTGTTACCTTTGCTTGAGGCCGAAGGCTTAATCGCGGCGGCAGAGTGACGGCTACAGTATTTTAGAGCTATTGGAGATAGATATGGCGACATCAGCAATTTCATTACATGAAGACGAGTCTTTGCGCGGCAAGGTCTCAGAGGCAGAATGGGATGCACGGGTGCAGCTCGCCGCAGCGTTTCGCATTTGTTATGCCAATGGTTGGAATGGCTCGACTGCTAATCATATGACCGCCCGTGTGCCGGATGAACCAGAGCATTTTCTGATGAATGCGTCAGATTTTGCGTGGGACGAGATTACCGCCTCGAACCTTCTCAAGCTTGATCATGATGGCAAGGTGCTGAGCGATACAGATCGCAAGCCGCGCCCTGCCGGGCTAAATTTTCACAGCGCGATTCAGCGTGAGATGCCGCATATCGATTGCACGATACATCTGCACCCGAAGGCCGGCGTTGTGGTATCCGCGATGAAAGAGGGTCTGATGTTTTTTGATCAGGGATCGTGTTCGGTCTATGGCCAGGTCACCTATCACGACTTTGAAGGCATTGCCCAGGAAGCGGACGAAGCGCCGCGTATTCTCGCTGACCTTGGTGATAAATATACCATGATCATGCGCAATCACGGTCTGCTGACAGTTGGTCGAACCATTGCAGAAGCGATGGCTTTTATGGGACGGCTGGTCGGTGCCTGTGAAACCCAGGAACGTCTGCTGGCAACGAATGCAACGCCTGTGCCGTTGTCCAAGGAAGTCTGCGAATTTACCGTTTCGCAAATTGCTGGCCGGTCAGGTAATGCCCCAATTGGCGATACCGATTGGCAGGCGCAGTTCCGGCGGCTGGTCCGCCAGGATACGTCTTTTATGGCTTAGTTGCCTCTATCGATGGGTCCGGAATGACCTCAACGATGACGTTGAGATCTCCCGGTTCGGCGCCGCCAAATCCTTCGATGCCAAAACCGGGGATTGTGATCACCTTGCCATTGATGTGATCCGCCGGGACATCGACCGCAACGGTGAGGCCAGTCATGGTCGTCAATAGTTTACAGATTCCTTCGCGGGCCTCCGTTTCGGTGATCTGCAATTTTGCGGCGACGTTTTGACCCTTTACCTTCATCGAGGTGGCTGCGGCACCTTTCACCCGTCCCAATCGAGTGCCGGCAACGTCACCGTAAAGATCATTGATTTTCTCACCGGAAGTTTCATCGATTTCAAAGTCGTACCAGACACCACCTTTTTCCCAAGGTGCGCCGTAGCCCGGCGCGCCACCTTTGCGTCCGGCGTTATGGTCATACTCGGCACGCTTTTTGGTGTCGGCCAACAGGTTATAGGCGGCAGTAATCTGTTTGAAACGTTCTGCGGCTTCTTCATCGCCGGTATTGACGTCTGGGTGCAGTTCTTTCGCCAAACTGCGATAAGCCTGTTTAATGGCTTCTAGGTCGGCGAGGCGGTCAATGCCAAGAAGCTCATAAGCGTTCATCGTTGGCTATAGGGCAGGCGTTTGCAGGGTGGCGCAATCATCCGCGAAGATAAGTTCTGCCCCTGTTATGTCGTTGAGGTCATCATAGGAGATGCCGTCGGCAATTTCGCGGACGGTGAAGCTGTTATCCCGGACGTCAATCAGTGCGTGATCTGAATACACACGGGTGACAACGCCGGTGCCAGTGAGCGGGTAACTACACTGTTCGAGCAGCTTGGCCTGTCCGTCTCGTGTGCAGTGATCGGTAATGACAAATACGTCTTTGGCACCAACCGCGAGATCCATCGCGCCACCAACGCCGGGCGGTCGGGAGTTGTCCAACGTCGCCCAGTTGGCGAGATCACCGTTCTGTGCAATCTGAAAAGCACCGAGCACGCAAATATCGATATGGCCGCCGCGGATCATTGCGAAGGAGTCTGTGTGATGCGAAATGCTGCCGCCATTGAGCAGCGTAACCGGTTTTTTGCCAGCATTGATGAGGTCAGGGTTTTCCTCTCCAGGGGGCGGTGTTGGCCCCATTCCCAGCAAACCGTTTTCGCTATGGATGATCACTTCGCGGTCGTCGGGCAGATAGTTGGCGACCATTTCGGGTGCGCCGATACCGAGATTTACATAGGCGCCTTCGGGGATGTCCTGCGCAACGCGCCAGGCGATTTGTTTGCGGTTCAGTCTGGCCATGATCAGCTCGCCTCTACTTCCATAACCCGGTCGACATAAATGCCCGGTGTGATGACCTGTTCAGGATCAATTTCACCCAGTTCGACAAACCGGTCGACCTGCACGATGGTGGTATCGGCGGCCATCGCCATGGTTGGTCCGAAGCCACGGGCGGATAGGTTATAGGTCAGATTGCCCCAACGGTCTGCTTCACGTGCTTTAAGAAAAGCGAATTCCGCGGTCAGCGGATATTCGAGGACGTAATCTTCGCCGTCGATAGTGCGAACCTCTTTGCCCTCTGATAGCGGCGTGTTGACTGAGGTGCGGGTATAAAACCCGCCAATCCCGGCACCGCCAGCGCGCATGCGTTCACTCATTGTGCCCTGCGGAACGATCTCAAGTTCCAGAAGCCCCGCAGAATAAAGTTCTTTGGTGATTTCTGAATTGGATGAGGTTGGAAAGGAACAAATCACCTTGGCGATCCGCCTCTCTTTGAGGAGCAAGATTAGACCACGTTCGCCCTCTCCAGCGTTATTGGAAATGATCACCAGATCACGGTAGCCGCGGTCGAGGACGGCCTCCAGCAACTCCTGAGGTGCGCCGGCGGCGCCGAACCCGGCGGACATGATGGTCGCGCCATCTTTCATCCCGTCGAGGGCGGTATCAAAGTCGTAAACGCGTTTGTCGATCATAGTTGGTTTTGCTTGCGATGAAATTTGTTAGATCAATTTTCTGCTTTTCGAAGACCAGTTGCAACTACCCTCCAAAAAAGCATGTCTGGGCCTGTACCCCGATGCGGCGACGCGGTAGATTTTGGCTAACTGATTTAATGAGGGAATGATGGCCAGTTCGCCCAAAAAAGCCGGTTATCCGGACTTTCACGAGCATTTGCAAAAGCTCGATGATGCGGGATTGCTCACGACAATTGAAGAGCCCGTTAATAAAGATACGCAGCTGCACCCGTTGGTCCGCTGGCAGTTTCGCGGTGGTATTCCTGAAGAACAACGCAAAGCATTTAAGTTCACCAACGTTACAGACAGTCTTGGACGTTCTTATGACATGCCGGTGGTTGTCGGCGCGCTATCGACTAATGCCGAGATGTACTCGATTGGCATGGGGGTGCCGGTTGAGGAAATCGGTGACAAGTGGAACGCCGCGATGGCCAATCCCATCGACCCGGTAACAGTTGAAGATGCGGCGTGCCATGAAATTGTTGTTACTGGTGATGATCTGAAGGGGGACGGTAAGGGGCTCGATGGCTTGCCGGTACCGATCTCTACACCGGGCTATGATTGTGCGCCTTATTTAACAGCGACCAACGTCACGACCAGCAATCCCGATACTGGGACCCAGAATATGGGGACCTATCGCGCTGGGCTTAAAGCGTCAGATCGTTTAGCGGTGCGAATGGTGTCACGACCGGGTGGTGCCGAAGGTCATATGCATTGGGAAATGTATAAAAAGCGCGGCGAGAAAATGCCATGCGCCATCGTCGTCGGGTGTCCGCCGTCGGTTGCCTATATGGGGCCGCAAAAGCTACCGGTCGGTGTTGAAGAAATGGCGGTCGCGGGCGGTGTCGTCGGTGAACCGATCCATCAGGTAAAGTGCAAGACCATCGATATTATGGTGCCGGCAGAATCCGAGATCGTCTTCGAAGGCCTCGTTGATACCGAGTATCTCGAACCCGAAGCGCCGTTTGCTGAAAGTCATGGCCATGTCGCGTTAGAGGATTTCAATACCGCGATGGATGTCACCGCGATCACGATGCGTAAGAATGCCGTCTTCACCTCGATCATTTCTCAGCTAACACCGTCTGAATCCAGTGTCATCAAGCGCGTGGCTTATGAACCGCTTTATATGTCGCATCTGCAGGATGGGCTGGGGATCAAGGGTGTCAAAAAGGTTTATCTGCATGAGAACCTGACCAACCTTCGCCGTATCCTATTCATCCAGTTTGAACGCGGTGTGCCGACCACCGAAGTTTGGCGGGCGCTCTATGGCGCCTCTGCGTTGGCGGCAGCGATTGGTAAATATGTTGTCGCCGTTAATGAGGACATCGATCCCAGCAATGGCGATGCGGTGTTCTGGGCTTTGGCCTATCGCGCGAACCCTGCGCTCGATGTTCAAATATTAAAACATCGGGTTCCCTATGGTCCGAAGGATAAGCGGTCGCCCAACGGTGAAGACTCGACGCTTCTAATTGATGCGACACTGAAATCTGACATGCCACCAATCGCATTGCCCAAGAAAGAATATATGGAACATGCCGCCAAGCTGTGGGAATCGCTGGACTTGCCGCCATTAGCTCCGGAATCGCCGTGGCATGGCTATTCGCTGGGCGACTGGAGCGATGAGTGGGATGAGATGGCCAAGCGCGCGGCTGAGGGGAACTACATGGAGAATGGTCGCCGCAGCGCCCAACTCCGCCGCAACGATGTCTTCCCCAATACCTCGATCCGTGAGGTGCCGGGCAATCCGTTTGAGGATAAATAGTAGTGTCTGATCTTGCGACAGGTATCGGCGCGGCAGTCCCGCGCGTTGAAGATCGTCGCCTGCTGACCGGGCAGGGGCAATATAGCGACGATATTAGCCACTCTGATCAGGTCTATGCCGTGATGGTGCGCTCGCCGCATGCCCATGCGGAGTTGTCTGGTATTAATGCCGATGTCGCGAAGACAATGCCCGGTGTGCTGGCAGTGCTCAGCGGTGCGGATTGGCGCAGTGACCGACTCAAACCGATGCCAGCCTGGGGCAACCCAAAAGATGTAGAGCTCACCAATCGAGACGGTTCTGATATTTTTTACACGCCGCTTTATCCGGTAGCGGTCGAGCGCATCCGTAGGGCCGGTGAAATCGTTGCTGTCGTGGTTGCAGAATCCGAAGCGCAGGCACGCGATGCCGCCGAGACCATCGAGATCGATTGCAAGGTGCTCGACAGCGTCATCGATGGTGTGTCGGCGATGGAAGAAGGCGCGCCACAGCTGTGGGATGAAGTGCCAAACAATCTTAGTGTTGATGACATCAAGGGCAGCGAAGAAGCCTGTGATCTTATTTTTGCGACGGCACCACACATCGTTCGGTTGGAGACGTTTAACCAGCGGGTAACCGGTGTGCCGATGGAACCGCGTGCTGCGCTTGGCGAATATGACGCGGAGAAAGATAGCTTTTCGCTCGAAGCGGGCGGACAGGGCGTCATCCGGTTTCGCAATGAACTATCGGCAACATTCGGTGTTGATGCGGCGAACATGCGAGTGGTGTCGCGGGACGTTGGCGGTGGCTACGGCACGCGCAATCACACCTATCCTGAATTCGCTCTCGTGTTGTGGGCAGCCAAGCGCACTGGCAAGCCGGTCAAATGGGTTTGCGACCGGTCGGAGGCTTTCCTGAGCGATTATGCCGGGCGCGATCTGTTAACCCGCGCAGCGCTGGCGGTGGATGACAATGGCAAGTTCTTGGCCCTTAAGACTGAGAACATCGCCAATCTCGGAACGCACACGGTTTCCTATGTGCCGCTTGCGCGGGGACCGACAGTTTATAACGGGGTCTATGATATTCCTGTCGGCTATGCCGTGTCGCAAGGTGTGCTGACCAATACGACAGCGACGGCGAGTTATCGCGGCGCCGGACGACCGGAATCGATGTTCCTGATTGAGCGGCTCGTTGATATGGCGGCGCAGGAAACCGGCATCGACCGGATATCACTACGGCGGCGTAATATGATTCCCGAAGTCGCCATTCCCTACACCAACGCGTTCGACGTCACTTACGATAGCGGGATTTTCTCGGTCAGTATGGAACGCGCGATGGCGTTGGTTGACTGGGACGGGTTCCCGGCGCGC
The DNA here is from genome assembly GCA_012103315.1 of Alphaproteobacteria bacterium. Taxonomy (GTDB): domain Bacteria; phylum Pseudomonadota; class Alphaproteobacteria; order MPNO01; family UBA2964; genus UBA2964. The sequence goes on from WLWZ01000010.1 coordinate 100,485, forward strand.
CAAAGGGCGGCAAAGAAAGAAGGCCGCCTTGTTGGTATTGGACTGGCCAATTATATCGAGACGGCAACCGGCTACCCTCATGAACGCGCTGAGATGGAAATCCTGCCAGGCGGCCGTGTCGATCTCGTTCTCGGTACCCAATCGTCGGGGCAAGGCCATGAGACGACCTATGCTCAGGTGGTTTCGGAGTGGCTTGGTGTACCGTTCGATAGCGTGATGCTGCGAACGGGTAACACTGATTTCGTATCGGCGGGGTCGGGCTCGCATTCATCGCGGTCCATGCGTTTGGCAGGACATCTCTATCGTCAGACAATCGAAGAGATCGTTGCCAAGGGCAAAGAGATTGCCGCTTTTGCTTTGGAGGCATCTGTACAGGACATTACTTTCTTGGAAGGGCGTTTCAAGATTGAGGGCACCGACCGTGCATTGCATCTGTTTGACGCGGCAGCGGCGGCGGTCAGTGGCGATCTACCGGATGATTTGTCGGGTCCGTTGCGGTCCGAAATCGAAATTATGGATTCCTTGCCCGCCTACCCAAATGGTTGTCATGCCATCGAGATCGAAATCGATCGCGATACTGGCGTTGTCACAATCCTGCGTTACGGCGGTGTTGATGATGTTGGTCGTGTGATTAATCCGATGCTGGTAGATGGCCAGACACAGGGCGGCATCGTTCAGGGTGTAGGTCAAGCACTGTGTGAAGAATGTGTCTATGATCCTGAGAGTGGCCAACTATTGGCTGGGTCTTTTATGGACTACTGCATGCCGCGTGCGAGTGACGTTCCGTTCTTTGCGCTAGAGAATAATGTCGTTCCGGCGACCAATACCTTCCTGGGTGTGAAGGGTGGGGGTGAAGGCGGTACGACGGCTGCGCCGCCGGCGCTGATTAATGCTATCGTTGATGCTCTTTCTGACTTTGGTGTTACGCATATCGATATGCCTGCAACACCTCAGAAAATATGGCGCTTGATCCAAGAAGGCGAAGGCTGAAGCAAACGGAGGTAAGACCATGAATATTACCGGTATTCACTCACTTGTTTATGGCTGTGAAGACATCGAAACGGCGAGCCGATTTCTGACCGATGTTGGCATGGAGTCTGATGACGGCCAAACATTCGGTTTGGCCGATGGGACTTCTGTTGTTCTCAAGCGCGCCGATGACAATAGTCTGCCAACAGCGCCGGTTGACGGCGACACCGCACGGGCGATTATCTGGCGGGTTGATAATCAGGATACGCTGAAAGCAATAAGCGACGAGTTGTCGAGCGATAGAGATGTTACCGAGACATCGGATGGCGTCCTCCATGTCAAAGACGATATGGGATATGCGCTGGGGTTTCAGGTGGCAGAAACAAATCCGATTAAATTTACTGCACCCGTGACCAATACAATTGGAGATCGCAAGCGCTTTAACACACGCGCTTCTGGCACAGAGGTTATAACGCCTAAGTTACAGCGCACCGCCCATGTCGGTTGCTGGGCACCAGGGGACGTCGATGAAAACAAGACGTTTTATGTCGACCGTCTGGGTTTTCGGGAAACTGATTACATCAAAGATATTGGTGTGTTTTTAAGGGCGCCTGGTTCATCGGAACATCACGACATCTTTTTGTCTCGTCGCGGTGACCGGGCTGGCTTTCAGCATGTTGCCTACGAAGTGAAAGACTTCGACGAAGTGATGTTCCTTGGCTCACATCTTGAGGCACAGGGTTGGGAAACTCATTTCGGCCCGGGGCGGCATATCTTTGGCTCGAACATCTTCTGGTATTTCTGGAATCCGGCAGGTGGCTTGCTTGAAATCACCGCTGATCTGGATTCTATCGATGATGAGTGGGAAATGCGCTATCACGACACCTTGCCAAAAGGCGCAGGGACCTGGCTGGCGCGGCCTGTAGATCAACAACGCATTCCGTTTCGCACCCGCGAACAAGACGCAATTATTGAATAAGGAAAAACACGATGGCTGATAAAATTCTTTGTGAGAAAAAAGGCGATGCGACCCATATCACGCTCAACCGTGCGGATTGTGGTGGGCTGGTAAGCGATCCCATGGCGTCTGAGATGGCAGATATGATCGATGCCGCAAACAATGACTCCAAATACATCGTATTCCGCAGCGCTGGTGATGATTTCTGTCTTGGTCGCGACCCGGAAGGCCGCGAACCGGGCAAAGCACCGGATGCTTTTGACGCACGCCGCCGTAGCGAAGTGGTGTTTAATTTTTATGGCTCATTCCGGCGGTCAAAGATTCCTGTTGTCGCGGCAGCGCAAGGACGCTCGCTTGGGTTTGGCTGCGCGATTGCTTCCGTTTGCGATATTACGATTGCGGCGGAAAGTGCGCGGTTTGCACTGCCTGAAATGGGTCACAACATCATGCCGACTATGGCGATGTCCTCACTCGTTGATCGGGTGGGTCGCAAAGGCGCCTTGTACCTGACCTATTCAACGGAAGAGATTGATGCCGAGACGGCTCTCTCCTACGGTCTGGTTAGCCGAGTGGTTGCTGATGATAAGCTCGATGCCCAATTGGAGATGGTTTGCGCAGCCATAGATAAAGCTCCCATGCCTGCTGTGCTTTCGGTCAAGGAATACGCGACCAACGCTCTGACGATGTCGGTCGAACAGGCGTCAGATTTCGCCCGTAACATGCATTCAGCAGTGAACACATCAGCAGGAATGATGGGGAATAAGTAACACTGGATGCCGATACTCTATGACGACCCAATCTCGGGAAACGGATACAAGGTGCGCTTGCTTCTGGCGCAGCTTGATTTTTCCTATGAGCTGGTTGAGCTGGATATCCTGAATCAGGAAACCCACACGCCCGACTTTCTGGCGAAGAATGCGAACGGTAAAATTCCAACGATTGAGTTGGATGACGGACGCTGCCTGTCGGAATCCAATGCGATCCTGTTCTATTTCGCGCAAGGGTCGCGCTATTGGCCGGGTGAGAAATTTGATCAAGCGGATGTCATGCGCTGGATGTGCTTCGAGCAATATAGCCATGAGCCTTACGTCGCTGTCGCGCGGTTTCTCCATCATTTGCCAGAAGCGCCCGATCCAGAGGTGATTGCCGAAAAACATGCGAAGGGTTACGTCGCGCTAGATGTCATGGAACAGCATCTCGGCGAAAACGATTTCTTTGCTGCTGGTCAGTATTCTATCGCGGATATTGCGCTCTACGCCTATACGCATGTCGCAGAGGAAGGAAAGTTTGATCTCACTTCCTATTCGAATATTTCCAAATGGTTGGACCGGGTAAGTGAGCAGCCGGGCTTCGTGCCGATGGGGTCTAAACCAAACTAGATCTGTGCTTCTTGTATCGCCTGCCAGACACGATGCGGAGTGGCGGGCATCTCGATATCTCGTACACCGAGATCATAGAGGGCATCGACAACGGCATTGATGATCACCGCTGGAGCGGGAGTGGTGCCGCTTTCACCACCTGATTTAACGCCGAGGGGATTTTGCGGGCTGATAACCTCGTGATAGGTCACTGAAAAGAACGGCATGTCATCGGCGCGCGGCATCGCGTAGTCCATGAATGAACCGGCGTAGGGTTGTGCGGTTTCTTCATCAAAGAAACAACGTTCCATGAGGGCCTGACCAGCGCCCTGAACAATGCCGCCGTGGATTTGCCCGTCGACGATGAGTGGATTAATGACCCGCCCGACATCATCGACGGCCGTATAGCGTTCTAGCGTTACGGCACCGGTCTCCGGGTCGACGACAACTTCGCAGATATGACAGCCATTCGGGAAAACGGCTTCATGCATGATGTTTTTAAGTTCAGCATTGAGACCGCCCTGAAGCTCATCCGGTAAATCCTCGCGTTCCGCCTCACGTGCCAACGAGAACCAATCGATGGTGCGGTCAGTGCCCTGTATGCGGAATTCACCGTCACCGAATTCAATGTCTTCAAAGGCTGCTTCCAAAACAAAGGCGGCAAGCGCTTTGCCTTTCTCAATGACTTGATTGGAGGCTAGAACGATGGCTGTTCCCGCCATACGCATCGAACGCCCCGCATGGGATCCGTTACCTGCCTTGGCGACGTCGGTGTTGCCCTGCTGGATGAGGACCTTGTCGAACGGAATTCTGAGCCAGTCGGCGGCGACCTGGGCAAAGCTTGTCTCGTGACCCTGACCACTTGATTGGGTGCCCACAGCGACATGCACGCCGTCTGACAGGATGGAGACACAGGACCATTCCATTGGCGCGCCGGAGGATGTTTCGATATAGGGCGCGATGCCGATACCACGTTTGAGACCGCGGGTTTCGGACTCTACTCGCCGAGTCTCAAAATTTGCGTAATCAGCTTTCTCCAACGCGATATCGAGGGTGCGTTTGAACTCTCCACTGTCATACAGCATGCCTTGGGGGTTCTCGTAGGGAAGTTGATCTGGGCGGATCAGGTTCTTCCGCCGTAACTCGATGCGGTCAATGTCGAGTTCGCGGGCGGCGGTGTCGATCAACCGTTCGAGGGCGAAGACGCATTCTGGACGCCCCGCACTGCGATAGGGGTTGGTCGGTGGCGTGTTGCTGACGACAGCACGTAGCCGTAGGGTCGCCGGTTCAATGTCATAGGGGCCGGTCGAGATGCCAGCGCCTTTGGCCAATGGGGCAAAGGCGACAGTATACCCGCCTGCATTGCTGGTATTGCGCCCGCGCATCGCGAGAAATTTACCATCCTTATCGAGGGCCAATGACAGCTCGCTAATGAGATCGCGGCCTTGCAAATCACTCAGCATGCATTCGCTGCGGTCAGCAGTCCATTTTACAGGGCGGTTGAGTGTTTTGGCCGCGTGGAGCAGGAGTGGGAATTCAGGATAGACCCGATTTCTGGTGCCGTAATTGCCACCAACGTCGCCACACACCACGCGCATGCGCTCATCCGGGACTCCAGCGAGGAGCGCAAGCTCTGAACGATGACGGAGAGCGCCGCCGCCACCGGCGTAAAGCGAATAGCTATCGGTGTCCTGATTGTAGTTTGCCAGTGCCGCGCGGGGTTCCATCGGCACACCGGTGACCCGTCCAACATTAACCGTGAGGTTGACTATACGATCGGCATTCCGGAAAGCTTCTTCGGTTGCATTTGGATCGCCAAGATCACTATCGACGCAGAGGTTATTCTCCAGATTATCCCATAGAAGCTCTGATTGGTCGGCACGTGCGGTATTCGCATTGGCGTCCATAACCTCATAGGTTACGTCGATGGCTTCAGCGGCATCACGTGCTTGTGCCAAAGTCTCGGCGATCACCATGACAACCGGTTCGCCAGCAAAATGAACCCGTTCTACGGGCAGCGGATATTGATCGCGCGCATGCGGTAGTCCACCACCCGGTGCGAACAAGGTCGGGTCGGTTCTGGCGCTCGGAATAGGATTGTTTTGTAGTGGTAGGAGGTCGGCATCTTGCCAGTCTTTGCCCGTTAGAATGAGCAAAACCCCTGGCATTTTCTGTGCCCGTGAGCGATTAATTCCTTTTATTTGAGCGTGGGCATGTGTTGACCGAAGCACTGCGGCATAGGCTTGGTCCGGCATATTGCGATCATCGCTAAATTCCCCGGCACCGGTGATCAGGCGGAGGTCTTCATTGCGGACGATAGGCTGGCCAACATTCTTGGACATCGCGGTAAATTAGAGATTGCGAAAGCAGTGAGCAACTGATTGACGAAGACGGCTACATGTAAAAAGGTGCACTCCTCTGCCTTTCGCCCTAAAATCCTCTCTCCAGCAATGAGGATTTTCTGATGGCGACTAAACTGTTCCGCAATTCATCACATTGGGGCGCTTATCTGGCAGAGGTTGAAGACGGCCGGGTGACCGGCGTTCAGCCATTCGAAGAAGACCCCAACCCGTCACCGATGCTGGAATCTATACCGCATTCGGTTCATACCGAGACGCGCGTTGCGCGACCTTTTGTCCGCGAAGGCTGGCTCAAAAACGGTCCGGGCAATGGTGAAGGCCGCGGGCGCGAGCCGTTTGTACCGGTCAGCTGGGAAAAGGCCTACGACCTGGTTGCCGGTGAGCTAAAGCGCGTCAAAGAGACTTATAGCAATGATGCGATCCTTGGCGGCTCCTATGGTTGGTCGAGTGCCGGAACGTTCCATCACGCGCGTATGCTGGTGAGGAAGTTTCTGTTCGCGGCCGGAGGCTGTGTCGATCAATCGTCGAATTACAGTTTTGGTGCGGCCATGGCCTTTGTGCCGCATGTCGCGGGCGATATGCGCTCGGTTACCGGGCCGCTGACCTCGTGGTCGGCGGTGGAACGGCACGCCAAGAACCTCGTCGTCTTTGGTGGGATCAATCCCAAGAACACCCAGGCAGCACGCGGCGGCAATGTTGCGCACGAATTTTTGCCCTCCATGAAGAAGCTGGCAGCAGCAAGGGTAGATGTCATCAATGTCAGCCCGTGCCGTGACGATGCGCCAGAATTTTTAGATCCAACTTGGATCGCCATCCGGCCAAACACTGATACCGCAATGATGCTGGCGTTGGCTCATACGCTGATTGTTGAAGATCTGCATGATGCAGATTTCCTGGAGAATTACTGCGAAGGTTTTGATCGCGTAAGCCCTTACTTGATGGGTGAAACAGATGGTCAGCCAAAGGATGCGGATTGGGCGGCAGCGATAACCGGTATTGATGCTGATGTATTGCGTAAGCTTGCTCGTCAGATGGCTTCCGGCCGCACGATGATGTCGGCAACTTGGTCATTGCAGCGCGGTGATCATGGTGAACAACCCTACTGGGCATTGATCTTGCTGGCGAGCGTTCTCGGGCATATTGGGTTGCCCGGTGGTGGATACACGTTTGGCTATGGCTCGACCGGTGGCATGGGCAATGCCCCGCCCTTGTTCCGTCCGCCATCGATGAGTGCGGGCCGTAACCCGACTAACTATGCCATTCCCGCGGCACGGATCACCGATGCCTTGCTTAATCCGGGTGATGTAATCGATTACAACGGCAAGAAAATCACGCTGCCCGATATAAAGATGATCTATTGGTGCGGTGGTAACCCGTTCCATCATCATCAGGATCTCAATCGGTTGCGGCAAGGTTGGCAACGACCGGAAACAGTGATCGTGCATGAGCCTTGGTGGACAGCAACAGCCCGCCATGCCGATATCGTGCTTCCGGCCACCACGTCGCTTGAGCGCAATGATTTTGGTTCAGCGGCGCGGGACCCTTACCTCGTTGTTATGGAAAAAGCGATTGAGCCGGTCGGGGAATCGAAGAACGATTTCGATATCCTGGTCGAGTTGTCAAAACGCCTCGGCTGTGAAGAAGAGTTTACCGAAGGCCGCGACGAGGATGCCTGGCTACGATTTTTATATGAAAGCTGCCGTGAAGGTGCCAAGACCAATGAAGCGGCAATGCCCGACTTTGATACATTTTGGGAAAAGGGTTCGTTTAAAATTCCAGACCGCGAAGATGAGTACACACTTTTCACAGATTTCCGTGAAGACCCTGTGGCAAATCGGCTGAAAACCAAATCTGGAAAGTTTGAGCTCTATTCGACCAAGATTGAAAAGTTTGGCTATGACGATTGCCCGCCGCATGTGACGTGGATGGAACCGGCGGAATGGCTTGGCTCAGAAAAGACGGCTGACTATCCGCTGCATATGATGTCGAGCCAGCCGAAAGACCGACTTCATAGTCAGATGGATGACGGTCCAGTGAGTGGTGCCTCTAAAGTGTCTGGTCGTGAACCGGTTGAGATTAATCCGGAGGATGCTGCGGCACGTGGGATTGTCGCCGGAGATTTGGTCAGAGTGTTTAATGATCGGGGTGCGTGTCTTGCTGGGGCCGTGATCAATGATGATATCAGGCCAAGCGTCATCCGGTTGTCGGCGGGGGCCTGGTACGACTCTGATGGTGGTGCGCCTGGTGCACTGGAAATTCATGGTAACCCAAACGTGCTGACCCGCGACAAGGCAACTTCAAAGGTTGGACAGGCTCCGACCTCCACCACAGCGCTGGTTGAAATCGAAAAACATGACGAAGCTGCACCCGATATTAATGTCTCACGGGCACCAGAAGTGGTCTCTGCCTAAGTGCAAATTTAGTAAATTAAAAGGAGATTATGAGCGGATTTAGCCTCATCTGTTACGGCTTAATTCGGTAACAAATTCGTCATATCTCGTCGATTCGACGTGACTTGCTTGTTCCGTGATTGTGGAAAAAACAAATATAACGAAATAAAAACAATACTTTAACCCATTGTTCATCTCCAATCGAATTTCTTCACTAAAATTGTGGCCATGCTATAGTTAACGGGCCGGAATGCGATCAGGTGGTGGGTGAGGCTGTCTGATTGGTTTGCCTTTCGTCAGGTCGGAGGGCGCGTGTTTCGGGGCTAGTGACCGTTTGGCGCTAAGACTGAATACAGATGAGTGCCGATCGGTCCCGGAAGGGGAGACAGGGCTTTGAGTACGAAAGTCATTTGGTTATTTACCTTTGTGGCCCTCTATTGGGCTTATTGTATTTATTGGGGCGTCAGAGGCGCCCAGATGGCACGCACCGCAGGTGATTACTTTATCGCCGGTCGAAGCATCTCAATGTGGGTGTTTGTGCTTGCCGCAACCGCAACATCATTTTCTGGCTGGACGTTTATGGGACATCCTGGCCTCGTCTATCGCGACGGGTTCCAGTACGCCTATGCATCGTTCTACGCCATAACCATTCCCTTTACAGGGGTGATGTTTCTGAAACGCCAGTGGATGCTGGGCAAACGTTTCGGGTATGTGACGCCAGGGGAAATGTTCTCAGATTACTTCCGGGGCGATTTTATCCGAATTCTAACGGTAATCGTCGCGCTGCTATTCTCCATTCCTTATCTTGGGTTGCAGCTAAGGGCGTCTGGCTTCCTGTTTAACGTTCTGACCGATAGTTATGTCGCCGTTAACGTTGGTATGTGGGTGCTATCCGCCGTTGTGTTCATATATGTGGCTTCAGGTGGATTACGCTCGGTGGCCTATGTGGACACGTTACAATGTGTCCTGCTGGCTATCGGTATCATCATAACCGGTATTATTGCGCTTAATCTTGCCGGCGGTTGGGAGTCGTTGAATGCTGGACTGGCCAAGCTTGGCGCGTCGACCATTGGTAAGTGGGGAACCACGAAGGGGTTAGGAGGTGGTGATTATAACGCCTACTTTGCTGTTCCTGGGGTTATCCAGTTTACCGCGGGTCTCGGAAAGGAAACGCCGGTTGGTGGTCTTTGGACCGGGATCATGATCCTGACCTACATGTTTGCGCTTATGGGCATTCATTCTGCCCCGGCATTTTCGATGTGGGCGTTCTCCAACAGCAACCCTAAACCTTTTGCACCGCAGCAGGTCTGGGCCTCTTCCTTCGGAATTGGTCTTATTTTGTTCCTGTTTACGGCGTTTCAGGGCATGGGAGCCCATCTGTTGGGCGCAAATGGTGCGGTTACGCAAGCGGAGATCGGTATTGCTAACGTTCTACCGGATCTAACGGACAATAAGCAGGGTGGACTCGTACCGCATTACTTTAACCAGCTTGGGGACACAGCGCCCTGGTTGGTTGGTTTGCTGGCGGTCTGTGCGTTGGCAGCAATGCAGTCTACGGGGGCAGCCTATATGTCCACTGCTGGCGGCATGTTGACCCGTGACCTCTATAAGCGATACCTCAACCCGAATGCATCGCATGAAACCCAAAAACTGTTTGGGCGAATTGGTGTTGCTTTCATCGTGTTGTCCGCGCTTACAGTGGCGACCTACTCAGCCGATGCGCTTGTGTTGTTAGGAGGTCTGGCTGTTGCCTTCGGGTTCCAGATGTGGCCATCGCTAGCATCAGTGTGCTGGTTTCCGTGGATTACCCGTCAAGGGGCGACCTGGGGACTACTCGCCGGTATCCTCGGTGTCATCTTTACCGAAAACTTTGGCGCGTCGATTGCCCTGTTCTTTGGGATTGAGTTGGGTTGGGGCCGCTGGCCTTGGACCATTCATTCCGCCGGTTGGGGTATGATCTGCAATCTCGCAGTTCTCATCCCAGTCTCGTTCATGACTCAGGACGAAGGTGAGAGAGAGCATCGCATGAAGTATCATAACTTCCTGCGGGAGCACGCTTCGCTTGGTGCTGACAAGAAGAAACTCGTTCCGGTGGCGTGGGGTATCACGCTGGCGTGGCTGTTCTTCGGCGTCGGACCTGGTGCTGTGATCGGTAACGACATCTTTGGAGCACCAAATGCTGGTGTTGATGGCTGGACCTTTGGCATCCCATCGATCTGGGCATGGCAAATCATTTTCTGGGCACTTGGCGTGTTCATGATGTGGTTCTTGGCCTACAAGATGGAAATGTCCACAGTTCCGGAAAAGGATGTTGTGGCCTTAACTGACGATATCGGTGATGCCGCTGAGCCTGCTCAGGGCGAATAATCGACGATATCAGGACCATTACGGTCTTATGAGACCGAGCGGGGGAAGGGCAATGCCCTTCCCCCGTTTCGTATCTGAGTTATAAAGAACCAAACGAATTACCGCAGAATAGAGCAGGGACAATGGAGACGCTGGCATCGCCAGAATATTTTTGGGTCTGGGCGCTGTTATTGACAGGCGCGTTATTTTACCCGGTGCGACAGCTCATCTGGGTTATGCAGGTTCGCCGTGCTGAACGTGACGACAATCAGGATGAGGAACGCCGAACGGCTTTAAAGAAGCGGGCGACAGTAACGTCGATCCTATTGTGCTCTTTGTTTTCTTTTTTCTATAGCCACCACCTGTTTACGAGTATCCCGTGAACCCCCGTGTTTTAAGGCGTTTTATTATCTTGATGGCGATTGCGACTGTCGTTGCCTTCAGCGTTTGGGGGGTGGTTCGCATGATGACCGAGCAGGAACCAGGCGATTATCACACGAGAGCTGGAGACATTCTTCTTTCCGATAAGAAGTTCGACAAAGCGTTAGCGAGTTTCAATGACGCTTTAAAGGAGATGCCAAACCATCGTGGGGCAATAATGGGTCGTGCGATTGTGTTTATGCAGTCCGGCAAAATTCGTGAGGCAAATGCTGAGTTGACCTACCTCATTAAGTTTCTGACCAAATCACTAAAACCAGATGACCCTACCGGACGCGGTGTGTTGGCTGCCGCCTACGCTAATCGCGGTATCCTTAAAGACCGGCAAGGTAAATATAAAGAAGCGTTGGCAGATTATATCGAGGCGCTTAAGACGGATGAGGAAGTGGTTGAAGGTCCGGGGGTAATCGACAAAATTCTCTATAGCTCGGGCCGTACATCGACGGTTCGCAAGCGAGCACAATATATTTACAAGCAATTGCAACGACCGCCCGAAAAGCGATTGTTAAAAATACCAGAGCTGGACGCACAGCAACGGATGCACAAACCGTAACGCTGCGCCTAGAACTTAACGACACCGAGGACGTCCTGAAACAGGACAAGAAAGAAAAACACCGCCGCGATACAGCCAAATAGCAGGTGGCCGAAATCGGTATTTCCATCGGGGTTGCGCGCGCGGACGCCCTTCCAGGCGATAAAACCGGTCACCGCTAGAAATATGATGTTTACCGGCATTTCGAGCTGCGGCGATAGATCAAGAAATTCAAGCATGGCACCAGTATACGGCTTTGTAGGCTGGCCATAAAGGCTCAGGGTGTCGGGATTGGCCCCTGGTTTATGTTCTTTATCGTTTCATCGGAGAAATATGGCGGCAAAATCTGGCTGGTTTGTGCTGTTGTTAAATGGCTCAACCAAATTCCACCACCAAGACAAAATACAATCACGGCAGCCGCGCCGCAAAATCGTTTTGCGCCATCAGGGACGACGTTTCGGAATTCAGGATCATAGCGATGGTAGATAGTGTCAGCGTCATTTAGCATACCTGCTGCGTCCAGCCCGTGGATGTGTCGGGCATAGTGTCGCGCCCAAATCGGTACCTGATTATGGAGCATGTAGGTGCCGAAAATCTCATCGCTTTCATCAGTGGGAATGTCCGTGCCGAACCAGTCTCGGTAGGCGAGCTGTAGGAGTTGAAATTCCCCGATTTGCAATAAATTGGCGGCGCGCGCGATTTCGGCACGCTCAGGGTGTTCGTCGTGCTCCGGGTTAAGCAGTGTTTTTAACAGGCCCATCGCGGGCTTACCTTGGTTATGCCCTTAGGATACCAAACTACAATGGCAGTTGCAGGTTACTGACGCCAACGAAAATGAAGAATGTTAGAGCTGTTCAGAGTCTTCAATAGTTGAGTTTGTTTCGCCCTTGCCGTCATGCTTCTCGGCAAATTTAATGACCCGTTCAAAGAACGTGAAGAACTGATTGAACGCTTCTTTTCGCTCGGCGCGTCGTTCCTGCCGGCGTTCAACCCGTTTCTTTTCAAGTTGCTCCGGTGTTGCAGAGGGCATTTGTGTCGCGTTGCCACTGCCGGCACACACCATATGTTCGTCACGGACCTTGCACATTGTGATGACGCCGGTTTTTCGGTCTAGCGTCCAGCTCGCGCCATTCTCGATCTTGATAATTTCGTAGCGCGGTGCTGACACGGATTTCTCCGCGTTGCCTTTTGCGGCCTGAACCGGTTTCACAGCGGCATCAGGCAATACAAGGGCGGCGACCACGATAGCGATCGCGACCAGTCCGCTACCGGTTAAAATTGCTTTACCTAAATAAGCGTTGTTCGGGGACATCCATAAATCTCCATAAATACCTAGCCACGATGTACCCCCACACATCATTGCTTGCGTTAAGGCAGATATAGGTCGAAGAAAATCAAATTCAACGGATATTAATCATAGCGATTTTGTGACAGTCTATGACAATCTTGTGAAATTACGGTTCAGAGAGGAATTTCAATGCTTTATATGTGCTACGGGGTAGACGGTGCGGACGGAGCTGCGCGACGGGAAACGTCTCGTGAGGAGCATTTTGCGTATTTGAAGGCAAATGAAGGAATTTTGGTCCTTGGCGGCGCGACCTTGGCGGATGACAACGATGATCGGGTAGGAAGTTGCCTAATTATCAACGTTCCTAATCGGGCAGCCGCTGATGCCTTCGCCGATGGCGAACCCCTACGGAAAGCTGGCGTGTTTGAATCTTACACGGTGGTTCGGATGCGTCGCGGCCAGTGGAACCCGGCCGCTGCCCCTGCAACCGCTGAAGGTGATTAGCGCCAGCGGTTGCCGACCAGGCAATAAACCTTAGCGACGGTCAGACGCCGCCTAAGTTGTCCACCGACGGTCGGAAAATCACCACTGTTGACAGTAAATCTCTGGCTGCCGTTACCAACATTGCTTTCGCTAACACCGGCCTGTTTTAGAATGTTCAGGAGACTTTCGGGCGTTGAGGAATAAGAACGTCCTCGCCGTGGGGCGCCTGCAACATGCACACCAATGATCTGGCCAGTAGCATTGACCCAAGGGCCGCCGCTAATACCGCCGAGATTGGTCCCTCTATCCGGGACGCGTCTGATTTGCGTCCAGGCCACCACGGGTTCACGGGTCGAATAGCGCCCATCGATAGCCATGGTGCGCCTGCCAATGACACGGGCATGGACATCCCCAGGATCGCCCTTGGGAAAGCCAAAGGAATAGCCGTCCTGTCCGCGGGCAACCCGTTTTTCAATGCCCGGCAATGGCGGTGTGCCGCCATTGGTTCGCAAGATACTGATGTCCGCGTGCGGGTGATGCCATATCTGGCGAACCCGGACGAATTCGCGCTCACCTTTTTGCAACGCAACCTTGTCACAGCCATCGGCGACATGCCGTGCGGTTACCCATATTCCGTTTCGATCGACTGAAAAAGCAGTGCCGCTGGATGATTGCTGGCGATCTTCAACCGAAATCGAAATCACTGGGTCACGACTCGCTGTCGGAGGGACAGAATTTCTATGGGGCGGCTTGGCTACTTCAATTGGCGGTGTTCGTCCGGACGAGTTGTTTGGGTCATCTGATGTCCATGACTTACCTAATATGGCAACTAAGGCCATGACGACCAGCGCCAGAATGTCCCATATCCGCATGTCCTTTAAACCAGTTTAACCCGCAATCGCTGCTGCATTGATCATCGCGACAGCTAGTTTTACGGCGACAACAAGAATGGCTGCTCCCATCTCCCCATTTTCAATTCTTTTTGGCAGGTCTTTGAGAAAAATATCAAGCAGTCGAAATGTCATGAGTTGGATGAATAGAGCTACCAAGCCCCAGATGACGATATCCAGCACCCCCACGCTAGTGGCCATGCAAAAGGCTAGTGGAATAGAGAGCCCCAGGATGGCGCCAGCGAACGACGTGGCCGCTGCGGTGTTGCCAGCACGGATCAGCTCCATTTCTCGCAGGGGGGTTATATGCTGATAAATCCAGACACCACCCAAGAGCATCGTAATGGTGACCGAGAAATGTAGGAGGAGCGTTGGGAAGCCGTTCAAAAAGCTTTGCAGAATGGGATCCATGGTTAGTTCTTATCCTTCAATAAAGCGGAATGCGAATTCGTCTCCAGCGGTCACGACGTTGCCTGCTATTGTCCCGGAGAAATGAGCTGGAATAAGCAGTGTCTCTGTATCAGCGCAGCTTTCAAGAATTTTGCGGCGGGTGACAATAGCGAGTGCTCGGTCAGAGCACTTAATCGTGCTCCAGTCTGGCTCGTAGACCTGCAGTGGGTGATGAAAGGCATCACCAGCAAAGATCGCTTTGACACCGTTAGAGTGAAAATTGGCGCAGCACTGTCCCGGCGTATGGCCCGGTGCGGGCGAAAGATGAATCAAATCATTGAGTTCGAAGTCGTCGTCGACAAGCAAGGCATGTCCGCCTTCGACAATCGGCAAAACGCAATCCTCAAATGCTGTTCCAGAAGGATGCGGCCCGTGCTCTTTGTTCCAGTCGAGCCAGTACTCATATTCGGTACGTCCGATTATATACTTGGCGTTAGGGAAGGTCGGAACCAGGCGGCCATCGACAAGGCGAGTATTCCAGCCAACATGATCGACATGCAGGTGGGTACAGAATACATAATCAATATCTTCAAAGGCGATCCCCGCAGCGTGAAATTCGGCAAGCCAGCGATCCTTGGGATAGAGAAGTCCCTCGCGACGGTTTTTGTGATCCCCGACGCATGTGTCGATCAGAATATTGTGTTGTGGTGTTTGCAGCAGAAAGCTCTGAAAGGTCAGACAAATTTTGCCACTCGCGGGGTCGTGTGTATGGCTCGGTAGGTCCGCTAAATGCTTCTCGACACGATCAGGCGTTGCTTCCGGAAACATGTCATAGGGGTTATGATAAGGGCCTTCCCGTTCGACAATGCTGGTCATTGTCGTATCACCAAGGACAAGGGTGTTCGACGTTGAGACGGTATCCATAAGCAAAGCCTTTTCGAAGCCACTTCTTTAATACTCAGAATCCTATTGCTCATCTGCCGTGGCGTCCACTGATCAGGCGGGTTAAATTACTTGAAAATTCAGGAGAGATAGATATGGCACTCGAAGGCGTTCGGTTCATTCCCTACAAGGATACGCTTGATCTCTTAAGCGTCGAAGAAGCAATGCAGATTTGCGAAGACGTCTATCGCATGCATGCGGCCGGCTCGGTTCAATGGTCTGAGCCATCGTCGTGGAAGCTTGACGCAGACGCGCCGTATCACAATCACTGGCACGTAAAAGGTGTCCTACTAAAGGATATCCCGACGACCGGTGTGCGGATGTACAATTACTATGATGATGGTGTGAAGAACACGGTCGGACAGTTGGAATGCGCGCGCTATATCTTGTTGACCGATCCGATGACGGGTCACTCCAAGGCTATTGTCGAGGAACACTGGTCTTATGCTATCCGCAGTACCGCGGCAGCGATCCTACCGTTGAAATGGATGGCGCCGAAGAACCCCAAGGTATTAGGGCTCGTTGGAATTGGCACGATGGGCGTCAATTGCTTGGCTTGCCTAAGAACCATGTTCAACTTTGAAAAGATTGTTTGTACCTCGCGTCGACCTGAGACACGCCAAGCGTTTGCCGATAAATGGTCGGCAGAACTGGGTATCCCTGTGGAATCCGTTGAGACCATCGAAGAAGTTGTTCGGGCCGCTGATATCGGGATCGGTGGCACGACATCGACGGATATCATCGCGCATGAGGAATGGGTTAAACCCGGAGCGACCTATATTTCATTGGCACGACGTGAAATGGACCCGGCGGGATGGGCGGCGTTTGATAAAGTCGTTATCGATGGCTGGGACGTGAACATTGTCACCAAAGAATTCAGCAACATGATCGATAGTGGCCAGTTTTCGCGCGACCAGTTGCATGGCGAGATTTGTGATGTTGTTACCGGCAAGGTTCCGGGCCGCGAAAGTGATGATGAACGTATCTTGATCCATACGACGGGGCTCGTGTCGCAGGATATTGCGGTCTGTCATCACATTTTCGAAAAGGCTAAAGAGCACGACAAAGGTATTGTTCTGCCACCGACGGATGCCTGACCCGATCCCCCTCTCTCGCTCTATTGAATCTCAATAGAGCGAAATACCCTTTGCTTACTATGGATATTTCGAGTGAAATCGTTACCAGACCAATTTGAATTGGCAAAAACGGTAAACAGGAGAGGCATTCAACATGAAGTATAATATTTTGAAATCTGTCGGCAGCGCTGTGGTTTCGCTTCCTTTAATGTTTGGTGCAGCGAATGCATCGGATGCGGAAGTTGCGGCATTTTATAAGAACAAGACGTTGACCATGTATATCGGTTACTCAGCCGGCGGTGGTTATGATGCTTATGGGCGTATCGTGATGCGCCATATGGCCAAGCATATTCCGGGTAAGCCCCGTCATGTTGCCAAGCAATATACCGGTGCTGGCGGTATTCGGGTTCTCAATGCGATCTACAATGTCTTTCCGCAGGATGGGACCGCGCTCGTCATGGCGGGTCGTAGCGTAATCGCCCAGCCGCTGTTCCGGAATGCGGCCAACGCAAAATATGATGGCTCCAAGCTGAAATGGCTCGGTAGTGCAAACCAGGAATACAGCCTTTGCGTTTTCTGGCATGAGTCAAAATACAAATCGACCGAGGATCTTCTGCGGTCTAAGCCGAATATGGGTGGTGTTGGGCAGGGCAGCTCGATCGATGTTTTTACCCTTATGACCAACAATTTACTCGGTGCTAAAGTTAAATTAATCACCGGTTATCCGGGTGGAGCAGACATTAATCTCGCGATGCAGCGTAAAGAGCTGGATGGTCGTTGTGGCTGGTCGTGGTCGTCGATCAAGTCGACAGCACCAGACTGGATCACTGGAAATAAAATTAACTACACGCTGCAATTTGCATTAAAGAAGCACCCTGATTTGCAGTCAGTGCCGCTCATTGGTGATTTGGTAAAAGGTAAAAAGAACCAGCAAGCCCTCAAAGTTCATTTGGCACCGCAGGCCTATGGTCGTCCTTTCGCAGTTGGCCCCGGCGTTCCGCAGGCACGCTATGTCGCTCTCCGAGATGCGTTCTGGAAAACTATGAATGACCCCGTATTCCTGGCAGATACCAAGAAGCGTAAATTACCGATCAATGCGCTTTCAGGTCAGGAAGTTCAGAAGCTGGTTAACGAAATCTATGCTCTGCCGAAAGACATCCTCGCCTATGCGGATAAGGTAGGGAACTCCAGAAAGGGAACGCAGGTCACAAAAGCGGTTATTCCGATCGCCACCTATAAAGGCAAGATTACCAAGATTAAACGAGGTGGGCGCCGGGTTTCCTGGAAAGGGGCAACAGCTACCGGCAAACTTCGGGTGTCTGGTCGTAAAACTAAAATCACGGTTGCCGGTAAAAAAGCGAAGCGTAAAGCTCTCAAGGTTGGAATGAGCTGCTCATTCCGCGTGAAGGGTGCTCAGTCGGCTCTGAATATCGACTGCTAATATCAAAAATTAAATACAAATGGGTGGTGGTGCTTTGCGTGCCATCACCCTTTTTTTGTCTTAACGACCGGCCAGGATACTTTGAATTTTTGGCCAGGCTTCGGGGCCTTTTTCGGCCATAAGCGTGCAAAACGCATCATTGCGCCAGTCGAGATAGGCGGTCTTAAAGCTGGGGCGTGATTTGATCCGTTCGTAAAGGTCGGTGATACGCGGGCGCTTATCCATCCATTGCCATAGCATGAGTTCATCCAAGCGGATGAGGTATGGCGTGTAGCCTATTTCGGCGAGCGAGAAACAGCTACCGGCCATCCAGTCGGTTTCGCATAGCTGTGCTTCCAGATCCGCTAAAAAGGATTCAAAAACACCGATAGCGTCGGCAAATTGTGGTGACTCCATGCCATGCTCGAGTTGTTCCCGTTGCCGCGCCCGTCGTTTGGTATCCGGAATACTATTAATGTAATTTTCAAGTTCATCGGTTGGCCGCGCTAAATGTTGGTGTCGAAAAGCAATCGAGCCCGATAGCACGCCGGTATAAAAATGAATGATTTCATCCAGACGCTTAGTCCATTGGCGCATTCGGGCGCGCTCTATAGCGGCTTCGGGTTTTAGAGACGGCTCTGGGTATGCGTCGTCGAGATATTCGCAGATCACGGTCGATTCAATAACCACCTGTCCGCCATCGACCAAGGTCGGGACGACCCCATTCGGGTTGAGCTTCAGGTAATCTGGATTGTGCTGATCGCTGGCACGGAGATCCAGCACGTGACCGTGCCAGTCAATTTTCTTTTCGGCCAATATCATGCGGACCTTCTGTGCACAGGTCGACATCGTGGCGTGGTAGAGCTCAATCATGTTTCAGGGACCGGCACCCGTTCGGTCGACAGCACGGGATGACCCAGCGCTTCGGCTCGGGATAGCTTGCGGCAATAATATTCCCAGAACACCGGGACATTTCGTTCCTGTCCTTTGATCTTGCGCGCTTGCTCATCATCGGTTGGGTATGACCAGTCAAAACTCGCGCTGCTGGTTTTGACGAACTCCTCGCAGGCGGCTTCCTGCGCCGTGGCGATGACAAGGGCGTGTTCAATTGAGGTGCCACAGGCAACGACGCCATGGTTGCGGAGGAACATGCAAAAGCTATCCCCCATGACCGTTGCAGCTTCGCGTCCGGTTTCGAGCTTTACGATGAGTTCGGAAGAGCCTTCATATCGCGGCGGTGGTACAGGGAAAAATATCTGCTGATAGCCCGCTGGCCGCATGGGCTCAGTACTGGAAGAAACAACACAGCCATAGAGAGGATGGGTGTGAATAGCCGCGTTAATGTCGGGGCGCATTGCAAAGATAGAAGCATGAATGGGCCATTCTCCATGGCAGCGTCCTTCACCCGAAAATACCTTGCCGTCGAGACCGATATGAAAGAAATCTCGGTAGTCGAAGACCTCCCCAAGCGCAATGTAGGAACGTTTAATCCACATGCCGTTGCCGTGCGGATCGCGGACGCTGGCAAACCCTAATGTCCGGTCGCCATGTCCCTCGATTTCGAGGATACGGCACAGTTTTATGAGTTTATCGAGTTCAGCTTTTACATCGTCGGTTAACGCTGGGGTATTTGACATGGTGTTCATTCTCTTCCTTCTGCTCGCTGCAGTCTGTGAAGAGAAGCATACCCTGTCAATCAGAGGTCGCGAAGATAAAGAGGCTAGCTCGCGTCTTCCCGCTTGTAGGGGGGAGAACGCAGAATATAACCGAGCCCTTGGAGTGATGAATTTAGTAAAGTTCGGGCGACGAAGCGGTCGAAGTTGTTCGGGAGCTTTTTGATTTTCCCTAGTCCGCGGCGTTTCATCACGGCATGTCGGTCGAGAAACAGCTCATTCACAAGACGCCGTGGGATATCAGGTGTGAATTGGTCTTTTATGATACTCCAGACATTACCGGCTTCCTTCGGATCGACGATATTGAAATATTTCATAATGACAGGAACCGTCGCATGTTTGTCGCGTTGGATTATCTGTGATGCACGCGCGATGGCGCGCGTAAATTTCCGAACCGCGGCTCTGTTTTTGGCAAGGTACGACGTTCGAACCCAAATGGTCCCTGAAAGATAAGGACGGGTATCACCGATTCTTGCCAATAGTCGATGACCCTGTTGTAGGGCTTTGGCTGCGAAGCGTGGTGAAACGAAAATTCCCTGATAGACGTCGTCGGTTAGCCCTTTTACGCGGGTCTTCTCATTGGGTTCCTCGTGAGTTTTCCAGCGCGTACCAAACCGTAGCTGAATTAAGGGGCGCAATAAGTCGGGACGGAATCCATCGATATCGCCGAGACCGACGTTCTTCTTTTTGAGGTCGTTCAATTTTCGGATTTCTTTGCGAGCGACAAGCGCAACGTTTGACATGACGGATTGCCCAACAATGAACTTCAAATTACCGCCATTGAGGGCTACTTGAGCTCCCCGATCTTCGATTGGAACGAAATCGACTGAGCCTTTCAGCCCGGCGGAAATAAGGGCCCGGCTCGTGAGCGGTACCATCTTTATGGGAAGTCCCTCAGAACGAAATAGTCCCTTTTCGTGGGCGACGTATGACGGCAGGTGCGCGAGGGTCGGCTCCGCAGTACGGCCCAATGTAGCGGCATTCGCTGCAGTTAGGTTGGCGGTTGCCAAAAGAATGACACTCGATAAATAGCTTAGCGCTTTTTGGGTCATGATCTGTCGCCAATTTCTCTTCGATAGATCAATGGATTGTATGGCCCGCTGGTTAACAAAACTTGTCGGGTATTGAATTTTAGTTTGTGCAGGCTGTCTTGCTTCCCGGCCAGCGCGCAGGGATAATGCGCCAAATATTCGTTAACTTTAAAAGTACAAGGAGCGTGAAATGGGTAAACTGACCGTTAGTCTGGCGTGCTGTAACTACGACCGCACACGGGCATTGTTTGACGGAACGGTAGGGGTTGATGGCTGCGAAGTTGTCGCGAGTGCGATGTCTCCCGAGGAAGCCTTTCATCGTGCCTTTAAATATCAGGAGTTCGATATCACCGAACTCTCGATGTCGAGCTATATGAACGTCCAGTCCCGCGATGGCAGCCCCTATATCGGAATTCCGGCCTTCGTCTCGCGGTTGTTCCGGCATTCCTCAATCTATATCCGGACCGACCGGGGAATTAACCAGCCGGAGGATCTGGCGGGTAAGACGATCGGTGTTCCCGAATATCAGATGACTGCGGCCTTATGGGTTCGCGGCATTCTCGAAGACGAATATGGTGTTAAAGCGTCTTCCATCCATTGGCGGAATGGTGGTCTCGAAGAGGGTGGTCGTGAAGAGCGAGCGCCACTGCATCTGCCAGATGAGATCGATTTACAGAGTATTCCAAAAGACGAAACTCTCGCTGAACATCTTGATGACGGCAAAGTCGATGCAGTGATCTCGGCGCGGGCACCTTCTAGCTATTACACTAATGAGAATATTGATCGCCTGTTTCCAGACTATAAGGCCGCAGAACAATCTTATTTCTCGAAAACCGGTATGTTCCCGATCATGCATATGATCGGCATCAAGCGGTCAATTGTCGAAAAACACCCCTGGTTACCGGTAAATGTTTATGTCGCGTTCCTGAAGGCAAAGCAGCTTTGCTATGAAGAGATGGAACAGGTCGGACATCTGGCCCAAACCATGCCGTGGCCGGTCTATGACTTGGAACAGGTCCGCAAACTCATGGGTGAAGATCACTGGAAGTATGGCGCTATCGAAAACGAGAAAGAGATATCGGCGATGACCCGCTATTCCTTTGACCAAGGGATTTCTGCAAGGAAGTTAGAAGCAGAAGATATCTTTGCTGAATCCACGTTCGAGCTGTTTAAGCTCTAATCGAAACCAAGACGGAGATGACCATGGCTGATACGCAGATTTCGCAACCCTGGATTGGCGGTAAGCCATACGTCGCGACGGGTGGTAAGACTGAAGACTTGCTGTCTCCGTGGGATGGAAGTCTTGTCTCGACCATTGCGATGGCGGATGAGGCAACGATTGATGTTGCGATTGCCAGCGCGCGTGGGGCGTTTATTGCTAGTCGACATGTAACGCCAGCGGAACGGGCGGTGTGGTTGCGCAAGGCTGCAGATGAAGTAGATGCGGTTAAAGACCAAATTGCGGACATCACCATGCGGGCGCTCGGAAAACCTAAACGGGCTTGTGGTGTAGAAGCAGGGCGTGTGTCACAGCTGATGCGGCTTTGTGCCGAAGAGCTTCTGCGTATGGAAGGCGAGGTCTTACCACTGGACGCCCTGGCGATGGGCGCTGGCCGATTTGGTTTCACCAAGCATCATCCACACGGTGTGATTGCAGCCTTTACGCCCTTCAACGCTCCATCAAACCTACTCATGCAAAAAGTTGCTCCTGCAATTGCGATGGGCAATTCTGTCGTAATCAAGCCTGCCTTTGAAGGTGTTGGAGAGGCCTTGCTTATAGCGGAGTGTTTCACTCGCGCTGGGGTCCCTGATGGCATGGTCAATGTGGTTGCTTGTCGACGTGATGTGACGGGCCATTTAGTTGCCCACCCTGGCATCGCCGTCGTTACCCTGACTGGCGGTACTGCGGCTGGTGAGGCGCTTGCCAGTGCAGCAGGGGCGAAGCCGTTTATAGGGGAATTGGGTGGCAATTCTGCCAACATCGTCTGTGCCGATGCAGACGTTAAGGATGCGGCGTTGCGGATCGTGCCTTCGGCTTTTGAGGCCAGTGGACAGCAATGTATTTCTGCCCAACGCATCATCGTTGAAGAGGCTGTTTTGGACGAGTTCCTAGAGCACTTTGTTGCAGCGGCAGAAGCGATGAACGTCGGCGACCCAACCAAAGACGACACCGATGTAGGCCCCATGGTCAATATCGACGCTGCCGACCGGGTTGAGGCGATGGTCGAAGACGCGATGTCTAAAGGGGCAAAGGCACCGTTGCCGCTCAAACGAGACAACGCAATTATCTATCCGACGATTCTGGTCGGCCCTTCACCGGACGCTCGTGTAGTTTGCGAGGAAATCTTTGGTCCGGTGGCGGTGGTTATTCCAGCAAAGGATATCGACGCCGCCATCGCCATTGCCAATGACTCAGAGTTTGGTCTGCAATCATCGTGCTTCACCTCGAGTCTGGAGACAGCTTTCCGAGTTTCGGAAGAACTGCATGTTGGGTCGGTCTGGATAAATGAAGGCAGCCGATTCCGCATGGATACGACGCCGTTTGGCGGCGTTGGGTCGTCGGGTTATGGGCGTGAAGGTGTGAAATATGCGATGGAGGAGCTTTCTTATGTCAAGTTCACTGGCATTCGGTTCCCGGGTCGAGATGGTAAATAGACAAAGGTAAAAGCGATGACACGAGTCACGCCCTTAAAACGCGAAGATCACCCGGATCTCGACGAGAAATTTTTTACGCCATATGAAGCAACCCGGGGCTATGTACCAAACTCAAACCTGGTCATGGCCCGCCGGCCTAAGCTCCTCGCGGCGTTTCGGGCGTTAAACACGGCCGTTTTTGATTCTGACAATATCGTGCCGGCTGGTTTACTCGCCTTGGTCGGAAATATCGCCAGTCAGGCGGCGGGCTGTATGTATTGCGTGGCGCATACCTCCAATAATGCAGGGATGCGGGGTGTGGACGCAGATAAGGTCGCCGCCCTCTGGGAATATGAGACGAGCCCACTATTCAGTGAGGCAGAACGTGCAGCACTAAAATATGCGCAGGCTGCGGGGTCGGTTCCAAATATGGTGACCGACGAAGATACCGAAGCCGTGAAACAGCATTTTGGTGAGGACGGTGTCGTTGAAATCCTTGCGGTGGTCAGCTGGTATGGATTTCTCAACAGATGGAATGATTCCCTTGCCACAGAGCTGGAGGAAATTGCTTTCGATAAAGCTTCCAAGACCTTGGAGACAACGGTTTGGGATGCCGGAAAGCATACACCTAAAGAACGTTAAATTTTGATCGACTTACTGTTGCAATTTTGGTCAGACCGCGCCAATCTTGGGGCTCTTATACGAAGGATAAGTGATGAACGAGCAAACAGTTAAAACCCAAGATGTCCTCGCAGCGTCCAGCCGCAAAGTAATGCCTGCTGTTGTTGCCATGTTATTTGGTGCTTTTCTGGTTATTGGTGTTGGGTTTGCCCATTCAGACACGATCCATAATGCGGCGCATGACAGCCGTCATTCCTTCGCCTTTCCCTGCCACTGAGCTTTGACGGCCGATCCATGTTTCGGCGAATCTTCGCGACAGCGCTCTTAGCTGGATTTCTCGGCGGGCTTGGTATTTCCGTCGTCCATGAATTCACCACGACGCCGATCATTCTTCATGCTGAGCAGTTTGAAAGTAAATCAAGCGCTCCCGATCAAAAACAGGGCAGTGTTCAAAACCCACTGCTTATTCTTGCTCATGGCAAAGCTGGCAAGGCTGATAAAGACGGGCATGAGGCCTGGGGGCCAGCCAATGGTTGGGAACGTACGCTTTTCACCACACTTGCGAATATCATCACCGGTGTTGGATTTGCCTTGATTTTAGTGGCTTGCTTTTCTCTGTCTGGCGGTGCGATCAATGGCCGAACAGGCGTTATTTGGGGGATGGCGGGGTTTGGCGTCATGTCGCTTGCGCCTGCGCTGGGGCTGCCACCAGAAGTACCCGGAGCAATGACGGCGGAACTTGTTCCCCGGCAAGGCTGGTGGTTCCTTTGTGTTGCGGCGACGGCGGCAGGGCTTTGGATGTTGGTCTTTAAAAAAGGCGTTGTCTGGGTTGTGGCCGGGATTGCCTTAATTGCGGTGCCGCACATCGTCGGTGCACCGCAACCGGCGCGAATTGGCGGCGCCGTTCCGCCCGAATTGGCTGGTCATTTTGCCGCCGCTTCTCTGGTTACCGCAGCGATCTTTTGGTCGTTGCTAGGTTGGTTCTCCGGAACCTTCTGGCGGCGCTTCGAAACACGAAGCTGAATCCGACCTCTAACCGACGTTATATTTCGCCTTCATGGCATCGAAGAACCCTTCATCGCGAAGCTCCTCGTGGACTGATTGGTCCATGTAGGCGTCGATGTCGTCACTTTTGTTTTCCGCCTCGACAGTCGCCATGATGTTCTTGCCACCCTCAACCGTCGGTTCGGCATTTAACGGCGTGTAGGTTTTAAAGTTGTCGTAAGTGATGTCGAGGTTTTTTGTGTCTGTAATGTTCAAAACCTTTGCCATGACGGGCTTGGCGCTTTCCGCATCGCTCGCGGCAAAATAATTGCCTTCGATTGTCGCCCTCATGAACCGTAGGACGGCATCACGGTTGTCTGCCAAATAGGCTTTATCAACGACCAGCCCGCTATAGAGCCAAGGCATCCGGTCAGCGAGCAGGTCACAAATTGCAGTCAGGCCGTCAGCAAAGGCTACACTACGAAGAGGTTCGCCAAGCATTGTTGCTTTGACGGTGCCGTTCTTGAGATGAGAAAGTCGTTCGACACCGATCTCCTGAAATTTGATGTCATCACGAGTCAGGCCAAGCTTTTGCAGGGCGACGACGGTTGATAGTTCGCTCTCTGAACCAGCGCTACTGATTCCGACCGAATTCCCTTTTATGTCCTCAATGCCCTCTACACCGGGGCCCGCGAACAATGTACTGCGGATAACGTTACTGAGGGAGCCAATGGTGGTGACGTTGAAGCCTGCGGAATTCGCTCGGACGACAGACGACATGCCGATATGCATGAGTTGAATTCTATCAGAGGACAGGGCGGGTCCGGTTTCGCTACCGCCTACCATTTTGACGATTTCAAAATCGAGGCCGTTCTGTTCGTAGAATCCGGCGGCTTCAGCCATCCAGATCGCAAAAAATGTATTGGCCGGCGAAGCCTCACCCACTTTAAAGGTTATCATTGGTTGTTCCGTTTCTTAGGGTGTTAGACCCCTGTTAAACCCCGAACTGCGCGGGAAAGTTCGCTTTCACCATCAAGATATTGATTGATGGTCGTGAAGTGATGTTTGCCTTCCATGATCCAGCCTTTGACCTCCATACCTTTCGCAGCCCAGGCATCGGCGAGTTCAGTGGTTTGGCGGATAAATTCGGGTCCTTCGATACCCCCAGCGACAGCAAGAAGTGGCCCGGGATGGGTTGGGTTCATAAACAGCGTGCTGAATTCCGCCGCTTCTTCTTTGTCGAATTGCAGCTCCTCGTTCTGGAAGGAAAGGCGCACCGGGTCGAGATCACTGACGCCGCTGATGCTGCAACCACCTTTGACGAGGTCTTTCGGTAATCCAGTCCCATAGGATGGCCAGTCGGTTTGCATCATCATTGCGGTAATGTGTCCACCAGCGGAATGACCCGAGATCGTGATGTTGTTCTTATCGCCACCAAAGCTCTCGGCGTTATTAAACGTCCATTCCATCGACGCACGGCAGCGATCAATCAATGTTCCCATCCGTACTGACGGGATCAGCGGGTATTCGACGACAATGGCTGTAATGCCATAGGGAACAAAGGGTTTGGCGACAAATCCGAAATCATTCTTGGTATTGGATTTCCAATACCCGCCATGGAAAAACACGTGGATTGGCCTAGGTCCGTCGCCCTCTGCGATATAAATATCGAGAAGGTCGGTTTCGCCATCACCAAATTTAACGTCGAGCCGACATTCGTATTCGGCTTTTGCCTCGTTGGAACCGACTATTTGCAGATCTTTGCAGTCTGCCGTATCCGGAAAACGTCCCCGATTGTTATATTCTACGTCGAGCGATTCCTGATTGTAGTCGCGGTAAATAGCGCCATCCATAACCGATCTCCCTGATTTCAGTCTTTATAGGATGAAATATAGAAGGCAGTCGCAGGGTGGTCAAAGGACGAGTTCTGTTGACCATCGGGCGCAATGTGGGAAAATGCTCAGGACGAAGAGGGAGATCATGCAAATGGCAGACACAGACGACCCACGTCGGGGATATCACGATATTGGTGGTAAAGATTATGGTGCTATTGATCCAGAGGTGACAGAAATGAAACCCTGGGAACGGCAATCGACGGCCATAAGTAACGCATTGGGAGCGGCTGGCCGTCATCTTTACGTGACAGATGAATCCAGGCGCGCCCGCGAACAGATGGGTGAGCCGCTATATAGTGATCTCGATTATTATGAACGCTCAACGGAATCGATGAAGATGATCCTCGTTGAGAAAGGTCTTTTCACTGAAGAAGAGCTGGAAACCCGTATGGCGGAGATTGCACAACGCATGGCGGAGGCGCGGAAATGAACGGAAACTTTGCACCTGGAGATACCGTTCAGGTTATCTCGACTCATCCGCCAGGCCACCGGCGGACACCGTACTACATCCGAGGGAAAACGGGTGAAATCGAACGCGTCTGCGGTGATTTCGCAAATCCCGAAGAGCTTGCCTATGGCTTTGATGGCTTGCCTAAAAAGACATTGTACCGCGTTCGGTTCAAACAAACGCATGTTTGGAACAACTATGCCGGGCCAGAGTCGGACACGGTTGACGTCGATATTTACGAACATTGGTTGCTGCCCGCATAAGACGGGAAGACAGGAGACAGAAGATGGCGGAAGAACGCGGAACCCACGACCACGATCATGACCACGATCATAATCATGACCTCACCTTTCAGCCCAATATCGAGGATACAGAGGCGGGTCGTTATGAATTGATGACCTATGCTATTCGCGAATTGCTAATGGAAAAGGGCCATTTAACGCCTGATGAGCTTAGGGCGGCGCAGGAGAAGGTTGAATCTCTGCAGAAATCGGACGGCGCAAAAGTTATCGCTAAGGCCTGGAGCGACGCAGATTTTAAACAACGGTTATTAGACGATGGTAACGCCGCGCTATTGGAAGTTGGCGTCGACGCAGGCGCTGCCAAGATGACTGTTGTTGAGAACACAGATGATGTTCAGAACGTTGTCGTCTGTACCCTATGTTCCTGTTATCCGCGTGCCGTGCTTGGCATGCCACCGGATTGGTATCGCAGTAAAAGCTATCGTTCACGGGTGGTCATTGAACCTCGACAAGTTCTGTCCGAGTTTGGCACCGACGTTCCTGACGATATGACGGTTCGGGTGCATGATAGTCTGGCTGATTTGCGGTATCTGGTGATTCCAAGACGGCCGGAAGGCACTGATGGTTGGAGCGAAGATCAACTGGCAGCCATCGTGACACGGGACACGATGGTCGGCGTTGCCAATCCAACAGCATAACTGCCCGTAGCTGTATCGGTTAACCCAGGAGTAGCGCTTATGCCCGACACCTATGTCGGCAAAAAGATCACACGTCTGGAAGACGACATCTTGTTGGCCGGTGAGGCGACCTTCATCGATGACATCCAGCTTGACGGCATGCTGCATCTTGCCGTGGTCAGAAGCCAAATGGCGCATGCCCGGATCGGCTCGATCGATGTGTCTGCGGCACGGGAAGTGCCCGGTGTTGTGGCGGTGTATACAATCGATGATCTGCTGCCGGTTTTGTCGCAGGAACGCATTCCGGAAAACTTTCCGACGCCCGGCGATAGGGTGGACGTTGGGCCCTATATTTTGGCGCGTGACGAAGTGTGTTATGTCGGAGAACCGGTCGTCGCGGTGATTGCTGAAAACCGCTATATCGCGGAAGATGCGGCGCAGTTGGTTATTGTCGATTATGATCCTTTGCCCGTGCTTGCTGATCCGCGCGACTCGGCCAAGCATGACGCGCCACCGGTTAATTCGAGGCAGGCAGAACCGGGTAATATTGTCCATGATTTGAACTTCGGCCATGGAGACGCCGACAAGGCGTTTGCCGACGCGGCGCATGTTGTCCGGTCGGACCTTTATCAGCATCGCGGGGTTTCTAACTCGATGGAGTGTCGCGGCAGTATCGCGCGGTATGACCCTCTTCGGGAAACATTCACCATGTGGAGTTCCTGCCAGGCACCACATTCCCATCGCAGTGTGTTGGTCTATCTGCTCGGCCTCGATGAAGCGCAGATAAGGGTCATCGTCCCCAATATAGGCGGCGGCTTTGGCCCTAAACTTCTATTTTATCCCGAAGATGCAGTGATTAGTGCCGCTGCGATGCTGTTGGGGAAACCGATTAAATGGATTGAAGACCGGCGAGAACATTTGATCACAACCACCCAGGAACGTGACCAGTTCTGGGAGGTTGAAATGGCCGTCGACGGCGATGGGAGTATACTCGGGCTACGCGGCCAGATGTATCATGATCAGGGTGCTTACACCGCCCGTGGATTTAATATCCCGTTTAGCGCGGCGACCACCATTCTTGGTCCTTACGTTATCCCGAATTACGCACTTAATGTAATTGTCGCGCATACCAACAAGGTTCCAGCAACATCGATGCGGGGTGCTGGTCATCCGCAAGGTTGCTTTACGATGGAGCGTATGATCGACCGAACTGCTGACGCTGCAGGGATAGATCGCACTGTCATCCGGGAACGCAACCTGATCCGTTTTGAAGATATGCCATACGCCCACCCGTTGAAGACGCAGGCGGGCCAGCAGATTGTGTATGACAGCGGCAATTACGAGAAATGCCAGCGTGATTTGTTGGAAGCCCTGGATTTTGAGGGGTTTCCTGATCGCCAATCTGCCGCAGCGGCAGAGGGCCGCTACCTTGGGTTGGGTATCGCGAATTATGTAAAGCCCACAGGTCGTGGTCCCTTTGAAACCGGAATCGTTCGGATTGGTACGTCAGGAAAAATTTCTGTTTATACCGGTGGCATCGCGATGGGGCAGGGATTTCAGACGGCAATGTCCCAGATTGTCGCGGATCAACTTGGCGTTAGCCCCGGAGATGTCACGGTTGTTCATGGCGACACGCAGAACGTTACGCAGGGTTTTGGTGGCTTCGCCAGTCGTCAAACCGTTTGTGCGGGGTCGTCAATCCATTTGGCTGCGGGTGCTGTACGCAAAAAGGTTCTCGCGATTGCGGCGCATCTTCTCGAAGCCTCAGCGGAAGATCTGGAATTGGTCGATGGCAAAGTCTTTGTCAAAGGTGTACCTGGCATGGCAGTGGGCTTTCGAGAGATCGCCGGTGCGGTTGCTGGTGTGCCTGGTTATGCTTTGCCGGAGGGCATTACCCCGGGATTGGAAGCTGAAGCGAGTTTTATGCCGGACAATGTCGCTTACGCGAATGGCGCGCATGGTGCAGAGCTGGAAGTGGACATTGGCACCGGCCATGTGCGGATAAAACGCTATGTCATCGTTCATGACAGCGGCACTTTAATTAACCCGTTCATTGTCGATGGGCAGGTTCATGGTGGGGTTACGTTGGGACTCGGTCATGCCCTATTTGAGAACATGCTTTATGACGATCAGGCGATGCCACAATCTACCAACTTGGCGGAATATCTGATCCCGACCGCTCCCGAGGTACCAAACTACGAGATCATTCATCAGGAATCTGCGACGGACCGTAATCCCATTGGCGTTAAGGGCGTCGGGGAATGCGGTGTGATGACAGCAGCGCCTGCCATTTTGTCTGCAATAGAGAATGCCCTGCAGGGATTTGATATAAAGCTCGACAAGTACCCGGTGACTCCATCGGATATCATTTCAAAAATCCAGGCGGCGGGCTGACCGCGTACGCCTGACGAACCAGGAGAAGACAGTAATGGCGCGGACTACAGAAGTTTCACGCGAGGATATGAATCCTGAGCAACAGGAGGTTTATGACGCCATTGCTGGAGGGCCTCGCGGTGGCGTTCGCGGGCCGTTCTTACCGTTGTTGAATAGCCCAGAGCTGGCCGACAAGGTCCAGAAGCTTGGACAGTTTGTCCGCTATGACTGCTCAATTCCTTGGAATTTGCGGGAGGTCGCTATTTTAGTGACGGCCTATCACTGGAAAGCCCAATATGAATGGTTTGCCCATGACAGCGAAGCGCAGAAAGCTGGCGTTTCTGTGGCGGTTATTGAAGCTATTCGGCAAGGTGACAAGCCTGATTTTACAGACCCTGAGGAAGAGGAAATCTACGATTTTTGTTCCGAGCTCTATGCGACAAAGCGGGTAAGCGATGGCGTTTATCAAAAGATTGTTGATCGACATGGCGCACAGGGTGCGACGGATCTTGCGGGGCTTCTGGGCCACTACAACCTTATCGCCATTACCCTCAATATCTTCGATATTGAAGTGCCGGGAGGGCTCACGCCACTCGCACTTTAGGGTTTATTGTATAGGTGAGAAACTTACCGGGCGGATTAGCTTGTCGGTTTGCTGTTTTAAGGCGCCAAGCTCTGAGCTGCGGCGCGCAAACTCTGCCCAACCCGGGTCGGCTTCCATCTCTGCGCGGCGCCGTTCGCGATCGCCGGCATCTTCAAATCCCCACATGAAGGTAACCTGATTGATTGGGCCGACCTCCGTCGTGAAAAAGCCGATGAAATTTCCGAGATATTTCTTCTGCAAGGGAAGAGCGTATTCTTCATAAACGGCGATCCAGGCTTTCATCTTGCCGGGGTGAAAGTCGTAGGTACGGTGATCGATAATCATAGTCATCTCTCGTTTAAAACTTAAAAAGTTGCGTCAGATGCGAGCCAGGCATCGACAATTTCTTCGGCGGTGGCGAACCAAACGTCATCATGTCCCTGGATATAATCCAGAGCCGATTTCAGAACGCCGATACGGTGTGAAACACCAATAACAAAAGGATGGAGGCAAATTGCCATGACCCGTGCCGAATCTTCGCCCTCTTCATAGAGGGTGTCGAACTGGCTGCGGATCATCTGATCGAATTCGTCATTGGAGCGACCGGCTCGGAATTGCGGTAGATCGTTTATCTCCGTTGAATAAGGTAGTGAGACGATCTTTTTGTCTCCAGCATCCATAAAATAAGGTTGGTCGTCATTGGTCCAATCGCAGACATAATCGAGACCTTCATCCGCGAGATAATCCAGCGTGTTCCAGGTTTCCTGAAGGCCAGACCCGAGCCACCCACGCGGTTTGGTTCCGGTGCATTGCTCAATTCGGGTTAGAACGTCTCTGATGAGCTGTTGATCGCCTTCAGGCGGTGTCGCATGGAACGGCCGCGAATTACTCTGATTGTGCCCCATAAAATTCCAGCCAAGTGCAACCGCATCTTCCATCATCTCCGGATACATATCGCAGACTTCGGAATTCAGCGTACAAGTGGCCCTGATATTGCGTTGTGATAGCACGTCCATAATCCGGAAGGCACCGATGCGGGCACCGTAATCACGTTGCGACCACGAAGATACTTCTGGCGTATAGTTGTAACGCGACCCCGGCACTGGCTCATCGAGCGGAAAAAACTCCAGGTTGGGCGCAATCCACACCGCGACCCGTGCCCCGTTTGGCCATTTGAGCTTAGGACGCCGGTTTATCGGCGTATAGGGAAAGGGTCCGTAACGGCTCGGTTCCATTATGGGGCTTCCTTCAATCCGGCCGTGCTGTAGATATGGTCGACTATCTCGTCGGTATGCATGACATCGGCATATTTGTGATGCAGATCGAACAGATTGACCTTGTGCGACAGCATATGGCGGTCAAAGCAGCATTCTTCTGCGATTGTTACGTGGATGCCGTTTGAATAGCCATCGACGACGCTGGCACGGACACAGCCGCTGGTGCTCTCGCCGCAAACGATAAGGCTGTCGACACCCAGGCGGTTCAACTGAGACACCAGCGGTGTCCCGGCGAACGCACTGGCGCGCTGTTTATAGACAACCAAGTCGCCTTCCTGCACCGCGAATTCTTCCTTAATTTCCCAAACGTCAGGAGGCACCTGAACTTTCTGGCGATTGGTCGCATAGGCGTGGGCGATATTCGCTTCCGTACGGTTTTCCGTTGTTGAGTAGATGATCGGGATACCGGCCGCGCGGGCAGCCTTGAAAAGACGCTCTGTCGGCGGAATGGCATTCCAGGCATTCTCGCCACAGGAACTGGGATAGACATCGATCACCTCCTCAACTGGTTTTGAGCCACCCTGATAAGCCATCTTGTAGAGATCAATCGCGAGGAGCGCGGGCTTGCCGCCGACATAAGTTTTGCGTTCATAGTGTTTGTAAATATTGAAAGCGCCCTCTGAGACGACGTCTTGCCAACAGTGATCTTCAAAACTCGATACCATTTCTTCCTCCGTTAATTGCTTTTTCTAATTCTATTACAGGGTAGGGGGAGCGGCAACGGCATGAAAAGACCTCTGCCTCTTGTGACAGCTAGCGTGGTGGTATCCAATTGTAGCAATGAAGAATTTTTAAGAGAGATAGATATGAAATACCGGAAATTAGGGTGTTGTGACGTTGATGTTTCTGCCATCGGTCTGGGTGGCATGGCGATGACCAGTATCTATGGCGCTGCCAATGAAGATGAAGCTGTCGCAGCATTACAGGCAGGTATCGATGCAGGAATGAATTTCATCGATACCTCTGATGCTTATGGCGGCGGCAAGAATGAAGAAATGTTGGGTCGGGCGCTCGCCGGACAGCGCGACGAGGTGTTTCTGGCAACAAAGTTCGGCAATCTTGGTGGTCGTGTTGACGGACGGCCTGAATATGTTATTGAAGCCTGCGAGAAGAGCCTGTCGCGGCTCAACACTGATGTAATCGATCTTTTCTTTCAGCATCGCGTTGATAAGGACGTGCCAATTGAAGATACCGTTGGCGCTATGGCGCAGCTTGTTGAGCAGGGAAAAGTCCGGTTCCTGGGTCTTTCAGAAGCGGGACCTGACACTATTCGTCGGGCGCAGGCTACGCATCCTATCGCAGCCCTGCAGACCGAGTATTCGCTTTGGACGCGATTTGTGGAAGACGAAATCCTGCCGCTCTGTCGTGAGCTTGGTATTGGCTTTGTGGCATATTCGCCCCTCGGGCGCGGGATGCTGACCGGGACGATTGAAGGTTCCGATAGCTTGGCCGAAGGAGATAGGCGTCGTGATCATCCACGTTTCCAGGAAGGCAACATCGATGCCAATGTCGCAATCGTTCAGCCGCTAAAGGAAATTGCGGCATCAAAGGGTGTTTCAATGCTGCAGCTGGCGATTGCCTGGCTCTTGCATCAGGGAGGGGACATAGTGCCAATTCCGGGTACAAAACGGACAGCCCATTTGCTTGAAAATATCGCAGCCGCTGACATTGAGCTTTCCGACGAGGAAGTTCAGCAGATTGGTGCTGCAGTAAAAGCCGATGAAGTATCTGGAACACGTTATCCCGAGAAGCAACTCGGTGGGCTTAGTATCTGATACCTACAGATCGACTCTTTCTGGCGCGTTGAGGAAGTTCTTCATCACATGCCAGAAGCGGGTACGGTTACGGCCGAGGAACGTTACGTGTGCGAGCCCGGGGATAATTACGAATTGTTTGTCGCGGGTTGGGAGCTTGTCGAAGTAGTCCAGCAAATCTTCTTCGGTTGCAATTCCATCATGTTCACCTCGAATGATCAGGACCGGGCAGGTTGTCTTGGTTGGATCGCACACGGGCAGGACCGAACACATATCGACATAGGTACCGGTCGGAACGGCATCGCAGATCGTCAATTCTGTATCCGCCAGAGTTTCGGCAACACCATCTTCTGTCGTACCGGGCTTGTCGCGGGTAAATATCGAGAGAAAAAACGCTCGGTCGACGGGCCGCATATTGCTGGCGGTCCATTGATCCATCTTCTTTGCCCGTTCAATCAGGGTTGGGGCTCCTTCCCCGGTGTAAACAAAGGCATCGAGAATCAGCTTATTGGCATGATCGGGATAAGCCTCAGCAAAGGCCGCAGCCCGTAGCGCTCCTGAGGAGGAGCCGTAGAAAGCAGCTGCCGATTGCCGGGTTTCCCGGATGACGACTTCCATACCCGCTTTAAGATCATGGACGCCTTCTGATATCGGCGAATTGCCGTCTGTACTGTCGGAACGGCCATAGCCTTCATGATCGAGCGTCCAGACATCGAAGCCATAGGACGCAAACTTGTCCATCAAGGAGTAATCAGGTTTGCCGGGCACCTGAAGATCAAAGCCCGTTGGACCGCTGAAGGACGAACCATGGACCAGAAACAGAACAGGCTTCGGCGTTGTGTCTGTTGCAGGGTCGCCGACCCGCTTTCGCCACATAAAGAGCTTTATGTCGTCTTTAAGCGCCCAATATTCCTGGCTCCAGATCTCGTCAGCCATCTCTACTGATCAACTCGTCCGGGCATGCCGAGGAAACCGTCCAGCGAATGCCAGAAACGCGCCCGGTTGATGCCGATTGTCGTGTTGTGCGCTTGGCCGGAGACCATAACCAATTGCTTGTCGCTGTTGGGCAAGGCCGTGAAAAACCCGAGGACGTCTTCGTCGGTCGCGATCCCATCATGATCGCCACGGAAGATCATCACCGGGCACTCGACTTTAGTCGGGTCTACAACCGGGAGGTTCACGCACATGTCGATATAGGTGCCATTGGGGACGCTGCCGCCGCCATTATCCATCTCAGCCTTGGCGGCCGCCGCTGGCAATTCAGGGATGGTGAGTCCTTGAACATCGCGGTTGAAGATATTCAAATAAGCGGCTTCATCGACGGTGCGGCGGTTGGTTGCCTGCCATTCATCAATCCTCTCGGCGCGTTTCTTGAGTGTCGGCGAGCCTTCACCAGTCCAAACCAAAGCCGCGAGGACGAGCTTCTCGACACGCTCGGGGCAGGCGTTGGCGAAACCGCCGGCCCGTAAAGCGCCAGAGGATGATCCAAAGAAGCAAAAGGCGCTTTTTCCGGTGACTTGTTCGACGATGGGTGCCGCAGCTTTGATGTCTTCCACGCCATCGGCAATATAGGAGAAGCCGTCAGTATGCGTAGATTTGCCGTAACCTTCGTGATCCATAGTCCAAACGTCATAGCCAAGCCCGGCGAACGTTCGCATCAGGGAGTAGTCGCCCTGTCCCGGAATATCGAGATCATAGGCCGTTCGTGCCGAGAATGACGAACCGTGGACCAGAAACAGCACGGGTTTGTCTGGGTTCGCGGCGCGCACCGTTGGCGAATACCGGCGGAACAAAAATAAATCTATATCGCCGCGTTTTGCCCAGTACTCTTCGCCAACGATATCGCCGGGATTGTCTGGCATATGTGTAATCGGGTTCGTCATAAAACTATTCTCCAATACGGGGTTGGCGTTAAAGTAAAGGGCAGGCGAGACATCGGCAACCGGCGGAGATGAAGAGTTGGCAATAATCAGACTTATTAGTGCAGGTGCGCCGCAGTCTGGCGTCGTCGCATGCATGGAGGTTTATACGGCTGATACAGGTGCTCGATTCGAGCCGAATTATATGACCTCACCGGAAATTCGAAAAGTTATGGAAGGCACGGGTGACAAGCCCGAAATCCTCGTGGCGCCCGGAGATCATATGAAAGGCTATGGCGCAGTTGGTTTGTTGGATGTTGACAGCTTGGTTACGGTTGGAGATGTTGAAGCGGGTGTCGTGATTCGGTCCGGCGCAGATTTTCCCAACATAGGCACCACCGATGAGTTGCGAAATGCCATTCTGGCAGCCGACCAAGTTCTCTATAACGACGCAATTTCAGGGCAATATATCGAGACGATGATCGAAGGGCTTGGGATTGCGGAGTGCGTTGCAGATAAGACTGAACGTCTACCAAGCGCCGCACTTCTGATGGAAAGAATTGGCAAAGGAGCTGGCACTGAGATTGGCTTTGGACAGATACCTGCGGTCAAAAGACTATCCGAACATGGTGTAGTCGTGGTCGGTCCTTTGCCCGAAGGGTTACGCAAGACAACAACCTATGTCGCAGGTGTCATAAATTCCCACGCATCGCGTAGCGTAAAAGGATTTTTGGGCTTTCTGGAGACACCGCGCGCGCGGGAAATCCTACACGCCGCGGGTATCACCTAACAGTCCGTCGTTGTCGGCACGGCCTGTTCAGCTTGTCGTTTTCGTCGTCGGTCGAGATACATTGGCACGAACAGGGAAACGATCAACATCACCCACATTACGTCGCCAAGGTTCGATGAGAAAATGACCATGACATCGCCTTGAGAAATTCGAAGCGCGCGAAGGAAATAGTTCTCGAGCAGCGGTCCTAAAATCACACCGATGAGTATCGCGGCAACATGGTAGCCGGTCTTACGGGCAACATAGCCGATCACGCCAAACGCAAGCGCTAGATACATATCGAAGACATAGGCGCGAGGTACAAAGGCACCAACCAACGTAAATGAGATAATGATGGGTGCCATATAGGTCGTGGAGACAACCGTGATACGCGACATATAACGCGCGAGCGGCAGAACGGTCAGGATCATGATCGCATAGGTCACGGCCATCGCCGTAAAGGCACCATAAGCGAGTTCCGGCTGGCTATCGAAGAGATCGGGACCAACAGTGACGCCGTGATATTGGAGCACAACCGCCATGATGGCTGCCGTTGCACCGCCAGGGACACCAATAACAAGAAGCGGGATAAGGGTGCCTGAGGTCACGCCGTTATTAGCGGACTCAGGGGCAACCAATCCATCGAGATGGCCGGTACCATATTTCTCAGGCGTTTTCGAAAATGTTTTGGATTGTTGGTAGGCGACAAAGGACGCAATGGCGGCACCAGCACCCGGCACCACGCCAATGACGAGGCCAATGATACTTGTCCAGATGATATGCCACCAACGGCTTACAGCAAGCCGAACACCTTCCCAGGTTTCAGCCCAGCCAGCTTTTTGCATGGCTTCCATGCCGCGTTTCGTGAGAATGGATTCACCTTCTATGACGGCGAAGGCTTCGGAGACCGCAAACAGCCCAACGAGTGCAGGGATAAGCGGTACCTTGTCGTACAGCTCGAGGAAGCCGAACGTCCCGCGAGGTGTTTCATAGACGACGTCGGCACCGATATAACCGATCATCAAGCCAAAGAAGCCGGCGATGAGGCCTTTCAAGGTGTCCTTGGCCGCGATGGTCGCGATCAAGGAGATACCGAACAACATGATGACGATCATCTCGACGCTGTGGAGGTGGTAAGCCACTTGAGACAGCCACGGCATGGCGAGGAGGGCCAGGATTGTCGTTAACAGACCGCCAAATACAGATGACACAAACGAAATCGCAAGCGCTTGTTGCGCGCGACCTTGCTTGGTCATCGGATAGCCATCAAGCGGTGTCGCGGCCGCACCGGCTGTGCCTGGGATATTGACCAGGATTGCCGGAATGCCTGCACCCATCCGCGATGATGCGTAAAGCGCCACCATGAAGATCAAGCCAATTTCAGGCTCCATAGCGAGGGTCAGGGGGAGTAGGATAATAATTGTGTTGGCGGCGCTGAAACCCGGAATGGCGCCAACGATTAGTCCGAGCAGAATGGCTGGGAGAATGACCCACCAGAAGGTAAAGGTGCGGCCAAATAATTCGGCGAAAAGTCCCCAATCAATTTCCATATCAGAAGACGCCGTGCAGCATGGTTTCAACGGGGCCCTTCGGGAAACGCGTGTTAAAGACGACGATAAACAGGAAGTAACCGCCCACCGACAAGATCAAGGAAATCGTCAGAATGAGGCCCTTTTTCTTCCCGCCGCTCAGCAGCAGCATCGAGCATAAGAGGAACAAAAAGGTGGTAATCGTGAAACCACCCCATTCGATAAAAAACACGTATGACAGTGTGAGTCCCAAGAGCGCTAAACGTTTTGGGACATAATCTCTTGGGGCGATAAGGGGCGCCAGACTTAGTGAAGCTTCACCGCGACGTACTTGAATAACAGTTCTGATAATCAATGCGATGATGAGCCCGATAAGGATTGTACCTACGAAGAACGCACTGACCTGTGCGGTCCAAGGGACATCGATGATCGTCGTAAAATAATAGATTGTGAAAATGAGGCCTGCGACAGGCAGAACTAATTCCGCCCCGGCAGCTTTTTTAGCGGGCTTTCCGGTATCCGGCCCGTTTTCGTCGCTCATCGATTATCTTTCAGGCTGTTTGATAATTGTCGCTAATAAGGAAGGGCGGCAAACGGTTTCCCGTATACCGCCCAACCTAAAAGCTTAAAAATCAGGACTTGCCGGTTAGCAGTGATTTATATTCCGCACCAATGTCGGTGATATATTTCACGTATTTCTCACAATCGGCAGGTGAACCGTAACGAATGTATTTCCACGGTGCCTTGGTCTTCTTCACCGCTTTCTTGTAGGCCGGATCCGTATAGACCTTCTGCAGCGTGTCTGTGAGGACCTTATAACGATCAGGATGTTTTTCGATCGCTTCCCGTTTGATGCCGAATGCCCGTGCACCTGCATAGAGAGGCGGCAGCTTCATGCCGAAATGGTCATTGACCACGACGGCCTTTTTCATCCGGTTGGGAAGTGGGTTTTCTTTGTCGAAAACAGCGACAATATCAAATTGCTTTTGTTTGCGGACGACGCTGCCAGAAGGCAGGGCGCCAAAGTCCATTTCGCCAGTTGCGACACCAGCCCGCGTATTGCGGCCACCGGAAAGAGGAACCAAATTGAATTTGGCACCTGTATGACGACCAAGGGCAACGACACCGAGTGAGGCTGGATGTGCGAGACGGCTAACACCGACATTCAACGTCCGTTTCTTGCCTTCCTTGACGATATCGTCGATGTTCTTCAGCTTCTTGTTCTTTTTGCTAACAAAGACAATTCCTGGGTCCTGATCAACTTGCGCGATGTACAGGAAGCGATTGAGATCAAAGGTTGGTTTTTTGACGACCCAATTGAGAACTTCAGGGCCCATATTGCCGAAAATCAAATTGTAACAATCGGCTTTGGCTTTACCCATATAAGTTTCATAGCCAACACGGCCCGCCGCGCCAGGATAGAACCCAGCTTCAAAATTTGTTTTGAGATAGTTCTTCCAGACGCTGGTGAACGCCCGCATATTGCGGTCAGCACCACCGCCGGCGCGCGTTGGAACAAAGATTTGAATGTTTTGTTCCGGGAAAGCTGCCGCGAATGCTGCTTGAATAGGCAGCATGCTGAGAGCACCTGCTCCGGCAGTTGCACTCGCACCTTTTAGAAATAGGCGGCGTGAAAAATCATTTTCAAAATCGCTCATCTTTGAATCTCCCTAATTACTTGATCGTCGCAAAATTATTACGATCACTTGAGAGCATCGTCGGGGATTAGTCATGACGGGTCAAGGACTAGTCACGGTTTTAAATCAAAGCTTGTTGAAGGCGGTGATGCTTTTGCCAGTGTGGGGATGAATTACCGGTTTGGAATCGGGCAATGACTATTTTTTTATCGTCGTCTTCTTGGGTTTGCCTTTGCATTTTCCTATTTTGCCGCCCGGTAGGCGGGCATTGCAAAAATCAGCCCCAATTTTGATGACACTGGCGATGTGTGCTCCAGTCAAATTTGTATCAATGAACTTTGCACCCTTCATGTTGGTGCCATAAAGAGTCGCTTTCGCGGCGTCGGCGCCGGTCAAATTCGCATTTAACAAAATAGAATAGCTGAAATTGGCACCGGTCAGGTTTGCGCCGCGCAAATTGGCATCTCGTAAGTTGGCCATACTCAAATCGGCGTTCGAAAGATTGGCGCCGGAGAGATTAGCGCCTTCCAAATTGGCGCCGCGAAAATTTTCGCCGCTTAAGTCGGCTTCCTTCAGATTAGCGCTGCGCATCAACGCACCGCTCGCAAAAACGCGGGGCATCCGGACCTGGGGCATATTGGCAGCAGTAAGATCCGCTGACGTGAGCTCAGCGGCCTCCAAATATGCTTCTTCCAGGTCTACGAAAATCATTCGAGCTCCTCGCAGCGTCGCGCCATACATTGACGCCTTTCCCATATTTGCTTTCGCGAGATTTGCATTGGTCAGGTCTGCGCGCTCAAACTCCGCAAGCACCAAAAAAGCACTCTCGAAATTTACGCCGACCAGGCTGCTTTTGGAGAAATTAGCATTGAAGAAATAAGAACCATGGAAGTCAGATGCGTCCAGGTTGGCGCCGACATAGGACCGGTATCGGAGGTCGCATAGACTACAATTCTGAGCGCCTGATGTCTCGACACCTGACCCCAAATTCTGTGCTTTGGGTGCCCCGATATTCACGACTAATAGGCAAGCCAGCATCCCAAAAATTTGTGAAACTACGCGTGTCCTTCGGGGCAAAGCAATATTCCTCATCATCAGTACAGCAAGAACTCAAGTGCTTTCTTCAATCGCCCTTCATGAGTGCTCTGTGTATCCCAGCGTTCGAGCGCAACATCACCGGTACGAAACTGGCGATATAAGCTATTGTCCTGAAGGTGTCTAAAAACAGATGCCCAATTTGGATAAGGGCGAAACCAATCGGTGTAGCGCGCTTTAAGTTCGTTTAGGATCCTCCCGCCATCTTTGGCTTTTGCGGCTTCTTTTTCTCTAATTTTGCGAGGCCGATAAGTATATTCAGGTATGCGGGGCGTCAGAAGCACGAGAACTGATTTATTGAAATCTCTCGTTGTTTGATTGGAGAATAAATATTGTAGGCCGGGTACATCTTGAATGCCCGGGACACCACTGCGAACGTTTTCGGTTTCTTTTTCGCTGAGGCCGCTCAGAATTAACGTTTCACCATGGTTCATGAGAACATTGGCGTTGACGGACTCCTTGGTTGTTCGAATTTGGTTCGTATAGGTCACATTGGAGCTTGTGCTGGTCAAAAACGTTCGTTCTACACCGACGAGTAGTTTGACGCGTCCATCTGCCAGAAATGTAGGGGTCACGCCTAATTTAACACCAATATCGCTATCTATTGTGGCCGTTGATTCTGCAGCGGAGGTCGAAACCGTTGCTGCTTTAATATTTTCGCCGGAAAAGAATTCAGATTTCTGTCCCGAGATCGCAACCAAACTCGGGCGCGCTAATATCTCGTTCCGAGTGGCACCGGAATTCATGATGTTCAGGGAATAGGTAATAGACGGCAGGGTGATCGTTTTTGTGAGGGTTGTTACAAACGAGGTTGTTTCAGCCAAATTCTCCTGCGTAACACCGTCAACGACAGCTCTACTGCCACTAAATTGCAACGTAAGGCCATTAAGTAAATTAATCCCCTTCGCTGTTGTGATGTCTTCCCGCGAACTAATAA
Organism: Alphaproteobacteria bacterium; assembly: GCA_012103315.1. Taxonomy (GTDB): domain Bacteria; phylum Pseudomonadota; class Alphaproteobacteria; order MPNO01; family UBA2964; genus UBA2964. Next base: position 142,343 of record WLWZ01000010.1, read on the forward strand.
TGACAACATCCACGACGACCATTTTTTCACTGCTTGCACTATCGCTGCCGTCACTAGACTGACCGCTGTCGGAGGAGCTTGTGTCTGATGAACTGTCGGAGCTGGAACTAGAATCACCAAAAGGCGACTGGGTCAGTTGTAATTGAGCATTTCGTCGCGCTTTCGGGAACGGGCTGCGGAAGCTCGCTTTTTGTACCCTGGCGTGAACCTTTTGCCAGTCCCCCAATCGGCGCGTTAAGTGAACAAAACGGTTTTGCCGTGGTTTGGTTCTTTTGTAATCATCGAGAAAACGGCTCGATTCTCTTGCACGTCCCAGTGCGGCGCTAACCAACGAAGATGCTTGCAATGTGCGGGGCGAGTTTGGTTCCAGTTCCCGTAACCTTTTTAGTGCCCCTGCGGCCGTTTCTGGATCGCCGGTGTAGTATGACGAAACGGCCAGATTATATAAGATGTCGGTGTCATCATCTTTATAGAATAGAGCGTCTGCGAAGGCTTCTTTTGCAAGATCAAAACGACGCTGGTCCCGGTGCAACAGACCGAGTTGATATCGAGCTATCCAGTTCGAGGGATCGAACTTTATCGCCAAATTGTATCCTTGATGTGCGAGTGCGAATTGGGTCGTGTCGGAACGAATAGCCTGCATGTGATAGGCCATACCATTCAACAGCTGCAGATAAGAGTTTTGGATGTCTAGTTTTAAGGCTTGATTGAAAAGTATAGATGCTTTTTTCAATTGGTTTTTGCGAAGCGCCTCTACACCTTTAATAGAAAGAGACTTGGCTTCGCTTGTTGGCAATTTTGTTGTCGCTGTATCTCCAGTGTCTTTGGAGTTGACGACGCTATCCTTGAGCTGATCCAGGGTGACACAGCCGGAAACGCCGAAAAGTGAAAACGCGACCAGAGATCGTCTGAGTATTCGTGTCGTTTGTCTGCGCCAATCTTCGCTCTGCGCGCTTTCATTAATAACTAAACTATTGTCCATTTTCATCTTGGCGGTCTTTTCCCGGCCAGAAGGTTGTCTTGGTCGTAATATTGCTTCGCCCCGCTATGGATCGGAACATGAATTCCTTCTCGCAACATTGAATGCGGCGTAGACGCGCCGAGCGCTCTTTGCGCCTTCTGAAAACTCTTTAGATCTGAAAATACAGACTTGGCGACGATGCCGATTGTTTTGGGGTGAACTCTTTTCAAGGTCATCAGCACGATCTTGGTGCCAATGGTTTGAATATCGTCTGTGGCGTTCGGGTTCAGCTTCTTGGGGAGCTTGTACTTATAGAAAAACGGCCCCTTTTTTTGATAGGTCTCAATGACTTTTTGCGGCAGGGGCATGAAAACGCCATCACATTCGTATGCAACTTTGTCATAAAGTTTTGAAGGCAAACCAATCGCTTCGATCATGATATCGATTTTTTTGTCGCAGAAAGCCTTGGCCATAGATGTTGTTCCAAGCTCCGTGACTTTGGAAAACATTTTCTGATTCCATCCCAATATCTTAAATATCTCATCGACGATGGTGCGCTTGCCAGACCCTCGGTTGCCGATGTTGATACGACGCCCTTTGAAGTCTTCAAAAGTCTTGATGCCGTCGCCTTTTCGGACGGTTACGACAACAGGTGTGTCATAAAGATTTGTAACGGTCCGGAGGTTCTTGTTCGCGCCAACTTCCGCAAATTGGCCTATGCCTTTATAGGCTCTGTAGGCGAGATCCGCGCGGGTGATGCCCAAATCGAGCTCGCCAGAGGTAAGCGCCTGAATATTATAAACAGAGCCACCCGTGCTATAGGCAACGCAGCGGACACGATGTTCAAGCCGGCCAGCGTTGATAAATTTGCAAAGTGTTTTGCCAACGGGATAGTAAGTGCCGCGTTTAGAAGCAGTGCCAACGGCTACAAATTTATCGAACGCCAGGGCCGTGTTGGTACCCGCGAAGCCGATAACGCACCCTATTATCATTAGAGTACGGGTGTTCATTTGGGTAACGCGGTCTTGATCATGCCGTTCGCCAACCAACTCGAAAATACCGAAAGGGTGCCAAGTATAGTGACTGTAGCGATTCTCACGAAACGCCGTAACGCAAGTCTCTTTGTTGAGGGCTCAGCCCGTATCGGGAATAAAAATCCCCAATTTTAGTAGGGAAGGGGTTAGACTTATAATGTTGCTGTGGCAGGGGAGAAAGCCCAATGAGCAAGGGTCCCAGTATTGATGTCAAAAAAATGGAAAAGGTTCTGACCGCTCGGCGGGAGGAATTATTGGCGATTATTGATGTCGGCGAAGAGACAAAAACCGATACCGATCTGGATCAACAGCGGATAGGCAGGCTTTCCCGGATGGATGCAATGCAGCAACAGGCTATGGAAGATGAAACCGGTCGTCGTCGGGAAAAAGAACTACATCGAATTGCCGCGGCTTTGGATCGCTTAACGAGCGATGACTATGGTTATTGCACCGCTTGTGATGAACCTATTGCCGCCAAACGATTGGAAAATGACCCCGCGACACCGCTGTGTATCTCTTGTGCCCAGAAAGCCAGCTAGACAAGATTAACTCAAAAATAGTTTGCCAACGCCAATGGCTGCGCCGACGAACAAAGTAACCTGTGTGATCATTGCGATAATGAGGCCAGGGGCCCGTTTTTTTGGCTCAGTGATGTAGCTGATAGCATACTGCGTTCGCCCAGCGACCCAGATAAGCCCCAGCCAACATGCCCATTCTGCCGACACGGTGTAGGCAAACAGCCACATCGAGGGCAAAAAGAAAAACATGTGCTCCAGCGTATTCATCTGCGTGCGATAGGCACATTCAAAATCTATGTTGCCGGTCGTTGCTGGGGCTTCGATGCCGTGTTTCCCGCGATTGCGGCCGACATTCATCATTGTCAGGAGGTACAGCAGTAAAGCCAATAATGTGACGCTGCCTGGGTAAGCAATAGTCTCCATGGTCATTCTCCGAATTCCGCCAGTTTCCGATATAGACTACTGGTTGATGTAAGGAGAGGGCTAGCGAAAATCTAGGCTTCCGCTGCGACCCGTCGGGCTTCACGTTTGCGGTCGTTGGGGTCGAGATACCGTTTGCGAAGGCGGATTGACTCGGGGGTAACTTCAACCAATTCGTCATCGCCGATATAGGCAATGGCACGTTCGAGAGAAAGTTTAACCGGCGGTGTCAGTACGATGGCATCGTCGGATCCGGATGCTCGAACATTGGTCAGCTGTTTGGCCTTTAACGGATTGGCATCAATGTCCTGGCCCTTATTGTGCTCGCCGATAAGCATGCCGCAATAGACCTTTTCGCCAGGATCAATAAATAACGGACCACGTTCTTCGAGATTCCAAAGAGCATAGGCGACCGCATTGCCCTTGAGCGTCGAAATGATGACGCCCTGGCGGCGACCTTCAATTTCTCCCCGGTCGGCTTCGTAGTCATAAAAGACCCGATTCATGACGCCGGTTCCGCGAGTGTCTGTCAGGAATTCGCCATGATATCCGATCAGGGCACGCGACGGTGCCCGAAAAACGAGGCGTTGTTTGCCGCCACCCGAAGGGCGCATTTCGATCAGTTCACTGCGTCGCGCTGACAGTTTTTCGACAACGACACCGGAATAGGCTTCATCAACATCGATGACGACTTCTTCGATAGGTTCAATGCGCGCCCCCGTGTCAGGGTCAGTCCGATAAACCACACGCGGACGGCTGATCGACATCTCATAACCTTCACGCCGCATGGTTTCGATCAATACACCGAGCTGGAGTTCGCCGCGTCCCGCAACTTCATAGCCATTGCCGTCACCAGCTTCTGTTACCTGGATCGCAACATTGCCCTCGGCTTCTCGCAGCAACCGGTCGCGGATCATGCGGGATGTAACCTTGTCGCCTTCTTGACCCGCATAAGGGGAGTCGTTGACGGTGAATGTGACGGCAAGAGTAGGGGGGTCGATAGGTTTAGCTTCCAGACCATCCGTAACGTTAAGATCACAAATCGTATTGGCGACAGTTGCCTTTTGAAATCCTGCAAGCGCGACGATATCGCCGGCTTCGGCACGATCCAGAGGAACGCGCTCTAAACCACGATAGGCAAGAATCTTTGTTACCCGTGTCTGTTCGACCTGCTCTCCATTTTGAGTGATTGCCTTGACTGTGGAATTTGCGGCGATGGAGCCGGATAGTATTTTACCGGAGAGAATAGGGCCGAGATATGGATTTGCCTCGAGAGTTGTCACCAGCATTTGGAATGGGCCGGCGGGGTCGACCGCTGGTGGCGACACATGTTTGAGGATTAGATTGAAAAGGGGTTCGAGAGAGTCTTGGGGGCCATCCGGGTCGTCAGCAAGCCAACCTTGTTTGGACGAGCCATAAAGGACCGGAAAGTCTAGTTGATCCTCATTTGCGTCTAGGGCTGCAAACAGGTCAAAGATTTCATCAAGCTCCTCATTGGCACGAGCATCTGACCGGTCCACCTTATTGATAATCACGATAGGTTTAAGCCCCTGTGCGAGGACCTTCGACAACACAAACTTGGTCTGTGGCATTGGGCCTTCGGCGGCATCGACAAGGAGCAGGCATCCATCGACCATCGACAAAACCCGTTCGACTTCGCCGCCGAAGTCGGCATGACCTGGAGTGTCGACGATATTGATGCGTTGGCCCTGCCATTCAACGGAGGTGCATTTCGCCAGAATGGTGATGCCGCGTTCGCGTTCGAGGTCACCTGAATCGAGGGCTTGTTCTTGAACTTGCTGGTTGTCGCGATAGACGCCGGTTTGGCGCAACATGCAATCGACCATTGTCGTTTTGCCATGATCAACATGTGCGACGATGGCGATATTTCTGAGGTTTTCAATTTGAGCGGTCATATTTTTGCAGTCATGGCGTTATGCCACCTGTTCCTTTGTCGCTAAGAAGTTGATATCCGGCCAGTCTTCTCCGGCGCGGTCGAGGTGCCAAGCGTTGCGGGCGAGGATCACTGGGTCCCCTCTGTGATCATCCGCCAGTGCAGTTTCGTTGGCCCGGATGAATTTTTTCATAAGGTTGTCGTCGCCTGTATCAACCCACCGTGCCGTTATCAGGCTGGTCTGTTCAAAACGAACTGGTATGTCGTACTCCGTCCTGATCCGATCGGCCAATACTTCGAACTGAAGCACACCGACAACACCGACGATCCAATCGGCCCCGACGCGTGGCTTAAACACGGCGGCAGCCCCTTCTTCCGCAAGTTGCTGTAGCGCACGCCCTAAATGTTTGGCCCGCATGGGATCGACGGGGCGCGCAGCTTGCAGATGTTCGGGCGCAAAGCTCGGAATGCCCTTGAACCGGAGGGTTTCGCCCTCGGTGAGCGCATCTCCGATGTGGAGGTTGCCGTGGTTGGGAATGCCGATGATGTCACCGGCCCAGGCTTCTTCCGCGAGTTCGCGGTCGCGTGCAAGAAACAGCACGGCATTATTCAAGGCGAGCTGCTTGTCGGTGCGGACATGACGCAATTTCATACCGCGTTTGAAATGGCCCGAACAAAGACGCAAAAAGGCGATGCGGTCGCGATGTTTTGGATCCATATTCGCCTGGATCTTAAAGACGAAACCCGAGACCTTCTTTTCGTCGGGAGTAATTTCGCGCTCGATAGACGGTTGTGCCCGTGGCGGGGGCGCATTTGTCACCAAACCGTTGAGCAACTCGCCGACGCCGAAGGAGTTAATCGCGCTGCCGAAGAAGACCGGTGTCATATTGCCTTCGAGATAGGCGTCGAGGTCGAATTCAGGGCATAGCCCGCGAACCATCTCGACTTGTTCGCGCAGCTCGGCAACGGCATCTGCGGGTAGCAATTCATCGAGCTTCGGGTCATCAAGCCCGTTGCAGGTTTCGGTTTGATGCGGTTTCTCGCCACGGCCTGCTTTGTCCATCAAAACCAAGCGGTCATTTAGCAGGTCGTAACAACCAAGAAACCGTGAGCCCATGCCGATTGGCCAAGCTGCTGGGGTGACATCAATCTGAAGTGTTTGTTCAATTTCATCCAGCAAATCAAACGGATCCTGCGCTTCACGGTCCATCTTGTTGATGAAGGTCGTGATAGGCATATCGCGCAGGCGGCAAACCTCGAACAATTTGCGGGTTTGCGCTTGAATGCCACGCGCTGCATCGATCACCATGACGGCGGAATCAACGGCGGTTAGAACCCGATAGGTATCTTCGGAAAAGTCTTCATGGCCCGGCGTATCAAGCAGGTTGAATGTCTTCTCGGCATACTCAAACGTCATAACTGATGCTGTGACCGAAATGCCGCGTTCGCGCTCGACCTTCATCCAGTCAGAATGCGCACGGCGTTGTTCACCACGTGACTTTACAGCACCGGCGAGCTGGATCGCGCCGCCAAACAGCAGCAGCTTCTCAGTCAGTGTCGTTTTGCCGGCATCGGGATGCGAGATAATCGCAAAGGTACGGCGGCGGGCGACGGGTGCGGGCAGCGTCGTCATGGTGACTTCTTAAATTCCTGAATATGCCGCGCTATGTCGCACCGGTGGCCGCGAAGGTCAAGCAGGATAATCAAAGAATACATTTTGCTATAATCGCTTATAGTACTGGCGTAGATGTTCCGCCAATCTGATTTGGTTGTTTGACATGGTTGATCGAAGAGATATCGAACTCAGTGAATTAGTTTCTTACCCCCGCGAGACGCTCGATATCGAAATAAAAGGCTGGTTGGATCTGAATGATCACGATCAACGTGCCGATCTTGCAAAAGCTATTTTGGCAGTTGCGAACAATGGTGGTGGATACGTGGTTGTGGGATTGTCAGAAGACTCAGCCGGTCAATTCAAATTAGATTCAAAATGCCCCGATAGTTTAACCTCTTTCAAACAAGACGACGTTCAAAACGCGGTGCAGAAGTACTTGGAGCCAGTAATCCAATGTACTGTGCACCATATTTCTCACCCATCAGGTAAACGACAATTGCCCATTGTGTTGGTTCCGGGCGGGCACAGAGTTCCGATAAAAGCAAAGATTGGGTCTCCAGATGGCAAATTAGTTCAAAACCGTGTTTATATACGTCGTCCTGGTCCGAGGAGTGAAGAACCCCAAACACCTGCCGAGTGGGATCAGTTGTTTGAGCGTTGTATCCGATCTAGAAGCAACGAGCTATTGGATGGATTTCGTGACATATTGACGGGAGGCACCTTAAGCCCAAACACGGAAGACCCTCCGCTAACGGATCAACTAACGGAATATACCGAAAGCTGCGAGGGACGGTGGCTAAGTCTTGTAGAAAATCTTCCTACAGACGCTGCACCCCGGTTTTCCAATGGAAGCTATTCATATAGTGCCGTTATCGATGGAGAATTTCCTGTTGAACCGTTACCAAAGTTTAGAAATACGTTACGGCATTCCCTTCGAAATCATTCGGGCTGGCCACCATTCCCTTTTATAGAAGGAGAATTTTGTGGCCCTAAACCAGTAGAAGATGCTGTGGAGGCTTGGTTTGGTCCCAATGAAGATGGTGAATTTGAAAAACCTTCTCGCTCTGACTTTTGGCGGGTATCACCAGAAGGCAAATTCTATACGCGGAAGGGGTATGATGAAGACGGTAGATTTGCAGAAATCGATCCAGGCACAACTTTCGACATTACAACGCCGGCCTGGCGCGTAGGGGAGCTTCTTCTCCAAACAAATTATGTCGCTGTTGCAATGGGAGCAATGGATGCGGATATTTTCTTACGCTTAAAGTGGGAGGGTCTTAAGGGACGTAAACTTGTTTCAATCGGCAACCCAAGGAGGACAATTTACCATACCTTGACCAGCGCTCAGAACGAATTCGAAACAGAAGTTTCTACAAAGGTCTCAGCTCTTAACGACATGTTACCAGAGGTCGTTTACGACATTCTTAAACCCGTTTACACGCTTTTCGAATTCTTTGAATTACCTAAAAATTTGGTAGACGAAGAAATTCGTGAACTCCGAAAGAATCGATATTAAATCCGCTGTTCTACACCGCGTTTGCGGCCTTGGCCGACATCGATAAACAAATCATCGACTGTTAGCTCTTTCTTGATCAGCCCTTGTTCGTGGCTGTAATTGGCCATGTTTTCCAATGTTTTGCGGTTCTGTTCACCGAGCCCGTATTCCCACGGGTCTTTGCCGAGCAGCTGTTCCTGTTCTTCCCAGGCCTCCCGGTACCACGCAAGCGGCACAATGCGCGGATTTACCATCTCTTTCATCGCGATAGCTTTTGACCTATTGAGCGCGTGATACATGTTGATCGGTACCCAGGGGTATTGCTCGATGATTTCCTTCTTGATGCCGGTGATATGCATAATCGGGAACATGCCAGTTTTTTTAAAGAAGCTTACTTCTTCATTCTTGTAGTCCGGGAACAAGCGCGCGACACGTGGGTCGCCGTTGATAAACGGTTTGATGATCGACGAATGGATACAGGCGTCCAGCTCACCCTCGGCGACCATGGTTTCGACGGATTTGTCATCGGGTAGCGTTTGCAGCTTGATATCGTCGGGTAATTCGACAGGAATGTCTTGGTCCAACTCCTGATACCAATCGATGGACCGGTGTGGCACGCCATATTCATGCTCGAGAATACCCTTCATCCACAGGATAGCGGTGACCTGCCAATGTTTGATACCAATCTTCTTGCCGATCAGGTCTTTCGGTTCTTTGATCCCGGCATTGGAGTTGATGAACACAAAGCCGTGCCGAAATCGGCGATGTAGAAACACCGGGATCGCGTCGAACGGTTTGTCCTGATCCTTGGCAACGAGATAGGTTGAGCAAGATGCCTCCGCCATGTCGAAGTCTTCATTGTTATAGAAGCGCCAATGCCGCGTTGTAGAATCCATGTCGGTGAGAACAGTCAGGTCGATGCCGTCAGGTTTGACGATGCCGTCGATGAGTGGACGCGTGATTGCGTAGTCACCGCAGGCGAGAGTAAGAGGAATATTCTTGGACATTTCGGGTGTCTCTCCGTTCCTTAATCAATCGGTCCGATACTGCCGGTACCGGTAAAGGGCAAGCGAATGCCGACGCCTTTTTCCACTGCTTTTTCATAGACGTAATGACACATCGCGATGTCGTGCGCTACCAGACCTGTCGTATGAATTAAGTTTCGTTCGGTGTCGCTTTCGCGGCCCGGCACCTCGCCACGCACCAGCTCGTGAATTTCGCCGTGCAGCATGTCATGCGTGAACGTGCCAGCTTCGGCGGAGGCCCGAAAATGCTTCATCAGCATGTTCATTTCCCAGCTATCGACGACGACCTTATCCATCAGCGGCCAACCTTCGGGATCGAATTCCCGTCGGGTGAAGGAGACATAGGTCGCGCCGGGTTTGAGCCAGGGCTCGCGGCACATAATCTCATCACTGGTTGTTCCGCCTATCCCAATATCGGCGTCGCGTACGACCTCTTCGATAGAGTCTTTGGCAACGACATTGATGCCGAGCTTTGCTGACCATTTCTCGGCAAAGGCTTCACGGGTCTGAGGATTGCGCGATGTGCAGCGAATTTCCTCTATGCCGTCATAGAGTTCAACCAGACAGCGAAGCGCGTTTGTGGCCATGGTGCCAACGCCGACAATGCCAACGACCTTTGGGTCTTTGGGGCCGAGCCATTTAAGCGGCAAAGTGGTCGCAGCGGCACTGCGGATGGCATAGGTCCAATGCTCTTCGACGATGGCTTTGTTGGTACCAGTGTTAGGGTCGGCAAGGATGATATAGCGCCCGCATTCGAGCTGCCCGACAGTGTTGCGATTGCCATCATCAAAATAGTTGTAGAGTCGGACGCCGGTGATCGGTGTTTCCTTCAGCAGCGCGCATTTAACATGCCAGTGATTGTGGAATGGTTCGCCGACATCGAGCTTAAAGCTCGGCGGCGTCGCAGCCATGACGGAGCCTTCGCCTTGCATCCGATAGACATCTTCTGCGATCTGCAGTGCTTCCTTCGCACTCAGCAAATCAACCGTATCGGCATAGGGAATGAAGAGAACGCCTTCATTGTCAGTCATAGGTTTTCATACTCCAGTTAGCTCGTTCGTCATCCCGCACTTGATGCGGGATCCATTCTTCCTGTCATCCTGTGGACCCCGGATCAAGTCCGGGGTGACGAGCGGTGTCGTTGTGAACATCAATCCAGTATCGCGATGGCTTCGATCTCCATGATCAACTCGCGCCGCACCATGGAGTCTACTACCAGACATGTTGCAGCCGGGTAGAGCTCTTTAAAGAATTTTGGGCGCCATTCCAAAATGGCCGGAAATTGCGTCAGGTCGGTCAGGAAAATGTTGATCTTGACGATATCGGACATGTCGCCACCAGCGGCTTCAACGGCACTTTTGAGATAGCCAAAAACCCGCTCGGCATGGGGGCCGGGTTCCAGGTTACCGGCTTCGGCTTCAGGGTTGGCAGTTTGCCCCGAAATGAAGACCATCTTGCCCTTTTTGACAACGTGCGTGAATTGCCCGGGTGGTGGCAGACCGGGGACCTCTACGACTTCAAATCCCATAACATTTCTCCCTGAAATATTTATCTCTTGTTGCGATCAAATTGAGCGATGGTGCTGGTTCTGTCAACGGCAGGCGCGCTACCAACGGGCGTATGATTGGACTAAGCTCGTGATCGAAAATGCAAGGAGGACGCTGTGGCTGAACGGACGAAATTTCATAAGGTCAAAATTGAGGACGCGCCGACGCGTTCCCTACCGATGGGGCGTGGCACGGTATTTGGCTGCGTCGACCCCAGCGTTGGATCGAGCAATGTCGATGTACATGTAAATGTTATCGAGCCGGGCGCCAGCCGGGGTGAAATTCATTATCACGCGAAGGCCGAGAATGTTTATATCGTGATGGATGGCCAGCTTGAGGTTTGTATTGAGGTTGGCCAGCGTCATGTGCTCGAGGTTGGCGAGGTTGGTTTCATTCCGCCGGGCGTCGTGCATACGGCGACCAACGCGCGATCAGATATCGCCTGCAAGATCGTTGAGGTCTACGCCCCAGCAGGGAAAGATTTTCACGAAGTTGATGACTGGCCAGACGGAATTCAGCCGCCGGATGGTGACTAGTCGTCGATGACGAAATCGAACTGATCACCCGCAGGGGTGTAGACTTCAAATATTTCGAACGGTTCATCACTGACATTGGTCAGTGAGTGTTTCTGACCGGCCGGGATATAGATGACGTCATCTTCTTTGATGGTATAGGTCGTACCTTCGACGACGAGCTGTCCCTGACCTTTTTTGACGATATAGACGTTATCGGCGTTGGTGTGGTGGTGATAACGGCCGCCGGGCTCCTTGGGATTGAGCCGGTTTAGATGGACGTCGACTTTTTCTGCCCCGATATCCGAGTTGATCAAGCGGAGCTGGGTGCCGCGATCACCTTTCATCGGGGTGACGGGGGCGTCGGCAAGATTGAGAATGCGAAACTCCGGCATTGAAGGTCTCCTAAAGAGTCGTCAAAAGCGCTGCGATGCTTGGATAAGAATGGATCATAACAAACGCGCCAATCGCGGCAGTCCCTGTTCCGATCGCTAGGTTAAAGCGTTTGAAGCTTTGATTGCCTTTACGGGCGCTGGCCATGATTGGCCAGGCGATTGCGGCAGACAGGATTCCCATGCCGAAGACCGAACCAACACCGAATACTAGTACATAGCTCAGAGCCTCGATGGTCGAGACCTGTTGGCTTACGGCGAGGAGCAGCAATGCGGCAGACCCAGCCAGCCCATGCATAAGGCCTACGGTTAGCGCCCGCGAGGGCAGGTTAGACCGATGCTCATGTTCATGGGCGGTGGTGTTGTGTTCAGCGCCTTCTTTATGGCTGTGAAAATGGATATGAGAACCATTATTGCGATGTTCATGGGCGTGTACGTGAATACGTTCCCGCACAATTCTCTGAATTACATCAACGCCCAAACCTACAAGGATGAGCCCGACGAGAAATTCCAACGCCCCAGCGATGCGTTCTGGAAAGGCCACACCTGACAGGATAATTGCTGCGCAAACGGTAAACAACGTCACCGTATGGCCGATGCCCCAGGCGATACCGGTTTTGACAGTCTCCCGGATAGAGCGGGATCGTGTCGCAAGCGCAGCGACGGCGGCGATGTGATCGGCATCAAGCGCGTGGCGTAGCCCAAGCAAAAAACCAACGGCGAGAATAGAAAGAAGGGTCATTGAGTGGTTTTACTCCTGACCGGGTGACGTGAACAGGAGCGACTTGATGATGAGGGGAACGACCTGTGTGTCTGGCATGAACTCGCCGATATCGACGAAATCGAAATCACGCAGCTGCACATTGTCGACCGAGATGACTTCACCCGTCACGTCCAGCTCTTTGACGAGAATGTTACCGAGCGTACGGCCGGCATCGCCATCCATCATAACGACGACAGGCAGTTCGGGGTCAGCAACGGTTTTTGGCAGGCCATTGCAAATTCCCTGCGCCAAAGCAAAGAGGCGCGCGTGTAAGGGATCACCGCCCCAACGGAAGGCGATGGCGACACGGTCTTCACCTTCGATCATGTCGAGGCGTTTCATCGCATCCTGAATGCTGGTCGTGACTTCCTCTGCGGTGAAGTCAACGCTCAGGTCAATGCTCAAACTGGCAACTGGAACATTCCGAACCGGCAGTTTTTCTTTCTCGGACAGAAAGATTGTATTGCCGCTGACCTGCACGGTGAACTGCGAGGCACCAACGACAGTGGCCCGAATACCATGACCTGGATCATAGACTTTTTCGGGAATGCGCTTGTCAGCCAGGGCATGGCGCAAATCATGTGCGATGGAGCGACCGAGATCGCCACGATCCTCTTCTTCGCGCCGATAAACATATTCGGAGACACCCCCTGAGAAAGTGATGCCGTCAATGGCAGGTGTTTGGGGTAGGTTTTCTGTTAGAAGAAGCGCCTTGCAGAGATCGTCGTCAGGCTGGCGTGTTGCGAAAGAAACGATGACGTCAACCATACGACTGACGATCTTCTTGCGGTCTTCCTTGGACAGTACTTCGCCTAGTTTCAGCGTGACGCCAACATCTTCGGCGACTTGCTCAGCTGGGGCTTCGATACGGACCATCTTGCCGTCATCATCAAACGCGATCAGGCGACCACCAACAGCAAAGGCCGATGTCGACAACAACTTGCCACCATGACACAGGCCGAGTTTGATCGTGCCGCCACCAATGTCGATATTGAGAATAGTTGAATGTTCCTGGCGGGAAAGTGCTACCGCTCCGGACCCGTTGGCTGCCATCAGCGCTTCAAGATTATGACCCGCAGAGGCGCAGACAAACTTGCCGGATTCCTCAGCAAACAGATCGGCGATGGCGCGAGCATTGTTCCGCTTGAGGGCTTCGCCGGTTAGGATCACCGCACCGGTATCGATGTCTTCTGGTGTAAGCTCGGCTTCCTTATAGGCATTGCCAAAGAACTCTTTTAGGTCGTCAGCATCGATTGTGTAATCGTTGCGATAGGGCGTTAGCAGAATGGGGGACCGCCATAGGACTTGACGATTTACCACGACGAACCGGCTGGACAGACCTTCTGCAAGACGTTGCAGGTGAACCTTGGAGAATATCAAATGAGATGTGGAGGAGCCAACATCGACACCGACGGTCGTCAGTTCGACGTTATCCTGTTTCCAAATGGTGTCCGCCAGATCTTGCTCTTGTTCTGGCGTCATACTGATATGTTCAAAACCTAGGTCGTGCACGTCCATATCCTCTTTCTCTCGATCTCATTGATACGGCGACGGCGGGAATGATCCCGCCGCGCGTTGTAAAAGTCGCCTGCGTTAATCCTGAGGGAAGGGCAGGTGGCTGAATTTTTCTTTCATCTTCTGCCGTAGTTCATCGCTGACATCTACGACTGCCGGGAAGGTCCCCTTGAGATATTGGTCATAGGGGATGCAGGCATCGATCAGAATTCGGCTATTGAAGTTGCCGGGCTGCACCAACGGGTCGCGTCCCGAAGCCCAGGCCTTTTGAATTGTATCGATATCAACAATGGGGTCGAACCTTGTGCTCATCGCCCACAGAACCTGATCGAGGTCACCGGCATCGATGTCATCATCGACGACCACCGTCCATTTCCCTGCATAGGCACCGCCCTGACAGTTTGACGCGACGTGCAGCACGTTGCGCGCATGGCCGGGATAGCGTTGCTTGATCTGGATAGCGGTAAACCGAGTTGCTGGACCACCTTCATGATTCCAGACACCTTTAATATCGGGCAGGCCACAGGCTTCCAGTGCGCGCCAGATTTCGGCAGCCCCCGCGATGCCTTTCAGAAGGCCGGTCTCGTCGACCGGTTTGTGCTGCGGTGCGCAGCAAATGATCGGCTTGTTGCGATGCAGGATCGTTTTGATCTCGACATAGGCGCGTGGCACCGAGTCATCCGAGTAATAGCCCATCCATTCGCCGAACGGACCTTCCTGTTTAACCTTGCCAGGGCGGGCGACGCCTTCGATGGCAATCTCGGCGTCGGCGGGGATCGGGAAACCTGTATAGGGGCCGGTGATGCATTCGATCGCTTCGCCGCGCAGGCCGCCGGCGAAATCGAGTTCGCAGACACCATCGGGTAGTGGGCTCGCCGATAGCATGTAAAGCAGCGGGTCTTCCCCGACGAGAATAACAAATTTGCAATCTTCACCGCGCTCAAAATACTTGTCGCGATGAATCCGGCCATGTTTGCCTTCGGTGATCTGGCAACCAATGGTCTTTGCGTCATAGACCTGATTACGGTAGGTGCCGACATTGAACGAGCCGTTATCAGGATCCTTTGTGATGACGCAGTTGGCGGTGCCGATATAGCGGGCTTTGTCCTGTTCATGATGGCGTGGCACAGGGAATTTCAAAACGTCAATGTCATCGCCTTCCATGATGTTTTCCATCACGGGACCGGTATCGACCATCTTCGGCGGGATAAGCTCCATATCCTGCATACGGTCATAATATTGCTGAACGATATCGACCTTGCGCTCGTGCTCGAGCGGCAGACCTAATGTCAGGGCGACACGCCGAACCGATGACAGCGAGCCGTAGAGTGTGCGAAAGCCTTCGTCATAACCCGGGATGTTGTCGAACAAGAGAGCCGGAGCGTTGCCGCGGCTTTTTTCGGTCATCATCTGGGTGATGCTGCCCATTTCGGCGTCCCAGCTGGCGTTGTCGACACGCAGCAATTCACCGAACTCATCGACCTTTTCGATCCAATCCCGCAATCCGCGATAACTGGCCTGATCATTCGTTAAAGATGAACTGCTTGTATCGTCCATTTTCTTCTCCGTCTGTTGTCAACAAAGAGACCGGCACCGCCGACGAGTTTGGCGTGCAAAAGCCCCTTTTTATTGTTTGTACACATATGTTTTTACACCACCGGATGCGCGCGCGCTAGAGGCAACGGGTCGCGTTTTTTGAGGGTTTGGTCACGGCTATAAATTGTGTGGTTCCATTGACTCTAATGGAGGTGATGTGTTCAATCCGCGCCATCAAGGAAAACTGCAACTACGAACGAAAGGGAGTGCTATGAGACATCAGGATAAAGTCGTAATCGTTACCGGTGCAGGCCGGAATATCGGCGAAGAAACCGCCAAGCTTTTTGTAAAAGAGGGTGCGAAAGTCGCCGTCGTGGATCTTGATGATCGCGGTCAGGAAGTCGCTGATCGGATCAATGCCGACAACCCCGGTTGTGCCGTGTTTGTTAAGGCCAATGTTGCGGACGAAGACTCTGTTAAGAATATGATTGCCGAAACGGTTAAAGCTTTTGGCCGTATAGATACACTGGTCAACAATGTTGCGATTTCGGACAATCTGACGATCCGTGAATGCACTCTGGCTGATTTCCAGAAGACGATTGATGTCACGCTCACGAGCCAGTTCCTGACCTGTAAATATGTTGGGGAACAGATGATTGAGCAGGGCGATGGCGGTGCCATGGTGAATATCGGTTCAACATCAGGCTTTAAGGGTCGCAACAGCGCCGTTGCCTATTGCGCCGCCAAGGGCGGTGTAGCCAATCTCATGCGCGCTATCGCGTCACAATATGCTGAACATGGCATTCGCGTGAATTCGGTGGTTCCCAACCGCATTGGCTCTCCGGTCGGTAAGGAAGAATTCGATCCCGATCGTTTCGTAACCAACATGCTGCATCGCCCGGGTCGCCCAGAAGAGCTTGCAACGGCGGTTAGCTTCATGGCCAGTGACGATGCTTCGTTCATCTACGGCGAAAATCTGTTCGTCGATGGTGGCTACAGTGCTGAGATGAACGGATAATAGACGATCCATATCTCGAGAGTTGATGTGAGGCGATACGGTCCCGGCTGGATTTTCCGGTGAAGCGTATCGCCTCTTCTTTTGCCGCTCTGCCGGCCACGGCACGTGGTGCCATCTGGATGTGCTTCGCTTGTGCGTCTTTCGCGACGATGGCGCTGACAATCAGGTTGCTTTCAACAGATATCCCACCGCTAGAAATTGGGTTTTTTCGAGCCTTTTTTTCGTTCCTGCTTATGGTGCCCTACGCCATTCGAACCGGTCCCAGTATCTGGAAATCAAAAAATCATAAAGCCTTTATGGCGCGTGGGGTAACGGGCGCTGGCTTTGTCATGTTTTTCTTTCCCGGTGTCGCACTGATGGAGATAGCGGATGCGCAGGCGCTGACATTTACGACTCCTTTATTTGGCATGATGCTGGCGATGCTCTTCCTCGGGGAACGTTTTCGCGTAAATCGGGTTCTGGCTTTAGCCGTCGGATTCGCAGGCGCTCTTATAATTATTAGGCCTGGATTTCAGGAGATCAGCCTAGGCGCAATTTTAGTCTTGTGTTCTGCTCTGTCTGCATCCGGCAGTGGCACGCTGATGAAGTATGCAACGCGTTCAGACGCCCCGGATAAGGTCGTGTTCTTTCATGCAATTTATATGACGCCGATTATTTTCATCGGCGCGTTGTTTGACTGGCAATGGCCCAATCTCTGGGAACTCTTTGTGCTAATAGTGATTGCCGCGTTGGCGACCCTAAACCAGCGCTTCTTGGGACGCGCCTTTGCGGCAACAGATGCGACGGCTGTCTTTCCGTTTATCTTTATGCGGTTGCCGTTTGGTGCTGCACTCGGCTTTGCCGTGTTTCAGGAAATTCCGGACCTGTGGGTCTGGCTCGGCGGAGCCGTCATCTTCGGTGCCGCCCTGTATCTGGCGCGATCAGACACAGGGGGCGGCAAGCCCGCTCTATAATTATTTAGTCAGCTATACAAAGAACGAAGGCAGGTGCGGCGGTTCATACCACAGCACAGGAACAATCTCGTTGAACATGATCAACAGGAAGGCGACTGCGCAGATTGTATAAATCAAAATGACTTTCCACCCAAAATTTCCCCAGAATTTGAGATACAAGATCACAAACAGCAAGAGTGCCGGAAACTGTCCAATGCCCAGGGTAAGAACAAATATTCCGATAAGCCAGGACAGGTAATACAGGCTTTTCAATACATAAGGCTTATCTACGCCGACAACGTCAGAGGCCGCTGTCCCAGCCTTTAATGCGGCCCGTCCTTTGAGATCGAAGAGGAGAGCACCTAACGCAAGCAGGAAGCCAGCAGTAGCGACGGTTTGCGGGAATACCCTGGATCCGAAGGACCATTGCATCGCATCGACAAAGCAGTAGACAAACATGGCAATCAATAATGCAGATACAGGCCATGAAGCAGTCGGACAATTTTTACCGCCCTCTTCGACGACCATTGGTATTGTCGATGCAGGCTCGTCAGCGCCGTCTCGTGCGGAAAGTCTTTCTGCTTGTTGGGCCTTTTTCTTCTGCTGTTTTCGAACGGCGAGGATGATTGTCAAAATGATCAAAGCAATAACGACGAGAACAATTGGTCGTTCAAATGACCCCCAGCCATGCACTTGCATGGATAGGTTCATTGCCTCTTCCATGATCTTGCCGAGGACAAACCCAAGGACGATGGGCGGTCTTGGCCAGCCACCGAGTTTCATGAAATAGCCAATGACACCAAAGACCAGAAGCACGATCCAGTTGCCAAGCGTGCCATTGCCGACCCAGGCACCCATGAAGACGACCATCATGATGGCGGGCACAATGATATGGCCCTGCAAATAGGTAATCTTTGACGCCTGACTACCCCAGAGCAGAAGGATCACAGCGCCAGCGACGTTCGCGAGAACGAGCGTCCAAACCAGCGTGAAGGTTACATTTAGCTTTTCGGTCAGCATCTGGGGGCCGGGTTCGAGGCCCTGTATAAAGAAGGCGCTGAGCAGAATTGCCATTGAGGCACTACCGGGAATTGCGAATGCAATCGTTGGCAATAATGCGCCGCCCTTCATGGCGTTGTTTGCAGCCTCTGGTGCGATAACACCGCGGACATCACCCTTGCCGAAATTTTCGTTATTCTTCTCGCTTTGACTCGCATGGCCATAGGCGACCCAGTCGACGATCGAGCCACCAAGGCCCGGTATCATCCCCACATAAACGCCAATAAAGGTACATCGAATGCCAAGCCACCAGTTTTTCCCAGCGTCTTTCATGCCATTGATGATGCCGCCGGTTTCTACTTCTTCGGGTTGAACACGAGAGATGGAGGTGTTCCGAACGGCAAGTTCAAGAATTTCCGGTATGGCAAACAGACCAAGCACATAAGGGACAATCGGAATTCCTTCGAGCAGGAAGTTTTGTTCAAACCAGAAGCGCCTGACCCCGCCGAATTCGGCAAAGCCAACTGTTGCCAGCATTAGCCCAAAACAGGCTGCGGCGGTGCCTTTGAAGATGGACTTGCCACTAAGGGATGCGACCATCGTCAGGCCGAGGACGGCGAGGGCAAAGAGTTCAGGTTCAGAAAATGCTAAAATAACCGGTCGAATAATCGGGATTGATATGGCAAGAAAAACTGCGCCGAGAACGCCCCCGATCATGGATACGGTATAGGCTGCGCCAAGCGCTCGTGAGGCTTCACCACGCTGCGCCATCGGATAGCCATCAAGAATTGTGGCTTGTGACGCTGCTGTGCCAGGAATTCCAAGAAGGACAGAAGATAGCGTGTCTGCTGTGGTCGTCACCGCATACATGCCAAGAATAAAGGCAAACGCGACATTCGGTTCCATGCCAAATGTAAAAGGTAGGATGATCGCCATGCCGACCAGGCCGCCAAGGCCTGGGACGGCACCAAAGAACATGCCGATTGCGACACCCAGCATCATGTAGCCGGGGGCGGGCCAAACGAGTACGAGCCTTAGCCCGTCCAGAACCGCTTCCATAAATGTCATGGCGGTCTACCTTCTAAATAGATGAAATGGGGACGCCCGGTTGGACGTCCCCTTCATAGTCTTACCTCAGTCGATCAGACCTAGCCGCGGGCGGCGTTGGCGTAATCGAGTAGGAACTTCTCAAGGTCCTTCGGCACGTTCACGATAGATTTAACGTACTTCTGCGCCGCAGCACCGGACTTGCCGTCAAAGTCGCTGCCATTGACCTTGCGGTAATCTGCAAGGAATGCCTTGTCGAGCATAGTCTTGTCCCAAGCGGCCCGCATTTCAGCGACAGCCTTTGGATCAGTACCCTTGCGGAACACCAGAATACGAAGCATTTCGCGTGATGCACCGATTGTCCTGATTGCATCCCAGGTCATACGATCCGGGCGTGCCCCTTTACCAAACTTCGCTTCGTAAACTGCCTGGAAGCTCGGAATGTTCTTGGGAACGGTTGGTGAATGCAGGATCGAATTGTTAGGGCCAGGTGTTCCGATATGCCAGATTGGCACCGAAATTCCCGGTTTGATCAGCTGAGCAACGACACGGCCATAATAACCAGCAAGTGAGTCTGCGGTCATATCCAATTCGTTTTTCAGAATAGCGGCCCGAATTTTACCACCAGATTTGTAACCGGTGACATGCTTCAACGGAATTTTCATGGCCTGGAAGAGTAGACGGGTCCGAAGATCCTTACTACTCGTTGGGCCGTGGCCACCAGTCCGAATAGGATGGCTTTCATTGGCGATCAGGTCTTTATAGGTTTTGATCGTTTTGCCAGGAATTGCGTCTTTCCGGATATGGCCGATGGTTTGTTGTCCAATCGCACCAACGTAATGGAATGCAGAAAGATCTACCCGAAGCTCAGGGGTCTTCATAACTTGCGCCATGATCGGGATCGTAAACACGCCCATCATTGTGCCGTTCTTTTTGCCAGCTTCCCCAAGGAAGTTCGCGCCGACAACACCGCCAGCACCAGAAACATGACGGAACACCAGGCGGGGTTTGCCCTTAATGTATTTTTTCATATGGCGCATGACCATGCGGCCCTGAATGTCGGTGTTACCACCGGCGCCATAGTTGATGATGATATTTACGCGTTTGCCTTTGAAATACTGGGCATCGGCAGTTGCGGCCACACCGGTTACTGCAACGGCGGCTGCCATAATGCCAAGCGCTGAATGCTTTAATAATTTCATACTGCGAATCCTCCCTTAGAACCCTTTAATGTTGCGTTCCTGCAAAGCTATCTCTGACCCTGCAGGGTTAGAAGTACGTTAAATTAATGTGTTCTCGTACTCCCGTGGAAAAGAGGCTACGCCATGAAAAAAAGCCATGCAAGGGGTGAAGAAGACAATCCTTAGCGGTAATTCACTGACGCAAACCTTCTTTTAGAATATGTCAACCTCCGGCGCTTGTGGGTCACCGCCCATGCAACGACGTAAATGCGGTGTTGGCGGATCAGCGAAGCCCCAACGGTCGGGCCCTTGAACCCGTTGCGCCCAATCCTCTGGCGTACCGGTGACATAGGCGTCTTCGTCTACCTGTTCGACTTCGGCGGTGTATTCGACCACCATTCCGTTGGGCTCAAAGAAATAGCCGAACACGTTATTACCCGGTCCGTGACGGCCAACACCCCATTGTACCGGGAAGCCTTTTTGCTTCATCCGTCCAGAGCCGGTCATCAGCGCGTCAAAGTCAGGAACCTCAAAGGCGGCATGGTTTAGAGAAGGGCCTTCCGCGTGGGCAAAGGCAATGCTGTGATGATCAGGACTACAGCGAATGAAATTCATCCGTTCCGTCCGGTCGCTGACGCGGAAGCCGAGAACGTCACGATAGAAATCTGTTTGATCCTCGACTTTATCCGAGTTGAGAACGACATGGCTCAGCTTGAAGGGACGATCATTTTCCATGGCCGTATCTGAATGCGTCGTAACACCAGAGCTGACCGCGTAGCCAAGTCCATCGCGATCCGTAAAGCTAAAGCCATAGCCGCCACCAGGTCCCGATAGGTCTTCGGGGGTGCTGTCTGTGGAAATGCCGAGCCCTGACAATTTTGCGTGAAGGGCGTCGACCGCGTTGTTGTCGTCTGCGGCAAAATTGATCCGATTGACGCTAGCTTTGCCACCTTCGTGCAGAACGACGATGTGATGTTCGGCCCCCGTCGCGCGGAAATAATGTGCTCCGTCATCTTCCGCGACCTTTTTAAGGCCCCAGCAGAGTTCATAGAACCGGCTGGTCTTTGCCAGGTCGGGAACATTGTATTCGATGCTTCGTAAGCCTGTGACTTGTGGGTCTGTCATATCGTCCTCGATTGCGGTGTCTGGCGCCGGTTATTCAGCGCATTGAGATAAGGCTAATACGCAAGCGAAACTCTGCCAAGGGAGATTACTTATAAGAAGTCGCTGTATATTTTGTTGGAGACGTTTTCTTTTGCCCAAACGACTGATTAAATGGCGGCAGGAATTTCCGTTGGATACTCCAGCGAACAGCAATACAGAACAGGGAGCAACCTTATGAAACTTTGCCGATTTAACGAAGACCGGCTCGGCGTCGTTGTCGATGGCACAATCCGCGACATTACGGACATTCAGACCGAAATACGCAGCACGGCGCGTTATGACATGCTAGGCGATGCTGTCATCGCCGCTTTGCCAGAATATCGCGACAAGATGGAAGCTGCTGCGGCAGCTGCACCAGGCATAGCCGTTGAAGATGTCAGTCTGTTGCCGCCGATTGCCCGGCAATGCAAAACCATGGCAGCACCGGTTAATTATGAAGCGCACGTCGCTGAGATGGCGGCACAACCGCATATCACGGGTGAGGACAAAGGCCCACGTCGGCCTTCCGGTATTCAAAATCAAGGTATCTTCCTAAAAGCGAACTCTGCCGTGGTTGGTCCCGGTGAAGGTGTCGCGATCCGTTTCCCGGATCGTCGCAATGATCACGAGGTCGAATTCGTCATTATCATAGGCAAAACCGGCAGTCGTATTAAAAAAGAAGATGCGATGGAATATGTCGCCGGTTATACGCTTGGTCTCGATATGACGGTGCGTGGCGTCGAAGATCGCAGCTTTCGTAAATCGTGCGACGGCTATGCGCCGGTCGGCCCATGGATGGTGACGGCGGATGAAATTCCCGATCCTGGCAATGTGCCTTTCACGGTTCATCTCAACGGCAACCTACAGCAGGATGCGCATACCAGCGATTTGATCTTTGATGTGCCGCGGCTGATCGAATTCGCATCGGAATTCTACACGATCCATCCGGGTGATTATCTGTTCACGGGGTCTCCTCCGGGCGTCAGTGAAGTGCATCCTGGTGACGTCATGCATTGTGCCTGCGATCTGATCGGCGAAATGTCCGTCACGGTACGCGCCGCAGAATGAAGGCAGCACTCTATCGCGAGTTCGGGGCGCCCGACGTCCTCGGTTACGAGGATGTTGACGATCCGACAGCGGGCCCCGGCGAAATTGTTGTCGAGGTTCACGCGGTAACGGTCAATCGTGTTCTCGACTGCGCTGTTCGAGCCGGTGAACAAACCCAGCGTGGTGTCGTGTTGCCGCACATCGGTGGCGTCGATCCGGCAGGTATTGTCCGCGAGGTCGGTGAAGGTGTGTCGAATGTCGCTGCTGGTGACAGAGTTGCTTTGCTGTCGCGGGCGCCGTGCTTGGATTGTGACATTTGTGCCGCTGGTGACTTTAAGAAATGTTCGGCGAGTACCATGCTCGGTGTTGGGCGTTGGGGCGGTGCCGCAGAGCTGGTGAAGGTTCCCGCCTCTGTGGCCGTGAAGCTACCCGAGAATCTCGAATTTGCGGAAGCAGCGGCGGTCCTGCGGCACGGCCCAATGGCACATCATCTGTTGTTCGATGTCGGTGACTTGCAGGAAGGTCAATCTGTTCTTGTCATGGGCGCCGCTGGCGGGCTTGGCCTGACCGGTATTCAAATTGCCAAGGCGGCTGGGGCGACAGTGATTGCTGCGGCGGGGGCAGATGAACGGGTTGCTGTCGCTTGTGACTATGGTGCAGATTTTGGTGTGAATTATGCCAAGCAGGATCTTACCGAAGCAGTCCGAGGCTATATGGGTGGTGAGGGTATTGATTTGGTGTTCGAAAATGTATCGAACCCCAAGACCTGGCCTAAGGCTCTTAAGTGTCTCCGTAAGCTCGGGACACTGGTAACAGCGGGTGCGCATGGCGGTGGCAAGGTCGAGCTCGATTGCGCGTTCCTGTATCACCAGAACATTCGCATCTTCGGTAGCACCGGGAATACAGATAAGAATGTCAGCGACACGGTATCGCTGGCGGGCGAGGGCAAGCTGAAAGCGAAAATCGAAAAAGTGTTTCCGCTGAGCGATGCTCCGGCAGCACACCGGATGATGGAAGGCGATGTGCTTTCGGGAAAGATTGTCCTCGATCCGACGGCGGGATAGTCGTTTACTTCTGCTCGTATTGCATTGCTTTGGCGCGGGCTTCAAACGCGGCGGGGTCGGCTTCGAGTCCGTGACCGAGTGATAGCCGGTTCATCATACTAAAACGCGCGCAAATCCAGATCGCATCAGCGAGGGCTTCCTCATCCCAGCCAGCTTCATAGACCGCGTCGGCGTCAGATTGAATCATTTTGTATGGTTCCAAAGTCAGCTTGCGGACAAAACGCAAGATGGGTTTGAGCTTGTCATCCACCGGCGCCATATCGATATCGTCAATCAGGGAGTCAAAAACACCTTCCTCGACACCATGCTGCCGGGCAATCGCCGAATGGCCGCCATAACAATAGTCGCAGCTGTTGAGTGCCGAGGTGAAGGCCGCAATCAGCTCTTTTTCGGCGACGGAGAATACGGAATCGTCGCGCATCACGGCCTCGGAAAATTTCCCAAACCCGTCCTTGTGACCAGGTTTGATATTGAACAGATGTCCGATCCCTGCATCAGCAGGAAGCGATGGAAAAAACGGCATAGTGAAGTCCTTTCGATTTACGAACGCGAGTGTCGCGGGTAGGGTTATGAAAATCAAATACTAGCGCAGGTTCGATAAATGATCCGTCTTCTTTCTATAATTCTGGTTCTCCTGTTCGGTACATCGTCGATGGTCAGGGGCGGGGAAACCGTGGTAGCCGCACCACAGGCGAGTCTCGAGACCCAAGCGGGTACCCGGACACTTATTGATGTTCGGCATGTAACGGAATGGCGCCAGACCGGTGTTCCCGCTGGGGCGAAAGAAATCACAATTCACGACCGTGCCGGGATCGCGGGATTTGTCGCAAAGGTGACGAAGGTTGTTAGGGGTAACAAAGCAGCGCCAGTTTCTGTGATTTGTGGACGGGGTGTACGTTCCTCCAGGGCTGCCGAAGCTTTGGCGAGAGCGGGGTTCACGAATATTCGGAACGTTCGTGAAGGGATGCACGGTAATTCACAAGATGGTCCGGGTTGGATTACGCGGAGTCTTCCAGTCCAACCCTGTAAAAACTGCTGAGGATGGGGGCGATATGAGTGGTCAACTAGAAGGCAAGGTCGCGATTATAACCGGTGCTGGGCGTGGCCTTGGGGCAGCCTATGCGCTGGCCTTTGCTGCGGAGGGCGCGCGCGTTTGCGTTTCTGACGTGCTTGATACTGCCGATACGGTGAAGGCGATAAACGATGCTGGTGGTGAGGCGATTGGTCTGGCGTGCGATGTCACTGACATGGCTGCTTGCGAGGCCATGGTTCAAGCGACCGAGGACGCGTTTGGTGGGGTCGATACGCTGGTCAATAACGCCGCTCTGTTTGTTGATATTCCAAGACGAACCTTCCTCGATATTGATACTGAGGAATGGGACAAGGTTATGGAGGTCAATGTTCGAGGTAGCTTTAATTGCAGTAAGGCCGTGGTGCCTGCATTGCGAAAGCGTGGTGCGGGCTCAATCGTCAATATTTCGTCGAGTACTGCCTTAAAAGGAATTCCATTCACTTTACATTATGTGACTTCAAAAGGCGCGATTATCGCAATGACGCGGGCGATGGCCCGCGAACTCGGGGAAGAAAATATTCGGGTGAACTCACTTGCACCTGGCCTCACCATGAGTGAAGCCGTTGCGGCCGCGGATAATACATTTGCGCCCTATAATGAGGCCTCCATCCGGGGGCGGGCCTTGAAACGCGAACAGGTGCCGGATGATCTCGTCGGTGCCGCTGTTTTCCTCGCCTCTGATGCGAGCGCTTTTATGACCGGCCAAACGATGGTCGTCGATGGCGGTGACGTTACCTACTAATTGCGGCAGGTAAATACACAGGGAGAATTTGGTATGAGCAGATGGGACACAGTAAATGTCGGTGGCAGTGACATGCCGATTTATGTTGGCGAACCGGAAGGTGATGGTCCGCATCCGGCGATTGTCCTGACTTTTCATCGCGGTGGCATGGACAGCTTCACAACGGAAAGCGCTGACCGGTTGGCTGCCGCAGGGTTTCTCACTATGGCGCCGGATTTTTATCATCGTAAGAAGGGCATGGACGCTGAAGAAGCAGTGACTTTTAGATTAGATGATGACGTCATTGCCGATATCAGCGCGACGGTCGATCACATCACTACACAGGGCAGTGCCGATACTTCGCGCATGGCGATCATGGGGCATTGCATGGGCGGCCGGACAGCCTATCTCGGTGCGTGTGCATTGCCGGAAACTTTCAAATTGTGCATTCCGTTCTATAGCGGCGGAGCATTTTTACCCTGGGGTGACGGGCCGAGTGTTTTTGAGCGTTTCGACAGTCTGAAATGCACCGTCTATGGGTTCTATGGCAACGACGACAAAAACCCGTCACCAGAAGATGTCGACAAGTTCGATGCGCGCATG
>WLWZ01000011.1 GCA_012103315.1 Alphaproteobacteria bacterium
GAGGGGTGATTGGCGCGCCGCACAATTTCCCATGAGTCGCGATAGTCGTTTACATGACGGCCCCAACCAAGCGCTTCATACGCAATCCGGATGCCGCGTTTGGCAGCGCGATCGCCAAGTTCATGAAGGTCTTCTGAGGCCCGTCCGATACCGCCCAACGCATGGGGTGAGACATTGCTACAGATCATCAAAAGTTCAGTACCAAGCTCTTCCATCAGATCAAACTTGCGTTCGGCGCGGTCGAAATTGCGGCTGCGAAACGGCTCGGGCATGCCCTCGAAATCCCGAAACGGCTGATAAACTTCGACTGTGAGGCCGAGGTCCGTCATCTTTTTTCGGAGATCTACAAGGCTGCCGACGTGTGAGATCAGATCGTTTTCAAAGATTTCGATGCCCGTGAAGCCTGCGGCGGCGATGGCCTCGATTTTGTCGCTGAGCGTGCCGGAGATCGAGACGGTCGCAATCGAATAGCGCATGGCAGTACTCCAGAGGGAAACTGATCGTTAAACATAGAGGGTCGTCGACAGTATTTAGTTGCTGCCTGACAGGGGATGATACTAGTCCCCTAGGGGATTCCATCCCATATATCAATTTGCAGCTCGCGGGCCTTTATCAACAGTTCAAGCCGATCCGGATCAGTATGGTCTGCAATGGCGGCCTTCATGTTTGCGATGTGATGTTCGTTGCGATCCGGGAAATCGTACAAATTGACTAGCAGGCAGGCATAATCCCATTCAACCGGGCCGCAACAGACATCTTCCCAGTCGATCCAGAGAATTTTTGGGTTTTCGAGTGTACCCACACACAGCGTATTGCGGAGATGAGAGTCGCCGTGCAGCGGCACAGGTGGCGCATTCATCTCCTCTTTCATGATAGCGAGGGCTATATCCATTTCAGATATTCGCCCCAGTGTTTCGCGGAACTCTTCTTCGGTGAGCTCTCCTTCACGCCAGTACTGCATAAACAAACGTCTGGCATCCGCGTAACCGTGCAGGAAGGGTAGTTCGCCGGGATAGTCGGCTAGGGCGGCTATTTTACGCTGATCGATGTCTCCTTCGACGAAAAATTTCCAGAACGAGATCATTAGCCCTTCTTCTTCGTATGGTCCGGCATCGATAATGTTGCTGGGGCTAACGACAGGTGCATCTGCGTCAGCAAGATACCGGCTGACCTCCATTTCCCGAGTGCGGGCGGCGACATGTGAACTGAACTTGGCGGCCCGCCCTGAAAACCGAGCGACAATATTGTGCGGGTGCAGCCGTATCGTCACGTTGCAGCCGAAATAGATTAATTCAGTCTTTTCAATCTCAAGCCTCTGCGCCCGCGCGATTGAAAGTGCAGCGCGCTCACCGCGTTCGACTAAATCGGTGTATCCGGGGGGGTAGGACATAAAGAACCGTGCCGTAATCGACCCGGTGAGGCAAGTGGCGCTATAGTGTCAGTTAAATCAGTCGTCTTTGGAGTTCCTAATGGAAAAGATCGAAATTCAATTCACTCTGTTTTCTGCCTTTTATTCGCCGCTGATTGCAGTGTTTTCGGCAGGATTTTTAAAGGAAGAAGGCATTGATGCTTCCTGGTCAATCTCGCCGCCGGGTGTTTCCGCAATTCAGGCGCTGGAAGACGGCACCGCGCAGGTGATTCAGACTGCACCGAGCCAGGCTTTTTCTTCATTGGCCAAAGGAGAAGTGCCGGTGGCAGCTCATTTCGCGCAGATCAATGAGATGGATGGCTTCTTTCTGGTTGGACGCGAAAAAGATGACAACTTTACCTGGGACAAGCTGGAAGGGGCTGACATCGTCCTGTTTGGTGGTGGCCAGCCGCTGGCGATGTTTATGTATGCCTGTCACAAGGAGGGAATTGATTTTAGCAAGATCAACGCCATCAATGTCGGCGGCGTGGCGGCGATGGATCAGGCCTTTCGCGATGGCACCGGGGCGTATGTAATGCAGCAGGGGCCCTTCCCGCAACAGCTGGAAGCCGATGGCGTTGGCCATGTCGTGGCGCAATCGGGACCGTTGATTGGTCCGAATGCGTTTTCCAGCGTCGCAGCAACCCGTGAATGGCTGGCGACCGATACCGCCAAGGCCTTTACGCGCGCTTACCGCAAAACCCGGATCTATATGAACGAGGCATCAGCCGCTGAGATTGCCGCCAATCAAAAGCCGCTATTTCCTGATATTGATGAAGCCGTGCTGGCGGATTGCATTGGCACCTATCAAGAGCTTGGCTGCTGGTCACCGCATGTTGAGATCACGCCGCAAGCTCTTGATGTCGTGCAGGATGTGTTTGAGCATTTCGGTACGCTCAAAGAACGCGTCCGCCATGATCAGGTTGTCGCATCGCCGCCAGAATAAGGCGGAGTAATTCCTACCGATTGAAGTCGATCACGTCGAAGCCGCGCGCCTTGTCGGTGATATAGAGCAACCCGCGATGATCCATCTCGACATCGTTGGTCTGCGGTGCGTTATAGCCTTCGCCGGGTTCCGGGATGAAATAGCCGACCTCTTCCGGCGCGCTTGGGTTGGCGATGTCGACAATTCGCAATCCCGCGGCAAACCACGTCACATAGGTTAGCGTGTCATCGAATTTTTCGCGGAACTGATGCGCACCAAACCGCACGTCGTCGCCGACATAGGGCATGCCTTCTTCCGGCACGCGGTGTTTAGACAATAACTCCATCTTGGTTGGGTCAGTCACGTCAAACACATAGAGCGGCGCATGCGGCTTTCCGGCATCCTTGCCGCGCGTCGTGCGTTCTTCATCAATACCCAGCGCGATGTCGCGCCCATCAATCTGAAACGGAAAGCGCAGCAACGTATGGCTGGGCTCCGCTTCTTCCGGGTGCGGGTCATAGGTGCTGAGCGTCTTCGGGTTTTTGAGATCGCTGATATCGATAATTGCGAAGCCTGACATCCACAGCCCGGCATAGAGCGTGTCTTCATGGCGCAACGCATGATGCAGCCGATGCTCGCGTTTCATCGGGCCGGGCTCTTCACCACCGGCCGTGTGCTGCCCCGGTATCCACCAGCGCGACACCTCTTCGAGTTTCTCCGGATTGCTATAATCATAGGTCACCAGAATATGGCCCAGAAAACCCTCCATCTCGGTCGAGAGATACAGGTACTTCTCATCCATATCGAAGCGATGCACGCCGCGCCCGCCGGTCTTGTGATAGTTGAGCAGCTTCGGGTTGGTCTTGTCCTTGATATCCCAGATACGGACACCGTGATCGTCATAATCCTTGGTCATGCGGACCCCGGCGCGCGGCCGCTGTTCGCTGTTGGTGACCATGATGTCACCGACGACGCGGACTTTATGAGAATGCTGCTGCGGATTATCGAGCATCGCCGTCCACAGCACTTTAGGATCGCGCGGATCGGATATATCGAGGATCGAAGTACCTTCCGGACCATACATATAGCCGACATAAGCGTAATTGCCCTCGATCGTGACCTGACCACCGCCCGGCAGATCGAGCCGCGACAGCGGCGTGATGTTGTCGGACTGATAAGTCGTGCCGGAAGGCTGCTTTAGCATCGTGGCCATTGGCTCTCTCCCTGTAATGAGATGATGTTTTTTTGATTTGAGGAAAGCGTGATCCAATCGGGTTAGATTAGCAAGAGCGTCCGCTCAACCTTGCATATTCGTCGACCTCATGGTTCGCTCGTTTCATGTCTGATCAGAATGAAGTTGATGTCGTCGTCGTGGGTGCCGGGTTTTCCGGGCTTTATCTGCTGCATCTGCTGCGTAAGAACGGCTTTAGCACCCGCGTATTTGAACGCGGCGATGATGTCGGCGGCACCTGGTACTGGAACCGCTATCCCGGCGCGCGCTGCGATGTTGAATCGATGCAGTATTCCTATTCCTTCGATGAGGATTTGCAGCAGGAATGGCACTGGCCCGAGAAATATTCCTCACAGCCCGAAATCCTCGCCTATATCCAGCATGTCGCCGAGCGGTTTGACCTCCGCAAGGACATTACCTTTGGGGCCTCCGTCACCGCCGCGCGTTTTGATGAGACCGCCAATCGTTGGACCATTGAGACCGACAGCGGCGAGAGCGTCTCGGCGCAGTTCTTTATCATGGCGACCGGCTGTATCTCGACCGCCAACATGCCGGATATTCCCGGCGTCGATGGTTTCACGGGGAACATCTATCACACCGGCAACTGGCCG
Organism: Alphaproteobacteria bacterium; assembly: GCA_012103315.1. Classification (GTDB taxonomy): domain Bacteria; phylum Pseudomonadota; class Alphaproteobacteria; order MPNO01; family UBA2964; genus UBA2964. The sequence goes on from WLWZ01000011.1 coordinate 4,176, forward strand.
CATGAGAAGGTCGATTTCACTGGCCAGAAAGTTGGCGTCGTTGGCACCGGTTCGTCAGCCATTCAGGCGATCCCGGTGATCGCGGCGGAAGCCGATCATCTCACCGTGTTTCAGCGCACGCCACACTGGACGGTACCGGCGCGTAATGTGCCGATGACCGACGAATACGAGGCTGGCTGGAAGGACAGCTATGCCGAGAAGCGCGCCAATATGCGGGGCTCGATGAGCGGCAGCCTGCGCGCCGTCGCGCCGATTGATGTGTCTGCGCTCGATGTCACGGAGGGGGAACGCGAGGAAGCCTATCGCGAGCGCTGGGCGGCGGGCGGCATGACGCTGCTGCGCTCCTATAATGATCTGCTGACCAGTGACGCGGCCAATGAAACGGCGGCAAGCTGGGTACGGCGGCGCATTGCGGCGACGGTCGAAGACCCCGACACGGCCGAACTGCTGGCGCCCAAGACCTATCCGCTTGGTACCAAACGGCTCTGCCTCGATACCGATTATTACGAGACCTATAACCGCGATAATGTTGATCTCGTTGATATCGCGAGCGCGCCGATTGACCGCATTACTGCAACCGGGCTTGAAACCGGCGGGCGCGACTTCACCTTTGACAGCATTGTCTTTGCCACCGGGTTTGATGCGATGACCGGCACGCTGGTGCGGGTCGATATACAGGGCAGGGGCGCGCTAACGCTCAAGGATAAATGGCATGCCGGGCCGAGGACGTATCTCGGGCTGATGACCGAAGCCTTCCCCAACCTGTTCACCATCACCGGGCCGGGCAGCCCGTCGGTCAAAAGCAATATGCTGACGTCTATTGAGCAGCATGCCGAGTTTGTCACCGACACGCTGACCCATCTCCGCGAACACAACATCGCGACCATCGAGCCCGAACAACAGGCTGAGGATGGCTGGACCGATCATGTGCAGGAGGTCGCCAATATGACGCTCTTCCCCAAGGCTAATAGCTGGTATATGGGCGCCAACATCCCCGGCAAACCGCGCCTGTTCATGCCCTATATCGGCGGCGTCGGTGCTTATCGCGAAAAATGCGACGCGGTCGCGGCAGCGGGCTATGAAGGGTTCAGGCTAGAGTGCGAGGAAAACGCCGCCGCGGCGGAGTAGGAGTAAGACAAGTCGGAACTTTTCATACGAGATTTCTTGAAAATCCATGACGTTGGGCCCATGTTCTCCTATAGGTAGTTTTAGAAAAAAACGATACACGCTAATTTTCTTTAAAACCAAAGGAATTCTGATGGCTAATCTTCCGTATATCACTGCGCCCGGCAATATCGACAAGGCTTTGAACGGCATCAAAGCTGCGGCAGACCCGCAAAAAGTAAGCCAGGATTTCGTTAAAACTATTTTGAAAATTCCTGGCGGGTCCGGCGATCAGATGACCTCATTTATTAAGAAATTGGGATTAACGAACCCTGATGGTTCCCCTAATGATACTTATCGCAAATTTCGAAACCCGGGTTCTTCAGGAACCGCGATAGCTACTGCGATCCGCCATGCGTATGCCCCGCTCTTTGTACGAAATGAGTTTATGCATAGACTCGACAATTCTGAGCTAGTTGGCTTGATCATAGAAGAGACGGGGCAGTCTCATGACTCTAGCGCAGTAAAGTTGACGGCTAGTTGCATAGATCATTTAAAGAGTTTTGCTGACTTTGATGAAGCACCTAAAGCCGACGAAGCAGTGTCTGCGGATAATACTTTCGACCCACAAAACAATCCTGCGGTACAGTTGCCTAACAACATGCCCTCTCAAGACGTAGGCTTAAACCTTGGGTATACAATCAATCTGAATTTACCGGCTACATCGGATCCCGCAGTATTCGATGCGATATTCAAAAGCTTAAAAGCTAATCTTTTGGGTAACCACTAATGGCCAATTCTGCAGACAATGAGGTTAGGGCATTTGGGATGTCTGGCCTCCAAGTGACCACTAATCTATCCAGAGTTGAACAAGAATACGACGTGGAACTGGGTTTCAATCAGGATGCGCCCAAAAACCGTAAAGCTGCTGAGTACGAACAATTCGAGGCAGAGCTGCGGAAAGAAGCTGCTCAGATGTCGGAATTCTACGAAGTGTTTTATTGCTTGGAAAATTCAATCCGTAAGCTTGTTGCCGATATTATGATTGAAGAAGAAGGTGCAGATTGGTGGGAAAGTGAACGTGTAGATGAAGACAAAATTAGAAAGCATGCTCAGGGGCCTTGGAAGAAAGAAGTTGATAGCGGAATTACGCCGCGCTCAGAAAACCTAATTGACTACACCACATTTGGAGAGCTTTCGCAGCTGATTACAGATAATTGGGAATTGTTTGATCCGGTATTTCAATCGAAAACAGCGGTTAGCAACGTGACAAATCAGCTGAATCTTTTACGCGGACCAATCGCACATTGTAATCCTACGGACGAACTAGAACAGGAACGGCTAAATTTGGCGGTTCGGACTTGGTTTAAAATTATGTCTTAATCGAAGCTGAAGCTCACTCGTATTTCTCCATCTCTTCCCCCACCTCTTAAAATTCAGTACTACAGTATCTCACAGGTCCCGTGCCGTTGCGGCGCTGCGTATAAAGGGTGAGGCAGATGTATAGAGGCGTTCTGATACCGGTGATCACGCCGTTTCACGATGACAGTTCGGTTGATGAGGAAACGCTGCGCCTGCTGGTTGATTTCTATTTCCGGGCCAAGGTGCATGGGCTGTTCGCACTGGGCTCTTCCGGGCAAGGTCCGGCTTTGTCAGAAGGTGAGCGCCGTGCGGTGGCGGAGATCGTGATGGATCAGGCCGCCGACCGGGTGCCGGTGATCATCCATGTTGGCTGTGCCGATACCCCGACGACGGTGGCGCTCGCCAAACATGCGCATGAGATTGGCGCGGCAGCGATTGGTGTTATCCCGCCGTATTATTATTGCGATGCGCCGCCCTCTGCCGTGCTGGAGCATTATCGCAAGGTCGCGGAGGCTTGCCCGTTGCCGATCTATATTTATGAGAACCCGAAATATTGTGGCATCTCTATCTCGCCGGAGTTTGGCGTAAAGCTCAAGGAGGCGGTGCCGACCATTCGCGGCATTAAGGTCTCCTACGGCGATGGCGCGATGGAGGATTACGTCAAATATTTCCCCGATGATGTGTCGGTGTTTACCGGCAATGCCGATCTGTTCGGGCTGGTGCCGTTTGGCGTCGCCGGGATGATAAACCCGCCGACCAGCTCGGTACCGGAGCTGACCGTGGCGCTGTATGAGGCGCTGGCGGCGAAGGATTATGCCAAAGCCGAGGAGATGCAGGCCAAGGTCACGCAGGTGACGCAGATGTTTATCTCGACCCAGAAGAAATATGGCCGGGGCACGATTGCCGAGACCTTCCGGCTACGCGGTCTACCGGTCAAACGCTTCCCGCGCTGGGAAACAGCGCCGCTGCCGGAAGAGGCGATTGAAGGCATGCGCGCGGTCTATCGTGAAGTAGGCGTTTTGGACTAAGCAGGTTTTGGATTAAGCTGGCCGCACGATGGCAATTACCAATGAAGATATCCCCCGTGTCGGGCCGGAGACGCCTAGCGGTCAATGGCTGCGGCGCTACTGGATGCCGGTCGGGCTGGTGTCTGAGCTGTATGACATCCCGCAGGCCGTCAAGATCATGGATGAGGAGCTGGTGCTGTTCCGCGATGGCGAGGGACGCATCGGGCTGCTCGGTCAGCATTGCGCGCATCGCGGCGCATCGCTGGAATATGGTGATATCGAGAGCGCTGGCATTCGCTGCCCCTATCATGGCTGGCTGTATGACGTGGATGGCAAGTGCCTCGAACAGCCGTCAGAGAAGGGCGGCAACCCATTTTGCGCCAAAGTGCGGCAGGTCTCCTATCCGGTGCGCGAGCTGGGCGGGCTGATCTTTGCCTATATGGGGCCGAACGCCGATAACCCGCCGCCGCTGCCGAACTATTCGCCGTTGATCGATCATGGCGGCATCCGGCAGATCGAGCCAATTCGGCATTTTGATTACAACTGGTTCAATTTCTATGAGAATAGCGCCGATCCGGTGCATGTGTGGATTTTGCATGGCGCGAGCGCTTATGGCGACCAGACCTGGGGCGACCGCTTCTTTAGCGCCGATGATCCGCCGGATTTTGAACCGGTAGAAACGCCCTATGGCATGAAGATCGTGATGTCGAAGCCCGCCGGCGATAAAGACGGCGTGGTGGTGGATGAGATGAGTCTTGGCTTTCCGAGCATTCTCCAGGTCGGCGATACCGAATTTGTCCACGGCAAGGAAGATCCGCAGAAACTGATGAACAAGGGCTCGGATATTGAGCATTTCATGTTCATGACACCCAAGGATGACCACAGCTTCATGATGTTCACGGTCGATTACTATACCGGGCCGGATAAGAACTTTTTTGAGCACCTCAAGGAAATGCGCAAGCGCGAAGAGCCCAAGGACGACCGCAAACCCTATGATAAGCGCCCGCTGATGCCGTTTCGCGGCAATGTCCGGGCCGAGGATATCGTCACGCAGGGCACGCAGAAGCTGGTCGGCGAGCGCCAGGAACATCTCGGCACCTCGGATCGTGGCGTGATCATGCTGCGCAAGATGGTGCGCGACGCAATCGCGGCGACGGCGGAGGGCAAAGACCCCAAAGCGCTGCATCTCGATGAGAATGCCGAGGGGCTGGTCAAGCTGGACTCGTTTGTTGGTGTGAGAGCTGAGTAGGGGCTGAGTATGAGTACAGGCAAAATCGTAATAACCGGTGGCAGTGGCAACCTTGGTCGCTGGACGGTGCAAACTCTGCTTGATGCGGGATACGAAGTCCTGAACCTCGATGTTGTGCCGCCGCGCGAGCGCATCTGTGAAAGCTGGGTTGCTGATCTCAGCCAGACCGGCGATCTCTATGAGGCCTGCAAGGGCGCCGATGCGATCATTCATCTCGCAGCACATCAGGCACCGTTTATGGCGGCAGATGCAGAGGTCTTTCGCAACAATATGGCGGCGACCTATAACGTGTTTAAGGCGGCGACCGATATGGGGGTAAAGCGGATCGTGCATGCTTCCAGCGTTGCGGCGTACGGGTTTACCTATGCGCCGGAAATGTGGAACCCTGACTATCTACCATTGGATGAAGAACATCCCCTAACCCCTAAAGATCCTTATTCTTTTTCAAAAGTATTCGGCGAGCAGATCGCGGATTCTTATGTCGGTATGTGTGACCTGTCGGTGGTCAGTTTACGGCTGGCTGGGGTCAATTTTGACCTGACCTATGAAAGCCTGCCAGCGCGCTGGGAAGAGCCGGGCGCACGGCTTGGCACGTTCTGGAGCTATGTCGATGTCCGCGATGCGGCAGAGTCCTGCAAGCTCGCGGTTGAGGCGGATATTTCGGGTCATGAGGCGTTTAACATCGCTGCGAAGAATAGCCGGTTTCAGACACCGACAACGGAGCTGGTTGAGAAGTATCTGCCTGGCACGACGGTAAAGTACGGTGTTGAAGCCAATTGGAGCGGCCTCGATACCAAGAAAGCCCGCGACATGCTCGGCTATACAGATAAATACATCTGGGAAGACCACATCCGCCCCGACGGGACACTGATCTCCAAATAAACGCTATGCCGTCTTTATGCAGCGGTGGCGAACCGGTCGCGGTCATGCGAACGGGTGTGATCGACCATGGGTCCGCGCGGAGTCACGCCGTTGCCATTAATCGGGCCGTTCGCGCTAAAGACCTGCCGTTTCATCGATTCAACGTCACTGACGCTCTCGATACCGGGTGTCTGGTACAGATCGCGCAGATAGTTCGAAAGATGCGGGTAGTCGTCGAGATGTCGTAGATTGCACTTGTAGCCGACATAATAGATCGGATCGAAGCGGATCAGGTTGGGGTAGAGCCGCCAGTCAGCCTCGGTTTGCGTGTCACCACAGAGATAGCGCTGGTTTGAGAGCAGCTCTTCCATCTCATCGAGCGTGTTAAATAATAGATCGACAGACTGTTCACAGGCTTCCTGAATCTTGGAACGGCCGCTGCCATTAACGCCGTTATTGATGCCATCCAGCACTTTCTGGTTCATCGCGTCGATATCCGCGCGGAGGGCTTCCGGGTAGTAATCCGGCGTTGGCTCGGCGATGGCGGCGAATTCTGAATTAAACATACGGACGATTTCAGAGGATTCATTGCTAACGACGGTGCAGGTCTTGCTGTCCCACAGCAATGGCACCGTTACCCGCGTTGTGCAGCCGGGATCGCCAATCGCATAGATCTCATGCAGGAAATTGACGGTTTTGTCTGTGCCGGGCACGTCATGGGGGCTATCGACAAAGCTCCAACCCTGTTCAGCGTCGGATTGTTCGGTGTTGACTAGCTCAACGATACCCTCGAGCTTCTTGAGGACGCGGAAAAGGGCGGTGCGATGCGCCCACGGGCAGGCTATGGAAGAATAGAGGACATAACGGCCTGCTTCAGCGGGATAGCCCGAAGAGCCATCAGCCGTAATGAAATTGCGGAACTGAGATGGTTTTTTGACGTAGAAGCCGGTCGCGGTCTCGGAAAGCTTGTCTTCAAAGCTCCATGCGCCGTCCAGTAAATGTCCATGTCCCATAGTATCCTCCGGTTCGACTGTAGGTTTGATTCAATCCGTTAGGACTTCCTGACGCAAGAGCGTAATCGCCTCTTCGTAATCCGGCCCCAGCTTGGCAAGGCAAACCTGTCCGAAGTCTAAATTCGCGGCATGTTCCATCAGATCGAGTATCTGGTCTTTGCATTCCTCGGGTTCACCAACCACGAAACAACTCTTTACGGCTTCATCAGGGATCATTTGGGCTGCCTGTGCAGCCGTTGCACCGTTCTTGAAGGCGTCATCGACTGCGGTGACCAGGTCTGGTTCAACAAAGATGGTTCTGAACTCGTCATCCGTGAAGCCCATATGTTTGAGAGAGATCAGCATGTGGCTGACATAGGGCTTGGCAAACTGAAAGGCGGCCTCGCGATTGCGCGAGATAGAGACGTTGAGCTCACAGGTGTCATATTGCGGATTGTCGGGCTGAACTTCGGCAGACAGGGCGCGTGGTGGCTCAAGCACGGCGCCGAGACGACCGGTTCTCACGAGAGGGATGTAATAACCGCCGATCAGAATGCCATCCATGATCTTGGCAGCGATCTGCAGGATCTTTGGACCATTGCCGCCGGAATAAAACCGCACCGGCGCCGCTGGTTCAAACTCCAACTCGAATTCCCAGTCTGGGTTCAGGTGAAAATACGCCCCAACGTTCGGGTAATCCTTGAAGGTCACGGTTTCCCCGGCGAGCAGGGCTTTGATTGAGGAAACCGTTTCCCGCATGGTGGCCAGAGGCTTTATGGCTTCCGCTTGCTGTCCGGCAATGGCATGGGCACCACGAGCGGTTCCGATGCTGAATTCGCGGCCGTCGGTCAGCTCGGTAATGGCAGCAATGCTGTCGGCAAGATCAACCGGGTTCCGGAAATAGGGAACGAGGATCGCGCTGCCCAATCTGATCGGGACGGTCGCTGCCATCGCAGACAGGACGACAAAGATATTGCGTGTGCAAAGATTGTCATTCACCCAGACCTGATCAAATCCCTGATCATGGGCGACGCCGGCGAGGTGCACGAGATCGGGTACGGTGTATTGATCTGCGATGTGGATGGTGAACTGGAGTCCGATATCGCCGGAAAACTTGGTCATTTGGTTATTCTCCTATCAACATGTCGATATCCACCGCTGCTGCCATCGCCTGATAGCCAACACGATTAGGATGGAGCTTGTCGCCCGGTCCACCAATACAGCTGTTCGGCACCATTTCGAGTCTCAATTCGCCGGTCGCGTCGTCATAGGTTGCAGCGTCGAAATCGATAATGCCATCGTAGATATCGGTTGTTCGCACGAACTCGTTGAACGTACGGCGTCGGCTATCGACGGATTCCTTGCCATGGCCGCCGGTGGTCGCGTTTAACGCTGTGGTCAGGGTGGCGCCGATGATGCGTACGCCGGGGATGGCTTTTCGCATTTGCGCCACACCTTGCTGCACCCCTTTGATAACCTCTTCCGCTGATACGTCAGTGAAACCAAAATCATTGATGCCCTCGAGCCAGATAACAGTACTAACACCCGCCATGCTAACGACATCACGTTCCAACCGTTTGAGCGCTGATATGCCACCCAGACTGTCTGCCGGTGGCGTATCATCCGGTGGGCCGAGCACCTGATTGCCACCGATTCCTTGGTTTACCAGCGAAACAGAATTGCCGAACTTGGCATGCAGCCGTCGCGCGACGACGTCCGGCCATCGGTCGAAGCCGTTAATGGTTGAACCCGACCCATCTGAAATGGAGTCACCAAACGCGACGATGACTTTGGTTGGCGCGACCATGTTCATATCGAGGGCATCGAAAAAGAACCACGACGTGGTCGAGTAGGGGAAGGCGGTTTCCTCTTCGGAGGCACAAACATCCTCTGCACCGGGTTCTGACAGGTAGGAGGTTTGCGACGCCTTGGCGTGATAGGTCATTGGCCCGCTGTCACCGGCAACGCGGAAACTCACAGCGAGGGCTTTACCTGTAAGGAGCGGGTCGTTGGGGTCAGTAATAAAATCGAGATCAACGGCATCACTTGTAGCCGAGGCTCCGGCTTCAATCGTGACATTGTCAGCGCCGTCAAACGTGATTTGTCGGTTGGTGCCGGTTAGGATTGCGCTGCTCATTGCCTGCATGCCGATGTGAATATTGTCAAACGTAACCGGTTTCGAGCCATGGGCGTTGGAGAGACGGATACGCGCCTGCGAGCCCCAGACATCGGGCCGTACAATCATGCGGAATGATTGATCACGTGCGCCAAATCCTGGCTCTGGAAATATCGTGGATAGATCAGGCTGTGCGGTTTCCCGACCATGCGGAAACGGACCTTGCGCCGAAGCGCTCCACGCGGCGGTCCAATGATCGGTCATCAAGAGCTCCCAAATTCAATACGCCGTTACGTGCATCTGCCCACGGCTATCGACCATCGCTCGTTCGGATGTTACGGGCTTTCCGTCCACTCTGTCGCGTAACCAATCATAGACCAGACTATCGCGGGCTTCACCGAGTTCGCCGGAGGATGCGGTCGCCATGCTGTGATTGGCGTCCTGATAGACGACCAGTCGTTTGGGCGCTTTGATCAGATCAAACAGCTCATAGGTATGTTGGATGGGCGAAAGTTGATCCACCTCTCCCGCGACAATCATATAAGGCGCGGTGATATCTTTGGCGATTTTGCGCAGATCAAACTCCTGCCGGAATTCATCAAACGCGTCTTCATCTTCATATCCGGCCATAAACATGAAACGGACTTTGAAGGTTGGAGAGGCCTTATTGAAAATTGTGTCGCATGTTGGCTCCTGGCATACACCCGTGCCGCAATAGCCCTTGATTTTGTCTTTCAATCCGGCGGCGGCAACTGTGCCGTAATAGGTTCCAAAGCTGGAGCCGCGAATGACGATGCGGTCGGAATCGATCTCTGGCCGGTCAGCGAGCCATTGGACTGCCGTTTCGGCGGCTGCGGCGAAATTATCTGAGGATATGGTGACGCCACGATTGCGGGTTTCACCCTGGCCAGGACCATCGAGCGCCAGTACGGCCATGCCGCGCGTCAGAGCTGAATCGCCATGTAACGCGACCATGTTCTCCTTACTGCCATCCATACCGCCGATATGCAGAACACAGGGAAACGGTGCGTCCTCGACGGGTGCGGAAGGTAAATGCAGGAAGGCTGACATGGCGGTGTCCTGAAACGGGATATCAACCCGTTCAACAGGGTGCGGTGCATGCTCGATAAACTTGTCATAGCAGTCGATCATCCGGCGTTCCCATTCGAGATCTTCATCATTGATATCGAAATAGGGCCATTGCGCGGAGGCGTAGAGCAGGGAGGCGATGAAATAGTTTTCACCGGCGGAAACCATTCTCCCTTGCTCTTCAAAACCTTTGGCGATGCCTTCCATGCGTTGGCCTTCGCGCCCTAGCTCCGGCCCGATATCGTCAAATTTCTTCATCTTGGCACCGGCGCGGCGGAAAGAGGAGAGCCCCGCGCTTCCACCTTTGCCGCCTTTGCTGCCGAGGCGTCCTTGATCCCATTCCGGGCCGACGGTTTTGATAACGGAGTCTAGTAACCAGCGTTGCTCACGCCAGCGTTTGGTCCGGTTTTCCATGCGCAGTGTTTTTTCCATCGAGTTTCTCCCTGATTGGCGTTTTATTAGTGAGCGTGGCACTGAATTGGGTTGTGGTCAACATCCCGACGATCAGCATTTCCAATTTGCGGAGTTTCCAGAGAGAATGGCATCCCAGATAACACGGGAGAGAAATTCGGTGGCACAAAACAGCCCAGTTAAGAAATCATATCGCGCGGCGCAGGCTTCATTCAGAAATGGATCGTCTAGCCCTAGCGCTTTCCTGGAGGAATGCTTGGCATCCATTGATGCACAGGAGGGCGATATCGGCGCGTTTGTGGCGACCGATCTCAAAGGTGCCAAGGCCGCCGCCGGTGAGTCAGATAAACGCTGGCAAGCAGGCGCACCGTTGTCGCTGATTGATGGCATGCCGCTTTGTATCAAGGACATCATGGAAACCGCATCGATGCCAACGGAGCAAGGCTCAGACCTATTCGTCGGTTGGCGGGGCAACCGTGACAGTGCTGCCGTTGCAGCGCTTCGTGAAGCGGGTGCCGTTATCGTTGCCAAGGCAGTGACTACTGAGTTTGCGGCGCAGCCGGCACGAGGAACGCGTAATCCTTGGGATTTGTCGCGAACACCGGGTGGTTCGAGCAGTGGTACAGTTGCATCTATTGCTGCTGGAATGCTTCCGGGTGGTCTCGGAACACAAGGGTTGGGGTCAACAATTCGGCCCGCAAGTTTTTGTGGTGTGTTTGCCTTTAAGCCGAGTTTTGGTGGCATTAATCGTGGCGGTAGCTTTGATACGATTAGCCAAAGCAGTACCAGTACATTCGCGGCGACTTTGGAAGAAACCTGGGAGATAGCGCGCGCCATTACGGCCCGTGTTGGTGGCGATCCGGGCTTTATGGGCGTATCGGGACCGCTGGAAGCACCGGAGGCCGAAATGCCCAAGCGGGTCGCCTTGCTGATGACTGAGGGCTGGGACCGCACGGTTGATGATGCCAAGCAGGCGCTGATAGATGCCCGGAGAAAACTCGAAGTTGCCGGTGTTGAGGTCGTGGACAAGACTAATGATGACAGCGCTGCGGCCTTGGAGAAATCTCTGGAGGGTTTACTGGAGCTCTCAGGTGGTTTGAATAACTGGGATTTCCGTTGGCCGATGAACACCTATGCCTACGATATGGACATTAACAAGATGAGCCCCGAAGCACAGGAACGGTTGGTCGCTGCGGAGGCGATGACCCATGAGGATTATCAGGCGTTGGTTTTGAAACGAAAAGGGCTCCGTTCCTCCTACGATGCCCTGCAAAATGAGTTCGGTGTCTGTGTGACCTTGTCAGCACCCGGGCCGGCACCCGAAGGACTGAAATGGACGGGCGATGCGGTTTATGCCGTGCCGTCGTCTGTATTGGGTAACCCATCCTACTCTCTGCCAGTGTTGGAGGCCGAAGGTATGCCGCTGGGTCTACAGGTCATGGGCTATGCCGATCAGGATGCGAAGGCTTTTTCTGCGGCGCGTGCGATTTTGGGTCTCTATAACTGATCGTTGGCTATGTGATGACGACGTTCTGCAATACGCTTTCAGTTGTGGTTACGAATGTAATTAGACATGGGGTGCATTTTGAATTCGACTGATGAAGATGTTCGAGGCGCGGCCATTGAGTTAGCCAAACAGCTTTGCACCTCTTGCGCCGGAAGGCTTGGGCCAGAATTTATCGGATTCTATCTACTTGGCAGTCTGGCGCATGGCGGGTTTAACCGACGCTATAGCGATATCGATATAGCTCTGATATCTGAGAACGGAATTGATGGCGTTTTTCTGGAGGCGTTAAAGGCAGAAGCTGAAGCCATCGCGCCTGAATTGGCGTCCAAAGTTTCTCTATTCTGGTCGGATAGGGATTTTTCAGTTGGCCGCTTTCCGCCACTCGATCGGTTGGATTACATCGAGCACGCGGTTGCGCTGAGGGAAGAGGAAAAGGTTCTTCCGCCGAAGCCTGATCTGGAAGAAATCAGAGACTATCTTCGCGGGGCACCTTTTGAGCAGTGGGCAGAACGCGGAACAAAGTTCTCAATCCAATCGACGCTCGATCCAAATGACCGAAAATCATTTCTGAAAACGCATCTTTATCCTGCACGCTTCGCCTATAGCTGGATAACAGGACAGATAGGCTCGAATGATACAGCTATCGCGTATCTCCACGACCATCCTGTCGGAGGACTCGATTTGGCGCTGCTGGATCGTGCGTTGGCCTGCCGTCATGAAGCTGCCGATCCGGATATTCTATTTGATGATCGAGCTTCGTTGCCGGCGCAGTATCAAGCGTGTGCCAAATTGATGGGATAGAAAAAAGGCCGATGTTTGAGCACCGGCCTTTTCATTGTGTATTTAACGGCGTCTATTTTTTCTTCTTGCCGCCTCTTTTGCGTTTGCCGGTCAGGCCGAGAAGTTTGCGGGCCTTTTTGATTTTTTCCGGTGACATTTTCATCATGGCGTTCACAAATTTCTGAATCTTCGGTCCCGGAATAGGCGTAATGTGAAAAGAACGACTCTTTGCCTTGGAAAGGAACTCCTTGTCATGGAGTGTCGCCCAATAGGCTTTGCCGAGCGCGGCGGCACGGTCCTTTGGCACACGCGGTGCGGCGGCAAAGGCCCGGTCAGACACGCCAGTTTGAATGAACTCAAAGATTTCGCGCTGGTCGGCATTTTGTGCCAAATCTGACAGCAAAGGGACGTTCGGCAGGTCAGGATGTTTTGACGATCCCATCTGGACCAAAACAGAGATCTTACCGTCGCGAATCCAGTCCGCTTTGCGGAGTGTCCATCCGAGCCAGCCACCTGCCCAGCCATGGAGTTCGCCGGTTTCAATGGCTTTACGGATTGGTGAGCCACCACGATAGCCGGTAACGATTTTGAATTTCGTTCCGAGCGCATTATTGAGCAGGCTTGGCAACATATAGGTGTTGTTCGACCGACCGATGGCGCCGACGATGGCTTGTTTCTTCTTGGCCTGTGCGATGCTGTGGACTCCGGCATCTTTGCGGAGCACCATTGTATTGGTCGCTTCACCCCAGCCACCGAGCCATTGGAATTTAGAAGGATCGTATTTAGCTTTGGTCAGCTTTAAGACCATCCGTTTGTCGATCCCAGCGTTCGGCGCGATGGCGACTGAGCCATCTTGTGGCGCGACGTTATAGACATAGTTGACGGCCTTGGTACCGCCAGCACCCCGAAGATGCTTAACGATAATGGTTGGTTTGCCGATCATATGTTTTGCCATATGCCGCGACAAAAGCTGCGCCATGGTTCCGTAAATACCGCCCGGCGATACACCGACATAGATTGTGAGTGTTTTGCCGTCATAGAATTCAGCGGGGCTTTTTGCTATTGCCGCGTTGGAAATTCCTAAAACAGCCGCCGCGGAAACTGCCGTGAGCAAAATGCGAGTAGCTTTCATAAATTCCTCCTGTTACACCGTTCGATTGAAATCTGGCAAAAATTTATACATTCTGCCTGACCGGTGGCTAAAGGCTAGACGAAGAAAGAGAATAAATAAATGCGTCCTTATAAATTCGGTCTGACTGAACACGACCCTTCCCGGGCATATCCCGGTTTTACGATGTTTTCACCGTCAGACGGCAGTGAGACTTTTTTGCTCGATATGGCGGGCGACGTCGTCCACAAGTGGGATTTACCTCAACAGCTGGGAAATTATGCGCAGCTTCTGCCGACCGGTAATTTACTGGTAAGTTGTCAGACCGAGGTAGGGCCGAAATTGATGGCGGCGGGCGGCCGTCTCCTTGAGATGGATTGGGATGGAAATATTGTTTGGGAACATATTGATCATCTTCAACATCACGATTTTAACCGTTGTCCCAATGGCAATACGGCCTATCTCGCCTGGGAACTTGTCCCGACTGAGGATGCGAAAGCAATTATTGGCGGGATTGCCGGCTCCGACCATGAAGATGGCGGTATCTATTGCGATGTCGTCCGCGAGGTAAACCCAGCCGGTGAACTCGTTTTTGAATGGCGGATGATGGATCATTTTCCTTTCGAGAAATATCCAATTCGTCCTAATCGGCATCGGCATGAATACGCCCATGCCAATACCTGTTTCGTTCAGGAGGATGGAAACTTTCTGCTGAACTGGCGTGACCTTGATCTCATCGTACTTCTGAATCGAGAGACCAAAGAACTGGTTTGGGAAATGGAAGACCGTAGATGGGGTGGGCAACATGATCCCCGACGGCTCGACAATGGTAATATCACGATCTTTGCCAATGGCAGCGAGCAGGTCGGGCCCGAGTTTTCCCGTATCCTCGAGCTAAACCCTGAAACAGGGGAGACCGTTTGGGAATATAAGGGCTCACCAGTTGATACTTTCTTCTGGCCACGTGTCAGCGGCGCACAGCGTCTTCCAAACGGCAATACATTTATCTGCGAAGGCCGACAGGGACGCTTGTTTGAAGTCACGCAAGAAGGTGACATCGTCTGGGAATATATTTCGCCGCATGAACATGTCCGGACCGAAGGCGTTATTCGTCAGATATTTCGGGCTTTCCGCTACGGCGTGGACTCGCCAGAAATTGCTGGCAGGGTTTAACGATAAGGTGTTGAGGAGGGTTTTATGCTGACTTTGTATCACGGGGTGACATCGACCTGTTCCAAACGCGTGCGAATGACGCTCGCTGAAAAAAATATTGAGTGGGAGAGTGTACATCTCGATCTCTCGAAACGGGATAACCTCAATCCTGAATATTTAAAAATAAACCCCAATGGGGTGGTGCCCACAATCGTGCATGACGGCAAGGCTCTCTATGAGTCCAATTTCATTATTGAATATCTTGATGATGTTTTTCCGGAGCCTGCATTGCGACCGGTTGATCCTTACGAGCGAGCGCGGATGCGGATTTTGATGGATCGTATAGAGCATGTTCTGCATCGCAATATCAATACGGTCTCGTGGATAAGACAGGAGCGATACAAACGGTTCGATGGCATGACACCCGACCAGCTACAACAGGTGCTGGATGACCAGGCGACCGAAGAAAAACGCGCCATTCTCAAGAAACGTCTCGAAGATGGCGTGTCAGAAAATGATATGGCATTTGCCGAAGCCCGTGTTGCCGAAGTGCTGGATGAACTGGATGTTGTCCTCCAGGACCGTCCCTGGCTCTGCGGTGACAGCGTTTCGCTGGCCGATATCAGTATCGCGCCGTTTATGGAACGGTTTGAGGCCAATAAAATGCCGGCTTTAACGGATTGGGTTAAACGCCCCCGGCTCGGTGATTGGTGGGAGCGGACGAAAGAGTTGGAGTCTTTCCAGAAAGCTTTCTCGTTTCGGCCGCCCGAAGCGGCTTAGCTCGCTAACCCCAAAGTTCCTTACTGGCGATTTCCGCGCCTTCAACTAGCGCGTCGAACTTGGCCCACATCACCGATGGATGCACCCGGCGATAGAATGGTCCTTGTGCGAAACCACAGTCTGTCCCTGCGATGACTCGTTCTTTACCGATTAAGTTCGCGATCCGGACAATACGCTCGGCAACCAGTTCAGGATGCTCGACGACATTGGTGGTGTGGCTGATGACGCCATGGATGAGAACTTTGTCATTCGGCAATCCGGCATCGCCCCAGACTTTCCATTCATGCTCATGGCGGGCATTGGCACCTTCGATGACGTAGGCTCCGGCATTCACCTTGAGGATCAAGTCCACGATGTCTTTCAATGCGACGTCAGTGGTGTGTGGGCCAGGCCAGCTACCCCAGCAAACGTGATAGCGGATTTTTTCAGCCGGAATGCCTTCAAGGGCAAAGTTCAGAACTTCGACATGCTTGGCAACCCAATCGCGATATTCCTCGAAAGTGCCGGGCGGTACCATACGGTCGTAGGTAACGGTGGCGCGGGCATCATCGAGCTGCAGGAGCAACCCAGAATCCACGATGGCGTTGTATTCGACCTTCATGGCGTTGCCGATGGCTTCCAGGCAGTCATCTTCGGTGGCGTAATACTCGTTGATCCGGTCGGGAATAACGCTTGATGGTGCTGCGACGGGCAGGAAGCCTTCCCTCACACCGGCCTGATCAAGCGCGGCCTTCATATTTGCGACATCGCGTTCAACTTCTGGCAGGCCGGTATATTTAATCGGTCCGGTGCAAACCGCCTGATTAACCGTCGCGTATTTTTGTTTGCCATCTAGCTCTTCATAGAACTCCGCAAAGCGTTCGCGGTCAGCACCCTGAGCGAAGGTGTCATTGTCGGCTGGCATCTCACGTTTCTCAAAGCCGCTGAGCCGTTCGAGGGCATATTGCGACCAGCTGATTGATTTGCCGAACTCGCCGTCACTGGGAATGTCGATGCCAGCTGCTTTTTGTTCGGCAACAATTGTTGCGACGCTGCTCTTCAGACAATCAGCATAGGCGGCTTCATCGTATGGCTGACCGGCCTGCAACGGCTTAATGTAGGTGAGCAATTCCTCAGGTCGGATAAGGCTGCCGACATGGGTTGTAAGGATTTTGTTTGTACTGCGCTGCATGCGGAAAACTTTCTAAGAATAGGAAGCGTGCACAGTAGGGACTTAGGTTGTTTGTGTCACCGGGACGGTGCAAATCATTTCGGTATAATACGTTGTGGCTTTTCACCGCGATCCCACTGCCACAGCGAGCCGTCCGTTTTGAGAGCTATGGTGGTGTTCGATGATGCAGCGACAGCCGTGACGCTGTCGAGGATGGGCTTTGGATCGGTGCCATATTCGCTACCCCAGGCGACTAGTGTGTTGTCTTTGAGGATGGCGACGGTGTGAGACGAGCCTGTGGCAATGGCCTTGGCATTGCCGACGATTTTGCTCCAGCGCACGGCCTTGTCGCCGAGGCCATGTTTGCCCACCGGGCCATAGATATTGCCGCCGGTGCCAAGCACATCGCCATTGCTATTGAGCAAGATGGCGTGGCCGGTATGGGCAGTGATATAGGAAACGTCGGTAGCCGTGCGAACGAATGTCTTGGTGCGCTCTAGCCGTCCATCGCCATATTGGCCGCGATGAGCTTTGCCTTTGACATATAGATCACCGGATGTCGTGACGTAATAATTAGCGCCATCACCGACAGCTACAGTTCTGATATCATTGGCGATCTTTTGGCCATTGCGGGTACCGGTTTCAATCCACCAAAGCGTATTGGTCTTATCGATTGCCATGACGCCACTATCGCCCGCGGAGAAACGAACTACTCCATTCTTTAGGAGACGCGGTTTACTAAAATCGTCGTTGTCGAACCGGAGCAGGGCGCCATTCGGCGTCAGGATATAGTTACTGTCGTCGCCGACACCGACTTGAATAGCCTTGTGGGGGATTGTCTTTGGAGTGTTATCACCCCGCCAGCCATAGGTGGTGCCATTGATAATCGCCATCTGCCGGTCGTAATAGGCCGCCAAAAGCGGGGATGAGCTGTCTGCTCGCGCCGATGAAGCAATCAGGCAGATGATAACGTACGATATGAATGTCGATGCGCATGCTTTGCGGGTCATGGCTCGATGATCCTTACAAGTTTCTTCGGGACTGATTGTCGAACGATATCGGAAAGCCCCTCGATGATTGCCGTTCTGGGAAAGGAGGCGCGGTAGGCTAACCGAACGATCCTTCCCGCAGTCCCCGAGGCTTCTTTCAGAGTAACGATATTGGGCGTATTCGTCGGTTTCGAAAGCGCGGGGACAAGGGTGATGCCGTCGCCAGCTGCGACCAGTGCCAGCAATGTTCCAAGACTGGTTTCCCTAGTATTGGAATTGGCAGTACCGGTATTCGCGCTGCAAACATCGAGGACCTGATTGCGCAAACAATGACCATCTGCCAATAGAAGAAGTTCCTCGTGGGGCAGGTCACAGACGTCGATGGATTGATTGGTGCAGAGGGTATGACCTTTGGGCAGAGCAATCCAAAATGGTTCATCATAGAGCAGCTTTTCGGTGAGCCGTTGTTCTTCTGGCGCTGTGGCCAGAATGGCGCCATCCAGATCGCCGACGGCTACTGCCTTTTCCAAGTCAGCAGTGAAACCTTCGACGAGGGTGAGGGATAGATTTGGCAGGTCATCTCGAATTTTTGCGAGGATAAGAGGCGAGAGTGACGGGGCAATGGTGGCGATCATCCCGAGCCGAAAGGGACCGGATAGCGGGTCTTTGGCAGCTTGCGCTGTCAACACAATCTCATCAGCCATTGTGATGAGTTGTTGCGCCTGGGCAACAATCTTTTCGCCGACTGGCGTAATTGAAACGGACCGGTTGGTGCGCTCGAACAACGCCACGCCGAGAAAGTCTTCCAGCTTTTGAATTTGTCCGCTCAGGGCAGGTTGGCTGACATGACAACGATCAGCGGCGCGACCGAAATGTTTCTCTTCGGCGACGGCAACGACGTATTCCATGTCACGTAGATTCATAACGATAAGTGTAACCAATCATAATAATAAGAAGAATCGATTTTGTTAATGATTGTTCCTTCGCTATCTCTAAGGACGAGGCAATTAGGCCCGCAAACCAGAGGAGATAGGTCGATGAGTAAATGTCCCGTTATGACAACCGCAAACGGTAGTCCTGTGCCGGACAACCAAAATAGCCTGACAGCGGGGCCTCGCGGTCCGCTTCTGGCTCAGGATTGGCAGCTGTTCGAGAAGCATGCTCACTTCAATCGAGAGCGTATTCCCGAACGCGTGGTTCATGCCAAGGGATCTGGAGCCTACGGTACGCTCAAGATTACAGACGATATTTCCAAATACACCAAAGCCAAGGTCTTTGAAGTTGGTAAGGAAACAGAATGCTTCCTGCGATTCTCAACGGTGGCCGGTGAGAAGGGTGCTGCTGATGCAGAGCGGGATGTCCGTGGTTTCGCTGTGAAGTTTTATACGGAAGAAGGCAATTGGGACGTCGTTGGCAATAACACGCCGGTGTTCTTTGTCCGCGATCCTTACAAGTTCATGGACTTCATCCATAGCCAGAAACGCGACCCGAAAACCAACCTGCGAGATGCAACCATGCAGTGGGATTTCTGGTCGCATTCACCGGAAGCGTTGCATCAGATCACGATCTTGATGTCAGATCGCGGTGTGCCGAGCAGTTATCGTCATATCAACGGCTATGGCTCGCATACTTACAGCTTCATCAATGCCGACAATGAACGGTATTGGGTAAAATTCCATTTCAAAACTCAGCAAGGCCATTCGTTTAATCTTGGTGATGATGAGGCCAATGTGATTGGTCAGGATCGCGAGAGCCATCAGCGTGACCTGTATGATGCAATCGAACGTGGTGACTTCCCGAAATGGACGGTGAAAGTCCAGATCATGTCGGAAGCAGAAGCCGAGAAGACATCTTATAACCCGTTTGATTTGACCAAGGTCTGGCCGCACGCGGAGTTTCCGTTGATCGAGGTCGGTACGATGGAGCTTAACCGCAATCCTGAGAACTACTTCGCGGAGGTCGAGCAGGCGGCGTTTACCCCGGCGAATGTTGTCCCGGGGATTGGTCACAGTCCGGACAAGATGTTGCAAATGCGGATTTTGTCTTACGGTGATGCCCAACGCTATCGGGTCGGGGCCAACCATCAGGCGTTGCCGGTAAACGCGCCGAAATGTCCGGTCCATAATTACCAGCGTGATGGTGCGATGCGGTTCGATGGCAACAATGGCGGTGCGGTAAATTATGAACCGAACAGTGTCGGTGGCCCGGTTGAAGATCAATCTGTCAAAGAGCCACCACTTGCTGTTGGTGATGTGGCTGATCGGTACGATCATCGTGACGAGAATGATGATTACACCCAGGCCGGAAACCTGTTCCGCTTGATGTCATCAGAGGAGCAAGGGCGTCTCATGGATACCATTGCCGGTGCGATGGAAGGCGTGCCGGAAGAGATCATCAATCGACAGGTGGGTTACTTCCATCGAGCTGACCCGGATTACGGGAACGGCATCATGAAACGTTTGGTAAAGAAGTAGCAGGAAGAAGGTGATATCCGGGGCCCTTTAGGTCCCGGATACGCATGCTTTGAGACCAGGAGTAATTTGAAATGAAAGCGCTGACTTATTCACTACTAAATGAATTTTGTGACGTTTCAATCTGGGTAACGTTAGGGCTCAGAGAAAGCCTGCCCATCCCGCGGATTAATGGCACTTATCATGCCAAATCTGTCATTTAGATGAGGTCTTGCTGAATCAGTGATTTGAGTCTTAGAATATTGGGGAATCGGTTTTTGATCGACCGCTTCGATACGGCGTCAACGGTATGGCGCGAAGCAATAAATCAACTTCGGGAGGTACTATGATTAAATACACTTTACCAATAGTTCTCGCCGCCTCCGTGACCGCTCTGCCGGCACTGGCGAATAAAGCGAAGCTAATGGAACTTTACAAAGAGAAAACCGTGACCATTACGATTCCGTATGGTCCTGGCGGAACTTATGACAAATATGGTTTGAGTTTCTCTAATCATCTGGGACGTCAACTTCCCGGTAAGCCAAATATGATTCTGCAGTATATGCCAGGTGCCGGTGGTGCTAAGGCCATGAACTGGTTTGCCAATGTCGCCCCTAGACATGGCCGGAACCTGATTGTGCCGCTCGACAATACGGTTATCAACCAGGTCCTGCGTCCAAAAAAGATGCGCTACAATGCAAACGATTTCACATGGCTTGGTTCTTCTAACCAGACTAATTCAGTGATCGTTATTCGTGCTGATAAAGGCATCAAGCACATCAATGACATGAAAAAGATTCAGGCGATCGGTTCAACGAGTGGTAAGAACTCAAGCACTTATATCTTTTCTGTCTTAGCGGCAAAATTACTTGGCCTTAAGATGAAGATGGTGACAGGTTATAAAGGGTCATCACGGTCTATCTTCGCCATCGAACAGGGTGAAGTCGATTTCACGGCACCGAACTGGCTGGCTTGGAATTCAAAAGTGCCGCATTGGTTCAAGGGCAAGAAACCTTTTGCTATTCCGATTTTGCAGAATGGGTTCTTTGTTGACCCCAATATTCCAGATGTACCCATGTTCACGGAACTTGTGAAACCAGCAGACAGGCCTTTGGCTTCATTTCTGGCGTCAGCTGGTCCGCTTGGTCGCGGTTTGATTTTGCCACCAAAATCGCCGAAATACCTGACGAAACCGCTTCGCGCGGCTTATGATGCGATGAACGCTGATCCGAAGTTCAATGCTGAACTGAAGAAACGTAAGCTTCGCTTGATCGCCAGTAAGGGTGAAGTCATTCAGGGTATTGTTGCTAAAGCGCTTAAAGACACATCACCTGCCGTCATCGCACGGGTAAGGTCATTGGTCTTTGGTAGCGGAAGCTAAGTCCTAGACTTTAAGTTCGACAGAAAGGCGGTCCCTGGTTTCCAGGGGCCGCTTTTTTTATTTAAACAGCATGAAGTTTGGTGTTTTCAGTCTCTTCAGCAATCAAGCGGTCGACAAGACGTCGTACTTCAAGGGCACCGGCATCTGCACCAACATCTATCTTAGGCGCGCCGTCCCATCGATCCTGTTGGGCCTCGATGATCACAATATCTTCGTTAAAGGCAAGGACAGAGGCATCGTAGATGGCATCCTCCTGTTCACTTGATAACCCATCTGCCTTGTTGGCCATTACCCAGAGATAGAGCGTGGTCTCATCGGTCTCGGGCATTGCAAGATGCAAGGTATGACGATCTAACAACATGTTCTCTGGGGCGGCTTCACGACCGCCAGTTCCGGCCTTGGATGAGCCGACCTGGAGCCAGACAAATCCCGGTGGGGCGTACTCAATTACTTGCCAGCGATCAACATTATCAGAATAGCCAGTCACAGCGACATGTGCGGGGGCCGGGGCGATATCTTCCATAAATCGGGTAATACGAACCCGGTCACCATCACGTTCGGTTTTGGCCACGGCTTGTTCCGCCACGCCGGATGCGCCGATGGTGGATTTGTGGGCGAACGGCAGGTGCGTGACATCCATCAAATTATCGATGAGTAGGCGGTTATCAAAATGCCCATATAGATGCGCATAGCGGACACGCCAATCGGCGTTGGAGGCGAAGGGAAAATCATAGGGCACTACGGAATTGCTGAGAGCTGGGTCGCCCATCCAAACGTGGATAAATCCCTGTTGTTCGATACACGGGTATGAGCGCACGGCGGCACCCGGCGGAATCTGCTTTTGGCTCGGAACGCGAACGCAGGCACCACTGCAGTCATATTCAAGGCCGTGATAGCCGCATTGAATATTGTCCCCGACAATCTCTCCGAGCGACAAAGGTGCCTGCCGGTGAACACAGCGATCTTCCAGAACAACAACCTTGCCGGTGGATGGTGTACGAAACAAAACAAGAGGCTCGTTCAGCATGCGCGATGCAATGGGTTTATCCGTTACCTCTTCGGTGAGGCCTGCGACATACCAACGATTTCTCAATTGGGGGGTATTGATCATCTATCTCGTCCAGACTGTGTGAGGCGACATTCTAGAGCGCCTTCGATCAGAATCAAAATTCAAGGCACGTGGTGTGTGTTTGTTGCGCGGAGCATTTGGATAACGATAAAGGCGGCCACGGCGGCGAAAAGATGTTTGAGCGTATGGCCGCTTAGCGCACCCTGTAGAACGCTATAAAGCCAGTGATCGAGTTTCTCCAGCGCCATGGCACTGCCATACCAGGCGATTACCCAGAGTAGGTATGATGCTTTGGTGTAACGACCATTTGGAAACAGGATTAAAACAATGGGCAACAAGGCGATTGGAAAGAATTGGACAAAGCCATAGAACCGTAAATCCCCGGTCCCCTGCGCTTCGGTGATGGACCAGTAGATCAGGCTAGCAGCACCTAGCGTTACGAGAAGGGGCAAAAGCCAGGGAATGATGTTTGGGCGGTTGATCCGGTCGGTTAGAAAAGCTGTGAAGAAACCCATAAAGGCCATCGTCATTGGCAATCGGTCCCAGAACAAACGATCATTATCCGGTGCCCCGTGATAGTAGGCAGAGCCAACACTGACCAAAGCCACGCCGCTAAAGAAAACGATATAGGGCCATTTTTCGAGAGATCGTGGAAAAATCGACTGCCCTGTTGGCCCAAGTATGGTCCAAAGCCCCCAGAGGCCGACCAGCGCAAAAGCGGCATTTGACACGGTGTTCCCAAAATTCACGATGCCGAGACAGGTGCGTACGTCGGCAAACAAGTGAAATGTGGGGTCCTGTGGGATCGGTGAAACTTGAAGCAGGCCAATGAATGCGGCTATTCCAATGGCGCTCAAAATACTGACGTTTCTGGCATAGTTTGGTCCGTCGGTTTCAGGTCTCATCAACCGTCCACTCCATCTCGTCCCAGCGCAGCGCTATCCGGAAACAACAATGACTTTATAACGACGGGGACGGCGCCGGAAGCGGCCATCATGTCGCCGATATCGATATAATCGAACTCTTCAAGGGCGATGCTGTCGATCGAGATGATCGGGACCTCTAGCTTCAGCTCTTCGGCAGCATGAATGCCAAAGACTTTCCCGATATCGCCTTCGCAGACCATGACCAATGGGTGTCTATTTTTAAGGTGCCTGGAAAGCCCTTCAGACACACCTGATAGGAAGTCATGAATACGCTGGTAGCTCGCTGAACCCAACCAGTCGAAGCATAGGGCAATCGGTTGCTCTGCACCAGCTTGGTCGAGGCGCAGTAAGGCATTGGTGACAGCGTCGGTGACATTCGTTTGGTCGATCTCATCCAGTTCCAATGCGAAGGCGGGTTTGATAACCGGGATATTGCGCAACGGCAGAAGCGTTTCGTCTGACACCATGATCGTGGTGCCAGATAGTTGGATGGTATATTGCGAGGCTCCGACGACTGTGGCTCTAATATTCTCGACCGGCGGCATGACGCGATAGCCGGCGCTTTCTATTCGCCGGTGAATAGCCCGCCCGAGATAGTTACCAAGATCGCCGAACGTGCTTTCCTCATACCCGTAGATGAATTCAGAAACGCCGCCGGAAAAGGTGAGTGCATCGATTTCGCCGCGCCAGCTAATCGGTGCTAGCCGATGGAGTGCCTCGGTTTCAGTTGAGGGAACGCGCAATGTAATAATTTCTTCCAGCCGATCCGCCATCTTTTCTGCGATGTTCTCACAATCAGCTGCTGTAATGTGATCGCCCGGTGAAAGCTCAAGCCCCGCTTCATGAATAAAAATCCGCCCAGCTTCTTCAATTCGCGTGATGGTGCCAGCATCGTCAAAGGCGATTAGCCGCGCGCCAATATCAACAGCAGTCAGCCCAACGATCTCACCTTTGTCGCAAATAGCAACCTTGGTTGTGCCACCGCCGATATCAATGTTCATCACCACGACACCAACGTCTTTAGAATTTATCACTGCGCCAGAACCGTAGGCCGCCATCGCCGCTTCCATCTGATCTCCGGCGGAGACAGAGACAAATTTACCGGTTTCGACGGCGAAGAGTTCTCCGATAGCCCGGGCATTTTGTCGTCGAACGGCGAGGCCGGTGAGAATGAGGGCGCCGGTATCAACTTCGTCGGGGCGCAGCTGGGCTGAGCGATACTGGCCAGCGATATAGTCAGCGAGCTTGTCGGAATCGATGGTTTGCTGGTCGGTGTAGGGCGTCAGGAAGATATCAGAGTCATAGATGACCTGGCGTTCGGCCGCGACATAGCGGCCATCGCGCTGTTCCATTCGTAGCCGTGAGAATACGAGATGCGATGTCGAGGAACCAATGTCGACACCGACACTGACGAGTGAGGTCTTTTCTGCTCCAGCGAGATTGCGTTGCTCGGCAAAAACAACCCGACCACCTTCTTCTTCCTCGTCATACACGATCTTTTACGAGGCCTTCCGTCATTTAGGTTTAGCCACCAGCAAAGGAGTAGGTAGTGTTCTTATCATAGAATTTTTCGTCCATCCGGTTCTCTGATCCTTCGGAGGTTAACGCTTCGGCAAAACTCGACCGTACCTGTGGATCTTCGAGCGAATAGGGAACAGAAGCGCCACCAGCATAGGTTATATCGACCATCCCAGGGTCGACGACCGTATCACCTGGGATGCCGGCTTGTTGCGCGAGGTGATTATTGGGACCGTACCAGCCAAGTAATCGAAGCGGTTCATCGCCAGTTGAGAAATGCTGATGAAACCAGTCACCCTCCATCGGTGCGGCGGAAATCATGCTGAACTGGCCATATTCTTGGCGAAGCACATTGTCACCCTGGCCGTCTTGCCAGGGCGTTGGACCGAGCTCCTGTGGCCAGGTGTAGGAATACCCCTTTCCGCCAATGCATATGAACGCGGCGGCTGAGCCCGGCGAATAGGCCCGTGAATAACGGCCAGCGGGGTGCTCGCCGATATATTGGTAAAACACATTTTCCGCCATTTGCGGTTCCATCCGGCGGTAGCCGGGTGTTCGACGATTATCGAGATAAAGCTCTGTTGTGAAGACGTCGGCGACGACATTGGTCCTGCACATGGCCAAGCCGCGTGCAGGGTCAGGCTGTAACCCGTCTGATGGCTCGAAGCTGCTACCGGTTGGGTCATAGCGCTTCTTCATTTGTAGGGACGAGGCAAAAATAATGTCTTCATCCCGCATCAGATTGAACATGTTAGGTGCGGTGGTTCCCGCCAACAAAATTGCCGGATTGGCGGATGAGTTCACGATGCGATGATGGGTATTCATCGGGATTGCAAAAAGTGAACCGCGGCTCCATTCAAAGACTTCAGGACGATCTTGCCCATCTTCCCAAATCTCGGTTGTGCCGCGCCCTTCGAGAACCAGATAGACCTCTTCGTAAAGGTGCCGTTCTTCGTTTAGTGCCCCGGCGCCGGGAACCTCAATAAGATAGCTACCCCATTTGCCTTCGGTGCCAAACAGCTGGATAAAGCAACCGCGTCCACCCATCTGGTCCCAAGGTTGCATTGGCAAATTCAGAACGTTGGCGATCCCAATTTCCCGGATTACTGGAATATTCTGTGCCTCCATAAAATCATCATAAGGCGTCGCCAATCTCGGCCAGGATGGGGTGCCGGCATACAGGTCGCGTCCGGGTTCGTGCCAGTGCGGATCACCCGCGACATCATGGGGCATAAATCGCTCTTAACTAGTTAGAAAACTGCCAAAAAACTTGATACCGAACATGGTCAAACGAAGGACAGCTGTCAAGTTTGGCCCCGGTGTTCCTTAGAATACATATGCGGCGCATAATGGTGGTTAAGCAGGGATCGAACGAGAGGTGTGAACATGAATTGGTTAGAAGACAAGGTCGTTTTTATCACCGGCGCTGGCGAAGGCATCGGCAAGGTCGTTGTAAACCGGTTTTTGAACGAAGGTGTTGCCGGCATCGTGGCGTTTGACTTGATCGATGACCGGCTAGCGGAGCTGCAATCAACGTATGGCGATCGCATTGAGACTGTTTGCGGTGACGTTCGAAACCTCAAAGATAATGAGAAAGCAGTCGAACTAGCGGTATCCAAATTCGGCAAGCTCGATGTGTTCGTTGGGAATGCGGGTGTTCGGGATGGTCGCAAACGACTGGAAGATATGGGCGAAAAGGAACTGCATCAGGGTTTCGACGATGTCTTCGGTATCAATGTGAAGGGCTACATGATTGGAGCCGCCGCGGTACGGGAAGAACTCGTGAAAATCCGGGGCTGTATCGTCCTTACATTATCGACGTCATCTTTTTATGTTGGCAGTGGACCGATTTATACGGCCTCCAAACATGCAGCTCTTGGTCTTATGCGAGCGCTTGCGCATGAACTTGCGCCCGATATCAGGGTCAATGGTGTGGCACCTAGCGGAACACCGACGTCTTTTTCAGATGCTGACAGTTTGGTTGAGCCCGACTCCGCTCGGACGGCAATCCGTACAGGTGGTCCGAATAGTAATATTCTGCATCGTCAGACAGAGCCAGAAGATCACGCGGCCGCTTATGTGTTGCTGGCATCCGATCAATCTGCGGTGATGACGGGATCGGTCATCAATAGCGATGCGGGACGCGGCGTTTCCGTCGCGTCCCAGCGTTAAAAGGTCGAACTCAGGCACCCCAGGGTGTGATGGCTTCTTTCAAGGAAGCATAGCCCTGCAGGAAGCCAGGTCGATCACCGTTATAGACTTCGTCAAACTTGGCGAGCGCATCATCAAGGAACGCTTCTAGCTCCTTATTGTCTTTATTAGCATCAAGATAGGCATCGCGGATCAGGACGAAATGAATACGGGAGTCATAAGGCTGTTTCGTACCGCCGACCCATTCATCACCATCCAATAAACGCAGCAACATGGCATCCGCTGACCCCAGCGTCTGCTCATGAATGGCAGGACCCGTCATGCGGTGCATAACAGACGTCATGTCACGACCGTTGCCGGTGGTGTAACCCATATCAGTCCATATTTTGCGCATGTCGACGTCTTGACCGAGATGCTTGGCAACCTTGCCACCAAAAGCACGCAACGGATCGGAAATATCA
This sequence comes from Alphaproteobacteria bacterium, assembly GCA_012103315.1. Classification (GTDB taxonomy): domain Bacteria; phylum Pseudomonadota; class Alphaproteobacteria; order MPNO01; family UBA2964; genus UBA2964. The sequence goes on from WLWZ01000011.1 coordinate 31,789, forward strand.
GCCATCAGATCTGTCAGGCGGTCGCCATCAAGATCGGTGGCGAGAACAATGCAGTCCTGCTGTTCAATTAGATCCCATACCAACAAGCCATAGTTCGTGTCAGCAATATGCTGTTCGATCCGGCCACCCCAATTTTCCATGCCGTCCTTAAAGTCGGCTGGGAGGAGGGCAATGATCTTGTCGATCTCTTCCTTAAACTCATCATACGGGTCAACTGCGTATTTACGTCCTACCTCAAATTTGGTGCCTTGAAGTAACCAGCTGTGAAGACCGGCATTGATGCCATCTTCTTGCGCCTGCGTCGGCTTGGTGGCGACGCGGCCCAAGCGGCCCGTTTCGTGGACCATTTGGAGGAATAGGCGGTTGGCGTAGGCAAGCTGGACGCCGGGGGTGTTCATTTCTGAATGCACGATGCCGGTCTCGGCGTTGACGCCAAAGACGGCCTTGTCCTGCGAATAGGGTAGACATGGCATACAGCGCACGGCAGTGATCGGACCATAAGGGCGCACGTTGCAATATACGCCTGCTTGGGTCCGCAGCGGTGCGTTACCGGACTTACCCATCACAACGACTTTGCCGCCTTTGCCGTCATTAACGTACGCATCACCTGCCGTTGACCATTTGATGGAGATACAGGGCATGTTGCCGAACCAGGTCAGGGGTTCGAGATTATGATCATGTCGATATTGCGACCACATAGGTACTGCGTAGAAAGGCAGGCCCAACACATCGATCGCGGCCATGGTACCGATCAGCGCAAATGCATCTGTCATTGAATGAGCAACTGGCTCAACCTTGCCATCATGATTTCCACCCTGCCAGACAGCAGCGTCCGGAAAGCCTGTTGGTCGTACATCGGTGGGCTCATATAAATCGTTGAGCAGGCCAAACAGGTCTCCGCCATCGGCTTCGGTGCGGGCAATATTCATCAGATCAAGCATAGGTGCCTCTTCAAATTGGTAAGTCAGTCAGAACACGGGAGCAAGAAGCACCCGCCCTAAAATTTCGGGCTAAACATGCTGATTTGGAGACCAACTGTAAAGAGCCAGTTGACGATAAAATTTAGGGAGGAACCCTGGTGCTAAATCTTCCACATGGCGCGAACGCGCTTCTTCTCACTAGCGACTTTTCGGCCGCGTAACCGTTCCCAGAGTATGATTCCGGCGTAATTCTCGACCTTCGTCGCAGGCACGCGAAAATCCGCCAGTTTCTTGTGGGTTTCCTCATTCGGAAGAATGAAGGACCACATGTTCAATGCGCCTCTGTTATTTTCCGTCAGGATAGATTTAAAATAGCGATGCGGTATTGGGATGCTAACGCCATTTTTATCCGTAGAGCCAATAACCTTAATCGATTTACCAAAATCGAAAATTGGCCCTGATATGACATAGGTTTCAAATATCTTCGGATCGCTATCCAGTTCCCGTACCGCGCTTTCGTGGTCCTTCCAAATTGCCCGGTTAAATTTTGGCTTTTGTGGAGACATATTGGAAAGCAGGAAAGTTTCGCTGTTCTGCATCTCGCCTTCGCGCTGGTTAGCACTCGATACTAAGTGGCCGCGGTCATGACCCGACCCTTTGTAATCAACCAGGTCTGCGCGAAAAGCTTGGGGTATACGAAAGTCAGAGCGGAAATTATCAAGCCGCTCGACAGCTTCCTCGCCTTCGTCGATGCGCCCGACAATTTCGAGAGCCCATTTAGCCTGTCGAAAATAATAGGAATAACCAATCGTGAAGTAGCGATTGACCATGATCTGGTCGGCGGCCGGGGCTCCGTATCGAGCTTCCCGGCAATGGCTCAGTAGCTCCGTCATGACAAACGCCCCGTTATTCAATGTGTTGATAGGTATGGTATTCCCGTATTGTTTGCATCATCAAGCGGCGGGTTAGAAATTTTTTATACTTGAAAGCGGTTTGGCTTGAAGGGGGCGTCGTCAACGACTGGCGTTTTGTTTTCAAATAAATCCGCGAGAAGCTCTGCACTTGCGGCCGACGTTGAGAGACCGTTGTGCTGGTGGCCAAAATTAAACCATAGCCCTTGATGTTGGGGGGCAGCGCCAATCATTGGAAGGCTATCGACCAAGGTCGGGCGGCGGCCCATCCAAGGCGTGTCTTCTACCTTGTCGCCAAGCGATGTGGCTTGCCGTGCGGAGCGGATAGATTGTTCAACTTGGCGATCATTTAGAGGCGCATCCCGATCAGTGAGCTCTACGCCAGATGTAACCCGGACTCCTTGCTGCTGTGGGGTCATGACATATCCCGCGTCGACATCATGAACGGCTCTTTGCAGGGCTGGGCCCGTTCCCAGGCCATCGGTATTTTGTAGCCAAGACCCTTGGCAATTTCTGCAGACCAAGGTCCGGCTGCGAGGACAACCGCGTCGCTTGATATTAGCTCACCGTCTGTTAACTGAACTTCCCAAGTGGCGGATTTCTGTATCTTCTTAGCCGCACCGAGAATGACCTGTCCGCCCGCTTCGATGAATATGGAGAGATAGGCATCGCAAAGGGCTGCCGGGCTGGAAACGCTACAGGCATTATGAAGAAGAACACCGTGGCGAAATATTGGGTTTAGCGCGGGCTCCAGCTGTCTGAGTTCCTCTTCTGAATATTTTGTATGTCCAACGCCGGTCTTCTCAAACACCTTGAGTTCCATACCATAGGCCTGATAGCTCGTGTCACTGCGGAAGACCTTAAGCCACCCTGTTTTGCGCAATAATGAGTCGGCTCCGGAATCGGAAATAAGACCCAGATGGAGTTGCAACGAATGAGCTTGCAAGGCACGCAATGCCCAGCTGCTATGGTCTAGATGTTGATCAGTGCAATAGCTTAGAAAGCGCGTGACCCAGGGCAACCGCTTGATAACAAACCAAAGGCTGTAGTTGAGCGCATTGCTCTTTTTCAGAATGAGCTTTGGGAGGCGCTTTCGGAGACCCGGATTATTAGAAATAACCACAGACCCATCCGATAATACGCCGGTATTGCCGTAGGACGTCTCACGACCGGGCTGTTTTGGATCAAGCAGCGAGACCTGATAACCGCGCCGCTGGAACTCCAGGGCGGTTGTTATCCCGACGATTCCGCCGCCAACGACCGTTATGCGTTGAGGCGACGTCACCGATTCCAATGCCGCTTAAACTGCGGGGCCAATTGATTGTGGTGTCTTGATTGGGCCAGTAAGCTCGCTATCAGGCAGAGCTAGAATCGAAGGCTCGTCGAAGACATCGGTCATGTTTGAGCTCACACCATTCTCGGCAATCGCTTCCAGCCATTTGCGATGGATGCGAGGATCCTGATCTTCATATTCGACCTGGCGGCCACCTTCCTGAATTGATGTCGCGCCTTTGCCTTCTGCGCTTTTGCGGCGTAGCGCAATAAATGGATAGCGACGGCTGCCCATGCTGCACGCCAGATAGCGCGCCGGTTGATCGCAGGTGTTGAAATGTTGATGGAACATCCAGAACGGCGGCGTGTACATAAAGCCATGTTCCCAGGGAAATTCCTTGAATTCCTGATCGCCTTCATACCACAGAAGGGTATAGCCGGTGCCGCTAACGGCATGAACATGGGTCCCGGCGGCATGACGATGGGCCTTTTTGTAGCGGCCCATTGGTATTTCTGACGAATGGGCATGCATTGTGCTGTCGGCCAGAATAAACGAAACGTTCAACGATCCTTTGCCGCGTGAATCCATCGCGTAAAGTTTGAAGTTGGTCAGGTCATTGACGAAATTCGTTTCCCAAAGATTAGCCTCTGCAACATTGTCGCCGCGATTAACCGTGAGATGATCACCCTCGCCATCAAAATGCTTGCTGTCGCCAATCCTCTCCGGAAAATCGAAATCATTTTCGAACACAAAGCGTTCGTTATGAAATAGGTTGATGACCAGCGGTGCGTCATTCGTGCAAGACAGACGCGCGGGCTCTTGTCCGGAGCCGTTGAATATCTGGTATTCGCAGTTCAGTGGCACTGTGAACAGAGATTTGGGTCCCCATTCAAAGGTACGCACTTCGCCGTCGGGGTAGGTGACTGTGGTTGAGCCATAGCCTGACAGGGCATAGAAGAAGGCTTCGTAGATATGTTTGATGGGGGCAGTCTTTTTACTCGGCGCAACTTCTAAAACATAGTTTGCCATGAAGTCGCCATTGCCGTGGGTGTGCGCAAAACAGCCGCGCGCATCCCATCGATCCCAGACATCTGTCTCAAGCGCCAGCAGGTTATGCCCGAAGTCGAGATGCATGGGTATGCCTTCACCCTTCGCCCAGTCCATATAGGGATCAACCAGGAATTTCTTGCTTAAATCGATTTCTTCTTCGGGAGTATTTTCGTCAGACATACGGATCCTCTAATGAGAAGCAGGCTAAAATAATGGTGATCTTTTGGGCCGCGAAGTGCTTCCTAGACCAGACCTGCCCATTCTAGCAGGACGCCCGGTGGGAAGGGAAGATGCAGCAAGTGCCCGAAGACATACCAGGTGGCAATTCCGGTCCCGAGTGGTAGGGCTATCGTCATCGCGAGTGTTTCTTTATGGCGCAGCATATAGGCCAGCACCATAACCGGGGCAGCGGTATAGAAACCGATGAGCCAAAGCAGCAAGGCGAAGCCATACATCCAGGCAAATAATTCCAGCGCACGACGTTTGCCTACTTTCGAGGACTCTTCTTCTGAAAAATCAATGTCGACTCCGGTTTCATCCGTCTCAGTCTTGGCCGGAGGCAGGATTTCCCGGATCAGCTGGTAAACCAATAAGGCCAGCGCAATAAGACCAATGGTCCATGGGTAAAGTTTTGCCTGTAACGGCATGTCTGACGACGAAATGACGACATAGGCAAACAAGGCAATAAAGCAAAGTGTCAGCAAGGACCTGGGTTGAAATCTTAAACTCATGTTATGCCTCCGTTTCCTGTGCCCGGAGTTTTGAATTCCGGTCCTGGAACATTGGATAGCATACGCAAACCACGAGGATCGCAAAGATGATCAACACACCGGGTCGTAATAGGAAGTCGGCGCCAAAGAGCTGTACTGATGTCCACATATGACGTTCAGCGATCGGGCCAAGCACAAGCCCGAGCAGAAGTGGCGGGCGCGGCCAACCCGCGGCCCGCATGAAATAGCCGATGGTTCCGAAAGCGAACATGATTATGACATCTTCGAAACGGCTGGAGGCGGCGAAGCTGCCAATTACCGCCATTGCCAGAATGATGGGAATCATCAGGGAGGGGCGTAGCTTGGACGCCATCGCGAGTTGCCGGGTAAAGGCAAGACACAAAATCGATGTAATGATTGTTCCGATGATCAGGAGCCAGATCATTGAGAAGGTGAGATGCAAATCTTTGGTCAGCATGTCACGTCCGGGCGTAATCCCGACGATGATCAACCCGCCAAAAATGAGCGCCAATGTGCTCGACCCTGGAATACCAAAGGCGAGGGTAGGGATTAGGGAGCCACCTTCTTTGGCATTGGTCGCTGCATCGACGGCGATAACACCGCGAACATCACCTTTGCCAAATGTCTCGCGAGCACCTTCACAAGTTTGTTTGGCGCTACCATAAGCGAACCAGTCGGCAACCGCTGAACCGAGGCCCGGGATAATGCCAACCCAAACGCCGATCAGGCTACTGCGGAGGACGAGCCAGCGGTGGGTAAATGCATCCTTGATGCCTTGCCGCCGGCCTTTGCCAAGATCGCCCAGCGGAAGGTCAGAAATTCCTGTTCCTTTAACGCCCATATAGATCAGCTCGGGAATAGCGAACAATCCAATGGTGACCGGAATTAGTTTTAACCCATCCAGCAAGTAAATTTGGTCGAAGGTAAAACGGTGCAGGCCGGTAATCATGTGAACACCGACCATCGAAATAACAAGCCCGAGGCCGCCTGCAATGATGCCTTTAACGGGAGCTTTTCCGCTCAGGGCACCGACCATGGCGATACCAACCATTACCAACATAAAGAATTCAGGGGGGCCGAGTAATAGGACAAGAGGGCGTAGGATCGGGATCGCGACAAGAAGCACCATTGCGCCAATGATGCCGCCTATTGCTGAGGAGGTGAAGGCTGCGGCCAAGGCACGCGCGGCTTCACCTTTCTTGGCCATTGGATAGCCATCCATGATGGTGGCTTGCGAGCCACCACCACCCGGGACGCTGAACAGAATTGAAGTGATCGAATTGGCGGTATTGCTGACCGCCCAGACGCTCATAATGAGGCAGATCGCTTCGAACTGATTGAGAACGAAGGCAATAGGGAGCAGTAATGCGATGGCGGTTTTACTGCCAATGCCGGGCATAGCGACCAACGTCGAACTAATGACGATACCTACCATCATCAGTAACAACGCTTTCCACTGTAGAATGCCGTAGAGGCCTTCAAGGGCAGCGTCGATCATCGCCTTGTCTTTCCGTTAAAGGTAAAAAGGCCGCCCCATCGGGACGGCCCTTTTTGTAACGCCTATTTACAGTCGATCTTTGCGGCTTCTTTGCCAGGCTTTGGATAGGTGAATTTGCAGGTCATACCTACTTTGATCTTTTTACGTTTCACCTTTTTACCATTGAGTGTGACCTTGGTCCGTGAGCCCGAGACCTTGGCCATCACTTCTTTACCTTTGTAGTCGATCCAAATGCGACGGCCTTTTCTTTTGATCTTGGTGACCTTGCCGCTGTGCTTCGCGAATTTGCTCAGATCTTTTTTAGGTTTCTTGGCACCAGATTTATAAAGCGCGATGACTTTGTCAGATGCTCCTAGAATTTCAGCATTGATCTTTGTCATCAGAGCCGGTGCTGTCCAAGCAACGTTGCGCTTGGCGCGTTTGGACTCTCTCAAAAGATCTTTGTCATGCAATGCCGACTTAAAAGCTGCCCTCAATGTTTTTAGGCGGTCGGCGGGAACCCCACCTGTCGTGAAGAACGGACGACCAGCGGCCAAAGGTGCGCCGAGAAGGGCTGCGAGAGCTTTCCCTTGGCTGGACAGCTCGGTCCCAACATGGGGAACGCCCTTAAGAGCTGGATGTGGGGCGCCATTATACAAGATTGGAATTAGCCCCAATTCCTTGATCGCCTTGCTGGTGCTCTCATAGCTGTTTGCTGTGCCCTGAACATCACCGCGTTCGATGGCAAGAAAACGGTTTTGGCCACCGCTGAATCCGGAGATGATTTTGACGTTAAATCCATCTTGTTTCAAAAGGGCCGGGTATTGATAAGATCCGGAGCCGGGGCCGGTAGCTGCAAACAAAATGGTCTTTTTTGATGCTTTAAGCTGCTTGAGGCTACGGATGGGCTGGTTCTTGCCCATTACAACCAGGAAGGTTGAAGAAGCGGCACTGCCGATTGCACTCAATTTACTGAGGTCATATTTGACGCCTACGGCTTTGGTGCGCTGTGCCAGGGCCAGTTCGCGCGTGAGGATCGCGATCTCGGTACCATTCTTCTTGGCGCGGTTGGCCATATAGTTGGCAGCGACGATGCCGCCAGCGCCTGGCATATTAATGACAATCATCTTGGGTTTGCCGGGAATAAATTTAGGCATATGGCGTGCTAAAAGACGGCCATAAAAATCGTAACCGCCGCCGGGTGCGGAACGCACGATCATCTTAATCGTTTTGCCTTTATAGAACCCTTGAGCATTAACCGTTTGAGTATCGGCGACGCCCCAGGCCGCGATGCCAGCGATGAGGCTGCCAAGCGCGAGTGATCCTGAAAATTTCTTCATCAAAATTCCTCCAAGTTAGTGTTTGTATTTTTGTTCTGTAGAGACGCTAACGGAGCTTGTTGAATGTTTCAACAGGATCAATCCACATTGATGCCGGATTCTTTAGCGGCGTGCCGGCCTGCCCGACGACCTGAGGTGAAGGCCCAGCCAATATGATGGCCATGTCCTTTGAGCATTAGCCCGCCTTGGCCGGCGGAAGCAGCCGCAAAGACTCCGGGAATGGCAGTGTCGTTTTCGCCCAATAGACGATGATCTTCATCAACGGCAAGACCGCCATCGGTCAAGACGATATAGCTCTTAGCCGGACCCAACGCATAGAACGGCCCTGATGATAATTTTGTTTCGCTTGTTGCATTATGGGCTTCAACGGATTTCTTGAACTCCTCGGGTGGCATATCCATGGCACCGGCAAGTGTCATAACGGTCTCAGCCTTATGAAAAATATCAGGTCGAGTTTTTCGAAAGTCATCGAGATAGGCGTATGAAACGCCCGGTGCGGTAGCGATAAAATCGGGCCACGCTGAATACTTTGCTGCCAATTCGCTATCCAGGATGACATAACCAATCTTGTCCGGTTCGGAGGCGATGGCGAGACCGAGCTTTGACGGCTCGTCGGTAATACGTTGCCCGTTTTTATTCACGAGCAAGGCACCATTGGTAAAAAGAGCGAGTTCCGGAGCCATAGAAGTCGTGGTGAAACCCAGTACGAAAGGGCGAAGAATTCGATCTGGTAAATACTTCAAGGCGAACCGCATAAATTTGGTGACGACTGGCCAGGGCGGTAGCATGCGATCAATTGTTTCTCTCGGCGGAGCGATAAATCTCAGCGTTGGACCGGAAAGAACGTCACCATTCAATACTTTGGCACCAAGCGGAAAAGCCATTTCATGGCCATCGCCGGTGGCGTTGGGGTTCATGGCATCAACCAAGGCGACTTCTGGTGAAATGTATTGAGCCTTGAGTTTATGGTTGGCGGCGTAGTCACCACTGGCAAGGACGACGGTCTTGGCGTGAACTTCCGTTATGCCTAACGGCATTTCGCATCGAGCCCCGACAACGCGATCACCGTCGAGCAGGAATTTGTTAGCACGGCTATTGCAACGGATTTCGACTCCAATTTTGGCAGCATATTTTCCGAGATGGTGGATATAGGCTCGCGAATTGGGCAGGACGTTATGCATACGCGGTTTACGATGCGGTGGCTCAGGCATCGGGCCGAAAAACTCGACGCCCATCGACATCAGCCAGCGCAACGTCTCATTGGCATTGTCGACGAAAATACGACGTAGTTTGGGATTGTCTCGATCGGCCTGATCACCAGAAAACTTGGGCATATCTTCAAAATGCTCGTCGGGTGTATCGACAATGCCGTCCGAGAGCTGGTGCGGAGTTTGCGTGGCCGAAAAAGACCCAATTGACCAGGCGGTGGTTCCGCCCAGTTCAGGATTTTTCTCGATGAGCATGACTTTGGCACCATGAGTTCGGGCTTCGATAGCTGCTGCCAAACCGGCGCCACCCCCGCCGACGACTAATACATCACAACTCAAAGATTGCTCTTCGGACACGTATCCCACCCTTATTAAACGTTATAGTTGTGTTGAGTTTATGCCAGCGATTGAGCATTGCCAAGTTCGCGAAATTGACCCTACTGCGGTAACCGAGTCTGCGGTAGCGTAGGGGATAAGCTGTGTTGGTTTGTTTGACTAAAAGGATGCGTAATGAAGATCGACGTTTTTAACCATGTGTTCCCCAATGAGTTCTTTGAAGCCGCTGAAAAGCTGATGCCAGCGCGCGCTGTAAAGCGTTGGAAGGCGATGGAAGAACTCTACGATATGGATGCCCGAATGAAGGTAATCGATAAGTTTGACGATTATCAGCAGATCATTTCCATATCTCAGCCACCGTTAGATATCATCGCGGGGCCAAATGATTCGCCTGAGCTCGCCCGCGTCGCGAATGATGGTATGGCGCGCATTTGTCGGGAATACCCAGATCGCATGCCGTGGTTTATCGCAGCATTACCGATGAATAATACAGATGAAGCTATCCGCGAAGTTGACCGCGTTCTCGATGAACATGGTGCCGTGGGTTTTCAGATCCATTCGAATGTTGGCGGCAAACCGCTTGATGCGCCAGAGTTCCGTGACATTTTTGCGAAGATCGCCGAACGAGGGAAATGTGTCTGGCTTCACCCAACACGACCAGCAAGCCATGCAGATTATTTGACCGAAGACCAGTCACACTACGAAATGTTTTGGGGCATCGGCTGGGCTTATGAGACGACAGCCGCGATGTGCCGGATGGTTTGTTCGGGCATGTTTGATGAAATCCCCAACTTCCATGTCATGGCACATCACTGGGGTGCCTATATTCCGCACGCGGAAGGTCGTATGCCACTGTGGGAGGCACGGAACGGGACTATGTCGGCGGATGGTAGGTCCTTTGCCGATGATCTTGAAAAGCCGATGCTCGATTATTTCAAAATGTTTTATGGTGATACGGCGATGTTTGGCGCTAAGGCACAAAGCCAAGCAGGGCTGGATTTCTTTGGGTCTGGCAATTCGTTCTTTGCCACGGATGCGCCGTATGACCTCACAGGTGGCGAGGATAATATTCGGGAAACCATCGACGTTATCGAGAGTCTAAATTGTACCGATGAAGACCGCCAGGTGATCTACGAGGACAATACGAGAAAGCTCATCCTTGGTGAATAGATGACCGAATTCGACGCTATTATTCCACGGGCTCGGTTGGGTTTTATCATTCCGTCATCAAACCGGATGGTAGAACCGCAATTGCAGCATTACTGCCCGGATGGCGTCGTTCCCCATTTTAACCGGATCGGCATGACCAATCGGCATAAGGCGCCGCTCGATGAGTTGATGCCGCGGATACTATTGGCCGCTGAATTGCTCGGTGATTCCAAATGCGACGTGACGGTATTGCAATGTACCGGGACGTCGATGTCGGGCGGTGTCGAGAACGAACGAGAGGTCATCTCGGCGATTGAGGATTTGACCGGAAAGCCGGCAGCCTCGGCGGCTTCTTCGCTGATGGATGCTTTTCAGGCGATAGATGCACAGCGTTTGGTGTTTGTGTCGGAAACCCCTCAGGCCGGCCATGACAAAAAACTGGCCTTTTTGAGAGAGGCTGGGCTGGACATCATTGCGGACAAGGCAATGGAACTCGGGGGCAGTGATATCTATTGCAGCACGCCACCTGAATTCTGGTTTGAGAATGTAATGGCCATGCGCAATGACGATGCTGATGCTTACTTCGTCAGTTGCGCCAATATCCACAGTGTCGATGTTATCGAAGCCCTGGAAGATGAGCTTGGTCGACCCGTGATCACCAGCAATCAGGCGGCGCTTTGGTCAGCGCTCCGCCTGGCTGGTTTAAACGACAATATCTCCGCTTTGGGCCGGTTATTTAAGACCGGCTAAACGGTTTCTTAGTCTGGCGCGTCTTCGCCAGGCACAACACCGATAGCCGCAAGCGCATCCGCGACGAAATTCTCGGCAATCACATCTTCCCGCGTCACTTTGGGGAGGGAGGGGTTGAGCTTGTAAAACAACTCCATCTCATCCTTCCAGTGACCTGTGGTCAGCTCACCATTGATGGCGAAGCCTGCGGTGTCGTGTTCCTGCTGCCAGATGGTTTGGACGTCTTCTTCAGGAACTGGGACGGTAACGTAATGGTCATAGACCTTTTTGAACGTCTCAAAGTCATTGTGGAGTGCCCGCGACGCGTTGATCATACCTCGGGTAAGGCGATTGAGCTCTTCAACATGACCTTGTTCGTAGGCTTCGAGAGTGCCCAGCACACCATGTGGCTGAACAGGAACCAATTTCTTGAGATCGGCAAAGCCAAGCAATGTGTGCAAACTATTGCTGGAATCCTGGTTTAAAGAAATCGCTTCCTCGACCCGGATAAGGGAGACGTCAATTGTATCGCCGAGCAATCTATCGATACGTTCTGGCGGTGGGCCTACGGCTTGCCAGTCGATCTCGCTCTCTTCGATGTCGAGCGCTGCAACCAGCAATCGGGCCATATGATGGCTTAGCGCGCCGAATCCATCGAGTGCCCAGGAACAACCCTTCAGCTGAGCGGGGTCCGTGATTCGGCTCTGGGTGACAAGGTTTTGCGCGAGCCCACGCGCCATTGAAACGATGACGCGAACTGGCTGTCCTTCTGATCGGAATTTAAGAACCGGACCAAGTCCACCATAGGAAACATCGACAACATCGTCGAGGACGGCCTGCATAGCGGCAACGCCGCCATGAACTGGTGTCCAGGTTACATCGAGGTTTTCGTCTTCCCAGCAACCGAGAAGGGTCGCTGCGGCACAGGCAAGATCATCGACGCCGAAGGTCGGTCCTGACCCTGCTGCGAGCCGGATAGAAAGTGTGTCACTCATGATTTGTTCCTTTAAGGCGCTACGGTTGTATCGAGATGAATATGAATTGGTTCTTCGCTGTCTTTGATTTCACGACCCAGTAATTGCACGGCCTTCTCTGCTTCACCGAGGGAATAGTTATGGGTGCATAGTTTTCCAAGGTCTTGCCACTTGTCGGTCAGGATTTCGACGGCGCGGGCGGTGTCCTCCCAATCCGAGGACAGGACACCGAGCATTGAAATTTCGTTGAACAGCAATTTGTCGCTATAGAAATTATTGAGCGCGTTATGTGTTTTGACACCGGCGACCACCAGCGTGCCACCTTTTCTCAGCATTTCCACGCCTTGGATCAAGGGTTCAACAGCGCCCATCGAGACATCCAAGACGATATCTGCTTTGCGGCCACCAGTAATCTCATGGACCCGTTCGACAGGATCTTCGGTTTCGACATTGATCGTTGCATCGGCGCCCAGTTCTTTGGCGACCTGCAAACGGTATTCGTCTGCTGCTGTGCCCGTCACGATAATCTGTCCGGCCCCCATTTCCTTGGCGACAAGGACACTGAGTAACCCTCGTTGGCCGGGGCCTTCGATAACGATGGTTTGACCTTCCCGCAAATTGGGGCGCGCCCAGGCCCAACGCACCGCATTTGAGAGCGGGTTGTTAAGGCTCATGATATCGGTCGGTATGTGATCAGGGATCTTATGCATCCGCGCCTTAGGGTGTAGATAAAGATGTGATGCGTAACCACCCCAAAGGTGCGGCTCGTTGTCGAACCCCATTCGAATGCCATACCCCATATTGGCATCACAGAAGATAGGACGGCCGTCGTGACAGGCGAGACATTCGCCGCACGGGATCGAGGTTTCGACGATGACGCGGTCACCCTCTTTTACGTTCCATTTCTTGGCGGCGTTGGCGCCAACCTTATCGATCCAACCGAAAATCTCGTGTCCTGGTGTAATGGGCAGAGTTCCGTGCGGGGTGCCAATAAAGTGCCCGTCATATTGTTCGTAGTCAGTGCCGCACAGTCCGGCCGCTTCGATACGAAGGATGCCTTCGTCCGCGCCGATATTGGGAATCGGAACCTCGCGGGTCTCAAATTTACGTTTCTCAACAAGTACGGCGGCGTATGCGGTCTCGGTCATTAATTAGCTCCGTCCACCAACAGCGATTTTATCTGCCGTGGTGTTTGTAAATTTTGCGCGGGTGTTCTCCATGAACTTAATGCAGTCAGGATCGTAGTCGTGCTGGGGCTGAGGGTCGATCCCCCAATTGTCACCGACGTTTTCACCGCGCACCAGCATTGCGGTGGCGCCGTCGAAACGCGTCTCTTTAACGTGTGGCGCGACATAATGGATCGAGAACCCAACGCGGGGGTGATTGGCATTATTGGGTCCTGACCCATGCACAACGCTTTCATGATGTAACACAACTTGGCCTGCATTGACCTCTGCGAAGATGGCTTTGTCCTCAGGAACATCGATAACGGTTTGACCTTGCTGAACCAGGTTATGTTCGTGCTTCTTAATCTCATGAATAGCGGGCGGACCTTTATGGGTGCCCGGAATATACTGCACGCAACCGGACTCGACCGTTGCGTCGTTGAACGCCAGCCAAGCTGTCACTGTTTCTGCCGGTTCAAGCCCGTAATAGAAGCTGTCGGTGTGCCAGGACACAAACCTCGGGTCGTTGGCTTTCTTGGTAAAAAACGAGGCGCCCCAACACAGGATATTCGGCCCGAGAATGTCTTCGATTGCGTCCAACAGGTTTTCGTTGCGTACGACATCGCATAGCCAGGGAAATGGTAGGTGCGCTTTGATTCGAAATTTCTTTTGCGGTTCGTGGCCGAGCCGTTTCTCCATTGCTGCAAAATTTTCATGTAAGCTCGCAGCCTCGTCGGGAGTGTACGCTTCTACGGGAAACAGGAATCCGTTTTCATCAAATTCCCTGACCTGTTCCTCTGTCAAAACATTTGGCATGTGCAACACTCCACAATCGATCTTTGCTTTCCCATTTTGGCGCGAATTGCTTCCGATTACCAATATCGGCACCATCGATAGGGAATTCCGTTATAATGATCAAAATATGGGAGGATGAAATGGCAGACAAGAAAGCAAAGGCACTCGGGATCAATCACATCGTGCTTGAAGTTGGTGATCTCGATGATGCGCTGGAATTCTATGGGAAACTATTTGATTTCAGCCTACGTGGCCGGAACGACAAAAATGCGTTTATTGATCTTGGTGATCAATTTATCCAGCTTCGTCTTGGTAGAACGCAGGAAGCAGATGGAGCCCGGCATTTTGGATTTGTGGTGGATGATCGAGCACCGGTAGAGCAAGCACTAAAAGAAATGGGTGTTGAGTTGCTTGAGCGGGGCATGAATTTTCGTGATCCCTGGGGCAATCGTGTTGAGATCGTTCCTTATGATGACATTCAGTTTAGTAAGGCACCGAATGTTCTTCGGGGTATGGGATTAGAGGGGCTAAAGAAAACACCTGCGGCCATCGAAGAGCTGACAAAAAAGGATATGGCGCCTTAGGAGCCCAATCCGGTAACGAAACCGTTATTGGCGGATTGCCAGGCGGGGCACATATTGGGATCAAGAAAACAGGCGGGGCAAAGGAGACAGCATCATGAATGACATGAGCATGGAAAAGACGTTTGATTTTATCCAGACAGCGAATGACATCCTGATTTCGCTGGTCGTGTTTGCGCTCGGAGTCGGCATCGTTGTTGTAGCAGTTCTCTATGTCATCGACGTAACCCAAACAAAACAGGCGGTACGTCGGAACTTTCCGGTTGTTGGACGTTTCCGATATTTGTTTGAACATATGGGGGAGTTTTTTCGTCAGTATTTTTTCGCGATGGATCGTGAAGAAATGCCTTTCAATCGGGCGCAACGCTCGTGGGTTTATCGAGCGGCCAAGAACGTCAGTACGCAGCTCGCCTTTGGGTCAACGCGTGACATCACGCCGCCTGGGACAATTTTTTTCGTTAACTGCCCGTTTCCAACGTTAGAAGTAGATGCGGCTGAACCGGGTCAGGTTACAGTCGGGCCTTACTGTGAAAACCCTTATACGACGACCTCGTTCTTTAATGTCTCCGGTATGAGCTATGGCGCTATTTCGGAACCTGCAGTACGCGCGCTTTCCAACGGTGCCAAGGCAGCGGGAAGTTGGATGAATACTGGTGAAGGCGGGCTGTCGCCATTCCACCTAGAAGGTGGGTGCGATATCGTCTTTCAGATGGGCACGGCCAAGTACGGTGTTCGCGACCAAAATGGTGAATTATCAGACGAAAAGTTGAGGGGCATCGCCGCTCACGAGCAGGTTCGGATGTTCGAGATCAAATTAAGCCAGGGCGCGAAACCAGGTAAAGGTGGCATTCTGCCAGGCGGTAAAGTGTCAGCAGAAATCGCCACAATTCGCGGAATACCCGAAGGTCAGGATTCTATTAGCCCAAACCGGCACCCTGATATCGATAATGTTGAAGACATGATCAATATGATTGATCGTATCCGGAAGGTGACCGGTAAACCGGTTGGCATAAAATGTGTCATTGGTGCCTATGGCTGGCTTGATAGCCTGTTCAAAGCGATTACCGAGCGCGGTATTGAAAGTGCGCCGGACTTTATCACCGTCGATTCTGGTGATGGCGGAACCGGGGCTGCGCCCATGGCATTGCTCGACTATGTCGGCCTACCGGTAAAGGAAAGCCTGCCAATGGTTGTCGATACACTGACACGACACGGTCTTAAGGATCGCGTGAAAGTGATTTCATCCGGCAAGTTGGTGACGCCAGAGGAAGTGGCCTGGGCGCTTTGTGCAGGCGCTGATTTTGTTGTCTCCGCGCGCGGATTTATGTTCGCGCTCGGCTGTATCCAGGCTTTGCAATGCGACAAAAATACCTGTCCAACCGGGATCACGACGCATAACAAGCGCTTGCAAAAAGGCCTCGATCCAACCGACAAAGCTGAGCGGGTCATGAACTACATTAAGACGATGCGAAAAGAGGTCGGCATAATTGCTCATTCCTGTGGCGTGAAAGAGGCCCGACATTTGCGTCGCTACCATTGTCGTGTCGTCATGGCAGATGGCAAATCCAAGGCACTTGATGAGGTTTTTCCTGAACATCGGTCTCCCGGTTCAAAACAGGAAAGTGAAGCCGCGGCTTGAAGGCTGGCGCCAGAACGCCTGATCGATCATTATTAAGTATCGATTGAGTGCTTACACAGGTGACATCATGTCCGGTTTTAAGAGCGACGCTTTCAAAGGTGCCGATACTATAAAATATGAGGAACCGCGCAGAGTCGCTGCGACAGGTATTCTTCATTTTACAATTGGCGTAACCGACCTTGAGGTGTCACGGAAATTCTACGAAGAGGTCGTTGGCTGTACCTATTGGCGGCAGAATGACACCACGGTGTTTATGAAGGCCGGTGAGGACTATTTCGTTTTGTCGCGGACGGGGTATCATCAACCACCCAATAAGCCTCAGGATTCGCTTATCCATCACGCCTTCATGGTTGATGGAGCTGATTTCGATGCAGCAATGTCTCACTTGGAGGACCAAGACGTTGAGATCTTGCTTTATGAAGATACAGGACATCGTAGTTTTTCAGGTCGCCACGCGTACTTTCATGACCCCGATGGCAACGGCATTGAGATTATTGATTTTCAGGGTGTGGGCGACATCTCTGCTGAAGCTTATCAGGGGCGTCAACGGCGTCTTCCCAAATCACATCTGTCCGGGGAGTAACGAGTCGTTATGGAGGGAAGTGTTTCGGGATCTACGACGGTCACGCATAAAGAAATTGTCGCGTGGGCAACTGCTCTT
This sequence comes from Alphaproteobacteria bacterium, assembly GCA_012103315.1. GTDB lineage: Bacteria > Pseudomonadota > Alphaproteobacteria > MPNO01 > UBA2964 > UBA2964. The sequence goes on from WLWZ01000011.1 coordinate 48,729, forward strand.
GTCCCTTTCTTGCGCGAGAAAGCAGCCGAGACCGAAAATCGTCGCTCGATGTTGCCGGAAGTTTATGATCGTTTAAATGAGGCTGGTCTTCTTGGCATAACGTTGGCGCCGGGTCTTGGGGGGCTTGGTATGGGCTTACCCACACATCTTGAAGCCGTCATGGAAACGGCGCGTGGATGCGGTTCCACTGCCTGGCTACACAGTCTGATCGGCAATCAAAACTATCTCGTTGGTTGGTATCCGCCGCAGGCGCAAAATGAAGTCCGGGCAGCAGGTGGATCACTGTTTACGTGTCTGGTTATGGGCGCAACCATCACGGCGGATAAAGCCGAAGGCGGCGTACGGCTTACCGGAAGTTGGCCATATGTATCTGGTGTAGACCAGGCGAATTGGTTGATGCTTAGTGCGCATGACCCTGACAACCCGAAACGCAACCTGACATGTCTCATTCCGAAATCTTCAGTCTCGGTAAAAGATGACTGGTATTGCTTTGGTATGAAGGGAACGGGCAGTAAAACGGTCTCGTTAGATGACGAATTTGTGCCTGATCATCGCGTTTTGTGCTTCCGCGAGGCCGAACAAAACGGAATCCCCGGTTCTGCGATAAACGATGGGCTGCTCTACAAAACGAGCCCCAATTCTACGGTGTTTGCATTTGTCGTTGCCGCTCCGGCCGTGGGGCTGGCGCAGTGTGCTATTGAAGCTTATCGGGATCGTTTAAAAAGTCGGACCAATGCGCGGATGCCATCAGCGCAATCAGAGTGGGCGTCTTCGCAGCAACGTCTGGGGCGCGCTAGAACGCAATGTGATATCGCGAAGGCGACAGTGCTTGAGAGTGCCCACAAACTGATGAAACAGCTGGAGGCGGGACAACGTATTTCGGCTGAAGATCGGATTCGCTATCGCATGGCGATGGTCGAAATCGTGCGTCTCTGTAGTGAGCTCGTCTATGACCTCTTCTGTGATGCTGGAACAGGCGTCATGATGGACGACAGCGGCTTACAACGTGCTTTCCGTGATATACATGTCTTGAGGAGCCACTTCGTGATCCTGCCTGAATTTGCGACCGAGAATGCTGGACGAATACAGCTTGGACTCGATCCAACAGGGCCATTTGTGTAAAGCGCTCTCGACTTCGGGTTTATTTGCCGATGAGGTTGTTAATCCGCTCGTTTTCCTTTCCTATATTTGTAAAGAATAACAAACGGCTTCACCTAAACGTTCAAGAGTGGATTGATTATGCCTGATGCTGGACACAGCGCGGACGTTTCGCGCGAAGAATTGGCAGAACGTGCCCGTGCGATGGTCCCTGTTTTACAGAATCGTGCGCCCGAGGCGGAAAAGAACCGGCGGGTGCCGGATATCACGCACAAAGAATTTGTCGAAGCAGGATTTTACAGAATGTTCCAGCCGCGCCGCTATGGTGGCTATGAAATGGACTGGGATTGTATTCTGGACGTGGCTTCCGAGCTTGGACGCGGTTGTGGTTCGAGCTGTTGGGTGTTTACGAACTTGACCGGTCAAACTTGGATTAATGGGATGAAGGGGGAGCAGGCTCAGGATGACGTTTGGAAGGACAATCCTGACGCCGTCATTGCATCATCTTTCCCAGGCAAAGGCGCATCCGTCAAAGTCGTCGATGGTGGTTGGATCGCCGATGGTATGTGGGGATTTTCGAGCGGTATCGATTTTGCCGACTGGAGCAACGTCCAGCTTTTCGTGCCACAGGAAAATGGTCCGCCGCAGCATCAGTTTGCGCTTGTTCCGAAAACCGATTTCACTGAGATGGTGGATGATTGGAACCCGAGCGGGTTGGCAGCGACGGGTAGCCGGTCTTTTGTTCTGAAAGAAGTGTTCATCCCTGAACATCGGGCAATATCGGCCGGGCAAGTTCAAGGCGGTCCGACCCCGGGGAGCGATGTTAATCCAATCTCGCTCTACAAGATTCCACTATTTGCCATGGGGACCAAACAATTTGCTTCGACAGCGGTTGGTATCGCGTTGGGTGCACTGGATGCCATGTGGGCGGATTTAGCAACGCGCAAATCGGTGGCCGGGGTAAAACTCAGTGAGCAAGGGACGGTTCAGTCTCGCGTTGCTGAGTCGAGCGCTGAGATTGAAGCAGCGCGGGCACTTTTGCTGGAAGACTTCCGCGAGAGCAATCTGGTTGCGGCGAGCGATGATCCGCCGACCCAAGAGCAACGGGCCCGCTGGCGCCGGAATAATTCTTTTGCTGGTAAACTGTGCGTTCAGGCTGTCGAAAGGCTATTTCCGCTGGCAGGCGGGCGAGGACTAGGGTTTGATAGCCCGTATCAACGCGCAGTCCGCGATGTTCATGCCGCAACCTCACAAAATAGTATGGCGTGGGATGTCGCGGCGACCACCTATGCCCAGCAGCAGTTTGGTGCGGTGATATCAGATCCGAGATATTTTCCCGACACCAAAAAGAATTGATCAGGTATAATCCTCTTATCGCATTTCAGGAGAACGTTATGGCTAAGCTAAGACACATTGCAATGTCGGTTGATGATCCCGAGAAAACCGCGGATTTCTATTGTGAAGCGTTTGATATGGAGCGCGTTGGGACAACAGATTCACCGCTGGCCAAAGGTTGCTATGTGTCTGACGGCGTTATTACCGTTGCGTTGTTAAAATACAAATCCGACCATTGGGCAGGGTATGTTGATGGCGAGGATGAGCGTGGCAAAGATTATGTCGGGCTTCATCATATTGGCTTTTGGGTCGACGATGCGGAAGAGGCTGATAAAAAGATCGAGAAGGCCGGCGGTAAATACTTCATGGGTCGTCCGGACAAGAAAGCCCCGACAACATTTTATGAAATAAAATACCGCGACCCCAATGGCGTCATCTTTGACGTGACCCATCTGGGCTGGGGCGGTGCCACCAAGGACGTCATTCCCGCACCTGGAACACCAGAACCACCTGGCCGGGGCCATCCCAAAGATAACTGATTAGAGAGCTGCCGTTGCTTCGGCGGTTTCCAACTCTTCCTGAAGTTCGAGCCAGGCTTCTTCGGCATCCGCTAACGTTTTAGCGGCATATCCAGCTTCAACCTGCAGGGATTTAACCGCTTCGTTATCGCCTTTTTCATATAATTTAGGATCGGCAAGGGCGGTCTGCAATCTCTCCGTCTCGGTCGTTAATTTTGTTACCTTGTCTTCGGCACGCTTTACGCGTTTACGAAGCGGTGCGAGCTCGTTGCGTTTTTCAGCCGCTAGCTTGCGTTGTTTTTTCTTTGTAACTTCTGGCATGACAGCTGCAGCAGGCTCGTCGGCCCTTTTTGGCTTCTCGCTATTTTTAGCTGGTTTCGATAAGAGCTTGCGGTAGTCATCGAGGTCACCGTCATAGGGCGTAACGGTGCCCTGATCGACGAGCCATAGGCGGTCTGCGGTAAGTTCAATGACATGTGGATCATGGCTGACGATAACAACAGCGCCTTCGAATGCGTTGATCGCCTGAACCAATGCTTCGCGGGCAATAACATCGAGATGGTTGGTCGGTTCGTCGAGGAGCAGGATATGGGGTTCGTCACTGCTCATCATCGCAAATAATAATCGTGCCTTTTCACCACCGGATAGGTTACCGGTTCGGGTGTCAGCACGCTGCTGCGAGAAACCAAACCGCCCTAAATGATTCCGCAGTTTTACTTCGAGATCTTTTGGTCTTCGACGCGAGAGCTCTATAAGCGGCGTGGCATTGAAATCGAGCTCGTCAGTTTGGTGTTGGGCGAAATAGCCGACGCGCAATTTCCTGGATTTAACGACATGGCCCGACATCTCTGTCAAACGTCCGGCAAGTAATTTAATCAGGGTTGATTTACCGTTACCGTTGGCACCGAGTAGTGCCACGCGGTCATCGAGATCTAATCGGAACGAGACCTTGTTCAGGACAGCTTTGCCATCATAGCCGATTGACGCGTTGTCGATGCTGTAGAGAGGTGGCGCCAGAGGTTTGGGGTCAGGGAATGTGAAAGCCACCGAGCCGTCTTCGCTGCGTTCTGGAAGTGGTTCCATCCGTTCCAACATCTTGAGACGGGATTGCGCCTGTCGAGCCTTGGTTGCCTTGTAACGGAACCGGTCGACGAACTTTTGGATGTGAGCCCGCTGTGCTTCCTGTCGAGCCCGTTCGGAAGCGATGCGCTCGAGCTTTGCGCGGAAACTGATCTCAAATCGATCATAGCCGCCGGTATAAAGCTTGAGGCGCGTGTCATCTAAATGGAGAATTTGATTTACCACGCGGTTCAACAGCCCGCGATCATGACTAACAATCAGGATCGTTCCCTGATAGCGCTTCAGGTAGTCCTCCAGCCAAAGACAGGCTTCTAGATCGAGATGGTTTGTTGGCTCATCGAGCAACAGAAGGTCTGGCTGGGTAAACAGTAACCCTGCGAGGGCAACACGCATGCGCCAACCTCCGGAAAACTCATCACAGGGTCGTTGCATTTCGGCTTCGGAGAACCCCAGCCCGGCAAGGAGGCGAGACGCTCGAGACCGTGCTCGATGAGCTTCCTTTTCATGCAGCCTCGTATGTATCTCGGCAATGCGGTTGGGGTCCGTCGCGGTTTCAGCTTCTTCGTTAAGCTTCACTAATTCGCGATCGGAAGACATGACGGTTTCGACAAGGCTTTGTGAGCCGCTAGGAGCCTCCTGTCGTGTAATCCCGATACGCCAGCGAGATGGGTAATCAATGACACCAGTATCGGGGATTATCGATCCCATGATCATATTGAGCAGGGTCGTCTTTCCGGCGCCGTTACGTCCAACGAAACCGACGCGATGGCCTTCATTGATCGCAGTATCGGCGTTGTCAAAAAGGGTCCGGGGGCCGATCCGGTATGTCAGCCCTTCAATGCGCAACATGGTGTTTTGTAATTCGGTTCTTTGAAACGGGTAGCGGCCAGCGGTTTACTGTTCCGGTGGCAAGATTTCAACCGTGCAAATTTCTGCTGTTAGGTGACCTCGACCTATATCCTCCAGATGCATGCGCTTTTGCTCGTTGGAAAGAACTTGTCCTAAGCCCTGCGTCATCATGAGAATGATTGAACGATCTGCCATATCGAGCCAGTAACCGCGTCTGGCCAATTTGCCATCTGCATCGCGTGCAAAAGGATTGTTGGGATCTTGTCCCATGTCGGGTTCGTAGAACTTGGCCATGATCTCTATTCGCTCAATTAAACGGAGCGCTAAACTGCCCAGCTTTTCGACTATTCGCAAGAGCTCAGTTTCCCTGAAGCAGTGTTATGCGTTAGCGTGCGAAAAATTTCATTATTGAAAGGTTTGATCATGCATTGGGCAGATAGACGCGAACGGTTTCGGACCCTTATTGAAGGAGATCGTTGCGTTCATCCTGGGTCGGTGTTTGATCCGATTTCCGCGCGAATTGCCGAGGAGTTGGGCTTTGAAGTTGGTATGTTTGCTGGTTCAGTCGCGTCCCAAACAGTTTTGGGGTCTCCGGATCTCATCGTGCTCAGCCTGTCAGAATTTGCGGAGCAGGCTTACCGGATTTGTCGCGCCGGTAATCTTTCGCTCTTGGTTGATGCCGATCACGGCTATGGCAATGCTCTGAATGTCCGGCGGACGGTTGAGGAGTTAGAAACCGCTGGCGTTGCAGCGCTGACTATTGAAGACACTGAGTTGCCGCAAAGTTATGGCAGCGTCGGCGGTACAAGACTTATTTCGATTGAAGAAGGCGTTGGTAAGATGAAGGCAGCGCTTGACGGTCGTCAGGACCCCAGTCTCGTCATCGCAGGTCGCACGAGCGCCATGGGAATCACTGGGCCCGAAGACACCGTTGCGCGCATAAAGGCCTATGAAGCTGTTGGTGTGGACGCTGTGTTTTTGTCCGGCGTCACAAACACAGATCAGCTCGCGGTCGTTTCAGATGCGGTAAACATTCCGATTTTTCTTGGTGGGGCAGCCTCGGCGCTCGGCGATTTGGATTCACTGAGTGCCGCCGGCGTCCGCATTTGTTTACAGGGGCATCACCCATTCCAGGCCGCGGTAAAGGCGACTTATGACACGCTGAAAGCGTTACGGGATGGCACGCCGCCCTCAGAGATAGATACGATTGCGCCGAAAGATATGATGAAACGCCTTACTCACGAAGATGATCATCGTAAATGGATGCAGGATTGGTTGGGCGGCGAATTAGCCGAGCGGGATTAATTCTGCGACGGAATTTCAATTCCGAATCGTTGTATTCAACATGCAACGGTTTTAGTCATTTATTGCAGCCGTCTTTCTGACGGTTATTTTTATAAACTCTTCGCAAGCAGCTTCGGCGGATTGTAAGCCCGTGGAGACGGCTTTCGCAGGTACGATAGTTTTGTCTGATGAGGAACAGTCAAGTTTCCAGGCAGACTTTCAATCAGCGTACGTCAAGGTCTGTAATTGGTGGGGGCAGAGTTTCACCGGACCGTTCAAGGTTATTATTGTTTATCGTGGTCCCTCCCGTGCACTGACGCCAGCCTGGAGAGGCAATCGCGGGACAATGTTTTTCCGCAAAAACACCTTGTTGTTTCGGAACGCCGCGATCACACATGAACTAACGCATGTGTTGGCACCAAACGGAAATCGTTTTCTCGCAGAAGGCTTGGCTGTATACGCTCAAGAGCATTTGAAAGGCCTCTCTGCATATCCTAATGATGGAGAGGATATTCATACGCTGGCTAAGGAATTTTCTGAACAGGCAAATTTGTCCGATCTTGATGAGCAGGCGACGCCGAGTTCTCTCTCCGTCGATGGTCTCAGCGTGAGAGAGGCCTATTTGGTGTCTGGGTCCTTCGTCCGATATCTGATCGAGCGTTATGGAATGAAGAAATTCCGCGAACTATATGCCCTTTCGCCCTTCCAGTCATATCGCAGAAATGCTGGCTCTTCGGGAAGGTGGAAAGATGTTTACAAGAAATCACTAAAATCACTGGAAGCTGATTGGCGTGCTATGCTGGGAAAACTTTAGCTAACTTTTTGCCGCTGTTTTCGCCATTTGTACCAGGTGAGGAGGGCGAAAGCGGGGGCGCCAACTGAAGCGCCGACCACAAACGGCATTTGCCAGCCAAGCCAGACAATGGGTGCGAACAAATAAAGCACGTCATCGAAATCAAACCCCCAGATGCCGGGGTAGGCTTTGTCGCCGGTGTCAGTGTTCATCTGGTCGATCTTTTCGGCATAGATTTCGGCAGCGAAGACACCGGCCGTGCCCAGGGCACCCATCAAGATCATCCAGTTTCCAAAATGTCCGTCACGTAGCCCGATGCCGGCGCCGATGAAGAACAGAGAGGTCACGGTAATATCGCAGAACATGTCATAACGATGACCGCCAGGAGTAATCTTGCCGGTTAACCGAGCTAGTTCGCCATCAGCGCGGTCCATAAAGGCGGAGAACAACCAGAGCCAGCCGCCCCAGATATCCCACTGGCGATCACCGATTGCGAAGGCGGAGCAGGCGGCGACGCCTGTAATTAGCCGCAACGTCGTCAAATGGTTCGGTGTGACGGCCGTGTTGGCCAGCGGGGCGATACATATTTTTGCAATTTTATGGGTCCAGGAGTCGCCGACCATTATATATCCCTGTATGTCGATAGTTTGATATCAGAATTAGCGATTGCCGCCGCAACATCAGGCGAGATCAAGGCATCGAATTCCTCTTTAAACTTAAAGTCAGACGCCGCAGGGTCCATACCCTCCCAATCTCCCGTAGCGGGATGAGAGAAAATTTCCGTGACCCCATCACGCAATTTTGTGATGGCGGACAGGAGCTGGGTTTGATTGAGCGTTCCAGTCTCAGTGATGCCAATAATTTGGTCGTTATACCGGATGCCCGCCCGCCGCAAACGCCAACGCATCAAACTGATCCATGGTGAAAGTAACACCGCTCCCAAGCCACCATTCTTTTCAGCAGGCAGCCGAACCGCTTTGATGCCAAATTCCGCTGCATTCTCGAGAATGCAGCTGAGCACGATCGGGTGAAGATGCATATGGTTGTGGGCATTCACATGATCGAGCGCCAAGCCGGTATCTCGAAAGGCTCTGAACTGCGCTCGAATCTCTGCACTGAGTTGGCGCCGTGCCCTAGGTGAAAAGAAGTAGCGAAACCCTGCGCGAACAAGGTTGTCCTCCAAGAACCCATTTGGCGCAATGGAGGAAAGCTGGTCCGGTGGTAGCGTAGATCTGCCTCGTGCAACGACGATGTGAAGCCCAACACCAAGATCAGGGTGCCGTTTAGCGCGCGCGATAGCGTCTCGTACTTCAGGCTCGCCGACCATCAGGCAGGTCGCTGTCAAGATTCCGTTGGAATGTGCTGCTTCGATCGCTTCGTTTACCGGAATCGATATGCCGAAATCATCACCCGTGACGATTAAGCGTTTCAGACTGCGTTCTCCCGGCCCCACAGGAAGCGGAAGAACTCGACGCCTTCACGGGCCTGACGCTTCATGACATTCCAGTCTTTGCACATATCGAAAAATAGCGACGCCATCTTCCGCGGCCGGAAGTAGAAGCGTTTGTAAAACACATCAACCGCTTCGAAGATCTCTTCTTTGCTAAGATGGTCGTAATGCAGAACGCTATTCTGCACGCCGTTCTCCGCAACCAGCTCGTTGCCATCTTCAGCGATGAGCCAGCCATTCTCGGTTGCTTGCTTGTACAAGAAAGTCCCTGGATAGGCGGCAGGTAGAGAGACCTGAATAGTCTTTGGGTCGATCTCTTGTGCGTATTGGATGGTCTCTTCGATTGTATCGCGGGTCTCGCCAGGAAGTCCGACAATGAAAGTCCCGTGGATTAGGATGCCGAGCTCGTGACAGTCACGTGTGAACTGCTTGGCTTTCGTGACCAATATACCTTTTTTGATATTGTTCAGGACTTTTTGATTTCCTGACTCATAGCCCACGAGAAGCAGGCGTAAGCCGTTTTCTTTCATGATCATCAAGGTTTCATACGGGACGTTGGCTTTGGCATTACAAGACCATGTGATGCCCAGTTTTCCGAGTTCACGGGCCAACGCTTCGACGTTCTCACGATTATCGGTAAGGGTATCGTCGTCGAAGAAGAACTCCTTGATCTCGGGGAAATTATCGCGTGCATATTTAATTTCGGCGGCGACATTATCAACCGAGCGCGTTCGGTAATTATGACCAGCAATCGTTTGTGGCCAGAGACAAAACGTACAGCGGGATTTGCAGCCACGGCCGGTATAAAGCGACATATATGGATGCAGCATATAGCCGTTGTAATAATCGCTGGGGACCAAATGTTCTTTGTAGATTGGTGTGACCCAGGGAAGAGTGTCCATATCTTCGATGAGTGGTCGTTTACCGGTAAAATGCGGTTTGCCGTCTTTCAGAATAGTAATCCCAGGGACGTCTTCAAGGGGCTTACCCTCAGCAATTTCCTGAATTGTGAAATCGAATTCATTGTCGCAAACAAAATCAATTGCCGGCGACGCGATAATTGTCGCCTCGTTATTGATGGCCACGTGGGCGCCACAAAACCCGATCAATAATTCGGGGTTCAGCTCTTTGAAAAGTTCAGCGACCTTAGTGTCATTCGCAAAAGACGGCGTTGAAGTGTACAGGACCAAGAACTCGTAGTCCTTCGCGTCCTTTAAGACATCGTCCACCGATAACCCTCGTGCCGGCGCATCGACCAGCTTGCTGCCGGGGACTAATGCGGCAAGTTGTGCCAGCCATGTTGGGTACCAGAAGGATTTAACTTCCCGTTTGCATTGATATCGTGAACCGGCACCGCCGTCATATCCGGCATAAGTCGGTGGGCTCAAAAAGAGAGTCTTCTTCATCCTGTATTCCGTATCCCCTGGATCTTGATTTCTGGCCTACTTGGCAACCTTTAGCCTGTTGTCAGCCAAGACAACGAATTCCCGCTCCCGCCACAGAACTTTCGTTCCACAAAAACTATAAATTCGTACCGCGAAGGATAGCATATCCCGCACCGGAATTAACCACGCGCCGCAGGATTTACCATTGGTGAGCCCGCGGCACACTGCATAATGCAAGATTGTCCGCATGCCCAGTGCAATCGTCACCGGCATTAAAGACATAGAGATGGAAGCGCCTAAAGTGAAGGCACCAAAGGCGGCGAAAATTGAAAGTGGAAAAATTTCAGTCGTTATTGAGGCAGCATAGCCACCGGGTTGAACGGAACGAATTGTCCGCGCCCATCTGATTTCGTGGAAAAATACACCTTTAAGGTCTTCTTCCAATATGACGTTTTCAACAATGTATGGCACCAAGGCGACATCATAACCCTGGTCGACGACAAACTTTCCAAGCATGTAATCGTCCGCGAGAAAGTCGGCCAAAGCAGGGAATCCTCCGAAATCCTCTAGCACATTCCGCCGAACAGCCATTGTTGCACCGAAGCAGAATTTTAACTTACCAAACATCGTTGGGATCAGAGCTGACGGTAAAAACCAGTCATTGACGAACATGGCGCCGAGCCGTGACGCCAGACCTTTCGCAGCAGTGCCGGAATACAGGCACGTGGTGGCACCGACCTTGCTGTCACCAAAGGGGGCGGTCACACGTTGTAGATAGTCGGGACTTACCCGCATGTCGCTATCAGAGATAACGAAAATGCCGTGTTTCGCAGTTTTGGCCATATTGGCAAGGTTGCTGATCTTATAGTTGGATCCGATGATCTGATCATCGACGACCAGAGAGATATCCCGGTCGGGAAATTCCTTTATGACTGCTTCGATAACGGGAATGGCCGGGTCGGTTTTTTCTCGAACACCGAATATTACCTGGTGTTCAGCGTATTCCTGACGGCAAAAAGAGCGCAAATTTTCGGCCAGTTCGAATTCCATGCCACAAATGGGCTTCAAAACTGTCACAGGAAGATTATTTGACGAAGAGACGGGATGTCGTGTCTTCTGACGAAAGACCAAAACGCGACCGGTCGCCACGATCATGTACCCCATTGCGAACACGAATAGCGATAGCGCGAGAACAGATAGAACTGTGGGTATGGTGAAAACCAAACCGGTAACCTCAACCTTCCGTATTAATGCGGGCGCTATGTCTAGCCTGTAACCGCTTCACACACAATCTTTCTAAGGCATTCTGGCGATCAATTCTTATCATTTGATCCAGTCTGCATATTCTGTGATTCGGCGGAATGACGCTTACGGAGCAACGCTTTTCCTTCAGCATGCTGCCAAAATACCAGGCCGGGAACATCAATTAAGAATTCCCGTATTCGGATCGCCAACGAAACAGCGATGGCAACATCGGGCGTCATGCCGACCAGCGCGCCGAGTACGACGAAGGCGCCTTCTTGGACGCCATAGCTGTTGGGCACGATAAAGGCGGCATCGCTAAGCGTTGAACTCAGACTTTTGAGCATTAGGGCTTCGAGAACGCCAATTGGAAATCCGAGCAACCAAGCGGCTAGCCAAACTTCTCCGGTTTGTAAAATGAGAGCGCCAAATCGCCACGCAGTAGCGGCGATCAGGGTACGTCGTTCGCGGTAGACCTGAAGAACAATGTCGTCGATCTGATCTGCCGTATCGATCAAGTCGTTGAGGAATTCCGCTTTTGTCACCTTGTGGGCAGACTTAACGGCGATTCCAAAGATTCCTGCCTTTTGAACTACTAGAAATCCTGCGACGCCAGCACCAAGGAGAGCCAGCCCAACGGCACCTGCAGCGACCAATTCATTATCCAAAGCCATCATGGAGAGTAGGATCACACCAAGAACGCCCCAAAAGATGAGGGTAATAACCTGTACAGTTTTGTCGACGATGGTCGACGCACTGGCGTGACGGGCATCAGTTCCCCAAAGCGTCAAAACCCGCGCCTTTACGACCTCCCCACCGATGGAGGCGACGGGAAGCAAAGTATTGACGGCACGGCCCATCCATTGAGCGTAGAATGCTTTCCCGAAACTGGGCCGGTGTTCCATTAGGAATAGTAACTGCCAGCAGCGGGCATTCATCAATACTGTTGGAAACCAGATCGCGGGTACCAGAAGAAGGGCCCAACCTGACGCGGCGAGAAGACCCCAAATATCGCCTAACCCTTGCCAGGCAATTAAGCCTGTCAGGATTACGAGGCCGATAACCAAGCCAATGTATGACGCGATTTTCATAAGACGCTTTGTTGATTTCTCCGACCTCGTGGTTGTAAGCGGAGAGGACAGCCTTGGCCAGAATCTTTGTAACGTTGAGAGACCTATGACCTTGCGTCGATTATGTAGCCCTATTAGACAGAGCTGGACTCAAAAGTAGTTCGGCGAATGTGACGCATATGACAAACTCAGAAATGCCCCAGGAGGACAGACCCGCCCTTACAAAACCGGAACAGTTATTTCCGTTGATTAGGCAGTTCTCGTATCGTTTGACCAAGCTACTGATTTTACTGCCATTGACACCTAACCATGTGACGGCTTTGTCAATGCTATCTGGTTTGGCGGCCTCTTGGTTTTTTGCTCAGGGAACCTATCAGGATGCCGTCATAGGAGGTGCACTGTTTGTACTTGGTTATACCTTTGACAATTGTGATGGGGAGATCGCACGCTTGAAGAACCTGTCGTCGGAATTTGGCGCTAAGTTCGATGATGTCGTTGATTGGCTGGTGGATAGTGTTTTTTTTACCGCGCTGGGCTTTGGCACGTGGGTTGCTACCGACAATATGATTTGGTTTTGGTGCGGGGTTGCTGCGACCGCAGGCGCAACGATCGACTATGTTGTTGACTTATTCTATTACGCGAAGAAGAGCGCGGCAGAAGATGCCGAGAGCCGGGAAGAACAGGCGGTTGTCCAAAAGACGCCAGAAAACTTAATCGACTGGCTGATTTTGATTTTTCACAAATTCAGCCGTGCTGATTTCTGCTTTATCGTCTTTGCGCTCGCGATATTCGATATTCTCTGGCTTTTACTGCCTGCCGCAGCAATCGGCGCACAAGCGTACTGGATCACAGATTTGTTTAATCGCGCCCGAGGCTGGCGAATATAAAAGCGTTGCTTTTAGAGCTTCACGCAGACGTTGCTCATCTCGGTATAGAATTCCATCGAATAGGTACCGCCTTCGCGGCCAATCTCTGATTGTTTTGAACCGCCAAAGGGTGTCCGTAAATCGCGCAAAAACCAGCTATTGATCCAGCAAATACCGACTTCCATCTGTGGCCCCACGCGATGGGCACGGGTAAGGTCTTCTGTCCAGATAGAGCAGGCGAGGCCATAAGGTGTATCGTTTGCCATTGAAACGGCTTCTTCTTCCGTATCAAAAGGCGTTATATGGCAGCAGGGACCAAAGATTTCTTCCTGTACTACCGCAGAGTTTTCCGGAAGACCCGTCCAGATCGTCGGTTCGATCCACGCACCATCGCTCATACCATTCATTTCAGGCACACCACCGCCAGTAACGATAGTTGCGCCTTCTTCAGCGGCCTTATTGTAGTAGCCGAGGACTTTTTCCTGATGTTCTTTGCTGATGAGCGGGCCAAGCGACGTTGAATCGTCTTCGGGCGCACCGCAAACCAGCCCTTCTGCGCCCTCTTTAAGGCGGCTAACAAACTCGTCAAAGACCGGTCGTTCGACATAGACCCGCTCCGTACCGAGACAAACCTGGCCACAATTGGCAAATGCGGAGCGCATGGTGCCTTCGATTGCTTTATCGAGATCGCAATCGGCAAAGACAATAGCGGGGTTTTTACCACCGAGCTCAAAGGACACATCGCGCACGCCAATGGCCGCATTTTGGAGGATAGCCTCGCCAGTACGGGTTTCACCGGTGAAGGTAATGGCGTCAACATCGGGATGTTTGGTCAGAAATTCACCTGCGGAACCCGGTCCCATACCTTGCACAACGTTGTAAACGCCGGGTGGGACGCCGACATCGTTCATGACTTCGCCCAGTAAAGCAGCGGTAGACGGGGTTTCTTCTGAAGGCTTAACGACAACGGTGTTGCCACAAGCGAGAGCAGGGCCGGCTTTCCATGTCATCAACAACAAAGGCAAGTTCCACGGGCAGATGATCCCGATTACCCCTTTGGGCTTGGTGACCGTGTAGTTTAGCGCGCCAGTGCCGTCGGGCGTCGGCATCCGGAAGCACTCGTCATGATGGTTTTTCATCATGTCCGCAAAGACTTCAAAGTTCGCTGCGCCACGCGGAATGTCGAGGTGGGAAGCCAAACTCACCGGTTTACCAGTATCGGCAACCTCGGCATCTAGAAAGTCATCAAAACGTGCCTGAATGCCACCAACGATGGCGGTCACCAGCTTTAGCCGTTCCGGTAGGGGCATTGTGCCCCAAGGACCCTTCAACGCCGCCTTGGCAGCCTTCACCGCATCATCGACATCTGCTTCGCTCGCTTCATGAACTATTGATAAAAGAGAGCCGTTTACAGGACTGATATTATTGAATTTCTTTCCAGAACCACCAGTACGATATTCACCATTGATGAAGTTCATTGCTTGGTGATTGTCAGACTTGTCAGGCGTGGCCACTCTACGTCTCCATCATGAATTTATGTGTGCGCAACATGCGTCGATCGTGCCGTTAAATCAACTAGCGGCAACGAGATTTAAATTTTCTCGATATAGTAAGCGCCTTCATCGTCGCGCTTGAGAATATCGATCTCCCGCAGTTCGCCCCAGGCGCGCAGGAAATCTGGCCAGGGGACATCCATATGGTGGTCAACCACGTCGTGGAATTGTTTGGCTTCCGCTTCGAGGTTTGTTTTTAAAGTTGTTGCCAGCGGGCTCATTCGAAATCCTCCAGCTTGATGCGGTCGCGGCCGTAATTCTTGATCCGGCGGTACAAAATCTTTGGCACACCTTCGGGGATTGTCGCATCAATCCCCAGTTTGGCCGTCGTGGGCAGGCCACCTTTGCCAAGAAGCCAAGATTTTACACTCGGATCGATGTGTTTGGCACGCGCCCCTTTGAGGATAACCGCGTCTTGATCAGCCTGAACCCGAAATGCAATGGCCCAATCCAGCTCATCCGGGTCGTGGATATCGATATCGTCATCCGTAACGATGACATATTTAACCTCCGCCACTGACAGTAGCGCTGCGACGGCATTTTTACCCTCGCCGGGACGTTTTTTGATCGAAGCAATAAGCGACCAGTAGCCGCAACTACCCACAGGTGCTCGGATATCGACAGGCTGAACACTGGCGATCCGCAAGGCCTGCAAACCTGCGGCTTCCGTGACCGGGGCGGCGAGCCAATCATTCTCCCATGGCATTTGCAGCATATAAAAGATCGGGTTTTTCCGGTGCGTAATGCATTTAATCCGAAAAATTGGGTTCCATTTTACATCACCGGAAATCTGGCTGAACTCCCCAAAAGGCCCTTCATCAGCTGTCCAGCCAATAGGGAGCAGCTCCCCTTCGAGAACGAGTTCTGCGTCAGCAGGGACACTAAGATCCAAGGTCTTGCATTTAACCATTTCAAGTGGTTCGCCGCGTAGACCGCCGGCTAGCGCTAATTCGCTGGTATCAATTGGTGCTTTATAGGACGCCGCCAGCATATCCAGCGGATGGACGCCAACCGCGATCGCAATTGGCAGTGGTTCGCCCTTATCGAGGGCACGCTGATAGTAAAATCGCATATCCGACGGCGAAACCAGATCAATGCCGGTTTCCTTTGGCGTTCGATACATCAGCCGGTAACAGCCAACATTGGGGCCATGCTCAGGGTCTTCGGAAACCGCAAATGTCCCGGAAATATAGGGGCCACCGTCAAATAGATGCATCAGGGGCAGGGGAATGGACGTCAAATCGACATCATCGCCTTCCATCACGACTTCCTGACAGGGAGCAGTATCGACTGTGATGGGATCAATCGGCCTCGCTGATTTTGCCTCAAATTCAAAGGCGATACGGTTCTCGGTACAGCCCATGGCAACGGCGAGGCGTTTGCGCGTGGAGACCAAGGCTGTTGCAACGCGCCAGCCGGGGTAGCCCTCAATGTTTTCAAACATCGTGGCTTCGTCAGCCTGTTCGCCGAGCGCTGATAATTGGCGGCAATCAACCGGTTTGGTCACTCGTTTTAACTCTCCCGCGGCATCGAGATCGTCCAGAAAACTCCGAAACCCTTTATCGGCCATAATTTTTCCCTGCTGAGTTCAGCCATAAAACTATCGCAGGGCACTCATTGGAGTCTAGCGGGCCGGCCTGAAAATCCCTATCTTGAGGGAACAGGTTAGCCGGAAAGGTGTGCAATGTGGTTTTCATCGAACAAGTTGGAAGTTCCAAAAGCTGAAGATGCTCTGCCGGGGCGCGATACGCCGTTGCGGGTCTCTGAAAAGCACTTTGCCAATGGTAACCCCCTTAAACCACCGTTTCCCGATGGCATGGAGCAGATTGTTTTTGCGCTTGGCTGTTTCTGGGGGGCGGAGCGTATCTTTTGGCAAACGCCAGGGGTTTACACGACGGCAGTTGGCTATATCGCCGGTCACACCAATAATCCGACCTATGATGAGGTTTGTTCCGGGCGCACGGGCCATACTGAAGCTGTACTCGTGGTTTACGATCCATCCGAAGTCAGCCTCGACGCACTGCTTAAGCTTTTCTGGGAGGGCCATGACCCGACGCAGGGGATGCGGCAGGGCAACGACGTTGGTACGCAATATCGGTCAGGCATTTACACTTATTCAGAAGCTCAGAGAGAGACCGTGATCGCATCCTATGAACAGTTTGGTGAAGCATTGGCGGCCGCAGGACATAGCGGCATAACCTCCCAAGTCATCGAGGCGCCAGAGTTTTTCTACGCTGAGGATTATCATCAGCAATATCTCGCCAAGAACCCGGGCGGCTATTGCGGTTTGGGTGGGACGGGTGTGACTTGTCCGATGCCAGCCGCTGCGGAGTAAAATTTTCGCTTAAGTCGCGACGGCCTGTAGGATCAGTTTGATCCACATGACGATGATCACGGCGATGATCAGCCGGTTAAACCATTTGGCGCTTATATAGGGCGTTGTCCACATTCCGAACTGTGTAAACAGGACTGTTGGAATGACCGCCAGTAGCCCCTGATATATGCGTTCCTCGGTATAAAGTCCGAGCCCACCGACCGCAAATACATGCGTACCTGAAATCGCCAGAAACATAAGCGAAGCTGCAAAGACGTAGGTTTTACTGTGCAGTCGGTAGGAGTGAATCCAGGTTGCGATCATCGGCCCAGCGATTCCGGTCGCCCCCTGACAGGCACCGCCAACAAAGGCGAGAATGGGCGCGCCACGTTTGGCGGCTTTGCCCTTGAGTTGGAAGTCAGGTTTAAAGGCGAGCACAACCAAATACAGCCCGAGCCAGATGATGATGAGCCAAAGCAGGGCGATGTCAGTGAGGGCGGCCAGCACAAAGGCGCCTGATGCCGTCCCGACAGCAGCACAAATAAGCGAGATATTGAGATGCGGGACATCGCTGGTCATTTTCCGGTAACGCCAGCAAATCCAGATATTACTGGCGGCAACCGGAATTGTCAGGACGACAATGGCGTGTTCCGCGCCGATAAAGGCAGCAAGTGTTGGCACCGCGATAGTCGGTAACCCAATACCAACGGCACCTTTAAAGTATGACCCAACCGCGATGGCGGTCAGGACGATGGCCAGCTCTTCGAAACCCATTAATTTATACGTTGGTTGTTATGGTGGGGCGTCACAGTCCCGACGACATAGCCTGCTATGTCAGATCAAGCAACAGCGGCACCAATGCTATTTGGCGAAAATGATCGAACGGAGGCGGGCTTTGTGACCGGCACTGATAGTTTTGACTGCGTCACCGACGATTTTTTGAACCTTTAGCCCAGACGTCGGTAAAAGGCGGAGCCGTTGTTTGCGAATGTCGCCGATGAACTGCTTGTCTTTAATCATCTTGTCAAAAGCGCTACGCAGAGCTTTGAGGGCCCCTTTTGGTGCTCTTGGCGGGAGCAAGAGGCTGTAGCCGATGGCGCCGGGCGTTGAAACCAGCTTTACCAGGCTGTGGTCTTGTTTGTTGGTTATTTCATGCAGCATTGGTAGTTTCTTGAGCAATGGATCGCGAAAATACCCAACCTGTACCAGTGGGATCGCGAAATTGCCGGTCTTCTTGAACCAGTGCGGAACGATGGTGTTCCAGGTCAGCCAGTCAAACGCTGCACCGACATGCGTTTTCTTCTCCATTTCGCTGATTGTCTTGCGAGCGGTCTTCAGCTCGGCGACCAGTTTGATTTCGGTTTTAACGATATATCGCATGAGCTTCGGGATGATGTAAGACATCGATCCGCGATTGGTATAGCCGATGACCAGTTTTTTGCCGATAATATCCTTTGCGGTTTTCAGGTTGGTATCCTCGCGCAGCGCGAAAACCCGGTTTGCGGCACTAACTGATCCGATCCAGGAAAAATGGCTGGGATTATATTTTACTGCTTTGGGCCATAGCGCCCGTGACAGAACGAGTGTGTCGGGTGGCAAGAGAATGTTCAGCCCATTTCTGGGCATGGCATTGTAGGCAAAGTTCGTCGCCTTTATGCCGCCGGCGCCAACGATAGATTGCACCGTTATCTTTGGCTTTCCGGGGATGAACCGATAAAGGTGTCGGGCGATTGTGCGTGAGTATTTCTCACTTGCGCTGCCAATCATCCCGGTATTAACCAGCTTGATTTGTGGAGATTTCCCTTTGGCAGCATTTGTGGTGCCTGCGGTCAGGCTAACCGCAATCAAAGCTGTCATCAGAAATGTTCTATTCAAAATGTTCATCCGGTGCCGGCGTCGTTAGCAAGTGGGGATACCTTTGTATGGTATCATCTGCAAGCTAGCGGGTTCCATAATATCGTCGCAAGCGGCAAAAATGAGCCATTTTGCGTACCTTGTTAGAATATGGGGGCGCTGATACCTTTTTTCACCAGAAAACTCTAAAACTCGTTAATGAGGGGTTTTATCGCGTGCCAGCCACATACGAACTCTTTACCGAAGAAGAAAATGAAATTCTGACCCGCACTGGGCCAGGCACCCCGATGGGTGATCTCCTTCGGCGTTATTGGCTACCGGCGGTGCGCTGCGACGAAATTCCCGACGCCGGCGGCGATCAGCTGCGTTTGAAGTTGATGGGTGAGGATTTGATCGTCTTTCGTGCCAGCGATGGCCGTGTCGGCGTGCTGGATCAGTTTTGTCCGCATCGGCGATCCAACTTGTTTTTCGCCCGAAACGAAGAGTGCGGGTTGCGATGTTCCTATCACGGCTGGAAATTCGATCTGGATGGCAATGTTGTTGATATTCCGTCAGAGCCTGATTTTGAACAGTGGGATGATAAACCCCGGATTAAAGCCTACCCTGCGGTGGAAGCGGGTGGCATCGTTTGGACCTATATGGGGCCGCCTAGCAAACAACCGCCGCCACCGGAGTATGAATATTGTCTGGTGTCAGATGCGCACCGTTTTGCAACAAGGCGTTGGGAGGAATGCAACTGGTTGCAGGGGCTGGAAGGGGGCATCGATCCGGTCCATGTACCGTTTTTACATAAATATGAGCTAAGCACCGATCCGTTGCACAAAGACACTGCGGGAGCCGACATGACGTCGGCAACGGACATCCATTACGACAGCATCGACCAACCTTATGGCACCAACGTCATTGCCCGCCGCAAGGCAGATGAGGACAGCTATTACTGGCGGATCGGTCAGTGGGTGTTGCCCTGTTTCACCATAGCGCCGCCCTATGGTGATTTCGCGATGGGGTCTAATGCCTGGATACCGCGTGATGATGAAAGCTTTTGGCGTTGGATTATCAGCTGTCACCCGACCCGACCGCTCACCAATACGGAGCGTTCGGCGATGGAGGAGGGAAAGGGCACCCACGTCAAGCTGGACTCTGACCTCCGGGCATTGGCTAACCGCGATAATGACTATTTTATAGACCGTGAAGGTCAGCGCGCCGAAAAGACTTTCAACGGTGTTTACACGGTTGGCCTGCAAGACAAGGCGATGCAGGAGAGCCAGGGTAAGATTCACCAGCGCCAACACGAGTATCTCGTGAACAGTGATAAATCGATTATCATGATGCGCCGCCGTTTGCTGGATGCTGTAGCCAAGAATGAACGCGGCGAAGATCCGCCAGGACTAACGCCGGAGGATCAACGCATTCGGGCAGCATCGCTCGTTGAATCAAAAGACGTATCGTATGAGCAGCTGAGTAAAGACATCTTGCGGACGCGCGAAGGCGTTCCAGTCACCTCTATCTGAATATCTCAATCTAAAACAAAAGACCTGCAGGAAGGCAAAGACCCATGACACTCATTTTGTCCAATGACGACATCGAACAAGTCCTCGAGATGAACGAACTCGTGCCGGTGCTTGAAGAAGCTTATATCGAGCTTGTCGAAGGGCGTGGCGGTAATCGACGGCGCTCCGATATTGTAACGCCGACGACCCTACGCGACGACGGGCTCTATGCTCTTAAATCGATGGATGGTGTGATCCCGAAACTTGGTGTCGGGGCGGTTCGCCTCAACTCGGATATTCTGACTTTCCCAACCACCGGGAATGAGATGCGCCGGGTCAAAGTACCGGCAGCCCCTAACAACCGCTATGTCGGGTTAGTGTTGTTATTTAGCACCCATAACGGTGAGCCGTTAATGATTTGTCCTGATGGCGTCATGCAGCGCATGAGGGTCGGCGCCACCAACGGCATCGCGGCGAAATATATGGCGCGCGAGGATGCCGACACTTTGGCGGTGCTGGGGTCTGGCTGGCAAGCTGGCGCGCAGGTTTTAGCGCATGCGGCGGTGCGCGACCTCAAAGACGTTCGCGTCTATAGCCCCAACCCGGATAACCGTAGGGCGTTTGCGGCGGAGATGTCCGAGGCATTGGATTTAGACGTTCGGACCTGTGAGACCGGTGAGGAAGCCTGCAAAGGAGCACAGATGATTTCCTGCGCGACCAACGCGGTGATGCCGGTATTCTTCCATGATTGGTTGGAACCGGGCATGCATATTGGCACGGTGCGTCCCGGCGCTACGGAAGTTGAAAAGGCGGCGTGGTCGGATATCGAACTCTTTGCGCTGCTCGATCACGACGATAATGCCGAGATGATCTATACCCACGGTGTTTTGGTCGGCGAGGATAAGGTCGGTTCCTACGGGGTGGAACAAGATGACTGGCACAATGGTTTGCCATCGCTGCCACAGATCATCAATGGCGACCGCGAAGGCCGTATTAATGACGAACAGTGCTCATGTTTTTTGAATAATCTCGGAATGGGCTACCAGTTCGCGGCCACTGGCTACGTGGTTTACAACAAGGCGAAAGAGCTCGGCCTTGGGACGGAACTACCGACCGACATGTTCACCGAAACGGTGCATCCTTAATCGTCGGTCGATACCAAAGCCTCTTTCAGGATCTCTCGGATTTCATCTGGCATGTCGGTTGATTTGCGGGCCTCAAGGTCAAAGAAAACCTCCACTGCATCCTGAGTAGCGATCAGCGTGCCGTTTTCGGCATTGGTCATGCGTTGCGTATAGGTCAGGCTTTTATTGCCGAGCCGGGTGAAGCCGCTTTTGACGACAAGGAGTTCTCCGGCGTTAGCTTCGTGAACGAAATCGTTGGTAGTGCGCGCGACGACGACGCCGACGCCATGTTTTTTCATCGCAGCATGGGCGCCATCAATCATGTTCCAGATGTGAAACCCGGCATCATCGAAAAAATGTCCGTAAAAGCGGACATTCATATGTCCGATATGATCGCAATACCAAGGATGCACGACGGCACGATGGGTTTCCATCCAGTCAGCCATGATCGGGTCTCCCAAAAATTATTCTCAGCACAGCATAGGACGGTGTGACAATCGATGGAATGCCGCTAACATCGACATCATGAAAGCGGCAGTCATTGAACAGCAGGGCGGTGTCGAGAACATCGTCTATCGCGATTGGGAAGATCCGGAGCCGGGTCCTGATGATGTCGTTGTCCGCGTGAAGGCCTGCGGGCTCAACCATCTCGACATTTTTGTGCGACGCGGGATGCCCGGTTTTCCGGTGCCGATGCCGTTTATTTCCGGCGGTGACATTGCAGGCGAAATCTGTGCCTTGGGGAACAATGTTCCCGGCTGGTCGGTCGGCGATCGGGTAACACTCAATCCTGATACACATGAAGGAATGATTGGAGAGCAGCTGATTGGTGGTCTGGCGGAGAAAGTCCGTGTTCCTGCCCAGAATCTCGTGGCGTTACCCGACAGTCTTTCTTATGAGCAAGGCGCGGCTATTCCAATCAATTATGGTACGGCACATAGGATGCTATTTCATCGCGGCAGGTTGGCGGCAGGGGAAACAATCCTGGTGCTCGGCGCGAGTGGCGGCGTTGGTATTGCCTGTGTTCAATTTGCTCAGATGGTCGGTGCGACGGTGATTGCAGCGGCTGGCTCGGCGGAGAAATGTGAAAAGCTCTCCGCGCTGGGGGCTGATCACACGATCAATTATGCCGATGAAGACTTTAGCGCGGCGACTTGGAAACTGTCAGAAAAGAAAGGTGTCGATGTTGTCGTCAATTTTACCGGTGGCGATACCTGGGCACCATGTTTGCGGACGGCGAAGCCAGGCGGTCGAATCCTGACATGTGGGGCGACGGCAGGGCATTCGCCAGAAACGGATCTGCGTTATATCTGGGTGAGAGAACTCGATGTCCTGGGGTCGAATAGCTATAGCCAGGAAGACGTCGCGAAGTCTGTTGCCTATGCGGCGGAAGGTAAGATTGCGCCGGTGATCAGTGATGTGTTGCCGCTGGAGAAAACCGGTGAGGCAGAAATGCTGATGGAAGATCGGAACTTCTTTGGCAAGATTGTCGTCTGCCCCTAAGACGTGTCGGTGGAAATCGAGTCCTCGATGATTTTTCGGGCGGCCGGCCGGTCGACTTTTCCTGTGCCGCCAATAGGTAGGGCCTCAACAATAAAGACACGCCGCGGATGCGCGTAGGCTGCGCCATGCTCCAGCGTAAATGCTTTGATCGAGTTCTCGTCGCTGCGTGATCCCGACCGCACTGTCACGAGAGCAGCCGGAGCGAGACCTTTGACGTCATGTGTTATCGGCATCATGACGGCATCTATAATGTCAGGATGCTGTACGAGAAGAAGCTCGACCTCTTTGGGGTAGATGTTTTCGCCGCCACAGGAAAACTGGTCGTCTATGCGACCCATAAAGAAGTAGAAGCCGTCTTCGTCTTTACGGAAGATATCTCCGGTATGGAGCCAGCCGTCGGTCAGCCGTTCTTTGTTCAGGTCCGGACGATTGTTATAACCCGCGAGCACAGCAGGGGACTTAACCCAGAACTCTCCGTGACTATCGTTTGCCTCTCCGTCTTCTCCGACCATCTTGACCGCGACCTCCGGAGCGGGGACACCGCAACTTCCCCGAGGGACAGGACGCCCATCAAGGGGATTGCGAAGCGGGCCGCCGCCTTCAGTGAGGCCGTAAGCTTCCTCGACATCGGCGCTAAAAGCTTTTTCGACGGCATTTAATAATTCAGCGCCTACGACGGCAGATCCCATTTCAAGACATTCCAGTCTTGGAAATTTTAGGTCTCGCAGTAATTCTTCTTCGGCGAGCATCATGCGATACATCGCGGGTACGCCGCCGGTATCGGTGCATTCGTAATCCGCGAGAGCTTGCAGCATAGTGCGTGGTTCAAATCGTGGAAGTATAACGGCAGATGCTCCGGCATAGAGTTTAGGCTTAATCGATACCCGCATTGCATTCTTGTGAAACAGCGGTCCAGCCACCAGAGTTCGATCTGTTGGTTTGCAAGGCCAGTGCTGTTGGGCCGCTCTGATGCCCCACAACATTCCTTCGTGAGTTAGTAGGACGCCCTTGGGACGCCCGGTTGAACCCGATGTATATGGAAGGAAGGCGATTTGGCCCGGTTCTACGGGCGAAGGGATAAATGAGTCTGGCGTCGATGCGGCGAGCGCCTCTTCATAATCTGTCCAGCCAGGGGGAACGGGCTCAACGGCAATCAAAGTCTGGAAGTTATGCCGTTCGACGACTTCAACGAGCTGAGGGTGACAGTTGGGTTCGATGATCGCACCGCGACACCCAGAGTCCCTAATAATAAAATCAATAGTCTCCGCACCGAGCTTGATGTTGAGTGGAATAGGAATGATTCCAGCGCGCATTGCCCCAAAAAAGATCTCGATGAATTCGAAACGGTTGCCCATCGCAAGCAGTAATCGATCCCCCCGGGCCATGCCGATGTTTGAAACCATCGTTGCGACGGAGTCCATTCTCCTGTCCAGCTCACTATGAGAAAGTAGATGATCGGGGTTGCGCGACAAATCGATCAAAGCTGTTTTGTCGGGATAGGTTGATGCTGCGGCGCGGTTAAAGTAGCCGAGATTCAAGTTTTCAGTGTCCATGGTCATTGAGCTTATATCCGGAAATATCGGGTGCCTACGTCTAGATTGGGGTGTGATTTTGATCACAAGAACAACACCCGCACGTTAAGCGGGTTTTAATGGATATGATTGTACAACGTGTCGTTGGTAAAACGAATTTCTTGAATGAGTTGTACTGTGTTCGAAGAAGAGATCAATCAGGCAAAAGAAAAACCGTGGTGGCGAACTGCCGATGGCCGCGTCGGCGGTGCGCTTCTCGCTATACTTTTATTTTGCCTCACAACGCTCTATTTCAGTCTGGAACATGCCGAAAAATATTTGTTTCGATCGGAGGCAAGTGAAGTTGGTTCAACAGTTGTTACAAATCTTCTGAACGGACTTCCTAACCTTGGAAGTGTTCTCAAAGATCGCGATCCGAGAGATAAAGAAGTAGAAAAAATCGAGGAGATCATCGGCATCACCGGAGTCATGGGACTTCGGCTTATCGATCCACAGGGATCTGTTGTATTCGAACCGCTCGACCTACCCGTTTATGGTCAAAAAGACAGCAAGGTTTATGCCCGTGAAATTAAAGGGCGCAAAGTGCTGGTTCAAATTACACACCGTAAGATCCAGGGCGTTGTTATCGGGACAGCGCTAGTGCCGGTTTTTGATAATGGTGTTGTGGCGGGAGGTGCAGAGATCTTTTTGAACATGACGCGCCGTCACCAAGAGATGCAACAGCTCGAGGCGATTGCCTTTATCGGGATCGGCTCCTTCATGATCCTGATTGCATTTGCTATCGGCGTTATTTTTCGGCGGCACGCGCAGGCGAATAAGAATTTTGTTACTGCGTTGCGTGAAGGTGAAGAACGCTACCGTAAATTAATTGAATTCTCACCGGATGCCATTCGCGTCATCGTTGGTGAACGGATTGGCTTTGTAAATCCGGCGGCCGTCGAACTGTTCGGCGCCAAAGATGAAGCGGAATTGATCGGAATGGAAGGTAGTTCATTTGTTCCTAATGATATTCAAGAGAACCGAGACGATCCTAGGCAGATAATCAGGCGTCAGAGCCTTACCGACAAGGCGATGCCTTGGACCGAGACAAGACGTGCGAAGCTCGACGGTACAGTGATCGATGTTGAGGCTTGCGCTATTCATTTTACTTGGGACGGGAAGCCTGCACGGCTGGCAATGGCGCGAGACATTAGTGAACGAAAACGCGCGGAACGGGCGATGGCTGAGTTGTCGAAGCGTAACGAATATCTTCTGGCTTCTGTTGCAGAGGGTATTTTTGGCCTTGATCTGGCTGGTCATATTACATTTGCGAATCCAGCGGCAGCTCGAATGCTAGGTTGGCGTATCACTGATATTGTTGGCAGAGAATTTACCGATATTGATCCGGTAATGAGAAACAAAGATGAGTCAACATCTGAATCTCTTATTTTGTCCGCGCTTAGGAGAGGAGAAGAGCTCCGCGTCGCGAGCGAGACGATGTGGCATACTGACGGGGTGTCATTTCCCGCCGCTTACAATGTAAATCCCATTCGGAATAGCGATGGCGATGTTGAAGGTGCTGTTGTTACGTTCCGCGATATCGCCAAACGAAAAAGAGATGAAGAAAATTTGCGGCAGAGCGAAGCGCGTGCCTCTTTGGCTCGCCAGCAACTGCTTGATGCCGTCGAGGCCACAAGCGATGCCTTTGCGTTGTTTGGTCCTGATGACAGGTTTGTACTCGGAAACTCGACGTTCCGTTCGATGTTGCCAATGTCGATTGACCTCATGCAGGCTCATGCATCGTTCGAGGAAATCGTTCGATTTACTGTTGAGAGTCGTAAAAAAGAAGCACCCGAGGGTGAGCTACTAAAGGGGCAAATCGGCGTTGATGAAGTCCTTGATATTCACGCTAATCCCGGCAAAATTCTCGAACGCCAACTTCCTGACGGTCGTTGGGTTCGGATGATGGATCACCGTACGAGTGATGGCAGCACGGTCTGTATTCGGACAGATATTACCGAGCTAAAGAAACGTGAGGATGTTCTAAAACAAAGCGAAGCGGAAGCTTCCCGCGCGCAGCGCCTGCTGATCGATGCTATCGAGGCCGTGAATGATGGGTTTGTCTTGTTTGATTCCGATGAACGCATCGTAATGGCCAACTCAAAATATAAGGCTATGTATCCAGCGGCGGTCGATGGCCAGTTCGAAGGAATGCGTTTAGAGGAAATGGTTCGGCGTACTGCAATGGCGACGCTTGGAACCGACGTCTTTCCAACTGCAAAGGATGTCGAGGCATACGTGACGGAACGTATGGAGGCGCATCGTCAATCGGGGACCATTGCAGAGCGGCAACTGGAATCCGGACGTTGGCTTAGGATTACGGACCAGAAGACCTCCGATGGTGGGGTTGTCGGCATCAGAACCGATATCACTGATCTAAAAACGCGGGAGGCAAAGCTTAAAGAGCAGGCTGCTATTACCGCACTCCTAAATAAAGTTGCGGTAAATGCAAACAAATCCCCGACTTTCCGCGAAGCTTTGCAGCAAACCATCGATGATATTTGTGAAGCCATCGATTGGCCTTTGGGACATGTGCTTGTCCCATCAGCCGGCGGGAATGGAAAATTTGAATCGCTCCGGTTATGGCATTTGGACGACCCGGAAGGATTTGAAGAGTTCAAGGTTTGGATGGAACAGGCAAGTCTAACCGGTGATCGCGGTTTAATTGGACTTGCGTCGCTCCGACGTGGCCCTATTTGGGCAACAAAAATTGAGCGTGAAAATTCACCCATTTATATGCCCGCAGCGGCTAAAGAAGGTATCCGAACGGCATTTGCGTGCCCAATTCTTGTACAGGAAGAGGTCGTCGCTGTTTTAACAGTCATGACCGAGGAGGAGCTGGATCCCGACGAGAACCTTCTGCAGGCCCTCGGCCAGGTTGGGCATGTTCTTGGCCGGGTGCTCGAACGTCAGGAAGCAAACGAAGCGCTTAAACAAGCGATGGCAGAGGCGGAAACTGCGGCGCTGCATGCAGAGGCAGCTTCCATCAAGGCTGAAGAGGCCAGCGTCGCGAAAAGCGAGTTCCTGGCCACGATGAGCCATGAAATCCGAACCCCGCTTAATGCCGTCCTTGGTATGGCAGGCATTTTGATGGACTCTGAATTGGGTGACGAGCAACGAATGCAAGCGCGAACAATCAAGGTTGCTGGTGAAGCGCTGCTCGATATTTTGAATGATGTGTTGGACTATTCAAAGATAGAGGCAGGGCGTCTTGAGCTGGAAATTGTCGATTTTGAAATTCTGAGCTTAGTCGACATTGTGAAAACGGTCTGGGATCCACAAGTTTCAGGGAAGGGGCTGGATTTTGTGATCGATGTTTCTTCCGATGTTTCCTCTGTCGTTAGGGGCGACCCTACCCGCCTGCGCCAAATAGTGTTCAACCTCGTTGGGAATGCTTTGAAATTTACAGAGACGGGGTCGATTGAGGTCAATATCGCCCAGCACGTATTACCTGACGGATTGTTGGAGCTTCAGTTTGAAGTTGTTGATACCGGGATCGGTATTCCACACGACAAGTTAGACTTGTTGTTTGAGAAGTTCACACAAGCCGATGGTTCAACAACCAGAAAATATGGTGGAACCGGTCTTGGCCTGGCAATTTCGCAGCAGCTGGTTACGCTGATGGATGGCGAAATCGGTGTTGAAAGTACGGTTGGTGTCGGGACGAGGTTCCACTTCACGACCAAACACTCAAAATTCTGGTCGCCGAAGATAATGCGGTTAACCAACTGGTCATTCGGACGATGTTGGAGAAAGCCGGCCATGATATCGAAGTCGTTGAAAACGGCGCGCTTGCGGTTGAAGCGGTTCAGGCAACTTCATACGACTTGGTTCTCATGGATGTGAATATGCCGGAGATGGATGGCATCACTGCAACTAAGAAAATTCGTGAACTTGAGGGTGATGTCAGCGACATGCCAATTGTTGCGCTTACGGCAAATGCTTTGAACGGCGACCGTGAACGTATGCTTGAGGCCGGTATGTCTGACTATGTCTCCAAGCCGATCGAGCCGTCTCGACTCGCTGCGGCAATGGCTCGGCAGTGCGATATTGATACTGAATTGGAGAGTGTAGTTGAAACAGGCGAGATCGAATCGAAGGAACTCACCGAAGATCAGCTAAAGGCTTTTGATAACCTTAGCGACTCTCTCGATGAATTATTGAATTAGGGCTGAATTGTTTCGGAGGTAATGATGCAAAATATGTTAAAAGCCAAATTGCAGGGGAGTAAGCTGTCACAAGCAGATCTCGCTCGGCGTCTCGAGGATGCCGATGCTAGTATAGCCGAGGCTGCAGATGGTTTCGAAGATTGGGCCTTGGCAGACGTCATTGCTGCATCGCAGAAAATCGACAATGAGAAGATCGAAGCGAAAAAGCGAATTAGAGACGTTTTCCGGGTTGTTCATGACATTAAAGGGCAGGGCACTACTTTCGGATATCCGAGCGTCACGGAAATTGCATCGATCTTGTGTGATTTTATGCGCGAGGGGAAAATCGCGATAACACCGAAGCAGGCTCAGGTGATCAAACTCCATCTTGGCGCACTTCGCCTAGTGCTTGATCAGAAATTGAAGGGTGAAAGTGAAGCAGCAAAAAGTCTCGTTAAGAAGCTCTCGGTGACTGCTGCAGCTGTACCGCCGCTGCGCTAAGACGCGCTAGCGCCAAATTGCGAATGCCGTGCTGCACCCACCCGTTACCCGCGGGTGTTCGATAGCAGGGTTGATAGTCGTACAAGTCAAATTCCAATTTCCCGGCGGCTCCCGCAACATTGAGCCAATTTCTAATTTCCGAACTGCCCGAATTCAGCTTGCCAAAAGGTAACACCCTAAGGGTATCGAAATCCTTTCGTGCCATCGCATTCAGAATTGCGCGATCAAGGTCTTTATCAAGTGTCATATGACTTAATCCATCAGATACGAGAATGCCTACTGGTTGATCTGGCCATGCAGCGATTGCTCTCCCTAGCTTGATGCATGGTGAGGGGCAGGCTGTGTGTGAGGGTTAAAGTCCAATAATAAATTTGGCCATTTCGGGGTGCTCGTTCGTAATCTGGCTTTGAGTTTGGTGTCTGCAGAGAACTGCGGCAAGATACCGTTGAATTTAATTTGAGTACGTATCTGGAGTGACGGATGAGTAACGCTGTTAAGGCATCGATTGTGGATGGAAATACCGCACTGTGTTTGTGTGTTCGTATGGCGCGAACCGTTGATATCGGTGCTATTGCGGCTGCGGCTGGTTTTGATGCGCTTTATGTTGATATGGAACATTGCCCGATATCTGTGGACGACACGTCTGCGATTTGTATGGCTGCCCCTGGATTTGGCGTGACGCCTTTTGTTCGGGTTCCGCAGGATGATGTAGGCCTTGCCTCTCGGCTGCTTGACGGCGGTGCTTACGGAATAATATTTCCCCATGTTGAAACTGAAGAACAGGCGGTAATGGTGTCGCGTGCTTGCTTGTTCCCCCCGCGGGGAACGCGCTCAGCCGTTGGATCAACAATTCACCTTGGGTTTGAAGGCCTATCGCAAAAAGAGGCAGGTGAACGATTGGATGCGCTTACCTTGACCACAGTCATGATCGAGACGGAGCTGGGCGTGAACAATGCCGAAGCGATTGCTGCGGTTGATGGCGTTAACATGGTTATGGTCGGGACCGCAGATCTGTCAGCCGTGATGGGTAAGCCAGGTGCTCTCGACAGTTCTGATATTCGTAGTGCCTGTGAGCGCGTTGCATCGGCCTGTCAAAAAACTGGTAAAATCTTTGCTCTCGGCGGTGTTAGGAATAATCCTGTTTTGGCGGCGGAATACGCTGCCATGGGGGCTCAATTTATTATCGCTGGCATGGACGCGACATATTTGCAGCAAGCAGCAGGAGCCGACATCGTTGCAATCCGCGAGGCATTCAATAACTAGTCAGCCTGGAAGCTGGAACCAGTTTGGTTGGGTGGCCTGAAGAAGAGTTTCTTCTGCAACTAGTTCAGTCTCAGCCGCTAGGGCCTCTATGCGTAACATTGCCAGTCCATTGCCTTCGCCCACAGCAAAAACCTGTCCGGCGGTTTTGCCCTTACTCAGGACCGCGCACCCAGGCTCAGGGGAGGTGCCCTCAAATTTAACGGGAATAAGGCGTTTCTTTACGAGCTTACGAGTTTTCATGCGCGTCGTTACTTCCTGTCCGACATAACAACCTTTGTCGAACGAGACAGCATTGAGCTCTTCAAAGCCAATTTCTAAGGGAAATGTCTGTTTCAACATCTCACCGTCACTGCCGTCGGGAACGCCCAACGAATGCTGCAGTGCTTTGTAGATTTCAAGGGGCTGAATGCTTAGGTCGCAGGTGTTCGTAAATTCCTGAGCGGAAGCTAGGGGGAGAATGGTTCTAACGCCCAACTCGGCCAGGCGGGGATCTACAAACGCAATACCTTCAGCGTAGTAAACAGCGTTTCCGGGCATCGCGGTCAGCCCCATTATTCTGAGGGTATTGGCGTCCGTAACTGAAATTATTGTGAAGTTGTTAGTTTGATCTTCAATTTCAACCTGCGCCCGGAGACGATACATTTTCAGCCGTTTGGTAAGTTCCTCCAATTGATTTACCGAACAATCTATAAGAAAACCATCTCGGTACTTCGCGACAAAAAAATCGTGCAAATATTTCCCTTGTGGTGTCAGAAGAGCGGCGTAAATAGCGCAGTCCGGTGAGACTTGCTCTATATCGTTCGTGACGATTCCCTGCAGGAAAGCCAAGCTATCAGCGCCCGATACCGAAAGGATACCTCTGTCGGTTAGAGCTGTATAATGAGCATCATTCATGTACCTGCTGCCTTGGTCTTATGAGAGAGCGTGTAAAAGATATTCTGTTGGTCCAATGGTGGTGCCAGTATGAATGATTAGCAAGTGTCGAAGGTAAGAAACAGGACGTCTTTCAGCGGTGTGGTGAATTTATGAACGCTGATGAGGGCCTCGGTTAAATTATGAATATCCTATTTGTAACCTCGACACGCATTGGTGATGCAGTTCTTTCGACGTGTCTGTTATCGCATCTCGTTGCTGAATACTCTAATGCGAGGTTCACCGTAGCGTGCGGTCCCTTACCAGCACCGCTCTTCGCAGCAGTGCCGGAGGTTGAACGGGTTATCCCATTGAATAAACAGCGATTTTCTGGCCACTGGATTTCGCTGTGGGCGGATGTCATGTCCACACGTTGGGATCTTATCGTTGATTTGAGAGCATCTGTGTTGGCATGGACATTGTGGGCAAAAAGCCGCAAGACGTTACGTTCGAGTGACGAAGGAGAAACTATTCACCGGGTTGTGGAACTTAATAAATTTTTCAATCTGACATCAACCCAGGGCCCCAAGCTTTGGCTGCCTGAAGCATCTATGGCCAAGGCGGCTTCAAATATTCCAGAGGGAAATCCGGTGATTGGATTGGGGGTGACGGCTAATTGGTTACCTAAGATTTGGCCGGCACAGAACTTTGCTGATGTTGTTGAGCGGCTCACGAGCGCCGATGGCTTGTTGCCTTCAGCACGGGTTGCTGTTTTTGGCGCCGACGAAGAACGAGCCCTCGCAAAGCCGGTTCTTGATAGGCTTGCCGAACAGCAGCGTATTGATTTGGTTGGTCAAAATGATTTGCTGGCAGTCGCAGCCTGTCTTTCTATATGCGATCTCTTTATTGGAAACGATTCTGGTCTCATGCATATGGCAGCAGCAGTTCAAACACCAACGATCGGGTTGTTTGGCCCAAGCCCAGCCCTACGATATGGCCCTTGGGGCGATCATTGTGCTGCCGTTGAATCATCAGAATCCTATGCCGAACTCGTCGGTGCTCCGGATTTTGATCATCGCGCTAATTTAAACTTAATGCAGGGTGTTTCTGTCGAAGCAGTCGAACAAGCAGCTCACGATCTTTGTGCTAAAATCGCGAGAGCCGAAAATGGCTGATATTGTCATGACTGATGACGGAATAGCTTTTGACGGTATGTCGCTTGAGCGAGGTCCTCTGGGTGGAGCGGAAACAGCATTTATTTCCCTGGCAACCGCCCTCGCGAAGCGAGGCCACAAGGTCAGCGTAAGGAATAAATGTTCTGCTTTGGTGGAAATAGACGGCGTTTGCTGGGCACCGTTGGAAGAAGGTGTTCCTGAGACGTGTGATCTTTATATTGCTAATCGAAGTGACAAATTACTGTTGTTGGCGCGTTATGCTCGCCAATCTGTTTTTTGGATCCATAATCCAGCGCAATATTTGCTGAAATTTCGCTATCTCTCGAAGTTGTGGCGACGACGACCTCCTATTATTTTTTCAGGAATCTATCACGCAAATAGCTATCCGAATTGGGCGCCCGATGGCGGTCGCGAAATTATTCCTTACGGAATTTCCGAAGAATTTCGGTCCGTTGAACCGCAAAAAAATGTTCCTCCGCCGAGAGCGATCTTTACGTCAAGCCCGCAGAGGGGGCTCTCGTGGCTACTGGATGTTTGGCGTGAGCGTATTCATCGGAATTTGCCAACCGCGGAGCTACACGTTTATTCCGGCGCGGCGACCTATGGTTCGCATGGGGCGTCACGCGCTGCACAAATACAGCCGATCCTCGAGAAGGCGAGTGCCCTTCAAAGCAGTAATGTGTTTTTACATGAACCTGTGCCCAAGCGGGAGTTGGTGGACGTGCTTTCCCAATCCAGGCTGTTGCTTTATCAGGGAGACCCTGAGGAAACTTTCTGTCTCGCAGTTGGCGAGGCGCAAGCTGCGGGTATTCCAGCGGTTGTTCAGGATATTGGTTGCGTTGCGGAAAGAATCGAGCACGGTCTTACAGGATATGTTGAAAACAACGATTCAGACTTTGCTGACGCTGCGCTCACCCTGTTGCAAGATGATACCCTATGGCAGAAGCAAAATGTCGCAGCCCTTAAAACACAGAGGCAATGGAGCTGGGATGATGCTGCGGCATCGTTCGAGAGTTTAATCCCCTGATGCGTATCATGCATCTCATGGCCGGGGCGGATGCCGGTGGAGCCGAAACTTTCTTTGGTCGCCTCGTGATCGCTTTACAAAGTACGGAGATCGACCAAAGGCTGATTATTCGCCCGTCATCTACCAGAGAAGTAATACTCGAAGAAAATTCTGTCGATTATACTGAGGCGCCGTTCGGTGGTTTGTTTGATTTTACGACGCCACGCAAATTGAAGCAGGAAATCGGGTTGTTCAGTCCGGATGTTGTGATGAGCTGGATGAATAGACCAACCCGATTTGTACCCCAACAAGCCGCCGGTGACAGGAAGCGATTTATCCATATTGGTTCACCTCGCGGCTACTACGCTCCAAAATATTACGGGAAATGCCAACATCTGGTCGTTACAACTAAAGACCTGGCGAAATTTTACTATGATCATGGTCGGCCGGCGGAGCAGATTTCGGTGATTCCGAATTTTGCGCCTGACATTCGTGCCGAACCAATTTCGCGGACCCAATTCGATACGCCTGAGAAGGTGCCATTATTGTTGGCTCTTGGCAGGCTCCATAAAAATAAAGGGTTTGATGTTCTGCTAAAAGCGATGCTCGATCTGCCGGATCACTATCTGTGGCTCGGTGGGATGGGTCCGCTAGAGCAAGACTTGAAGACAATGGCATTTACGCTTGGTATTGCTGAGCGAGTTCGGTTTTTAGGGTGGGTAGATGACCCGGCCCCCCTTTATGCTGCTGCAGATGTCTTTGTCTGTTCTTCGCGACACGAACCGTTTGGCAATATCGTTATCGAAGCCTGGCTCCACTCAACGCCAATAATTTCTGCTGCAAGTGAAGGGCCCACGTCTTTAATAGACGACGCTAAAACTGGATTGATAGTGCCGAACGAAGATGCTGCAGCATTGTCTACGGCGATCAGAAAACTTCGTAGCGGCCCGGAACTTTCGCAGCAACTTGCAGCCGCTGGACGAAGCAGATACGAAGACGCGTTTACCGAGGAGAAGGTTGTACGCCAATACCTCGATCTGTTTGAAAGGCTTATCGGCTGATGTGCGGCATTAACGGGATTATGACGGCCTCTGGGGCGCCGCCCGATCGCGACACGGTCACCGCAATGCAGACGGCATTGATGCATCGCGGTCCCGACGGCGACGGTATACATTTTGACGGAAGTGTTGGGATGGCGCATCGCCGTCTCGCGATCATCGACCTTGAAACAGGCGATCAGCCTCTAAGTCTGGACAATGGCATCACGTTGATGGCCAACGCGGAAATATACAATTACCTCGAGCTGAAAGCAGGTTTGCCAGAAATCGAATTTTCGACCGCGTCCGATTGCGAGGTTCCCCTGCATCTGTATGCGAAATATGGGGAAAATTACGCGGAGTACTTGCGGGGGATGTATGCCATTGCAATACATGATCCGGAACGTCGCCGTCTTATCCTGTCGCGGGATCCGTTTGGCATCAAGCAGTTATATTACACCGAAGGGCCGTTTGGTTTTGCCTTTGCATCAGAACCGCAAGCGCTTTTGGCCTCAGGGTTAGTCTCTGCGAATGTCCGTAGAAACGCGGCGGAAGAGTTATTGCAGTTACAATTTACGACTGGTCAGGAGACGGTTTTATCCAATATTTTCCGGGTGCTTCCCGGAGAAACGCTTGTCGTTGAATCAGGCCGCATTGCCCATAGATTTCGTCGACCGGCCTTGCCCGCCGGGTCGCCGGAAGAGGTGGATGAAGCAACGGCGCTTCAGCGAATGGAGCAAGCTTTGGTCGATAGCGTGGGGGTCCATCAGCGAAGCGATGTTCCTTATGGAATGTTCCTGTCCGGCGGAATCGACTCCTCCGCAGTTCTGGCAATGATGGCGCGGTTGAATGACCAACCCGTCAAGGCATTTACGGTGGGGTTTTCAGATACGTCAGCGGCCGATGAGCGGTCTGATGCCGCGGCAATTGCCAAAGCGCTTGGCGCGGAACACATAGAAGTAGATTTTACGGAGCAGGACTTTTGGTCAACGGTCCCGTTGGTAACGCGCGCGATGGATGACCCTGTGGCAGATTACGCTGAGCTCCCGACATATAAATTAGCGGCGACTGCAGGACAGGACTTAAAGGTTATTCTCTGCGGGGAAGGTGGCGATGAATTGTTTGGTGGGTATGGCCGATACCGATCTGCCATTCGACCGTGGTGGAGCCATCGCCGGGCGATGCGATCACGTGGTGCATTCGATGGTATGAATATCCTGCGAGAGGACTCGCGGGATTGGCGAAGTGGTGTTGCGGCAAGTGAAACTATTGCGGCCGCTGATGGTCGTAGCCCGTTGCAAACGGCACAAGCGACGGATTGTGCGGATTGGCTACCCCATGATCTGTTGATCAAGCTCGATAGATGTCTGATGGCACACGGTGTTGAGGGCAGAACACCAATGCTTGATCCGGCCATCGCCAATGCGGTGTTCCGGCTACCGGATACTCTCAAAATCAAAGGCCGAACGGGTAAATGGATTTTGCGGAAATGGCTCGCTGATATTGTGCCGGCGGCAAAGCCATTTTCTCGTAAGCGCGGATTTACCGTGCCGGTCGGCGAATGGATTATTCGGAAAGGAGACATGCTTGGCCCCCTCGTTGCGCGCCAGGCTGGGATCGCTGAACTTTGTCGGCCAGATCGTGTTGAAGCGATTTTCAAGAGTACGCGCCGCCGTGCCGGTTTTGCGGCCTGGGTTTTATTGTTTTATGCGATATGGCATCGCCAACACGTCGAAGGGGTCGCCGGGGATGGGGATGTTTTTGCCGTTTTGGGCGATGGATAATTTCGTCAAACGTTAACACAGCCTTTACGCTGACCCGATATAATCCGCCAATAGTTCCAGTTTAGTGGTGGCGCCCCAGTTATGGCCGTGTATAGAAAATCCTTTATGATCGTCCCAACAGTGTTAGCAGCGTCGGTTCTGATGTCCGCCTGTTCCAATCCATATCTAGAGAGATTTCGCGCTGAGTTCGGCTGGACCGAAGGACGCATGACTGAAGATGGATGGCTGAAAAGCCGAGAAATTCCACCAGATGCAATTTACTGCTACAAAACTTTGGCGAAGCCTAACTGCTTCAAGACGCCAAAGCATGGTCAGGAACACCGGTTGATCAGCGAATTTGAAAACGCTTACAAAGCAAAGTAAACCGCATTAACGCAATCGCAGACGAAGAACGCGCGTAATTATGCGGCGCGTTGTTGACTCTTAAGCGCCATTAATTTGGCTGCTGCCGCATGGATGAAGTCAATGTTGTGGCGTTTTTCGACGCTTCCCGCACCGCCTTGGTTCGTCAAGACGATTTCAAGTGTTTGATATAAACCGCTAGCAGCTTCAACATTACCCTGATTGCAGGCGATATCGAAGGCATCCACAATATGGTCGCTGAGACGGCGTTTGAATTCAGGGGTTTGATTGTCTGTCATGGCATTGCCTAAATGTCATTTAACGTTACAAGCATAGTGACAGAATTTGGCTAATCAATTGTGAACGGTCTGTGCTGGTGGATTGAGCACTTGGCTCAAACAAGTGAGTGATCTTTCCATTTACGGTTCTGATTAATCTGTCACTATGTTCAAAAAGCCCGGTTGGGCTGCAGAAATTGAACGGGAGAGGCATATGTCAGAATTACCAAAAATGAGTTTTGGGCATCTCGGGATTGATGTGATCGATATCGATAAGATGGTGGGGTTCTACACGGACGTGTTGGGCTTCAAAGTAACGGATCGTGGCATGGGTGGCAAAGCCGAACTGGCTTTCCTCAGTCGGAATCCCGAAGAACACCATCAGATTGTCATGGCGGCGACCCGCAAGGAAGATGACCGCACAACGATCAATCAGATTTCGTTTCGGGTGGATGAATTCAAAGAAGTGCGTCAGGCTTATGATCATGCCGTTGCCGCTGGCATCGAGAGGATTGAACCGGTCGATCACGGCTCGGCACTGTCAGTTTATTTCCCTGATCCTGAAGGCAACCGGATCGAGGTCTATATGGCGACACCGTGGTATATCGCGCAGCCGCATCGCCAGTTGATTGATTTCGATAAGACGGATGAAGAAGTCTGGAAGGCTTGCGAGGATAAATGTCTCGCCGACCCGACCTATCAACCGATGGATGAGTGGAAGGCCGAGTTCGCCGCTTCCTGATATTCCGCGACGATTGTCTCGATAAGTTCAGCAGCGGGAAGGCCACGGCTGAGTGAGGCCGCTTGGCCGCACCACATCGACATGAAATCAGTATCGTTGGCTTCGGCCGCTGCCTTGCGCAGCGTTCCTGTCAGGCTGTTCTGTAGTGGGAAAGGTAGGATCGGCGCATTTGAGGATTCCATCTCGTTGATATAGCGATTGCGCAGCCCTCGTGCCGGCCGGCCTGAGAATGTTTTAGTC
This sequence comes from Alphaproteobacteria bacterium, assembly GCA_012103315.1. GTDB lineage: Bacteria > Pseudomonadota > Alphaproteobacteria > MPNO01 > UBA2964 > UBA2964. The sequence goes on from WLWZ01000011.1 coordinate 86,476, forward strand.
ACTGTTGTCGTGTCGTCTTCAGCATTGAGCAACGCTTGCTTGTAAGAAGGGTGAACGCCTGCTTCCGGACAGCTCAAAAACGCAGTCCCCATCTGCACACCGCAGGCGCCGAGTGCCAGCGCAGCTGCCAGCCCGCGTCCATCCATGATTCCGCCGCCGGCAATTACTGGCGTCGAGAGCGTGCTGGTGAGTTGCGAGACGAGACTCATCGTGCCGGTCATCGAGTCTTCCCAATCACCGATCCAGGTGCCCCGGTGACCGCCAGCCTCGCCACCCTGCGCGATAATGAAATCGATGCCTGAGGATTCTGCCACATGTCCCTCGGCCACGGAGGTTACCGACGTAACGGTGACGATCCCTGCAGCTTTTAAGTCGTCGACAGCAGATTGCGGCCAGAGCCCCATATGAAACGAGCAGAGCTTGATGCCGCTCTCAATCACGGCGGCGATCTGTTCATCGAAGTCGGGCATGACGTTGGCAACCGAGTCCGGCACTGGCGCACCGAACTGCGCGAAATACTCGGCAATGGCTGCTGTCGCGGCAGCGGTTTCCTCTTCAGTGACGGTTGGGTCTTCTGGAATAAACAGGTTAATGCCAAAGCCTTTATTCGTCCGGCTTTGTAGTTCACCTGCCGTGGCCCGGATCGCTGTGCCATCGAGATAGGCAGCACCGAATTGGCCAAACCCACCGGCGTCTGAAACAGCACTCACCAACTCCGGCGTTGTCGGCCCGCCGGCCATCGGCGCGAGCAGGATCGGAATATCAATGCCTAGCGCATCAGTGAGAGGGGTGGAGAAGGAGATCATGAAGAGGAAAGTAAAGAAGTGCTGTTTAAAAGGAAATGGTCTGTAATCTTAAGTGCTATCGATATTTTCTGACAGCCACTATCTAACTCTTCTTACAAGCATGCCCGCCCTTGCTTCTTTTTCCATTGAGAGACTAGGTTTTCACCCAACTTTACAACTCTAGCTCGGCTCAGCACCATATGATCATGGAACTCATGTTCAATTCTTGCCTTCCAAACGAGCTTGTGACGACCAGATGTACATTCGTAAAGTAGACGCGCCCATTTATAGGATTTAGCGAAATATGAAATTCGTTTGTCTCGTTCATTTTTTTCTCGCAAGTCATCCGCTGAAATAAAGTAAAAGAGAAACAATTGTTCCTGGGCAGGTAAATGCCCAAGATTTGCCGCCTCATCGATAAGCTGCCACCCTCTGGCTTCGTTCCTCGGGACTTTATTAGCGCCCCCTCTATAATAAATTCCCAGATGGAATTTTCCTGCCGCTGAGCCTTCTTTTGCAGACGTTTTTAACATCGCAATCCCACGTTCTTTATCTCTTGGCATGGACCCCCATCCTCGCGCCGCGGAACCCCTTCTACCGTTAATACCAAAAAATTCCCGTGCCAACACAAGTCCGACATATGCTTGCGCGTCCGGATCCTTCTTTTCAGCGTAAGGCAATAGTATTCTATAGGCTTTCGGGATGTTGTTGTTATAAGCCTTCTTGCCTTCCGCGATCGCTATATCGCGCTCGCTTAAAGGCTCTTCCATTCCGATAAGTTTTTGCAGGTCGCCTGTCGCGGCACCGGCGATTACAACAACAGAAGCGGCTATTAATGAGATGCCCAAAGTGCGTTTCAAATCACTCCTCCAACAGTCCATGCCGCTTATGCCAGTCTTCAATACCTTCGTCGGGGTACTGATCGAACTGTTTATCGCTATCGGGGATATCTGCCCATGGCACCTTGTGTTCGACCATCATGTGACGGGTTTCAGGTGGGGTCGGTAGTGGTGTGTCGATGGCCGAGGCAAACGGGTAAAACCACTGGCCGTGCTTGGCGTTATAATTCCACAGCGTCGTGCTGCAATGGCTGCAGAAGCTGCGGCGTGAGAAGCCAAGCCCGTCTTCCTCATAGACATCGCGGTCATTCTTGGCGCAGCGATAGACCTTGATGTGTTCCTCGCCTTCGATTTTCAGCGTGTCGTATTCCGCCATGATGTTGATCGTATAGCCGCCGCCACCAGCGAGCTTACGACAGACCGAGCAATAGCAACGGTTAAATGGGTAGGGGGTTCGGGAGTCGCAGCTGAACTTTACCTTGCCGCAATGGCATGAGCCTTCGAGATGCATGGTTGTTCTCCGAAGTGATTACGTCGGTTGATTGTGACAGCGCTTCTTCATTCCGCCAACAAGATTGCTCAGCGGAAACATGGATCCCGCATCACGTGCGGGATGACAGTTAGGGCCCGTGCGGGATGACGAGTGGAAGTAAGTAGGATGACGGCGGAAGTTGCTGTGTAACAAAGTGTGGTGGGAAAAGGTTGATACAGCGTTCGTTTGTCACCCCGGACCTTCGTTTGCTCCACGACCTCAGCCGGGGTCCATCTTGCGGTGGTGAACAGCATCAGAACGGGGACGTTAACCAGTTCTTTACCATTCCTAAGTTTTCATAAAGACTGGGATCACGCGGTTCTTATCGCGTATTGGGGAGAGCCTGCGCTGAGCAGGTATGGGAGGAAGCGTTGCCGTCAGTATTTCGGCAGAGATTTAATCTGTTTTCTATTTCGGGTTTCGTGTTGGCGTTGCACCTTGTGCCAATGCCGGTGTGTGCTGCTGAGTTACCCGGCACACCTTTGCCAGGTTCCGGGTGGGCCGCGTTGTCAGTCGTTGTATTGGCGGTTGTTACGTTGACCTGGTACCGGATGCGTTTCAAAGAGGCGCAGAAAGCCGCTGCGCTGCATAGCGCCGCGCTGGATTCCTTGGGCCACGCTGTTTTGCTGGCTGACCGACAAGGCCAATACGTGCTGTCAAATAATGAATGGCGGTCGCGCATTTCCAGCACCCGCGGTTTGGTTGGTCTCAAAAGTATGCTGTTTGATGAAGAAGAAAACCGGCATGCTTTGCAGGAACTCGAAATAGCAGCAGCGGCGCAAGAATCTGCGCAGCGTGACATCGCAATTTTTGACGACAAGGGACACAAGACCTGGTGTCGCCTGTCGATTTGTCCGGTTGCGGATGACCCGACCCTAATCTTGTGGTCTTTAGCAGATGCCGAGGTCCGCAATGCGGTCGAATCAGCAATCAGTGTTGAACAGGGGCTGCTAACGGATTTTCTGAATGAATTTCCGATTGGGTTTTTCTCGGTGGATGAGCAAGGCAAGTTTGTACAAGCAAACGCAACATTTGCGGCGTGGCTTGCAACAACACCAGAGCAGCTCGTTGGTGGCAGTAAGAAGTTAGCCGATTATTTTGCTGATAGCGCTAACGCCCAATCAAGCATGCCGTGGAGTCTGCTGCCATCTCATGATGCTGCCGGCTGTACCGAATTAGATTTCGTGGCTGATGATGGTCGTCGGTTTGACGCCTTTGCCGCGCAGACGCTGGTACGGGATGGCTCGGGCCTGAGAACCCGCTCTTTGATACGTGATTTATCCAGCGAACGGGACATTACGTCAGCATTGCGCGCTGCCGAGGACCGGTTCCAGAGACTGTTTGATGCGGCTCCTGTAGGTATTGCGCTGCTTGATACGAAAGGCGTTGTGACAGATTGTTCTGCTGTCTTTGCAGAAATGGCGGGCAAATCCGAGCCAGAGGTCGAACACAATGATCTTTGGCTTTGCGCAACTGTGGATGATCGTGACCGGCTGCGCCGTTGGGTTACCAATGCGATGGAATCTGACGATATTATCCCGCTTCAGATTACGCTGGATGGGCCTAGTGCAATGGTCGCCGCATTTTTCGGCCGACGCTATGACGCTGACGACGGTAGTCCTGGCGGGCTCGTGGTGCATGCTTTTGATCAGACTGAGCAACGCAGCCTTGAGGAACAATTTATTCAGTCCCAAAAGATGGATTTGGTCGGACAGCTCGCCGGTGGGGTGGCGCATGACTTTAACAATTTACTGACGGCGATGATCGGGTTTTGCGATCTGCTTTTGCAACGGCATTCACCAAAGGATCAATCTTTTGCCGATATCATGCAGATTAAGCAGAACGGTAACCGTGCCGCTAACCTGGTTCGCCAGCTCTTGGCGTTTTCCCGCCAACAAACCTTGCAGCCGCGGGTCCTGAATATCACAGACGTTCTCGCAGAACTGTCGCATCTTCTACGACGTCTCATTGGTGCTGATATCGAACTGGAGATGGTTCATGGTCGTGACCTGTGGCAGGTCAAAGTTGATGAAAGCCAGATGGAACAGGTGATCATTAATTTGGTCGTGAATGCCCGCGATGTTGTTGAAGCGGGCGGCAAGGTCTCTATCCGTACTAATAATATGTCGCGGCAAGAAAGCGCAAAAGCGCGTCATCAGTCCCTCCCTAATGGTGATTATGTTGTGCTTGAAGTGGCAGATACTGGCACCGGTATCCCAAAGGAAATTGTCGATAAAATTTTTGAGCCATTCTTTACGACTAAAGAGGTCGGTTCAGGCACGGGGCTGGGGCTTTCAACGGTCTATGGCATTATCCGTCAGACCGGTGGCCATATATTCGTCGATTCAAAGGTCGATGAAGGGACTTGTTTCACGATTTATCTACCCCAGCACATCGCGACCGCTGACGATTTTGTTGATGGCGTCGCAGAAGAGGTCGCACCACCTCCGCAACAGGATTTGACCGGCGCGGGAACCGTCATGTTGGTCGAGGACGAAGATGCGGTCCGAATGTTTGGTGCTCGTGCGCTCCGCAATAAAGGCTATACGGTTGTTGAGGCCGGTAGCGGCGAAGAGGCTCTCGAATTGTTGGTGCAAGAGGGCGACAGCATCGACGTCTTGGTTACCGATGTCGTTATGCCTGGACTGGATGGCCCGGCAATGATCCGTAAGGTACGCGAGACGCACGCTGATATGAAAGTTGTGTTCATATCGGGTTATACAGAAGATTCATTCCGCAAGCGTCTGGACGTTGCCGAAGATATCCATTTTTTACCAAAACCATTCACGTTGCAGCAGCTTGCCAGCAAAGTGAAGGAGATTATGGCTGAGGAGGTTTAATCGCAGGGTCAATGTTGAAACGGGCAATAATCCTTCTATTTGGCGCTATTATTTCGATTGCCCCTACGGGTGTTTCTGCGGACGACTACGCTGTGTGGGAGAAATCCTACGACAAGGATGGTCAGCGATATATTCCCGTTGCGTTGTGGAACGGTGGGCCGTGGGATGGCCGTCATATGATCACATTGCCAACGGTAGACCTGACATTCGGACGACGCGACAATAAAAGAATCGTCGGACCACGATCATGGACGCATAAAGTCTCCGGCAAAGAATACCGAATCTATGAACGGCACAATCGAAGCAAAGTGCAGTATTTTACCGTGAATCGTAAAAAAGATGGATTGGGGCGTGTCTATGACAATCGCTATCCTCGTTACTGTCCCGATGAGGTGAAGTTTCCGCTTGGGTGGTGGAAGCAAGGTGAAAAACGGGTCTACGATATTGATTGCGATGGCCGGAAACGGCATATCGAGGTGACAATTACCAAACTCAATTTTACGTATGACGACATACCGCATTCCCTGGAGATTCATTGGAAACTCGGGGACGGGTCGAAACGTGGCGGTAATAATGTTTATACCTACAGCCCCGGCAAAGGGCTGGTTGACGTCACCCAAAACTAGACAGCCATATCCTTAAGTTTTATCGGGTTACTGAATATGGTAAACGCTCCAAATTTCATGTGAACATAGTTAGAACAAATTAGTTTAAATAACTGTTTTTACTGAATAAAAAAATTTTCTTTGAAATGAAAACAAAACATGTACATAGTTGCTCTCACAACGACGTTACGTTGAACGAATCTGATGGCTGTGAAATAAGGAGAGGGTAATGGCGAATCCGGCATTAAAGCTTGTAGAAAAGGACGGCATGGACAAATCAAAAGCGCTCGATGCTGCGCTTCAACAGATCGAACGATCCTACGGTAAAGGCTCTATCATGAAGCTTGGCGAAGGCCAGGTGGTAGAAACCGAAGCGATTTCGACTGGTTCCCTTGGCCTTGATATCGGGCTCGGTATTGGTGGCCTACCAAAAGGCCGGGTTGTTGAAATTTATGGACCAGAGTCTTCAGGTAAAACAACTCTCGCGCTTCATTGTGTTGCCGAAGCGCAAAAGACCGGTGGGCAGTGTGCCTTTATCGATGCTGAACATGCGCTCGACCCTGTTTACGCCCAAAAGCTGGGAGTCGAACTTGATGATTTGTTGATTTCACAACCTGACGCCGGCGAGCAGGCGTTGGAGATTGCCGACACTTTGGTACGATCAGGCGCTATCGACGTCATCGTCATCGATTCAGTTGCGGCGTTGGTACCAAAGGCTGAACTCGAAGGTGAAATGGGTGATGCCCATGTTGGTCTGCAAGCTCGATTGATGAGCCAGGCATTACGAAAATTGACGGGCTCGATTTCGCGATCGCAATGCATGATCATCTTTATCAACCAAATCCGTATGAAAATTGGTGTGATGTTTGGCAACCCTGAAACCACATCAGGCGGAAATGCGTTGAAGTTTTATTCTTCGGTTCGTCTTGATATCAGACGCATTGGCGCCATTAAGGACCGCGAAGAAATCGTCGGGAACCAAACCCGCGTTAAAGTGGTAAAAAACAAGGTTGCACCGCCGTTTAAGATCATTGAGTTCGATATCATGTACGGTGAAGGTATCTCCAAGATGGGCGAACTCATCGATTTAGGTGTTAAAGCCGAAATCGTTGAGAAATCTGGAGCGTGGTTCTCCTATGATAGCCAACGGATTGGTCAGGGACGGGAGAATTCTAAACAATTCCTGCGTGATAACCCGGAAATGGCAGAAGAAATAGAACGTAAAATTCGCGAGAGTGCCGGCTTAATAGCTGAGGCGGCTCTCAAAGAAGCCCCTGCTTCAGAAACTGTTGAAGACGTCGAAGAAGAAGTCTAGGCGTCCTTTAGAACCCCCTGATCCTCCCCCGGATCAAAACCCCGGGGCGCGGCGAGGTTTATGACACCTTACCGCGCCCCTTTTCTTTGCCTTCAGAATGCGGACAATCAACGTCATCGACGTGGTAGTGCCTTGTTCTGGACAGGGTGTGACAGCGTCGTTAATACTCTCGCGGTTCGACGCAATGTTGCGTCATTAGGGGCAAAGGTACGATGACAACGACCAATGAAATTAGAACGGCCTTTCTCGATTATTTCGGGAAGAATGGGCATGAAATTGTGTCGTCTTCGCCTCTGGTGCCGCACAACGATCCGACTTTGCTTTTTACTAATGCCGGGATGGTTCAGTTTAAAAACGTCTTTACCGGATTAGAGACGCGCGAGTACGCAACGGCAACGACGTCCCAAAAATGTGTTCGAGCCGGTGGAAAACATAATGACTTAGAGAATGTTGGTTACACGGCCCGGCACCATACGTTCTTTGAAATGCTCGGCAATTTTTCCTTTGGTGATTATTTCAAAGAGCGTGCCATCGAATTGGCGTGGAACTTGATTACCGACGACTTTGCAATCGATAAAAGCCGTTTGCTGGTGACTGTTTATCACGAAGATGATGACGCCTTCGACCTTTGGAAAAAAATTGCCGGTTTACCTGATGATCGCATTATCCGAATAGCAACCAGCGACAATTTTTGGGCCATGGGCGAAACAGGACCTTGTGGCCCGTGTTCTGAAATTTTCTATGATCATGGTGATCATATTCCCGGCGGCCCCCCCGGCAGCGCTGATGAAGACGGGGACCGATTTATCGAAATTTGGAATCTCGTCTTCATGCAGTACGAGCAAATCACACTCGATAGCAGGCAGAACCTGCCAAAACCGAGCATTGATACAGGCATGGGGCTGGAGCGTATTTCGGCGCTGATGCAGGGGTCTCATGACAATTATAATACTGATACCTTTCGAGCGCTAATCGTGGCATCGGCGGAAGCAGCAAAAGTTGACCCATACGGACCTCAGAATGTATCCAACCGCGTTATTGCGGATCATTTGCGGGCAAGCTCATTTTTAATTGCCGATGGTGTTCTTCCATCCAACGAGGGGCGCGGCTACGTTCTCCGGCGGATTATGCGGCGTGGTATGCGCCACGCCCACATGATGGGTTGCCAAGATCCTCTTTTGTTTAAACTTGTCCCAGCCCTGATTAGGCAAATGGGTATTGCTTATCCCGAGTTAACCCGGGCAGAAGCGCTTATTACTGAAACACTGCAACTCGAAGAAGCCCGTTTTAAGCAGACGCTTGACCGGGGTCTCAAACTTCTGACGGAAGAAACTGACCGACTCGGTGATAAAGAAGCGTTGCCTGGTGAAATCGCCTTTCGTCTTTATGACACCTTTGGTTTTCCGTTAGATTTAACGCAAGACGTATTGCGGGCTCAAGGACGGCCAGTTGATACGGACGGATTTGATGTTGCTATGCAAAAGCAACGCGAGGATGCCAGAAAAGCTTGGGCTGGCTCAGGCGAAGCTGCAGATGAATCAGTCTGGTTTGATATTCGCGAGAACACGGGTGCGACTGAGTTCTTAGGCTATAATAATGAGTTCAGTGAAGGTCAGATATTGGCCATTGTTAAGGACGGCGCGCGTGTCGAAGCAGCTAATGCCGGTGATGAGATCGCCGTTATTGTCAATCAAACGCCGTTTTATGCTGAATCCGGCGGACAAATGGGGGATGTCGGAACTTTGCTAGGGGATGGTGAAGCTGTTTTAGCTGTTACCGATACCCAAAAAAAAGTTGGCGATCTTCACGTCCATATTGGCACCCTTTCTGGTGGCTCAATGACCGTTGAAGACGTCGTAGAAATGCGGGTGGAGCCTGATCGACGCGCTGGTCTTCGTGGGCATCATTCAGCAACACATCTTCTACACGCGGCGTTAAGGGAGCGCCTGGGTGATCACGTTACCCAGAAGGGATCTTTGGTTGCGCCGGATCGGTTGCGCTTTGATATTAGTCATCCAAAGGCGATAAATGCCGATGATATGGCGGAGGTCACAAATAATGTTAACCGCCAGATACGAGGAAATAGCGAAGTCGTCACCCGTTTGATGAGCCCTGACGAAGCTATTGAAACCGGGGCGATGGCCCTGTTTGGCGAAAAATATGGTGACGAAGTTCGCGTTGTAACAATGGGTAATCAAGATAATGCGCCTTATTCCGTGGAACTTTGCGGCGGAACCCATGTTGGCCGGACAGGAGATATTGGTCCATTTCGAATCATCTCTGAAAGCGCTGTTGCCGCTGGGGTACGACGCATTGAGGCGGTGACCGGTCAGGCGGCGTTGACACAAATGGCTGAAACAGAAGCTCAGATGCAGGAAGTGGCTTCTTTGTTGAATGTCTCATCGGGACAAGTCGCAGAACGTATTACAGCTCTCTTAGAGGAGCGTAAAAAGCTCGAGAGCGATCTATCTGAGACAAGGCGTAAATTGGCGACCGGTGGTGGTAATGCCGGTGCAGGTGATGCGGGGGTTAAAGACGTGGCCGGTGTTTCTTTCGCTGGACGTGTCTTGGAAGGAATTCCGGCACGAGACCTGAAATCTTTCGCTGATGACCTTAAAAAACAAATTGGATCTGGCGTCGTCGCTATTTGCGGAACGGATGACGGTAAGGCATCGCTTGTTGTTGGCGTAACGGAAGATATGACGGAGAAATTTGATGCGGTTTCACTTGTCCGCATCGGTTCGGCTGTGCTCGGTGGTAAGGGTGGTGGCGGACGTCCTGATATGGCGCAGGCGGGCGGGCCAGATGCTGAGAATGCGCCAAAGGCACTCGAAGCGATAGAAAAGGTGATCGCGGCGACTTAACCCCCTATCTGGAATTAAAGGCGAGCCAAATCCGTATTGATCGGGTTTTGTTGAATCTTTTCCAATGTGGGGATCACTTCGTTTGAAGTATTCACTAATTCATAGAGGTTCCGTGTAGGCGGTGCGGCAAATCCGTGATCTATCGTAGCGGCGATAAGGTCATCCAGTTTTTGCCAATAATTTTTAATATTCAGAATCACAATTGGCTTGTTGTGCATGCCAAGTTGTTTCCATGTGATCACTTCAAGTGCTTCTTCCAGTGTGCCGACTCCTCCGGGTAGCACCACAATACCATCGGCCAAATCAAACATCCTATTTTTGCGTTCATGCATGCTACCCACTACTTCCAGCCGGGTTAACTTCGGATGGCCGAGCTCGCGTTCCTGGAGATAATCCGGAATGACCCCCGTTACATCTCCATTTGTTTTCAAAACGCTGTTAGCGACAACACCCATAAGTCCGGCTCCGCCGCCGCCATATATAAGCTTAATCTTGTTGTTCCCGAAGGATTTACCTAATTCGGCTGCAGCAGTACGAAATTCTGGGTCATGGCCGGGGGAGGCACCACAGAAAACGCAGACTGATTGAATACTCATTTTAATTTCATATCACGAATCTGAATTCATTTAGACGATAAATAGCCCAGAAAGGGTTGCAAGAATTGCTTTCAAATGGTGGGATAGGGTATTAGTAGCGCTGTTTAGAGCGCATAATTTAATAAACGCAGTTTATTTTGGGGAGAGGGTTATGACATCTTTTATCAAGCCACTAATGGTAGCGGCAATTAGCATTGGATTACTGGCTGGTTGTCTTGCCGAGGATAAGAAACCTAAATCGACGTTATCGCAGGCAACCAAAGTCAAAGTGGCGATGATGAAAGAATTGTGCACACATTCAGGTTCGATCGCACGATATCTGAAAGGTCACAAAAACCCAAAGCGGGAAGCACGTTTGGGTACGCCCGCGGATATGGAGCTTCGCGCAGTTGCCATGCAAGGCCTGGCAAAACGGCTTAAATATGGCTCGGTTGCTTTCTATGCAGCGCAGCTTGAAGAGGCAGGTGCGAGTGGCAGCAAGAGTGCCGTAAAAGAGGAATTTGGTCCGGTGGCCGGTGGCATTGCAGGTGCCATCAAGCTTGACCGTGGTAGGAAAACGTACGGGAAATGCGCCTGTAAGAAATACAAATTCAAATGTAAGGCACCTAAGAAAAAGAAAAAATAGGTGCTGCAGATGGTTTAGTCCCTGAACACCAACAGGGACCACATAATGAGGGCGCTACTGTAAAGGTGGCGCCCTTTTTTGTGATCAGTTTGGGCGGGAGATGCAAATTTTGTGCTGCGATATCGAATAAAGCGCATCTACAAATTGTTGTATCTTAACAGGGGATGGAAACAGCTTTCCCACTTGAGATTACGTGCTCGGACTTATGAAGGAAGATCATAATGAAAGTCAGATTGGGTTGGAGTGTCGCTATCATCATATTCATGGGTGCCTCGATGGCTATGGCCCAAGAAAAAGTGATGTCCAAAGGGGAGGTTTTATTCTCGGCCGGTGGATGCGGCAACTGCCATACAGATGTAGAGAGTAAAGGCCCGTTTTTGGCTGGGGGAAGAAAGCTAGAGACCCCGTTTGGAGCATTTTATGCGCCAAACATTACAAAAGACAAAAAGCACGGAATCGGGAATTGGTCGGACGCGGATTTTATTCAAGCGGTTCGAAAGGGCGTGGCGCCCGACGGAAGTCATTATTTTCCTGTATTTCCCTATCCAGCCTTTACCGATATGACCGATAGCGATCTCAAAGCCATTAAAGATTATATTTTTACGCTTCCAGCTGTCGCTAAGGCGAACAAACCACACGGCGTCTCCTTTCCATTCAATATTCGATTTGGCCAATTTTTTTGGAAACTATTGTATTTCTCTGAGGGGCCATACAAAGCTGATCCAAAAAAGTCTAAAGAGTGGAACCGTGGCGCGTATCTTTCGCGCGCCGTGGTGCATTGTGGTGAATGCCATACGCCGCGGTCGATACTTGGCGGAATTAAAAATGATTATTGGTATGCCGGTACACCTGAAGGTGAAGGACCAGAGGGCGAGGGGGCGCCAAACATTACGCCACACATCGATAACGGTATTGGAAAATGGTCGCTAGAAGAGATCGTTACCTATTTGGAATCGGGTGAGGACCCGACGGGGGACTATGCCGGTTCGTTAATGGCGGAGGTCATCGAAAATGGAACGGCGAAACTTTCCCCGGCGGATCGAAAAGCGATCGCGGTTTATTTAAAAACTCTGAAACCCTTGCCATAATCTCTCGCGTTGTGCCGACGCAGTTAGAGCGTTAATCTGGCCCATGGTGAAGTCGACGTTGCGGTAATTATCGGGAGATTTAACCTGTGAATCGCGCATATTTATTTGGTGGCATTGGCGCCGCGACCTTATTGGTTGCATTGGCGCTTACTCATCTTTTGGAAAACGATCCGGCGCCGAAGTTGCCGACGGTCGCAGCGCCCACCATACCGAGTGCTCCGGCGACGGAACAAAAGAAGCCGACCCCTTCCAACCTGGTGAGCAAGCCAAAAATTGTGACACCGAAAGCTGTCGCGCCGCCGGTCAAATCTGTATCACCTGTTAAACCAAGCTTTGATGTGGTGCGTGTAAATCCACAAGGTGATGCTGTTATCGCGGGCAGGGCGGCACCCAATGCACAGGTTACGGTTAAAACAGGTGATAAAGTCGTCGGGACCGTAAAGTCAGACCCCCGCGGTGAATGGGTGTTAGTCCCGAAAAAGCCTTTGCAATCGGGGAACCGGGAGCTCTCGTTAACATCAAGAATAGGCGTAGAAGCCGAGGCGTCTTCAGATAAGAAAGTTGTGCTGATAGTTCCAAAACGCCAGAAAGATCTGGGCGATACAAAAGCTGGTGTAGCCGACGGAGCGTTAGCCGTTTTGGTTCCTAAAAAGGGTAAAGGGCCGAGCGTCGTGATTCAGCGACCTGGTGCCCGTAAAGCGCTTAATAGCACTCAAAAAACGGCGCCGGGTTACAAATTATCTATCGAGGCAATCGATTATGATGATGTTGGCAGGGTAACCGTTGGTGGTAAGGCCACCGCAAATGCCCGACTACACCTCTATATTGATAACAAACTTGTTGGTTCAACGGAGGCTAACACCAAAGGGCAGTGGCATGTTTCACCCGCTGACAATTTGGCCCCTGGATTATACTCGTTGCGGGCTGATCGAGTAGGTGAACAGGGCAAGGTCATGACAAGAGTCGAGACCCGATTTGCACGATCTGCGCCATTGAGGAAGGGGCCAGCTAAAGGGGTTGTTCTTGTTAAAACAGGGAACAGCTTGTGGCGAATAGCGCGTGAAGCCTACGGTGCGGGAATTCAATATACGGTTATTTATGAAGCGAACCGGGAACAGATTCGGGATCCTGACCTTATTTACCCTGGACAGGTCTTCTTCGTTCCAAAAGTAAACTAATCCGCTGCGGCGGTAGAATTTCGGCAGTCATTTACGAGATCGCAAATTGGTTTGAGGGCGACTGAAATTACAGTACCACCCGCCGCGACCATTGCGGGCGACGGAATCCCATTAAAGGCTATCTGACCTCGTATGACGATTGACTGGCTACGATCCAAGGATATATCGGCGTAGGGAATTTGTGTATTTGCATCAACAATTTTACTGAGCTGTTGCCGTAGATCTTTAGATTCAACGCTATAAGGCAGTTCACCTAGTCGTCCTAAAACAACCATTTGGGCGCCGCCGCCTGGATTCCGACGAATTGCTGCATCAAAGACCGTCTCGAAGGCATTAAATCGGAAGGTCGCTGGAATCGGCATGCAATGCGATGACAACAACATGGAGTCGCTGTCTATCGCGTTTTCTTCTTCGAAATCTTGCACTGCTTCGGTCATCGGCTGAACGATTACCCACGGTTTATGGTTTGGCGGTATCCCGCTTAACCTTCCTAAATACCCCCCTTAAGATACCGTTAAGCGCGTCCGAAAACCCGTGCGTTCTCGCCTAGTTATTTTCCGCCCACAACTTTTTAAGATCGTCGCGCAAAACCTTGCCACGATCTGATTTTGGCAATTGTTCGACGAGGTAGGCACTTTTAGGCGATTTGAATTCCGGTAACGTTTGACCGCAATGTGCCAGCACTTCCTGATCTGTAATATTTTCCCCTGGCTTAACGACAATATAACAAGCGACTTCTTCGCCATAAATCTTGTCAGGAATGCCAATTGCTGCGGCCTCGCGAATTTTGGGGTGTTGCATCAAGACGTTGTCGATCTCAAGCGGCGCGATGTTTACCCCACCGCGAATAATCAAATCTTTCGTCCTCCCGGTAACGCGAACGAAGCCATCATCATCGATTATGGCAAGATCCCCGGTTCGCATGCGGACAGTCCTTTGATCTTCCCAATCGCCTTCGGGAGAAATTGTTGCAACACATGTTTGCGGGCCGCCAATGGTAACTTCACCTTCTGTGCCTGGGGGACATCCCTCTTCAGCAGAATCAACAATCAAAAATTCTTGATGTTTCGCAGGCGGTCCTACGGTACCCATTTGTCGTTTGTAATGGCGGTTTCCACAGATCCAGCCAGCTTCTGACATGCCATAAAGCTGCAGAAGGGTGACGCCATACATTTCCTCGAATTGTTTCCATTGCTCTGGTGACAATGGTGCCGTTGAGCAGGTCATCAATCTAAGCGAGGGGATATCGTCAGCAGTTACACCAGTTGGTTCATTGAGAAGCATATTAACGACGGTCGGAACGCCAGCAGCAAATGTCAGCTCGTGTGTTTTGATCCAATCGAAAAAGCGGCTACGGGAAAACCGAGGTCCCATGTACATTGAAAGCCCGGTTTCAATCCAGGGCATCAGGCTAAGAACCTGAGCGGAGTTCCAACCAAAAGAGCGGTATTCCAACGTACGATCGTCGCCAGTTAGTCCCAGAAAATCAATCGTATTCAATCCATTTAGCCAATAGGCCATGTGATTATAGACAACACATTTGGGCCGCGAGGTGGTGCCAGACGTGCAAAAGATACAGGAAATGTCATCGGGCCCATTCTCACTTTCTACCGCAATTTGATTGTCCGTCTTAGAAACAGCGGTAAAAAACTCGGTGTTATCATTTTTGGAGTTGGTTTCGTTTTCCCACCGATCAAACCGTATGACCTCACCAATAACGCCATCCGTCAAAGCGCCTCCATCAAGGTCTGTGTGCCAGAGTGTTAGCTTGGGCTCAATGGATTGTAGCAGTTCATTGATATGGCTGGCGTTAATTTCGACGTTTAGAGGACAGACAACTGCACCAAGGCGCCAAATTCCCATCCAGATAATCATTTTATCAAGGCTTTCATCTGCAAGGAGGCCAATTCGGTCCCCTTTTTGGACGCCGCGGGAGACAAGATAGCGGGCAATTTGGTCAGCACTATCCGCTAGTTCCCCCCAACTAATGGAGCGGTCCTGCTCGAGATCGTAAAGTGCAATTTTATCAGGATGTTGCTGGCGATATTTATCTAGAACGCCGCGGATTGATAGAAACGGTATGGTCAGTTCGGGTTGGGTAAATTGGTGCGCCACATGTGCCTCGAAAATTTGAATTGAGAGGCCGTATTGTTTTCAGCTGGCGACTGTGCGTCAAGAGGCAGGAAGGGCAGTTTGTCCGATAGATGCATAGGTAACCGGTTGAATCGGCATTTTTCTAAGTATCGGAAACAAACGTTTGCAACGGTATTTAGAGCTCGAATTTGTCACAAAATTGTGCTAAAAAGTCGCGTGTAAGTAGCGAAGTTTCCGTAGGGGGGGCATTTCTATGACCTGTTTCGTGTGCGTGAAGGGTAAAAAAGAGTAAGAAAATTGTTAGATTAAGTATTTGGTGCAAAATGAAACAAGATTGTCTAAGGATGTCGGAATTCTTAACATTTCGGACAGGGTAACTCTTAGAGAGTTTGAATTCATCATTGTAAACAAGTGCTTATAAAAATTGGCATATTTCTTGCCTAAATAACGGTTAAGTAAGTAATAAGAGTTGGTTTTTGTTAATATGGCTTTCGGAATCAAAATGCTGAGTAAATTGCTCGCTTGCCGACGCTCCGTTTGGGGTGTGCTGGCAGCGGCTGTTTCTGCATTGCTGATTTTGGGTCAACCTGCACATGCGACTAATAGCTGGATTATTACCGGCGATGAAAATCATCTGCCTTCATCACCGCCAATTGGCGGTATTCCGCAGGGCACAATAATTGACGACGAGTATAGCTCGACGGGCACTATCTCCGGTGACTCATCGCTTACTGCGACTTTTGCGGGGCGGTGGAAAGACGGAAGCGGCAACGACACCAGTGGCTGGCGTCGTCCGATTGTCCTGTTTGATTCAAACAATCCAACAGGTGGTGATGGGGATTTCGGGGCACCGTTTACACATGTCACGACTGGACAGGTTAAGAATCCCAACAACATTATGATTTTGCATGAGCAATATAGTTCGTGCCGTAATGCATCCGGGAGTTCGGTGGTCGGTTACACTAATACAAACGGTTGGACGCAAAACGCCGTGTCCTGCGATGGCCCAGATGATAATGCCTCTGGTGGTCGGTTCGAAATTACGTTTAATAAAGACATTATCCTTTCAAGTATTGACTTCTTTGATATTGAAGGTAGCGAAACAACCAATGATAACGAGATCAAGTTGTTCGATGCCAATGGCAACCAAATCATGGATAACGCCTTTTATACGCCTGATACAGGCGGTGATAACAAGTGGGCTGCAGTTGATTTTGGTGATGTTGGCGGCATTCGAAGGATTGAGATCGGTTGTAAAGGGTCATGCGCCATTGGGGATATAGAAGGCAAAACTTCGGGACCCCCAGCAATCCCAGAACCGGCTGGCGTAGGATTTCTTTTTGTTGGGCTGGGGTGGATGATGATGCGCCGCCGTCGGAATCTTGGCGTATAGGCTACTTATTGTGTTTACGACGACTTCAAGATTGAGCCGCTTCAGCGGCTTTTTTTAATTCTATATCGTCATGTGGAATGCAAAACTGGGGGAGCTGATCTCTTAACTCCATTCGGTTTGTTACTTATTTAGCTTTTGCCATAGGCGTTGAGCTTCGGCGCGTCCGCTAAATGAATCTTTAGTCTCTAAAATTTTCTCTAATTCTCGCTTGGCCTGTTGGTCGCGTCCTAGTTGGTTCAGGGCAAATGCGATGTGATATCGGACGCCATACGCTTTCGCCGCACGCGCACTTGCATCTCGTAAAAATGGTAACCCTTTGGATGCTTCACCCCGTTTGACAAGGAGCCAACCATATGTGTCGAGTACCGGAGGTAACGTAGGTGCTAGCTTGTAAGCTTTTTCGGCTGTTTCAAGCGCCCGAGGATCTTTAATTTGATCATATAGTAAGGCGAGATTATTCAGCATGCCAATGTCTTTTGGGTACTTTTTTACATAGGTTTCCAACGCTACTTTTGCTCTTTTGTAATTCCCGGTGCTGAGGTATGCCGCAGCCAATACTCGCTCAACTCGTGGGTTTCCTGGGTATCGGACGTTCCAGAGTTCCAGCTCTTTTAATGCATTGCGTTTGTTCTTAGCTTCTACTCTCGCGTGATAAAGACGCCGAGCAATCGTATCGTTCTCAGGCTGTTTCTGAGCACCCAACTCATAGGTTTTGACTGCTTCATCAATTCTTCCACTACGTCTCAACAAATTGCCGGTTAATAAGTTGCCCATCGCAGATTTGGGGTATGCGGCGAGAATGACTTGCGCCATCTCAAGGGCATTCTTAATGCCACCTAATCGAGCTTCAATATCGATTAGAGCCCGGTGTGCTGGGAGATAGCTAGGATTGAGTGTGATTGCTGCTTTAAGAGTATCTTTAGCGCCTTTGAAATCCTTGAGGCGAATCTGGAAGCTAGAGATTTTCAGCATTTCGTTAGGCGTACCGCCAGAACTGTATGATGCTTGACGGAAGGTCTTGATAGCGTCGGCGGTCTTGCCAGCAGCAATTTGTACCCTGGCTTTGGTTTCCAGGACAGCCTGATTTCGCGGATACCGGTCTTCCAGTTCTCTTGCGATAATAAAGGCGTCAGCGACGCGACGTGCACGCAAATACAGCTTTATTAATTTTATGCGGGCTGGGATGGAGCGTACATTGCGTTTGCGGACCTGATTTAGCCAATCAATAGCTTTGCTAGTGTTTCCTGCATCCTCGGCTAGCCGGGATAGTGCGAAAAGTGCCTTTGTCTCGCTTGGACGTATTTTAATAACCTTAAGGAAAAGCTCTTTCGCTCTTTGGGTGTTACGAAGTTCAAACTCCATTGTGGCGAGATTGTAATAGGCCGGTAGGTAGTCCTCTTTGAGTTTGATGGCTGCAAGAAACATTTTGCGTGCTTTCTCAGCGTTTCCGCTATTGACGTAAGCCGCGCCTGCAAGGTTGAGTGGAAAAGGGTTATTAGGTTCTTTTTCTGTAAGACGATCTACAAGGGCCAGCGTTGTCGGCAGGTTGCCTTCTTTTAAGCGGACCATCCCAAGAACGATATCAGGTTGGCCTATTGATTTTCCGAGTCTTACAGCACTCTCCAAATTTGCCATCGCATTGACTCTATTGCCGACCGCCAATTGGCTTAGCCCCAAACGGGTTTGCAGCGATCTAACATCAGGTGCGCGTTCCACAGCTGTTTGAAAGATTTCCGTCGCTTTTGAATATTGCTTGTTTCGCATATAGGCGTTGCCCAGCATCGCAACGATCTCAACGTCACTGGGCGCCATGCGTGCTGCTGGCTCCAACATTCTTACGGCGGCAGCATGCTCATTTCGACGAAGTAGGATGGCACCGACCATTTTTCTGGCACCCGGGTGGTATGGTCGGAGATCAACGTAACGGGTTAGGTAAGGGTAGGCGTCGTCAAAAAGTTTGCGCGTATAGTTGATGACACCTTTTAGAAGGAGGCTAGGTGGATGACCGATGACAAAATCAGGATCGCGATCATCCATTGCTTGCGATGCTTTGCTCAGGGCTTCTGCGGCGGCTTTGTGTTTTCCCTGTTTCGTCAGGATGACGGCATGTAGGTAATTATTCTGGGGGTCGTCTGGTAGCTCAGTGCGCAAGTATAAGACGTCTTGCAGGGCGTCATCATAGCGCCTTATGTCAATCAATGATGCAGCACGGCTCCGACGCGCCGGAATGTGGCGAATTGCAAGATTGATTGCCTTGTCATAACTTTGGATTGCTGATGTGAATCTGCGCTGAACACGCCGGATTTCGCCCTTCGTGTACCAAACGTCGGCATCCCTCGGCGCGAGTTTTTCTGCGCGAACGACAAACGATTCAGCCTTTTTATGTTGCCCCAATTCACTGAAAAGCCGTGCTAAACCCACAATAGCATTTGCGTGGTTCTTGTTGATACCTAAAGCATCTCTAAAGCTGCGCTCGGCTCTCCGTTGCTGCCGTAAGGCTAGATGGGCTTGCCCCCGAAGGAAGAGAACCTCCGTCTTAATCTTTGGCGGTCGGTTCGCCAGTCTAACTTCATCGAGGACTTGCTTGTTTTTGCCTTGCAATAACAGAGCTCGGCCAAGTGGGATGAGGGTTAGTGATTCATCGGCGCCGGTTGATTTTGCGAATATTAACTGCCGTTCCGCGCCGGCCCCGTTTCCAAGTCTTAAATAGGATTTACCCAAAAGGACTCGTGCCGAGAGGTTGCGGTGATCCTGTTGCAGAGCATTTTTAAGTTGGATGATGGCGCCGCGATAATCCTTCGACGCAAAGAGACGCAATGCGTCCTCGTAAAACTCAAAACTCTTGGTACCACCGGTTTTTGCCAGACTTTGACTCAGCCCACTTGTCACAAGTGCGAATGCCAAAAAGATGGCCAAAAAACTTGGAATTCTAGACAGTGGTTTTTTCATACTTCGGGATCAAACATTCCTGAAAAGACCAGACAGTATAATGTCTCACATCATAATAGAGTGTAGCCAGAGCTAATTGGAGCCTGTGGTCATTTATCTAGCCATTATGGCTCAAATATGGCTGGGGGACCTGGATTTGAACCAGGGCTGCGCGGGTCAGAGCCGCGAGTTCTACCGCTAAACTATCCCCCAATAGCAAAGGCCATATCAACCGCGCTATTCGCCAACGCATAACATACCCCGGTTGTTGCAAACAAGAGATTTGCTTGTTTTCCCTTTGCTGCGTAGTCCGATAGAGCTACCATAGATTTAAGTTCTTAAGAAATGGACTGCGTCGCTAGAGCGTTGCGGCAACAATAAGGTAAGAACGTGAGCGGAGCAGGTCAATCAACCGGTAAAAATGCCGGACGGAGGCGTGGGGGCGTGGGCCGCCGCCGCCATTCCCGTAATGATCGCCAAAAGATCATTGCCGCCTTAGACCTTGGAACAAATAATTGCCGACTTTTAGTCGCTCATCCTAGACCGGATGGGTTTAAGGTGATCGATGGCTTTTCCCGAATTGTTCGCCTGGGCGAAGGGGTTGCGGGCTCCGGTAATCTCTCGAATGCGGCAATGGATAGAACACTTGAAGCCCTGAAAATGTGCGCGGAACGTATCGTACGTCGTGATGTTACGCATGGTCGGTATATTGCAACAGAAGCCTGTCGTCAGGCGGATAATGGTGAGGAATTTCTCGAACGCATTGAAAAAGAAATTGGTATCCGTCTAGAAACTATCCCTTCGCGTGAGGAAGCAGAACTTACACTTACTGGTTGTCTACCACTTTTGAATCCCAACATCCCTTATGCTTTGACGTTCGATGTCGGTGGTGGAAGCGCGGAGGTTTTGTGGGTCAAGCTCCGGGCAGAAGGTCCTCCGGAAATGCTGGGCTGGATATCGTTGCCGTGTGGTGTTGTTACAATGACCGAACGTTATGGCAACCCAGACATCTCTAGCGAGAATTATACGAAAATGATTTACGATATCAGGCAGTTACTGAAATCTTTTGATGATGAATTTGGTATTAGTTCCGCGATGAAACGGGGTGAAGTACAAATGCTCGGTACGGCAGGAACAGTTACAACCATTGCCGGTGTTCAGATGGGGCTTAATCGGTACAACCGGTCGGCCGTTGATGGTTCGTGGCTAGATTTTGACGCTGTTCACTCAGTTAGCAGCAATCTCGTAAATGCGTCTTTCGATGAGCGGGCGTCCTATGCGTGTGTTGGGCGTAACAGAGCGGAGTTAGTCGTGGCCGGATGCGGTGTTTTAGAGGCAATCTGCAAAACTTGGCCTGCGGGTCGATTGCGTGTTGCTGATCGTGGTGTTCGCGAAGGAATTTTGCTCGGTCTGTCCCGACTGGTGTTGGGACAACCTGAAGCTGCCAATTGTGCGTCAGGGCGTCATGCCCGAGTACCGGTCAGTAGAACAGAGATTGCTAACGGACAAGGCAATGCGTCGCCCGCGCCGTAATGCAAAGACTGGTTCGAGAGGTGTATCGGTTCGGGTGAAGTCAGCGCGTGGTCGGAAGACGTCTTCGACGAGATGGCTGCAACGACAGCTCAATGATCCTTATGTTGCAGACGCTAAGCGCGCTGGATATCGCTCGCGATCAGCGTGGAAATTGTGCCAACTCGATGATCAGCTCAAATTCTTAAAGTCAGGTAGCCGGGTTCTCGATTTAGGCGCTGCCCCCGGCGGTTGGACACAGGTCGCCGTTGAACGTAGTGGCCGGCGGGACGCCGTCATTGCCGTTGATATTTTACCGATGGACCCTTTAACTGGGGCGAAAATCTTGCAAATGGATGTGACGGATGCCGAAGCGATTGCGCGCCTTCTCAAAGAGACCGATGGAAAAGTTGATGTGGTCTTAAGCGATATGGCGGCGGCCACAACCGGTCATCGACAGACAGACCATATCAGAACGATGGCGTTGTGTGAGATTGCCGTTGATGTCGCGAGCGCGGTTTTGACCGTCGGCGGGGTGATGATTGTTAAGGTGTTTCAAGGCGGTGCTGAGGGACAACTTCTTGTCGACCTCAAACGGTCATTTGATAAAGTTCGACATGTAAAGCCCCCTGCAAGTCGAAAGGAATCGCCTGAGACTTATTTGGTCGCTAATGGATTTCGAAAACAATAGATTTCTTTGTGTAATCGGTCTGCTGAACCTTGGGATTCTTATATGCCTTGTGTATGATCCGGCCCCACCGCCGGTAAGGGGCTACAATGCAAATCGCCGAAGCGCTAACATTCGATGACGTTCTTCTAATTCCCGCAGAATCACATGTCTTGCCCTCAGAGGCTTCTCTAGATTCGAGATTGACACGGGACCTTGATTTAAAAATACCGATTGTTTCCGCCGCGATGGATACCGTAACGGAGAGCGCACTTGCGATTGCGATGGCGCAGGCCGGAGGCATTGGCGTCGTTCATAAAAATTTGCAGATCGACGAACAAGCGGATGAGGTTCGCAAGGTAAAAAAGTTTGAGTCCGGGATGGTGATTAATCCCGTAACGATTGGACCGAACCAAACATTGGCCGATGCCCATAGCTTGATGGCTGATCATCAGATTTCTGGAATACCTGTTGTAGAAGATGGGTCTAAAAAACTCGTCGGAATATTGACGAACCGTGATGTCCGGTTTGCAACGAACCCCACTGAAAAAGTTTCTACGTTGATGACCAAAGATAAACTGGTCACTGTAAATGATGGGATCGACATGGAAGAGGCAAAACGGCTTCTCCATAAATACCGTATTGAAAAGCTGCTGGTGGTTGATGAAGATTATCGTTGCGTCGGCCTTGTCACGGTCAAGGATATTGAAAAAGCGCAGCGACATCCCGAAGCCAATAAGGATGAAAAGGGGCGCTTACGCGTAGCCGCTGCTACCGGTGTTGGTGACGCAGGTGTCGATCGGGCCGAAGCGCTTATCGATGCCGATGCTGATGTTGTTGTGGTTGATACGGCGCACGGCCATTCGATGGGTGTTCAGGAAGCCGTCGGTCGTATCAAGAGGCTTTCCAACAGTACTCAGATAATCGCAGGTAACGTGGCGACAGCTGAAGGAGCGCGAGCGCTAATCGATTCTGGTGCTGATGCCGTCAAGATCGGCATTGGCCCTGGATCCATTTGCACGACGCGGATTGTTGCAGGCGTTGGTGTGCCGCAATTTACGGCGATCATGGAAGCTGCAGAGGAATGTCATAAACATGGTGTCCCCGCGATTGCCGATGGGGGCATCAAATATCCTGGTGATATGGCGAAAGCGATTGCGGGTGGCGCCGATTGCGTGATGATCGGGTCGTTGTTTGCCGGAACGGATGAGGCCCCCGGCGAAGTTTTTCTTTATCAAGGGCGCTCCTACAAATCTTATCGTGGCATGGGGTCGCTCGGTGCGATGGCGCGCGGTTCAGCGGACCGATATTTTCAACAAGAAGTGTCGGACACGCTTAAATTAGTTCCTGAAGGAATTGAGGGGCAGGTTCCATATAAAGGGCCAGTTGGTAGCATAATTCATCAGATGGTTGGTGGGCTGCGGGCGGCCATGGGATATACCGGCAACGCGACTGTCGCCGACATGCAGAAGAATTGTACGTTCCGTCGTTCTACTGAGGCAGGGCGTCGAGAAAGTCATGTCCATGATGTTACAATTACGCGTGAGGCACCAAATTATCGTATGGAAGACTAAGCTAGGCACACAAACATGATTGTTCGACGCGCCCGAGTTGAGGATGCCGCCGCGATTGCGGAGGTGCATGTCGAAACTTGGCGCACGGCCTACGCGGGTATGCTTCCTGACAAATTTCTGTTGAACCTTTCTGCAAAAAAACACGAATCCAGATGGTGGCGCCATGCCCTCGGGACGAAACAGAGCACGCACCATGTAAGCGTGGCCGAGGACCGAGATGCTGGTGTTGTTGGTTTTTGCAGCGGCGGTGCTTTGCGTGGCCGGGCGTTTAACTTTGATGGTGAAGTTTACGCATTATATCTCTTGGATAGTTTTCAGGGTATTGGGGTCGGAAAGGCGCTTTTTTTAGAATTGCTGAATCACCTCCATGCAAGTGGCAACAAATCTCTTTTGGTTTGGGTTTTAGATCAGAATCCAGCTCGCTTCTTTTATGAATCTCTCGGAGGAAAAGTCGTTGCAACGCGCGATGGCCGGGTAGGTGGCCAGAAAATATTTGAGATTGGGTATGGCTGGCCAGATATTGGTGAGCTCTTAAATCCGCAATCGGCAAATTCACTGAATATCGACAATACAGGTAATTGAGTAGGGCCCACTAATGGCTGATACAGTTTTAATTCTCGATTTTGGGTCCCAGGTTACGCAGCTCATTGCACGGCGCATTCGTGAAAATGGAGTATATTGTGAGATTCATCCGTTTAATAAATCCGAACAAGCCCTAAAATCTCTTAATCCAAAGGCAATCATCCTTTCCGGCGGTCCGGCATCAGTGACGACGTCCGATGGGCCAAAGGCCCCTGACAATATCTTTAATCTCGGCATACCGGTTCTTGGTATTTGTTATGGTCAGCAGACGATGTGCGTCGAGCTTGGTGGCACTGTCGAACCCTCTGAGGAAAAAGAATTTGGGCGTGCCGAGCTTACAATTACAGATGATTGCGCCCTATTTGATGGGTTATGGGAGGTCGGTGACAGCCAGCAGGTCTGGATGAGCCATGGCGACACAGTTTTCGCGCTGCCTGATGGATTTCGACCTGTCGGTGTAAGTGAAAATGCACCATTTGCTGCCATCGCGGATGATGCACGTAAATTTTATGCGGTACAGTTTCATCCCGAAGTCGTGCATACGCCTGGCGGTGCCGCTCTTCTGAAGAATTTTACGCATCGTGTCGCGGGGTGCTCTGGTGATTGGACGATGGCAGCCTTTCGCGATCGCGAAATCGCAAAAATTCGAAATCAGGTCGGTGATGGCCATGTGATCTGTGGCTTGTCAGGTGGCGTGGACTCTTCCGTCGCGGCTGTATTGATCCATGAAGCTATTGGAGACCAGCTTCATTGCGTGTTCGTTGATAACGGGCTTCTACGGGAAGGGGAGGCGGAACAGGTCGTTACCGTCTTTCGTGATAATTACAATATCCCTTTGGTTCATCATGATGCTGTTGACCTATTCGTTGGTAATTTAAGTGGTGTTTCTGACCCTGAACAGAAGCGAAAAATTATTGGCGCGACTTTTATCGATGTCTTTGAGGAGGAAGCCGAGAAACTCGGCGGCGCAGATTTTCTAGCTCAAGGCACATTATATCCGGACGTCATCGAGTCGGTTTCGTTTATTGGTGGACCAAGCGTCACGATTAAATCTCACCACAATGTAGGCGGACTGCCAGAGCGGATGAATATGTCCCTCGTTGAGCCGCTTCGGGAACTTTTTAAGGACGAAGTCCGTGACCTCGGAAGAGAGCTGGGCCTGCCAGAAGAGCTTGTTGGTCGTCATCCGTTCCCTGGTCCGGGTCTCGCCATCCGAATGCCTGGAGAAATCACGCCAGACCGGCTTACGATTTTACGAAGAGCCGATGCTGTCTATATCGATGAGATACGAAAAGCAGGACTCTATGACGAAATCTGGCAGGCGTTTGCTGTATTGCTACCGGTCCGGACCGTTGGTGTCATGGGGGACGCTCGGTCGTATGACTACGTCTGTGCCTTACGGGCGGTTACATCGACTGATGGTATGACAGCGGATTCTTACCCATTTGAACATGCATTCCTGTCTCGTGTGGCAACCCGAATTATCAATGAAGTACGCGGTATCAATCGGGTAACCTATGATGTGACGTCAAAACCACCGGGTACGATAGAGTGGGAGTGATCTGGCCCACGTAAATTATTTGTTTAGCTGAATGGGTCTTCAAAATTTTCTACGGTAGCTAGCTGGGACATAGTGCTCTTTAGCTTGCGCCAGAAAATTAGGTAGCGAATTACCTGGCGGCTCAACGTTTCAGGATTTGACAGATATGTTCCGTACAAGGTTGGCTCATATCGAAAAGACACATTACCGCTTAAGATTGGATGTGTTTGGGGAAGGTGGTTGCGACGCTACCGTCGACAGTAAAATTGAAACGATATGAAGAAATCAAACCTTAAGCTCGTAGCATACGTATTACTCGCTTTTTGGGTTGGCTATGAAATAAACGATAGCAGAGTTGCCTCTATAGGAAGGTTTATAGAACAGAACTTTTTTAAGAAACCGGATATTGTTACCGCGAGACAGAGCAATGCAAGAGTGTTCGTGGATGTGTCAAATAGAAGGGAAGTTGCTTGTCCAAGCGCTCGCAAGGCGATTGTCATTATTGGATTTGGGCAATCTAACAGCGCAAATCAGGCAGGCCATAGATTTGAGCAATCTGGTTCTAATGTCGTTAATTTTTTCGATGGCAAGTGCTATATCGCCATTGACCCTATGCTTGGCGCAGCTGGAAGCGGAGGAAGTGTTTGGATTCCGTTTGCTGAAGCATTAACTGACAAAACGGTAGTACTTATCACTTTTGGTGTTGGAAGCACGAGAGTGTCTCAGTGGCTGGATTCCAATGATTTACTGCCGTTCTATGAGGAGAACGTGAGAAAGATAAAGTCTGCGTATCCAAATCCAGACATGGCTGTATGGATACAGGGTGAGTCAGATGTCACGACTAAACCCAGACTGTTCGAACAGCAGCTCACTCATTGGATAGAAAGAGTTAAATCCGATTTCCAAAAGACCCGCTTATACCTCACCGGGACTTCGTACTGTCAGGGTAGAAGTAGTGCCAATATCGTCAATTCCCAAAAACTGGTTTCGAGAAAATTTGGGGCAACGTTTATTGGGGTTACAGATACAATTAAAGAAGTGAAACATCGATACGATGATTGCCATTTTAGCGAGCGAGGAATAGAGAAACTGGTTTCTCTGTTGGTTAAGGGCATTTCAAAACCAGTAGGGCGACGGCCTGCGGTTAACTAAAGTGACTCAATATGTTTATGCTCACTTCGGGTAATCCTTAGCTCAGAATAAGATATCTAATTTAGGATCGCTACTTTGAAATACCGTGCTGAAATCGATGGTTTGCGGGGGCTCGCTGTTGTTCCTGTCATATTGTTTCATGCTGGAATTGAGATGTTTAGCGGTGGTTTTGTCGGTGTAGACGTTTTCTTTGTGATCAGTGGTTATTTGATTACAACAATCCTTATTGAAGACATAGAGAACAAACGATTTAGCATTGTTGATTTCTATGAACGGCGTGCAAGACGCATTCTTCCAGCACTTTTCTTCGTAATGTTGTGCTGCATCCCGTTTGCATGGATGTGGATGTTGCCGGATCCGTTAGAAAATTTCGGCCAGTCAATTGTGGCGACAACTCTTTTTTCAAACAACATTTTGTTGTTTGTAACAAGTGGGTATTGGGACTTGGCGTCCGAGGTGAAACCTCTATTACATACGTGGAGTTTGGCTGTCGAAGAACAGTTCTACGTTCTGTTTCCGATCTTCCTGCTTCTAACGTGGCGATTTGGAAAGAAGCGTCTGTTTTGGATAATTGTGGTACTTGCTTCAATCAGTCTCGCATTATCTGAGTGGGGTTGGAGAAATTTGGCGACTGCTAATTTTTATCTTGGACCAACACGTGCTTGGGAATTGTTTGCCGGTTCCTTAACCGCCTTTATTGTGCAAAAAAAACGGTGTAAAGAAGAACAATACGATTTCTCTTGTTGGTTTTGTAGCAATCATTTTTGCTATTTTCGCGTATGATGAAGGAACACCTTTCCCGAGCGTTTATACCTTATTGCCGGTGTTGGGTGTCGTTCTAATAATTCTCTACGCGCAAGAGGAAACATTTGCAGCGAAACTCCTAAGTACCAAGTTGTTCGTTGGCGCAGGCCTGATTAGCTATAGTGCGTATTTGTGGCATCAACCGTTATTTGCGTTCGCGCGTGTGCGTTTAATCGGCGAGATAAGTGTAGCGCTTACGCTAACGCTTTGTGTTTTTACAGTCGTATTGGCAGCGTTAAGCTGGAAATTTATAGAACAACCTTTTCGTCGTCGTCGCGGCATTGTTACCAAGACGTCCATTATTTTCTCTTCGATGTTTATTATGGCCTTTGCTCTCAGTACATTGGGCTTTGTCGGGCATTTAAGCGGTGGTTTCCCAATGCGCTTTGACCAGAATATTAGAGCAATGCTTTCTGTGTCGAAGGATGAAAACCCTTATCACCGGAAATGCCACTTAGGTGATCAGCGGAATACGTTTGCCCATCCTTTAGAGGGGTGCAAAGACTTTTTCATAAATGGAAAAGCCGACGTAATTTTTATCGGAGATAGTCAATCAGATGCAATCTCATATAAAATACAAAATCTTTTAAAGAGGAAAGCAGTCGGTTCTTATGCAGTTTCCTATGGCGGGTGTGTTGGGTTGCCTGGCCTATATCTCGTTGATCGGGACTCCGCTCATAAATGCGCTGAATATAATCAGTCTATGCTCAGGTTTGCTAAAGAAGCAGGAATAAAGACCTTGGTGATCACGTCACGCTTTCCACTATATTTGGATGGTACGAGGTTTGATAATAAAGAAGGCGGCGTTGAACGAGGAAGGCGAACATTTGTTGATTTGGTTCAGTTTCGGAACAAACGTTTAGCATTTGATTCTGAGATTCGAAGGAAACGAGTAAAGGCGTATTATCGAGAAGCCTTAGAAAATTTGTTAAAAGAATTCAATGTAGTGTTGGTTTATCCGATTCCTGAAGCGGGCTGGGATGTTCCGTCGTATCTCGCAAAAGTATCTATGTTGGAGGTCTCCGGGGCTAAATTTAGTACATCTTTGCGGATATATAACAGTCGAAATGCGGATGTGTTTGATGCATTCGATGGCATCGCGAGTAGAAGGCTGTTTAGAGTTTTACCAAAAAACGTATTTTGTTCTGATGAAAGCGAACGGTGTTTTTTTTCTGACAGCAGCAAAGTGTTCTACAAAGATAGCGACCATTTATCTGGCTATGGCGCTGAACTAATAGCTCCTCAGATTGTCGAAGCAATCAACCGTTCTATTGTGAGTCTACAATAGGGCTATTGGTGTCAAAACAAATGCTGCAACGCGCTCAGTCTGCAAGTAAAAGGCTATGCGACCGATGTGCTGTGTTGTTGGCCTCGGAGTTTAGCAGAGAGAAGAAGATGTGTAAGTAGGGTGGAGCCTACTCGCCTTTAACGGCTTTCTCCTTGCGGCGCATTTCATCGGCTTTAGCTTGTTGGCCCATCTTCTCATATACTTTGGCAAGTGTGCGATACGTTCCCTTGACACGCCTCGCGTATTTATAGCCTCCCGCCAGTTTTGCTTTGCGGATGGCGAGTAGCGTGAGCGCTGCGCTTTCCGCCCCAGCATAATTCTTTCCAAACCATTGTGCGCGAAACAATCCTAGTGCTGGCCGTTCCATATCACTTGCTACTGAATACAAATCTCCGCCCCTACTTTTTCGCTTTGCCTCGATGAGGCTCACCAATTTCTCGTATGTACGCGCGGCATCCTTATACTTCTTCTGTTTCATGTATTCGTAGCCGAGTTGATTTAGCCCTTTCGACCAGACACTGTTAGCCTTTCCTTTGTACTGGATATCGAGTATCGCAACCATCCGCTCCAAGGGCGCCGCTGGGTTTTTCCAGCAAGATGGATACAGACCCACAACATTTGCTAGATCGTAGAGGTCAGGGATCTTGCCAGATTTTTTGCCACTTACGATTGCTTCAGCTTGCTCCAATCGACTCTGATATTTTTTCTTAAGGTCTATTGGGCATTTGGCTTTCTTCGCCTCGGCTCCTATCGGAGAGAGGAAAAGTGCGGACATTACAATGGTTGTACAAAGGCGGACAATCATGGGCATTTTTCCTACATCCATTGTTGATTAACGTTTGCGATCAGGTGCCGGTTTTCGGCGGCCTGTTCCGATTTAAAGACATATAACTCATCGATATTGAATCATAAAATGTAACAGTATTGCTGATTGGGAAAAGCTGACAGCTATTGGGCTGGTGTAAACAATACGTCAAAATATTCGGCGTCAGTTTCAGTGAGGGTATTTGCTAGATCTTTGAAATTTGTCTGAACCAATCCTCCAGCCTCTGAATCTATGACGCCTACGCGATAATTAAAGTCCTCAAAAAACTTCAACAGCTCTCCGTGGCTTGATCCTGCTCGAACGAGTGCTTCGGGTGTTACTTCACAAAGCACCGATGGTTTGTCGTTGGCGATTGTTTCTTTTGCGCCATTGAGAAGATTCATCTCGAACCCTTGAACATCCACTTTTAAGACGTCCAGTTTTTTGTGCGGTAGCTCTTTTTGAAAAAAGTGATCGAGTGCATAAATTGGCACTGTCTCTTTGGTTCCTTCGCTTTGACGAACATTCCATTCGAAGAAGCTGTGGCCGCCGGGATTTGCGGAATCTGTGTAAAGGGTGATTTTTTGCGTTTGTGTCACTAAGCCCGGCCTGAACAGTTGTTAGGTTCTGGGTCGAAAGAAGCGCTGCATTTTCTGTTAAAAGACCGTAAGGTGGGGTTCAAATGCTATCACCTGGCCGTTGGTACCAACCAAATTTGCTGCCGTTAGCGCATAATGCCCAAAGTTTGCCCCGGCATCGACGACCGTTGCGCCAGGCTTAAGGAGGTCTGTGAATACTCTTGTCTCAACAGGTTCCCAATGTCCTCGCCGAATTATTGCGCGCGTCAGATTGTCCCGCGCGGGGACCGCCATTAAGCGATAATGCCGTGTACGCATCTCGAATGGCTGCGAGGGTTGTAAGAGGTAGAACAGGATTCTCCAGATAGCGGAAAGTAAACGACTGCGATCTATTCGATGTGTCGGAAAATGTTTCGCTAGTTTTTGAAAGAGACTGTTGCGCATAAACTTGTGTGCTGAAAGGTACTTGTTTGAAGCACTATACGCTGCAGGGCACAACCAGCAACGTTATGATGGATTGCCATTCTGGTTTAGGAAGTTATCCTTTGGGACAGCGACGAGTTGGTGCAGGTCATGGCGAAAGCAAATAAACTATCTTTAGCGCCCGTAAGTGACGGTACTGAAACCCGTAAACGCGAACATATTGAAACTGTTCTCAATTCGAATGTCGCTGCTAAAGGCGTCACGACTGGTTTTGAAATGTTTGCTTTCGAACATTGTGCGTTACCTGAACTTGATCTCGACAACATTGATTTATCGATCACGGTTTTCGACAAAAAACTTTCGGCACCAATTCTAATTTCCAGCATGACCGGTGGTGCTGCCGAGGGAGGTGTGATCAATCGACGTCTTGCCGAATGTGCACAGGAGCTTGGGTTGGCTATGGGACTCGGGTCCCAGAGAGCCGGAATAGAACGGCCGGAACTATCGGATACTTACAAAGTGCGGGACATCGCACCCAATATCCTTCTGTTTGCCAATTTAGGGGCTGTTCAATTGAATTACGGATATGGCGTTGAGCAGGCGCGCCGCGCGGTAGATATGATCGAAGCAGATGCTCTTTTTATCCATCTCAATCCTTTGCAGGAAGCTGTTCAGCCGGAAGGTGACCGCGACTGGCGTGGAATTATCGGAAAGTTAGAACAGCTCGTTTTAAAGTTGGATGTACCTGTCGTTGTAAAAGAAGTCGGTAGCGGACTCTCTGGTAAATTGGCGAAGACGCTCATTTCTATTGGCGTTGCGGGTATGGACGTTGCTGGAGCAGGGGGCACCAGCTGGAGCGAAGTAGAAGCCAACCGGCAATCTGATCCGTTAATAAGAAAAGTTGCGCATAGCTTCGCGGGGTGGGGAATTCCGACCGCACATTCTTTGATACAGGTCCATCGCGAGGCCGAGAGTTTACCGGTCTTTGCAAGCGGCGGGCTAAGAAACGGGATTGATATCGCAAAAGCTATTCGTCTTGGAGCGACAATGTGTGGAGTTGCTGCGCCAGCGCTTGGTGCCGCAGACGAGGACGCAGAGATAGTAACGCGGCATATGCAATGCCTGATTGAAGAATTGAAGGTTGCGGCTTTTTGTACTGGATCGGGCAATCTAACGGAGTTAACACGGGCTCCTCTTCGTCGCGTAAATGATTGGTCAGCCGTTGAAGTTTGAACGTTTGAAGGCAGATTTTCGGATTGTTGAATTTGAATGATCTCCGAGTAATTGAAAGGAATTTTTATGGCCGTAAAGCCGGAACCGGTTCGTGAATCGGGGACCAAGGCACCTCGTCCGAAGGATGCTGCAACGCTTATTATTTTCCGTTTGGCTGGGAAGAATGTTGAAGTTCTGATGGGGCAGCGGCACCGGAAACACAAGTTTCTTCCGCAACGTTATGTATTCCCAGGGGGACGCGTTGAGCGATCAGATAGTCGGGTGCGCTCCGCGACTAAATTGCGGCCCGAGGTTGAAGAGTTGCTTACACGTAAGGCGACACCGGCACGCGCTCGTGCGCTAGTCGCTACAGCCATTCGAGAAACCTTTGAGGAAACGGGACTCATTATTGGAAAACCGGATATAGAGCCGCATCGTTCGGTTCCTGGTAATTGGCAACGATTCTTTGAGAATGGCATTGCACCGAGTTTCGAAAATTTAAATTATGTCGCTCGAGCGGTTACGCCCGCATGGCGTCCGATCCGGTTTAATGCCCGATTTTTTATGATTGATCATAAACACGTAAACGGTGAGCTAGGCGGCGATGGGGAATTGCTAGATCTTGTATATGTGCCTCTTGCTGAAACCGGTAACCTAGAGCTTCCCCTTATTACAACTCGGATCTTAGAGTTGGTCGAAGGTCTGGTCCGGCACCCCCAAAATTTCAAGAGCAGGCGTACAGTTCCTAATTTCGTCCATAACGGAACATTTCACGATTTGGTCGAAGAGTAATATGCTGGTTTGGGCTTACGTTAACGCGATACCAATTTTAAATGGCGATCAAATACTGAGAGAACATCAGAGAGCTTTTTGCCACGTTTCAGCATATTGCCACCCGAACCGACAACATAGTCACCGTGACGGTGGCTTCCTTTTGCGTATTTAAAGACCGTGAATACGGGGTGAGTTCCAGTATCTCTGTATATTGAAAAGGCAGACATACCCTTGCCATGGTCGATGGCGTAGTCCTTCCACTCACCACTAATTACGCGGCGACTATAATGAGATATGAGCTGATTTAATTCGTTCTTCGTAAAATAAACAGACGCAGATTCTTTCCGCTTAAAATCCTTGAGTCGAACAACCTTGGGCATCATCCCACCTAGTACTCCCGACCTGTTTATTACAGTCTTGTTTCAAAGATTATATTCACGATTGGGGACTGCCGTCTAGCAATCAGGACGTGATTTTGCCGCTGAATATGGGTGTTTGCCTTGGTGCGATGGCATGGCTATTGTAACGCCGCTTTTAAAGGCGTTTTTGCTGGTCCCTAGGAGTTTGATGTGGGCGATATTTTTCGTGAAATAGATGAAGAGCTGCGGCAAGAGCGGTTTGAAAAACTATGGCAGCGCTATGGTAAAATTGTAATTGGCGCTGCAGTTGCTGTTGTGCTCGCAGTGGCAGGTTTCAAGGCCTTCGAACATTTTCAAACGAAACAGCGCGATACCTATAGTGCCCAATACGCTGCGGCATCAAAATTGTTGGCAGAAGGCAAGAAAACTGAAGCGGCAGCGTTGTTCGCGGGGTTGGGCAAGGATGGTAATACTGGTTACGCCGTTTTATCCCGTTTTCAGCAGGCAGCAATTAGGGCTGATACCGGTGATATTCCTGGTGCGATCAAGCTCTATGACGCAATAGCATCCGACAATGATGTAGATAAATCACTTCAGGAAGCAGCGGTAATTTTTAGTGTATCGCGTCAAATCGATAGCGGCAGCGCTGATCGCACAGCGTTGGATAGTAAATTGACGCCATTGAGGGACAAAGAAAATCCATGGCGGCACTCAGCGAACGAATTGAGCGGACTTCTTGCTTTGCAAGCGGGGGATTCAGCTGTTGCACGGAGCCGGTTTACGAGTATCTCAGATGATCTCAAGGCACCTCAGAGAATGCGGACACGCGCGTCACAAATTCTTGCTGTTATCGCTAACTAGTAAAGGGTAGTGCAGCTCATTATGTCTCGTGTTTTTCTTATCATATTGACCTCCAGCTTGCTCGCCGGCTGTGGTAACTGGTTCGGCACAAAGGAGGCAAAACCACTACCAGGGAAGCGAATTTCCGTTCTGTCCCTTGAGTCCTCGTTAGAACCGGACCCAAAACTGGCTGATTTGGCGGTTCGATTGCCTCGACCCTATAAGAACCAGAACTGGGCACAAGCTGGCGGAACGCCCAGCCATGCGATGCATCACCTATCCGCTCCCGGCGGTTTGGGCAAGGTGTGGGAAGTTGATATCGGTGACGGTACTGACGGTGACGCCCAATTGATTACAGCACCGGTTGTTTCCAATGGACGGGTCTACACGATGGATGTTGACGCGACTGTTCAAGCGCTGGATGCAGCATCTGGGCAAACGATTTGGCGCGCTAATGTTGCGCCGAAGGATGAAGACGATGGAACATTGGGTGGCGGTCTCGCCGTTGCCAATGGAAAGTTATTTGTCACAACAGGATTTGCGCAGGTTATCGCCCTGAATCTGGAGGATGGTAGAGTCGTCTGGCGCCGGACACTAAATGGGCCAATTAGAGCAGCGCCGACCGTGTTTAGGGGGCGCGTCTTTGCAGTGACGATTGCAAACGAGCTGCATGCCCTGAATGACTCTGACGGCAAAACTTTGTGGACTCATATTGGTATTACAGAGACGGCTGGTTTGCTTGGGGGGGCAGCACCTGCAGCGGCCGGGTCGGTGGTCATAAGTTCCTTTTCGTCCGGCGAAGTTTTTGCGCTGCGTATCGAAAATGGACGGGTCATTTGGTCCGATTCATTAACCGCAATTAGGCGATCAAGCCCACTTTCTACTCTGGCTCATATTCGCGGCCGACCCGTTATTGACCGTGGGCAGGTTATCGTTACGGCAAATAGTGGTCGAACGGTTGCAATCAATCTGCGGACAGGTGCGCGGGTTTGGGAAAAACGTGTGGGGGCGGGAAACGGTCCTTGGGTAGCCGGCGAATTCATATTTGTTTTGTCAGCATTCGGCGAATTGATTTGCTTGTCGAGGCGAACAGGCGGTGTTCGTTGGGTGACACAGCTACAACGATATGAAGACGAAGAGGATCAGGAAGACCCGGTTTTTTGGACCGGCCCGGTTCTTGCTGGTGATCGTCTGCTAATCGGTGGCAGTCATGAAGAAGTATGGTCGATCTCGCCATATACCGGTCGTATCCTCGGCAGGGTTAAGGTATCAGGCCCGGTATTTATTCCGCCGGTCATCGCAAACGACACAATTTATATATTGTCAGATGACGCTAAGCTTCTAGCGCTTCGATAAAATTATGTCTTTCAGGTTGGTTATCCTTGGCCGACCCAATGTCGGAAAATCGACGCTCTTTAATCGTCTTTGCGGTGTCCGGGCCGCGCTTGTTGATCCCACTCCAGGTGTTACCAGGGATCGCCGTGTCGGCGAAGCCTCATTGGGCGACTTGAAGTTCCAGGTAATTGATACCGCAGGACTAGAAGAAACTCCTGATGGTATCATGGAAGGCGCCATGCAGGCGCAAACTCAGGCCGCCATAAAAGACGCTGATGCCGCTTTGTTGGTTATCGATGCGCGGTCAGGGGTGACACCGGTGGACCGACATTTCGCTGACCTGCTCCGCAAGATATCGATTCCCGTTCTTCTGATTGCCAATAAATGCGGAGGAAAAGCTGGGGCGCCGGGACTTTATGAATCCTATGAGCTTGGTTTGGGGGAGCCAACAGGCATATCTGCCGAGCATGGAGAGGGGCTCGTTGATCTCTATGAGATTATTGCGCCATTGATAGATGCTGCGCAGAATCCGATTGATGAATTTGACAACGAAGATATCGATGTTTCTTATGTCGAAGAGACAGGGCCTCTTCAAATGGCGATCGTCGGTCGTCCTAATGTTGGCAAATCGACACTCCTGAACAGCCTCTTAGGTGAGAACCGCGTGATCACCGGACCGGAGCCTGGGGTCACGCGTGATGCAATTTCTGTTGATTGGGACTGGCGAGGCGAGCCCGTAAAAGTATTTGATACCGCAGGACTTCGTCGTCGGTCGCGTGTTCAGGAAAAATTGGAAAAGCTTTCCGCAGCGGACACCATGAGGGCGATAAAATTTGCCCATGTTGCCGTGCTGGTTCTTGATGGCACGACAATGGCAGAGCGCCAGGACCTTACGATTGCGGAGCATGTGGTCGAGGAGGGGCGGGCGCTGATCATTGCTATAAATAAATGGGATCTCATCGACGATAGGGCCGCGGCATTGAACAAATTAACAGATCGGCTGGAGCGGTCGTTGCCGCAAGTACGTGGGATTCCGATTGTGACGATGTCGGCTCTTACCGGAAATGGTATTGATAGGTTGATGCCAGCTGTCAGGAAGGCATTTGATATCTGGAATATCAGACTGCCGACGGGCCCGTTAAACCGCTGGTTAGAAGACATTTTGGATAATCATCCGCCGCCTCTTTCAAAAGGGCGGCGCCTGCGGTTGCGCTATATAACCCAGGTTAAAGGTCGTCCGCCGACTTTTGCTGTCTTTTCCAGTCGGCCTACAGATTTCCCTGAATCTTACCGCCGATATTTGGTAAATAGCTTGCGAGAAACATTTGGCCTTGATGGCGTACCAATTCGTCTCAACTTGCGTGGCGGCAAAAACCCGTATGTGAAAGACAGCTGACGCCGTAGATTTCCTATTGTGCGTTGAGGATTTCGGCGTGTCGTTGACAGCTTGCTTCTGCCAATTCGACAAAGATTTCGGTTATTTCTTCAGCAGTGGGAAGCGCCATTGGATCTTCGCCGGGATAGGCGTCGGCGCGCATCGATGTTCTGACGGCGCCTGGGTTTATCAAATTAATTTTGAGTGCTGTTTCTGCCATTTCCTCTGCCCAAGTTTTTACGAGAGCTTCAAGGGCGGTTTTGGTAACTGCATAGCCGCCCCAATAGGCGCGTCCACCGGCGACCCCAGTTGTTAAAAACATCGCTCTGCCGGAGTCGGATTCGAGCAATAGAGGCTGTAACGCCCGAATAAGGCGCCAATTTGCAGTGAGATTGACGTCGATTAAGTTCTGCCAATCATCGAGCTCAATCTGAGATACGAATGTCATCTCACCGAGCAGGCCTGCATTCCCGACGAGAATGTCGAGCTTGCCAAAACGACTGCCAATAGCTGCATTGAGCTTATCAATTTCATCGCCTTGCTGGAGGTCAAGCGGCACTAATGTGGCTTGAGCCTTTCCGTCGCTTTGCGCTCGGATGGCATCATCAACTTCCTCAAGCCCGGCGACGGTTCTGGCGGTTAGAATGACGTGTGCGCCTTCTGCCGCGTATCGTTTGGCGACGGCTGCACCTATTCCACGAGAAGCACCGGTAATGAGCGCAACCCGTCCGGTCAGCCGATTTCCGGTTTCTGTCATGTGATTTTATCCGAGGTTGGTTAGAAAAGAGAGCTGGGGAATGGTTTCGCCACCTTCTCTGTCAATTAGACTGACGGGGTAATCGCCGGTAAAGCAGGCGTCGCAATATTGCGGTGTCTGCTCGTCTCTACCCTCTAACCCCATGGCTCGGTAAAGACCTTCTATGGAAACAAAAGCCAGACTATCTGCCCCCATGAATTTGCGCATTTCATCTACCGAGTGTTGAGCGGCTAAAAGTTGATCGCGTTCGGGTGTATCGACACCATAAAAACATGAATGGGTGGTTGGTGGACTGGAAATTCGCATATGAACTTCTTTAGCGCCCGCATTTCGCATCATCTCCACAATTTTTACCGATGTCGTGCCTCTGACGATGCTGTCATCGACGAGGATTACGCGCTTTCCTTCAATCACTGCACGGCTTGCATTGTGTTTAAGTTTTACGCCGAGATGTCGGATATGATCTGCCGGTTCAATAAAGGTACGACCGACATAGTGATTGCGAATGATGCCGAGCTCGTATGGGAGACCGGTTTCACTGGCATATCCCATAGCGCTCGGCACGCCAGAGTCAGGAACCGGAATAACGACATCTGCGGACGCATGGCTTTCTCGGGCGAGTTCCGCACCTATTCGTTTCCGTGCCTCATAGACACCTGATCCGT
The DNA here is from genome assembly GCA_012103315.1 of Alphaproteobacteria bacterium. Lineage (GTDB taxonomy): Bacteria > Pseudomonadota > Alphaproteobacteria > MPNO01 > UBA2964 > UBA2964. The sequence continues at coordinate 124,397 of WLWZ01000011.1, forward strand.
CAACAATACTGTCGGGACGGGCGAAATAAATATATTCGAAAACGCATAGACGTGATGGTGTCCAACCAAACGGTTTAAGGCTTTTTAGACCTTCTTTATCGATAACGACCATTTCGCCCGGTTCCACATCACGAACGAAGTCCGCGCCGATAATATCCAGTGCGCAGCTTTCCGACGCTAAAACGTGAGCACCGTCTAACGAGCCAAGGACGAGGGGACGGACGCCCATCGGATCTCTTACGCCGATCATTTGGTCATTAGTCATTGCGACGAGGGAATAGGCACCTACAACGCGCTTTAATGTGTCGATCAATCGGTCGACGACGGACCCCTGGTCGCTTATCGCGATTAAGTGGATGATGACTTCGGTGTCAGTCGTCGACTGGAACAAGCAGCCACGTTTAACGAGATCGCGATGAAGAATTTGGGCATTCGTGAGGTTGCCGTTATGCGCCAGGGCAAAGCCACCCGATTCAAATTCAGCGAACAGTGGCTGAATATTTCGCTGGGCAGTTTCCCCGGTTGTTGAATATCGGTTATGACCAACCGCGAGATGGCCCGGTAATCTCTTCATAACCGCTTCGCTACTGAATATGTCGCCGACATGACCGGGTGCCCGGTGCCCGTGAAATTGTTTGCCGTCATAAGTGACAATACCGGCTGCTTCTTGGCCGCGATGCTGTAAAGCATGTAAGCCTAGCGCTGTTAGTGCGGCTGAGTCTTTGTGACCAAATACTCCGAAGACACCACACTCTTCCCGTAATTTATCATCATCGAAGGGGTGTGATCTGATGGTGGAGGTGTTTGCCATTACTGCTGACCTTTGATCAGACGGTCCATTTCGCGTCTTTCCCGTTGGTTATAGCCGTCGCGCTCATTGTTAGTTGGTTTTTTTGTTTCAGGCGTAACAAGTTTCTCAAATCTCTTTTGTAGAGTCTCTGGGGTGTCATCTGGCAAAATTGGGGTTGTTACCCAATCTTTTGGCGCCAGCCTCTGCAATTGGCCGGCCCCCCATTTAAGCAGAGGTCGGGATTTGGCTTCCTGAATCCATTGTGGCTGTTTGGCAGTTTCCTTCGGTAAGTCCATTGCCCAAACCAAGCCAATATACCCCATAGAGACCAAGACTACACCGAGCCCCAGTCCAAAAACGAGGCCAATCGAGCGATCCAAGGCGCTGAGCCCACTTGCTCGAATCTGTCTGCCAATTGCATGGCTAATCATTGTAAAGATGATAAGTGATCCGAGGAAAACCGCTAGTCCAGCGGCCCCATCAGCTAATATTTCGATGGAAATCCACTCTCTCGCGACGGGTTGCGCATAACGAAACAAGTACAAGGTTGAGAATATTGCCCCGACCCAGCCAAGCAGGGCCAGAACAACGCGAACGAATCCCATTGAGAAAGCCATTAATCCTGACAGGACAATAATACCGATAACAGATATGTCGACGATACTCATGCCGCCCCCGCCTGTTTGCCGGAACCGCTTTTATTCGTTGAAAGCAGATCGATTAGATCTCCAACGTGCTCAATTTCGTTTGACCGCATGCCGATGTCGGCTCGTGGTTTCTTCTTGCGATCCCAGCCGGGAGTATAAGCGCGACTGAATCCAAGTTTATGGGCTTCCTTGAGCCGCAAATCCGCCTGTCCAACGGGCCGTACCTCGCCGGAAAGCCCTATTTCACCAAAGACGACAGAATCTGAGGGCATCGACTCATCGTTTTCTGCGGAAATAAGGGCCGCCGCAACGGCCAAGTCTGCTGCCGGTTCCGATACTCTTAATCCGCCCGCGACATTCAAGTAGACATCCTTACCAGCAAAGGAAACACCGCAGCGGGCTTCCAGTACGGCAAGGACCATGGATAGTCGGCCGGAGTCCCATCCGACGACGGCACGACGCGGTGTGCCGAGGGCGCTCGGAGCAACCAAAGCCTGTATTTCGACAAGAACAGGTCGGCTGCCCTCAATGCCGGGGAATACTGTGGCGCCACTAACATCACCACGCCGCTGTGCGAGAAATAAGGCTGACGGATTCTCTACCTCCATCAGTCCACTTTCCGTCATCTCGAAGACACCGATTTCGTCGGTTGGGCCAAAACGATTTTTAATGCCACGGAGGATACGGAATTGGTGACCGCGATCCCCTTCAAAATACAGGACTGTATCGACCATATGCTCAAGAACGCGCGGTCCAGCAATTGCACCTTCTTTCGTGACATGCCCGACCAAAAGCAAGCTAAACCCACGACGTTTGGCAACACGAATGAGTTCCTGGGCACTCGTACGAACTTGGGCGACTGTTCCCGGAGCCGAATCCAATGAATCGACAAACATGGTTTGTATTGAGTCGATAACAACCACGCCAGCTTTGGGCTTTTTCTCAAGGGTTGTGATGAGGTCGCGGACATTTGTCGCTGAAGCTAAGGAAACTTCCTTGTCGCCGAGACCCAGGCGCCGCGCTCGCATTCGAACCTGATCAACAGATTCTTCACCGGAAACATAGATGCAATCGGCCGAGGTTGAGAGCATGCCGACAACTTGCAGTAACAGCGTCGATTTGCCAATTCCGGGATCACCTCCCACTAAAATGGCTGAGCCCGGGACAAGTCCACCACCGCAGACCCGATCAAACTCCTTCACTTTACTGACTAAACGCGGGGCTTCTTTGGACGTGCCATCCAAACCGACGAACTCAATAGTGTTCCCTCGGGCTTTTCCAAGTCCTTTTGGTACGGCTTCGGCACCCTTTTCTTCAACAAGTGTATTCCACTCGCCACAGCTATCGCATTGCCCCGCCCATTTACCGAAGGACGAACCACAGTTTTGGCATGTGAAGTTGGTGGTCCGCTTAGCCAATTGGACGCCCTTCTGTCCGGAGAGAGCAGCATACTATCGTCATTAGCCCGCCCTGACATCCATTTGAATAGGACCGTCTGCGCGACCGTGTATGAATTGGTCAACAAAGTCGTTACCGCTTGCATCTATTTCAGAGACAGGCCCGGCCCAGATGATTTTACCTTTATAAATCATGGCGATTTTATCAGCTATTCTTCGTGCACTGGCCATGTCGTGGGTAATGGTCAATGTTGTCGCTCCGAGATGTTTGACGCGATCGACAATTAAGTCATTGATGACGTCACCCATAATCGGATCGAGGCCAGTTGTTGGTTCATCAAAAAAAATAATTTCTGGATCTGTAGCGATTGCTCTAGCTAAGCCGACGCGTTTTCTCATCCCACCTGAGAGTTCGGCAGGGGAGCGTATACCAATATCAGCTCCCAACCCGACGTCAGCTAATTTTGCAATAGCAATTTCACGGGCTTCTTTTCGTTTCATGCCGCGCCCCTCAATTAAGCCGAACGCCACATTTTCCCATACGGTCAGGCTGTCAAAGAGGGCTGCATTTTGAAATAGCATCCCAACCTTTTGCAGGACACGTTCCCGTTCCGACAAATTTATCGCTACGACGTTCTGGTTATCGATCTGGATACTGCCTTTTTCAGGTGACAACAGACCGAGGATATTTTTTAGTAAGACTGATTTCCCAGTTCCCGAACCGCCAATGATAACAACAGATTGGCCTTCTGGAACGTCGAGGTTAACGCCGTCGAGGACGATTTTGTCCCCAAATCGCTTATGTAGATCCTTAATCGCAATTTTTGGCGTGTTATTTGCCATCATCAAATCGCAAAAAACAACTCGGTGATCATGTAGTTGAAAGCCAGGATCAACACCGATGCCGATACGACTGCATTTGTGGTCGCAGCGCCGACACCTTGGGCACCGCCCCGAGAGTGATAACCGTGATAACAGCCCATCAAAGATATCAAAAAGCCGAATACGGCGGCTTTTACAAGCCCAGAAACAACATCTAGAGGCTCTAATATGTCCCAGGTTCGCTCAAGATAGACGGTTGGATTAAACCCCAGTTTGTAGACGCTCACGAGATAGCCACCAAAAACACCGATGATGTCTGCGACGAGAACCAAGAGAGGCAGCATCAAAACGCCGGCGATGAGCCTTGGGGCAACCAGATATTTAAATGGATTGGTAGAGAGAGTGGTAAGGGCGTCTATTTGCTCCGTAACACTCATGGTGCCTATTTCGGCAGCCATGGCTGCACCAATTCGACCCGAGACCATTAACCCAGCTAAAACAGGCGCTAGTTCACGGGTAATCGACAAGACAACGACGCTTGCAACGGCTCCCTCGGCATTGAAACGCGCAAAACCCGTATAGCTCTGGAGTGCGAGGACCATGCCAGTAAAGATGGCTGTTAAACCGACGACGGGCAGTGAGTAGTAACCGATTTCGATTAGTTGTCGACCTAGCAAGCGTCCATAGAAGGGTGGAACGAAACAATGGAATACCGCTCGGCCAGTAAACTGGGAAATTCGACCGATCGTGGCAAAGAAGGCCATTGTTGTTCGGCCAATAGATGCAAGCGGATTCATGGTCTAAGACGAGCCAATATAGTTTCTGGAATAGCGGGCACCTAAACCGGTCAGGATCTCATATCCAATAGTGCCTGCATCGATAGCCAATTCGTTTACAGTATAGTGGGGGCCAATGAGTTCGATCATGGTACCGGGCGCTGCTTCGTGTTCAGGGACATCTGTGATATCGAAAGTTATCAGGTCCATGGAAACTCTTCCGACAACTGGAACGCGGTTTGTACCGATATAACCAAAACCACGATTCCCAAGTGTCCGGAAATAACCGTCTCCATAGCCTACAGCAACTGTTGCCAATCTGGATTTACGGATCGTCTGATAGGTCGCACCATAGCCAACGGTACCACCACTGTCAACGAAACGAGTTTGGAGTATTTTTCCTTTTAAATTAATAGCTTGTGTTATTTTGTTAATCTCATCTGTGATCGGCTGAATTCCGTAGATCGCTGCACCTGGACGGACTAAATCGTAATGATATTCTGGCCCCAGAAGGATGCCCGCTGAATTCGCAAAGCTTGCATGCTGCAACCCAAGCCGAACGCGATAATTGTCAAAGAGTTCGCGCTGCTCACGGTTCTTCATTGCGTCCCTGTCATCGGCGCAGGCAAGGTGACTCATGACATAGGTTATTTTGATCCCGTCGGCTATTTCAGGATTCGCCTCGAAGGTATCCAACTCTCTGGTGTCGAGACCCAGACGTGACATCCCGGTGTCGACATTTAGGATGGCATCGCGCCTGCCGTTCCGTTTTGCATGAGAAGACCATCGTTCAATTTCAGTCAGACTGTTGAGAACCGGCGTTATGTCATAATTATCGAGATCGCTTTCAGCTCCCTCTGCGACACCGTTCAGGAGATAGATTTCTGCCTTTTTATCGTGTTTTTCGAGGATAGAACGAAGCGTGATCGCTTCATCCATCAGTGCGACAAAAAAAGATCTGCAATCTGATTGAGCTAACCGCAGGGCGACGGGCTCAAGCCCAAGACCATAAGCATCCGACTTTATGACGGCGGAACAAACGGTATTGTTACCTATTTGCCCCTTTAAAAAGGCATAGTTTTTCACCAAAACGTTTAGATCGACCGTCAGAACAGCGCCGGCACGATTGGCATTAATCATGATCAGGAATAATCGTCTTCTGGCATATAGTCGGTTCTTGCGAGATCACCAAACTTGGTCAACAAGCCGTTGAAGTGGAGTAGCGCGCGACCTGTTGGTCCATGACGCTGCTTACTGACGATCACTTCAGCTATATTGTGGACCTTTTCCATTTCTTCCTGCCAAATATGGTGTTCCGGCGTATCTTCCCGCGGTTCGCTTCGAGCGACATAGTATTCTTCGCGGAAAATAAACATAACAACGTCTGCGTCTTGTTCAATCGATCCAGATTCGCGGAGATCAGAAAGTTGTGGCCGCTTATCATCGCGTTGTTCGACCTGACGAGACAACTGCGAGAGCGCCAGAACAGGGACATCCAGTTCTTTAGCAAGCGTTTTTAATCCTCGGGTAATCTCAGATATTTCCTGGACGCGGTTATCCTGTCGTGAAGAACTGCCGCTAAGAAGCTGGAGGTAATCGACGACGATCATACCGAGTCCATGCTGTCGTTTAAGGCGTCGTGCGCGGGTACGGAGAGCGGAAACGGTCAAGGCGGGCGTGTCATCAATAAAGATAGGGGCGCGTTGAAGCTCGTGCGAGGCTTGTACGAGTTGCCCAAATTCGGTATTGCCCATTTTCCCTCGCCGGATGAGATCCGAGCCAACACCTGATTCTTCAGCGAGAATGCGCGTTGCGAGCTGTTCTGCGGACATTTCCAAGGAAAAGAAACCAACAACGGCGCCATCTACGACGCTCTCATTGCCAAAATCGTCAGTTTCTCGTCGGATATTTTTCGCGGCGTGAAACGCAATATTTGTTGCCAGCGCCGTTTTACCCATGGAGGGACGGCCCGCGAGAATTATGAGATCGGATTGATGAAGGCCACCAAGAAGAGCGTCTAAATCCGTTAGGCCAGTGCCAACACCGGTGAGTTTGCCGTCTCTCTTATAGGCCGCCTCGGCTTGCTGGACTGCGACCGTTAGGACAGACGCAAAATCTTTAAATCCACCCTGATAGTCGCCTGCCGTTGCCAGGTCATAAAGGCGCTGTTCGGTGCGTTCAATTTGGTTTAGGGCCGCGTCGTCAATTTCAGGGTCGTAAGCTTCGTTTACGGTATCTTCGCCAAGCCCGATTAGTTGCCGTCGAAGAAACAGGTCGTGAATGGTCTGCCCATAGTCTCGGGCATTGATGATCGTAACAGCGCTTGCTGCCAACCGCGCGAGATAGGCGTGCCCTCCTAAACTGGCAAGACCTTCATCTTTTTCGAAAAAAAACTGCAGGGTAGTTGGGTTCGCTTCTTGGCCGCGTTCGATTTGTTTACCAATTGTCTCGAATATCCGGCCATGGGCCTGGTTGGCAAAATGCTCTGGTTTTACAAAATCAGAAATCTGTTCAAACGCCCGATTATTTACCAAAATAGCACCCAACAACGCTTGCTCTGCCTCGAGATTTGATGGTGGGCTGCGCCAACTAGTTTGTTCCTCATCCGCGGGACGAAGAGTGGCGACGGTGCCGGGGTGAGTGTTTGGTTCCATAATATGACCTAATTGCGACGTGATCACCGGACACTATCTGAAGCTGATGCCCCAATCATCGCCGATATCGAGGTAAAAAATTTTTATTTCGCTAATCAGGTGAAATATGGGAACAAGCCATTCGGGTGCCAATTTAGCTGTGTATAACCGACTCAGGGATAAAAAATCGGGTAGACAAACAGGAATTTTAGGCGGTGCGACCTCACTTATCGTTATCTCATTCAGTTTGTCTTCGCCCTCTGCAATTGATATTTGCTTCAGGTGCTTTAAGGGCTGGGTTTTTATCAAGTGAAATTTTCAAATGTCGTCGACGAAACTGATCGGTACATGTCGATACGCGGTCGTGACCTATATTTTGCGTTTCATTAACGCTCTTTTCTAAAGCTTTGTACCTGGTATTTGAAAAACCTCTTTAGAAAATTTGGGACCTAAATTTCAATGCCTCAACCGAGTTGTTTAGAGGGCAAAGTTTTAGAAAAAATATAAACAAGGACGCAACTCACGAAGGAAAATTTGAATATGAGTTTCAATTTAAAATAGCTCTCAGCTTATCCCCATAGTTGTGCACAGAACCATCCACAAGAAATGTTATTTATCCTTCGGAATCCCTTTGATTTTTGAGTAGCAATTAACGTTAATTCACGAAATTCAATCGCAACGAATCAATGATTGCGCTAAACGGGACGGGTAGAGGCAACGGGGTGACCTATGTCGGATGAAGATATCGATCTTGATCGAGTAGTTGTTGATCCAGCCTATCGTCGTGAAGTGATCGACTACCTAAAAAAAGAAGCAGACGATCCGCGAGACGCACTTAGTATGGTCAGCGAAGCTTCGTAACGTCGCTGGAATTGCGGCTTTTAATTGTCCTCCCAATTTGAATTAGTTTGACTGCTACTGCCTGAGATGACAGGTACCTGCTCGTCATATTTAAACTCTATAAACAAAATCTGAAGTAATTGGATGGACGAGAATAGCGCCACGCGTATCCGTTTAAAGGCACTTGAAAGTCGAAGCGTTTTTATATTGCGGGAAGCGTTTAACCAAATAGACAAGATCGCAATGCTCTGGTCATTAGGTAAAGACAGTAACGTAATAGTTTGGCTCGCGCGTAAAGCGTTCTTTGGTCATATCCCGTTTCCTCTCGTTCACGTCGATACTGGTAAGAAATTTCGTGAAATGTACGATTTTCGCGACCGCTATACAGCGGAGTGGGGAGCAAATTTGATTACCGGCGATTGTCCACCAGTTGAAGAAATGGACAAGGATTTACCGCCAGCTGCGCGATCAGCGGCTCGAAAGACCGCGGGGTTAAATTCCTTAATTGAGGCACACGGGTTTCAGGGGGTCATCGCCGGTATTCGGCGCGATGAAGAGGGTACGAGGGCAAAGGAACGTGTGTTTAGTCCTCGCGGACAAGGCAATACATGGGACGTTCGCAATCAACCACCGGAATTTTGGGACCAATTTCGGACCATGGTTCCGGAGGGAACGCATATTCGCGTACATCCGCTATTGCATTGGTCCGAAATCGACATTTGGCGCTACATCGGCCAAGAGAATATACCGATGGTGGATTTATATTTTGCCAAAGACGGGAAACGTTACCGCTCGCTCGGCGATCAAGACATTACGAATCCCGTTGAAAGTAGTGCGGCAACTGTCGATGAAATTATAGCAGAGCTTGAGGAAACAGATGTCGCGGAGCGCTCAGGCCGGGCGATGGATCACGAGCGCGAAGATGCATTTGAGGCTCTCCGGGCCCGCGGATATATGTAGATCATGTCAGCTACGACTATTCAAACCAAAACGCGACCTATCATGCGTGTTGCGATGGTGGGCCATGTTGATCACGGCAAATCAACGTTGGTTGGGCGATTGTTGAAAGATATGAATGCCCTGCCAGCGGGTAAGGTGGAGGCCGTCGCAGCGATGTGTGAACGGCGCGGTATGAAATTCGAATGGGCATTCGTCACTGATGCTTTGCAGGCGGAACGGGATCAAGGCATTACCATCGATTCCAGCCACATCAATTTTTCTAGCAATACCCGCGATTACATTTTGATTGATGCCCCTGGGCATCGCGAGTTTATTAAAAATATGATTAGCGGTTCATCTGATTGTGATGGTGCTGTTGTCGTTATCGATGCAAAGGAAGGAGTCCGAGAGCAATCGCGGCGCCACGCCCTATTACTGCATTTGCTCGGTGTCCGCCAGATTGCTGTAGCAGTGACTAAAATGGACTCCGTTTCATATGATGAGAAGGTATATCAGGCCATCAAGAGTGAATTTAGTCTGAATCTGCAGAACTTTGACATTGAGGCTACGCGAATTATCCCAACAGCGGGTCTAAATGGCGATAATGTCGTAACGACTTCTGAGAATATGGCTTGGTATGACGGGCCGACACTGATTGAAGCACTTGAGGAATTCCGGGAGGCGTCCGATGCAAAGGATCTGCCTTTCCGTATTCCCGTTCAGGACATCTACCGGTTTGATGACCGACGTATTGTTGCCGGCCGGGTCGACAGCGGCGAAATTTTATCCGGTGACACAATCATCTTTTCGCCGTCGAACCGCCGAGCAATTGTGAATTCTATTGAGAATTGGCCGAATGAAAACAAGTTGGCAACGGCTGTAAGCGGCGATTCTATCGGTATTACACTGAAAGAACAGATTTTCGTCGAGCGCGGCGAGGTTATTAGTCATGCTGATAACCCTCCTGTTGAAACTAACGTTTTTCGGGCGAGGGTGTTTTGGTTAGGGTCGAGGCCTTTGTCTGCCGGAGAATCATACCGAATTCGATGCAGTACGGCTGAATGCGGTGTCGAAGTTGAGTCGATTGAAGCGGTTATAGATGTTGCAGAAATGGATTCGATCAACAATGAACAGGTTCCGTCTGATTGCGTCGGGGACATTGTTTTACGGACAGACAGAATGTTGGCCCTTGATAGTGGGTGCCGAATTGTCATCGCCGACGGCTATAATGTTGTGGCGGGAGGATTGGTTGATACGGAGGGGTATCCCGATCAACGACAAGTTCGTACTCAAAAGGCGACGAACATCACGGCTGTGGAACATGGTGTTTCTCGAAAAATTAGAGCGGAGCGAAACGGGCATGCCGGCGGTGTCATATGGATGACCGGATTGTCCGGGTCAGGGAAGTCTACGTTATCGGTGGAACTGGAGCGTCAGCTTTTTGCAAGGGGCTATCAAGTCGTAGTCCTTGATGGTGATAATTTGCGGTATGGATTAAATGCTAATCTTGGTTTTTCACCAGAAGATCGCTCCGAAAACATACGGCGTGCCGGAGAGGTGGCGGCCCTATTTGCTGAATCTGGCTTCATTGTCGTGACAGCTTTTATTTCACCTTATCGGGAGGATCGCGCTCGAGCTCGAAATGCAGCGACGGAAAACTTCCATGAAGTTTTTATCAGTGCCGGCCTCGAGGTTTGTGAAGAACGCGATCCAAAAGGTCTTTATGTAAAGGCTCGTGCCGGTGAAATTTCAGATTTTACTGGGGTCTCGGCACCATATGAACCGCCGGAGACGTCAGAGTTCGAAGTCGATACCGGAGCGTTATCGGTAGATGCTTCTGTCGATGCTCTCGTTAATTACGTTAGCGTACGGTTCCCGTTAAATAGTAATTAAGAACCTTGCTCTCTCCCGTAATCGTCCTCGTATCTGACGATATCATCTTCCCCTAGATAACTGCCTGACTGAACCTCGATCAAGTTGAGGGGCACTTTTCCCGGGTTCGTCAGCCGATGAACTGTATTGATTGGGATATAAGTGGACTCATTTTCATTTAAGGTGAACTCTTCTTCGCCTTTTCGTACATCCGCAGTGCCATTTACAACAATCCAGTGCTCAGCTCGATGGTGATGCAGCTGCAGTGAGAGACTTGCTCCGGTATTGACGGTGATCCGTTTTACCTGGAAGCGTTCTCCATCATGGACAGTTTGATAATAGCCCCAGGGACGATAAACACGCGGGTGAGAACTCGCTTCGTCACGACCACGAGATTTTAAAGATTCGACAATTGTTTTTACGTCTTGGGCGCGGTCTTTTGACGTGACAAGCACGGCATCTTCCGTTGCGACAACAACAAGACTCTCGATACCCAATGCTGTTACCAAAGGACCTTCACTGCGAATATATGAGTTCTGAGAGTCGAATATTGAGACGTCGCCAGATACAACGTTATTGGCGCCATCCTTTGCTCCAATATCCCAGAGAGCACCCCATGAACCGACATCATTCCACCCGATTTCAACGGGGATTACAGCTGCGCGTTCGGTACGTTCCATGACCGCATAGTCGATAGACTTAGATGGACAGACGGAGAATGATTTCTCATTAATACGGACGAAGTCGAGGTCGGTTTCCGCTTCCTTAATGGATTCCGCGCAGGCGTTCAGTATTTCTGGTTCCAGAGCCTCTAACTCTACGAGAAAGGCGTTGGCGGAGAATAAAAACATTCCGCTATTCCAGTCATAGCCTCCTGTTGCAAGATAGCGCGCTGCTGTTGCGCCGTCCGGCTTCTCGACAAACTCTCCAACTGAAAAGCAGCCACTATAGTTTTTGAGTGGCGGGCCTCTGTGGATGTATCCGTAACCGGTCTCCGCGCGATTGGGCTTTACGCCAAATGTTACCAGATAATCCTCTTCCGTCGCTTGCGCTGCGATGGATGCAGCATCCTTGAATGCTCTCTCATTTGCGATGGTGTGATCTGATGGGAGTAGCAAAACTCGGGCATTTGCATCTTTCTTTTTAAGCATCAGAGCTGCAACAGCGGCGGCCGGAGCTGTATTTCTGCCTACTGGTTCCAGGACAATTGCCAGGGGTTTGATATTCAATTGGTTGAGTTGTTCGGCAACAACGAAGCGATGCTCTGAATTGCAGATTATCAGGGGTGCCGTAAATATCGCTGGATCGTTGACCCGTGCCGCAGTTTCCTGGAGCAGAGATTGCTCTGACGATAAAGGCAAGAGCTGTTTGGGGTAGGACTCTCTGGACATTGGCCAGAGCCTCGTGCCAGAGCCGCCAGATAAAATGACAGGGGTGATCTTCGGTGTCTCAACCATACTTAACTCCGTCTTCGACGACCATTTGTTAGCGGAAACTCGTCAGCGAGCCAAACACTGTTTGTTTTTTGTGTTATTTCAGGACAATCCACATCATCGCTACACCGATGATGCCGAACAATCCGGCAATTGCCTTTTCCATTGTTCGCTGGGCGATGCGACCTTGCAACCAGGGACCTATTTGTCCACCAATGATGACCGCTGGGATCGTATAGCAGACCAGATTCCACGGTATTGCATTGACGCCCCCTGCCGCGATTAGGGCAGTAACTTGAGTGAACGAGGCGACGGCTATTGTCACGATAACCATAAATACCGATGTTGCGGCGGCGACCGCCACGGGAAAATGATTGCGTTTGACAAGTTGCGGCATGATGACTTCGCCAATACCGACACCGAGCAGGCCTGTTAGAAAGGCCCCTGTACTGGTCGTCGCAGCACCGAGACCACCAACTTTTAGGGCACGATATGTATAGGTCCGTCCGGTTCTGTCTGTGACCGATCGAACTTCCCGGTCTTGTGTTTCACTTTTGTCCGAACTGTCAGGTGCGCTGCCATTCTCTGCCGGCGCAGAGTGCCTGAGGATAATGGGGCAGAGCACGATCATCAGGATCGCGTAGGCGCCTTTTAGAAAAGTATCTTGTTCGTGAAGATAACCGAGTAATACCGCGCCGATAATTGCGACCGGAACTGACCACATTAAAAAAGGGACCGCACTTTTGAAGTCGATGAGCCGTTTACGGTGGTAGCCAATAAATCCTGACGAAAAGCCGAAAACTTCTGTCATAAGAGCTGTTCCGATAGCTGCAGCTGTTTGAAGCGGGTATTCGGGCCCTAAAATAGGAAAGATGATTACAAAGATAGGAATGAAGAGAGCCGCGCCGCCAATCCCGCTTAACATCGCTGTGGTGGCAACACATATTGAGACCGGAAACATAAACCAGTAAATCGTCCAATCCATTACATTACTCAGTTTGATAGGAGGAAGGGGGCAGCAAACAGGATGTTAATTGCGAACAACATCTAGAACATATTGTCCGTTTTTAAACTCTGAAAAAAATTGATCAATTAGCGGATGGGATACTGGCGCGTCTTCGTTGTCAGAGGCAAGATGTCTTTCCGCAACATATGTCGTCTGTGTGCTGCCATGGACCAGTACGTGATACCAGGGTTTGTCTTTGGGTGGTTTGCTCTTAGCCATCGCTTGATACCATTCATTGGAACTACTGAAGATCGGGTCAACATCAAATATTACACCGCGATATCCAAATTTCTGATGTTTGACAATTTGGCCAATGTGAAATTCGGCACTTATTTCATCGGACATTGGAACCAACCTTTTTGAATTCAACGGTGAACAGGGCGAAGTTTCGAGGTACGGTGATAATTCTGTGTTAATTTTACGGTATGGTTACGGATTTCTTACCAGAATCAAAGACCTACTAGCATAGCAACGTTTTTTGTTGTAAGGGTAATGACGTTTAATCGGTATGACTTGCCCGGATGGACCGAAGCAAGGACCGTCAGGAGGATAAAAGATGAGATTTGGAAAGACGCTTATTATTGCCGCGCTGCCGCTTGCTCTTGCCGTTGGTTGTGAAACAGCTAACGAAGGCAAAGCAGGTATGAACGATAAAGCAGCTATGCAGGCTCAAAATGATGCAAAGCGCGCCGCTGCTGCTGCGAACGCTGCTGCTGCTAGTGCCGCCGCCGCCGCACGTGCCGCTGAAGCTGCTGCTGCCGAAGCGAAAGCTGCAGGCGATAAAGCTGATCGTGTCTTCCGCAAAGGTATGCGTAAGTAATCAGCCCATCCGAATTTAACGAAGAATTGGTGTCAGGTTTTTGACGCCGATTCTTTGTTGCTATCTGGGGTTGGCTTAAGCACGGGAACTGGTAATCCACTGCGTTCTCGCGCTATTTTTTTGACTTTTTTCCAGTCTATGAGCCTGGCTTTGGTCCCGGCTGCTTGGACAACCCGGTAGATCATTTCGGGAATAGGCGTCGGTGTCGGTTTTTCGCCTTTCTCTATCTCCACATTCTGTTCGAGATTGGGGTGGACCTCCATCATAAGCTGGCCGTCGACCCACCCAGTTTTCATCTCTTGACTGACCACAGTGACCGGTGTCCCTATGGGTATTCGCGGAAAAAGACTCTTAATGTCTTCTGGATACATCCGGATACATCCATGACTTACACGCCGGCCAACCCCCCACGGGTTATTTGTTCCGTGGATGAGATAGGCTGCCCAGCCCAAGTAAAGCGCATGCTGTCCTAGCGGATTGTCAGGACCTGGTTTCACGATCGCTGGCAGTTCAGGGTCTTCCTTGCGAATGGATTTAGGCACGTACCATGATGGATTCCGCTTTTTGCGAACAATCTTGGTTGAGCCCTTCGGGGTATCCCAGGCCTCTTGGCCGGTTCCAATCGGATAACTTGTGGTTGGACTTCCGTCTGCTGGAAAATAATATAATCGCTGATCAACGAGATTTAGCAGAACGCCTTTTCGGGGCCCGTTTGGCAAAAGATGTCCGGTTGGTAGGGTTATCTTTGTCCCTTCTCCGGGTATCCATGGGTCGACGCCTGGATTAGCAGCGAGTATTTCGACATAGCCGAGTTTGTTGGTCCGGGCGATGTCGAGCAATGTGTCTTCGTTTCGGGATACAATATTCCGAACAGTGCCAACGAGGTCCGAGATCTTTGCCGCATTTTTCTTCGCCGGCGTGGCTGCAAAAACGGAATTGGTAAAAGCGAGCGAGCCAATCAGGCCCGATCCAATTCCGGCGCAAAATTTGCGGCGACTGGGGTTTTCTCTGGTCATAGAGAAATCCTTCCTACTTCCTTGTTTGTATTCAAAGCGCTATCAATTATGTAGGGGTTGTCGATTGAAATACCAATAAGTGAATGGTTGTGACATCTGTCTAATAATAGCAATTTTCTTCCCAAATTGCGTATGAACTTGTCGTCGAGTGGTCAAATTATCGACAGAATCAAAATCTTTCCTTACAATCAACAACTTGTATCCAAGGATTTAAGTTGATGAAACGAATTATTATCGGAATCACCGGCGCGACCGGGACTATTTATGGTTGGCGTCTAATGGAAATGTTACGTGAAGAAGGGGATACAGAAATTCATCTCGTCATGAGTGCGGCTGCAAAGTTGACACTGAAAATGGAGCATGACGTTGATCCCGATTACATCAATTCGTTGGCCCATGAAGTCCATTCGCCTGGCAATATAGGCGCCTCTATCTCTTCGGGATCATTTTCCAGCGTAGGGATGATTATTGCACCATGCTCAATCAAGACGATGTCAAACATCGCGATGGGCAATACTGGTGATCTGATAAGCCGTGCTGCCGATGTAATTCTAAAAGAGCGTCGTAAGCTAATCGTTGCTATTCGTGAGACTCCTTTGCATGCCGGACATTTGGAAAGCCTTATTAAGCTTGCAAACCTAGGAGCAGTAATTTTTCCACCGGTGCCCGCGTTCTATAATCGACCGGCAACGCTACAGGATATTGTTGATCAGAG
>WLWZ01000012.1 GCA_012103315.1 Alphaproteobacteria bacterium
CAACCATATGATTAGTAACGTTATCGTCGAGGAAGCCGATGAAAACGCTGGAACCTATTTGGTTAGCTCTTCAATGATGATGGGGGAATATCGTCTCGATGTGCAGCGGTTCTTTATGGGCCGCCAGTTCCATAGACTGGTGCGAGAAGGGAACAGTTTTTGGATAGCCCTCAAGCGCGTCAACCTGATCAATTGCGATACCGCTTTCGAAGCAATGGCAGTGCCGATTTAACCCACCTAATGGCCACCCAAATCATTAAAGCCTTTACTGCGGGCGCAACTCGCGAAGGCCTCTCGCTGTGTTCAGGGCCTTTCGCGGCGCAAACTGGCATCACGATTGAGGCCCATACCAATCATGGGCACGTCATCGAACAGGAAGTAACCGCCGGAAATGTCGACGACGATATCGTTTTATTAACGACGGGGATGATCGATCATCTCGCTGGACAAAAGCTTGTCGACGTCTCGACCAGAACTACTCTCGGAACCATTCGTATTGGCGCCGCCGTAAGAGACGGCGCACCTGTCCCAGACGTATCAACAACAGAAGCGGTTAAAAATGTGCTGCTCTCGGCAAAATCTATTGTTCTAACGGAAGCCCCAAGTGGCGTTCACATGGATCGTCTTATTGTGGAGATGGGGTTAGATCAACAACTGGCCGACCGAATAACGCGGTTTGATACCGGTACGATGGTGAACGAACATTTGGCCGCAAGTTCAGCTGAACAAGAAATAGCCTTTGGCGTTGCGACTGAAATTCTCTTCTTTAGGAATAAGGGCATGGATTATGCCGGGCCATTGCCGAATGAAATGCAAATGGCGCTCGACTATGAGGCAGTGATGTTAAGCGGCTGTCGAAAGCTTGATGCCGTAAAAAAACTTTTCACCTACCTACGATCAGCAGAAGCCAATACTCTATTTGCCCAAACAGGCGTTGGATAATCAGCTCTTCTTTGGCGCGCGTTCAATGTGAAGACGCGCCATAAAGGATAGGAACGGGTGGACGCCCATCTTGACCATTTCGTCGTCTTTCAGGTTCAGCAACGCCGTTTTCTCTTTCCTGGTAAGTTTGAGCGCATTCACATAAGCCTTGCGGTCGGCGGTATACCGATCCCGCTCCGCCGTATCATTCGCCAATCTATGAAGAACCACTGTTAAATCCAATCGGTCCGGTGAAATTGCTGGGTAGTGTGGCTCAAACGGTTTTTCTTTGGCATTTGGCTGCTTCCACCACGCAACCGTTGCATAGTTATGATGCCAGGACGGGTCTAGCGAAACGAGGTCAGGTTTACGTTCACCCAACATCCCCGCGGCGACACCCCAGCAGCGCAATTCGATATTACCGCTATCATCCATCCGCTTTTCATCAAGCGACAGCAAATACCGCAGATTGCCGGTCTCCAGTTCCGCGAGAACCTTTTTATCGAACTCAAGATCAGGTTCCGCGTAACGCTCAGTTCCGGGAAAATGCGACATGCCACCACTACAGATGACAACGGCGCTCAAACCCTGAGCCATCAACGCTCTATTAATAGCTTCACCGAGTGCATAGCAACGTTCCATACGGGGCTGTGGCGGCACATAAGCATTTACGAAGAGTGGGAGAATAGGGCCGTCGATTTCCAGAAATGACAGCGGTATTCCTAACGAATATTCCATCTCGGCTGTCGAGGTGTAGGAGACATCAAAGCCCTCCTTATAAAGATAGCGAATGACTTCCGTGGATTCTTCACTAGCAACTTTATGTTCGAACTTACGTCCGGCGAATGTACCCGAGGCGACATTGCCACGATGCAATGCAAAAGGCGGTACGCAGTGTAAGACAAACTGATTGGCATGATCATTAGAAATCGTCACATAGACATCTGGCTTGAGGGCCTTAAGCCGTTTACCATTTGCTTTAGCCAGACGTTTAACGCGATTGACGGTTTTTTTGTCTTCGGAGTCAGGCAACGTAAAAAACTGCGGCGCATGCGCCATGCAGACACCGCCAATAATTCCTGCTTTCTTAGTCTGAGCCATTTTGCTGTAACCTTAGTTCAAACTGTTAGATAGGCCTGCCGGACTTCTTCATCAGCGGCCAATGCCTCCATAGTCCCTTCATATCGAATACGACCTTTCTCAATAATGTATGCCCGGTCGCTCACCAATGTTGCAAAATGGAGGTTCTGTTCGGAGAGTAGAACCGTCAAGCCCTCGGATTTTAACTCTCGAATAGTATTGGCCATCTGTTCGACGATAACCGGCGCTAGACCCTCTGAAGGTTCATCTAGCAAAATCGTCGTCGGGTTACCCATCAGCGACCGGGCAATGGTCAGCATTTGCTGCTCACCGCCACTCATCTGCCCACCAGGGCGGTCTCGCATTTCGCCAAGATTAGGAAATAGCTCAAACAGGCGCTCCGGAGTCCAGGACGGCGCATCATCCCGTTGGTCCTGCCGGCCAACTTCCAAATTCTCGAGCACCGTTAAATCGGTAAAAACCCGACGGTCTTCGGGAACATAGGCCAGACCTAGTCGACTGATTTGATAGGACGAGCGTCCGCTAATGTCAGTTTTAGAGAATTGAATCGATCCGGCGGCGATCTTCACGATGCCCATGATGCATTTCATGGTAGTCGATTTACCGGCACCGTTACGCCCCATGAGAGCGACGACTTCCCCCGGCCTTATCTGCAAGGCAACGTCCGCTATAATATGAGCGCGCCCGTAATAACTGTTGAGGCCGTCAACCTCTAACAACGCGCTGTCAGACACAGAAGACATTAATCAGGACCGATTGATTGTTTAAAGTAGTCCTGATTGAAACGGGGCAGGCGGGTGATGTCAAACACCACCCGCTATCAAACGCCCGTTATTTCGCCATTTCGACAGAATTAGGCCCAACGACAAATGACATCAGGTCTTTACCGACAACGAGAGGCCCAGAATAGGTCTTCCGCGCCCGACGCATGAGATCCGCAGGCTTTTGCCCACCATACAAAACAATATGCGAATAGACCGCCAATTTTGGTTTAATGGCGTTGAAAACCTTTGCAGTGTCTTCAGGTTCTGAATGATGCGACAAAATCGCCCGCATGATCTTTGATTTTTTAAGCAACTTTGGCGCAATTGACGCAACGCTGTGAATGATCAGATCCGCGCCTTTGGAATTTTTGACCAGGTTTTCGGTATATTTCGTATCGCCGGAAAGAACGACGGTACGCCCGTCATAGTCAATACGAAATCCAAACGCTGGATTGATCTTTGCACCATGATTGACCTTGATCGCGGATACTTTGACACCGCCTTTGTTATAGACCACGCCCTCTTTCATATCGGTGGGCGCGGTGGAAATCGCTACCTTGCTAAGATTTTGGTCTTCAATTCGAGTTTTGATGTCCCAGGCATAGGCCATTTCCAAACCCTTCATTAGGTTTGTCGTGCCTTCCGGACCGGTGATCGCAAAAGGTACTTTGCGTCGCGCCCATGGAGCGCCAAGCCAGCCACTTAACCAAAGATCCGGAATCCCAACGACATGATCAGAATGCAGGTGGGTCAGGAAAACATGATTGATTTTACCGAACGGCATTTTGAGTTGGAACAAACGCTGCGTAACGCCGCGACCGCTATCAAAAAGCAGGTTTTGTCCACCGGCCTGGATCAAAATACCAGGACCAAACCGCGTCATGGATGGGAAAGGCGTACCTGTCCCCAATAAGGTCACTTTGAACCCTTTCTTATCCATCGCTGAAGTCGGCACAGCGGAAACTGAAAGAAGCAATACAGCAGCAAGAACTGAAACAAAGGCTTTTCGTAAAAACATGGCTCACCCCTTTAGATTTATGTCAGAATCCAAGGATATCGAAATTATGTAAAATTAATACAGAAATTCGATATTTAGTTTTCTTCTCACCGTGGACAAATAGACCTCTAAAACGCTATACCCCCGCCATGAAAAATTTTACTCATACCTCTCTTCCAGCGAGGGTCGTCATCGGCCCTGGAACTATTAAATCACTCGGTGAAGAAATTGACCGTCTCGACGCCAAACGTGCCTTGTTCTGCTGCACACCCGGCCGCGAAGAAGAAGTCTCATCCCTTATTGCACCGCTGGATAATATTAGTACCGGTCTGTGCGCTATAGCGGAGCAATATGTCCCATTGCCCATGGTTGAAGTCGGGCGCCGCATTGCAAAGGAACGGGAAGCGGATTGTGTTGTCTCTTACGGCGGTGGCACTTCCGTTGGTCTCGCGAAGGCCATCGCGCTCGATTTGGAAATTCCGGTCATATCAGCGGTCACCACATTTTCGGGATCAGAGACCACCGATCTGCAAGCCATTCTGACCGACGGCCACCGTGTTGGATATAAATCCGACTGGATGCTGCCCAGAACCATTATCTACGACCCAGAGACAGCGATGGGTGTTCCCCTCAGCATCATGATCCCAAGCGGAATCAATGCAATCGCACATGGTGTGGAAGCCTTTTATGCGCAAAACGCAACGCCGGTGAACGATCTGATTGCAGGTGAGGGGATCAGCGCCCTCGCATCAGCCTTAAAACGCATGTCATCTGGTCAAGATGATATCGAAGCACGGGGCGATGGCCTCTACGGTGCCTGGCTTTGCGGCACTGCCCTTGGGTCAGCCGGTGTCGCACTGCATCATAAATTCGCCCATGTCCTTGGTGCCACGTTCGGACTCGAGCACTCGATGGCCCATACCGTCGCCTTGCCGCACAGCGTTGCCTATACGACGGCTGGAGCTAGATCCGCAATGCAGGGGATTGCAACAGCTCTCGGGGATAGCAGCAAAGAAGCCGCAACGGCATTGTATGAGTTAAACGTCGCGATAGGGGCGCCTACATCTCTCAAGGATATCGGGATGCCGGAAGAAGGCATTGAGAAAGCAGCGAAGATGATTTCCGATGACCCTTATCCCAATCCGGTGCCGGTCGAATACGCACCCATTCGAGCTATGATAGAAGATGCCTGGCATGGGCGTCCGCCCACGGTCTAATCACTTACGCAGCGAAGGTAGAACCGCTGCCGAGATAGATTTCCTGGACCTGCACATCGTTGCGGACTTCTTCGGGCTTGCCTTGTGCAATCAGAGCCCCTCGATTAAGGACGATGACTTG
Organism: Alphaproteobacteria bacterium; assembly: GCA_012103315.1. GTDB lineage: Bacteria > Pseudomonadota > Alphaproteobacteria > MPNO01 > UBA2964 > UBA2964. The sequence goes on from WLWZ01000012.1 coordinate 5,122, forward strand.
ATCTGCATGGCCAAACACCACGTCCATATCATGCTCGGTAAACAGAACGCTTATATTGCGCTCCCTTACGATATCAGCGGTGAGCTGCATCAACTCAATGCGTTCTCGCGGTGCCATACCTGCCGTGGGCTCATCCATTAGCAATAATCTAGGTTCATTCCCAAGCGCTACGGCAAGTTCCACCCGTTTTAGATCGCCGTAAGCCAGAATAGAACAGGCCCGTTCGGCTTGTTCCGCCATGCCAACCCGTTCCAGCAAGGCCATCGCTTCATCTACATAGAGGTCACTGACCATAGTCGTGATGGAAACGTTCTGCTTATGATAGGACAGGAGTGTCATCTGAACATTTTCAAGAACGGTCATCGATCCAAAAGTGGCAGTAATCTGAAATGTTCTGCCGACACCCAGACGCCAGATTTCACGTGGCGTTAGGCCGACCAGTTCCTTGCCATCAAGTTCGACGCTACCGCCATCAGGCGGAAGCTGACCGTTGAGCAAGTTAAAACAAGTGGTTTTTCCAGCGCCATTTGGTCCAATCATCGCCAAAAGACGGCCGGCCTCGACCTCAAAAGAAACGTCATCAACGGCTTTAACACCGCCAAAGGACTTCCTGAGATTGTTGGCAGAGAGTACGACAGTCATCCGCCTTCCTCCGACGGTCGAAACTTATCCCTGACAAACCCCACAATTCCCTGTGGGAACAGGATAACCAGCGCCAGGATAATTGCCCCAAGGATTGATCGCCAAAACCAGACTTCATTAGAAGACAGCCAATCGGTGAGCGCAGTGAACATCGCTGCACCAACAATGGGACCTGTCAGCGTTTTCACGCCGCCCAGCAGCACCATCATCAAGCCATCAATCGATTGAGGAATAGCGACCTGATCCGGAAAGACACTGCCTTTGGAGAAGACATAAATCGATCCGGCGAGCCCCGCAAAAGCACCAGCAAAGATAAAAGCCAGCCATTGCTGTCGTTGAACATTGATCCCAATAGCATCTGCGCGGAGGGGCGAGTCTCGGCCGGCCCGCGTGATGTAGCCAAAAGGCGTAAACAAAGTTCGCCGCAAGACATAGACACAGGCGAGGGTCAAAATTAACGCAAAATAGTAATAGGCCATCTTCGACGAAAGCCAGGCCGAAGGCCAAATATTCAGAATGCCGTCATCGCCATAGGTGAACTCACCCCACTGGAAGACAATAGACCAGGTGATCTGCGCAAATGCCAATGTCAGCATGGCAAAATACACACCGGACAATCTGACACTAAACCAGCCAAATATGAACGCCCCAGCCGCAGCGACAATCGGTGCTGCGATCAACGCCAATTCCATCGGAGTACCTAAATAGTGCACCAGCAATGCTGAGGCATAGGCGCCTAAACCGTAATAGGCAGCGTGGCCAAAAGACACCAACCCACCAGGCCCCATTATGAAATGCAGACTTACAGCAAACAGCACGAAAATGAAGATATCGATCAAAATGACCATAATGAAATCGCTACTGAAGAGCGGAACCAGGAGCAATAAGAGGATGGTCGCAGTGAACAGACTGCGAACCGCTTTGTCAGCGCGTTGCAACGGAGGCTCTGGTGCTTCTCCGGGCGCGCGTGATGCGGTCTCGGGACGGCCGAGCAACCCCCACGGCCTAATCAGTAAGACGATTGCCATGACTGCAAACATCAGCACCAGAGTCATTTGCGGGAAAACAAGAATGCCGAAGGCATTTAGTTCGCCAATGATGATGGCAGCCAAAAACGCTCCGAGAATACTGCCCATACCGCCAACGACGACGATGACAAACGCTTCAGCAATGACATTCAAATCCATCAACAGATCCGCACCACCCTTTGGAATTTGCGCCGCACCACCGAGCCCTGCCAGAAAAGCTCCCATGAAAAAGACACTAGTGAATAAGAAGGCTTGATTTACACCAAGCGCGCCTACCATCTCACGGTCTTCGGTTGCGGCCCTTACCAACGTTCCCCATCTCGTGCGGTGGAAGATCAACCAGATCACGCCCAGGACGAGGGGACCCAACACAATCATCGCGAGGTCATATTCCGGTAACTTATGACCAAAAATCGTTACCGCATCCGAGAGGCCGGCAGCGCGCGGACCAACCAAATCAGTCTCACCCCAAATCGCCCGAGTAATGTCAGAAATAATCAGGATGACGCCGAACGTCGCGATCAATTGAAATAGCTCAGGCGACTGATAAATACGCCTTAGCAAACCCATTTCGATGATGACACCAACCAGCCCCACGACCGTTGCAGATAGTAAAACCGCCAACCAAAACCCGATCGGGCCGGGGGATAATGTGGTTAGCAACCAGTAGGAAATATACGCGCCCAGCATATAGAGCGAACCATGCGCAAAATTAAGAATGCGCGTGACGCCAAAAATAATCGATAGACCAGCCGCGATGAGGAACAACGACGATGCGCTGGCCAGGCCTGTCAGAAACTGTATGAAATAAAAACCCAACTCCGCCCCCGCGGCGTCAGAAAAAGGAGAGGGGACAGCTTACGCTATCCCCTCATTTACTATTATTACTTACCGGGTCGGCGTTTCATGACCTCGGCGTCAGACGGCAGATAATTCGCGCCATCCTTAAAACTCCAATCTACCATCATGCCTTTGCCGTCCTTAAGTTTGGTACGGCCAACCCAGGCACCCATGGTCGACTGATGATCAATCTTGCGGAAATGAACCTTGCCACTCGGCGTGTCCACATCAAGCCCTTCCATTGCAGCAACCATTTTCTCGGTATCCGTTGATCCAGCTTTCTTGATCGCAGCTGCAACACTCAGCATCGCGTTATAACCAACGATGGAACCGATCCGTGGATAGTCCTTCCACCGCTTCTGATAGGAGGCGACGAAGGCTTTATGCGTTGGGTCGGTAATTGCGTACCAGGGGTAACCCGTTACGATCCAACCCTCAGGAGCTTCGCCCTTCATCGGGTCAAGATATTCAGGTTCACCAGTCAGCAATCCGAGAATAGTGCGCCCCTTGAACAAACCGCGGAGCTTGCCTTCACGCACGAATTTCGCCAGGTCAGGACCGAAGGTAACGTTGTAAACGCCATCGGGCTTGGATTTTAGCAAAGCTTGAACTTCCGCACCGGCATCGATCTTGAACAAGGCCGGCCATTGTTCAGTCACGAACTTAACGTCCGGACGCTTTGCTTTGAGGACTTCCTTGAATGCCTTCACAGCGTCTTTGCCATAGGCATAGTTCGGCGCAATTGTTGCCCAACGTTTACCCGGAAGCTTCGCTACCTGTTCAGCCAGCATAGCGGCCTGCATATAGGTGCTCGGACGAAGGCGGAATGTGTAACGATTACCCTTGGCCCAGACCAAAGCGTCAGAAAGAGGCTCGGCTGCTAGATAAAGTTTCTTCTTCTGACCGGCATAGGCGGTAAGCGCCAAACCAATGTGAGAAAAGAGAGAACCAGAAATAAGGGCAACGCCTTCACGATTGAAAAGCTCTTCTGCTTTTTTAATAGCATCACCTGGTTTGCCATTATCATCACGGGAGACGAATTCGAGCTTTTTACCCAATACACCGCCGCCGGCATTGATTTTTTCGATGGCAAGTAATGCGCCATTTTTGTAGGGAACGGTATGGCCCGGCAGTCGGGTGTAGCTATTGATATCACCAATTTTAATCGTATCCGCAGCATGCGCCGTCGATATCAACATAGCAGCGCCCGCAAGCCCTGCCATTACGTTAAAGGATTTCCTCATCATTCCCTCCAATATCATTTGTTATTAAATTCAGCGCGAAGGGTGATGCCATGCGCCCTTGGAGTCAAGAAGTCCTATGGATTGGTGTCACACTTAATATCGGCTAATCTTATGTAAGGAGTTTATGAATGACCTTTGTTAAAAACTGTTGGTATGCAGCCGGTTGGAGCAGCGATCTCGAAGACCAACCGATCGCCAAAACAATTCTTGAAGAATCTGTCGTGCTCTTCCGAACAGTGGATGGAAGCGCCGCCGCACTTGAAAACAGGTGCCCTCATAGATTCTTACCGCTCTCTGCGGGGAAGGTCACCGGTACCGGCTTACAATGTGGCTATCACGGACTGACCTTTGACAAGGCGGGACGTTGCATCGCGGCCCCAACACAAGATGGTTTACCCATCGAAGCCTGCGTCAAAGCCTTTCCCATAGTAGAACAGCTCGGGTTGCTTTGGATTTGGATGGGAGAGCCCGACAAAGCGAACCCTGATGACATTTATGATTTGCCGCAGTACCACGATCCTGCATGGGGGGTAGCCCATGGCGATGCTCTAGAGATCGACGCCAACTATTTATTGCTGTGTGACAATCTCTGCGATCCAACGCACGTAAACTATGTCCACCCGACGACATTGGGCAACCCGGATATCGTCGATACACCTGTTACATATGAACAACAAAACTGGGGCGTCACCACGTCACGCTGGACACCGAACAGTGAACCCGTCGGCTTCTTCAAGGCTTTTGGAAATTTTTCAAGCACAGTCGATCGCTGGCAGCTCTACCACATGCATGCACCATCGACGGCGATCATTGATTTCGGCAGTGCCGTAGCTGGCACCGGTGCTGACCAGGGGGCAGGAGAGGGTCGGATCCAAGTTTTCTCCTGTCATTTCATTACGCCGATCACAGAAGGTAAATCTGTTGATTACTGGCTTCATGTGAGGAACTTCGAACCAGACGACCCATCCGTCGGGGAAGGAATCAGCGAACAATTCCGTATTGCCTTCGCGGAAGACAAAACCATCCTCAGCATGATCCAGAGGGAAGAAGATAAAGACGACCAGACAACCCGTGTAGGTCTTGAACTTGACGCTTCAGCAGGTTTATTCCGGCATATGGTCAATCAACGAATTAGGGACGAGACCACTTCCGCTTAGTGATCAAATTTCATCAAAATCGACTCTGAAAGGCCCGTTTCATAGGTCATGCCATCAGGCGTCAGGGCTATCCCCATGGGAAAAAATGCTCGAGCCAACCCTTTACGCTCTAACGCTTTCCATACGCCTTGGTTCTTCAATCCGGTCGCATTCTTGGCCAATACAACTGCGTCACCACAATGAAAGTGGTTTCCATGTGGGTTAGGTAAATTACTGATCATGACCTCTCCAGATTCTTCGTTTTTACTCGACGTTTCGGGAAAGCTCCCAAGTTGCTGAAGAATCGTCAGCGTGCGAAGTTGCAAAGGGTTCAGTTTGAGTGGGTTTTTGGTTGGCGGCATAGGTAAAATTCTTGTCTAATTTAAACTCGACGCATTGAAGCGGAACACGTTCCAATTGTCCAAGCCTTCGGACATTGAATTTAAATACAGAGTGGTTGAATGAGTAATCCTATTTATCACATGTGTCGCGCCGAAGAATGGCAATCGGCTCAAGAAACCGGTCTATATCCCGGATCTTCACAAGATCAAGCTGACGGATTTATCCATTTTTCAACAGGCGACCAAATTGTTGAAAGTGCTGCGAAGCACCGAACAGGCCAAACTGGTTTACTACTCCTGACGGTTAATCCCGACGCACTAGGTGATGCCCTGAAATGGGAGGAGTCTCGCGGCGGCGCCTTATTCCCACATCTCTATGGACCACTGCCGACAGAGGCGGCGTCAAGAACTGATGAATTGCCGCTTGGAGATGACGGGCTGCATATTTTCCCAAATCACGTCGCGAATGGATGAAATCTGCCATCGTCACTCGTTTTGCACCGAGTCCAACAGGGTATCTACACCTGGGGCATGCCTATGCCGCCATTTTCGCTGAGACACAGGCTAGACTAGCGGGCGGATTATTCATCCTTCGTATCGAGGATATAGATGTAAGCCGCTGCAAGGCAGAGTTTGAAGAAGCAATTTATGAAGACCTCAGATGGTTGGGCCTCAATTGGGAAAGCCCTGTACGTCGTCAATCAGCACATCTCTCTGACTACGGCAGCGCTCTAGAACGACTTAAAAAACTCAGCTTGATCTATCCATGTTTTTGTACACGCGGCGAGATCAAAGCCGAAATAGAACGGGCGGGGGGCGCACCGCATGGACCCGAGGGTCCCATATATCCCGGAACCTGCAAGCACCTTCCCAATGATGAACGCGACAACCGCATAAACAACGGAATTTCCTACGCACTACGACTCGATTTAGCCAAGGCAACAGAAATCACTGGGGACCTGTCATGGCAGGATCAGACACTTGGCAATCAAAAAACGAAACTCCATGAATTCGGCGATATCGTTCTCGCCCGTAAAGACATTGCGACCAGCTACCATCTCTCTGTAACCGTTGATGACGCGCTGCAAGGCGTAACGCTGGTAACGCGCGGCGAGGATTTGGCAGATGCTACGGGGATACATCGGCTGCTGCAGTCATTGCTGGAATATGATGTCCCACAATATATGCATCACAAGATTCTAACGAACGACGACGGCAAACGTTTTGCGAAGCGAGATCAATCAGTCACGTTGCGTTCACTTCGTGCCGCCGGCAAAACGCCGACGGATATACGGGCAATGATCGGGTTATCGAGTTAAAGCTTGCCGTCGCGAATTAGATTGCAGACCTCAGTGTGATCCAGAAGTACAGAATCTGGAGTGCCCGATTCATAAAGTTCTACCATCTTATCAGCGTCAAAAGTTGGATTTCCCATCGCAGAAAACTCCTCGGACCACTGGTAGTGACGCTTATATTCTTTGGTGTCCGCCGGTGAAAAATTATCGAGCATGGTCTCGACCTGGTTTCCATCAGGATCCTTGTAATAAAAAGATGTCGAATTGCCGTGATTAACGGTCCAGATGGGGTCGTATCCCCATTCCTTCATCCGCTTATAGACGTAAATTAATTCGCCCAAGCTCGAATAACAGTAGGCCTGATGCGAGACACCGATAAAATTGTCAGGCTTTTTCTCCGCACCGGGTCGCTTGATGATTACTACACGGTGATCATGATCATCATAAGTAATAAACGTTAGGCCATTGGGATTAACCCGGACAATTTCAGCGTTAAACAGACGCTGATAAAACTCGACCATCTTGTCGTAATTTTCATCCGAAAAGATGTGAAGATGATGCAGCTTTGTCGGGGACGGCATTGCCTTAACCGTACCCGGAGGATCGCTACGGATTGGCGCGACGTTATCGGGACGAAAATCTGTGGGATTGACCGTATCCATGGCAGCCTCCTCATATATCATAAGTGATTTCGGAAATTGTGCTCCCGAGTCAGCTTTTTGTCCAACCACAATTTAGATACACGACTTCAAGGGTGATGTCGTTTTACGTAAAGCTTACGTAATTTTCGGACATAATTTTGAGTCTCTTTGTAAGGCGGAATGCCTTTATAGCGCTGCACCGCCCCTTCGCCGGCGTTATAGGCGGCAAAGGCCCAGGTCACGTTGCCTTTAAACTTATTCAAAAGCCAACGCAAATAGGCCATTCCTCCCTGAATATTGTCTCTCGGGTTAAACGGGTCGCGAACGCCAAAGCGTGTTGCTGTTGCCGGTATCAGCTGCATTAGACCTTGCGCATTGGCGCTGGAGATCGCGTTGGTCTGAAAGGCCGATTCAACAGCAATCACCGCCATAACCAAATCGGGATCAAGGCGGTATTTAGGAGCGAATTTTCTAACGATGGCTTTGATTTCTTTTGGTGCCGTCCTTATGGCTTTGCGGGCACCACCACGGCCCCAGCCATTTGGGCAACGGGGAGCCAACCGCCTTCCGCGATGGCCATAAAGAGTAAGCATCCTCTTGGCCTCGTCATGACCAAGCGCTATGGCCCGGCGAAACCAGGCCGCAGCCATTTTGTTATTCCGCTTAACGCCATGACCGGCGGCATAGAGCAGGCCAATCGCATGCGCAGAGGCCCCGTGACCGTCAGTATCAGCACGGCAATAGAGAAGCATCGCTCGTTGGAAATTGCGGGCATTAGCTCCCAGCGGATGATGATACCGCAACGCCATTCGGTAGGCGGCACTTGCATCCAAATAAGCTTGCGCAGGAACCGCAAGCGTTAGCCCCAGGCAAACTAGAGTCAAAAGACGGGCGAGCGGCGAATGACGTCTGGCGACGAGAAAACGAGCGGTCGCAGGCATCCCTACTCGAAACAACTCAAAAATCGTGTGAATGACGTTGGTCACAGATCAATAGCCAATAGTCGATAAGACTTCGGAGCTATCCTACACAACAGTTTGACAAAAATAAGGCTACCGGTGACCCACCACAAATGTGGCGGAGAGGGGGGGATTCGAACCCCCGAGACGCTTACACGCCTGCTGGTTTTCAAGACCAGTGCATTCAACCACTCTGCCACCTCTCCTGACGGGCGGGACCATACGGAAAAACAAACCCTTTGTCAGCTATTCTCACATTGGGACCAAAAACCCGATCTCGCTGGTTCAATTTGCGAGAATTCCCATTACCGCATCGTCATTCAATAATTTTAACTTTCATACCAAGAGACGATAGCAATAATTTTTCTTTATAGTTAACAATAGCTTAAAATTTATTTTCACCAAAATGACATAGTTGGCACGGTCCTCGCATATCTCAGTATGTTCCTGCGGCGTAGCGTTACGCAGGCAGTTTCAAGAGAACCGGGCCGCCACAGGCCCCTCCGACTCCCCCAACGTGTCGGTCCGGTTTCTCAACTGAAAAGAAACCGAACAAACACCCTGAGGGGTGTTTTTTTGTATGTAGCCAAATTCTTAGGAATCAAACGTCAGTGAAACATTGAAGGATATTGATATCCGTTCGCCAGTACCCTGAAACGGATAAACACAATGATATAGCCAGCTCGGGAATACCAAAATCATCCCGGCAACCGGATCAATCCTCAGCTTCGGCAGGGCATCAGGTCCATTCAGTCCAACCATAGTTGCGCCCATGCGCGGGTCCAGAAATTCAATGCATCCCGCGTTGTCCGGCGCAGCAGGATCGCGTTCACCCGTGCAGACATAATATACCCCTGACCATGAGCAATCTGGATGATTGTGGACGGTATTGTAGCCGCCATTCCGGCACAGGTTCACCCAGGCACCACCATCCATATTCACATCGTGATCCTGGCTGAGACGACCTTCCATTTCCATATTGGTAATTTCGCCAATACCCTCGCTTATGCACCCTTTGAGGAAGTCAATTTCTGGATAGGGCCACCCCAAAACATCGTCACCGGAATGCCAACCACCAACATTACTCCGGCCTTGCGATGGAGATTGTTGCTCATGTTCCAAAACAATTCTTTTTAGTTCTTGATTAACCGTATCACAGTCAGGCGCAACACGTTGATAAAGGGGAGTTGGAAAGGCGAATGAGATGTTTCCAGCGCCGGGGTATTTCGTAAGCATTGCTGATTATTTCCTTTAAGAACCAAAATGATCGCCAGGTTTCACCCCGACTTGGGTGGCATATTCCGCAGCCGATAATTTGTCTTTTCCGCTACGGACCCTTTGTACAACGATTACACCACTATTTCCGGCAATTGAAATGCTGTCATCTTCGACCGCTACGACCTCGCCAGGCGCTCCCTTGGCATCACTAGACATTCGAGAGTCAAATATCTGAACGACATCGCCATTATGCGTTGTCCAAGCACCAGGTTGCGGGTTAGCACCCCTGATCATGTTGTAGATTTCCTCGACAGGTTTGTTCCAGTCGATTTCAACGTCTTCCTTTTTACACCAACTTTCGTAGGTCTTCTTGCTTTCATCCTGCACAATCCTCGGCGCTGTGCCATCGCGCACAAGATCAACTGCCTCCATCATGGCATCAACGCCCATCGGGAACAGGCTGTCGAAATAGATCGACCCTAGTGTGTCATCGGGTCCGATATCGACTTCCTTTTGCAAGAGAACTGGGCCTTCATCCAAACCATCATCTGGCCAGAATATTGTTAATCCGGTCCGTTTTTTGCCCATGATAATAGGCCAGTTGATAGAGCTAGGCCCACGATGTTCGGGGAGCAGGGAAGGGTGATATTGGATGCTCCCATGAGTGGGAACATCGAGAAATGCTGACGGTACGAATTTGATGACATAGGCCATGACACATAAATCAGCGTTCAGGCTCTTAATATGTTCAAGGGCTTCATCTGTCTTAAAGCTCTTAAGTTGAAACAATGGTATGCCGTGAGCGTCCGCAGCGTCGTTGATCGGATCACGTCTACGATCAGGCTTATCCTCAGCACCATAAATGCCAACGACTTCTTCGCCTCGTTCAACAAGTTTATCGACTACCGCTTTACCAAACGCCTGCATCCCATTCACGACTATCCGCATCTGGATACTCTCCTGTGTAAATTTTTATCTCGACAATCTAAGCCGTGATAATGCTTCATAATTATACTGGCAACAGATTCTGCACTATCAGCTAAGTCAGGCCAATTCATTGGTTTTAGCTGCCATTATGAAATCATTTTCATGCAAACCACCAATCGCATGAGTGAAAAAGGTAATGTCCGCATACCCCCAACCGAAACCAATATCCGGGTGATGACCTTCCGCTTCCGCGAGGGCGCCCAATTTATTGACGAAATCCAACGAGGTTACAAAATCATCGAATGAAAACTTTCGTTGAATTTTTGTTCCATCACCAGCAATGCTCCATCCCGGAATCTTTTCCATTAAGGCTTCAGCCTGATTCAGTGGCAAAGGGTTTAGGCCGCCCTCGCACGGAATGCATTTCTTTTGCTCTAATTCCATCCCAAACTCCACTCGCTTCTAATGATCTTGAAACATACCCCAGCGACCGAATTAAAGGCCAGCTTGGCCTATACTTGCGTTCCCCGATAACGCGCGGCAAAATCGTTCCACACCTTCAGGAGACAAGCCGTGCCACAAGATGCCATTACCGACAAAGTTTTTCTCGATTACACGCAGGAAGAGCTCGATTGGCAATATGATCACAGTAAACGCTTCCCAGATACTGGCCTCTTTAATAAGGAGCGTGCCGACGCGAGCGCGATCGCACAAACAAAAGTGAAAGGCCTTCTCAACGTCCCGTACGGCGACGACGAACGCGAAGTCATCGACATATTTCCTGCTGAAGGAACAAAGAATTCCCCGGTGATTGTCTTCATGCATGGTGGGGCGTGGACCCGTGGTAGCAAGGAAGGGTACAGCTTCCCGGCAGCAGAATTTGTTCCGCGTGGAGTGGCATGGGCCGCCACCGAATTCACCAATGTTCCTCAAGGCACTTTGAGCAATCAAGTTCGACAAAACCGTGATGCAGTGGCCTGGGTCTATAAGAACGCAGGCACCTATGGCTGGGATCGCGATAGGATTTACATTGCGGGTCATTCGTCTGGTGGACATATGTGCGGAATGTCTTTGGTCACCGATTGGGAAGGACTCTACGGTTTGCCTAACAATCTGATCAAAGGTGCGATTGCAATTAGTGGCATGTACGATCTCGAAGCTGTCTATCTGAGTTATCGTAATACTTACCTGCACCTATCTGAAGATGATTGGCGCGAAAATAGCCCGATTCTCCATATACCCAGCCAGTGCGACACGCCGCTTTTAATCGGTTGTTCAGAGCATGACACTGCGGAGTTTCATCGCCAACCAGAAGAGTTCCTAAAGGCTTGGAAGGCAGCAGGTCATAATGGCGAATATATTGAGCTCTTGGACCGACATCATTTCACCGGTAGCATGTGTTACGGAGAGCCCGATCATCCGTTGTTCCAGAAAATTTGCGAAATGATTGGTATCTAAACAGCGTTGCTTGGCAGATTAGGCGCGTCATCGCTCTCTGCTTCTTGCTGACGCTGCCACATAGCCGCGTATACACCACCACCCTCCAATAGCAGTTCGTGAGTACCTCGTTCGATGATCTGCCCCTGTTCAAAGACAACAATTTCATCCGCATCTACAATTGTCGAAAGTCGGTGTGCAATGACCAATGTTGTATGATCTGCCGAAACCGCCTTTAGGGCGGTCTGAATTTCTCGTTCGGTACGTGTATCCAACGCCGACGTTGCTTCATCGAAGATCAAAATCTTCGGCTGCTTAAGAATTGCTCGGGCAATCGCAACGCGTTGCTTTTCACCGCCTGATAGCTTCAGGCCACCTTCGCCAACTATCGTCTGATACCCATCAGGCATCCGCAAAATAAATTCATGGAGAGACGCGGTCCTTGCGGCCTCTTCAATTTCGGTCGGAGAGGCATCAGGACGGCCATAACCGATATTATATAAAATAGTATCGTTAAAGAGGACCGTATCCTGCGGTACAATAGCGATAGACGCCCTCACACTATCTTGCGTTACGGAACGAATATCTTGTCCGTCAATCTTCACCGCGCCTTCATCTATATCGTAAAACCGGAACAGCAAACGCGACACTGTTGATTTACCGGCTCCGCTAGAACCAACAATGGCCAGCGTTTTCCCCGGCGCAACCGTAAAGCTCACATCCTTCAGAATTTCACGTCGGCTATCATAGCCAAAAGACACCCCCTCAAATATGACCTCGCCTTGGTCAATCTCGAGCGGTACGGAATTTGGCCGATCAGCTACCTCTTGTTCAACATGCAAGAGGTTAAACATCGCCTCCATATCGATGAGCGATTGTTTAATTTCGCGATAAACAAACCCCAGGAAGTTGAGCGGCTGAAATAATTGCATCAGATATATGTGGACCATCGTAAATTCGCCGATCGTCAACTCTCCATCTACAACACCTTGGCCAGCCATCAACATCATAATAACCAAGCCGCCCCCAATGATGCCTGCTTGGCCGATATTCAAAAGTGAAAGGGAGCTTTTACTGAGAACAGCCGCTCTTTCATAACCTGCCAGGGACCGGTCAAACCGTTGCGCTTCATGTTCCTCATTACCGAAGTATTTGACTGTTTCGTAATTTAACAGACTGTCGATGGCGCGCGTGTTGGCCTGACTATCGGTTTCATTCATCTGTCGACGAAACTTAATTCGCCATTCCGTAACGATGAAAGTGAACGCGATGTAACCCGTTACTGTCACAAAGGTAACGAGTGCATACCAAAAATTGAATAGACCCCACAAAATCCCACACACCATCAAAATCTCCAAAAGGGTGGGGAGAATGTTGAACAGCATAAAATTAAGAAGGAAATCGATCCCCTTCGTCCCACGTTCAATGGAACGCGTAAGGCCACCAGTTTGACGATCAAGGTGGAAACGTAGGGCTAGCGCATGCAAGTGTCGGAATGTTTCCAGTCCGACGGTTCGAATTGCGCGCTGGCCAACCTTAGCGAAAACCGCGTCTCGTAATTCTGCAAATGCAATAGAGAGCACTCGAACGATACCGTACCCAACAAGCAACCCGATAGGCAGGATCAAAATGGCACTTTCTTTACCCGAAAGTGCGTCTACCGCATCTTTGAATAAAATCGGCGTGTATACGTTCGCCACTTTCGCGAGGGCAAGCAGAACGAGGGCAATTACGACCCGAACTTTGGTTTCAAAGGCATCCGCAGGCCACAGGTAGCGGGATAGGGTCCGCAGAGCACCCCATTCAAAACCTGCCTCAGTTTTTCGACCACTCAATGTTCGCTGATCGTCAGTCACGAAGATTTCCTGTATACGCAAATGCTCGAACCGATATAGGCCTATCTGCTCTATTGGACCAGTCGCATTTAGGGATGTTGTCGAGCACCATCAGGATAGGTATCAAGTAACTATGTTCATCATTTCGAAAATATTCTTGACCCTCAGCGACCCGGGCGTCGTCGTGCTGCTATTCTTGATAGCCGCGACTTGTTTGATATGGTTTCGTCGAGCCCTTGGAATGTGGCTCCTTACAGCAACAGTGACGTTTTGCGTATTAATTTCTACGCTACCCATTGGTACTCTAATGATCGCTACCCTTGAAGATAGATTTCCAGTCATAACGTCAATTTCAGGCAAGGTAGATGGAATTATCGTGCTTGGCGGCAGCGTCGATCAATATCTGAGCCAGCAGCGCAATCAAATAATTCTGAATAATGCTGCTGAACGTATGACCAACTTTGTTACACTCGCGAGAAAATTTCCCAACGCAAAGCTAGTTTTTACAGGTGGATCCGGCAGTATAGACCAAACCTATAAAGAAGCGGATACGGCCCGGGAATTTTTTGTTTCCATCGGCCTCCCGCGATCTCGAGTTATCTATGAAGATCAATCAAGAAATACATACGAAAACGGGATCTTCACCCAGACGCTGGTTAAACCGAAACCAACCGAAAGGTGGATTTTAATCACTTCTGCACGGCATATGCCACGTGCCATCGGTGTCTTTAGGAAGCTGAACTGGGACATGACGCCTTATCCAGTCGACTACCTAACACAAGGGGTGGGTATAGACGGACTCCGGTTCAATCTTAAAATTGGTTTGGGGTCTCTACACTCCGGCATGAGAGAATGGATGGGTCTTATCGTTTACAAGTTTCTTGATCGAACCAATGAATTCTTTCCAGGGCCTCGGCAAACACAGCCCTAAACGGAGGACATGTTTGCTCGATTCGTACGCCTATGGCACAAGGCTAGGCTTTGATTGTTGAAAGGCACGCATGATGTCTGCCACATGCGGGTTACAACTCCCGACGGGATTTTCAATGCGTTTACTGATTGTCGTAATCGTAACCAGTATTTTTGCACCGTCAGCATTCTCGCAAAGCAAGCCGGACTTTGCAGTATGGCTAAATCACGTCAAAGTCGAAGCAGCGAAACGCGGGATCAAGCAAAGTATCATCGATAGCGCCCTCAAAGACGTGCAGCCAATCAAACGCGTTCTGAAGCGTGATCGGAATCAATCTGAGTTCAAACTAACCCTCAAGCGTTATCTCGGCCGGGTCGTAACCGCAAATAATGTAAAGCGCGGCAAACTGATGGCAAAACGCCACCAGGCAACACTTGACGCCGTCGCGAGAAAGTATGGCGTGGCACCTCGTGTGATATTAGCAATCTGGGGAATTGAAACACGATTTGGATTGGTGAAAGCAAATGTTCCGCTGATCCCTTCAGTCGCAACACTGGCCTATGACCGACGTCGTTCAAAATATTTTCGGGCACAATTATTCTCAGTTTTAGAGATGCTGAATCGGGGTTACATCGACCAAAAAAGCCTTTTCGGCTCTTGGGCAGGAGCCATGGGACAACCGCAATTCATGCCATCCAGTTACCTTGCCTATGCTCAAGATTTTGATGGGGACGGGCGTCGTGATATTTGGAAAAGCGTTCCTGACGTCCTGGCTTCCATTGCCAACTATCTCGCGAAACATCGCTGGCGCTCCGATCTGACTTGGGGACGGGAGGTCGCGCTGCCTACATCCTTCGCGAAAAACCTTGGGTCACCTAAGAGACGGGCTGCTCGCGGGTGTAGAGCGCGGACTTCGGAACCCAAACCACTTTCCCAATGGCAAGCAGCCGGTGTTCGTCGTGTTAATGGCCAAGATCTACCAACCCGCGATATTTCTGCCGTTCTCGTCCTGCCGGATGGCCATGAAGGGCGCGCATTTCTTGCTTATAAAAATTACGCTTCAATAATGGCGTACAATTGCGCTCATCTCTACGCCATTACGGTTGGCGTACTGTCAGACCGCATAGGAGGGAAGTAGGCTCGTGCTTAATTCTAAAATCGCGATGGCCGCTTCTCTTATATTTACGCTAACTGCATGCGCTGAAACTCAATTAGCTCTCCATACCGCCAAGAAACTAACAGGCTCTCAACCAGCCCAAAGCAAAGGTGCCTACAAAGTCGGTAAGCCATACAAAATCAAAGGCACTTGGTATTACCCGGCAGTCAATTACGGCTATGTCGAAAAAGGGGTAGCGTCCTGGTATGGTCCACAATTTCACGGACGAAAAACCGCTAATGGTGAAATATTCGACATGAACGTTGTTTCAGCCGCGCATCGAACACTACCGATGCCGAGTGTCGTCCGCGTTACGAACCTTAAAAATGGTCGATCACTAAGAATCCGCGTCAACGACCGTGGACCGTTTGCAAAAAGTCGGATCATCGATTTGTCGCGCCGCGCGGCACAGCTTCTAGGTTATGAACGAAGCGGCACGGCGCTTGTCAGGGTAGAAATCATCGCAGATGAAAGCAGAAGAATGGCAGCCGTTGCCCAAGGCAAAGCCAAAATTCTTCCCTCCCAAACGCCTGCAAAAGTTGAGATCGCGAGTTTGCCGGGCAGCGTCAGTGATTCCGGAGCCAACGTAAGAGTCGCGGAGCCGCCTGTAACGACCCCTCGCGTAGCGAGCCCCAATATACCCAAGAATACCGTCAAACTATCTCCGGTTACCGGCGGCAAGAAGATATATGTTCAGGCTGGCTCTTTCGTTTACCGCGATTTAGCCGCAAAAATGCAAAAATTGTTGAACCCTCTCGGTCCAACGCGAATAGTGGAAGCTGTGATCGGAAAGCGGCGATATTTTAGGGTTCAAGTCGGCCCCGCATCGAATGTCAGCCAAGGGGATGAGTTACTCAACCTCGTGATTGCAAGCGGATACCCCAAGGCGCGCCTTGTAGTCGACTAGGATATTGGTCATCCTTTGGTCTTAATTTTGGTATTGTTTAGGTTGGAACGAGCATGCGAGATCTGAAAGGCTCTACTGTGTTTCAACCAAGAATATACTCTGCCTTGTTAGGCATCTGCATTTGTTTGTTGGCAAGCAGTCTGACCGCGCAAACGATCGAGACCGCGGCCCGCCACGCAGTCCTCTATGACCTGACAACCGATACCATCCTCTTGGATAAGGCCTCTGACGTCCCAATGCCGCCTGCCTCCATGAGTAAATTGATGACTGTTTATATGGTCTTCGAACGTCTTAAAGCCGGCCGGTTAAGTCTAGATGATAAATTCGTCGTCAGCCGCAAAGCCTGGCGTAAAGGCGGTTCAAAGATGTTTGTCATGGTCAAGTCCCGGGTCACAGTAAAAGATCTGCTGCGCGGAATAATTATTCAGTCTGGAAACGATGCCTGTATTGTCATTGCGGAAGGCATTTCAGGTACCGAAGAAGCCTTTGCTGAGGCAATGACCCAAAAAGCAAAAGAAATTGGTCTAAAAAACAGCGCCTTCAAAAACGCAACGGGATGGCCAGCCGACGGTCATTACATGTCAGCGCGCGATATCGCGACACTTTCCAAGAAACTCATTATCGATTTTCCAGAATATTACAAAATCTTCAGCGAAACCGAATTCAGCCATGGTGGCATCAAACAAGGCAACCGAAACCCCCTTCTCTATAAAGGATTTGGCGCCGATGGTTTAAAGACCGGGCACACGGAAGCTTCCGGATACGGACTGGCAGCATCTGCCGTCCGCAAAGACCGAAGACTGCTTCTCGTTGTAAATGGTTTGCAAAGTAAAAGAGCAAGGGCATCCGAATCTGCTAGGCTACTTGATTGGGCATTTAGAGAAACAGCGTCTTATGCTCTTTTCAAAAAACACGACGTTATTGAAAAAGCGGATGTTTGGTTGGGTAATGCATCAAGCTTGCTGTTGGTCGTAGACCGAAACCTCACATTAACTATGTCACGAAAAGCGCGGCATGGAATGAAGGTGAAAGTTACCTATGACAATCCAATACCGGCACCGGTTAAGAAAGGAACGCAGGTGGGCCTCGTTACCGTGACAGCGCCAGGCCTTGTACCAATCGTAGTGCCTCTCGTTGCAAACGCAAATGTTGAGCAACTCGGCGCTATGGGCCGCCTCAATGCAGCCATCAATTATTTGTTATTTGGCGGCTCCTGAGATGTTTTTTACAAAAACAACATCATGACAGCAGGCGTTTTCATTACCCTTGAAGGCGGCGAGGGTGCAGGAAAATCAACGCAACTCAAGTTGCTTGAGCAGCACCTGATAGCTCGTAGGATTGATGTAATTTGCACGCGCGAACCCGGTGGCGTCCCGTCAGCGGAGATCATCCGTGGTCTGCTTGTCGATGGTGAAACGGACAAATGGCGTCCGCTAACGGAAACGCTCCTGCATTTTGCAGCCCGTCATGAACATATTGCGCGCCTTATCCAACCAGCTCTTGAGAAAGGCCAGTGGGTTTTGTGTGATCGCTTCGCGGATTCGACGACAGCCTACCAAGGCTACGCCCAAAATATCGACCTTGAGACAATTTCGTCCTTATACCGCTTAGTTGTTGGTAAATTGGAACCACACTTAACGATACTTCTCGATTTACCAGTGGAGGTCGGTCTGGAACGAGCAGAAGAAAGAGGCGTTGGCGGAAACCGTTACGAACAAATAGGTGTAAAATTTCATCAACGTCTTCGCGACGGATTTTTGGAGATCGCCGCAAACGACTTAGAACGGTGCTCTGTCATCGATGCCACTCAATCGATTGAAGAAATCTCAGCCAGTATTTTATCTCTCGTTGATGAACGGTTTTTTTCATCTGAAATTGAGCGTTAAGGCAGACGAAGTTGACCGAAATCGATGTATCAAACCACCCTCGCTTCAATCCAGAACTCATTGGGCATAGCACTGTTGAGCAGAAGTTTTTATCCATCTGGCAATCTGAACGGGTTCCGCATGGATGGCTTTTGACCGGACCTCGCGGTATTGGCAAAGCGACATTAGCTTTTCGTATAGCGCGCTTTGTGTTGTCCAATGGTGGCGACCAGGCTGCATCACCGGGTTTATTTGGGGAGGCTGTTGAGCCTAATCTGGAGCTCGACCCTGAGAACCCTGTATTCAGACGAATAGCGTCTGGCGGTCATGCCGACCTTATGACTCTGGAGCGTCAAATAAATACGGATACCAATAAGCTCAGGACGACAATTGCTGTCGAAGACGTCCGTGCCGCTGGTGATTTCCTTCGTTTGACGGCCTCCGAAGGCGGTTGGCGCGTCGTCATCATCGATAGTGTCGATGAACTCAACGTCAACGCGGCTAACGCACTCCTCAAAATCTTGGAAGAACCACCCAACAACGCGTTGCTCCTTCTTGTGTGTCATGCGCCAGGTCGTCTTTTACCGACCATCCGATCACGCTGTTGCCAGATGCCGCTAACACCACTGCAGGACGAAGAAGTCATTTCTATCCTGCAAAGGAGTAACCCCGATTTACCGCAAAGCGATTTGCAACCGCTATGCCAGCTCTCGGATGGAAGCCCCGGGCGCGCCACATCACTGGCGGAGGAGGGCGGTCTAGAACTCTACCGCGAGATGGTATCTTTGCTCGCCGCACTGCCGAACACCGAAACGTCTGCGTTACATAGTTTTGGCGACCGTCTTGCAAGAAGAGGAGCGGAAGACAATTTTCGGGTCGTAACGGAACTTCTCTCTTGGTGGGTTAGCAGACTGACACGAGTTGGCGCCCGCGGCATTGAAATCCCAAACATTGTCCCAGAAGAGGAGGGCTGCGCTAACCGCCTGCTATCCGCAACGGGGGTTGATCGCTGGTTGGAGGTATGGGAGAAGATCAACATGTTAGCCCGTCAGACGGACGGGTTAAATCTCGATAGAAAACAGGCCCTGCTCAACATGTTTCATGCGCTCAAAGGCGCTGCAACGCATTAATTAACGCCTCAATTCCCAGGTGAACGGCATGTCCGCCGACAAACGATATTACATCACAACACCAATATACTACGTCAACGACGTGCCGCATATTGGCCACGCATACACGACGTTAGCCTGTGACGTCTTAGCTCGTTTTAAGCGGATCGACGGTTTTGATGTTCATTTCCTCACGGGAACGGACGAACATGGCCAAAAGGTTGAAAAGTCGGCCGCAACGGCCGGCGTAAAGCCACAGGAATTTACGGACCGGGTTTCCCAAAACTTCCGCGACCTCGCAGATGCCATGAATTATTCGCACGACGATTTCATCCGAACGACGGAAGAACGTCATATTGAGGCATCGCAAGCGATTTGGACCAAATTGAAAGAAAACGGCCATATCTATCTCGGAAGCTATGCAGGTTGGTATGCCGTACGCGATGAAGCTTTTTACGATGAAAGCGAACTGACAGAAGGTGAGGGCGGTAAAAAAATAGCACCCTCCGGTGCAGAAGTAGAATGGGTCGAAGAACCAAGTTACTTCTTTGATCTCTCTAAATGGCAAAAACCTCTTCTTCAATTTTACGAAGACAATCCCGATTTCATCGCGCCAAGATCGCGCCGAAACGAAGTCACCAGCTTCGTAAATGGCGGCCTCCGTGATTTATCTATTTCACGCACCAGTTTCAAATGGGGTGTACCGGTTCCAGACGATCCCGATCACATCATGTATGTTTGGCTCGACGCGCTGACGAATTATATCACTGCCGTTGGATACCCGGACATAAATTCAGACGCCTTTTCAAAGCATTGGCCAGCTGACCTTCATATGGTTGGTAAAGATATTCTGCGGTTCCACGCGGTGTATTGGCCCGCCTTTCTCATGGGCGCGGGCATTGATGTTCCCAAGCGTGTTTTCGCCCACGGTTGGTGGACCAATGAAGGTCAAAAAATATCTAAGTCTGTTGGCAACATTATTGATCCCAACGAAATCGTAGATACCTACGGGCTAGACCAAGTCCGCTATTTTCTGATGCGCGAAGTTCCCTTCGGTAATGATGGTGACTTTTCACATAGGGCAATGATTTCGCGTATCAATAGTGACCTCGCCAATGACCTTGGAAATTTGTGCCAACGGGTACTTTCAATGATCCATAAGAATTGCGATGCCCAGCTCCCTGCGTGCCAGTCTTCCGGGATTGAAAATCTTCCGGTGTACAGCACCCTGACTGATGCACAGCAGCTCTTAGACACAGTTCGAGGTCATGTCGATAATCAGGCTTTTCATGAAGCTCTCGAAGAAATTTGGCGTGTTGTTCGGGATGCAAACCGTACAGTAGACGAGTCAGCACCCTGGACACTGCGCAAAACGGATCCCGAAGCGATGGCGAGCGTTCTCTACATCCTCGCTGAAATTATCCGCCATTTCGCAATTCTTTTGCAGCCGTTCATGCCGGAATCATGCGCCAAAATTCTTGATCAACTCGCAGTACCGGAAGATGCCAGGGGGTTCAAACACCTGCATTCCGCTGATGGAACAGATTTTGATGACAATGCCCTATCGGCCGGAACTCCGTTACCAAAACCTGAGGGGGTTTTCCCGAGGTTTGTTGAGGATGATGCAGCTTAACAAAATTGGATCGTTCCATGCTGGTAGACAGCCACTGCCACTTAGACTTCGATAGCTTTGACGAAGACCGCCACGAAACCATACAACGCGCCTTCGATGCAGGTGTTGGCAGCCTTGTTACAATCTGTACTCATTTCACTAAATTCAAGAAAATTACAGCAATTGCTGAATTAGACCCCCGAATTTTTTGCTCTGTCGGCATTCATCCTCATCAAGTTGAAGAAGAACCGGAGATTAACCTGGATGAATTACTCGACGCCGCAAAACATCCCAAAGTTATTGGAATAGGGGAGACCGGCCTCGATTATTATTACGACCAGAGCCCTCGCACAGACCAACAAACCAGTTTTCGTACCCATATTGCTGCAGCTAGGGAAACCCAGCTACCGCTTATCGTCCATACGAGGGATGCCGACGACGATATGGCTACCATCCTCAGGGAAGAAACGGAGATTGGTGCCTTTCCTTGTGTTTTACACTGCTTCTCTAGCGGCCGTGCACTTGCGGAAACGGCTATTGAATTGGGGTTTTACCTATCATTATCAGGCATTTTGACCTTCAAGAATGCAGAGGATCTCCGGGACATAATCCGGGATATGCCGGTTGATCGTTTGCTCGTTGAAACGGATTCACCGTATCTCGCTCCCGTTCCCAATCGAGGCAAAAGAAACGAGCCTTCATTTGTCATCCATACTGCAAAAAAATCTGCAGAAATCAAAGAGTTAGATGACAAAACCTTCGCTGAAATAACAACAAATAATTTCTTCCGACTGTTTTCAAAAGCAAATTCTGATCAGGAGGCTATCCCATGAGGGTTACGGTCCTTGGATGCGGACCCTCGAGCGGCGTCCCGACAATCACTGGAGATTGGGGTGCCTGTGATCCCAATAACCCGAAGAACCGTCGCCGCAGACCCTCAATTTTGCTTGAAAAAGATGGCTTTAATGTCCTCATCGACACATCACCGGATTTGCGAGAACAATTGATTGATACGAAGTGCCGACAAATTGACGCCGTACTCTATACTCATGAGCACGCTGATCACGTCATGGGGATCGACGATCTAAGAGGAATTCAACGGCACATGGGCCGTAATATTGATGTATATGCTGAATCAGCTGTCCTTAACGGGCTCAAACGCCGGTTCGGCTATCTGTTTGAAGGAATTCAGAACCCAGAGGACCTATACCGACCGATCTTAACACCTCACGAAATCGCCATAGAAAAATTCAATGTCGGACCATTTCGATTTGAGGCCATTCAGCAAGATCACGGAATTTGTTCATCTCTAGGTTTTCGCGTTGGCGATTTTGCTTATTCGACAGATGTCGTTCGACTCTCGGATCAAGCATTAAACGCTTTGGTAGGTATTAAAACGTGGATTGTCGATAGCTTACGAGATGGTGGCGAACATCCGACACACGCCAATGTGGATACAACTTTGTCATGGATAGCTAGGGTCGGGGCTAACAATGCTTTCCTTACTCATATGAATTTCCAAACAGATTACAAAACATTACGCAAACGGCTTCCGACAGGCGTGGAGCCAGCATATGATGGATTAGTCTTAGATCTTTAGGTAAGCTATTGATAAGGAACCCGGATATTAAATTAAACATAATATACATTATGCGACAATTCGATTATCGCTGATCAAATCCCCTCTTTAAAAACACCCGAAGTTTAAGTATGCAGAAAACCTCTTCCATAAACCGCCTAATCAAAATAATGGAAGATTTGCGAAATCCAGAAACCGGATGCCCTTGGGACAAAGAACAAACATTCGAGACCATCGCACCTTATACCATCGAAGAAGCATACGAAGTCGCCGATGCCATTAAGAAAAACGATCAACCGGCTTTAAAAGACGAGTTAGGAGACCTCCTCTTTCAGGTCGTGTTTTACGCACAGATGTCGAAAGAAAATGGAGGATTTGATTTCAACGACATTGCCGAAACGATTTCGAACAAAATGATCCGAAGACATCCGCATGTGTTTGCAAAACATCATCATAGAACCATTGAAGGCCAAACTATCGCCTGGGAAGATCAAAAAGCCCTTGAAAGATCAACCCAACCCGAAAACACAGGTGCTTTGGATGGTGTAGCTTTAGCTCTACCCGCCCTCCTCCGTGCCCAAAAACTTCAAAAACGGGCCGCACGCGTCGGATTTGACTGGACGACAATAGAACCGGTCATTGCCAAAATTAGAGAGGAACTGACAGAAGTAACAGAAGCTATGCAAGAGCAAGAAAACTCCGATCATATCGCCGAAGAAATCGGCGACTTGTTGTTTGCCTGTGTAAACCTGGCTAGACACACCAATATCGATGCCGAGAACGCATTAATGGCAGGAAATGACAAATTCCAACGGAGATTTGAATCTATCGAGAAAAACTTACGGGCTATCGGGAAAAAGGTAGAAGACTGCTCATTAGAGGAATTAGAAGAATATTGGGTATCCGTAAAATCTATAGAAAAATCCTAATCCCGGTTTAATCGCATCATCAAGCTGGATGTATCCGCCCTATTCCCACCCATAGCTTGAATTTCTTTATAAAATTGATCAACGACAGCGGTAATCGGCAAATTAGCCCCATTTCTATTCGCTTCATCAAGACAAATCCCAAGATCTTTTCTCATCCAATCGACTGCAAACCCAAAATCAAATTGATTTCGAAGCATCGTTTCGCTGCGATTCTCCATTTGCCAGGACTGTGCCGCTCCTTTGGAAATAACTTCGACAACCTGATCACCATCAAGTCCCGCTTTCTGCGCAAAACTCAATCCTTCAGCAAGCGCTTGCACCAAGCCCGCAATACAAATTTGATTAACCATTTTGGTTAATTGTCCCGCGCCGCTCTCACCCATCAAAGTAACAGCACGCGCATAACTGTCGATGGCACCAGATACTTCCTCAAAGACTGGCTGATCACCACCGACCATAACGGTCAAAATGCCCTGCTCCGCGCCTGCCTGGCCTCCAGATACTGGCGCATCAAGGAAATGCAGGTCCAATGATCTTGCCTGATGATATAATTCACGGGCGACTTCGGCGGATGTCGTTGTGTGATCAACCAAAATAGCCTGCTGTTTCATACCAGAAAAAATACCATCATCTCCAAGCGTGACATCACGGAGATCATCGTCATTTCCGACACAACTGAAAATAAAGTCTGCGTTTTCTGCTGCCTGCCGGGGGGTTTTAGCTTTCGTCCCTGCAAACTCTTCAATCCAACTTGCCGCTTTATCTTCAGTGCGGTTATAGACCGTTACGTCAAATCCATTGGTGACTAAATGTCCAGCCATCGGATATCCCATGACACCCAAGCCGATGAAAGCCGCCTTTTTTCCTTCTGCCATATCGTTTCCTAATTCGGCAAGGTTGCGAAAACTGGTTCAATCGCACTTGAAACCATATCCCAACACTGTTGATCGTAAGCCAGAAGCAAGCCTTTCGCAGGAGACGCACCAGGTACATATCGGCTACCGTCTATACACGCGGAAACACCACCGGCTTCCCTGATCAAAAGATCTCCGGCCGCATGGTCCCAAGGCTTCAAGCGCCGGAAGTGCGCAAAATCCAACTTTCCACATGAAAGATTTAAGTATTCCATTCCGCAACAACTTGCATTGCTTAAAGCCGCGAAGCGATCTTCCATTCCGATATAGTTACGAAACCTCCGACCCAGGGATCCACGCATTTGATCAGCTGTTCCACGGTTCGAAAATTGAAACTGTTCTTTGTCCAGCCACGCACCGCTTCCTTCTTCCGCAACGGCCAACATTTGATGTGCTGGAGCATAAATCCACCCTGCCCGAATTTGTTTGGCACACGACAAAGCGACAATGACCGCAAAATCATCATTCCCTTTTGCAAAATTATTTGTGCCATCCAACGGATCAATGATCCAGACGGGGTCTTGCTCTTCCAAACACGCGTATGGATTTTCTTTTGTTGACGCGTCTTCCTCGCCCAAGACCAAAGAATTCGGCAGAAGGTCCTGCAATCGCTGAGACAGAAATCTTTCGCTTTCAATATCGACGACGGTAACTAGCCCTCCGACATCCTTTTGCCATTGCTCATCCACGGTTAAAGAACGGAATCTGGGAAGGATAACTGTTCCAGACACCTCACGAACGAGATCTGATACTCTAGAAATATCGACAGACACCGTCATACCGATTTAGTCGGAATCGTCGGAAATTTGTGCTCAAATCGAGCGACGTCAACGGCATCCAGGCCAACTGTAAAATGCGCAGAAACTTCTTCATCACGGCGTTCTAATACTTCCCCTCGATCATAAAGCCAGGCGATAGCTTCCCCCTCTGAAAACGCCAATGAAACCTCGACAACAGATCGATCTGCATTCAATCGCTGATCGACGAGCTCTAGCATTACATCGCAGCCCTGACCATTGACCGCTGACAAAGGAATTTCATGAGGGTTTCGCTCGGAACGTACCTTCTCTGCACCCCTGTCTTCTATGGATAGAAGGTCGATCTTGTTGCGAACCTCAATCATTCTACCCAAACGATCCTGTTCAACACCAAGTTCCTCCAAAACGTCGAGAACATCTGATTTTTGTGCGTCACTATCAGGATGGGACACATCACGGACATGAAGGATCAAATCGGCTTCAAGAACCTCTTCTAAAGTTGCTCTAAAAGCAGCAATCAACGATGTCGGAAGCGAAGATACAAATCCAACTGTATCCGAAAGAATGATCTTTCGCCCAGACGGAAGCGTTATGTCTCGCATGGTTGGATCCAGCGTTGCGAAGAGCTGATCCGCTGCCATCACACCGGCGCCTGTTAGACGATTGAACAAAGTGGATTTCCCCGCATTCGTATAGCCGACAAGTGCAACAACAGGATACGGAACTCGTTTGCGGGCCCGGCGATGCAATCCGCGGGTCTTAATCACCTTAGATAGATTCCTTTTTATCCGAGTTATACGCTCATCGATTTGACGTCTGTCGGATTCAATCTGGGTTTCACCCGGCCCACCTAAAAAGCCAACGCCACCACGTTGACGTTCCAAATGCGTCCAGCTTCGAACCAATCGGCTTCGTTGATAGGACAAATGCGCCAATTCAACCTGCATCCGCCCCTCACGCGTTCGAGCCCGGGCACCAAATATCTCGAGAATGAGGCCAGTCCTGTCTACGACCTTACAAGACCAAGCTGTTTCAAGATTGCGCTGCTGAATCGGCGTGACAACAGCATCAATCACGGCAATACAGATATGATCAGTTTCGATTATAGACTTGTAAGTTTTGACAGCACCCTGCCCTAAGAGCGTTGCCGGCCGCGGGCGATTAATTGTTACAACATTTGCATGCCGAACTTCTAAATCGATTGCACTCGCTAACCCTATAGCCTCTTCCAGGCAGGAATCAGCATCGCGGTCTAATTCGCGCGACACTCTCCGATGCGGATATAGGACAATTGCCCGTTCGGTCTCTGGCAGATCGCCCACGCGTTATGCCAAATCAGTCATTCGTATCAACAGAACCACCGACCTCGGCATCCTCGTCGTCCCACAGCTGTACCGGTGACACAGGCATTACCGTTGAAATCGCGTGTTTATATACAAGTTGAGAATGACCATCACGGCGCAGGAGAACACAAAAGTTGTCAAACCAGGTGATAATGCCCTGGAGTTTCACACCATTTACTAGAAATACCGTTACAGGAGACTTGCTTTTTCGGACGTTATTTAGAAAAACGTCCTGCAGATTTTCTTTTTTGTCAGTCATCATTCTTTTCTTTCGGTCGTGGCCCACTTTTGAGCCGGACGATAATATAAACGATGCTGTTGCGTTGCGTTACCAACCCCACCGCAAAGCACCGTCTATAGAATATGGATGACTATAGCTTGGAGGCAAGGGTAGTAAGCATATCGCAGCCTGAAAAATGCATTTCGGGCATAAAATCCCCAAATTCTTTTGCTTCTGGTGGCTCACGCCTAATCAAAACCGGAAAACAACCAGAATTATACGCGCATTCCATATCAATTTTAGTATCGCCAACGAACCAAACATCCGACCCAGGCGTTATATCACTCCCATCAAGGGCCATGAGAACTGGCTCGATAGCAGGTTTGTCCCTTTTGGCATCCATCGCTCCAACAATTCGGCCAAAATACTGATCCCAGGCTAAATGCGCTGCTTCGCGACGCAGATTGTCACCAGATTTATTGCTAACGACACCCAAGTAGATGTTTTTAGCGTAGAGGGACTTCAAAAGGGCCTCCGCACCCTGCAATACCTCCAGACGTTCCAAATGTATTTTCCTAAACCGTGCATAAAATATATCGCGGGCCACTTCCCATCTATCTCCAAACAAGTCAGGAAATGCTTCCCGTAATGATCGTCTTACGCGCTCTTTAGTCTCATCAATCGACCACAACGTAAATCCCATTTCCTCCAACGTTGTGTTCATTGAATCATGTATAACCGGCCAGGTATCGACCAACGTATTATCCCAATCGAAAATGATTGCCGACGGTCGTTCCAAACTCATTTTTCGTCACCTTGAGAAAAATGATCTTCATACAACGCCAACAGGTTCTGGGTCACTGGGCCGGGCTTTCCCGTTCCAACAACGTTTTCGTCGATCTCAACAACAGGCATAACAAATGCTGTCGTACTCGTGATAAACGCTTCTTCAGCATTCATTGCTTCATCAAGAGAAAACGGTCGTTCCGTTATGCGCATATTTCCAGCCCGCGCTAACTCAATCAATTTCATACGTGTGATACCGGCAAGAATGTCATTGCCGAGAGGACGAGTGACGATTTCCTGCCCAGAAAGAACGATCCAAGCATTAGTTGAAGACCCTTCCGTAACTGCCCCATGATCATCGACAAACCATGTTTCAAATGCCCCATTGTGAACAGCAAACTGTTTCGCCAGTACATTGGGCAGAAGAGAAACAGACTTAATATCTGGGCGCCCCCATCTGTTCTCTGGCGTCGTCACGACTTTGACACCCTCAATAAATTTGTCCCGCGACGGACGTCCTGCGCGACTGACGGAAATAACAAGAGAGGAAGGTATAATTGCCGTAGGGAATGCATGATTCCTGGGTGCGACACCGCGTGTAACCTGAAGATAGACAATCCCGTCTTTCAAGCGATTTCGTTTTAGCAACTGCGCTAAAATTATCCTTAAGACCCTCTCACTACAGGGCCACTCAATATTGAGATTAGAGAGTGACCGATCCAACCTCTCCAAATGTGGATCCAAGTCGACCAAACTATGATTAGCGACCGCGATAACTTCGTATACGCCATCTGAAAACTGATATCCGCGGTCTTCGATATTGACCATGGCATCACTCGTCAGGACATAGCGTCCGTTCACGTATGCAATTTCAGACATTTTTAATATCAAAAGAATTCAAGACGAACGGCAAAAAGGTCTTCAATTGCCTTAATTGCCTCTGCCCGAGCAAACAATACGACTCGATCATTTACCCGTAAGACAGTATCAGCCCTTGGGATAATGACTTCATCGCCACGCACAATCCCACCCAGCAAGACACCTTCAGGTAAATCAGACTCTTTAATTCGTTTGCCCGTTAACCCAGAGGTTTCCAGAATTTCTGCTTCAATAAGCTCACCAAATCCGTCAACCAAGGAATGGACCGCCTTAATCCGACCCCGTCTTACATGTTGAAGAATCGTCGATACTGTAATCGCGCGTGGGCTCACCACCACGTCGACGCCCAAGGACGTCACTAGTGGTGAATAAGTAATGTTATTAACCAGCGTAATCGCTCGTTCGGTACCAAAACGTTTCGCTAACAAAGAGGCCAATATGTTCGTTTCATCATCGTTTGTAACGGCGATGATCGCTTCGCTTTCGTCGACCCCTGCTTCATCAAGAATTTCTGGGTCAATTACATCACCATTGATGACCACTGTACCCTCGAGTAAATCAGCGACCTGATGTGCCCGATCGTTGTTGGCTTCGATAATCCGTGCCGAAACCCCGTTGTGTTCGCTCTCAATAATTTCACCGAGAAATGCTCCGATATGGCCGCCACCAGCGATAATCACTCGCCGAGCAATACGTTCTTCGTGGCCAAATACCATCATTGCACGGGAGACGTGAGCTGCATCTGCAACGAAATAGACTTCATCGCCTTCCAACAGCTGATCATCTGCAGAAGGGACTATCCCCTGCCCGTCTCGGGAAATGGCAACAACAACGATATTGAGATCCGGAAACAACCCCGTCAGTTGACGCAAAGGTGTGTTGGTAACAGGACAATCAGCATTGCAGCGAACACCCATCATTCGAACCATTCCGTCGACCAACGAAATAGACTCAAAAGCACCGGGTATCTGTAGTCTCCGCGATATCGCCCGTGCCACCTCCATTTCGGGAGAAATGATCACGTCAATTGGCATATGGTCTCTACTAAAAAGATCCGCCCAAATTGGATTGCGATAACTTTGATCTCTAATCCGCGCTATTTTCATCGGCACGTTGAACAAAGAATGAGCAACTTGGCACGCCACCATGTTTACTTCGTCGGCATAGGTAACAGCGATAATCATGTCCGCATCAGCCGCACCGGCCCGCTCCAAGACATCGGGATGTGAACCGAAACCAACAAACGCCTGAACATCCAATGCATCACCAACGCGCCGCACCAGCTCTGGCGATTGGTCAATAACCACGACGTCGTTTTGTTCTGCAGACAATTGTCGCGCGATATGGAACCCGACCTGCCCTGCACCGCTCACTATTATTTTCATCGAACCGCTATTCCCTAAAAGAGGTTTGTTAGACCCCGACCTCTTCTGCTCGCTCGTCGTCATAAACACCGAGTGACTTTAATTTACGATGCAATGCCGACCGCTCCATCCCCACAAACTCCGCCGTTTTGGAAACATTGCCGCCAAAACGCGAAACTTGCGCTTTCAAATATTGTCTTTCAAAGAGTTCGCGCGCTTCTCTCAAAGAAAGAGCCATAACTTCTGCTCCTTCATCCCAACGCATTGACGCAGGCGTTTCCGCCCCAATCTCTGGCGGAAGCCTATCCGCGGTCACCGCCTCATTGCTGGTTCCTCCGGCCATAATCAAAATCCAGTCCACCACATTTCTTAACTGACGGACATTTCCCGGCCAATCGTAACTTTGTAAACAGGCCATGGCATCGGAAGCAATTTCTCTCTTAGGTATCCCCGCCGTACTGGCAGCAATTTCCATAAAGTGATCTATTAAGATTGAAATGTCTTCTGGCCGTACTTTTAAAGCCGGGACACCGATCGGCACCACACATAATCGATAGTACAAATCTTCACGAAAATTGCCGTTTGCCATCTCTTCTAGCAAATCGCGATTGGTACTCGCGATAACCCGAACATTTACCTCAATGGCTTGTGTTCCACCGACGCGCTGAAATCTTTGCTCCTGGAGTACTCTTACAATCTTGCCCTGAGTTTCGTAAGGCATGTCGGCCACTTCATCTAAAAGGAGTGTACCGCCATTTGCTTGTTCAAATGTTCCTGGCACAACTGATCCGCCAGCATCATTTTCTGAACCAAATAGCTCTAACTCCATTCTATCGGGAGCCATCGTCGCACAGTTTAGAACGATAAGCGGCCCGTTACTGCGCTCCGATTCCCCGTGCAACAATCTTGCAACAACCTCTTTTCCTGCACCAGCAGGCCCCGAAATAAGCACACGGCTCTCAGTAGGAGCTACTCGATTTATTGCACCCTTTAGCTGACTAATCGCGTTTGATTGCCCAACCAGAGGCACATCTCTACCGACCGTGCGTCTTAGCTCTTGATTCTCTCGGCGCAATCGGGCCGCATCAATTGCCCGTTCCGCCATGAGCAATAAACGGTCTGCTTTAAATGGCTTTTCGATAAAATCATACGCACCAACTTTTATGGCATTAACCGCCGTCTCTATATCGGCATGACCACTAATCATAATCACGGGCAACTCAGGGTTTTCTGTTTTAACTTCTTCCAACAACGCCAAACCATCCATGCCGCTACCTTGTAACCAGATATCTAAAATAATCAGATCAGGAACGCGACTTTCCAACGCCGCTAGCGCGGCTTCGCTACTAGCGGCCTCACGACAACTAAAACCTTCATCTCGCAAGATCTCGGCGATCAGATGACGGATATCCGTTTCATCATCAACAACAAGAATATCAGACGCCATGCGAACCACCGTTTCTTACCGAACCAGGTTGTGCATCTGTCCCATTTGTAACCTCAGACTTCGCCTTTGCAGAAAATATCAAACTCACCACTGCCCCACCATCGGGATGATCGGCTAATTCTAAAAACCCACCATGATCTTCCATAATTTTGCGTACAATAGCCAAACCCAGCCCTGTGCCCTTTTCCCGGGTAGTAACATATGGCTCAGTCAATCTATCTCGTCGTTCATCACCGGGCAGCCCTTTGCCGTTATCGCGAACAGACAAAATTATCTGATCGTTTTCTGCCCTGATTTCAATTTCTATAAACCCGGGCTCGTCAGTACCGGCTTCACTACCTCGACGGCCCTCTATTGCATCGACCGCATTTTGCAAAAGATTCGTTAATGCCTGCCCGACTTGACGCGCATCGCAAGAGACCAGAACAGAGTCGGTAAAAAATTCGTCGTTAAACGAAATTTCTCGATGAGCATTTTCGAATAGCACCGTCGAATTTCGAGACAACTTCACAAGGTCTTCGTTCTTCATCACCGGTGCGGGCATTCGAGCGAATGCCGAAAACTCGTCAACCAGACGCCCAATATCACCAACCTGACGAATAATTGTATCAGTACAATTTACAAATGTTTCCTGGTCAGTCGTAATTTCTTGCTGATACTTTCGGCGTAAACGCTCTGCAGCCAATTGAATGGGCGTTAATGGGTTTTTGATTTCATGAGCAATTCTACGGGCCACGTCGGACCACGCAGCCTTACGCTGCGCCGATAAAAGCTCAGTAATATCATCAAATGTGACAACATACCCTTGATCATCGTCTGTTCCGCTTTGCGGAGAAATTCTAACAAGGACAGTTTGTCGTTGTGTACCGCCACTTAAAATGATCTGGCCATTCACCTGTTGAAACCGGTGCGAAAGCGCTTCAGATAGCAGGTCAGCACTTTCTGGAACCATTTCATCTAAACGACGTCCAATAGCTTCTTCGGCTTTGGTCGAAGACAAATTCGCCGCCGCATTATTCACCACCTTGATTCTACCAATGCCGTCTAGCCCGATGACCCCGGAAGAAACGCCGGCGAGGACGGTTTCCATAAAATGTCGGCGGTCATCTAGTTGTCGGTTGGCTTCGACCAAATGATCCCTCTGGGCATTCAACTGTTCCGTCATTCTGTTAAATGCCCGACTAAGGGTGCCCACTTCGTCTGAGTCACGGCCCTCATCTACTCTGGCTGTAAGATCGCCACTTCGGACCTGCTCTGCGGCATTGACGAGCTCACTAATTGGCCGAGCAAGACGCGTGGCAAACGTCAAGCCAACCCAAATTGCTGACAAGAGCAACAAAAGAGCAACGAATATGAAAACCATCGCAAACGTTATTTCAATACTCGACCGTTCACCCTCGAGTTCTTCATACTCCCGAACCGCCGACCGGGTTCGATCAATATGTCCTAGAACTCGATGATCAATAAATCGGGTCACGTATAAAAAGACGTCAACGTATGGCTCCAGTTTCACCAACGCCCGAACGCGGTCTTCGGCTTCGGCCTTAAGAATTACCGTTTCCCCCCGGCGGGCCCGATTCAACGCTCCTATCGGTACAGGCTCATCAAACAATGAAAAGCCAATTTCGTTCCAACGCGCCAATGCTCTCCCACTCGACTCAAACACAACCACTTCGCTCAGCGCTCGTATGGCACCCTGCGTGGCGATGAAGCGTTGAAATCTCTTGTTATCACTGGATGCAACGGGTCCCAATCGTGTGACATCCCTGGCCATTGCGAGAATGTCTCCGCGAATAGTCTGTTGATGTTCTTTAAGATAGGCCTGTGCCACTGCATTAGACTCGGAGAGGGCTGTCCTAACACGATCACTAAACCAGGTCTGGATACCAAGGCTAAAAAATACAGCAGAAGAAACCGACACGATGATTGTCGGCGTCACCGCCACTAAACTAAATAAAACAACGAGTCTTGTGTGAAGACGCGAACCCACAGCCCCGCGCCGTCTTTCCATCCACAACTGAACAAGTCTGCGAGCAACAATCGCGCCAAGGATGAGAAATAGCACGAGATCGATATTCAAGAGTATCAAGACACGCCTGACACTCTTCTCACTCGTTCCAAATGGCGCCCAACCCGTTAAAACAGCAAACGTTAGGAGTGCCATTCCAAACGCAGCGATCATAAGAAGAATTACTAATTTTCGACCGAGCCCAACATTCTGCGCCCATTGATGAAGGCGAGCAGTTGGCTTGACCCGAATTCCAGCGCTTTCAACGGACATCGCGAGTCTCCGTTGCTGCCAAAACCTGATCTACATCACCCACTTCAGCGAGTTCCTCGCACGACATCGATTTCAAGTTCTTTTATCTTTTTGCGAAGGGTATTTCGATTAATACCAAGCATCTTAGCTGTCTTGATCTGATTACCTTTCGTCGCCATTAAAGAAAGCGAAATTAGCGGTTTCTCCAATTCTTTCAGGATACGGTCATAAAGTCCTGGAGATGGTAAACTGTCTCT
This sequence comes from Alphaproteobacteria bacterium, assembly GCA_012103315.1. Classification (GTDB taxonomy): domain Bacteria; phylum Pseudomonadota; class Alphaproteobacteria; order MPNO01; family UBA2964; genus UBA2964. The sequence continues at coordinate 38,960 of WLWZ01000012.1, forward strand.
ATGAGCGTCGAAGTATTTTGAAAGATGTTTTTCAACAGCCGAACTCAAATTGTCATCATCTGACCTAGGGTCAAGAGCAACAGATCGCCCCTGATCGAGCTCAGTTGCGACAATTTCGCCGGTGATTACATCATCGGTGTAAAGTGCAGCTACCCGTCGTATCAGGTTTTCTAGTTCGCGAACATTTCCCGGCCACTCGTAATCAAGCAGACGTTTCATGGCGTCAATATCAAATGACTTTATCGCAACCCCATCCGCTTGCGTCGTCTCTAGAAAATGACGCACTAAATCAGGGATATCTTCTTTGCGTTCTCTAAGCGGGGGCAACCGTAACGGCACGACATTGAGCCGGTAAAACAGATCTTCGCGGAACTGCCCTTTTCCGATGAGTCCCCCCAGATCCCGATGAGTCGCAGCGATGATACGAACATCCGCTTTGACCGGCGCTCGACCACCGACAGTCGTAAATTCACCCTCTTGTAAAACACGTAGAAGCCTGGTTTGGGTATCAAGTGGCATATCACCGATCTCATCGAGAAAGAGTGTGCCATGTTGTGCTTGTTTAAAGCTTCCTATTCCTGCGGTAGTCGCTCCTGTAAATGCTCCTTTTTCATGCCCAAACAACTCGCTTTCTACAAGGTCACGTGGAATAGCCGCCATATTCAATGCCACAAACGGACCTTGTTTACGCTTCCCATATTCATGCAATGCGCGAGCGACTAGTTCTTTCCCTGTGCCAGATTCTCCCATGATCATCACGGTGAGATCTGATGTCATCAACCGAGCAACAGTTCTATATATATCCTGCATTGCCGGCGAACGACCAATTAGAGGTAATTTTTCATCTTCGGGCGGTTTTACTGCATTGCGTGCCGGTGAATCCTCCTTCGGCTCCGCGATAGCCCGGTTAACGATCATTGCTAACTCATCTAGATCAAAAGGCTTAGGAAGATATTCAAATGCCCCCTTCTCTGTTGCCTTGATCGCCGTAAGCAGGGTGTTCTGCGCGCTCATGACGATGACTTTTAAGTCGGCACGATGACTTTTAATGCGCGGCACCAAGTCCAACCCGTTAGCATCTGGCATCATAACATCGGTGATAACGAGATCGCCGTCTCCGGCCTCAACCCAATTCCAAAGGGTTCTGCCACTTTCCGTAGTCCGTACTTTGTGCCCTTCTTGTACTAAAGCCTGCTCGAGAACCGTTCTAATCGAACGATCATCATCCGCTATCAGAATGGTTGCCGGTTCAGTCATTTTGGGACGGCCGCTGTGTGTGACACTTCAAGCATTGGAAAATACAAACGAAAGTTCGTACCCTCGTCATCCGTCTCAAACTCAATGATGCCGCCATGATCGTGAACAAGCTTCGCTACGAGCGCCAAGCCCAGCCCAGTCCCCCCGGATTTTGTTGTGACAAATGGATCAAAAATATTCTGTGCAATATCCGACGGAATACCATTGCCATTGTCAGCAACGGAAATCATTAAAGGTAAATGCACCCGCTCATGACTTCCCGGTACAGTAAGACGAACACCCCGCCGAAAGCCCGTTGCCAACTTAATCTCACCCTTCTGATCTGGCATTGCCTCGACAGCATTTTTGACAAGATTCAGAAACACTTGAATGAGTTGGTCTTTGTTGGCCAGAACGGGCGGCAGCGATGGATCGTAATCTGTAAGAATTTTCACGTTATCAGCGAACTCTGCCGACGCTAATTGATTCACTCGATCCAGTACTTCGTGGATGTTGACCGTTTCCCGATCAGGTGGTCCATCATCACCAAAAACACCCATACGATCGACTAGTTTACAAATTCTATCGGCTTCTTCTTTTATTAGCTGCGCTAAGGATTGATCCTCAACACTAACTGCGCGCTCCAATAATTGGGCCGCGCCACGAATACCTGATAGCGGGTTCTTCACTTCATGTGCCAGCATCGAGGCCATCGCTGAAACTGACCTTGCGGCGCCCCGATGCACTAACTGTCTCTCCATACTCCGCGCAGCACCGTGAGAATGGAAAGATAGAACCACGGCACCAGGCTCGTCCAACAGTGGAGAAGCTTGGACACTTACCGGTCGAGAACCACCGCGTGCTCTGGATAAATCAAGGTCATGCTCGAAGACACTGATCGAGCCCGACCGAACTTGTTCAACTAAGGAATAAATAGGGCTGTGTTTGACAAAAACATCCGCAAGAGACGAGCTTCTCAGAGATGACTTCCCCTGCCCGAGAAACTGTTCGGTTGCACCATTTACATAATTTATTTGGTTGTCGGCTCCTATGACCAAAATTGGAAATGCCAAAGCCCCCAGAATGTTGACTTCATTGGGGCTTGCAATAGACGGTGCAAGTTGAACGGACGTTGCCATACCGTTAGGCCGCCTCTCGCGTCAGGATCTCGTCATAATAAGTATCAATGGCTTCCAGAGCATCTTCAGCTTCAGGGATGTTGTTAATGGTCGCCCGAAATTCTGCAGATTTGGGAAGGCCCTTCGTATACCAACTCACATGCTTTCTTGCCATGCGCATTCCCGTATAGCTTCCGTAGTGATGCAACATTTCGAGATAATGCTCTCGTACGATTTTATATTGTTCGGCATGAGAGGGATCAGGAAGTCGATTGCCGGACTTCAAAAACTCAATGACCTGCGCAAGAAACCAGGGCTTACCATACGTCCCGCGGCCGACCATGACCCCATCCGCACCAGACTTGGATAATATCGCCTCTACATCATCAAGGGTTGTTACATCACCGTTAGCAATGACGGGAATGGAGACGGCTTCTTTCACTTTTTGGATAAAAGACCAATCAGCGGAGCCATTATAAAATTGGCATCGCGTCCTTCCATGGACAGAAATCATTTTAATGCCGACGTCTTCTGCCACTTTCGCTAAAAAGGGCGCATTTCGACTGTCATCATCCCAGCCAGTTCGCATTTTCAGAGTGACTGGTAATTTGACGGCATTGACCACTGCCTCCAGAATTTTAGCAGCTTTTGCTTCCTCACGCATAAGCGCCGAACCAGCATGACCGTTGACCACCTTCTTCACGGGACATCCCATATTAATGTCGATAATTGCTGCGCCACGATCTTCGTTTAATTTTGCTGCTTCAGCCATGATCTCAGGATCGCATCCCGCGAGCTGAACAGACATTGGGAACTCTTCCGCACAATTACTCGCCATTTTCATGGATTTTTTGTTTTGCCGGATCATCGCTTGGCTCGCGATCATTTCTGATACGACAAGGCCCGCGCCGAGGCCTTTCACTAGCCGACGAAACGGCAGATCCGTTACGCCAGACATCGGCGCCAGAATCACGGGCGCCGCAAGGGTCAAAGAATCAATTTTAATGGTCACTTCGTAAGCACCTAGAAAAGTTTGCCTAAATATTGGGCGAACCTACTGCAAACTATTGAGTTTATCCAATAAAATTCAGAATGCTCTAAACCAGCAAAATGTCAGTAACAAATTTGACACCTGGGTACGCTAACGTAAGCATTAGATAGGCTAACAAGGCTAAACGCGCTGCTTTTTGCCCTCGTAAACCACTTACCCTTTGGGCTACTAGCAAAATCAGGACAATCACCAAGGTAATAACAGATAACAACGCCTTATGTGACAGTTCAAATAAACTGCCCGTTTGCAAAAAATGAACGGTTACGCCAGTTAACAAACCAACTACCAAAATGCCCGCGCTGTATTGCAATAACTGGGTTTCCAGAGCCTCAGATGCGGCCAGTGTTGGAAAAGCCATATTGATCAATGTATGGCGTTTCGTCTTCAGACTTCGTTCTTGAACAAAAGCTGCAAATCCAGCAATCGCTGCTAAGGTCAGCAAGGCATAGGTCGTTAAGGAAAAACCAATATGGAGCAAAACCCAAACAGTAGGGGCGCTTGCTAGGAAGGGTTTTTCAGGCTGATTTTGCCATATAACCGCCAGGACACCTAGAACGAACAGGTAAGGCAGTAACCCCGACGCCAGCTTGTGTCCTTCACGGCAATAGGCAGCGATTGGGATGTATATTACGAGGGTCGCAGTCACCGTTGCCCACAATGCCGGCGCAAACCCGGTTCGCCACCCCTCCGAAAAGGTAACGAACGTCAACGCTCCGGAACCAGAAATTGCCACTGCTAATAAACACCAAAACAAAAAATTGCGTTCGCTTTGGGGCCGAAAAGCATAGACCGATACCGGTAACATTGCGGCAAGTGCCGATATTGAAAGATGCGAAATTATGCTCATGATGCGACTATATCAGCCATATCTGTTCAGTGCAGACAAGTTCTTGCGAATCTTGACATCTTGGCATAACGGCGCGACGGCAGTACCGTGCCATTTGCATGGGTTTTCATCCTATAAGCCCTTAATGCAGCTAAAGCGAGGCGTTAATGACAGGGTGTATTGCCCTAATTCTTTCAGGTGGAAGCGGGAACCGGTTTGGCGACCAAACGCCGAAACAGTATTTGCAGCTTGGCGACCGTTCGATAATTCGGCACGCCATTGATACCTTTGTTGAACACCCTGGAATTGACGGTGTCCGCATTGTACGGCGCCCAGAAGATAATAGTTTGTATGAAGCCGCTCTGGCTGACATTTCAGTCCTTGATCCGGTTGATGGCGGAGCTACCCGCCAAGAATCTGTGCGTCTTGGGCTCGAAAGTCTCGAAGACATTAACCCGACAACAGTTCTGGTCCACGATGGAGCCCGACCGTTCCCCGACACGGGTTTGGTTACGCGGACATTGGACGCCCTGAACGATTTTCAAGCTGCAATCCCAGCGTTACCGGTATTCGACACTATTAAACAAACCGCATCTAACCAGAAAACGATTCAAAAAACTTTGGACCGGCAGAAGCTTTGGCGTGCACAGACCCCCCAAGGATTTAACTATCGCGCTATCCTCACCGCGCACCGTGATGCTGCAGGCCTCGAACTAACAGATGACGCGATGGTCGCCGAAAGAGCTAGTATTCCAGTTACCCTTGTCGACGGAAGCGAAAGCAACATCAAGATCACAACGCAGGATGATATGCAGCAAGCGAAAAGAATGTTGAATTTAAGTGACGCCATAACGCGCGTGGGCACCGGATTTGATGTCCATCAATATGGGCCTGGAGATCATGCCATGCTTTGCGGCATAGCGGTTCCCCACGATCACGGTCTGAAGGGACATTCAGACGCCGATGCCCCAATGCATGCTTTAACAGATGCTCTTCTTGGCGCAATTTCTGCTGGTGATATAGGAAGCCACTTTCCGCCATCTGAAGAAAAATGGCGCGGCGCTGCTTCCTCAGAATTTCTCAGACACGCCGCAAAGCTCGTTTCCGACATGAGTGGCCAAATTATAAATATCGACGTGACGATAATTTGTGAAAGCCCAAAGATCGGCCCACACCGCGATGCGATGCGCCAAAAGCTTGCCGAGATCTTAGAAATATCTATTTCCCGAGTAAGCGTGAAAGCGACAACGACTGAAAAATTGGGCTTCACCGGTAGAAGTGAGGGACTTGCAGCCCAAGCAATCGCTTCCGTTTCAGTGCCCGGTTAAACAATTAAACCCATGTCTGCCCACTCCCTTCCCCGAGGATTATCGTTCTTCCATCCAGTTTGCCTCATTTCGACCTGCTGCGGCTTAGGCCTCATGCCGTTCGCTCCAGGAACTTGGGGGTCATTAGCAGCACTCCCTATTGCTTGGCTCATTCTAACCGAATGGAATCAATTGGTACTTCTTACCGTGGTTTTTTTCTTATTTATCATCGGGGCAATAGCGAGCACTATTTATGCACAGCGTACTAACGACAAGGACCCGGGCGCTATCGTCATTGACGAAGTTGTTGGGCAAATGCTGGTTCTTTCAATTGCACCCTTGAATTTGAGCTACTTCTTTACCGCCTTTGTCTTGTTCAGAATTGCTGACATTTTTAAGCCCTGGCCCGCGTCGTGGGCAGATCGATCGGTTGAAGGCGGTTTTGGTATTATGCTTGATGACGTCTTCGCCGCTGGCTATGCCGCAGCAATTCTCTTTGGCCTAATCACCCTACTCAACTGAGGTAAAATGTTACATCCAGACAGCCTTCTGCGCGCTTCAGAAATCATCCGGCTTTGCCAACAAGCAAACCGTAAAGTCGCAACAATCGAGTCCTGCACGGGCGGTCTGATTTCTGCCGCCTTAACAGCGGTATCAGGATCTTCAGATGTCGTCGATCGAGGGTTTACCACCTATAGCAATGAAGCAAAGAACGAGCTTGTAGAGGTGCCGATGGAGCTCATTATTACCCATGGCGCTGTAAGCGAAGAAGTTGCCCTCGCCATGGCAGAAGGTGGTTTACGGCGTTCAAATGCTAATATCACAGTCTCTGTGACCGGAATTGCTGGTCCGGGAGGCGGTACAGAGACGAAACCTGTAGGATTAGTTCACTTTGCCTGCGCCAGCGAAGGTAATCCGACCATTGCCTATCACGAAGTATTTTCTGGTGACCGAGCGACCGTCCGCGAAGCGACCGTCTTACAGGCATTTAAGATGATCGAAACAGCAGTTAATTCTTAACGTTATTCTTGCCATAGACGTCGACAGCCCTGGCCTCAAATGCCCCGACCATTCGATGCACTGCTTCACCGAAAAATGGCCCAATAATTCCTCGTAAAATCCGTGACCGAAATTCGAAATCGATAAAAAACTCAATTTCACATCCGTCCTCTGCGTTTTTAAATTTCCAGTAATTAATCAGATGTTTAAACGGACCCTTTTGATATTCCACATCAATCGTTCCTGGACGATCAAGAATAACCTTTGACGTATAAACTTCCCGAACCATCTTAAATCCGACCATGAGATCAGCATAGACAACATTCTCCTCACGCCGAAGGATGCGGGTGCCAACACACCAAGGGAGAAACTCGGGATACCGTTCAACGTCTGCAACAAGATCAAAAATCTGTTCAGAAGTATATGGCAACAACCGTCGCTCAGAATGTTTGGGCATTTCTATGAAGAAGCTTTACTTACCCGCTTCAGTCGTTCCTCAGCGAGTTTCTTGAAGTCCTCATCTGCATGATAGGAAGATCGTGTCAAAGGGGTTGCAGAAACCAAGAGAAAGCCTTTAGCAATCGCATGGCTTTTCAAGTCCTCGAATTCATTCGGCGTAATAAAGCGATCAATCGGGTGATGCTTTGGCGTCGGCTGTAAATACTGCCCAATCGTTAGAAAATCGATATCAGCCGACCGCATGTCATCCATCACTTGAACAACTTCTTCCAAGTTTTCACCAAGACCAACCATCAAACCAGATTTGGTAAAGATCGTTGGATCGACCTCCTTAACCTGACGTAGCAGATTCAACGAATGAAAATACTTCGCCCCTGGCCTGACGCTGGGATAGAGCCGAGGAACTGTTTCTAGATTGTGGTTGAATACATCCGGGCGTGCATCGACAACGACTTCCAGTGCACCGTCTTTCCGCAAAAAATCCGGTGTTAAAATTTCGATAGTTGTATCAGGAGCAACTTCTCGAATCTTATTAATGACCTCCGCAAAATGAGCGGCACCGCCATCATCAAGATCATCGCGATCAACTGAAGTGATCACAATATGCCGTAACCCTAATTTGGATACCGCCTCGGCGACATGTTCAGGCTCATGCGGGTCTAGTCGGTTTGGTTTTCCGGTCGCGACGTTACAAAAAGCACAAGCCCGCGTGCAAACACTACCCAAAATCATCATGGTTGCATGTCGTTGCGACCAACATTCACCAATATTCGGACAGGCAGCCTCCTCACAAACCGTGTTGAGAGAAAGCTCACGCATGAGACCTTTCGTCCGGAAATACTCCTCCGAATTGGGTGCTTTCACTCGTATCCAATCGGGCTTTCGCGGCGATGGGCTATCCGGATTGTTTACTTTTTCCGGATGACGAGGACGAATTTTATCAAGCGATGTAGCCATCAATTATTCCACTATCGCCAATTAGAAATGAATAACCCGGCCAAAAGAGTCGAGCACGGATTCATGCATTGCTTCCGACAGTGTTGGGTGTGGGAACACTGTATGCATCAATTCAGCTTCCGTCGCCTCTGCTGTTCGAGCAACAGTATAGCCTTGGATCATCTCAGTTACCTCTGGACCAATCATATGGGCGCCGAGGAGTTCACCTGTTTTAGCATCAAAAACTGTTTTCACCTGACCTTCAGGATCACCAAGAGCAATTGCCTTGCCATTTGCCATAAACGGGAAACGACCAACATTTACCTCATGTCCTTCCTCGATAGCCGCTTCCTCTGTCAAACCGACGCTGGCAATCTGGGGACGGCAATAGGTACAGCCAGGAATATTAGATCTATTGAGAGGATGCGTTTCAAGGCCAGCAATGTGCTCAACGCAGATTACGCCTTCATGGCTCGCCTTATGAGCCAACCAAGGTGGACCAACGAGGTCGCCAATGGCGTACACGCCCTTCTCACCGGTTTCCAACCATTCATTGACGACAACATGGGCTCTGTCGACCTCGACGCCTGAACCCTCAATACCGATATCTTCGACGTTCCCAACGATCCCTACCGCAAGAATAGCGCGGTCAAAAGACGCGGCCTGTGCTTTGCCATCAATTTCAAGATCCGCCCTCACATCGTTTGTGCCTGCCTTCAAACCATTGACCTTCGCGCCTGTGTGTATCGTCATCCCTTGCGCCTCAAAGGACTTCAACGCCAAACCGGAGATCTCAGCGTCCTCAACCGGCAGAATTCGATCCATAACTTCAACGATTGTAACATCGGCCCCTAAATCGCTATAGAAACTGGCAAACTCCATACCAATAGCACCAGACCCAACAACCAAAAGGGATTTCGGCATCTCCTCAGGCACCATCGCTTCACGATAGGTCCATATGCGTTTCCCGTCGGGCTCCATGCCTGGCAAGGTTCTCGCTCGGGCACCTGTCGCCAGAATAATGTTTGTACCTTTTATTTCTCGCTTCTTACCGTCATTGTCTGTCACGAGAACAGCGCCCTGCCCCGTAAGCGCGCCAGTACCATCAATCACAGTGACTTTGTTCTTCTTTAAGAGGTGGGCGACGCCCTGGTTCAGTTGCTTAGCGACATTCCGCGAGCGTTTAACAATCTTACCGATATCAAAGGAAATATCTTTTGCGCTCATCCCAAACTCATCGAGATTATGCAAGATATGATGAATTTCTGATGTGCGCAGCAATGCCTTAGTTGGAATACAACCCCAATTTAGACAGATACCGCCTAGATGTTCACGCTCAATAAGAGCTGTCTTCATCCCGAGTTGCGTTGCGCGAATGGCGGCGACATAACCTCCGGGCCCGCCACCTATTACAACGACGTCAAATTCCGTATCGGACATCTAATTTCCAAATCACCCAAATACTGGGCCTACTCTGGCCGCATATGGTTAAAGCAACATTGCTGGCGGATATTCAATCAACCGCTTGATCGCGCTCAAAAGCTTGGCACCCGTCGCACCATCCACCACCCTATGATCACAAGACAGCGTGCACGTCATTACCGTTGCGGGGACGATTTCTCCATTTTTCACAACTGGGCGTGGTTCACCAGCGCCAACAGCCAGAATACAGCCCTGCGGTTCATTGATCACTGCGTCGAACTGTTTGATACCAAACATACCGAGGTTTGAAATCGTAAAGGAACCACCCTGATACTCTTCGGGGGTAAGTTTACCGTCCCGGGCGCGCCCCGCCAAATCCTTCATCTTCGCAGATATCTCCGCTAGCCCTTTGCTTTCGGCGTCAGGAATAATTGGTGTTATCAGGCCTTCATCCAAAGCAACAGCGACGGAAATGTCAGCTGTTTTATAGAGCCGCATCGTCCCGTCACCGACCCAGCCTGCATTGGCTTCTGGTACTTCCATGAGAGCCAATGCACAGGCCCGAATGACAAAATCATTTACTGAGAGTTTTCCATCCTCAAATCGCTCATTCAAAGAAAAGCGAACCTTCAGTAATTCATCAATCTCACAATCAACACTCAAATAGAAATGCGGTACGTTTGATTTAGAATGCACCATGCGCTCGGCGACGACCTTGCGCATCGCACTCATTGGCACGACTTCATACCGGTCACTTTCAATGACATCTGCGGCAGGCGCAGCTTTCGCAACGGTCGCAGGTGGTGCCGACTTAGCTTTCTCGACATCCGCTTTGACGATGCGTCCCTGCGGCCCAGTTCCGGCAATAGCCGAAAGGTCTAGCCCCGCTTCAACTGCCAAACGGCGGGCCAATGGGCTTGCGAACAATCGATTCTCAGAAGATGCCGTTGTCGTTGCCGCTGCGGGGGTTGCTGACTTACCTCCAGCACCTGTTAGCGTCTCGATATCGGCACGCGTTATTTTTCCTCGTGCTCCAGTCCCAGCAACCGTTGCCAAATCAATGCCTGCTTGTTCTGCGAGGCGACGCGCCAATGGCGTTGCTCTTGGCGCATTATCATCACCAACTGTATGACTCACCGGGGCTGCAGCCGGAGCAGTTTCCGCAGCGTTCGCTGCTGGCGTATCATTAGTATCAATAGAGCCAGCGTCCTCACCGTCTTCCAGCAGGAAACCGATAACCTCATTTACAGCAACGCGCTCACTGCCGTCAGGCACAATAATCTTGCCCAGCGTTCCAGAATCCACGGCTTCAACTTCCATCGTTGCCTTATCGGTTTCGATTTCAGCTAAGACATCGCCTGGTTCGACATTATCGCCTTCGCCTTTGTGCCATTTGGCGAGGTTACCCTCGGTCATGGTCGGCGAAAGCGCCGGCATGATAATTTTAATGGGCATCAGTCAATCCAACCGTATCAATTACGGTAACAGACGGATTTCGCCGTCGAAACAATGTTATCCGCTTGCGGCAAGGCAAGCGCTTCGAGATTTGCGGCATAGGGCAACGGAACATCAATGGCTGTAACGCGGCCTACTGGCGCATCGAGCCAATCAAAGGCTTGTTCCATAATTGTCGCAGAAATCTCTGCACCAATACCCGCAAATGGCCAGCCTTCCTCCACGGAGACTAATCGATTGGTCTTTTGTACGGAGTTAACAATGGTCTCCGTATCAAGTGGGCGGATCGTCCGAAGATCAATAACCTCAGCCTCAATACCTTCGGCCGCAAGGGCATCGGCCGCTTCCAACGCCTTTCCAACCATTATTGAAAATGCCGTGATTGTGACGTCACTGCCTTTCCGGACAACCTTCGCTTTGCCAATCGGCACGATCCATTCTGGATCTGTCGGTACATCGAAATTGCCGCCATAAAGTAATTCATTCTCCAGGAAAATTATTGGATTGGGGTCGCGTATTGCAGACTTTAGTAAACCTTTGTGATCAGCCGCACTCCACGGGGAGACAACCTTTAGTCCGGGGATATGGGCATACCAGCTGGCAAAACATTGAGAATGCTGCGCACCGACCCGCGCGGCAGCACCGTTTGGTCCCCGGAAGACAATAGGACATCCCATCTGGCCGCCTGACATATAGTTCGTTTTGGCCGCCGAATTGATAAGTTGATCCATAGCCTGCATCGCGAAATTAAACGTCATAAATTCGACAATAGGCCGCAGTCCTAAGAACGCCGCGCCTATCCCAACGCCGGTAAAGCCATGCTCAGTTATTGGCGTATCGATAACGCGCTTGTCACCAAACTCATCCAGGTGTCCCTGACTAACCTTGTACGCCCCTTCATATTCAGCAACTTCCTCACCCATTAAGAAAACGCGGTCATCCGCACGCATTTCTTCGGCCATTGCATCGCGTAGAGCCTCGCGAACCGTCATGTTTGCTGTCTCACCCGTGTAATCGAGCTCGACAACTGAAGTCGTTTTCGGAACTTCAGGCTGAATAGCTTTCGATTCTGCCATCGATCCCGGTGCTTCAACAGATGACGTACTCGTCGGCGACGCTGTAACTTCTACGGAACCTGCATCCTCGCCTTCCGCGACGATGACCCCGATAATGTCATTGACTTGAACACCTTCCGTACCATCGGGAATTAAAATCTTACCCAGGACACCCTCGTCGACAGCTTCGACTTCCATGGTCGCCTTATCGGTTTCAATTTCTGCAAGGACATCGCCAGGCCCAACAGAATCCCCTTCCTGCTTGTGCCATTTCGAGAGGTTGCCCTCTGTCATCGTTGGCGAAAGCGCGGGCATCAAAATATTCGTGGGCATTTTTCCGCGGCCCTCCTTTTAAACTTCAACCAAAACATCGGTATACAATTCCGATGGATCAGGTTCGGGGCTATTTTGGGCAAATTCCGCAGCTTCAGCGACAACGTCCCGTATATCTTTATCAATTTTCTTAAATTCGTCTTCCGACAAGACTTTTTGTTTTAATAAACGGCTTTGGAGATTTGTTATCGGATCTTGTTCGTCCCTTACCTTGGCAACCTCTTCCTTGCTTCGGTAATTAGCGGGATCAGACATTGAATGGCCGCGATAACGATAGGTCATCATTTCTAGGATCACCGGTCCTTCACCGGCCCGGCATTTTGCTGCCGCCATCTCTCCGGCTTCTTTGACGGCTTCTACATCCATCCCGTCTACTTGTATCCCGAAAATTCCTCTACCCGCGCCAAGTTGCGATAAGTCTTCTGCGGCGGAAGATCGCTGCACTGACGTCCCCATCCCGTACCTGTTATTCTCAATAACGTAAATGACAGGCAGGTCCCAAAGCGCTGCCATATTAAAAGACTCGTGAACTTGCCCCTGGTTCGAAGCCCCATCGCCAAAATAAGCGAGTGTGATTGTTCCATCATCTTTATAGCGTTGAGCGAACGCCAGTCCGGTGCCAATCGAAACTTGGGCACCAACGATTCCATGACCGCCAAAAAAGTTCTTCTCGGTGCTAAACATATGCATCGAGCCGCCTTTACCCCGCGAATATCCGCCGCTTCGCCCGGTCAGTTCAGCCATGACACCTTTTGGGTCCATGCCACAGGCCAGCATATGTCCATGATCTCTATAACTCGTGATAAGAGCGTCATTTGCAGTAATGGCCGCCTGCATCCCGACAACAACCGCTTCTTGTCCTATATAGAGATGGCAAAAACCGCCTATTAACCCCATTCCATAGAGTTGACCTGCGCGTTCTTCAAAGCGCCGAATAAGAAGCATGTCATGGTATAGCGATACGAGGTCCTCAGAACTGTTCTGAGTTTTTGCTGCGCCGTTTCCACCCGTTTTTCGGGACCTAGCGGCAGATTTTTTTACTTTAGACGCCTTTGACGCCGCTGATTTTCGTTTAGTTGCCATGTATTACGCCTCGCAATGGGAACACCGAAACGGCCTTATATATCCCGAAAATTAACCATGACGAGGTTATACAAAACCAGCGTACACGCAATATAAGCGTGAGAAAGTTTATGTTCTTTTGACAGCAGGATTTGAAAGAAAAATTAAGATGACGAAATGAATTCGTTACATTCCGACTTTTGCCGATTTTTCGAAGCTCAATGACAGATCAGCGTGTAGGATTCGAGTCTTCAGAAAACACCAAAATTTCGTCGTTTTTAAGAAAACCTGTTACCACCCTGACCCGCTCATCAAGCATATCCCGGTTCATTGCATCACTACGCAACAACACGACCCGACGTTCCCATCCCGCGCGTTGCAGTTTTGATGCCGAATAATCGATGTCCGCACTCGCTATTTGTTGACGAATTTGTAGCCATGCGAGGAGACCACGGTCCCCCTGCACCGCATGCATTACAAAATACGCGAATATCAGTGCTCCTAAGATAGAGCCTGCGATATGTCGCCCTCGGCGACGAATTTCCAAAACAACTGACATGACCGAATCGAATCACAAACCGATTCGTTACGTCAAGAAAAAATAGAAAAAGAGTCTGAAAAAACCTTAAGTTAGACGAAAGTGTTGCAAAAAAGAATCAGTTTGACTCTTGAAATTTAAATTTATTGCAGAATCGACCGTCCGGCATATATCGCCTGATCGCCTAGATCCTCTTCGATTCTAATGAGCTGATTGTATTTGGCCGTCCGGTCAGACCGGCACAGAGACCCCGTCTTGATCTGTCCACAATTCGTTGCAACCGCGAGATCCGCTATTGTTGAGTCTTCCGTTTCACCTGACCGATGAGACATAACTGCCGTATAGCCTGCTTTATGGGCCATATCGACCGATGCCAATGTCTCGGTAAGCGAACCGATTTGATTTACCTTTACCAAAATCGAGTTCGCAACGCCATCGCTGATACCCCGTGATAGGCGTTCTGTATTGGTAACAAACAAATCATCACCAACGAGCTGAACATTGCTACCAATCTCGCTCGTAAGTGCAGCCCAGCCTTCCCAATCATCTTCCGACATGCCGTCTTCAATGGAGACAATCGGAAATTTAGAAACCAGATCTGCGTAATAAGCCACCATTTGCTCAGGGGATAGTGATTTACCTTCTCCAACGAGCTCATATTTGCCTTTTTTGAAGAACTCACTAGAGGCCGCATCAAGTGCCAAAGCAACATCCTCACCAGGTTCATATCCGGCAACTTTCGTGGATTTCATAATGAAATCCAAAGCATCTTCAGCACTGCCCAAGTTCGGCGCAAAGCCGCCTTCATCGCCAACATTTGTGTTTAGGCCTGCTTTTGAGAGCTCTCCCTTCAGCGCCTGAAAAATTTCAGCGCCACATCTTATTGCATCAGAAATTGTTTCCGCCGATACCGGCATAATCATAAATTCTTGAATATCGATCGGGTTATCTGCATGCGCCCCACCATTAAGAATATTCATCATGGGGACCGGCATGGTTCGCGCACTTACTCCGCCGACATAACGGTACAGAGGTAATCCGGCCTCTGAGGCCGCCGCCTTCGCGGTAGCCAAACTTACACCAAGGATCGCGTTGGCTCCTAAACGGCTTTTGTTACGCTCGCCGTCGAGAATAAGCATGGTATCGTCGATTTCGACCTGATCTTCAGCGTCCATTCCTGACAAAGCGTCCGCAATCTCTCCGTTAACGGCGGCAATAGCATTTTGAACACCCTTACCACCAAAGCGTTCTTTATCACCGTCACGCAACTCAACCGCTTCGTGGATACCTGTCGAGGCCCCAGACGGCACCGCTGCCCTGCCGGACGCGCCCGTTTCCAGGAGGACATCGACTTCAACTGTTGGGTTGCCTCGGGAATCAAGAATTTCCCGGCCGTGAATGGCGACAATGGCAGTCATTCATTTACTCCGATGTTAAATTGTTTCCGTTATCTAGGTTTCAGTGATTTGATTTCGCGACCTGATCAAAGGCCATAAGGTTTTTGAGTAGGGCTTCCATTTGATTTAGGGGCACCATATTAGGACCATCGCTCGGAGCTGTATCTGGCTCCTGGTGGGTTTCAATAAAAACTGCGGCAACGCCTATCGCAACCGCTGCTCGCGCCAAAACTGGGACGAACTCCCGTTGCCCACCACTAGCGGTGCCCTTGCCCCCCGGCTGCTGAACAGAATGGGTTGCGTCAAAGACCACAGGACACCCTGTTTCAGCCATTGCAGGCAAGGACCGCATGTCAGAGACAAGCGTGTTGTATCCAAAACTCGTACCCCGTTCGCAAACCATGACATTGTCATTCCCGCTCTCCACTGCTTTCACGACAACGTTCTCCATATCCCAAGGCGCAAGGAACTGCCCTTTCTTAATATTGAGCGTTTTCCCGGTCTTTGCGGCGGCAACAATAAGATCTGTCTGACGACATAGAAATGCTGGAATCTGGAGCACGTCAACGGCTTCTGCAACTGGCCCACAATCATCAGGGAGGTGGACATCCGTTACGACAGGACATCCATAAGTCTCGCGAACTTCAGCAAGGATCGGAAGCCCCTCCTTCATCCCGATACCGCGATTACTTTTCAAGGAAGTACGGTTGGCTTTGTCGAAGGACGTTTTATAGACAAGACCAATACCTAGCTTCGCCGTCAATTCTACCAAAGCATGGGACATCTCAAGAGCGTGACTCCTGCCCTCCAGAGCGCACGGCCCAGCGATTAATGCCAAAGGCAGGTCATTGCCGACAGTTAAATTGCCGATTGAGATGTGCCGGGGAGTAGCCATGGGCTGAATTCACCAAAATAGAACGCGGAACTTGACCACTTTTCTACTAAACGAGGCGCGACCGGTCCACTGCCGCTTTAATAAAGGAAGTAAATAATGGATGAGGATCAAATGGTTTGGATTTCAGCTCGGGGTGGAACTGGACACCAACAAACCATGGGTGATCTGGTAATTCGATAATTTCTGGCAATTCCCCGTCTGGCGAAACACCCGATAAAACTAGTCCAGCCGTCTCAAGCCTGTCTGCATAATTAATATTAACTTCGTACCGATGCCGATGTCGTTCTTCGATCATATCCGATCCATAGATTTGATGAACGAGCGTTCCTTCTTTTAGACGACAAGGATAGGCGCCCAACCGCATCGTACCGCCCAAATCAACATCTGCATCCCGTTGCTCAACGACATCACCCTTTCGCCACTCAGTCAGCAACCCCACGACAGCCTCAGGAGTTTCGCCGAATTCGGTCGATCCCGCTTTTGGCATACCTGCCAGGTTACGGCAGGCTTCGATAACCGCCATTTGCATGCCGAAACAAATCCCGAAATATGGCACTTGATGTTCACGTGCGAACCGAACGGCAGCGACCTTTCCCTCCGCGCCACGCTCTCCAAATCCGCCTGGAACCAAGATTCCATCGACGTCTTCGAGATGTAGAACAGCGTCCTCACTCTCAAAAATTTCCGAGTCGATCCATCTCATCTCGACGCCAACACTATTAGCGATACCACCGTGGCCAATCGCTTCGGCTAGAGATTTATAAGCATCAGGCAATTCCGTATATTTACCAACGACCGCAATCGTTACCCTGCCTTCAGGCTGTTTGATGCTATCGACAATTTGAACCCATCGACTCAAATCAGGTTCGGTTTGAGTCTCGATTCCAAAATGATTGCAGACTTCCACGTCGAAGCCCTGTTCATGGTAGACCAACGGCACTTCATAAATTGTCCCTACATCAGGGGCCGAAATAACGCGCTCAGGCGCAACATTGCAAAAGAGTGCTATTTTTCTTCGAGCATCCGCAGGAATGGCTCGATCTGACCGGCACAATAAAATGTCTGCCTGGATACCCACACTTTGAAGCTCCTTTACAGAATGCTGCGTGGGCTTGGTTTTAACCTCTCCCGCAGCAGATAAATGCGGTAGCAGCGTTAAATGAATAAACATTGAGCGCTCGCGGCCGAGTTCATTTGCTTTTTGCCGGATCGCCTCAAGAAACGGAAGGCTTTCGATGTCACCAACGGTGCCACCGATTTCGCACAAAATGAAATCCGAATCTCCTGTATTGGAGCCAATAAACTCTTTTATGGCATCCGTAACATGCGGAATGACCTGGACTGTTGCGCCCAAATATTCACCCTGTCGTTCCCGCGACAAAACCGTTGAATAGATTCTGCCCGTCGTGACGTTGTCGCCCTGTCGGGCGGGTACGCCGGTAAACCGTTCGTAATGCCCGAGGTCCAGATCTGTTTCCGCGCCGTCATCGGTAACGTAGACCTCGCCATGCTGAATAGGGTTCATCGTCCCCGGATCAACGTTGAGATATGGGTCCAACTTGCGTAGACGAACCTTAAAACCCCTTGCTTGAAGCAAGGCGCCCAATGATGCTGAGGAAATCCCTTTACCAAGGGATGAAACCACGCCACCGGTAATAAATACAAACCGTGTCATGGACCCCGACTTTATAGCAGTTGTTCCGATAGCCCAATGGCAAAGAGACGGCAGAAATGCCGCCTCTTAGAGAGTGATTCGGATTTTCTCTATTTTGCGAGTGGGACTGTCGGCCCTGTGGGCTTCGCTGGCGCAGTTTTTTCTGCCGGTGTATCAACGATCGAGCGTGCCGGTCCTTGTCCAGTATTTCCTGCCAAAATCGCAAGGAATAAACTGGTCCCAATAAAACATGCGGCGATTATTCCCGTCGCCTTAGTCAACAAGTTCCCAGACCCACGTGCAGAAACCAGTCCACCCATAGTGCCGCCGCCGATGCCCAGCGCACCGCCTTCGCTTTTTTGTAGTAATACGACAATCACCAAGGCGATCGCCAAAATCAGATGAATTAACAGTAGTACCGTTTCCAAAGGATTGCCCTTCCCTGGACCGAAATTGATTTACCTGTACGTATATAGGTAACGCGAGCGCTTCTTTTAGTCCTGCTTAGGGTCCTTTGACCAGCGGAATTTCAGACTATTTCTAAAACACCCATCAAAACTATACGCTGGTACAGATCGCCCAAAAGTCTTCAACCTTAAGGCTCGCACCGCCGACAAGCCCCCCATTTACATTATCAACCGCAAGAATTTCACGTGCGTTCCCTGGATTCATTGACCCACCGTATAGAAGACGAAACTCAGCACGATCAGGAAACCGTGCAACGAGAAGCGCCCGCATATAATCATGAACCTCTGAAATTTGATCGATCGTCGGCGTCAAACCCGTGCCGATTGCCCAAACTGGTTCATAAGCCACAACAGTGTTCTCTGCGGTTGCCCCGTCAGGAACTGATTGTGAAACCTGAGTTTCAACGATCGATAGGGTTTCTTCAGACTCCCGTTGAGCCAAGGTCTCTCCGACACAAATCACCGCGGTCAAATCGTTCTCATGCGCAACAATTGCCTTAGATACGACCAATGAGTCACTTTCTCGATGATCGGCACGTCGTTCGGAATGTCCTACTATTACGCATTTGCAGCCGGCATCTGCCAACATTGCAGCGCTGATATCCCCGGTATGTGCGCCGGAACCTTCCGCGTGACAGTCCTGGGCGCCGAGCGCGATCGGAGATCCTTCTATTACCTCAGCAACCGGACGCAAAGTTACGAATGGGGGACACACCAGCATATCACAACCGGGATCTCTCTCGGCTCTTTGCTCCATCAGCCCCGCCACTAATGCAGTTGCTTCTGAGCGTAACGTATTCATTTTCCAGTTGCCGGCAATTAGAGGTCTCATACAAACACGCCTTCAATAAAAACCAAATCAGTCCATCGCTATTTATCACATGCACCGAATGACACCAAGCAACCGGAATAAAACGATTTATTGTTTATTGCAGCACCAGTCCCCAGTTTCTATTATGCGCGCCACATTGAGTGGGTTCAGCGCTCACAGCAAGCAAATCAACAAGGCGTCGATATGATTGAGATGATGCGTACCAAAGCAGCTTCATGGGTTGCCAAAATTTTAGCGGGTCTCCTGATACTCTCTTTTGCGGTTTGGGGAATTGGTGACGTTGTTCGTGGCCCCGTTATTGGTGATGTTGTTGCCGAAGTCGGCGGCACTGAAATCAGCCGCACCGAACTAAACAATCAAGTACGACGGTTGTTATCAGTCATGCGCCGCCAACTCGGAAGTAATTTCGACGCGCAACAGGCAACACAGCTAGGGCTCATAGATCAAACGGTCGACCAGTTGGTTAACTCGCGCTTGTTATCACTCGAATCCTTTAAGTTTGGTTTGGGTGCGGGAGAAGATTTGATACGTCAAACGATTTTAAGTGACCGGCGTTTTCAAACAGCTGGCGGTCAATTTGATCGTGTTGCCTATCAGCGCTTTCTCCAAACGGAAGATTTATCAGAGCAACGATATGTCGAGCTGCTCCGACAGGAAATTACCCAGAGCCAGGTAACCAACGCCTTAAGGACATCGGCTCATACGCCCAAGGCTTTGTTGAATACCGTTTATAAATATCGAAACGAACAACGCGTCGCAGAAATCGTAAAGATACCGTACGGCAATGCCTCCGATGTCCGGACCCCTAACCAAGGGGAGCTGATTGAGTTTCATAAAAAAAACCCAGCGAGGTTTACTACGCCCGAATATCGCCGGGTTACGGCAATTTTCCTCGACCCAACCGAAGTTGCAAAAGAACTAACGCCATCGTCCGACCGTATTAAACAAGAATACGAATACCGCAGAGAAACGCTAACGGTTCCTGAACGCCGAGCGCTGGAACAGGTTCTCTTCCAAGATGAGGCAAAAGCAAAAACATTTTCAGATCTGGCTAAATCCGGCAGGGCATTTAATGTAGCCGCCAAGGAAATTACAAAGACCACTCCGAATGACCTTGGCAATCTTCGGAAACAGGATTTACCGCCGCAAGTCGGAGAAGCTGCGTTCGGGCTTTCAGTTAATGGTGTCACCTCGCCAATAAAGACGGCCCTAGGCTGGCATGTCGTTCATGTAAAAAAAATCGAACCAGGCCGTACGCCGACGTTTGATTCCCTTAAAGCAGAAATAAAGCGCGATGTATCTCGTGAGATGGCGGTCGACAACATCGTAAAGTTGACTGGTAAACTTAATGATGCTTTGGCAGGTGGCGCAAGCCTTGAAGTGGCCGCCTCTACGGTCTCAGCAAAAGTTCTTAAATTCACTGCCGTGGATTCAACAGGAAATGGGCCTAATGGCAAACCGGTTAACGGACTTCCCAAATCACCCCTTTTTATTGAAAAAATTGCTTCGACCCCCAAGGGTGAAACGACGAACGTTGAAGAGACCCAAAAAGGTGGATTCTTTGTTCTCAAAGTTGAATCTATTACTGCCCCAAAACTTAAACCACTAAGCGCAGTTCAAAACCAAATCGTCGATATTTGGAAGCAAAGCCAGGTGCGTGACGTCACCAAAAAGAAAGCCGAAACCCTTCAAAAAGCAGCACAAAATGGCGTTGGCCTGTTGGCTGCAAGTAAAACTGGCGATTATACGACAAAAACCAGTAAACCTGTTTCTAGGTTTATCAAACCGCAAGGATCTATTGTTTCTGATTCTCTTCTTGGAACCTTGTTCAACGCCAAGAAAGGTGATGTCGTTATTGCCGCGTCAAATGACGGCTATTCTATTGCCGAAATAAAGCAAGTTATTGTCGCAGTGCCGGGCAAAAACAAAGCTGAAGAAGATTCATTGTCGACACAGTTAAAGAATGTCGTATCCGCTGACGCCGTTGCTCAATACCTTGCTGCTTTACGCAAAACCTATCCTGTATCAGTGGATCGAAACGCGGTCACTCTCGCGGTTACAGGCCGCGCCTATTGATGAATATCGAGCCTTCTTTCGAGGCCTTTGAGAAAACGTACCTCGCGGGCCAGGCACAAGTTGCCTGGACAACTCTTGTTGCCGACCTGGAAACGCCAGTCTCAGCAATGCTTAAAATAGCCGAGGATTTACCCAACAGCTTTCTTCTCGAATCTGTAGAAGGCGGTGCGACACGCGGCAGATATTCAATCATCGGCTTGCGCCCAGATATAATTTGGCGCTGCAATGGTAATCAGGCTGAAATCAACCACGCCGCGATTAGCGACGACAACGCCTTTGAACCCTGCGATCAAAGTGCTCTCGACTCGCTCCGGCAACTGGTAGAAGCCTCACGTATCGATTTACCAGAACATTTGCCACCTATGGCGGCCGGGCTCGTCGGTTATCTCGGTTATGATACCGTTGCACTGATCGAGGACATCCCGTCAACCCGGCCCGATGCCCTTGGCACGCCCGATGGTCTCTTTATTCGTCCCACAATCATGGCAATCTTTGATCTGGTCAAAGACACGGTCACTGTGGTCACCCCGATCCGACATGACCAAGCCATCACCTCGCAAGCGGCGTTTAATGCAGCGCAAAGCCGACTGCAGGATGTTGTCGTGGATTTTGACAATAAACTTCCTCACCAGCAGGCGGGAGCGGGAGCGACGTCATTGCCTGCTCCTATTTCAAATACGCCTGTCGACCGGTACAAAGAAATCGTCCGTAAAGCGAAAGAATATGTTTTTGCCGGAGATATATTTCAGGTCGTTCTTTCACAACGGTTTCGGGTCCCGTTCACACTCCCCCCCTTCTCTCTTTACCGGGCATTACGGAGAACCAATCCTTCGCCCTTTTTGTTCTTTTTGAACTTTGGTGAATTTTCTGTTGTCGGATCTAGCCCAGAGATTCTTGTTCGCCTCCGGGATGGCAAAGTAACGTTGCGGCCACTCGCAGGTACTCGTGGACGCGGTAGTACGACAGCCGAGGATAATGCGCTGGCTGACGAGTTACTCGCCGACGAAAAAGAATGCGCCGAACATTTGATGCTGCTGGATTTGGGGCGGAATGATGTCGGTCGCGTGGCAAAGATCGGTAGCGTCAATGTGACTGAAAAAATGGTCATCGAACGCTATTCGCACGTCATGCATATCGTTTCCAATGTGGAGGGCGAGATCGACGAGAAACATGATGCGATGGATGCTCTTGCCGGTGGATTTCCAGCCGGTACCGTTTCGGGCGCACCGAAAATTCGCGCAATGGAAATAATCGACGAACTTGAAGCTGAAAAACGTGGGATTTACGCGGGCACTGTTGGCTATTTTTCTGCTAATGGCTCGATGGACACCTGCATTGTTCTACGCACGGCAGTCGTCAAAGATGGTACAATGTATGTGCAGTCAGGAGCCGGCATTGTCGCCGACAGCGATCCTGACAGCGAACATCAAGAATGCATCAATAAAGCCCAGGCCCTCGTCCGCGCAGCAGAAGAAGCGGTCCGATATGCGGGGGAAGCCGGCAATCAGCTCTGATCCATCAACACGACAGATTGATCTGCCTGAGCCTCCGGAACCGACCAGTACTTTTTTAGCAGTTCCTGTGTCAGTTTATCGCTCTGTGCCATAAACCCATGATCTTCGTAAAACTGAATAGCCCAGGCTGCCGCTGCCCAGGTACCCACCAGTATTGGCAGCGCGGTCCTTTTCCGGAGGTCGGAAATCAATTGACTGCCGATCCCCCGTCGTCTCGCTTGCGTTCGAACATAGGCGTGCCGGATCAACAAAACGTCTTGAACTGGCTGTGCACCCATAACGCCCATAACAATGTTTTCCTCGTTTAAAACCATTCTGAAAGAAACACCCGTGTTGATTTCGCGTTGGAGTTCTGTGGCAGACATATATGGGTCGTGCCAGCAATCTTCGGGAATTATGCCTTTATATGCAGTCGCCGCGTCATTGATAACGTCTAGTACTGCAACAAAGTTTTCTTCTTCATAATCTCTAATCATAGAGCCACTGATAATCATTCAAGTCATGCGTCGTTTCATGTAGGACGATCAAATTCCACTCTTCAGCTTGCTTTCGCTGTCTTTTCAGACCTGTTATAAGATGTTAATCGGCACAAGGTCTCATGTTAAGTATTTGAAATGCTGCTCTTAATAGACAATTACGACAGCTTTACCTACAACTTGGTTCACTATTTGGGTGAACTCGGTGCTGAAACAGCTGTGTATCGCAATGATGCCCTATCAGTGGATGACGCCTTGGCATTGGAACCTGAAGCAATCGTTTTATCTCCTGGTCCTTGCGACCCTGATCAAGCGGGAATTTGTGTAGAACTTATAAAAATGACCGACGGCAAGATCCCAACATTAGGCGTATGCCTTGGCCACCAATCAATTGCCCAGGCCTTTGGCGCAGATATCATCAGAGCTAGTACGCCAGTCCATGGAAAGCCCAGCAAAATTAGCCACGATGGATTGGGCTTGTTTCATGGGTTACCCAAAGAATTTGAAGCAATTCGATACCATTCTTTGACAGTTGATCCAGATACGATGCCGGACACGCTAGCAATCAATGCCAAAACAAACGACAAGGTGGTTATGGGAATTTCTCATAATCAATGGCCTGTCTATGGCGTACAATTTCACCCGGAGAGTATTGATACCGAGCACGGTCATACTATTTTGGGAAATTTTCTTAATTTATCTCGGCAATGGAGGAACGCGGCATGAATAACGCCGCCGAAGGGATTAAGCCCCTTCTAAACAAAGTCGCAGGTGGTCAAGCACTGAGCGAACCTGAAGCAGAAAAGGCATTCGACATAATCATGTCGGGTGACGCAACACCTTCACAAATAGGTGCCTTTCTGATGGCGCTACGTGTACGAGGCGAAACGGTCGACGAGATTACCGCCGCGGCCCGCATTATGAGATCAAAAGCCTTGATGATCTCCGCTCCGAAAAACGCCATAGATGTTGTTGGTACAGGTGGCGACGCCAGCGGAACACTTAATATCTCCACGGGTTCCGCTATTGTGGTCGCTGGTTGCGGCGTTCCAATAGCGAAACACGGTAATCGTGCCCTATCCTCACGGGCTGGTGCGGCAGATGTTCTTGGTGCTCTCGGCGTCAATATCGACTGCGACATGCCTCTAATTGAAAAATCCATCCGAGAGGCCGGTATCGGCTTCATGATGGCGCCGAGACATCACAGTGCGACCCGCCACGTAGCCGGGCCTCGCGTAGAACTTGCTACCCGCACGATATTCAACATTCTCGGCCCACTGTCGAACCCGGCAGGTGTGAACAGGCTTCTTGTTGGCGTATTTGCCAAAGAATGGGTGGAGCCCATGGCGGAAGTGCTCGGTAAACTCGGCGCTGAAAAAGCATGGGTAATTCATGGCTCAGACGGGATTGATGAGTTGACCACCACGGGTCCTTCATATGTTTCGGCGTACGAAAATGGCAAGGTTACAAACTTCGAAGTATCGCCAAAGGATGCCGGCATCCCATTCTCCAAATCAGAAGACCTTAAAGGTGGTGACGCTAAAGAAAATGCCAAAGCCATGACTGCTATGTTGAGCGGAGAAAAGGGAGCCTTCCGCGATATCGTCATATACACTGCCGCCGCCGCCTTGATTGTCGCCGACAAAGCCGGTGACCTCAAAGAAGGAGCAGGCATTGCCGCCGATGCAATCGATAGCGGCAAGGCCCAGAAAGCCCTTGATACGATGGTCAGCGTTACTAACGAAGGTAATAGCTCGGCGGCCTGATGGATAATGTCCTAGATCGCATTTGCGCCGATAAACGCAAACATATTGCGGCCTGTAAGGCCATTCGGTCGGTCAGCGAAGTAGAGACAGCTGCTCGTGAAACCTCTGCACCCCGCGGTTTTGCTGACGCCTTGCACCGCGCTTCCAAAGATGGCTATGGGTTGATATCTGAAATCAAACGGTCATCTCCGAGTAAGGGGCTGATCCGACCGGATTTCGATCCAGCTGTTCTTGCGACTGCGTACCAGTTCGGTGGCGCAACCTGCATTTCGGTTCTTACTGACACTCCATATTTTGATGGCAATGATGATCATTTGATTAAGGCGAGAAACGCTGTTGAATTGCCCATCTTGCGTAAGGATTTTATGCTGGACCCCTACCAAATTTATGAAGCACGTGCTTTAGGAGCCGACTGCATTTTGCTTATCATGGCGGCATTGTCTCAAAAAGATGCTGTAGAGCTCGAAAAGATCGCAATTTCTCTCGGAATGGATGCGCTGCTTGAAGTCCACAATGAAATAGAATTAGCGCAGGCGATGACACTTCAATCGCCATTAATCGGTGTCAATAATCGAAATCTCAAAACGTTAAATACAGATACGAATACTACGAAGATGCTTGCCAGTCAGGTCCCGTCAGACAAGATTCTGATTTCTGAAAGCGGGCTGTATACACCTGACGATCTCTCCGAGATGGCAAATGCCGGCGCGAGATGCTTTCTAATCGGTGAATCCCTTATGCGCCAGGATGATGTGGCCGAAGCCGTCAGAACACTTCTCACTAATCCGGTACCGGCACCCCAAATGGAACAATCGCTGTGACCCAGAAACCTCGCCTCAGCCATATCAATGATGACGGTAAAGCCGTCATGGTTGACGTTTCGAGTAAAGACGTTACGAGCCGCGTTGCAACGGCCGGTGGCACTGTCCTTATGGAAGCAGAGACGATGCGACTTGTTCAGGAAGGAGGCATGAAGAAAGGCGATGTCCTTTCCGTGGCACGCCTCGCCGGAATCATGGGCGCCAAGAAGACCCCGGAACTGATACCACTATGCCATCCCCTCGCCCTTCAAAAAATCGACATAGAGCTAACCCTCGTCCCCGACCGCAATGCCATTGATATTGAAGCCACTTGTAAAGTCGCCGGGCAAACAGGCGTTGAAATGGAAGCTCTAACCGCCGTATCCGTGGCGGCGTTGACGATTTACGATATGTGCAAAGCGGTAGATCGCACGATGCGACTGACAGACATTCGACTACTCGCTAAGTCCGGCGGTCAATCGGGTGATTTCCGGACCGATGGGCATGGCGCATGATTTCTGTTGAGGAAGCCAGAAACCAGATAAAGGCTGATATGCCTTTAATGCCTCCGGAACAGGTCTCGCTTTCTGAGGCCCTCGGACGTGTTCTCGCACAGGACGTTGCCGCGAGGCGTACTCAGCCTCCCCATGCTGTATCCGCGATGGATGGCTATGCCGTTCGTTCAGAAGACGTTGAGAAACTACCGGCGACACTTAATATCGTGGGTCATGTTCCTGCAGGACAAGCCTATGACGGCACCGTTTCTCAAGGCCAGGCGGTTCGGATATTCACCGGCGCAACAGTCCCGGATGGCGCCAATACCATAGTCATTCAAGAAAACACCGAACGAGATGGCAACCAGGTCAATGTTGTGGATGGCAAAGCGCCCGTTGGGCGTTATATCCGACCGGCTGGTTTGGATTTTACCGAAGGTGACGTTCTCCTCTCGGCGGGCCATGTTTTAACAGCGCGTGATATCGGCTTGGCTGCTGGAATGAATGTTCCATGGCTGACCGTTAGAAGAAAGCCACGAATTGCTATCCTGGCAACTGGCGACGAAATCGTAATGCCGGGAGATCCCATCGGCCCGAATCAAATCGTAAGCTCTAACGGACCTGCGCTCGCCGGGTTCATAACTGCCCGTGGTGGCATCCCTGTGGACCTTGGCATCGCCCCTGACTCGGAAGACACTCTACGGATTATGGCTGCCGGGGCCAAAGGTGCGGACATGCTTATCACCTGTGGCGGGGCATCTGTTGGAGATCATGATCTCGTTCAAAAAGTATTGGGAGAAATCGGACTTGAAATCGATTTCTGGCGTATTGCTATGCGCCCAGGCAAGCCATTGATGTTCGGCCATATCGACGAAACTCGGATGTTAGGGCTCCCCGGCAACCCAGTTTCATCCCTTGTATGTGCCACAATTTTTCTTGGCCCCGCCCTCAATGCACTACTCGGATGCACAGCTGATGATGCAGTGTATGAGACTGCAACCCTCACAAAGCCGCTCTCTGAAAACGATGAGCGCGAGGACTATTTGCGAGCGACAATTGACCGAAACTCCGATGGGTCGTTAACAGCAACACCTTTTAGTAAGCAAGACAGCTCTGTTTTTTCCGGCCTCGCCCGCGCCGACGCCTTGATCATTCGAGAGCCATATTCTCCCGCAATCGAAGAAGGTCAACCAGTCCGCGTCATGAGGCTTGGTGGCGGCATTCTCAGTATCTGATTCGAAAATAGCGCTGTTTCCGGCTTGACGCCAAAATAGAACCAAACTAGAACATACCTAATGTTTTTGTTTGGTTCTTTTCGATCCTATAGAAATTCTCACGCAGCCGCGTTGCCGGAGTCATCAAAATGCTGACGAAAAAACAGTACGACCTACTGCAATTTATCGATAATCATCTTAAGTCCAGGGGGGTCTCCCCATCCTTTGACGAGATGAAAGATGCTTTGGGGCTAAAGTCCAAATCGGGTATCCACCGGCTGATTACGGGATTGGAAGAACGCGGGTTTATTCGCCGCCTGCCCCATCGTGCCAGGGCGCTCGAAGTCATTCAGTTACCAGACAACTTAAAGCAACCGGAAAGGATCAATTCGGGTTTTACACCGAATGTCATTGAAGGTGGCTTCAACGAAGAACCAGCAAACCAATTCGGAGACAGCGTCATTCAGGTCCCCCTCTATGGACGAATTGCGGCAGGTCTTCCTATTGAAGCTGTTCGGGACGACACTGCAACAACGGACGTACCCGCCGCCATGTTAGGACGCGGAGACCATTACGCTCTGGAAGTTCAAGGTGGTTCGATGATCGATGCTGGTATTCATGACGGCGATATAGCAGTCATCGAACGGCTCGATAACGCAGATAATGGTGCAATCATCGTTGCCTTAGTTGACGAGAATGAAGTCACCTTGAAGCGATTACGCCGCAAAGGGCAATCCATTGCGCTCGAACCCGCAAACGAACAGCATGAAACTCGGATTTTCGGACCTGATCGAGTAAAGGTTCAAGGCCGTCTTAAAGCAATTTTGCGTCAGTATTAACAGACTTACCGTTGCTTCTTAAACTCTCGCGGATAGCGTGACCACGGACGTCGGCCCGCTGTGCTGCCGATTGACTTTATCGTAACCCTATCTCGATCAAGAAAGACAACGTGGTTCCCATTCCGCCATAAGTCAAAACGATCGATAACATTTTCTGATGTCTGGCATGCCGGTCGGCTGACGGGGATCGTAGCGACAATAATGTCTGACATCGAACAATCTTCCAGGATTGCTGCAGGATGCCAGAGGAGTGATATTTGCTGCCCATTTTTATAGAAAACACATCCCAATCCGTCACACCGCATCACCGAATTCTCAATTTTAGGGTTCTGCGAGACATTTTGAACTCTGTTACCCGTTCGACGTAGCCAAGTTTCTATAACAATCCCCTTCCGACCTTTTATAAAAAACAACCTTCCATCAACATCTCTGACCGCTATTTGATTACCCGAAGCTGAAATAAACACATCGGGAATTGGCACACCGGGAAGCATGACTAATGCGATAACGATAGGAACCATTCCGAGATAGCGCACTGTGTGCTGCCAAAGACATAGCCATAAGCCCCCAAGGGCAATTGCGCTAAGAAGCCAGCCATTCATCGCTGACATAGCATATACGGCTCCGGGTAACTCCTGTACAAACCGAGCAATCGACACGATTGCTTCGATGCCCGATCCCATTGCCATAAGGGGATAGTTTTCCAGATCAAAGGGCATCAGAACAACCGCTACAATCGCAAACGGCATTATCCAGAGCCCCGTTATTGGAACGGCCAAAACATTGGCTAACATGCTATAGAGCGCAACTTGGTTGAAATGAAATAATGCAAATGGCGCCGTCGCCAAACTCGCGACGACAGTCGTAAGCAGAACGCCGGCAATATAAAATGTTAAGCGAAATACCGGCGTCATCGCCCTCGTTATGGGCAGAAAAGACCCCCGTTCATAAACAGCAACGAGGGCTATAACGGCCGCAAATGACATCTGAAAACTAACGTTAAAAAGGCTCTCAGGGACGATCGCTAATATCGCACAGCCTGCCCATGCCACCATTTGCATTGAGATGGCCCGTCGATCAATCATCACTGCCAGCAACGCCAGGCTAAGCATTAGAAATGCCCTTTGTGTTGGCAGTGTCATTCCGGAAATCAGGAGATAAAAGAAACTCCCAAAAAGAGCCATACCAGCGGCCCATTTCTTGATAGGCCAACGGATGGCAATTGGTTCTACCAAAGACAGTAGAAACCGGCACACAAAGAATAGAATTCCTGCGACAAGACCGATGTGAAGACCCGAGATAGCCAACAAATGTGCTAATCCAGATTCTCGCATAGCGGAAAGGACATCATCAGGTATCCTTCCGCGTTCGCCAGTAATTAACGCAGCGGCAAAACCACCTGTGGTTCCGGGAAGACTCCGTAAAATGCGCTCAGTGAGAGTTTGCCGCAAACGAGCAATCGCCGTACGCAACTCGTTATCTTCTGATTGTCTCAACAATTCAGGCTTACGAACGGCATAGCCAACGGCGCCAAGGCGTTTGAAAAATGCCTGCTTAGAAAAATCAAAAGCCCCGGGCATCGCCGGGGCAGCTGGAGGATAGAGAACCGCGCGAATTCGTAACTTATCGCCCGCTCTCACTATCGGGCTGTCACCTTTGATCGTGATCCGAACATGGGACGGCGTCTTATGCCGCATTAACAGATCAATACTCACCTCTGAAAGAGTAACCCTATGGCCTCTCGCCTTCGGCTCCCATCGATTGACAATTCCGTTAACCCAAATCGGCCCTGTCTTCTTCTCGAGTACCGGTGCAGATACTAAATAAGTTCGGAGTTGTCCTGATGTAAAACCAAGAACAGGTATCAAAAAAATCAGGAAAACGATCGTGTTCCGCCTGATCGCGGAAATAAATATCCAACCGCTGGTCAAAATACTGATTAGAACCGGTCCGACCCAGATTGCGGGTTCTTGAGATAGCTGGAAATACACGGCGATACCACAAGCCAAGAAAACCGGACACCAAAGAATCCAACGAGACCGTTCCTCAACGACCCATGATAAGACATTCACGCGTACGCCATGACTTTGGCGTCCCGTTTTATCAATTCGATTTAACGAGCTGTCGGGTTCTCGGGGCATGATCGCAAAGACACCTATTTTGTCGCAATCATATGATATTCGCTGTTTGCTGGTTCTTCTACTTGCAGTTGCTGAATGATCTTTCTAAGTCTGACAAGTAATGCATGGCCCGCTTAGATGTGTTATCTCCCCTTCTCATTTCCCTATAAATGATCGATCACATGAGTGTAATTACCAGATTTTCTCCGTCACCCACTGGCCTCCTTCATATTGGAGGAGCCCGAACCGCTTTGTTTAATTGGCTTTTTGCTCAACACCATGGCGGAAAATATCTATTACGCATCGAAGATACCGACCGCAAACGATCTACCCAAGAAGCCATAGATGCCATCATCGACGGTTTGAATTGGTTAGGCCTCGAAGCTGACCAACCCCCGGTGTTTCAATCACAAAACCTCCAGCGTCACTCAGAGGTCGCCAATAACCTACTAAACGCCGGCAAAGCCTATTACTGCTACTGTTCTCCAGAAGAACTAACAGTCATGCGTGAAAAAGCTCGCGCTGCTGGAAGCACACGCCTCTATGACGGTACATGGCGGGATAGAGATACGGCCGACGCCCCAAACGATATAAAGCCCGTAGTCCGATTTAAGGCGCCTCTCGATGACGAAACAGTAATTCAGGACCTCGTTCAGGGTTCTGTTACTGTCGCCAATTCTCAACTGGACGATATGATATTGTTGCGGGCTGACGGCTCTCCGACTTACATGCTTTCTGTGGTCGTCGATGACCATGATATGGGCATAACCCATGCTATACGCGGCGATGACCATCTTACGAATGCATTCCGGCAATCCCAGCTGTTCCAGGCGATTGGCTGGACCCCACCAGAATACGCACATATTCCCCTTATTCACGGCCCAGATGGCACAAAACTCTCAAAAAGACACGGCGCCCTCGGAATCCAAGCATATCAGGAAATGGGATATCTACCGGAAGCCCTCTTGAACTATCTGATGCGGCTTGGCTGGAGCCATGGCGATGATGAAATAATTTCCTTAGAGCAAGCGATTAAGTGGTTCGAAATTCAGGATGTCGGACGTGGCGCTGCTCGCATTGATTTTGACAAGTTATCGTCAGTAAATTCTCATTACATCCGAGAAGCTTCGGATCAAACACTCGCAAACTTAATCCAAGAGCCAATCGCGGAAAGAATACAAAAGCCTTTCGATACAGAGATGAGCCAGCGCCTTGTTATGGCAATGCCAGGGTTAAAATCTCGTGCGAAGACAATCCCAGAACTAATTGAAACTTCTTTATTTTATTTTTACCTCCGGCCGCTAGAGATCAATGAGAAAGCCACGAAGTCGTTAGATAACGAAGCACGAAATAGACTGGGACGACTTTCAGAGTTGTTATCAGAACTATCTCCTTGGTCCGAAGAGGCAATCAATGAAGCAGTCCATAAATTTGCAGAAAATGAAGACATCAAATTGGGGAAAATAGCGCAGCCATTTCGTGCCGCCCTTACCGGCACAACAGTCTCTCCCGGAATCTTTGAGGTCGCAATGGTACTCGGGCAGGAAGAGACTATTTCCCGTCTCAAGGACGTGATGACCAATTAACGCCATGCGATTGAAATGACCGAATTAATCAGCTACTTTCCCGGCACCTCAAATCTTAACCATATTGCGCTACTGCATAGAAGCCGGGGCTTCCGCAGGCGCTACGAAGGATAATCCGTATGAGCCAAAAATCCTCCGCTGCGGGAACGGCATCAAACAGCAACGTCACAATTACTGATAACGTCTCGGGAAAAGAAGCTACTTTTCCAATTCTGACGGGTACCGAAGGTCCCCCTGTCATCGATATCCGAAAACTATACGCGGAAACCGGATATTTCACCTATGACCCAGGATTTATAGCAACAGGCAGTTGCGAGTCTAAAATCACCTATATCGATGGTGATAATGGCATCTTACTTCATCGCGGCTATCCAATTGAACAGCTTGCAGAGCAAAGTGATTTTCTCGAAGTTTGCTACCTGCTCCTTTATGGCGAGTTGCCTAATCAGGGACAAAAAACCGAATTCGATCGCGCAATAACCTTGCACACGATGCTCCATGAGCAGCTGACCAATTTCTATAGGGGATTCCGACGAGATGCCCACCCTATGGCAATCATGTGTGGTGTGGTCGGTGCTCTATCAGCATTTTATCACGATAGTACGGACATCTCCGACCCCCATCAGCGCATGGTCGCTTCCTACCGGATGGTCGCAAAAATGCCAACGATAGCGGGTTGGGCATATAAATATTCCCTCGGCCAACCGTTCGTGTATCCGCGAAACGATCTTGGATTTGCAGAAAACTTCCTGCACATGATGTTTGGGACACCCTGCGAGGATTACGAAATCAATCCGATCATTGCCAAAGCAATGGATCGCATCTTAATTTTGCATGCAGACCACGAACAAAACGCCTCTACCTCAACGGTCCGCCTGACCGGATCAAGTGGCGCCAATCCGTTCGCGTGTATTTCTGCAGGTATTGCAAGTCTCTGGGGTCCTGCACATGGCGGCGCTAACGAAGCTGTGCTTAACATGCTTGGTGAAATTGGTAGCAAAGAGAATATTCATACCTACATCAAGAAAGCCAAAGATCCTGACGATCCTTTCCGTATCATGGGTTTCGGCCACCGGGTCTATAAGAACTTTGATCCACGCGCGAAGATCATGCGTGAAACCTGCCATTCGGTTCTTGGTGAACTCGATATCCGTGACGAACCCCTTCTCGACCTCGCAATGGAACTCGAACGTATCGCATTGGAAGACGAGTATTTTGTTGATCGGAAGCTTTATCCCAACGTCGACTTCTACTCAGGTATTATTTTCCAGGCTTTAGGGATCCCGACAACGATGTTTACCGTACTGTTTGCTGTTGCTCGTACTGTTGGCTGGATCGCACAATGGAACGAAATGATTGAGGACCCAAGCCAGAAAATAGGTCGCCCAAGACAGCTCTATACCGGCGCTGACCGGCGCGATCTTTTGCCAATTTCCGACCGCTGATTTTCAAGGACGCACCGTCGTAAAAGGGGTGCCATTAGGTGCCCCTTTTTGTTTAGCCCTGGCGTACTAGGGACAAGATCGTATTTGCCGCTATATCACTCGGCAGGCCGTCACCAGTTTTAAGAAGTTTAATTGCTTCATCCGCAGCCGTCTGTTGCGCTTCATATACCAACTTATCTCGCAACAAGTTTTCCAAGGCATCCGCTAGGCGATCACCTGTACACTTACCTTGTATAAATTCAGGAACTCCTTCTCGATCAAGTAATATGTTTACAAGGTTGGCATAAGGAATTTTGACCAACGCTTTAATGATCCAGCCCGTTATCAGGTTCATTCGATAGGCGACTACCGACGGAACACGCGCCAAAGCTAGTTCAAGCGTGACAGTACCTGATGCCGCCAACGCAACATTTGAAGCTGCCATTGCATCGAATTTGTCCTTTTCTCCCTCAACAACGAGCACTGGGCTTCCCCAATTCTGTATCGTCGAAGTCACTTCATCCTTTAACCCCGGGATGGTTGGTATAACCACACGAACCAGCGGGAATCGTTTCTGCAATAGCTGCACCGCCAAACGAAACGGCGCCATATGCCGCTTAACCTCTCCTTGACGACTCCCTGGAAGCACACATAATAGCGGAACCTCCTCGCCAATTCGGTGTTGCTTTCGAAATCCAACGCCATTTGCATCAGCCAGTTTGCTTTCGATTACGGCATGACCCACGAAAGTTGACTTCAAACCGACTGGCTCGAAATAGGCTGGTTCAAACGGCAATAGCGTCAAGATATGATCAAATTCGCGAGCAAATTTATGGACGCGGCCAGGACGCCAAGCCCAGACACTCGGCGCCACATAATGAATGCGACGAGTTTCTGGAACTCTCTTCAAACGTTTAAGGACAGCGAAACAAAACCCCGGAGAGTCGATCGTTACCAAAATGTCAGGCGCATACTGCTCTATGGCCTTTGCAGTTTCACGAACGCGACGGCGTAGATTGAATATCCGCGGCAAAATTTCAGCTAAGCCCATTACTGAGAGTTCAGTCATCGGGAAAGGGCTTATCAGTCCCTCGTCATTCATCCGTTCTCCACCGACACCGGCGAAAACCACATCTCCTCCTGAATGACGTTTGAGTGCTCCCATGAGACGCCCCCCCAGCAAGTCGCCGGAGGGCTCTCCGGCTATGAGAAATATGCGAATAGTTTTAGCCTCAGTTGCGCCTAGCCCACCCTCGATTGTCTCGACCATTGCTAATCACCGGGAACGCCAATAACAAAAATTCCCACTTGGTCAGCAATCCTCGCAACCTCATCTGCATCAATGACCAGGGCACCACCTGCTTCAACAGCAATTCCAGACAAACCTACTTCATTTACTGCATAAACAGTCGAAGTTCCAATGGTCGGTAAATCGACCCGACGGTCCTGACCTGGCTTTGGAAATTTAACCAAGACACCTCCCGCATCCTTCCGAAGCAACGGTCCACACCGTTCTATCATCGCGTCTGTACCTTCAGCAGCCTCCACGGCAATGACGATACCCTGCTGAATGACGACGGCTTGCCCAATATCTTGAGTTCCGATGACGTTTATCACTTCCTTGCCGCGCTGGATATCAGCTGTTGCCGTTCCATCCGGCCGAACGGCACCATAAACTCGTTCTTTAGCGACGAATTCATCTAAAAGAGATTCCGGCGAAACGATCCGAAAACCCTCCTTCTCCAGCTCCTTCATAATAGCCGAAAGGATTGAATCGTCACCGAACCATGAGCGACCAAGCCGGGCTAAAAACGCGGCACCTCTCGCATCCGGTCGCAACTCCTTCAGGCCAGGACGACGCACTGTCCCGACAAAGACCAACTCTTCAACATTGTGTTCGCGTAATAAATCGAGAGATTTGCCCCAATCACCTATGCGGATACAGGAGTTGGGGGCAGGTTCACGATTAGCATCTGCGTGGCCATCCAGGGCAAGAAACAAACAGTCTCGTCCAGCTGCGTCACATGAATCCCGCAACAACCAAGGTAAGTCGCCGCCGCCTGCGACGATTGCAAGCTTAGGTGCCATGCTCCGTTCTGGGCTGACAAATGGCACGGCTGGAGTCGCCGCGAATAAAATCAACGATATCCATCACGGCTTGGTTTTCCTTGTACATCTCAGAAACATCGATCAAACGTTCTGACATAGACCCTTCTTCAGCGAATAGAAGCCGATAGGCCTTTCTCAAATCTGCAATCTCGCTGCGTGAAAAGCCGCGACGCCGAATGCCTACAACATTCAAACCTGCTAGTCTCGCGCGATTTCCAAGAACTGAACCGTAAGGGATAACATCCTGTTCTACACCAGACATCCCACCAATCATGGCGTGGCAACCAATGCGAACGAACTGATGAACAGCGCATAAACCACCGAGTACAGCGTAATCTTCTACGACAACATGCCCGGCAATTGTTGCGTTATTGGCAAAAATGACATGATTGCCAACAACCCCATCATGCGCGACGTGGGCACCTACCATAAACAGGCAATTATTCCCGACACGGGTAACCATCCCGCCACCTTCAGTCCCCGGATTCATCGTTACGTTTTCGCGAATAATGTTGTTGGCGCCGATCTCAAGTGTTGATGCTTCCCCTTGATACTTCAAATCCTGGGGTTGATGACCAATAGAGGCAAATGGATAAATGTGAGTATTTGCGCCGACGGTTGTTCTACCGGCGACAACAGCGTGCGAAATAAGACGACAACCGTCGCCTAACGAAACATTAGGACCAACTACACAAAATGCACCAATGGATACGTTTTCGCCAAGCTCGGCACCGGCCTCGATGACGGCGGTCGGATGAATTTCTGTCATTCTCTTAATGGTCCATTATCATTGCCGCATACGAGGCCTCAGCAACGACGTCGTCGTTAACTTTGGCTTGCGAATTAAACTTCCAAACTTTCCCCCGACTGGCACGCCTGTTCACATGAATATGGAGCTGATCGCCCGGTGTCACAGGTTTACGAAATCGAGCGTTTTCTATCGTCATAAAGTAGACTAGCTTACCTTCAGACGCTTCCCCCAATGTAATCACGGCCATGGCCGCAGAGGTCTGCGCCATGGCTTCTACTATTAACACGCCGGGGAAAATTGGTTGGCCGGGAAAATGCCCTTGAAAACACGGCTCATTTATTGTCACGTTCTTGATGCCCGTAGCACTCTCGCCGGGCACCACATCAACAATTCGATCGATCATTAAGAACGGATATCGATGCGGGATGAGTTCCATAATTCGATCAATATTGATTTCACTAATGACGGATTCTTTATCGATGCTATCCATCCTTGTTTGCCTTCTTTTTTCCCATCGCTCGTATCATGGCTGCCTGCTTCAACCATTGCCGCATCGGTATTGCTGGGGAACCAGAATACTTACCACCAGCTGGCAAATTATTCATAACTCCGGATTGTGCTGCAATCTGAACACCTTTTCCAATCTTCAAGTGCCCAGAAAATCCAACTTGGCCACCAACCACGACAAAATCACCGAGTTGCGTGCTGCCCGAAATGCCCACTTGAGAAACAATAATACACCCGTTGCCAAGAATCACGTTGTGTCCGATTTGGACTAGGTTGTCGATCCTGCAACCGTCGCCGATAACAGTATCAGCTGCACTCCCTCGATCGATCGTAGTGTTGGCACCAATCTCCGTTTCATTTCCGATGATCACCCGACCAAGTTGGGGCACTGTGACATGTCCCTCAGCAGTTGAAGCAAATCCAAATCCAGGTTCACCAATCCGTGCTCCCGCAAAAATTCGAACCTTTGCACCCAAAATTGCGTATTGAATGGATACCGACGGCCCAACTCTACAGTCGTCACCAATTACAACGCCACGGCCTATCACAGCGTTAGGCCCTACTTCACATCGATCGCCAATTTCTACATTTGCGCCAACCACAGCTCCTGGAGCAACATAACTATCTTTCCCGATCGACGCTGTGGCGTGGACAAACGCGGCATCGGCACCACCTTTAACGATGGCCGCCTCAGGGTAAAACGCAGCAGCGACGTTTGCGTAAGCAAGATAAGGAGATTCTGTTAGTAAGAGTACCGTTCCTTCAGGCGCATTTTTTGACCGTTCCGGATGAACAATGCAAACGCCTGCAGCACTATCAGAGAAAGCCGAAACGTAAAGCGGGTTATCAAGGAAACTCACTTCATCACTACCAGCGGTATCCAGTGGTGCAACGTCATGTACCAATTTATCCAAATCATGCCCTGTCGCAATTGTAGCGCCAGACAGCTCAGACAATTGAGTTACGGAAAAAGGACCTGCTGAGCTATAAAACCGGGAATCCGGCATAATCTATTTCTTTACCGACGGCGGTCTACCCTTAGGCATTACAACCTTAACCCGCGGAAGCTTTTTATTAAGACGCTGTGACACTTCTCGAGTTATATCAAACTTCTTCTCGTAAAATATCAGGACACGTTTTGGTACAACCAATTGCAAAGATCGTTCCTGTGCGAGTTCCCTAGTAATGTCTCGTAAGGTTTTATGCACTTGGCGCATTGCATTTGCTAATGCTCTATCCAACATCCTGTTGACAGTCTGCACTTGCCTCTGAGTGTCGCTTACGCGTCGTTCAAATGCTTTTCGTCTCTCAGAAAAACCCTCCGGCAAAATAGCCCGTTCGCGTTCTAAATCTTGTTTGGCTTTCAATAGGTCAGCTTCCGACCTCTTAAAACGTTTCTGATAATCAATCTTCAATTTTTCCATCTGCGGTCTAATTGAACGCGCGTCTACTGAAGAACGCAGAACCTTTTGAATATCAATTACGCCGATCGACGTATTTTGAGACAGCGCGATGTCTGCTTCGACTAAAAACACGCCATATACAAATAGAAAACTAACGCTCAAGTTCTTTAATAATTTCATATCCTTACCTTAGAACCTGGCCCCAAAATCAAACCTTACGACTTCTGTTTTATCGAAATCCTTCTTTAACAAAGCCTTCGAGAAATCAATCACTAATGGACCAAATGGTGATTTCCAAGAAATCCCGAGGCCAACAGATGCTCGCAATGATTTGTCATCAGTGATCGTCGCAAGTGTTGATTCAGAGTTCGACAGCGACCCAACATCTGAAAACAGCCGCCCTCTGATTCCGAATTCATTCGGTAAACCCACCGGGAAAGTCAACTGTGCGGTTCCTGTGTACATCAATTTACCACCGACCGCGTCGTCGGTTGCTTCATCTCGAGGACCAGCACCAGCCACAGCAAATCCGCGCAAGGTAGGACCACCAAGGAAAAATCTATCCACGATACGAACGTCTTCACCCAGGCCAACGATATAGCCAGCCGAACCACCGAAGCTCGCAATAAACTTTTCTGTTATCGGATAATATTTTGTGGCCCTTACGTTGGCGCGTATATACTTAACACTCCCGCCAAGCCCAGCCAGGTCAGTGTTAAACCGGGTTACAAAGCCCTCAGTAGGTAAGAAGCGGTCATCCCTGCTGTCATAAGTCAAAATTTGAGAAATCTCCGACTTTACAGCTGATCCTTCTTGTTCACGAATAGCGAGCGAAGCAGTCGACGTTACATTCGTTACTTCTTCTCGACTAATGCGGTATCGTAAACGCTGTCTTAAATTATCCGAATATTCAAAACCTAAACGCACGCCAGTACCCAAGGATTTTCGTTCAAAAGAACTCTCGTCTTGCAAATCCCTTGTGACACGAAAAATGTCGACACCGGCGGCCAACTTTCGATCAAAAAAATATGGTTCAGTAAACTGGAGGTCAATCTGGCTCGATTCTGCGGCGATTGTCGTTTTAAGCAATAAATCTTGCCCTCGACCGAGTAGATTACGCTCCCGAATACCGATATCGCCCAACAACCCTACCGACGACGAAAATCCAGCGCCAAATGAAATTTCGCCTGTTGACCGTTCTCTGACCTTTACCTCAAGTATTGTCTTATCCGGCTTTGAGCCCGGCACGTTCTTTACATCAACTTTCTCGAAGAAGCCAAGATTCCGAATTCGCTTTCGAGCCCGACGCATTTTTGATGCATTGAATGCATCGCCTTCCACCAATGTCATTTCTCTGCGGATTACCGGATCAATGGTTCGAACATTCCCTGTAATATTGATGCGCTCGACAAATACTCGCGGACCCTCTCTGACCCGAAAAGTTATATTAATAACTCGCTCTTTCTTTTTTCGCTTTACCTGCGGACGAATATCGACGAAGGCATACCCAAGAGTGCCGACAACATCTGTTAAACTCGAAACAACATTTTCAACAGCATCGGCGTTATACCAATCTCCGGTCTTTACCTTTATGTGCCCTCTTAACTGATCCGAACTGAGGTCCCGCAGTTTCGCGGCAACATCGATCTTCCCAAATCGATAACGCTGCCCTTCCTCTATAGTGAACGTGATAAAAAAACCTTCACGATTTGGGGCTAACTCGGCGACCGCTGATACAACACGAAAATCGGCGTAACCCTTGCTAAGATAAAAACGTCGAAGGAGTTCGCGATCAAACGTCAAACGATCAGGGTCGTAAGTATCATCTGCTGATAAAAATCGGTACCAAGCGCTTTCTTTCGTCCGAACGACTGATCGCAAATCGTTGTCATCATATCGTTGATTTCCAACAAAACTTATTCGTCGAATTTCAGTGACCGGTCCTTCTTTGATTTCAAATACCAAATCGACGCGATTTTGCGGAAGTTGAATAACTTTTGGCTCTACGCTCGCGGCAAATCGACCATTACGCCGATAAACGTCGATCAGGCGCTGAACATCATTTTGAACGCGGGTCCGTGTATAAACAATTCGCGGTCTCAACTTGACTTCATCTTGCAATACTTCGTTAGAAACTCGCTTGTTTCCCTCAAAAGCGATCCGATTAATTATCGGATTTTCTACAACCCTAACAACAACGGCGCTCCCTTCGCGGCGAACGACAACGTCCGCAAATAATCCCGTTGCGAATAACTTCTTAAGCGCTTCATCCATCGCTTGCGTAGTGATGCTTTGGCCGGTGCGAATGGGAACATACGACCTAACGGTATCCGCCTCGATACGTTGTGCACCCTCTACACGTATTTCCGTCGCCCCTTGTGCCTGAGCATGCGAATAGGTCGTCGGAAGAAGCATTATCCCAACCAAAATCGTCAGGGCAGCTCTAGATAGAAAATTACTCTGTCGACGAAACACGCGCCTACATACTCCTATGTTACTATACCCATAACGTATTCGATGAAGCGCAACTGCACCAGATCGTTCCACGTCACAAACACTGTAAGGCATAAAATTAAAGCTAAACCGATATTTAAACTATAACCCATTGCGCGCTCACTGACCGGTCGACCACGCAAAGCTTCAATACCATAAAAAACCAAATGACCGCCGTCCAATAGCGGTATCGGAAACAGATTAATAAGACCAAGATTAATAGACAGAATAGCCGCAAACTGAACGACCATGATAATGCCTGCCTGGGCCATATCTCCAGATATTTGCGCAATGCGTACCGGCCCACCCAATTCTTTTGCATTTCGTTGACCACTGATGATTTGGCCCAAAGCATCTAGGATGTTTCCGGTCAAAACTACCGTACGGACTGACGCTTCCCAAATCGCTGTCAATGGATCGTGTCGAACAAAAACCATATCGCCACCTGATCGCGATACGCCTAATTGTCCTATAGTTTGCTGGGAACCAAACTGGGTAACTTCAATTGCTTTCGGAACTGCAACAACCGTGACCTTTTTTCCGTTCCGTTTCACGAGGATAGAAATTTGGCGTCCCGGTGACAATTGAACGATTCTTCTCACCTGCTCGAAACGTTCGATTGTCGTAGAACCAATTTTAAGGAAGACATCACCGGGCAATAGACCCGCTTCTTCTGCCGCGCTCCCTGGTACAACCTTGCCTACATCAGCCGGTGTATAAGGTTGCCCGACAATACTAAAAAGGCCGGCGAGAACGACAATCGCGAATAAGAAATTAGCCAGTGGACCTGCGAACACAATCCACGCCCGCTG
This sequence comes from Alphaproteobacteria bacterium, assembly GCA_012103315.1. Taxonomy (GTDB): domain Bacteria; phylum Pseudomonadota; class Alphaproteobacteria; order MPNO01; family UBA2964; genus UBA2964. The sequence continues at coordinate 80,386 of WLWZ01000012.1, forward strand.
GCGTAACGTTTTATTATAAAATGAAACGTTGATGTCTTTATCTGTATGAGCAGGCTCCCCCGACAGGTCGTCCGGGGCCCGCTCTCCAAACATTCGAACATATCCACCGAATGGTATCGCGCTAAATTTCCAACGGGTGCCCGTTTTACCCGTATATCCGTAGATTTCCGGACCGAATCCAATTGAAAAAACTTCTACTCTAACACCACAACGTCGAGCGGCTAAGTAATGCCCAAGCTCATGTACAAAAACTAGAACTGTGAGCACTAATATGAAGGGCAGGACATAGGTCCAAATAGCGACGAGAAAATCCATGTAACTACAACCTCAAACCGCTACTGACGCGCACACGGAAACACGTTCCGCTGCAATGCCTCGTGCTTCAAGGTCCACCGAAATAACATCCTCCAGAGACCCAATTGAACTACCAGACAACTTCGAAAGTGTATTTTCAACTGTTCTGGCGATATCCAAGAAACTAATTTTTTGTTCTAAAAAGGCTGCGACTGCTATTTCATTTGCAGCATTCAAAATGGTTGGCGCTGCCCCTCCGTCACGCAAGGTCTGTCGAGCTAATTCAATTGCCGGGAACCGTTCGGAATCAGGTTGTTCGAAATTCAGCGTTCCGACCGACGCTAGATCTAATTTTGGGCTCGGGGCCGGAATTCGGTTTGGCCAGCCCAGAGCGTAAGCTATAGGCGTCCGCATATCAGGCGACCCTAGTTGGGCAAGCACGGAGCCATCAACATACGCAACTAAACTATGAATTATCGATTGTGTATGGACTAGGACATCTATTTTGTCCTCGGCCATCGCAAATAAATAGTGGGCTTCTATAAGCTCTAAACCCTTATTCATCATAGTCGCAGAATCTACTGAGATTTTTGCTCCCATGTCCCAATTCGGATGGGCGATAGCTTCCGCCGGCGTGGCTTTCGCCATATCGGATAAGGCTGTTCTCCAAAAGGGCCCCCCAGACGCCGTTAGAATTATTTTTTCGATTGCGGGTCGTTGATCAAATTCAAAGACCTGAAATATAGCATTATGTTCTGAATCCACCGGCAACAAAGTCGCCCCGGATGCCGCAACCTCAGACAGCATTAATTCTCCAGCACAAACTAAACATTCTTTGTTCGCCAGAGCGACCGAAACGCCACGTCTTACAGCTGTGAGTGTGGGCTTGAGCCCAGCAGCGCCAACGATTGCAGCCATGACCCAATCCGCCGGACGAGAAGCAGCTTCAACAACAGCAGAAGCCCCTGCGCCCACCTCAATCTCCGTTCCTTGCAGGGCCTCCTTCAATGCGCCGAATTGACTTTCATCTGCAACGACAGCAAGTCCAGCATTCATTTTCCGGGCCTGCGCGGCCAGCAGTTCAACATTCGTATTGGCGGTCAAGGCTTCTACTTGATACGCCTCCGGATTACGCTGAATTAAATCAAGTGTATTGCAGCCAATTGAGCCAGTGGAGCCCAAAATCGTTATTCGTCTAGGTGCACTGCCAGCCGCAAGTTCATTCATGGCCATTGGGAAACATCTCCTTTGGAGATTGCTAACGACAACGCAACAACAGGTACCGCCCCTAGAAACCCATCCATTCGATCCAACAAGCCACCATGCCCGGGGATCAAGTTTCCCGTATCCTTTGCATCGAACCTGCGTTTAACCACCGACACACCAAGATCTCCTAGTTGAGCAAGAACAGCAGTTCCCCCACCGATAATCGCCAAAGCCAAGATGCTACTGGTTTCCGTCCAGTAAGACCAGAATCCGCTCCATAATGCGGCTCCCAATATTCCTCCAATTAAGCCAGCCCAGGTCTTATTAGGACTAATCGTCGGTGCTAATTTTGGACCGCGGAAGAAACGGCCCACAAAGAGGGCTAAAATATCCGTCACCCAAACAGTCAGCATTAACCAAAGAACAATTTGAAACCCGCTATCGCCAATATCTCTTAACCAAACGAGTCCGATACCCATGCATCCAACTGAAACGATGCCTGGGACGATCCAAATATTTGAAACACCAACAAGGCCTATATGGCGTCGGACTAGAAGCCAAACAAGAACCGCGCCAAAACTCAAACCGGTCAGGGCCCAGGGGACGCTTAGGAAAAACGAGAGAAGAACTACGGTAGCAACAATACCAATCCCCAAGGACCCTACGAGCCCCAATCGACCACTATTGCTGAGCTGTTGCCATTCAGCTGTCATAATTCCCGTTACGATGGCCACAACGCAGACAAAGGTTGTCCCTCCCAGATAAATTATACCCAGAACAATTGGGGCCAAAATAAGCGCCGATAAAACTCGAGATTTCAATACAACACCGCGTCTCTATGCTTTAACCCGTTGCGCCGTATCGCCGCTCACGGCGGTGAAACTCATTGATTGCTTCCCGGAGATCCTCTCGAGAAAAATCTGGCCAAAGAGTGTCGGTAAAAACGAGTTCAGCATAAGCAACCTGCCACAAAAGAAAGTTGCTAATGCGTTGTTCGCCACTGGTGCGGATCACTAAATCTGGATCAGGCATACCGGCAGTTTCCAGATATTCAGAAATGACGCTTTCATCAATTGTAGAAACGTCTAATTCGCCGGCAGCGACCTGCCTAGCAACGCTCTGTGCCGCCGCCGTAATTTCCTGACGTGCACCATAACTCAGCGCAACAACTAAATTCAAAGCAGTATTATTTTTGGTTTGTTCTTCTGCTTCCTCGATCAACGAAACAATGTCATTTGCCAGTAACGACCGTTGGCCGATGAAGCGCATCCTCACACCTTGTTGATCTAATTCCTTAATTTCCTGCCGCAAATAAAGACGGAGTAACCCCATTAAGGAACTTATTTCGGCAGCCGGTCGTTTCCAATTTTCGATAGAGAAACCGTATAGCGTCAGATATTCTATGCCCTGCTCGATACTGCCCTTTACGACCTCGCGAACCGTCTCCATACCCCGGCGATGCCCTTCAATACGGGGGCGCCCACGTCCTTGAGCCCACCGACCATTTCCATCCATGATAATACCAACATGAGTAGGAGGCGGCGGCGCCGTTTCTCGTAAAGATGAAACCGGCTTCATGACATCATACCTGCATTATTTCTGATTCTTTTGATGCCAAGGCCTCGTCAACTTCTTTGATAAATCCGTCAGTGAGTTTTTGCAGATCATCTCCCCAAGCCCGCTGCTCGTCCTGAGATATCCCGCCTTCTTTTTCTTGCCGTTTGAGTTTGTCCATCCCGTCGCGACGAATATTGCGAACCGCCACACGGGCCTGCTCACAATATTTATGCGCAATCTTGGTCAACTCGACACGACGCTCTTCACTAAGTTGTGGAATTGGAACACGAACCGAATTGCCATCGGTGGATGGGTTCAACCCGAGGCCAGAATCACGAATGGCCTTTTCTACAGAGGCAACGAGACCTTGATCCCAGACCTGAACAGAAATCATACGTGAATCACTGACATTCACAGTCGCAACCTGGTTCATCGGCATACTAGAACCATAGGCATCGACCATTACTGGCTCTAAGAGAGCTGAGGATGCTCGGCCGGTTCTGAGACCACCAAATTCGCCCATCAATACGTCAATTGCACCCTGCATTCGACGCCTTACATCATCAAGATCTGGATCAGCCATTGTTTATCCATCCCTACGTATAACCGTAAAGCGGCCCTGCCCCTTTACGACGTTCGCAAACTCACCTGAATTGTGGAGGGAAAATACAAGAATCGGTATTTCGTTTTCCCGAGACAAAGAAATTGCCGACGCATCCATGACTTTCAAATCCTGCGTCAACACATCGTGATAGCTCAGACTCTCATACCGTACAGCGTCAGCAACCTTATGAGGATCGGCCGAATAGACACCATCTACTTGGGTACCTTTAAATAATGCATCACAGCCCATCTCAACGGCCCTTAGAGCGGCTGCCGTATCTGTTGTAAAATAAGGGCTACCAGTGCCCGCAGCAAAGATCACAACACGACCTTTTTCCATATGTCTGTTCGCTTTGCGCCGAATATAGGGCTCGCAGACTGTCGACATCGGGATTGCAGATTGAACACGTGTGTGGACACCAATGCGTTCAAGCGCCCCCTGCATTGCCAAAGCGTTTATAACAGTGGCGAGCATACCCATGTAATCAGCGGTCCCCCGCTCCAAACCCTGGCTTGCCGCTTCAATTCCTCTGAAAATGTTGCCACCGCCAATGACAAGGCACACCTCACACCCCAACTCCAGGACGCTTTTCACCTCATTCGCGATACGACCAACCGTGTCAGTTTCCAACCCGAATTCGCGATCACCCATCAAAGCTTCACCAGACAGCTTCAATAATATCCGACGATATTTTATGTCTTCCGGCACCGCGTTCCTCGTGGAAAAATTAGGGATAGGTCGTTAGCTAAATCATTCTAAAATATTATCAGGACTGAGCTGCCGCAGCCACTTCCGCCGCGAAATCACTCTCTTCTTTCTCAACACCTTCGCCAAGAACATACCGAACAAATCCTTTTAAGGTGACCGGTGCGCCAGCATCTTTGCCCGCTTGTTCTAAAACTTTGGAAATCTTAGATTCCCCGTCGATGACGGATGTTTGTTCTATAAGAACCGCTTCTTCATAAAATTTCCGGAGACGGCCTTCGACCATCTTTGCAATGATTTCTTCTGGTTTGCCGGAGTCTTTGGCTTGATCCGTCAGTATTGTTCGCTCACGTTCGAGCTCTTCCTGATCAACTTCATCGATCGTGGCCCAACGGGGTGACGCGGCCGCAACATGCATCGCCAACTGTTTGCCAACACCCTCAAGCACCGCAGCGTCACCTGTCGATTCCAGGCCAACCAACACTGCAATTCTTCCCAAGCCTGGAGCCGTTGCGTTATGGACGTAACTGCTCACGACACCACTAGAAACCGAGATAGACTCAGACCGGCGTAAATTCATATTTTCGCCAATAGTTGCAATCAAATTGTTCAGCGTATCCTGAACCGTCGCGCCATCGCCAAAATCAGCACTCAAGATAGCGTCTGTGTCGTTACCTTTATCAAGAGCAATTCCTGCAACGGAGGAAACAAACGACTGAAAGTCCGCGTTTCTTGCAACGAAGTCGGTTTCAGCATTGATTTCGATTGCTGCCCCTGACGTGCCTGCCGCATTCACAGCGACAAGTCCTTCAGCCGCCACCCTACTTGCCTTCTTTGCAGCTGCAGCCAGACCCGATTTTCGCAACCAATCAATCGCTGCTTCAAGGTCACCATCCACTTCGGAGAGCGCTTTCTTGCAATCCATCATGCCTGCGCCGGTTTTTTCGCGCAGTTCCTTAACCAGCGAAGCCGTTATTTGTGCCATGACGTCGTCCTCGAAATAAAAGTGTTATGTAAAACTAAATCGTTAGCTAGCAGCTGCCTGACCATCGTCTGTCTCGGCCGGTTTTTCTTCTGCTGCGGGAGTTTCTGCAGCCTCAGCAGGAACTTCCTCAGCCTTAGGCAATTCAGCTTCAGCGCCAATATCGCCGCCAGCAGCGATAGCTTCCTGCTGAAGACCATCGAGCACGGCATCAGCGACTAAGCCACAATAAAGAGCAATCGACCTGATTGCGTCATCATTGCCAGGAATTGGATATGTAATGCCACCCGGATTGCAATTACTATCAAGGACAGCAATTACCGGAATCCCTAGTTTTTGAGCTTCTTTGATGGCAATGCTTTCTTTATTCGTGTCGATGACAAACAAAATATCTGGCAATCCACCCATCTCTTTGATGCCACCAAGAGCACGCTCAAGCTTATCGCGATCACGCGTCCGCATCAGAAGCTCTTTCTTTGTCAAACCAACATCGTCCTGGGAAAGCAGTTCATCATAATCCCGAAGACGCTTGATCGATGCTGTAATTGTACGCCAGTTGGTCAACATTCCACCGAGCCAACGATGATCAACATAGTACTGACCACACCTTTTAGCGGCGTCAGCGATTTGTTCACTAGCTTGGCGTTTGGTTCCAACAAAAAGAACGCGACCGCCGCCGCTAACGACGTCACGGGCCGCTTGGAGAGCAGCGTGGAGCATAGGAACGCTCTGACGCAGATCTAGAATGTGTATACCGTTTCGTACCCCGTAAATGTACGGAGCCATCTTGGGGTTCCAACGTCTAGTATGATGTCCGAAATGAACGCCTGCTTCAAGCAATTGGCGCATAGAGAACGTAGGCAAAGCCATAATAAAATCCTTTTCTCCGGTTGGTGCGTCCGCGGTACAAGTTTGATCAGATTGTTTCTAATTCAAACACCGGAACAACGACACCTATGTAGGATGGTGTCATCGCAAGACCGCGTGCGGTTTAAAGTAGGGGCTTGATAGACCCTAGCGCGTAGAATTTCAAGCAAATTTCCTTAGAAACTAATCCATGGCTTAGTTTCGATATATAACGGTTATATGTCCCGGATTTCTATAACCCCAGGGACAGACTCAATAGCCGATCGCATATCTGCGGAAATGAGATAATTACTCGGTAACGCAACCTCTACAGTTTGTTGCTGATCGATATTGAGGACCAACCGTACTTGGCCCCGGCCCTCTTTTCCGCCCGCAAGAGCAAGCTTCAATGCTTCGAGGCTATCTTGGCTATTTAAATGGACTTTGAGGCCGGCACCCGATCTCGCGACGGCCTGATCCAGGTCTGACACGCCAACCGAATTCAATTTTATTTCCCCACCATCCGCCCGCGCCTCACATGCGACCAATAAAGGACGGCCAGAATCTAGTAATTCCCGACTTGCGGCAAGAACCTCGGAAAACATCACGACCTCAAACACACCTTCCCGGCCCAAAAATTCAACGAAAGCAAACCTATTGCCTTTTGCAGACGTACGTTCACGCTTTCCTTGAACAACGCCAGCAAGTTTTGGGCGGCTTCCCGCTGAGGCGACCGTTAATGAGGTAAACGACACAACGCCAAGTCGCTCCAATGTGCTTCCATATGAGTCGAGAGGATGTGCAGAAAGAAAGAAGCCAACCGCAGCGGCTTCTTCATTGAGCTTCTCGTTCTTTGGCCAATCTTCGACCTCGGGCAAATTTTGCTGCTGCACAACTTTAAGGCCGGAGTCTCCACCAAACAAATTAACCTGATTATCTTCACGCTCTCGTTCAGCGGCATTTGCTGTTTTTAAAATAACGTCGACGCCTTCCAGGAGCTTACGTCTATTAATATCAAGGCACTCAAAGGCGCCAGCCTTAATCAGATTTTCGAGCTGCCGTTTGTTCGCAACCTTACCACCAACCCTTTCCGCAAAATCCCAAATATCCTGAAACGGCCCCTTGTCGCGCCTTTCTTCCACCAAAGCGTCCATTGCCTGAATACCCACATTTTTGACCGCGGCCAGCGCGTAACGAATAGCGCCCTTTTCCTCATCGTTCTGTGGCTGGCGAACCGAAAATACACCATGCGATTCATTTATATCTGGTGGCAAAAGTTCGAACTCGAGCTTCTTTATCTCATCCTTAAAGACTTTAAGCTTGTCGGTATTGCCCATATCGAGCGTCATTGAGGCTGCCAAGAATTCAACCGGGTAATTGGCCTTTAACCACGCCGTTTGATAAGCAACGAGTGCATATGCTGCGGCATGCGATTTGTTAAACCCGTAGCCAGCAAATTTATTAACTTGTTCAAATATCTGCGCCGCTTGCGCTCCGTCCACACCACGCGCCTCTGCACCTTCGACGAAGATAATTCGCTGCGCATCCATCTCCGATTTGATCTTTTTGCCCATCGCGCGACGCAAAAGATCTGCGTTGCCCAGACTGAAGCCTGATAGAACCTGGGCGATCTGCATAACCTGCTCCTGATAGATCATGACACCAAAGGTTTCGGTCAAGATGCTTTCAATGTCAGGATGCAAGTAATCCGGCTCTTCCTCCCCGTGTTTGCAAGCGATATAGCGCGGGATGTTATCCATCGGCCCCGGACGATAGAGGGCAACAAGCGCAATAATATCTTCGAAACAGTCGGGCTTCATTTGACGCAGTACGTCACGCATACCCGTGCTCTCAAGCTGGAACACCCCGATCGTGTCGCCTTTACCCAGCATTTCAAAAGTTTTTTCGTCTTCAAACGGTAGCGTAGTAAGGTCAAGTGTTACGCCGCCTTCTTTAATCAGCGCGACAGCCTTATCCAGAACGGTCAGCGTTTTCAGACCAAGGAAATCAAACTTCACCAACCCTGCTGCTTCAGCATACTTCATGGAAAATTGGGTCGCTGCCATATCAGACCGAGGGTCACGATACATCGGAACGAATTCATCAAGTGGTTGATCGCCGATCACAACGCCTGCCGCATGGGTCGATGCATGACGATAAAGCCCCTCAAGCTTCAACCCAATATCCAGCAAACGGGCAACTTGTTCGTCTTCGTCCCGGAGCCGGCGTAGTTCAGGTTCAACATCCAGAGCTTCTTGCAACGTCGGTGGATGCGCTGGATTGAACGGGATCAGTTTACAAATCCGATCAACATACCCATACGGCATACCGAGAACACGTCCGACGTCTCGAAGCACCGCACGGGCCTGTAGCTTTCCGAATGCAATGATTTGAGCCACACGTTCTTTGCCGTACTTTTCCTGAACATATTGGATGACTTCATCACGTCGATCCTGACAAAAATCGATGTCAAAATCAGGCATTGAAACTCGTTCGGGGTTTAGAAATCTCTCAAAAAGAAGCCCGAACTTAAGAGGGTCCAAGTCGGTAATCGTCAATGCCCATGCAACGACAGAGCCCGCACCTGACCCACGACCCGGGCCAACCGGGATTCCTTGGTTCTTTGACCATTGAATAAAATCGGCAACGATCAAAAAGTACCCTGGGAAGCCCATCTCCAGGATAACACCCAGTTCAAAATTAAGGCGTTCCTGGTAGGGTTTAGCGTCGTCACCGTCTATTTCTAAAGTTTTCAAACGGAGTGCCAGCCCATCTTCGGCCTCCGTTCGCAACTGCTCAGATTCGCTGCGCCCATCCAATGTCGGAAATGCTGGCAATATGGGCGCATGCTCTTCGGGCATAAAGGCGCAACGTTGCGCTATTACGACAGTATTCGAAATCGCTTCTGGAATATCGGAGAAAGCTTCCAGCATCTCCTTTTGCGAACGAAAGCCATGTTGAGGGGTTAAACGGCGCCGGTCTTCTTGGTCAATATGCGCGCTGTCAGCGATACACAACAATGCATCATGAGCTTCGTACATGGACTCATCTGCAAAGTGGCTATTGTTCGTCGCGACCACCGGTAAATCATGAGAAAACGCTATTTCAATTAATGGACCATCGATTTGATCGTCTTGTGGCCTCCCGTGCCGAAGAAGCTCGATATACAGTCGGCCAGGAAACAACTCCTTCAATTTCTGAGCCATAACGTCTGCTGCTGGGCGTTGCTCATCAGACAACAATCGTCCTAGAGCACCATCTGGCCCGCCTGTCAGAGCAATGACCCCATCCGTAAAACCAGAGAGATCTGAAAACTTGATATGCGCCTTTTCGTCAGGTGGCGTTTCCAAGAATGAACGGCTTACCAATTTTACAAGATTTCGGTAACCGTCCTGGTTCTGAGCCAACAAAATAAGCGTATCAAATGACGGTCTTTGAGCGTTTGCACGATGACTCGATTTTCCGCCGCAATCTTCGGGTCGGTCGACCAAAACCTGACACCCAATGATAGGCTGCAAACCGGCTTTGCTAGCGGCAATAGAGAATTCCAACGCGCCGAACAGATTACCTGTATCTGTCAACGCAACAGCAGGCATATCGTGCTCCTGACAGAGCGCGATCAGATCGGGAATTTTGATAGCTCCTTCGGAAAGCGAATAGGCCGAATGAACACGCAAATGAATAAAATTTGGCTGCGGCATTCCCTATTAATTCCACAGCTTCAAGCGTCTGTCATTAGAACAAACCACGAATTACGCTACATAATGTGGTTGACATAGAAACTATTCACATTATGTTGTGGATAACTCTTCCGCAAGCCCCTAGAATACCACACTTTTTTTACGGAAGAACGAATCGCTAACAAATTGGTAGTCTCAAGCGTCGACTAGTACACCGGCCCTGAGCATTACGACGCGATCCATCCGTCGCGCAAGGTCCATGTTATGTGTCGCAATTAGCGCTGAGACATCCTGCTTCCGGACAGCATTCATCATAACATCGAATATTGTCGACGCCGTCCCTTCATCAAGATTCCCTGTCGGTTCATCAGCTAACAGAACCCGTGGACGATTAATCAGGGCCCGCGCAATAGCTACCCTTTGTTGTTCGCCGCCAGACAATTCAGATGGTCGATGGGAGAGACGCTCAGCCAAACCAACGTCTGTCAATAACGTACAAGCCCGCTCTCGGGCATCTGATTTTCTGATCCCCGCTATCATTTGTGGCAAAATCACATTCTCTTCTGCAGAGAATTCAGGGAGTAAATGATGGAATTGATATACGAACCCTAACCCAGATTGCCGAATTACGGTCCGGGCATTGTCATCCATCGCGGTACAATCCTCTCCGTCGAGAATAACTCTTCCACTATTCGGCTGTTCCAAAAGGCCTGCGATATGTAATAGCGTTGATTTGCCCGTACCAGATGGCCCAACAAGCGCCGTAATCTCCCCAGCAACGAGTGAAAGCGAGACACCCCGCAAGACTTCTAACCGTCCTGTCCCTTGTTCAAAGGACCGCTCTACAGATTCTAACTGAAGTGAGACACTGTCACTCATAACGAAGAGCTTCGACGGGGTCTAGCCTCGCCGCCCGCCAGGAAGGATATATTGTCGCAAGAAAAGAGAGACCAAGGGCCATTCCTGTCACTGTTGCGACTTCTGCCGGGTCGACCTTGGCAGGCAATTGGGAAAGGAAATAAATCTCCGCCTGAAACAATTGAGAATCCGTCAAAGTTTGCAGCCATTGCCGAATAGTCTCGATGTTTAACGAAAACGCCAACCCCAACAAAAACCCAGCGACCGTACCGATAACGCCTACCGCCATACCTGAAAGCAGAAAAATCCGCATGATCATGCCACGGGTAGCGCCCATCGTGCGTAAGATCGCAATATCCCTTCCCTTGTCATTGACCATCATAATAAGGCCAGAGATTACGTTGAAAGCGGCAACAACAATGATCAAGGTCAGGATCAGGAACATCACATTTCGTTCCACCTGAATGGCATTAAAAAAACTGGCGTTAGTCCGCTGCCAATCCAAAATACGAACAGGCACGCCAGCCTTTCTAGCAATCTCTGATCTTGTGGCCTGAACAAGATCGGGGCTCGTTAGCATGACTTCCAGGTTCGTAATTTTGCCCGCCCCTGTTTTAAAGAAAGAACGCGCTGCACTCAGGGTCGTGAAGAGGAACGAGCTATCATATTCGTACATCCCAATTTCGAAGATCGCCCGAACGCGAAAACTCTTTAACCGTGGCACTGATCCAAACGCCGTCACCCGACTACTCGGTGCTATGAGCGTTATCTTAGCGCCAACAGATAACCCATATTTCTCTGCAAAACGATTCCCGACGACAATGTCTCTATCGTTTCTGAAGTTTTTGAGATCGCCGCGGACGATGTTTTTTCTCAAGGAAGGGTGTTTAGAGATGTCAGCCGGGCGAATTCCACGAACCAAAGCCCCGCTCGCCGTACCACGAACTGTGGCCATCGCTTGCCCTTCGATAATGGGGGTCACCCGAACAACGCCCTCAACACCGCGCAACCGTTTTGCAACGGCATCAAAATCCTTAAGCCCATCCCCAAAAGGTGCTGAAACGCCGAGATGGCCGTTCAACCCCAAGATACGTCCCATGAGTTCCGCGCGAAATCCATTCATCACCGCCATCACGATGATAAGGGTGGCAACACCCAGCCCAATGCCCGCCAAAGAAAACCCAGCAATGACAGAGATAAAGCCCTCACGACGCCGAGCACGTAAATACCGGCGCGCCACAGTTCTTTCGAAGGCGGAAAAAATCATGGCGATTTCCCCTCAACCCATGAGCTTGGAAAGAGCTGACTCTATCGACAACTCTTCGCGATCGCCTGTTGCGCGTCTCTTTAATTCAATCACACCGTTTTTCAGTCCACGAGGTCCGACAACAACCTGCCAGGGCAAACCAATGAGATCCATTGTCGCAAACTTCGCGCCAGCCCTTTCATCTCGATCATCATAGAGGACGTCCTGACCGGTCGCTTCCAACTTATTCACGATATCTGTACACGCATTATCACAATCAGCGTCACCAACTCTCAAGTTGATGACGCCCACCGAAAACGGCGCAATGCTATCAGGCCATTTAATTCCATCGTCATCGTGATACGCCTCGATTATGGCACCGACAAGGCGCGATACGCCGATCCCGTATGATCCCATTTCTGGAAATAATTCTTCGCCGTCGGGGCCGGTAACAGTAGCACCCATCGCTTGAGAATATTTTGTCCCGAAATAAAATATATGCCCGACTTCAATACCCCGCGCGCTGATCAAGCTTTCACCGAGCTCCGCAGCCTGGGCTGGGTCGTGCTTCTCGTCCGTCGCGGCGTAAAGGCTCGTCCATTTCTCAACAGCTGACGCCAGGTCGTTGTCGTCGTTGGAAACTTCTGAAAGCGCGTCGTAGGTAAGGTAATCCTTATGACAGTAGACCTCGCTCTCACCAGTATCAGCTAAGATGATAAACTCATGGCTCAAATCGCCACCAATCGGCCCGGTATCTGCTTGCATCGGTATCGCTTGCAGCCCCATTCGCGCAAATGTTCGTAGATAGGACACAAACATACGGTTATAGGAACGACGAGCACTCTCATAATCCAAATCGAAAGAGTAAGCGTCCTTCATAAGGAATTCACGCCCACGCATCACGCCAAACCGCGGCCGAACTTCATCCCGAAATTTCCATTGGGTGTGATAAAGAATTTTCGGCAGATCCTTGTAGCTACGGATCGTTTGGCGAAAAATATCCGTGACGAGCTCTTCATTAGTGGGCCCGTACAGCATCTCCCGGTCATGGCGGTCTATGACGCGAAGCATCTCCTTGCCATACCCGTCGTAACGTCCACTTTCCTGCCAAAGTTCTGCCGCCTGAATAGTCGGCATTAAGAGTTCTTGAGCTCCGGCCGCGTCTTGTTCTTCGCGAACAATCTGCTCGACCTTCCGCAACACACGAAGCCCTAAAGGCAACCACGAATAAATGCCCGCACTCGCCTGCCTTACCAGCCCCGCACGCAGCATAAGGCGATGTGAAACGATTTGCGCTTCAGCAGGATCCTCTTTCAAGGTCGGTAAAAAATAACTTGATAAACGCATACGACTCACCCCGAACAGCGGCCCATAGCCGCGATAGTGGCGGGCAACGCGGTCAGACTTTAGCGAAAGCAGAATGCTAAGGCAATGCCGAGGTCAGCGCCCGGCCGACATACGTTTTTGGCAAAGCTCTGAAAGTTTCGCTGCTTGTTCATTTTGAAGCGGTTGATCGTTAAAATAGGCACGACCGTTTTTAAAATTGACGGTCCCTACGGTAAAATTCTGTGTCTGGAAGAAATTAGGATCCACGGGTAGACCGAGCAATTTTTGTAAATCCATTGTTATTGGAATACTGAACTCTTTCGGCGCTTTGATCCGTAGGCCACCGCCCAGGTCGGCTGGTATAACTTTTCTTCCATACGCATCAACACCAGGTCGATAGGCTACACCCTGATTAGGAACATGCTGCACAAGACGGGCACAATCTTCTTTCGTAACGGTCACAGTTTGGGCGCTGGCCGAGTAAACAATAATGATGGCAAAGCAAAATATTGCCGTGGTAATAAAACTGCGCATGGATACACCTTAAGGGTGTAGCCCTAACGAATACTTAATCGAATCGTCACCATATGCGAAACTTCTTCAGTTAAATAATCGGTATTTGGGGGTAAACATGCTCAATAAAATGTTCCAACTCGACGCCAATCAGACAACGGTTAGGACCGAAGTTTTCGCAGGTCTGACGACGTTTCTAACGATGGCTTACATTATCTTCGTCAATCCCGACATTCTTGCCATAGCGGGAATGGATAAGAACGCCGTGTTCGTGGCGACTTGTTTAGCCGCGGCCTTTGGCTCGCTCGTCATGGGTTTCTATGCCAACTATCCAATCGCACTCGCGCCAGGCATGGGTCTGAACGCCTTCTTTACGTTTGGTGTTGTAAAGGGAATGGGCGTTAGCTGGGAAATCGCGTTAGCAGCAGTCCTCGTCTCAGGTGTCCTGTTCGTAATTCTAAGCGTCCTGCCTGTTCGGGAGTGGATTATAAACAGTATTCCCAAATCCCAAAAACTAGCGATCGCTGCAGGGATTGGGCTATTCCTTGGATTTATTGGCCTCAGAAGCGCTGGTCTTGTTATTGACCATCCGGCGACGCTTGTGCAGATGGGTGATCTTGTATCCTTAAAGGTCTTGCTAGCTGTCCTAGGCTTCATTGTCATTGTCGCGTTGGATTACAAAAAAATCCCTGGCGCCATCATCATCGGCATTCTTCTCGTTGCTGTCGTTGGTATGATGACAGGATTGGCCAAAGCGCCGTCTTCAATTGTCAGCATGCCGCCTGATCCATCACCAACGTTCCTTGCGCTCGATATAGCAGGTTTCTTTAAGCTAGCCGGCGCGACCATGCTAATCTTGGTATTGAGCTTCCTACTCGTCGATATGTTCGATACCGCTGGAACACTCATCGGGCTCGGTCACCAGGCTAAAATGCTAGATAAAGATGGCAACCTTCCCAATATTGGAAAAGCGTTGGTTGCAGATAGTAGCGCTACAGTTGCTGGTGCCGCATTCGGAACATCCTCAACAACGAGCTACATTGAGAGTGCATCGGGCATTCGAGCGGGCGGTCGAACGGGGCTTACCGCAGTTGCTGCCGCAGGATTCTTCCTTTTGGCACTCTTCTTCGCCCCTGTGGCGACTTCGGTCCCCGCATTCGCAACAGCACCAGCCATCGTCTTTGTGGCCTGTATGATGGCTCGTGGACTGGCCGAAATCGACTGGGATGACGTTACAGAGTTTGTGCCGGGTGTAATTACCGCACTGACGATGCCTTTAACGTTCTCAATCGCCACCGGCATCGGCCTTGGCTTTATCGCCTATGTCGGGATCAAATTGGCTTGTGGCCGAGTAGCGGACATTAGCGCCGCAATGTGGCTGGTTTCCATCACCTTCCTGATCTACTTCGTCGCTGTATAACCAGAAAAGCGCGTCTCATTTCATCTCATGTGAGGTGGATTGAGGCGCGCTATTTTTTTCGTCACCGAACATCCAGGATCATGAGCTCCCGGCAAATATCCCGTGCTCATTAGAAACTCTCCGGTAATCTCACCACCTGTAAAAAAAAACGTGTTTTTGAAAAGCTTAACCCATTCGGCTTTTTCTAGTGGATGATGGTGATCAAGCCAGGCACTAAACGAACCGAATTCATTTTGTAGCCCACAGATTGTACGCGCATTTTCGATTGCCGCGTTCACTTTGAGCTTATTCCTAATAATCTCAGTATCACTCAAGAGCCGCTCGCGCTCTGCTTCACCGTAATTTGCAACACGGTGAATATCAAACCCGTCAAATGCGGTACGAAAACCCTCGCGTTTTTTAAGAATGGTTAACCAAGACAGACCAGCCTGATTAATTTCGAGAACGAGTCTTTCAAACAGGACATTGTCATCCGTAACCGGAAAGCCATATTCAAGGTCGTGATACGGGCCGTGAAATGGGTGACTTGGTGCGACTTCACAATAGCTGGGCATCAGTAACTAACCGTTTCGAAATGAGGCAACATCCGAGACTATTACCCAGTATATAACGCCTGTAATAACCCCAGCGATCACTGTTGCCGCAAGCGCCTTCTTAAACAAATTAGGTCTCACCGGTGCCCCCACTTCGTGTCCAATCTCAGCTTCACCGCCTTCCTCATGCGGCGGCTTTACACCGATTGGTAGGGCCATAAAGAAAACCAGCCACCACGTCATGACATAAACCACAATTCCAGAAGTCCAGGACATCAGATATCTAAATCCTTACGACGTGCACTTGCACGGTGGGCCGTTTACCTGTTTCTGCACGGAACACACGCCGCGCTGCTTGGCTGACCGCGCTTTCAAGTTTTTCATCGTTAAAACGTTGGCGTCTCGACATTGAGCCGACAGCATCAATAATTGCCGAAATAGCTTCCTCATGCATTACCACATCTTCACCGATACCATCTACGATTCCTGGTGCAGAAAGTTGTGGGGTTTTGATTAGCTCTCCGTCTTCATCAAGAACGACAGTTGCAACAGCGACGCCACTAAACGTCATCCGACGACGCGCCCGAACAACGTCGCCTTCGATTGGAACCAAACGACGTCCATCCACGGCATACCGTCCCGACTGGACCTGTGCCAGTACTTCAGGTTGGCCCGGTGCAAGACGAAGCATTTCACCATTCTCTGCCATTGCCGTTGCCGGGACACCATTCTCACGCGCAAATTTGCAATGCTCTATGAGGTGTCGGGCTTCACCGTGGATTGGCACTAACATTGGTGGGTTCACCCAATCATATAATTCTTGAAGCTCTTCACGTGCAGGGTGCCCCGACACATGAACAAAAGCATCGCGTTCAGTGATAACCTCAACGTTCAGGCGCGCGAGTTGATTTTTAAGACGTCCTATTGCCCTTTCATTCCCGGGAATCTCACGAGAAGAAAATATAACCGTATCGCCCTCCGACAGCGATATTTCGGGATGATCATCAGCTGCTATCCTCGCAAGCGCAGCTCGCGCCTCGCCTTGACTACCCGTAACCAGCATCAGCACTTCATCACGCGGCAGATACCCGATGTCACGTGCATCCACAAACTCAGGGCAGTTTTCGAGATACCCGCACTCTTTCGCGATCTCTGCAATCCGCCACAGTGAACGCCCAACGAGCGCTACACGACGCCCTGTGGTCTCCGCGACCCGTATGGCGCTTACCATTCGCGCGACATTCGAGGCAAAACAAGCAATTGCCACGCGGTTCTTACAGTTTTAGACAACGTCGATAAGACTTTTTCGTAAAGGACCTTCAGAACCAGTACGTCCCTCTACAAATACGTTCGTTGAATCACACATAAGGGCAAGGACGCCATCATCCCCAATTTTGCGAAGGGCGGCTTCATCCGTGGCCGGGCCGACAAGCGGTTCGGAGTCTAACTTCCAGTCTGTTACGTGAAGAATAGTGCCCGCTGAAGTCTTAATCGCGAGAGCCTGTGTCTCAGGAACCGAGTGCGCCAAATTAATCAAAGAGACATCAAACGGGCTGATCGAAAAATTGCCACCTGGTTTCACTTCATTTATCGGAACGGTATCGCCAAGTCCCGTTTCTGGTAACTTTCGGCGTAGCAATCCCGCGGCAAAAGGCGTTGCAAAAACTGGACAATTAAACTGTCGCCATAGATATGGAATGCCACCCAAATGATCTTCATGTGCATGGGTGACCACGATACCGACGAGCTTATCAATACTCGCGACAATAAAAGCCGGATCGGGAACCATTACATCGACGCCAGGGGTCAAATCGTCGCCAAACGTTACGCCACAATCAACCATCAACCAGGAGCCACCATAACCATAGAGCCCCATATTCATACCTATTTCACCGCAGCCACCCAGCGGCAAGAAAACTAGTTCATCTGGCTTATTCATAAATCAAAGGCTTTGTGTGTTCCGCCGGTATATCTCGGATAGACCTCTAAGAGTGAGATCGGTGTCGAGATGTTCGATAGCATCGATTTCCTCTGAAAATAAAGGTGCCAGACCACCGGTCGCGACGACGCTCATTCTTGCACCATATTCACCCCTGATCCGCTCGAGTAAGCCTTCAATTAGGCCGACATAACCCCAATAAACTCCAGACATCATGGCAGGCACTGTTCGCGTTCCGATCACAGATTTTGGTTTTTGCACAGCAACGCGTGGAAGTTTTGCAGCAGCCATATGAAGCGCATCCAAGGACAAATTGATACCTGGTGCGATAACACCCCCGCAATAGCTTCCATTTTCATCGACAACGTCAAATGTGGTCGCAGTGCCAAAATCAATAACAATTAACGGCCCACCATATCGGCGATGTGCTGCAGCGGCATTGACCAACCGGTCTGCACCAACCTCGTCAGGTTCATTAACGAGAACACCAACACCGATCTCCACGCCAGCGTCACCAACGATCATGGGATCCGTCTTAAAATATTTCCGGCAAAGATTTTTCAGGCTGAAGAGTGACTCCGGCACTACTGTCGCAACGATGGATGCAGAAATATCTTCAATCTTTAACTTATCAAGCGCCATTAATTGCGTTAGCCAAACACCATATTCATCAGCTGTACGCTTGGCATCACTAGATGCCCTCCACTCACCCATAAGGGTTTCGGCCTCATACACAGCAAAAACGATGTTGGTATTTCCGGAATCTATGGCGAGAAGCATCGAGTATCCATCAATCTAAGAAAAATATTTCAGCAGCAGCAATAGTTCGGGTGCTACCGTTATCTCTTTCCAACACCAGTGCCCCCTTCCCGTCAATACCTTGAAAGTTACCCTGCTCGTCAGTCCCATCAGGAAACCGCGCGATAATGGGGTTTCCGATCCCGTAGGCAACATCCAACCACGCCTTCCTAACCGGCAAAAATCCTGAAACTCTCCAGGTGCTATTCCAATGCTGAAAAGCCGACAGAGTATGAGCTAGCAAATCCGGGGCCTCAATAGTTAGATCGATATCAGCCAGCGAGATCGCTTTATCCGCAACTCGCGGCGACACAGATGAGATGTTAATCCCTATTCCTACTACGTAGAACTCATGGAGGGCTTCTATCAGAATACCGGAGAGCTTTTTTCTCTTTAACAGCAAGTCGTTCGGCCATTTGCAGGATAGCTCTGAGGTCTCGCCGGTGAGCTTTGTAACTGCATCTCGAACTGCCAGCGACGCAACATAGGCTAATTGGCCAGCCGCGTAGCGATCGGAGACTTGCGTAACGAGGGTCAGATATAGATTGCCTGGAGGAGACTCCCACACCGCACCGCGACGTCCGCGCCCCGCAGACTGGCGATCAGCAACAACGACTGCCCCGTCATAGGCATCGCCAGAGGCAATCAGCCGCAACGCTTCGCTATTGGTGCTGTCTAGGCAGTCGTATGAAAATAGAGGAGTGCCTTTAGGTAGGCTGGGAAAGCCGCCCATACCTCACACACTATCCTGCGAGGAGCATTCGTGCCGCCGTTCCGGCACCACCTACGATAATATCAGGACGAATAATGAAGAACGTTACGAACAAAGTCGTCCCAACGAGAATTATCTTTATCTCTCCGCTAATCGAACGGTCAAATGCCTCTGCGGGTTCATCAAAATACATGATCTTAATGATCCGAAGGTAATAGTAAGCACCGATCACACTCGCGAGTACGCCAATTATGGCCAGCGTATACAGACCGGACTCGATTGCCGCTAGGAAGATATAGAGCTTACCGAAGAAACCTGCCAACGGCGGAATGCCGGCCATTGAAAACATCAATATGGCAAGTGCCAAAGCCAACATAGGTTGGTTGCGAGACAAACCAGCAAGATCCGATATACCTTCGACCATCCGCCCTGTACGTCGCATCGCCAAAACACAGCAGAACGTCCCAATATTCATCGCAAGATAAATGGCCATATAAACCAAAATGCCGCGGATACCTGCTTCCGTTCCAGCGGCGAGCCCAATGAGGGCATAACCGACATGTCCGATAGAGCTATAGGCCAGAAGACGCTTGATATTGTCCTGCCAGATAGCAGCCAATGCGCCTAAGACCATCGAAGCAATTGAGATTAGAACAATGACCTGCTGCCATTCCGAGATAAGAACACCAAAGGGCCCCGTGAGAACACGGATGAACAACGCAATAGCCGCAATTTTAGGAGCAACAGCGAAGAATGCTGTGACCGGTGTAGGCGCCCCTTCATAAACATCGGGAGTCCACATATGGAACGGAACAGCTGAGACTTTGAAAGCAAGGCCAGCAATGAGGAATACTAATCCAACAACAAGCCCGACACTCGGACCGGTACCTCCAAGCCCCTTAAAGAGTGTCGCCAAGCCCTCGAAGCTCGTTGTTCCGGCATATCCGTAAATCAACGAACAACCATAGAGCAACATTCCAGACGATAATGCGCCGAGGACGAAATATTTCAATCCCGCCTCGGATGACTTAAGGGAGTCCCGTCGAAAGGCAGCAACGACATAGAGCGAGAGACTTTGTAGTTCCAACCCGACATACAAGGAAATCAGGTCGTTGGCAGAGACCATCATGAACATTCCAAGCGTGGCAAACAGGATCAACACCGGATATTCAAAACGGGCAATGCTCTCCTGTTCATTAAAATTGATCGACATAATTATGGCCAAAGACGAGCCAATGATGATCAACCATTTCATGAAGTGAGCAAAATCATCGACAATAAACTGGCCACCGAATGCGACCATTCGACCGCTCTGAACGGACGTAAGAACAACACCAACAACCACGAGGGCAAGAACCGCGATCCATGAGACAGAGCGCGTTGAACTATCGCCACGAAAAACGCCCAGCATTAGCAAAGCCATACAGCTACAGGCGAGTACAATTTCAGGAAGTGCAGGCATTAATTGATTCATCGATAACATGGATACCTCACTCACTGTCCAGCAACCGATAATGCGTTAACCGCCGACATCGCTATCTTATGTTGGTCGACCAAATTAGCGACTGACACTTCGATAATTTCCAGGAACGGTCCCGGATAGACGCCCATCAAAATCGTTAGAACCAGTAACGGGGTAAAAACCGCAACTTCACGACGGTTCATGTCCACGATGGATTTAAGATCGTCTTTGGTCAGCTTTCCGAAAATCACGCGGCGATAGAGCCACAACATATAAGCTGCGCCTAAAATAACGCCAGTCGCCGCCAATGTTGCCGCCCAGGTGCTGACTTTGAAGAGTCCTACCAAAACCAGTATTTCGCCGACAAAACCACCGGTTCCCGGAAGGCCAACACTCGCGAGCATGAAGACCATAAAGAAAAAGGCATAAACCGGCATTCGTTCCGCCAGGCCACCATAACGTTCGATTTCACGTGTATGCATGCGATCGTAAATAACGCCAACGCACAAGAACAACGCAGCGGAAACGATGCCATGACTCAACATTTGATAGATAGCGCCGGTGACCCCTTGCTGATTAAGGGTAAATATCCCCAGCGTCACAAACCCCATATGGGCAACTGACGAATATGCGATCAGCTTCTTCATATCCAATTGCACGAGAGCAACAAGGGATGTGTAAATCACCGCAATGATGCTTAAGGCGAAAACCATTGGCGTAAAGATATCAGTGGCGATTGGCAGCATCGGCACCGAGAACCGCAAGAATCCGTATGCGCCCATTTTCAACAGCACGCCTGCCAAGATTACCGATCCAGCGGTAGGTGCTTCCACGTGTGCATCCGGCAACCAGGTATGAACCGGCCACATCGGTACTTTGACCGCAAAGCTGGCAAAAAATGCAAGCCATAGCCAATACTGGATATCTGTCGGCAACGCGTATTTAAGCAGTGTCGGTATGTCCATGGTCCCGGCCTGCAAATAGATGGCCAGGATAGCCAACAGCATCAGCACGGAGCCTGTGAGCGTATACAAGAAAAACTTAAAGGCTGCGTAGACGCGCCGTTGTCCACCCCAAACCCCGATAATCAGGAACATCGGGATCAAGACACCTTCAAAGAAGATATAGAACAAGACAAAGTCCAGCGCACAGAACATGCCAACCATCAGGGTCTCAAGGATCAGGAAGGCGATCATGTATTCTTTAACGCGGGTCTTAATTGCCTCCCAGCTGGCAAGGACACAAATCGGAGTCAGGAGTGTTGAGAGTAAAACGAACAGAACAGAGATTCCGTCGACGCCCATGTGATAGTTAATCCCGAAACTCTCGATCCACGGATTTTTTTCAACGAATTGAAATGCGGCCGACTTCCGGTCAAACCCGGTCCATAACATCAAAGACAAAAAGAACGTTATTAATGAAGTCCACAACGCCGTCGCCCTGGCATTACGGGCGACAACTTCTTCGCTACCACGGATAATCAAGATTGCGAGAGCACCCACCAACGGTAGGAAAGTAACAAGGCTCAGGATGGGAAAATCACTCATGCTCTTCTCAACCCTGCGTATAGAGGTAAAGGGTTACAAGACCCGCAACGCCAATCAACATGGCAAAGGCATAATGGTACACATAGCCTGACTGCAACTGGCTCACCCGTCCCGCCAAATTGCGGACAACAGCGGTAATGCCGTCTGGACCAATTCCATCAATCATCGTGCCATCGCCCTCTTTCCATAGGCCTTGGCCAAGATACTTAGCTGGACGCACAAAGAGTCGGTCGTACAGCTCGTCGAAATACCATTTGTTGTACAGGAACAAGTAAAGCTTCCAGAACCGTGCCGCGACCTTGGCCGGCAAATCAGTCCTGGCGATATACATGTAATAGGCCAGCGCTATACCGACGAGACCGACAGAAATCGGTGCTACCTTGACCCAGAGCGGCACGTGATGCGCATCAACAATTGCCGTATGGGTAGGTAAGACAAGGATGGCTTTACCCCAGAACGCGTTCATGCCGTCACCGACAAACGCATCATATCCAACGTATCCTGCAAACAAGGCGCCAAGCGCTAAAACGATAAGGGGAATTGTCATAACCTTCGGTGATTCATGAACATGCGCCATGGTTTTTTCATCGGCACGAGGCTCACCATGGAATGTCATGAACAACAAGCGCCATGAATAAAATGCCGTCATAATCGCCGCTGCTATGCCCATCCAGAATGCATAATTTCCAACGCCACTATTGGCGGCGAAGGCAGATTCAAGGATCATGTCTTTCGAATAGAATCCTGCAAAAAACGGCAAACCAGCCAGCGCAAGGCTACCTATCCACATCATTGTGTAAGTCAGCGGTATCATCCGCCAGATCCCACCCATATTCCGCATGTCCTGCTCAGAAGACATGGCATGAATTACAGAACCCGCGCCGAGGAACAGCAGCGCCTTGAAGAATGCGTGGGTAAACAAATGGAAGATGCCAGCTGCATAGGCAGATACGCCACATGCAAAGAACATGTAACCAAGCTGACTGCATGTCGAATATGCGATCACGCGCTTAATATCGTTTTGGCACAGGCCAACTGTGGCAGCAAAGAACGCTGTCGACGCGCCAACGACGCAGACAACGTTGAGCGCGAACGGTGCAAACTCAAACATTGGTGACAGACGTGCAACCATGAAGACGCCAGCCGTTACCATCGTTGCCGCGTGGATCAATGCTGAAACGGGTGTCGGGCCTTCCATTGCATCTGGTAGCCATGTATGGAGCCCAAGCTGCGCCGACTTACCCATGGCACCAACAAAGAGGAGCAGGCAAAGAACTGTTAGGGCATGCCACTGACCACCTAGGAATTCCATGGTAGCCGCCGCTTTGGCTGGTGTCGCATTAAAGACGGTATCAAAATCGACACTGCCGTAGAGCAGGAAGACACCAAGAATACCAAGCGCAAATCCGAAATCACCGACCCGATTTACTAAGAATGCTTTGATGGCTGCAGCGTTTGCTGACGGCTTTTCGTACCAAAACCCAATGAGGAGGTATGACGCCAACCCAACGCCTTCCCAGCCAAAGAATAGTTGTAGGAAGTTGTTAGACGTCACCAACATCAACATGAAGAAGGTGAACAAGCTCAAATAGGCAAAGAAACGCGGCACCGATGGATCATGGTGCATATAACCGATGGAATAGAAATGCACAGCACATGAAACAACGGTCACAACGACGAGCATGACAGCTGTCAGCGTATCAAAACGCAGCGCCCAATCGACTTCGAACCCACCTGAGATAATCCAGCTAAACAACTGGATCGTTTGCGTTTCATGATTCAAGCCAACATCGTTCAGGATCATCAACGAGAAGATCGCCGACAATAACATCGCGCCACAGGTAACGAATTGCGCGCCTTTGTCCTTGAGCCACGGGCCAAATAGACCAGCTATAGTAGCGCCAACCAAGGGCAGGAATATCGCGAGTACGTAAATCACGCCATTAGCCCTTCATCAGATTGATATCTTCGACAGCAATGGTGCCGCGATTTCGGAAATAAACAACGATGATGGCCAACCCGATAGCGGCTTCTGCTGCTGCAACCGTTAGAACCAGCATGGCAAAGATTTGACCCGTCATATCCTGAAGATGAACCGAAAAGGCGACCAAATTGATGTTAACGGCCAGCAGGATCAACTCGACGGACATCAAGATAATGATTACGTTTTTCCGGTTCAGGAAGATACCGAATATCCCTAAAGTAAACAGGATCGCCGCAACGGCAAGATAATGGGAGAGACCTATTTCTAGCATTGTCAGATCCCGCTCCCCGACTGAACTTTTTTGATTTCGATAGCATCTTCGGGTCGTCGATTGATTTGATCCGAAATCTTCTGTTTTCGAACGCCAGGACGGGCCCGCAATGTTAGAACAATGGCACCGATCATCGCGACCAGCAGAACCATGCCCGCGCCCTGGAACAGGTATATATAATCGGTATAAAGAATCTTCCCGATAGCGTGGGTGTTCGTGACCTGATCTATCGGCGGCGCCGGGAAACTCCGCAAGCCTTCGGTCGCCGGCGCAATTACCCAACTCCCACCAAACATGAGAAGTTCGGCAAGCAGCACGATCCCGACAAGTCCACCAATCGGTAAATATTGAAGAAAACCCTGGCGCAATTCAGCAAAACTTATGTCCAGCATCATCACCACGAATAGGAACAACACTGCAACGGCACCAACATAGACAACGACCAGGATCATCGCGATAAATTCAGCGCCAATAAGGACAAACAATCCAGCCGCGTTAAAGAATGCCAGGATCAAAAAGAGGACGGAATGCACGGGATTGCGTGCAGAGATAACCATCACCGCGGCAGCAATCGCGACAGAGGCAAATAGATAGAAGCTCAGCGCCTGAATAATCATAAAGCGCCCCACCCCAATTTATGTAACCCGACAAAAATCACTGTTCCGTATAACTCCGCTTATCTGTAAGGGGCATCAGCATCGAGCCGACCCGCTAATTCAGTTTCCCAACGATCCCCGTTCGCCAACAATTTGTCTTTGTTGTAAAGAAGCTCTTCGCGTGTCTCTGTCGCGAACTCAAAGTTAGGCCCCTCAACAATGGCATCCACGGGGCACGCTTCTTCGCAGAAGCCGCAATAGATGCACTTCGTCATATCGATGTCGTAACGTGTCGTCCGACGGCTTCCGTCAGCTCGAGTCTCTGCCTCAATGGTAATTGCCTGAGCTGGACATACCGCTTCACAAAGTTTGCAAGCGATGCAACGTTCTTCGCCATTTGGATAACGCCGCAATGCATGCTCACCACGGAAACGAGCACCGAGTGGCCCCTTTTCAAAAGGATAGTTCACCGTGACTTTCGGCTTAAACATATAGCGGAATGTCAGCGCCATGCCGGAGATCAATTCGCTCAGCAACAACATTTTTGTGGAACGCTTCATAAGACTCATGATCGGTTCCTCAAATCTTTGAATGACAACATCAGGTCCATCATTTCGGCAACCACCCCATGGCGACAAGGAAGCCAGAAGTTACGACGACCCAGAGAAGCGAGAACGGCAAAAACACCTTCCAGCCTAAGCGCATAAGCTGATCGTACCTGTATCGTGGGAAGGTCGCCCGAACCCATAAGAAACAGAACAGAACTGCAGAGATTTTTAGAGCAAACCAGATAGGCCCTGGGATCCAAGTAAAGGGCTCAAGGTTGATTGGTGACAGCCAGCCCCCGAGGAAAAGGATCACCGTCATCGCGCTCATCAAGATCATGTTTGCGTATTCACCCAAGAAGAACAGCGCAAAGGTCATTGATGAATATTCGACGTTATATCCAGATACTAACTCCGCCTCTGCTTCTGGCAAATCAAACGGAGCTCGATTGGTCTCCGCCAACCCAGAAATAAAGAAAATCACAAACATCGGTAGAAGCGGAATGCAAAACCACAGCCCACGCTGTGCTTCAACGATGTCATTGAGATTTAATGAGCCAACACACAGCAACACCGTGATAATAACAAAACCAATAGAGACTTCGTAGGAAACCATCTGTGCCGCAGATCGCAAAGCACCCAAGAAAGGATAGATCGAGTTGGATGCCCAACCGGCCATGATGATGCCATAGACACCCAGCGAAGAAATCGCAAATAGATACAGAATGCCAACATTGATATCAGCCAAAACCATGTCTTCATCGAAGGGAATAACCGCCCAGGCGACGAGGCTCAAAATGAACGTAATCATCGGTGCGGCAATAAAGACGACCTTGTTCGCCCCGGATGGTATGACAGTTTCCTTGAACAATAGCTTTAAGCCATCGGCTAATGGCTGCAACAAACCAAACGGACCAACGACATTCGGCCCTTTCCGGAGTTGCATAGCGGCAATAACCTTACGCTCGGCAAGCGTTAAATAGGCAACAGCCGTTAGCAATGGCACAACAATGGCCAGGATATAGCCTACGATCTTAATCGTCGGAAACGCGTATATGGTCCAGAATTCAGCCATTGGTGCCGGTCTTCTCCTCTACCGCTTCAGCCAATGCCTTGGTACAGGCTGCCATCGTCTCCGACGCCCGACTTATCGTATCTGTCATGTAGAAATTCGACACAGGTGACGTGAAGGATTCTCCTTCTGCGACACCCAATTCACCGAACTTGTCCCAATCGCTAGGACGTAAATCGCCGATGATTTCGAAAACTGCATTTTGTAACGCCATCCGGCGGCGAACACCTGCGAGATCGTCATAGCGCAACGTCTTGTTCAGCGTGTCAGAAAGAGCGCGAATAATTGTCCAGTCTTCCCGTGCTTCACCCGGTGGGAACACAGCTCTCCAAGCCCGTTGGACGCGGCCTTCGGTATTTACGTAAGTGGCGTTTTTTTCGGTATAGGCTGCACCGGGCAATATGACATCAGCACAGTGCGCTCCGACATCGCCATGATGTCCTTGATAGATTACGAAGGACTTTTCCAATCTCCGCGTATCGATCTCATCTGCACCCAACAAAAATACTGTCTCGATATCACCAGATTCCGCCCCATCGAGAATTCCTGCGACATCCTTGCCATCCGGCCCAGGAACAAATCCAATATCAAGCGCTCCAACACGGCCTGCTGCCGTGTGAAGAACATTGAAGCCGTTCCAACCATCTGAGATCAGACCGCAACTCTCGGCAATTTTACGAACAGCTGACAGGACTTTTGCACCGTCTTCACGAGCTATGGCGCCTTGACCAACGATTACCATCGGCCGTTTAGCCTTGGTCAGGATTTTACAAAATGCGTGCGACCCCTCGGCAAGCTCATTGAGCGTCTGCGGGCCTGCACCCAAATAATCGTGCGGATAAGTGAGGTCGGTATCCTGCCCGACTACACCAACTGAAAATCCACCACGCAGCCAACGCTTGCGAATCCTGGCATTTATGAGAGAGGCTTCAATTCTAGGGTTAGTCCCGATCAACAAACAGGCATCGGCTTCTTCGATCCCAGCGATTGTTGAATTAAAAATATAGGAACTCCGCACGGTCGCATCGAGTTGAGCACCATCCTGCCGGCAATCTGTATGAGGTGATCCCAACCCTTCCATCAAATCCGTAAGGGCCATAACTGATTCACAATCAACTAAGTCACCAGCAATCGCAGCTATCTTCGAGCCATCCTTGTTTTTTACATTGTCAGCAATCGCAGCGAAGGCTTCATCCCAACTGGCCGCTTCGAGCGTTCCATTACGACGAACGTAGGGTGTATCGAGCCTCTGACGTTTCAGACCATCACAGGCGTACCGCGTTTTATCGGAGATCCATTCTTCGTTAATGTCCTCATTGAGCACCGGAAGGACCCGCAGAACTTCTGAACCGCGAGCGTCGACGCGGATGTTACTCCCCACAGCGTCCAAAACATCAACGGTTTCTGTCCGAGTGAGTTCCCACGGACGCGCTACAAATGCGTATGGTTTAGACGTCAACGCGCCAACGGGGCATAGATCAATAATGTTTGCTGAGAGCTCCGACGTCAGGGCCTTTTCAACGTATGTACCGACTTCCATGGTTTCACCACGTCCGGTCGCACCGAGTTCTTCGACACCGGCAACTTCCGTTGCGAAACGAATACACCGCGTACAATGGATACAACGCGTCATCTGTGTCTTAACGAGTGGACCTAAATCTTTGTCACGAACAGCGCGCTTATTTTCGTCATAACGAGAGTTCCCAGCGCCATAAGCCATGGCCTGATCTTGCAAATCACATTCACCGCCCTGATCGCAAATCGGGCAATCCAGCGGATGATTGATCAAGAGAAATTCCATGACGCCTTCGCGAGCCTTCTTGACCATCGGCGAATTGGTTTTAACGGTCATACCCTCACCAACCGGCAGCGCACAGGATGCCGCCGGTTTCGGCGGACCGGGTGCGACCTCGACAAGGCACATCCGGCAGTTCCCTGCCACTGACAGCCGCTCGTGATAACAAAACCGAGGGACCTCCACGCCTGCTAATTCGCAAGCCTGCAAAACCGTAATGCCATCCGGCACTTCGATTTCGACATCATCTATGGTGAGTTTGGCCATCTCGTCTAATCCACTCAGGCTGCCGCTACGGAATTTTGTTTACGGGTATTGATGCGTTCTTCAATTTCGTCACGAAAATGGCGCACGAGACCTTGAATAGGCCATGCCGCCGCATCGCCAAGTGCGCAGATCGTATGACCTTCGACTTGGCTAGCAACATCCAGCAAGGTATCGATCTCATCGATCTCGGCATCACCAACAACGAGCCGCTCCATGACGCGCCACATCCAACCGGTTCCTTCTCGGCATGGCGTGCACTGGCCGCAGCTCTCGTGCTTGTAGAACTTTGAAAGGCGCGCAATCGCCGCAACAACGTCTGTCGATTTGTCCATCACGATGACTGCCGCGGTACCAAGCCCGGACCGAACTTCCTTCAATGAGTCAAAATCCATCAAAACAGTATCGCAAGTCGATTTCGGCAAAATCGGCACAGATGATCCACCAGGAATAACAGCTTTAAGATTATCCCAACCACCGACAACTCCACCGGCATGCTTCTCAATGAGTTCCTTCAAGGGAATACCCATCTCTTCTTCAACATTGCATGGGTTATTGACATGACCTGAGATGCAGAAAACCTTCGTGCCGGTATTGTTTTCTCGACCAAGAGAAGAAAACCACGAGCCACCACGCCGTAAAATCGTTGGCGCAACAGCAATTGTCTCAACATTATTCACGGTCGTTGGACACCCGTAGAGCCCCATCGCTGCAGGAAACGGTGGCTTGAGCCTCGGCATGCCCTTTTTGCCTTCAAGACTCTCAATAAGAGCCATTTCTTCGCCGCAGATATAGGCACCAGCCCCACGATGAACATAGATATCAAAATCATAGCCAGAACCGCAGGCATTCTTGCCAATTAGGCCTGCCTCGTATGCTTCGTCGATAGCGAACTGCAAATTCTCGGCTTCACGATAGAATTCACCGCGAATGTAAATATAGGAGGCATCGGCACCCATACCAAAACCTGCAAGCAAACACCCTTCGACCAATTTATGCGGATCATTCCGCATCATATCTCGGTCCTTACAGGTACCCGGCTCACCTTCATCAGCGTTCACAACAAGGTAATGTGGGCGTCCAGTCGGCTCTTTCGGCATGAACGACCATTTCAAGCCGCTCGGGAAGCCTGCACCACCACGCCCGCGAAGACCGGAAGATTTTACTTCTTCCACGATCCAGTCGCGGCCCTTGGCCATAATTTCTTTTGTGCCATCCCAATCACCACGACGACGTGCCCCTTCGAGGCGCCAGTCATCCATGCCGTATAGGTTGGTAAATATTCGATCAGAGTCTTTGAGCATATTTGATCTCTTAGCCCCCTGCCCCGGCTGCGCCGTTATTTAACGTCGTCAAACCACCGGCAGGTTCAGAACCTTTGCGATCACTTTGAGGACCCGGCTCCGGTGTTTCCCCATTGCGTAACGCCTTCAACACGACCTTTGTGCTTTTAGCGTCGAGGTCTTCGTAATAATCGTCCCCAATTTGCATCATCGGCGCGTTTACACAGGCACCAAGACATTCCGCTTCCTGGAGGGTGAACTTGTTATCTGACGTCGTTTCACCAACATCGATCCCGAGTTCCTCACGGCAAGCATCAAGAATGGTGGCACACCCGCGTAAAGCACACGGCGTTGTCGTACAGACCTGAACAAAATTTTCTCCAACCGGTTCAAGATTGTACATCGTATAAAAGCTGGCAACTTCATAGACCCGGATAGTGGGCATATCGAGCATATCGGCGACATGGTTCATTGCCGCAGTGGGCAACCATCCACCATGTTGGCGTTGCGCCAAGTCCAACAGTGGCATCACGGCACTCGCCTGCCGACCTTCCGGATAGCGAGCAATAATTTTACGGGCTTCGGCGCCATAGGTTTCATCGAAGACAAAGGTATCTGGTTGTTGATCTTGCGCGGTCATCGATCAATCTCACCAAAAACGACATCCATCGAACCAACGATTGCGACAACGTCAGCCAACATAAATCCTTTACCTAAAAAGTCCGTCGCCTGCAGGAATGCGAACCCTGGCGCCCTGATCTTGCAGCGGTAGGGTTTGTTGCTGCCGTCAGCTACAACGTAAACACCAAACTCACCTTTAGGCGCTTCAACGGCGTTATAAGTTTCACCCGGCTCAACGTGATAGCCTTCCGTATATAGCTTGAAGTGATGGATGAGAGCTTCCATCGAGGTCTTCATTTCAGCACGTCGCGGAGGAGAAATCTTCGGGTCGGAGGAGCGAACAGGCCCTTCAGGCATCTGCTCCAGACATTGCTTCATAATTCGCAATGACTGGCGCATTTCTTCGAGCCTCACAAGATAGCGGTCATAGCAGTCACCGTTTTTGCCAACCGGGATATCGAAATCCATCTTGTCGTAAACATCGTAAGGCTCTGATTTGCGAAGATCCCACGCAACGCCAGAGCCCCGTAACATGGGTCCAGAGAACCCCCAATCCATCGCCTGCTCGGCAGTCGCCACACCAATATCGACGGTTCGCTGTTTGAATATCCGGTTTTCCGTAAGTAAATGCTCAACATCATCGATCATTGCCGGAAAACGTTCGACAAACGCCATGATGTCTTCCGCCAAACCAACCGGCATATCGCGATGTACGCCACCGGGGCGGAAATAGGCCGAATGAAGCCGGGCACCCGACACGCGTTCATAGAATTCCATGAGAATTTCACGTTCTTCAAACCACCATAACAATGGCGTCATGGCTCCCACATCCAGCGCAAAAGCAGAAATGTTGAGCAAGTGGTTCAAGATGCGCGTAATCTCAGAATAGAGCACACGAATATACTGGCCGCGTAATGGTGGAGCGATATCGAGTAACTGCTCGACTGCCAAAGCAAATGCGTGCTCCTGGCACATCGGCGACACGTAATCGAGCCGGTCAAAATATGGCACTGCTTGGAGATAAGTCTTATGTTCGATCAGCTTTTCGGTGCCACGGTGCAGTAATCCAATATGAGGATCAGCACGCTCAACTATTTCGCCATCCATCTCAAGGACGAGGCGAAGGACACCATGCGCCGCAGGATGTTGCGGCCCAAAATTCATGGTTAGGTTTTTGATTTCAGTGACAGCCATCAGCTGCCCCCTTCGGCGGCTTCATCCGCCTTCTCATCGCCAGGCAGAATATATTCAGCGCCTTCCCACGGGCTCATGAAATCGAAACTCCGGAAGGCTTGGGTCAATTTGACTGGTTCATAAACCACACGCTTCTGTTCTTCGTCGTAGCGAACTTCGACATAGCCCGTCAGCGGAAAGTCTTTCCGAAGAGGATGACCATCAAATCCATAATCTGTCAGCAAGCGCCGCAAATCGGGATGATCAGAGAACATAATCCCGAAGAAATCCCACGTCTCCCGTTCATACCAATTAGCAGAACTAAAGACCCCCGATACGGACGGGATAACATCGTTTTCTCCGCACTCAACTTTAACCCGGATACGCTGATTCAAACGCAGGCTTTGCAGATGATAGACGACCTCAAAGCGGTTTTCCCGCTCCGGATAATCCACACCACAAATATCAAGAAGGACTTTAAACAGGCAATTTGAATCGTCCCGCAGGTAAGTCAGTAGCGCCGCAATCTCGTCGGGCTTGCATACCACGACTAGTTGATCATGGTCCTGAGACACTGCTTCAACGGCGTCCGGTATCGCGCTCTTTAAATAGTCTCCGAGGTCCTGGAGGTTTTGATTCATTATTTTAATGCCAGCTACCGATTAACGCGCGATCGTACTTGTTCGCCGAATTTTCTTTTGGAGTTGCATCACGCCGTAAAGCAAGGCTTCTGCTGTCGGCGGGCACCCCGGAACATAGACGTCCACCGGGACAATCCGATCACATCCTCGCACCACAGAATAAGAATAATGATAATAGCCACCGCCATTGGCGCAGGAGCCCATCGAGATAACCCAACGAGGTTCAGCCATCTGGTCATAAACCTTACGCAAGGCTGGTGCCATTTTATTGGTCAATGTCCCAGCGACAATCATAACATCAGATTGACGCGGGCTTGGCCGAAACACGACACCGAAGCGATCCAAGTCGTAGCGACTTGCCGCTGTATGCATCATCTCAACGGCACAACACGCTAGGCCAAATGTCATCGGCCAAAGCGACCCGGACTGAGCCCAACTTACGAGCTTGTCCATCTGTGCAACGACAAAACCTTTGTCGGAAATTTCGTCAGTAACGCGCTTAAGGATGGCGGCCTGACTTTGATCCTGATCGATCACTCCCATTCCAACGCACCCTTTTTCCATTCGTAAATGAAACCAATTGTCAGAATTCCAAGAAAGATCATCATCGACCAGAAACCCAGCATACCGATCGCCCCAAGCGAAATTGCCCAGGGAAACAGGAAGGCGACTTCCAAATCAAAAATGATGAAAAGGATTGCGACGAGATAAAACCGGACGTCAAATTGCCGACGCGCATCATTAAAGGGCGCAAACCCGCATTCATACGGAGATTCTTTTTCAGGGTCCGGCTTTTGCCGAGCAACGATGTATGACGCGGTGACGATAACCAACGCTAACCCAACCGCAATCCCCAAGAAAATAAGAATTGGGAGGTATTCTCGTAACAAAGAGTCCATCGGACCTTTTACCCACTAAAACCGGCACTTGGAATAAGCACCGCAAAACCCCTGAAAATGATCGCCGCTCTTAATACAGGAACTTCTTATGCCACATGGTTAACGAGCATGGTTAACGATCCATTAATTCGTCATACAGCGATATTAGAAAATTCCCCCGACTGCTTTCCCCACAATTCAAAAGTCGCCCGCTTTATACGAGCAAATGCCGCCAATATCAAACCCTTACAAGGCATAATTGGCATCTTTGCACGATAAGCATTTTCGTGAGGTTTGACCCCGCAATCCGTGGTTCGTACATTGCTAGCAACAATAGTATATCTATGGAGGCTTCTATGTCAGACGGCGTTACTGACGAACAGTCACGCGTATTCCTTCACGACAACTTCCTCGATTGGTGCGACAAGGAACCTGTCCCCGTCCACGAAGACTTCGGCATCAATCTCATGAAAATCGATGTTGCGCCGTGGGACCGATATGGCATGGATGGCGCAGTATGCCTGCTGAAGGGACGTGACGACTTTAACTCGATCTTTTGCTTCGAATTACCACCTGGTAGTAGTTCCAACCAGATGCAACACATCTATGAAGAGGTCATCTACATCATCGAAGGTAGTGGATCGACCACCATCGAAACCCCCGATGGCCAGAAACACAGTTTTGAATGGGGTCGCAACTCACTCTTTGCTGTTCCGGTAAACTCGAAATATCAGCATTTCAACGGCTCGGGCCGCGAACCCGCGCGATTCGCCACGGTCCATAATTTCTCATTTCTTATCAATCTGTTTCGGAATGAGGAGTTCATCTTCAACAACCCGATGACGTTCCCAGAACGGTTAGGGCCTAACGGCTACTTCACAGGTGAAGGCGAGATGATCGAAATGCGCCCCGGCAGCCATCAATGGGAAACTAATTTCGTTGCGGATATTACCAATTTCGAACTCAAGGACTGGGCAGCGCGCGGTAAAGGCTCTTCCAGTCTTCGCTGGATACTGTCCGATGGCACGATTGGCTGTCACACCTCACAGATTGTTCCCGGCACCTACAAGAAAGCACATCGTCACATGTGCGGCACAAACGTCTTCACAATCGACGGCGAGGGGTATTCACTGCTCTGGTATGAGGATGGCGAGGACGACATCGTTCGGGTCGACTGGGATCATGGCGTGGTCGTAACGCCGCCTGAGCAAATGTTCCATCAGCACTTTAACACAGGCTCTACCCCGTCACGCTATTTGGCGCTGCAGTTCGGTACAGTGCGTTACCCGATGACCTGGGCCAAGAAAGAGATCTGGAGCGGTAACGTTGATAAATCCGTCGAGGATGGCGGTGCCCAAATCGAATATGAAAATCAAATGCCGCAAATTCACAAAATCTGGCTGAACGACATCGATAACAAAGGTATCACCTCAGAAATGGGAGATATTTTCGACGAGAAGAAAATCCGGGCGGGCAACTAAACTCGTCGGTGACATTGGTTCTTATGTCAAAACTATAGAAAGAGAAAATCGGCATGGGCGCTCAGTAAGTCATGCTAATCCGACTAATCGATAATGGTTTACGAGTACGGCCCGGTATATGAAACGGCGCGTTAAATTTATTGGATACGGAATCATCGTAACCATCGTTTTCGCTTGCGTCGAAGTCCTGGCGTACATCGCGACCGAATATCTTGCTAGTAAAGGTGCGGTTTATTTTCCCCAGAGCATAGAGGGCTTCGACACCTATAAAGCTTCGCGTAACTCAAACCTCGGCTGGGCGCCCAACACGTCTGACTTGGATGCTTCTGGCTCACGAACCATTCCGGCCTTTCCTAACTCGACGTCAGGATGCGTGTCGATTTACGGTGATTCGTTTATCTGGGGCCATCTCCTATCCGCTGCGGATTCGATATCGAACCGGTTAGCGGAACGAATTGGATGCCGCGTCGCTAACTTCGGCGTTTCCGGCTACGGCAGCGACCAGAGCTATCTTCGATACCTACACAACCGGGACGACGACGCACCTCTAGTCATCCTCGGACATCTTAGTGAGAACATACTCCGCAATGTAAACAGGTATCGCTGGTTGCTGTACCCAGGAGCGAATTTCCAGTTCAAACCCCGGTTCGTTGCCAGTCAGAGCGGAAAACTAAAGCTTTTATCCATGCCAATGCCCGAAACAGTATTGGAAATGCAGGAAATTATCGCTGACCCTGCGCGTTACATTTCTCACGATGCCTTCGTACCGGGTGGAAGTAGCGGCAAAGTTGATCACGCCTTTTCATCCACACTAACTCTGCTACGGAGCCTCGCCCAGTTCCAGGTACAGGCGCAGCTCCGCCGCAGACCCTGGTACACGGCGTTTTACGACCCCACGCACCCTTCCCGCGCATTGGCTACCACAGCGAGCATTTTTGGCGCTTTCACCAACACGGCCACCGCCCGGCAACAGAACCCGCTGGTCGCTCTCTTACCGACGGGGCTCGACATGACCTATTTTCGTCGAACCGGCAAATGGCCATATGCACCCCTGGTCGAAGAACTAAAACGCCGGGGTATCCCCTTTATCGATGTAGGTAATGAAATTGCCGCTCGTATCGATGGCAAGGATGTATGCCGCTATTTTATCGACTGCACCCACCATTTCACTGCGGTGACAACAAAGCTCGTTGCACAAATTTTCTTAGAGCGGATGAAGACATCAAAAATAGAAATTAAAATAAAATGACACGTTTCGCCGACGCGCACCGCTGCGTGGACAAGTAGGCAGTAAGAAGCCTTCAATCGTCAGAAAATCGGAGAGAGAAAATGGCGGGAGTGACGGGACTCGAACCCGCGACCTCTGGCGTGACAGGCCAGCGCTCTAACCAGCTGAGCTACACCCCCGCAATAGGTGTGGCGCATGGTGTAATCCACCCTGCCCACACAAGTCAATCATTCCTGCACGTAAAATTACATTAGCAGTGTTTCTAAGCCTTTAACTTGGCTTTATCGACCTTTCCTGTCGCGCCTTTAGGCAAATCAGGTACAAAACTTACAATACGCGGATACTTGTATGCCGCCATTTGCGATTTGCAGAAATCAATTATCTCTTGCTCTGAACAATGTGCTTCAGATTTCAAGACAACAAACGCACAAATTTCTTCTCCTAAATCACGATCAGGAACCGAAATCACTGCCGCTTCGCTTACATCGGGATGCGCATTCAACACAGTTTCCACCTCACCGGCAGCAACGGTATAGCCACCGCGCAAGATGACTTCCTTCTTCCGTCCAACAATACTGACCAATCCTTCCAGGCTGATGGTTGCCAGATCACCGGTTTTGAACCAACCGTCTTCCATGACCGCTGCGGTATCTTCTGGTCGGTCGAGATATTCGGTCATACATGAGTCACTTTTGATCCAAAGCTCGCCGGTTTGTTCACCCTCAAGACTGTTTCCATCTTCATCAACGATTTTAAGAGAAACACCTTTCGCGGCATGCCCAATCGACTGCGGTGTTTCCGCGCTATCAACCGGTGAATAACAAACCGGGCGAAACAGTTCACTCATACCGTAACCACGAACTATCCTGACATCGGTAGCCACACGCCAATCCTCCGCGAGTTCCCAAGGACATGGTGCTGCACCACTCGTTGCAAAGCGGAGGCTGGACAGCGCCTTTCTATCAACCTCACCAGAATCCAGCAGGCGTCGGAACATCGTTGCGACACCACAAAAGATAGTCGCCTTGTGTTTCTTGATCGCGGAAAGAACATCTTCGACCCCAAAACGCGGTAGAACCACGCTCTGCGCTCCTACCATTAAGGGCGCCATAACAGTACCAAACAATCCGTATGAGTGCGCCAACGGCAAAACCGATAAGACAATGTCATTTTTCTCTATCGCCAATGAGGATTCGCACCACATGTCCAAACCAACGGTCACAGAACGGTGTGACAGTACTGCTCCTTTTGGAACGCCCGTACTTCCAGAGGTGAATAAAATTATGGCAGGGTCTTCAGAATTAACAATTTGCGCAGGAAACTCTTCGTCGCCATCGGGAATGCTATCCAGCACCATCGTGGGATCAAGCAGAGACAAGACCTGGTCCCGCTCCTCCGCTTTCAGTCGCGCATTGAACGGCGTAATAACACAGCCCGCCTTAAGTCCTCCGAAAACGCCGATAATCGTATCCAGAGGGTCCTCAAAACATATCGCAAGCCGTTGCCCCGGTGCGATGCCGTCACTTTGTAGACCAGCAGCGACTGCTCCTGCTTTTAAATCGAGTTCCCGCCAAGTGTAGCTGCGCTGAGGACCGACGAGGATGGTCTTATCAGAGTGTGCTGCGGCCGCGGCATCAAAACTTAAAGCAATATTTGCCGTCATTCCGTTATGACAAGATCGACTTTACATCAACGCCATCCCAAACATCTTCGGGGAAGCGGTGACGTGGTGTGAACTCATTGAGTAGAGGTTTGGCAGTCGCATCCATTCCCCACTTTGACGTAAAACCATCATCGCCAGCAGTAGACGGATCGAGGTCAGAACCTCGGGCGTTATTGATTAGCACCATATCACGATCTGGTTGACATCTCGTCGCCAGAGCCCAGTTGACCTGCCGTTCATCATAGATATCGACATCTTGGTCAACCACAACAACGCGCTTGATGTAGAGGTCTGCACCTAGCACGGCCATAATCGCGTTCTTCCCCTGCCCTTTGAGACGCTGCTCAATCGAAACATAACAGGTAAAGGGACTTGGAACCCGCACCGCCTTGACCGAAGGGACCATCGACCGAACCGCCCGGAACAAATTCGCTTCCATTGGAATTGTCGACAGCAACATATGATCGAGATGGCCGACGTTCATATCGTAAAAGTACGCGCCTTTACGATGAGTAATCGCCTTCACTTTTACGACCTCACGTTCTCGTGCCCCCAGGCTATAGCCGGTAAACTCACCAAAAGGCCCTTCATCTACCGTTGCACCAGGCTGAATTTCCGCTTCGATAATCATCTCTGCATGAGCAGGTACGGAAAGATCGATTGTCTCACAGCGCACCATTTCAAGAGGCTCTTCAAACAACCCACCCATTATGTGGGTCTCGTCCTCATCGACCGAGCCTATAGATAAAGCGCCAAGAGCTATCGCCGGATGTACACCGATAGCAAAGGCAACAGGCAGAGGTTCACCTTTGGCTTCAGCCATCTTGTGGAATTCCCACAAATGTTTGCCAAGCGTTAGGTGAATGGACGTTGAATCCTTCCCCGTGATCATCAAACGATTGTAGGCACAGTTATAAATGCCTGTTTCTGGATCTTTAGCGAATGAAATAGCAGCAGTGATATATGGGCCGCCATCATCTCCATGATGTACGACCTGCGGCAAAGCCCGCATATCGACGTCCGCTCCCTTGATGATCACGTCCTTACAAGGACCAGTATTGATTTCCTTCGGCGGAATAGGGTTTTCCATGGCAGCAAGAAATTTCTTTTGCATCTCGCGTGGACCAACACCCAGCGCCATACCAAGCCGCGGGCGACTCGCATGAAGGTTGGTCATGACCTTAAAGTCCGTCCCTTTGACATTTTCAAAGACAAAGACGGGGCGTTTCTTGGCCTCTTGCTCAGTTTTCACGACTGAGGCCGTTATTGTATGGGCCGGGTCAATTTCATCCGAAACAGTTACAAATTCATCCGGACGCTCAGCCTTAATCTTGTCGATAAATGAAAGAAAATCTTGCGCCATTACCGCTATTCACCAATTTGTTTGATAGGAAAAATGCCTGTGCACGATTGGCGCACAAAATACTAGTTTAGTTGGGTAGTCAACAATCCCTCCTGAGCACACATTAAGGCCCCAAGAGTTAGTTAGCGACAATGAGAGTTGTTAACGTTCGAAACATTGACTGGTGGGCGGTGACGGGATCGAACCGCCGACATCCACGGTGTAAACGTGGCGCTCTCCCAGCTGAGCTAACCGCCCTATACTCAGTCAACGCGCACCCTATAGCACAGGGTTATCCATAGAAGGAAAGGTTTTTAAAGAAAAAATAAAACCGGCCGCCATGCAGCGACCGGTTCTAAATTATTCTCAAGAAGAATGCCTATTAATTAACGGCTTCCTTGAGGACTTTACCAGCCCGGAATTTAGGCTGGTTCGAAGCAGGTATTTGAATTTTTTCACCTGTCCGCGGATTACGGCCTTCAGACGCTTTACGCGCCGTTACACTGAAAGTGCCAAACCCGACAAGACGAACTTCATTTCCGCCCTTGAGCGAAGCTGTTACCGATTCAAAAACCGCATCAACAGCTTTTGCAGAATCCGCTTTGGAAAGTCCTGCACTGGAAGCCACATTGGCCACGAGATCATTCTTGTTCACTGTACGCCCCCTCTAATCATGGAAGGTAATAAAAAATGGCCTTTATTAGAGACCGCTACGCCACGGTTATAATCGTGTTACCCCGGCAGGAGCTAAGGATAGGCGCTCCGTTTCTCTCCCGTCAATCGCAGAAACCGCCGATTTTTGGCAGAAATCGGCGGTTTTTAGCGACTTATGCGAATCACCCCGCGGGAACAGGACGATTCGGTACGAATATTCTTCAGTGGGTAACGACGCCTCCGACGTCTTTGTCAGGCTGATCAGACGTCGACACAGGGTCTACGTCAGGCCACTCTATCGGAACGAGCTTCCTCACCAACGCATGATCAAGAACCTCGTCAGCCGTCGTGACAGGAATAATTTCGAGACCACGTTTTACGTTATCTGGAATATCTGCAAGGTCCTTTTCGTTGTCTTTGGGGATCAAAACTGTCTGGATGCCGCCTCGTAATGCAGCAAGAAGTTTCTCCTTGAGACCACCAATCGGAAGGACACGACCACGCAGCGTAATTTCACCGGTCATCGCGATGTCTTTACGGACTTCGTTCCCAGTTAGAGCTGAGACTATTGAGGTACACATGGCGACACCCGCGGAAGGCCCATCTTTGGGCGTAGCACCCTCAGGTACATGCACATGGATATCGTTCTTTTCAAAGGCCTTCGGCGAGATACCAAATTCAACTGACCGGGACCGAATAAATGATCGAGCCGCCTGAACAGACTCCTTCATAACATCACCAAGTGTACCGGTATGAGCAACGTTACCTTTACCAGGCATCATAACCGCTTCTACAGACAGCAACTCACCGCCAACTTCAGTCCAGGCAAGGCCAGTCGTCACACCGACAAGGTCATTTTCCTCGACCATGCCGTAGCGATAGCGGTGAACGCCTGCGAATTTTTCGAGATTACGACGGGTCAATCGAACAGATTTGACTTTCTTCGTCAAAACATGGCGAACAGCCTTACGGGACAAGTTAGCAATTTCCCGTTCAAGATTACGGACGCCAGCTTCACGCGTGTAATACCTAATCAAATCGCGCAGTGCATCGTCAGAAATCGACCACTCGCCTTTTTTCAGCCCGTGTGATTTGACCTGCTTAGGAATCAAATGCTGCTTGGCAATTTCGACTTTCTCATCCTCGGTATAACCGGAGATGCGGATCACTTCCATTCGATCCAACAGTGGTGCAGGAATACGCAAGGTATTCGCTGTCGTGACAAACAGAACATCTGAAAGGTCATAATCAACCTCCAGATAATGGTCATTGAAGGTATTATTTTGCTCAGGGTCCAAAACCTCTAGAAGAGCAGAAGACGGGTCACCACGCCAGTCAGACCCAAGCTTATCAATCTCATCCAGCAAGAAGAGAGGATTGGACTTCTTCGCCTTTTTCATACCCTGAATAATTTTACCCGGCATCGAACCAATATAGGTCCGGCGATGGCCTCTGATCTCCGCTTCGTCGCGAACGCCACCGAGTGAAATTCTTACAAAATTTCGGCCTGTCGCAGACGCAATTGATTTCCCAAGAGATGTCTTACCGACGCCGGGCGGCCCCACGAGACACAAGATGGGCCCCTTAACCTTCCCTACTCGTTGCTGCACAGCGAGATACTCAAGAATACGTTCCTTGACCTTCTCAAGTCCGCAATGGTCCCTATTCAGAATATTCTCGGCAAACTTCAGGTCCTTCTTGACCCGGCTGCGCTCTTTCCAAGGAATACTCAGAATCCAATCGAGATAATTCCGGACGACTGTCGCTTCCGCAGACATTGGACTCATTGCCCGCATCTTCTTGAGTTCCGCGGTTGCCTTCTCTTTGGCTTCCTTGCTCAGTTTGGTCTTTTCGATCTTTTCTTCGATCTCACCTGCTTCATCTCGACCATCTTCGCCTTCGCCAAGTTCCTTCTGAATGGCCTTCATCTGCTCATTCAAATAGTACTCGCGTTGGGTCTTCTCCATCTGTCGCTTGACTCGATTGCGGATCCGCTTTTCAACTTGGAGAACACCAATCTCAGCTTCCATCAGTGAGTATTCTCGTTCAAGTCGTTCAGTAATCGTAGATAGCTCAAGAAGTTCCTGTTTTTCGGAAATCTTCAAAGCAAGATGAGAGGCTACAGTGTCAGCAAGCTTGCTGGATTCCTCTATCTGATTGAGAGATACCAGGACCTCGGGTGGTATCTTCTTGTTGAGCTTTATATATTGCTCAAATTGAGAAATCACCGAACGGGCAAGCGCTTCATGCTCTTCCGGATTATCATCTGAATCAGGCAGTAGTTCAGCGGTCGCCTCAAAAAACTCTTCATTATCCGAGAAACCGGAAATCATGGCGCGCTGAGTACCTTCGACAAGCACTTTGACTGTGCCGTCCGGTAGCTTCAAGAGTTGAAGAACGGTGCCAACCGTCCCAACTGTGTATATATCGTCGGGTTTCGGATCGTCATCGCCCGCATTTTTTTGGGTGACGAGCAATATTTGCTTATCGTCCTTCATAACGTCTTCGAGGGCGCGAACTGACTTCTCGCGACCTACAAAAAGCGGCACGATCATGTGGGGGAAAACCACAATATCGCGCAAGGGCAAGACGGGGAAAATTGAACCTTGGGCCAACTCCGGCATAATACCTCTTACTCTAAAACTATGTCGGCGTTGCCACCGACGACCAATGAAATAATCTAACGGTTAGATGGCGTTGTACGATCTGGAAATCAACCACGTTCTCAAGCGCTCGTTCCCAAATCCTCACGACGATCAGAATAAATGTAGAGCGGCTTAGCTCTGCCTTCGACGACTTCGCCACTGATAGCAACTTCTTCAATACCTTCAAAACCTGGCAATTCGTACATCGTATCGAGCAAAATCGCTTCAAGAATGGATCTAAGCCCTCGAGCACCGGTTTTGCGTTCGATGGCTTTCTTCGCGATCGAATGCAAGGCATCATCGGCAAAGGTCAAAGCAACTTCTTCCATTTCGAATAAAGTTGAGTATTGCTTTACAAGGGCGTTCTTGGGTTTCACCAAAATTTCAACCAGTGCCTCTTCTTCCAACTCTTCGAGTGTTGCAATGACTGGCAACCGACCGACAAACTCCGGAATAAGACCAAATTTCAATAAATCTTCTGGTTCGATCTCTCTCAAGATTTCCCCGGTTTTACGTTCATCAGGCCCTGTCACATCAGCGCCTATACCAATTGAGCTGCCTTTGCCGCGCGATCCGATAATTTTCTCAAGACCGGCGAAAGCACCACCGCAAATAAACAATATGTTCGTGGTATCAACTTGAAGGAATTCCTGCTGTGGATGTTTACGTCCACCCTGTGGGGGAACGCTCGCAACAGTCCCTTCCATAATCTTCAGCAATGCCTGCTGAACACCTTCTCCTGAAACGTCACGAGTTATCGATGGATTATCCGATTTCCGCGAAATCTTATCGACTTCATCTATATAGACGATGCCGCGTTGAGCCCGCTCAACATTATAGTCCGCAGCTTGCAGCAACTTGAGAATAATGTTTTCGACATCTTCACCAACATAACCAGCTTCCGTTAGTGTCGTGGCATCTGCCATCGTAAAAGGCACATCGAGGATGCGGGCAAGCGTTTGCGCTAGGAGCGTCTTACCGCAACCTGTTGGCCCAATTAGTATGATGTTGGATTTTGCCAGCTCAACTTCGTCATTTTTACTGCTATGTGATAAGCGTTTGTAGTGATTATGCACCGCAACAGATAGAACCCGTTTAGCGTAATATTGACCAATTACATAATCATCGAGGACTGAACAAATATCCGCAGGTGTCGGAACCCCATCGCGGGATTTCACCAATGTCGTCTTGTGCTCTTCACGGATGATATCCATGCAGAGTTCGACACATTCGTCACAGATGAAAACTGTCGGCCCAGCTATGAGCTTTCGGACTTCGTGCTGACTCTTTCCGCAAAACGAACAATAAAGGACGTTTTTTGCGTCTCCATTACCAGACTTGGTCATCGATACTCCATTGAACTCGGTATCACAGGATTATGTTAGCGAAGCTATTCGCAAGCGTCCATCCGCAAAACTTGGGAGATTTCCTAGTGTTTTCTACACTAAACTCGTAATGCGTCATGCGATTCCCATACGAAACACTCT
The DNA here is from genome assembly GCA_012103315.1 of Alphaproteobacteria bacterium. Lineage (GTDB taxonomy): Bacteria > Pseudomonadota > Alphaproteobacteria > MPNO01 > UBA2964 > UBA2964. The sequence goes on from WLWZ01000012.1 coordinate 124,237, forward strand.
TAAGGCTCCTAGGTCACCAGACAGAATTCAATAATCGGTTAATACGGTCCTATTTGTCGTCAGATTCTTCGGGAGTGATTTCTGCCCTTGAATCGACAACATCATCGATAAGACCAAATTCCTTCGCTTCTTCCGGTGAAAGGAAGCTATCCCGGTCCATTCGTTGTTCGATCACGTCTATCGTCTGTCCAGTGTGATTGACATAAATCTCATTTAAACGGGCTCGCAAATTCAAAATTTCACGAGCATGTATATCGATATCTGTCGCCTGTCCCTGAAAACCGCCAGACGGTTGATGAATCATAATGCGAGAATGGGGCAAGCCGTATCTCTTTCCCTTGGTTCCGCCTGTAAGCAAAAGCGACCCCATTGAGGCAGCCTGGCCAAAACACACTGTCGAAATATCCGGCCGAATGTAATTCATCGTATCATAAATCGCGAGACCAGCGGTCACGATCCCGCCCGGTGAATTGATATAAAACGAAATGTCTTTCGAGGGATTTTCAGATTCAAGATACATCAGCTGAGCACAGATTAAGCTAGACACATGGTCATCTACTGGGCCTGTGAGAAAAATAATTCTTTCCTTTAGAAGCCGTGAATAGATGTCATAGGCGCGCTCTCCCCGGTTCGTCTGCTCAACGACCATTGGAACCAGAGCGTTCATCTGCGGTGCATTCATGTTAAACTCGTCCATTTCGTTCACTTTTTATCAGCGGCTTTCGCGCTTGCACGCTTCGCCTTGGATTTCGATTTCGCCTTTGAACTGCTCTTCTTCTTTTTGCCGCCACCTGTTTCTTCCGCTGCTTCATCTGGATCGCGCGAAAGTTCTTCTATTGTAGTTTCAACTTCAGTAACGGTGGCCATCTCGACAATAAAATCAACCACCTTGTCTTCAAAAATAGGGGCTTGCAGCTCCTGCATCGCTTCCGGGTTATTTTGGTAATATTCGAAAACTCGCGCTTCATGCCCCGGTAACCGGGCTGCTTCGGCCTGCATTGCCTTATTCAAATCATCTTGCGTGACCGTAATATTATTTGATTGCCCTACCTCAGAAATCAACAATCCAAGCCGGACTCGCCGAGAAGCAATTTCGCGATAACGTTCTTTCAGTTCGTCATCACTTTTCGCCTTATCATCCTCGTCTAAAGCATCACGCTCTTTGGCATCCATTACCTGCTGCCAAATTGCGTCAAACTCTCCATCGAGAATGCCCTCTGGTAACTCGAAATCATGCGCATCAGATAATTCGTCAAGGAGACCGCGTTTCAGATGGGCCCTAGAGAGTTGACCGTATTCACGCCCAAGTTCTTCACTAACCGCTGCTTTTAAGGCATCAAGATCTTCCATCCCGTTAGCTTTTGCCAACTCGTCATCGACGGTGACTGGCGTAGCTTCACGGATCTCTTTGACTGTGACATCAAAAACGAGTTCCTTGCCTTTCAGCTCATCATTCGGATGATCTTCAGGCATCGACACTTTGACTTCCTTATTATCCCCAGCTTTCGTACCAGAAATTTGTTCTTCGAAACCTGGAAGAAAACCGCCGGCGCCGAGTTCCAATTCAAAGTCCGTCATCGAACCACCAGCAAACTCTTCTCCGCCAACCGTTCCTTTAAAATCAACGACGACTTGATCGCCATCTTTTGAAGCGCGCTTACCACTAATCGGTTCAAAGTTTTTTCGGCTTTCCGCCAGTCGTTGTAATGTCTGATCGATCTCCGCGTCGCTAACTTTCACGACCTTGCGTTCAAGTTTAAGCGTCGCAAAATCAACTGGCTTAATCTCTGGCATGAGCTCAACATTGAGCTTGTACTCAAGATCAGTCCCCTCTTCAAAAGTGACAATCTCAACCTTCGGCTCAGACGCCGGCTTTAAACCTTCATCCGTTAAAGCCTGTTGCCAGCTTTCGTTGATGGTCTGTTCCAGCACTTCCCCCCGCACTGCTTCACCATATCGTTTGCGCAGTAAAGCGGCTGGGACTTTGCCAGGTCTGAAACCAGGAATGGTTACGGTTGCGCCAATTTCTCCGAGCCGGGTGACGAGTTTTGCCTCAACATCATTTGCGGGCACGACCACGGTAAATTCACGTTTGAGCCCTTCGGCGCTGGTTTCTGTTACTTGCATCGACTTCCTTGCACATTTTCTGCAGACATAATCGCATCTGCCTTAAGTAAGACCGCGCCACCGGCGTCGCTAATATGTGGTACGGGCGGAGGGACTTGAACCCCCACGGCTTTCGCCACCAGAACCTAAATCTGGCGTGTCTACCAATTCCACCACGCCCGCGCTGAAACAGAAAATTCTATCTCCGATACCGGCAGCGGCGTGCCTTATAACACAGTTATTGAGGATGAAAACACAGACGTGACAAGACATAAAAAAACCGCGACACAGATGCCGCGGCTCAGCACACTTAAAATTACAGCAATTACGCCATAACCCGTTCTCTATAACGATCAGCGAAACTGCGTAATGCAAGCATTCGGCTTCCCTCATCGTAGCTAAACCGATTGGGACGCGAAAAGCTCACTTTAAACTTAACATGCGGGATTCCATAAGCATCGGTGCCGACCGATTCTACCTCAGCAGTCTCAACCAGTTCATCATCATGAACGCGCTGAAATGTCGAACCAGGACGAACATATTCGAGCGCGCGCCCACGCTTAAAAAACATGCTCGCAAGCCTTCTGCCTTTATCTTCGCTTTGCCAGGTCATGCCGACACCATCGTTCCTGCTACGAGACTGATTTATCCAATCCCCGAATCTAGCAAAACGAGGTTAATAGCTCATGAAGAGTCTATGTTCAAGTGATTGTTACAAATAGAAAATCAGGGTTTTCCACAGAGGAAAAAGATACCCCAATTCATCACCATTCATAAACCACCTGTTAGGTGCAAGATATGCGTTCTAATTTTTTTAATATAGCGGGGATACACTTTGGTAAGTCACTGGCAATAAGACCAGGGCCAAAATTGCTCGCAGCCTCTCCATGGATCCAGCAGGCCGCGGACGTCGCATAGAACGCTTCCATTCCTTGCGCCATCAACCCCGCAATTAGTCCTGCTAGAACATCTCCAGCCCCTGCGGTTGCCAACGTCGGCGGTGCATTGCCGTTAATCACCGCGCGACCATCCGGCGCGGCAATCACGGTATCTGGCCCCTTCAATAAAATTACTGCGCCGCTTTTTCGAGCAGCGGCACGACACCGATTAAGCTTATCCCCCGTAAAATCAAATAAACGCAGAAATTCGCCTTCATGCGGGGTCATGACAACGTGTTTGCTGCCTCTAATTGCTTCATACAATTTCTCGCGACGATCACCAAAAACCGTCAATGCATCTGCATCAAGGACAACCGCCTTTCTTGACACCAGAGCCGCCAAAGCCATTTCGCTCGTCATCTGATTGACGCCCGTGCCTGGTCCAATCACCGCCGCACTTAGACGTTCATCATTCAATAAAATCGTAAATTCGCTTATGTCGGTAAATTGATGGATAAGAAAACTCGGGTCGTCATTAGCATAAATTGCAGCGACTTCCTCTGGGGCAGCTATACCGACCATTCCGGCACCGATACGAGCGGCAGCCCGAGCTGATAACCGAGCCGCACCAGTCATTTCGGCGCCGCCTGCAATTAGCGCATATCCGCGTGTGTATTTATGGTCAAGATGGCTGGGTTTTGGTAACTCAGATAACCAAAGCGACGGCGCGTTATGAGCCGTCATCGGTGCGATATCCGGCATAATTTCATCGGCAATTCCAATATCTGCCACGACAATCTCACCGCAAATTTCTCGTCCCGGATAAAGCAGATGCGCCGGCTTCTGACGGAAGAATGTGACGGTTAACGTACAATGTGCAGCGGCGCCTAAAACCTGCCCAGTATCTCCATTGACACCGCTCGGCACATCGACCGCGACGCATAGGATAGCCTTTCGATTTATCTCTTCGATAACTGTCGCGACGACGCCGTCGACGGCTCTGCTTAATCCAGCACCGAACAATGCATCAATAACAAGTTCGGCCCCGTCTAGCACCGACCTGTCGAGACCCTCGATTTCTCCGCTCCATTGAGCCACCATTTTCGCTGCGTCGTCTGTTAAAGATTTCACATCACCAAGCAAAGCCAATTTCACGGGCCAACCAGCGTCGGCGAGTATGCGGGCAACGACAAAGCCGTCACCCCCGTTATTGCCGGGGCCGCACAGTATTAAGACGGGTCGGGCTGACCATCTATTAATAATGGCTTTTACGACTGCCCGTCCGGCGTTCTCCATCAAAACGTCACTGGAAGTGCCGTTGGAAATCGCAGCTGCGTCCGCGCCATACATCTCGCTAACGGTCAGGAGTTCCTCACCGGTACCGGCAAAACTTTGAGGTGTCTTGTTTGCACACATACAGAACAATAACGTCTGTCCGCCAGCGACGGAACCGTGGGCGGAATAGTCGCAGGATTAAGACCACACGCTCGCTTGACGGATTGGACATGCTGTCCACAATCCCCCTATACCGAAATAGGAGAAAATCGATGGCTGAAAACGAATATAAGAATATCAAATTTACCCTAGAAAATGGTGTCGGCCATATGATTTTAGCGCGCCATGATATCCGAAATGCTTATTCAGAACGCGATTTCACCGATGAAATCCTCGATGTGTTGGCAAAGGTCCAGGTTCATCCTGATATAAGGGTTTTTGTCATGTCGGCAGAAGGCACAGCTTTCTCTGCTGGTGGTAACATCAAAGACATGCAAGACAAGAAAGGAATTTTCGGCGGTGGAACTGCAGGTGTTCGACGTGGCTATATCGAAGGAATTCAACGAATTCCGAAAGCCCTCTATGCCCTGGACATTCCATCGATATCAGCCGTCCAAGGGCCCGCGATCGGGGCAGGCTGCGACCTTGCCCTCTATTGTGACATCACAATTTGCTCAACCCAGGCCAAATTCGGTGAAACTTTTATCAATGTCGGCATTATTCCTGGAGACGGTGGGGCGTGGATTCTGCCCCGGCGCGTCGGTATGCAACGCGCTGCAGAGCTCACCTTTACAGGTCGCATCGTTGAAGGACCAGAAGCGGCCGAAATAGGTCTCGCGCTGGAATGTGTTGAACCGGAGCAGCTCATGGTGCGTACCCTTGAACTCGCGGAAAGTATCGCCGCCCGGCCACCCATTACGGCACGTATGCTCAAAACATTATTTCGGCAATCCCAAAACGCTCACCTTAGCGATTTTCTCGATAATTGCGCCTCGATCCAGGCCATTTGTCACTCGACGGAGGACCATCTCGAAGCTGTCTCAAGTATTTTGGAAAAACGCACACCAACCTATAAGGGGCGGTAACAACGATACCCGGCAGGAACTGCATCAGTCGGCAAATATCACCGGAATATATTGATAATTTGATTGAAGATATATATTTAAGACATTGATATTTAATATATCATTTCATGGCACGGATCATGCATAGAAACATATGGTTAAAGAAACTCATATTCGGAGAATCGTATGTCTGCCGCTCTTGCTGAACAACAAACTGATACGCCAATTACCGCCGATACCGCCGTGCCCGCTGACGTCGTAGGCTTCCCGGGGGCGGGAGATCGTGATCCCCAGACTATCTCGCAAGATATCATTGAGAATGCGATGGTAGGCGTTGAAAATCTCCTGAAAATGCCGCCTGACGAACTTCGGGATGTCATTGCTAAGCGTGTTGAACTGCTCGACACGGAACTCAAAGAACGCGATGGACGTC